>NC_017249.1:6255000-7731192 GCF_000284375.1 Bradyrhizobium japonicum USDA 6
AGAAAGGAGGTGATCCAGCCGCAGGTTCCCCTACGGCTACCTTGTTACGACTTCACCCCAGTCGCTGACCCTACCGTGGCCGGCTGCCTCCCTTGCGGGTTAGCGCACCGTCTTCAGGTAAAACCAACTCCCATGGTGTGACGGGCGGTGTGTACAAGGCCCGGGAACGTATTCACCGTGGCGTGCTGATCCACGATTACTAGCGATTCCAACTTCATGGGCTCGAGTTGCAGAGCCCAATCCGAACTGAGACGGCTTTTTGAGATTTGCGAAGGGTCGCCCCTTAGCATCCCATTGTCACCGCCATTGTAGCACGTGTGTAGCCCAGCCCGTAAGGGCCATGAGGACTTGACGTCATCCCCACCTTCCTCGCGGCTTATCACCGGCAGTCTCCTTAGAGTGCTCAACTAAATGGTAGCAACTAAGGACGGGGGTTGCGCTCGTTGCGGGACTTAACCCAACATCTCACGACACGAGCTGACGACAGCCATGCAGCACCTGTGCTCCAGGCTCCGAAGAGAAGGTCACATCTCTGCGACCGGTCCTGGACATGTCAAGGGCTGGTAAGGTTCTGCGCGTTGCGTCGAATTAAACCACATGCTCCACCGCTTGTGCGGGCCCCCGTCAATTCCTTTGAGTTTTAATCTTGCGACCGTACTCCCCAGGCGGAATGCTTAAAGCGTTAGCTGCGCCACTAGTGAGTAAACCCACTAACGGCTGGCATTCATCGTTTACGGCGTGGACTACCAGGGTATCTAATCCTGTTTGCTCCCCACGCTTTCGTGCCTCAGCGTCAGTATCGGGCCAGTGAGCCGCCTTCGCCACTGGTGTTCTTGCGAATATCTACGAATTTCACCTCTACACTCGCAGTTCCACTCACCTCTCCCGAACTCAAGATCCTCAGTATCAAAGGCAGTTCTGGAGTTGAGCTCCAGGATTTCACCCCTGACTTAAAGACCCGCCTACGCACCCTTTACGCCCAGTGATTCCGAGCAACGCTAGCCCCCTTCGTATTACCGCGGCTGCTGGCACGAAGTTAGCCGGGGCTTATTCTTGCGGTACCGTCATTATCTTCCCGCACAAAAGAGCTTTACAACCCTAGGGCCTTCATCACTCACGCGGCATGGCTGGATCAGGGTTGCCCCCATTGTCCAATATTCCCCACTGCTGCCTCCCGTAGGAGTTTGGGCCGTGTCTCAGTCCCAATGTGGCTGATCATCCTCTCAGACCAGCTACTGATCGTCGCCTTGGTGAGCCATTACCTCACCAACTAGCTAATCAGACGCGGGCCGATCTTTCGGCGATAAATCTTTCCCCGTAAGGGCTTATCCGGTATTAGCACAAGTTTCCCTGTGTTGTTCCGAACCAAAAGGTACGTTCCCACGCGTTACTCACCCGTCTGCCGCTGACGTATTGCTACGCCCGCTCGACTTGCATGTGTTAAGCCTGCCGCCAGCGTTCGCTCTGAGCCAGGATCAAACTCTCAAGTTGGACTTGAACTTTGAACCGGCTGATCACAACGTTTGACGAGGTCCCACCATTATTTCGACAACCGAAGTCGTCGAGCTGCCCGCGATTCACATCGCTGGCAGCGATGGTGTTTCCTTTAAAACGTGTACCGCCGAAGTCTTTCGTCCGGTCTCGATCAGAAAAGCCGAAGCTTTCGAGATGCGAGACCCGCAAGGACTCCGCCGTCCACGTTTCTCTTTCTTCATCTTCACTTGTCAAACAGCCCGGGACCGGAGAGGCCCCCAACCTTCCTGAGAGGAAGGGTTCCGACACCCCTACCGACGATGGATGAACCCCAATCGACTTACGTCGATTGTTGTGTCACTCAACAAGGTGAGGAGCATCAGTGGCGCGTTCGCTCGCCCTGGTCAGTGACCCGGCGGCGCCGCGCTCAGTGGTCGGTGAGATAGACGCTCGCTCATGTGACTTCAAGCGAAAAATGAAAAAGTTCTCCACATCGCCCATTCTCTCGTCTCCGCGTAGCCGAGCCGCAAGCCTGCTCGTCCTGGTTAGCCCGGACGCTCATCGCCCTTCCACCCGCGCACTCAGATAGCCAGAACCGCAGCCCCCCTTCTCTCTCTGATCGACGCCCGGTTCACCGTGTTGCCGCGCGGTGAGGCTAGACATGCGAACGCGCGCCTTCGGTTGATCATGACCGCAGATTGAATGAGCCGCGGAAGGCCCCTGCCCGCTCAGTTCTCATCATCCAGTGCAAGCACGGCAAAGCTCGCGAGCCAGTGCTCTCCCATGTAGTGACCGGTGATATGGGGGAGGCCCGCGGCCAGATGCTCCCGCGCCGCTTCATGGGCAGCGACGCGGCGGGGTCGCCTGCCGGCAAGGCCTCGCCGAGAGAACGCCAGCACCAGGCGCGGCTGAGATTGAGCCCATCGAGATGAGCGATCTTGCCGTCGGTGCGATCGGTGACCGTCGCAGGCTTGAACAGCGTTGTCGGCCGTCGTTCGACCAGCCGCGGCAGGAACCGATCGAACCAGGGCAGGAACGCGTCCGAGGGCAACAGGCGCCGCATGCACTCGGCCTCGATAAGAGCTGAGGACTGGAAGTCGTCGCCGCTCGGCTCTCCCCAGGCGGGGCAGTCGGTGTCCTCACCATACCAGCGCTGGCCAGTCTCGTGCAGCAACCTGGCGAGCGCTTCATCCTTTTTGATGCCGGCGTAGTCTGCCGCCATCCGCAGGCCAAACGCCGTATTGAAATGGGTGCCGACGCGTACGGGATAGAACGCCAACGGCAGGAAGTCGCGAAAGCGTTGCGCGATGATGTCGGCCAGCGGCGCGAGATTGCGGCTCCAGCGGTCGTCGGTCTGGAGCGCGAGCTCGGTCGCGAGCTTCAGCAGCCAGGCCCAGCCATACGGCCGCTTGAAGCCGCGGGCAGTCGGGCGAGTGAAGTAAGCGCGCTCGGCGGCAACCTTCTCGGGCACGAACTGCGTGTCGAACAACGTGCGGATGTCAGCCGCCGCCGCGAAATCGGGAAACCGGCGCAGCAGCCGCGCCAGCATCCAGTAGCTGTGGACGCAGGAGTGCCAGTCGTAGCTGCCGTAGAAGATCGGATGCAGCTGGCTCGGCGTGCGGGCATCCGCCGGCTCGGCCAGCGCGTGGTCCACATTGTTGGGATATTCACGCCCGACATGGCCGAGCGCGATACGAGCGAAATGCTGGGCCTGTTCGGGAGTGAGACGGGGCGTGGTCACGGCTTGGCCTTTCCAGTGTTCCGGCCGATCAATGTCTCGATCAGGCGCGGCAGGAGGTAGATCGGAAATTGCGTCGCGGCGAAGTATAGCGCCATGCGTGGCGAGGCGGCAGCACCCAGCGCCGACCAGACCAGGCCGACATTGCGGTTGCCGAGGATGAGCCCGACGGTCAACCGCTGGCTCAAATTGCCCGGCAGCAGCACGACACCAGCTGTTTGAAGGGCGATATTGCAAGCGAAGGCGAGCCCGAGGCAGAGCGTGGCGGCCTGCACATCCGCCGCGATCTGCGCACGAATGTCAGCCATCGTCGCCACCGCAAAGACGAGAAGTGCCGCGACGATGATCCCGTCGACCATCCCGCCATGGGCCGCCAGCACCGGGGCTGCGTGCCGGCGGACCAGGAAAGCCACGCCTTCGGCGCCGCCGATCAACAGCGCCAGGCGAAGCGCGAGCTCGAGCGCGCTGATCTCGAGTCCGCCGAACCAGCCTGCAAGAAGCGGCACGGTGACCGGAGCCAGCACCATGGACAACACCGTCACCACGAGCGGCACCGCACCGTCGAGCCCAAGCATGCGTGCCACTGCTGCCGTTCCGCTCGATGGCGGCGCCGAGACGGCGAGCACGGCCGCAAGCGCGATCTCCGGGCCAAGGTTCAAGGCGTGACCGGCAACACCGATCACGAGCGGACAGGCCACCATGACGACGGCCGGCAAGAGCACGGAAAGCGATGGCCGTCGCAGCGTTGCGACGACGGCCTGACTGTCGATCCGCAACAGCGTTCCCAGCACGATCAGGAAGATCGTGGTTGGCATCAGGGGGCGAGCGAGGTCCGCAAGCGCCGGAAAGGCCAATCCAAGCAGGACGCCAAGCGCCAGCAATGTCGGTCCGCGCGGGATGAAGTGCAGGAGTGAGGATCGCATACGCCGCGCCCAATCATGTCGTCTTCGCCAGGAGACCACACCCCGCATCATTCTTGAAATCGATTATTACCATATCTATCATTGTTCAAATGAATTTGGCTTCCGTCGACCTCAACCTCCTGGTCGCCTTCGAGGCGCTGATGGAGGAACGCCATGTGACCCGAGCCGGCCAACGCATCGGCCTGGCGCAACCGTCCATGAGCAGCACGCTGACGCGGCTGCGGGCGCTGTTTGGCGATGAGCTGTTCGTGCGCTCGGCCTCCGGCATGCAGCCGACGGCCAAGGCGCTGGCGCTGGCGCGGCCGATCAGCGACGCTCTGGGGCAGATCAGGGGCGTGCTTGAACCCACATCGGCCTTCAATCCGGCAACAGCCCGCCATCGCCTGTCCATTGCGGCGACCGACTATGGCGACCTCGTCGTGGTGCCGCGACTGGTCGAGGCGTTGCGGCGGGAGGCGCCTGGTATCGATCTCGTGGTGCGCCCCATCATTGATCCGGCCGCGAGTGTCGCGAGCCTGGAACACGGCGATGTCGACGCGCTGATGGGTGGCCATCTTCCCGCTTCCCCGCGCATCATCCGATCTACGCTTTTCACGGAGAGATTCGTCTGCATTCGCGACGCCAAACGCGCCAAACTGAAAGCCCGTCTCACCAAGGACGATTACACGCGGCTCCCGCATGTGCTGTTCTCCTCGGCCGGCGGCGACGGACTTCCCGGCGCAATCGACACGATGCTGAGCCGGCACGGACGCAAGCGCCGGACCGCGATCACGCTTGCCCATGTCGTCGCGGTGCCGTTTGCCGTCGCCGGCACCGATCTCGTGGCAACCATGGCCGAGCGCGTCGCGCGCCGCTTCGCGACAGCCGCCGGCGTGTCTGTCGTTCCGATTCCCTACGATGTGGAGGCGTTCCCCATCGACCTTCTCCACACGCGCCGCGCCATGGCCGATCCGGCGTTGCGCTGGTTCATCGAACTGGTCAATCGCGTCTGCGGGAGGCTGTAGCGATCGGCGGGCCGGCGCCAGCCGCTATTTCCGCTCAATCAGCTGCGCGATCTCCCAGACATGGCCTGAGGGGTCGGCAAAGGACGCAGTTCGTCGCCCCCACGGACGGTCGATCGGGCCATTGAGCAGATCGACGCCAATCTCCCGCAGGGCTGAGCAGACCTGATCGACGTCGACGACCCTGATCGTCAGGAGTGCGCGCGCCCCTGCGGAGGACTGCGCGACACGCAGCGGCTCGACAAGCGGCGGTGCCTGAGACGCGTCGAGAAGATTGACCAGGAGCCCACCAAATCGAAGCACGGATGAGACCGCATCTTCCCAGACCGTCTCGGATGTGAAAACCCTGGCGTAAAACGCTTTCGACGACGCAATGTCATCGACGAACAATGTGATGACTTCAACTTCGCTCGGCAGACCATTGACCATGTCGCCCTGCTCCTCACCGTTGCGGCGGCGGCTCGCACAAATGCGATAAGCCGCCCGCTGTTATATCTCACGATGTCTGGGCGCGGCGCAATTCGGCGAGCCGGGCAACTGCCCCGCCCCGAGGTCACGATCCTAGTTGAACAGGTCCGGCTCGGCCTCGGTGATCCAGTCCCACAGGGGCTGGAAGCCGAGATAGCCGCCCGCAGCACAAAGCTCAATTTCGCGACAGCAGGGCATCACTGATCTTCTCGGCCGCCATGATCACGGGGATATTGGTATTGGCCGTCGGCAGCCGCGGCATGATCGAGGCATCCGCCACAAAGATGTTCTCGCTGCCGATCACCCTGCCCCCGGAATCGACCACCGCCATCCGGTCGGCGGGATCGCCCAGGCGACATGTCCCCACCGGATGCCAGACTCCGAACACGCTTTGCCGTACGAAGGCTTCGAGGGCACGGTCGTCTTCAAGCGTCGCTTGGAAGGCCGTGCCGTTGAGCAGCACGAGCCGGATCAGAAGCGCCCTGAGGCCCGCGGGTATGTCGAGCATCGGCCCGAGGATGGACGCAACGATGCGATTGACGGTGCCGTACCGGCTCAGCCGCTTGATACGCGGAGAAAAGGAGGCCGGGAAGAAATCGTCCGCCTCCGGGTTGAGCGCGGGATGGACGAAAAGCTTCGCGAGCACCCGGACGGCCGCGACCATCCGTTCGAGATCGCGTCGGTCGGAGATCAGGTTGAGATCGACAACAGGATGGGTTTTCGGGTCGCGGCTCGCCAGCGTGAGCGAGCCGCTCGAATACGGCCGGTTGCACCACAGAAAGTAGAGACCAAGCCGCGTGCCCAGCGCATGCCACCCGCCGCGCGCCGAGGCCGTGATGTACATGTCGGAGGCGTCGCAGCCGGGATGTTCGGACGAGAAGCGCATCGCCGCGAAATTGGGGCGCCGCCGGGCAAGCGGCAACCGCAACCGCCGCGGCAAATATTGACAGAAGGTCAACGCGGGATGATCGCGCAGATTGCTGCCGACGCCGGGGAGATCGATCGCCACGGGAATGCCGAGCGCTTGCAGCGCCGCACCCGGGCCGATGCCCGCCCGCATCAGGATCGCAGGCGATTGCACCGCGCCTGCCGTGAGAATCACGCGGCCAGCGCCAATGGTGAGCTTATGACCGCCCCGCGCGACCACCACGCCCGTCGCGCGGCGGCCATCGACCTGGAGCTGTTCGACCTCGCTGTCCGCCCAGATGGTCAGATTCGGCCGCGCGCGCGTTGCTGCGTCGAGATATCCGGCTGCGGTCGAGACGCGCCGGTCGTTGCGATTGGAGAAGGCCGGCGGAAAGATGCCGTCCTCGAACTCGCCGTTCTGGTCCTTTCGGAACGGCAGGCCGGTCGCCGACAACGCTTCGCCGACGGCGTGGCCAAACGGCGGCATCGCCTCGCGCGCGATGCGGCGGATCGGGATCGGGCCGTGCTTGCCATGCAGTGGGCCGTCGAAATCCAGGTCCGTTTCGAGCTTGAGGAAGTACGGTAGCACATCCGCCCAGCCCCAGCCCCGGGCGCCGAGATCGCGCCACTCGTCATAGTCGCGCGGCAGGCCGCGATTGGCCGATTGCACGTTGATGCTGGATCCGCCGCCCATCACCCGCCCCTGCTCGTAGGCGCGAACGACCGGCTTGCCCTCGGCGTTGCGGCCGGCCGCCGCTGACAGGCCCGGCCAGATGTATTTGTCGCCGAAGAACAGCGTCATCGGATAGCTGTCGAGGATTTCCGGCGGCGTCGCCTCCGGCGGCGTGTCCATCCCGGCTTCGATCAGAAGCACGCGGCGGCTTCCGTCTGCGGAAAGCCGATTGGCGAGCACGCAGCCCGCCGACCCGCCACCGACGATCACGTCGTCGAAATCCAGCCCATCCATTCCCGTCTCATCGCGCAATTCGATGGATCGGCGCGGCCACGAATGCGGCCGCGCCGATTTGGCTCAGCGGAAGTTACCCTTGGTCTCGGGGATCACGACCGCACCAATCAGGTAGATCACGAACACGCCGACTGCGAAGTAGGCCAGCGACATCGGGATCTCCGCCGGGCTGCCGCTCACCAGCGAGACGAAGGTCGGCATCATACCGCCCAGCGCAAAGCCGATGTTCCAGGACAGACCCGTGCCGCTCGCGCGCAGTGCGGTCGGAAAACGCTCATTGAGGAAGATCAGCACCGGCGCATAGCCGGCATTGCCGATGAAGGCGATGGCCAGCGCATAGAGCGCGATTTGCGTCGTGTCCTTGGTCGCCGCGAGATTGAGGTAGCACAGCGGCAGCAGCACCGCGGCCAGAACACCGATCAGGAGGAACGTCTTCTTCCGGCCGATACGATCGCTCAGCGCGCCGACCAGCACGGCCGAGAAGAACGCCGACACGCTCGCGCCCATCAGGATCAGCGACGAGGTCTGGTTCGGGACCGCATTGATGACTTTCAGGAAGCTCGGCAGATAGCCCGAGGTCAGGTAATAGCCGGCACCACCGCCGAAGGTGATGAGAAGGTTGACCAGCAGCACGCCGCGATATGCGCCGGAGAACACGTCCTTGACCGGTGCCTTCGAGACCTTCGCCTGCTTGTTACCCTGCTGACGCTTGAGCTCCTTGAAGTACGGCGATTCCTCGAGGTTGCGGAAAATGAACCAGCCGAGCAGCGAGCTCAGCAGCCCCGAGAAGAACATGAAGCGCCAGCCCCATACCGCGAAGGCATCACCGGGGAAGATCGAGGACGTGATCAGGAAGATGAAGGACGCGAGCAGCGCACCGATCCCGGCGCCACCGCCGCCGACCAGGCCAGACATCGCGCCGCGCCATTGCGCCGGCACCGATTCCGTGCCGATGGTGTGGGTGGAAGCCACGACGCCGCCGACGAAGATGCCCTGCACGAGGCGCAGGATCAGGAAGATGATCGGCGCGATCACGCCGACCTGGGCGATGGTCGGCAGCAAGCCGAACGCCGCCGTGCTGACGCCGACGCCGATGATGGCGATCAGCATGGCCTGCTTGCGGCCGTGCACGTCGGCATAATGCCCGAACACCGCCGAGCCGAGCGGCCGCATCAGGAGCGTCACGGCGAACGAGCCGTAGACCGCAGCCAGCGACAACGCCGGGTTGCTCGACGGAAAGAACAGTGCGCCGACGACCGGCGCCACGTAAAGCAAAATGAACAAATCGAACAGATCCAGCGCCCATCCGAGCACCGATGCGATGATCGCATTGACCATCTGCTTGTTATCCGCCGACGCTTGCGCGCCGGCGACCGGCATATCCATCTCAGCCATGTTGTTTTACCTCCCCCGTTTTGAAAGAGCCGCGGCTCGCGTCATTGCGAACCACGGCGGTTTTTGTCGCGCATCAGCGCCCGGTGAACTTCGGCGGACGCTTGGCGTTGAAGGCTTCGACGCCTTCCTTGAAGTCTTCCGACTGGCGCAGGCGGCTGTAGCAATGGCCTTCGAGTTCGATCGCGATGGCGAGCGTCGAATCCTCGGTGTCGTTGAGGAGCTTCTTGGCCGTGCGCTGCGCCAGCGGCGAGAAGGTGCGGAGCTCGTCGACCAGCTTGTCGGTCGCCTTCTCCAGCTCGGCATCGGGCACGCACTCGGTGGCGATGCCCCAGTCATAGGCCTGCTTGGCCGAGATGCGCTTGGAGCGCATCACGATGTCCTTGGTGCGGGTGATGCCGACCATTTTCTGGAGACGCGCAGAGCCGCCCGAGCCCGGGATCTGGCCGAGCTTCTGCTCCGGCAGCGCGTATTGCGTGGTCTCGGAGGCGATGCGGAAGTCGCAGGCCAGCGACAGCTCGAAGCCGACGCCGAAGCAATAGCCGCGGTTGGCTACGATCACGGGCTTGGCGCAGCGCGCGGGCGCGGCGATGTTCCAGGCGAGCTTGGATACATGCTCGGGGCTCGCCTCCATGAAGCCGCCGATATTGCCGCCGCTGGAGAAATGCTCGCCCTCGCCGCGCACCACGATCACGCGGACGCGCGGATCCTCGTCCAGCGTCTCGAAGGTCAGGCGCAGCTGGTCGCGCTGCGGCATCGCCACGACATTGTAGGGCGGCCTCCCTAAGATGATGTCGGCGCGCTCATGCACCTCGTCGATCTCGACCTTGAACCCGTCGAGTTTTGCGAGTCGGGGATCGGTAAACGTATAGGCTGACGGCATTTGTGCTTCCTTCTGTTGATGGTTATTGATCAGGCCGCGTCTGATGGCGGCAGGCGCTCGGCTTCGTATTCACCGGCGACGAGCAGTCGCCGCAGCAATTTTCCGACCGGCGATTTGGGAATGGCGTCGACGAAAACGTAGCGCCGAGGCCGCTTGAAATTGGCAAGCCCCGTGGTCCGGCAGAACTGCTCCAGCTCGACGTCCGACACAGGGCGATTGCGCTTGACGAAGGCGGCGACGACCTTGCCCCATTTCTCGTCGGCAACGCCGACCACCGCGACCTCGTCGACCGCGGGATGCAACGACAGGCAGCTCTCGATCTCCACCGGCGAGACGTTCTCACCGCCGGTGATGATCATGTCGTCGACGCGGCCGGTGACGAAGAGATCGCCGTCGGGATCGACGAAGCCGGTATCGCCGGTAAAATACCAGCCCTCGCGCAGCGACTTGGCGTCGGCCTCGGGGCGGCGCCAGTAGCCTTCGAAGGCCTCGTCACCGGCGAGCGTGGCGATGATCTCGCCCTCCTCGCCGACCGCGGCAAGCTCTGCGACCGACTTCGCGCCGATGCGCACGACCTTGACGTGCTGGTTCAGCCCCGCCTTGCCGGCCGAGCCGGGCTTTGCGGCGGCGTTCTGGTCGATCGTAAAGGTGTAGATCTCGGAGCTGCCGTAGTGATTGACGAACAACTCCGGCTTGAACGCCTCGTTCAGCTTCTTGAGAAGGCCGTCGGTCATCGAGGCGCCGGCAAAGCCGAGCTTGCGCACGCTGGAGACGTCGGTCCTGGCAAAGGCCTCGTGATGAACGAGGTCGTGATAGAGCGTGGGGACCAGATAGAGGTTGGTGATCTCCTCCTGCTCGATCAGCGTCAGCGCCTGACGGCTGTCATAGCGCGGCAAGCAGATGAAGCTGCCGCCGATCAGCGACATCGCCAGCAGCGAGCGGACGCCCATGGTGTGGTAGAGCGGCATGACGCCGAGCGTGCGCTCGCCGCGGCCGTAGAGATTTTGCGCGACATGGGCGATCGCCGCGGCGCGTTCGGCGCGATGCCGCCGCGGCACGCCCTTCGGCCGCGAGGTCGTGCCCGACGTGTAGAGCATGATCGACCAGGCATCGGTGCCGACACGCGCCTCGGCGTCCGGCGCGCTGTCCTTGATCAGATCGGCAAAGCTGGTGGCCTCCCCCGTCCCGGGATCGACGGACACACGCAGCAGCTTGGCTGCCAGCGCCGAGCCCTGCACCGCCGCCGCGGAGATGTCCTGATAGACGATCGCGCAGGCCTCGGCGTTCTCGATGCAGTAATCGAGCTCGTCAGCCTTGGCGCGCCAGTTGATCGGCGTGATCACCAGCCCTGCGAACTGGCAGGCCCAGTGCAGCGTCGCCGCCTCCCAGCGGTTTTGCAGCAGCGTGACGACGTGATCGCCGGGCTTGAGGCCAAGGCGATCGAAGGATGCCACCAGCGCGGAGATCTTGTCGTACCATTGCCGGTAAGTCAGGCGCAGATCACCGTCGACCAGCGCAATCGCATGGGGATCGCGCGCGGCGCTGGCGATGAAGCTGCTGGCGAGATCAAGCATCGGACGTCTCTTTTTTGGATGAAGCGAGTTCGGCGGCGGCTTCGAGCGCCGCCTGGATGATCGGTGTGTAGCCGGTGCAGCGGCAGATATGCCCGCTGAGGAGGTCGCGGATCTCGGCCTCGGTCGGCGCCGGGTTCTTCGCGAGATAATGGTCGAGCGACATCAAAATGCCGGCGGTGCAGAAGCCGCACTGGAGCGCGTGGTTGCGGCGGAACGCCTGCTGCAGCACGCCGAGCCGGTCCGCCGACGGTGCGAGCCCCTCGACCGTCCTGAGCTCGCAGCCATCGACCTGCGCCGCGAGCGTAAGACAAGATCGCGTCAGCATACCGTCGACGACGATGGTGCAGGCACCGCAGACGCCATGCTCGCAGCCGACATGGGTGCCGGTCGCGCCGAGCTGGTGGCGCAGAAAATCGGACAGCAATGTGCGCGGCTCGGCCTCGCCCTCGACAGGCTTGCCGTTGAGCGAGAAACGGACGGCATGACGCCGATCTGCCTCGAGGCGGGTCATTGCAGCACCTCGCCGATCAGATCGCGGCCGATCATGCGCACGAGGTCGCGGCGGTAGCGCGCGGTGGCGTGGACGTCGTCGCGCGCGCCGAGCTCGTAGGCGAAGGCATTGAGGGCATCATCGAGCGCGCTGCCCTCCAGCCGCGGCCAGTCGCGCGCGGTCGGAACGTCGGCGACACCGCCGACGGCGAGACGCACGCCCGTCGGCGTCTTCATCGCGGCGCAG
The DNA here is from genome assembly GCF_000284375.1 of Bradyrhizobium japonicum USDA 6. Taxonomy (NCBI): domain Bacteria; kingdom Pseudomonadati; phylum Pseudomonadota; class Alphaproteobacteria; order Hyphomicrobiales; family Nitrobacteraceae; genus Bradyrhizobium; species Bradyrhizobium japonicum. Next base: position 6,267,062 of record NC_017249.1, read on the forward strand.
GCGACGATGGCGAAGTCGCCGTGACGGCGTGCGACCTCGCGAAAGGCGAAGCGCGATCCCCTGACGGCGGGCAGCGAGATGCCCTCGATCAGTTCGTCATCGGCGCGCGCGGTCAGCATCATGCCGGCGAAGAAGTCCTTGGCGGCAACGCACCGCCGCCGCTTGGCGCTGCGCAGCAACACCTCGCCACCGAGCGCAACCAGCGTCAGCGGCATCTCGGCGCTGGGATCGGCGTGCGCGAGCGAGCCGCAGATCGTGCCGCGGCTGCGGGTCTGCATGTGCCCGACCCAGGGCAATGCCAGCGCGACCAGCGGCAGCGCCTCGGCAAGGTCAGGCCATGCCAGGAGATCGGCCTGGCGCACACCGGCACCGATGGTGACGGCATCGCCGTTCCGCTCGATCTGACGCAGCTCCCTGATGCGCATGATGTCGATCAGCAGTTTTGGCTTGGCGAGGCGCATGTTCAGCATCGCCATCAGCGACTGCCCGCCCGCGAGCACACGGGCATCGCCGCCCTGCTGCGCGAGTCCTTCGAGGACGTCGCCAAGGGTTTCGGCACGGAGATAGTCGAATGCGGGCGGCTTCATCGGCGCCCCCGAACAAGCTGGCTAGTTTTGCAAGCAGCGCGAAGAGCGAGACGCCGCCCTCCGCGCCACCACCGCCAACCTTGCGGGCTAGTGCGGTGAAGAACTGGCCGATGATGACGCGCGTCGCGCCGTCGAGCAGGCGGCCGCCGATGCTCGCCACCTTGCCGCCGATCGCGGCGTCGTAGCTGTAGGTCAGCTTTGTCCCACCCTTGCCGTCGGGCGCGAGTGTGATGCGCCCCTCGGCGTTGCCGAAGCCGAGCGCGCCGGTGGCACCGCCGCGCAAGGTGACTGCACGCGGCGGATCGAGGTCGAACAGTTCGACATCGGCGCGATAACGCCCGCTGACCGGGCCAATGCCGAGCGTGACGTCGGCGCGGAAATGCGTGTCGGTGATCTTGTCCACGCTCTGGCAGCCGGGAATGACGGATTGCAGGGTGGCGGGATCGAGCAGCATCGCCCAGACCTGCTCGGGTGCGCCCTTGACCGAGGCCTGTCCCTCACCGCGCAAACGCCGGTCGCCTTCGCGCACAGGCGCAGCAGTCGCACCGCCAGCGGGAGGCGGCGGTTCGGCACCGCGCACCAGCTCTGCAAGCCGCGCCGGCACCAGCGGCAAGGTGATATCGGCAATGCCGAGCGCATCCGCAACCGCATTGGCTATGCAGACAGGTGTGGACATGCAATTGCCCTCACCGACGCCTTTTGCGCCGAGGGGCGTGAACGGCGACGGCGTCTCCATGTGGATGATCTGCGGCTCCGGCACCTCGGTCGTGGTCGGCAGCAGATAATCGGCGAGCGTTCCCGTCAGGAAGCTGCCGTCCTCGGCGTAGGCGTATTCCTCGTAGAGCGCCGCGCCGAGCGCCTGGGTAAAGCCGCCTCGGATCTGGCCGTTGACCATGCCGGGATGCAGGATGGTGCCACAGTCGTGCATAGTGACGTAGCGATCGATCCGCGTCTCCAGCGTCGTCGGATCGATCTCGACGCCGCAGAAATCGAAGATGAAGCCGTGGCAGAGCGAGGAGTTGATGCGGTCCTCGTCGTCAGGCGGCGTCAGCTCCGGCGGTGTCCAGAACACGGTCTCGCGGATGGTCTGGCCGGCATCATCAGGCAGCGAGCCCGGCGACCAGTGGCTGAGCGCTGCGACGCGTGAGAACGCGATCCGGTTCTCCGGATTGTGCCTGGAGGCGACGAAACCTTTTGCAAACACGATGTCGGCGGCTTCGACGTTCAACTGGCTGGCGGCGATGCGGGCAAGACGGCCGGCGACGCGCTCCGCGGCGAGCTTTGCCGTGCCCGCCACGGCTGCGGCGAAACGGCTGGCGTAGTTGCCCGAGGCGATCGACCAGGCATCCTTGGCGGTGTCGATCTCGGTGTTGACGCGGATATCCCTGGGCTGGAGGCCGAAGACGTCGGCAACCACCTGCGACAGCACGGTGCGATGGCCCTGCCCCTGCGGCACGGACGCGACGTGGACGGTGACGCTGCCGACCGGATCGAGGCCGACGGTGGCCGTCGCCTGCGCGCCGTTCTTCGGACCCGCCTTGCGGCGCTCCGCCGCCGTCAGCACGGTGGTGATGTAGCCCATGTTGGAGACGCTGGGCTCGACCACCGCGGTGAAGCCGATGCCATAGAGACGCCCCTGCGCCCGCACCTCGTCGCGCTTCGCCTTCAGTTCCGCGAGCCTGCCCTGCTCGACTGCGAGCGCGACGGCGTCCTGGTAATTGCCGGAGTCGAGCAAGGCACCGGTCGCAGTGCGATAGGGAAACGCGCCGGCGTCGATCAGATTGCGCTTGATGACATCGAGCGGATCGAGGCCAAGGCCGATCGCGATCCGCTGTACCAGGCGCTCCAGCGCGAAATAGACCTGCGGGCCGCCAAAGCCCCGATTGAGACCGGTTGGCGTCTTGTTGGTGACGACGACACGGTTGCGGATGTTGACGTGGCGGATGTCGTAGGCGCCGGTCAGGTTGCCGTGCATGCGGTAGAGCGTGGCAGGCTCAGGCGCGCGCAGATGCGCGCCGCAATCCTCGACCTGGTCCCAGTCCAGCGCGAGGATCTTTCCGTCTGCTGCGACCGCCGCCGACAACGTCGTCGCGCGGTTGGTCGCCGAGACCGACGCGGTAAGATGCTCGAGCCGGTCCTCGATCCACTTCACTGGCCGACCCGTGACGCGCGCGGCCGCCGCGATCAGCACGATGTAGGGAAACACGCCCTGCTTGACGCCGAAGCTGCCGCCGGAATCCGGCGGTGTGCGCAGCCGCAACCGGTTGCCCGGCACTTTCAGCGCCCGAGCGATCACGGTGTGGATGCTGAACGGCCCCTGGAAATTGGCCAGAACCTCATAGGCATCCTCGCCGGCATCGTGCGAGGCGACGACGCCATAGGTCTCGATCGGCGTGCAGGAATTGCGGGGATAGCGGATGTCGATGGAGAAGCGATGCGGCGCGTCCGCAAAGGCTTTCTCGGGATCGCCGTAGCGGAAGGCACGGTCGCTGGCGAGATTGCCTGGAAAGCCGTCATGCAGGACGGGCGCGCCCTGCGCGAGCGTCCCGAGCGGATCGATGACGGCAGCCCGCGCGCGATACTCGACGTTGATCAGCTCGGCCGCATCCTCGGCGCGTGCACGATCAGTCGCGACGATCACAGCGACCGGCTCGCCGACATAGCGCACGCGGTCCATCGCGATCGGCCAACACTCCACCGGCGCCTTTACGCCGACGACGAGGCTCGTCGTGACGGCCTTGACGTCGCTGCCGGTCAGAACCGCGGCAATGCCCGGCAGACGCTTCGCGGCTTCAACGTCGATCGAAAGAATATCGGCATGCGCATGCGGCGAGCGCAGGATCGTCGCGTGCAGCGTGCCGGGCTGGACACCGAGATCGTCGATGAAGCGGCCGCGGCCGCTGAGCAATGCGGCATCCTCGACGCGCTCGATCGAACGCCCGACCCACGGCTCATCGCCACTTCCCGGATTTGCGGATTTGACCGCCTGCAACATGTCCCGGCATACCTCCCGACGCGTTCTTTGACGCGACGATGACGTTTGTCAGGACTGGGGGTGCGGGAGCCATACCGCCCGCTCTCACGACTTACCAAATCGTCTCATTCGAGAGCGTGCAGCGCAATATCAGCCCGAAAGACTCAACCCGCGAGACGCGAGACGTTGCGAAACTCGCGCGGGCTGACGCCGGCGTGATCGCGGAAGAAACGCGTGAAATGCGCAGGCTCCGGAAAGCCAAAACGCTCGCTGAGCTCGCCGAGCGGCGTGTCCTCGCGCATCACAGCATCGAGCGCGCGCTCCATGCGGACGACGTTGAGATAGAGCTTTGGCGAGACGCCGAGCGAGGTCTCGAACAGGCGGAAGAACTGCGCGCGCGAGAGGCCTGCGCCCTTCACGAACTGATCGACGTTGGCATAGGAATCGTGCACGCGCATCGCATCCATCGCGCGACGGATGCGCCAATCGCAGCTCACCGCGCTCATGCCGCGGATCGAGGTCGGGAAGCTGCGCCAGGGCGTGAAGCGCTCGATCACCGCGATCATGAGATCCGAGAGCGTCTGCTCGTGGGTCCGCACCGCATCCGGATTCGCCATCATTTCGGCCGCCAGATGCAGCGTGAGCTGACGGATGCGCGGCGACACCTCGCCCGACGGCCGCTCGAAAAAGCCCGGCGCGCCGCTGGCCGCCCAGCCGGGACGGAACTCCTTCAGCCATTCCGGCTCAATATAGAGCGCCATGATCAGCGTGCGCGGACGGTTGGCGTCGTGCACATAGGCATGCGGCTTCCAGCCGTCGACGAGCACGGCGGCCGTATCCGTCAGCGGCGTGACCTGGTCGCCCACCAGAAACTGCGTGTCGGAGCCCTCGACCTTGAGCAGGACGTGGCAGTGATGATGAGCGTGGCGGACGAGCGAACGGTCCATGTCGAGCAGAGCGACCCTGCCGAAAGCGCCATGAGCGATGCGCAGGGCCGTCGACATCAGTTCCTTCCTCCCGGCAGCGTTGCGCTGCAAAATGATTGCTTCGTTGGCGCGGCACTATAAGCGGCACCCGCTTCATATTCCAACGGTGCAAACCGACGCAAGTTGCTTCCGAGTGGTAATCCGCTCATGCACGCGTCTCCGAAAGAAGCCGCGCGACCGCAGCGCCGGGGTCGGCCTGCAAGGCGGTGGCGAGATCGACCTCCTCCTCGCCCTTGACGCGAATGCGCTTGAAAGCGAGCTCGGGCGCGCTGACCGGCGCGGTCGCATCGAGACCCATCTTGGCGCTGATGCCATTGTCGGTGGTCGGATCGAGCTTCGAGCCGAGCGCGCCGGCGACGACCATGAGGTCGCGGTCGGCCTGGAAGCGCGTCGCCACTGCCCATTCGATTTCCTCGGACGAGGAGATGTCGACGTCCTTGTCGACCACGACCACCTGCTTGATGTCGTAATGGGCGCCGAAGGCGCACATCATGATGTTCTTGGGCTCGCCGTCGTTCGCCTTGTCGATCTTGATCGCGAGGTGGTAGCGGCAGGTGCCGCCGCGCGTGAGGCGGACGTCGATCACGCCAGGAAAACTGCGTCGCAGATGCTGGAGCAGCGTCGCCTCGCGCGGCACGCCGCCGAGGATCAGGTGCTCAAAACCGCCGCCCACGATGGTATGGAAGATCGGCTTCGCACGATGCGTGATCGCATCGACCTCGATCACCTCGCGATTGGCGCGCGGACCATAATATTGGGGGAATTCGCCGAACGGACCTTCCGGTTCGCGCACGCCCTGAAGAATGCGTCCCTCGATGACGATCTCCGCGTGGGCGGGCACGCGGACTGAATTGGTGCGGCACTTCACGACGTCGACGGGCGCGCCGAGCAACGCACCGGCAATCGCCATCTCGTCCTCGTCAAGCGCGGCAATCGCCTGCGAGGCCAGCATCAAGGCGGGATGGGCGCCGATCACGATCGCGATCTCCAGTGCCTGGCCCAGCTCTTCCGCGAGGCGGTAGTAGGAGAAGGTGTGCCGCGGCAGCAGCAGCACGCCGATGCGGTTCTTGCCGCTGATCTGGCAGCGGTGGATCGAGACGTTCTGTACACCTGTCTTCGGGTTGCGCGCGATCAGCAGCCCTGCCGTGATGTAGGGGCCGCTGTCCCGCTCATTGTGCTTGGGCACCGGGAGTTGACGCAGCAGATCGACGTCCTCGTGGACGACGTCCTGCACCGGTCCGCTCGCGACCTCATGCGTCGGCAGCGGATGGGTTGCGGCAGCCAGGAACCGTGGCAGCAACTGGTCCTCTGTCACGCCGATGGAATCGGCGACCCAGTCACGGCCAGCAAAGAGGTTTGCGACAACAGGAATCTCGTGCCCATCGGGGCGCGGAAACAGCACCGCGCTATCGCGCTCCAGCCGCTTGGCAACGGCGGCGAGCTCGTCGGCCAGCTCAATGCCCTCGCGGGCGATCGCGAGCTTGCCGCGCTCGGCGAGAAACGCGAGCCAGGCGCGCAGATCGGCGGGCGCGTTCGCGCCTCTCCTCGCAACATTTTCCATTCGCATACGGGTCATTCCTCAGGTCTTCAGGTCAGGGCGCGATCTTGCGCAGCGGCGGTACGCGGCGCTTGAGCGCCTCGTCCTCACCCCAGCGGCGCACAACGCCGATATCGATGTCGAAAAGGTCGAGCACACGGCCGACGGTGTGCTCGACCATGTCTTCGAGGTTCTCGGGTTTTGCGTAGAAGGCCGGCACGGGCGGGGCGATGATCGCGCCCATCTCCGACAGGGCCGTCATCGTCCTGAGATGCCCGGTGTGCAGCGGGGTCTCGCGCACCATCAGCACCAGCCGCCGGCGCTCCTTGAGCACGACGTCGGCGGCGCGAGTGAGCAGCGTCGTGGTCACGCCCGAGGCGATCTCGGACATCGAGCGCATCGAGCACGGCGCCACGATCATCCCGGCGGTGCGGAACGAGCCGCTGGAGATTGCCGAGGCCATGTCGTCGATCGCATGGCAGACATTGGCGAGCTCCCTCACTTCCGCGATCTTCAAATCGGTCTCGTAGGCAAAGGTCAGCTCAGCGGTCTTCGACATCACCAGATGCGTCTCGACGCCGGCATTGCGCAGGAGCTGCAGCAGGCGCACGCCATAGGTGACGCCCGAGGCGCCGGAAATGCCGATGATCATCCGTTTGGGTGTGGCGTCCTGCATATGTCTGATTTCGCTCCCAGACGGCCCGACCCTCGAGGCCGCGCGGTCCGCCACGAGACTAGGCAATCCCGCCCATCACTACAAATAATGATTGATTATATCATCCATCATCTGTGATGATGCCAGCGAGCAGGACCGGCGAACGAAGGACAGGCCCCGTGGAACTCAGGCAGATGCAATATTTCCTATGCCTGGCGGAGGAAAAGAACGTCACCCGCGCTGCGCGCCAGCTCAACATCGTGCAGCCCGCGCTGAGCATGCAGATCGCCAAGCTCGAGGCCGAGCTCGGCCAAAAGCTGTTCGACCGCAGCGTCCAGGGCATGAATCTGACCAGCGCCGGCGAGGCGCTGGTGCGGCTGACCGCTCCGATCGTGCGCGACGCCGAGCACGCGCGGCAGGAGATGGCGCAGCTCGGCGGGCGCATTTCGGGGCGGGTCTCGGTCGGCCTCATCACGTCGGTGGCGCAGAGCACGATGGCCAGTTCGTCGGCGGCGGTCGCCAGTCGTTATCCCGAGATCACGCTGTCCGCCTGCGAGGGCTATACCGAGACGCTGGTCGACTGGGTCAACACAGGCCAGCTCGATTTCGCGCTGATCAACGTGCCGCGCCGGAAGACGCCGCTGGCCGCGCATCACATCATGGACGAGGAGATGGTGTTCGCCTGCCGCAAGGACAGCCCTATCAAGCCACCGGCAAAACTGCGGTTCGACCACATCGCGAATTTCGACCTCGTGCTGCCGTCCAAGCGCCACGGTCTGCGGCTGATCCTGGATGAGCACGCCGCCGCAATCGGCATCGACCTGCGGCCACGGCTCGAGCTCGACACCCTCCCCGCGCTGTGCGACGTGATCGCGACCACCAATTTTGCCACGGTGCTGCCGACCATCGCGCTCCGGCAATCGCTCGCGAGCGGCGCCATCCGGGCGCATCGCTTCGACCAGCAACGGATCGTGCGCTCGATTGCCTGGGTGCATCACCCGCGGCGAGCGGTGTCGGTCGCGGCCAAGGCGGTGCTCGATGTCATCAGCCACGATCTTGCGCAAGCGGCTGCCGTGGCGAGAGAGTTTGTGGAGCCTTTCATTGGCAGCACGACCTCATCGCCCCGCAAGACGCGCAGCAAGAGGCGGCGGAAAGCGTTCTCTTGAGTGCAGAATTCCTGCTCGGACAAGATGTCGCGCCCACCGCAAAATGAGACGGGTTGGTAAGTTTTGAGACCTGCAGGCATGACGGTCGTAGCAGCCTGCTAACTACGGTCCAGGCGCAGAAAATCGCGACCTGGCGCTCATCCCCGACGACTCCCGTCCCGGACGCTCCCTGGGCTCGCAGAACAAGACACAGTCGGGAGATTCAGTCCGAGATGGCACGGTTCGGTCGCAGCAAGATCACAGATGGCGCTCATCAGCAGAGCGAGGGATTTCGTCCTGACCGGAGGTCGCTGCTCTCGCTCGGTGGCGCCGCCCTGCTCGCAGCAACGGGAATGCGGCATGCAAATGCGCAAGACTATCCGACCCGCCCGGTCCAGGTGCTTGTGCCCTTCGCCGGCGGCAGCGCCAGCGACGTCATCACGCGTATTCTGCTCAACCGCATGTCGATGTCACTCGGACAGGCCTTCGTGGTCGACAATCGTCCCGGCGCCGGCGGCAATATTGGCACCGCGGCCGCGGCGCATGCCGCACCCGACGGTTACACGCTGCTTATGAGCACCTCCGGTCCGCTGGCCGCGAACAAGTCGCTGTACAAGGAGCTGCCCTATGATCCGCAGAAGGATCTCGTCCCGATCGGCCTGTTCGCGACGTTACCGAATGTCATCGTGATCAATTCGAGGCTGCCACCGAAATCGCTGAACGAGCTGATCGACTACGCCAAGGCGCATCCGCGGGAGCTGAACTACGGAACGGTCGGCGTCGGCTCGTCGCAGCATCTGGCGGCCGCCTATTTCGAGCAGCTCACGGGCACCGAGATCACGCACGTTCCCTATCGCAATATCGCCGCCTACACGCCGGACTTCATCGCGGGCCAGGTCCCGCTTGGCTTCCAGCTATTGCCGAACGTCATCAGCCTGATCAAGAGCGGCGATGCACGCCCGCTCGCGGTGGCCAGCGACAAGCGCATGACCGCGCTGCCGGATGTGCCGACCGCCGCGGAGGCGGGCCTCAAGAATTACGAGAGCGCCGCTTGGCTTGCTCTGCTCGCGCCCGCGAGCACGGGAAAGGCCGTGCTCGACAGGCTCTATGCGGCAATGGCGGAAGCCGTGAACGATCCGAAGGTGCGCGCCCTCTTCGTCGAGCAAGGCGCCGAGCCCATGGTGATGGACCCACAAGGCCTGAAGGACTTCATGACATCGGAAACGACGAAATGGGCCGCGGTCATCAAGAAGATCGGCATCGAGCCGATGTAACCTCGAAGCCGTGGCGCGGGCCAGCCGGATCAAATTGCTCCGGGACGCAGCAAATGTGCAGACGTGGCTGGCCGGCGTTCATCTAGGTCGACCAGGCATCGGCAGAGTGGTCGAAGAAGGGCAAGGATATGCGTTCATTCCGGTCGCGTAGCGGCCCATGGGCCCTCGCGACGGGCGGCGGCACCTTCGCACACGCCCTCGTCAGCGCGGGACCACGGCAGTCGCTTCGATCTCGACGCGCGCGGATGGCTCGACCAGGCGCACCACCTGCACGAGCGCCATACTGGGGTAGTGGCTGCCGACCACCTCGCGATAGGCCCTGCCGAGCGCCTTCAGATTCGCGGTGTATTCATCCATGTCGACGACATACCATGTCAGGCGCACGAGATGGTCCGGCCGGGCGCCGCCTTCCGCCAGGATCGCAACGATGTTTTCGAGCGTCTGCCGAACCTGCGCGACAAACCCGTCGGCAAACCGGCCTGCGATATCCCAGCCGACGACACCACCCGTCACAACGAGACGTCCATCGGCCATGATGCCGTTGGCATATCCCTTCGGCTGCGGCCAGCCGCTGGGCTGAAGCACTTGAAGGCCGCCAGTAGCGGCGGCTTCTGATTTCATCATTGTACTCATGCGGGGTTCTCGATCCTCTCAGCGCGGCTTCAGGAGATCGCGCGCGACAATCAGTTTCTGGACCTCGGTCGCGCCCTCGTAGATGCGCAGCGCGCGGATTTCGCGGTAGAGGCTTTCGACGATCTCACCCTTGCGCACGCCGCGGCCGCCGAACATCTGGACGGCGCGGTCGATGACGCGCTGCGCGGTCTCGGTTGCCGTCAGCTTCGCCATGGCGGCTTCGCGCGTCGTCGGAAGCTTCTGGACGTCGCGGCGCCAGGCCGCGCGGTAGGTCAGGAGCGCGGCGGCGTCAGTCTCCGTCGCCATGTCGCCGAGCGCGACCTGGGTCAGTTGAAGATCTCCCAGCGTCGCACCGAACATGTGCCGGCTGCGCGCATGCGACAGCGCTTCGTCCAGTGCCCGCCGCGCAAAGCCGAGGGCCGCGGCTGCGACCGACGCACGGAAGATATCGAGGGTCTGCATCGCGAGCTTGAAGCCGCCGCCCGGCGCGCCGAGGCGACGGCTCGCCGGAATCCGGCAATTGGTGAAGCGCAGCGTCGCCAGCGGATGCGGCGCGATGACGTCGATGCGGTCGGCGATGTCGAAGCCAGGATCATCCGGGAAAACGACAAAGGCCGAGATGCCGCGGGCGCCCGGGGCCTCGCCCGTTCGCGCAAACAGCGTGTAGACATCGGCAATACCGCCGTTGGAGATCCAGGTCTTCTCGCCATCGATGACGTAGTCATTGCCATCGGCCCGCGCCGTGCAGGACATCGCCGCGACGTCCGATCCCGCCTCCTTCTCGGACAGCGCGAAGGCCGTCAGCCATTCGCCGGCGCGAACTTTCGGCAGCACGGCCTTGCGCAGATCCGCCGAGCCGCCGAGCGCGATCGCGCCGGAGCCGAGCCCCTGCATGGCGAAGGCGAAATCGGCGAGGCCATCGGCATAGGCGAGCGACTCCCGCGACAGGCAGATCGAGCGGGAATCGATCGTCGTCGCATCGCCGTCGGGCGCCGCGACGGCGCAATCGAGCACCCCCGCCTCGCCCATCGCGCGCACCAGCTTGCGGCAGGCGCCATCGACATCAGTGTGATCGATTATGTCGAGAGCCCCCGACTGCACGAAGCGGTCGAGCGCCTCGCCGACCGCATGATGACGCGGCTCGAAAAACGGCCAGTCGAGCCAGTCGCGCCGGATCACTTTCGCCGTGGAGCTCATCTGATCTCTCCTCCGCTCATTGCCCGGCCGTAGCCGCCGCGCGCGCCAGATTGGTTTCATATTGTCCCTTGGCGGACAGATATTGCTTCGGCCACTCGACCTTGGTGATGCCGATGCGCGCGGCTTCGTGCAGCGTCCAGGCCGGGTCGGCAAGATGCGGCCGCGCGATGGCGCAGAGATCGGCGCGGCCGGCCGCGAGAATCGAATTGGCGTGATCGGCCTCGGAGATCGCACCGACTGCAATGGTCTCAATGCCGACCTCGTTGCGGATCAGGTCGGCGAACGGCGTCTGGAACAGGCGTCCATAGATCGGCCGCTCGTCCTTCCAGACCTGCCCCGACGAACAATCGATCAAGTCCGCTCCGGCCTCCTTGAACATCGCAGCGAAGACCGCCGCATCGGCCGGAATGTTACCGCCGTCGGTCCAGTCATGGCAGGACAGGCGCACAGACATCGGCCGATCGGACGGCCACACCGCGCGCATCGCTTCGAACACCTCCAGCGGAAAGCGCGCGCGGTTTTCATGGCTGCCGCCGTATTCGTCCGTGCGCCGGTTGGTCAGCGGCGACAGGAAGCTCGACAGCAGATAACCGTGCGCGCAATGGAGTTCGAGCCACTCGACGCCGGCGGCAGCGGCACGATGTGTCGCGGCGACAAAATCGTCACGCACGCGGTCCATGTCGCCGCGGTCCATCGCCCGCGGCAGCTGACCGTGCGGAAGATACGGCAAGGCCGACGCCGAGATCAGCGGCCAGTCTCCGGATTCAAGGGGTTGATCGATCCCTTCCCAGGGCACCCTGGTCGCACCCTTGCGCCCGGCATGGCCGAGCTGAATCCCCACCTTGGCATGCCCGACGCCATGGACGAGCTCGACCAGACGGCGCCACTGCGCCGCCTGTGCATCGTTCCAGAGCCCGAGGCAACCCGGCGTGATCCGCGCATCCGGGGAGACGCAGGTCATCTCGGCGAAGACCAGCCCGGCGCCGCCCATGGCGCGCGCTCCGAGATGGGCGACGTGGAAGTCGTCGATAAGCCCGTCCTGCGCCGAATACATCGCCATCGGCGAGACCATGATCCGGTTCGCAAGCGTCAGTCCCCGCACACGGTGCGGTGTCAGCATCGGCGGCGGCACCCGCTCGCCATCCTTGACCGCGATGCCCGACCGCGTGGCGAACCAGCGCTCGAAGCCTTCGAGCCAGGTACGATCCCGCAGCCGAAGGTTCTCGTGGCTGATGCGCTGTGAGCGCGTCAGCATCGAATAGAAGAATTGCGGCGGCTCGAGCGTGTCGGCATAGCGCCGGCCGACGACCTCGAACCATTCCATGGCGTTGCGCGCAGCATTCTGGATGCGCGCGACATCGACGCGGCGCACCTCCTCGTACGCGTCCAGCACGGTCTCGATGCCGGCGCGACCGTGGCCATGGCGATCGAACTGGTTGGCGAGCTCGATGGCGTCGTCGAGCGCGAGCTTGGTGCCCGATCCGATGGCGAAATGCGCGGTGTGCGCGGCATCCCCCATCAGCACGACATGAGACTTGCCGTTGAACACGCTCCATTTGCCGCAGATCAGGCGGCTGAAATTGAGCCAGGCCGAGCCGCGCAGATGGCGCGCATTGGTCAGGAGCTTCGCGCCGTCGAGCGTCTCGGCGAAGATTTTTTCGCAGAACTCGATCGAGCTCTGCTGATCGAGCTTGTCGAGCCCGTGAGCCTGGTAGGCTGCTTCCGTAGTCTCGACGATGAAGGTCGAGGTCTCCGCATCGAATTTGTAGATGTGCGCCTGAAACCAGCCGTGCTCGGTCCTCTGAAAATCGAATGTAAAGGCGTCGAATGCCTTCTTGGTGCCGAGCCAGATGAAGCGGTTGGGCCGGATCACCATGTCGGGCTGGAACTGCTCGGTATAGCGAGCGCGGATCCTGGAATTGACGCCGTCACAGGCGACGATCAGGTCGGCATCGGGAAATTCGAGATCGGACTCGACCTCGCGCTCGAAGACGAGCTCGACGCCCAGCGCTTCACAGCGCCGCTGAAGAATATTGAGCAGATGCTTGCGCCCGATACCGATGAAGCCATGGCCCGTCGTGCGCTGGCGCGTCCCCTTGAAGACGAGCTCGATGTCGTCCCAGTGATTGAAGGCGTCCTCGATCTCGGCCGCGCTCTCGGGGTCGGCAAGGCGCATCGAGGACATCATGGCATCCGAGAACACGACGCCCCAGCCGAACGTATCGTAGGGCCTGTTGCGCTCGACGACCGTGATGACATGCTCCGGGTGCCGGCGCTTCATCAGCAGACCCAGATAAAGACCGGCCGGGCCGCCGCCGATACAGACTATGCGCATGATCCCTCGCTTTCGCGCGTCGCACCGTGTGCCGAGCTTTCACCCAAATTATTTTAAGCATAAAATATTTCCTCGGCGCGCATCTTGTCAAGGTGGTTGTGCGAAGCCCCCGGCCCACGGGCTCGCCTCCGCGGCGTCGATCCTGAGATTCAGTGTAAATTGGACACATTGCAGTGCCGATTCCGAGCCGCTCGGGCGCAGCCTTGAATTTACTTTTGGCACGAACTATCTTGCAGTGACCACGACAGCTGCGCCGGCTTTCGTCAGGCCACCAAGCCCGGGAGATTCGATTGGCACTCGCGAAGGAGTCCACGCCTGTTTCAGTCAAGAATGGGGCGGATCAGGAGGCCGAGTACAGGGCTCAAACGCGGGTCTGGCTCCGGCTGCTCGCCTGCACGACCCTGATCGAAGGCGAGTTGCGGCGCCGGTTTCGCGACGAGTTCGATTTCACGATGCCCCGCTTCGATGTGCTCGCTCAGCTCGACCGCGAACCGAGCGGGCTTGTGCTGGGAGAATTGCCCAAGCGCCTGATGGTCTCGGCCGGGAACCTCACGCCGATCGTGGATCGCCTGGTCGCGGATGGATACATCACGCGCACGCCGTCGAACCTCGACCGCCGCGTGCAGATTGTCTGCATGACGGTCGAAGGCCGCAAGACCTTCAGGCGAATGGCCAAGAGCCACGGCGCGTGGCTTGCCGAGCTGCTGGCGGATTTCCCGGCGGACCGGTTCGACGGATTGATCGGCGAGCTCGACGACCTCAAGGGCGCCGTCAGGGACGCCCTGCAAAAACCCTGAGCGGACCGACAGTCAGCGCCGCACCCTCACTCCGGCCGCCTCGCGATCCCAGGTATCCGTGGTGATGCCCGCCTCGCGCAGCACGCCCTTCTTGATCTTGCCGTTCTCGGTCAACGGCATCTGGCTGAGAATGCGCACATAGCGCGGGATGGCGAAATAGGCGATCTGCCCTTCGCAATGCCTGACGATGTCGACGGGCTCCAGCGATTGGCCCGGTTCGAGCAGGATCGCAGCGGCAACCTCGTCCTCTCCCAGCTCGGACGGCAGCGGGTAGATCGCGCAGGCGGCGACCGCGGGATGGGACTGGATGGTCTGCTCGACCTCCCATGAGGATACGTTCTCGCCACGCCTGCGGATCGAATCCTTCATGCGGTCGATGAAGCGATAATGTCCGTCAGCATCCCGAACGACCCGATCGCCCGAATGGAACCACAGATTCCGCCAAGCCTCGACCGTCTTCTCCGGCATGCCGAAATAACCGGTGGCAAAGGCAAAGGGTTCTCCGGCGCGAAGCACCAGCTCGCCGGCCTGCCCGTCGGGAAGCGCTGAATCGTTTTCGTCGACGATCCGCGCCTCGATTCCGTCGGCGAGATAGCCCATCGTGCCCGGACGATCCGACGGGATCGTACCCGCGAACACGAAATTGGTCTCGGTCGACCCGTAGCCGTCGACCAGCGGCACGCCAAACCGCTCGAGGAACGGACCGTGGATTTGCGGCGGCACGCCGCCACCAAGCGCAACGCGAAGACGGTGCGCCCTGTCGTTCGCATTGTTCGGCTGCGCCAGCAGCATCGACGCCATCGCGCCGAGCAGATAGCCGACCGTCGCCTTGTGCCGTTGCGCGGCGGCCCAGAAGCCGGAGGCGGAGAATTTCGGCTCCAGCACGTAGGTGCAGCCGTTCAGGAGCGCCTGATAGAACGCATTGAGTGCGTTGGTGTGGAACAGCGGCAGTGTCGTGAACAGCACATCGCCCTCGCGGATGCCAAGCGCCCGCGCCGAATAAATGCCCCACCAGAACAGCTGCGCCTGCGGACAGCACACCCCCTTCGCTGGCCCCGTCGTGCCCGACGTGTAGAGGATCGCAACGGTATCGCCGGGACGCACGGCACCCGCCGGGGCCGCGGCTCCGAGCGCCGGCAACGGTACCGCGGAAAGCCGGGCATCGACTGCGCCGGCGGCAGCTTCGACGATCCAGGTGCGAGGTGGCAGGTCGACACCTGCCTCGACACTCTCGATCGCGTCGACGAACTGAGCCTCGACGACGAGGAGCGCGGGACGCGAGTTGCGGAAGATGTGGGACAGCTGGAAGCCGCGCAGCGCGGTATTGATCGGGACCGCAATGGCGCCAAGCCATGCGCAGCCGAGATAGACCTGCAGGAACTCCGGAAGGTTCGAACACATCAACGCGACCCGATCGCCCGGACTGATCCCGGCATCGACGAGCGCCTGGGCCGACGCGGCCGCGATCGCCGCGGTCTGCGCAAAGCTCCAGCGCGTCTCCCCCGCGACAAGCAGGACACGATCGCCATGGCGCTCGGCCTGCCGCGTGAGGATCGTTGACAGGATGCGGTCCGACGGCGGAAACGACGTCACTGCACACGCCCAGGCCGGCGTCACGTTCTCACGGCCGACCGCGTCGCTGACGTTCACCGGCGCGTTCTCCGTCACGATCAGGCTCCCGTCTCAGGGCAACAGCTTGTATTTGCCGTTCTCGATCTGCACCAGGACGCGCGAGCGATCATCTACGCCATGCCGATCCGCCGGCGTATAGGTGTAGACGCCCTGCGTCCCGACGACCTCCTTGGTCGTGAACAGCGCCTGACGAAGCGCGGTGCGGAATTCCGGCGTGCCGGGTTTGGCACCGGTTGCCATCGCGCGCTTGGCGGCATCGGCGAAGACGAGCCAGCCGTCGAAGGAATAGGACGAGAATGAATCCGTCGGCGCCTCGCCGTTCGCCTTCTCGAAGGCAGAGCGGAAATCCAGGGCCACCTTCTGGATCGGATTGCTGGACGGAAGCTGCTCCGCCGCGGTCACGGGTCCAGTCGGGCAGATGATGCCGTTGGCGGCCTTGCCGGCGAGACGCAGGAAATCGGCGCTGATCAGCCCATGATTGCCATATAGCGGCCCTTTATATCCGCGCTCGGACAAGGCGATGACCGGCAGCGCGCCGGGCGTTCCAGTGCCGCCGAGCATGATGGCGTCGGGACGTGCGGCGAGTGCGCGCAGCACCTGAGCCGTCACCGAAGAATCCGATCTGGCGTAGCGTTCGTTGGCAATGATCTTGATGTCGGTCGTCTTCACACTCTGCTCGAGCGAGTTGTACATGAGGTCGCCGAACGCATCGGAGAAGCCGATGAACGCGACGGTCTTCAGGCCCTTCGCCCTCATGTGATCGACGATGCCTTGCACGAGAAGCGGCGTCGGCTGCGGCGTCTGGACGACCCAGGGGCCGCCGTCGCCCGGCGGCACCGGCGCGATCGGTGACACCGCGATCATCGGCACCTTCATCTCGATCGCGGCGGTCGCCATCGCCAGGGTCTGCGGCGCGCCCGACGTTCCGATCAGGATATCGACCTTCTCCTGCTCGACGAGCTTGCGCGCATTGCGCGCCGAAGCGGTGGCATCGGAAGCGTCGTCGAGTTGGATGACGCGGACCTTCTCGCCGCCGATCTCACCGACATAGGCCTCTCCCGCGGCGATGCCCTTCGCATTCGGGATGCCGATCGAGGATACCGGCCCGCTGAGACCGGTGACGAAGCCGACGAGGATCTCGGCCTGCGCAAGTTGCGGGACGGCGAGAAGCATTACGGTGGAAGCCAGCAGGCTCTTGATCAAGTTCATGGCACCTGTCTTTCGTGAGGATGTCTTATTCCGATTGGCAAGCGCCATGGATTGGACTCAGGTTGACGCCACCAGCGCGATGACGCGAAGCGGACTGCCGGAGCCGTTCTGGATCTTCAGCGGCGAAGCCACGATGACCGCCCCGGTGGGTGGAAGCTGATCCAGGTTGCACAGGCATTGCAGGCCATAGCGGCCCGCGCCGTGCAGGAAGTGATGCGCCGGATAAGGCGGCTCGAAATGGCCGGCCTGCCCCGCATCCGTGCCAATGGTCTCGGTGCCGAACCCGATGACGCCGCGTTCCTCGACCAGCCACTTCATGACGGCGGAGTTCGGGCCCGGCGTGTGTGCGCCGTCATCCCTCAGATTGGAATAGTCGCGCCAGCCCTTCTTCGACCAGTCGGTCCTGAGCAGCACCCAGTTCCGCTCGGGGATCCGGCCGTGCTTTGCTTCCCAGGCCTCGACGAGCGGGACGGTCAGCAGGAAATCGGGATCCTGCGCCGCCTGCGCGGAGCAGTCGATCACGCAGGCCGGCGCGATCATGTCCTTGGCCGGCATCGTGTCGACGGCATTGTTCGGCAGGTTCTTGCCGGTGAACCAGTGGATCGGCGCGTCGAAATGCGTGCCGGTGTGCTCGCCGAACGTGACGTTGTTCCAGTACCAGGCCGGACCGCGACCATCGTATCGCGAGATTTCCTGGATGCGGACGGGGGCGGCCTGGCCGAACTCCGGCGGCAGCACGATGACCGGAAAATCCGGACTGAGCGTAAATGTCAGGTCGACGACGCGCACCGCGCCGGAAGAAACCGCACCCGCCAGCTCCAGGAGATTGTTGCTCTGCATCGTCACGTCCTCCGGCTTGGTTGAAATCCCGCTTCTCACCTGTCGAGCTCGCGCTCGAGCGCTTTCGGATTGGCCGCAAGACGTTGCCGGATCTCTTCGGCGACATCTCCGACATACACCTCCTCGAGCCCGCCTTTGAGACCCGACACGATCGCCTGCGCGATTGCGCGCGGCGCGACCTTCGGCGGCGGCACGGTCTGGAACCACTCGGTGTCGGCGGGCCCGGTGAACAGATTCATCACCCTGACGCCGCCGGGCCTGAGCTCGGCACGAAGGCAGTGCGAGAGCGACAGGCACGCCGCTTGCGAGGCCGAGTAGGCGCCAAAGGCAGGCCAGTTCGCCAGCGCATAGACCGAGAGAATGTTGACCCAGGCGGCACTGCTGTTGATGCCATCGGCACCCCGCATCCGCATGGCGGGGCCGAAGGCCTGTGCGAGGTTGATGAAGCCGAGATAGGCCTGGTCGATCTCGTCGCGCGCGATGCTCGTGCCCCTGCGGTCGAGCAGGCCGCCCGGTCGCACATATTCCGTCGTGTTGACGAGGATATCGACCTTGCCGCCGATGTCGGCTGCGAGATCGGCCGCAGATTTCTCGTCGGCAGCGTCAAGGGTCACGATCTCGATTCCGTCCTGGCCGCGCAGCAGCTGCTCGCCGGCGAAAGGCCGCCACGGTTCGGCAATGCCGACGAAGACCGTCTTGGCGCCCGCGGCCTTCAAGGCGGCGACGGCCTCCTGACCGATCACGCTCCGACCGTTGGTGACCAGCACCCGCCGGAATTTCGGATCGGCCGTCATTTCCCGCCATTGCTTGTCGTCTGCCATGTTGGGAGTCTCCCCCTCGGGATGGGCAAAGGCCACCGCCTGGCCGCTCTTGTCGAGTTGAAACGACATGCGGACGGGTGCGCCCTCCACGCAGTCGGCATGGAGGTGCGTCACAATCGTCGGACCGCAATCCATCTTCACGAGGCCGATGCGCCAGGGCGCCCGCTCGCGGAAATAGACATCGCTCGGCACGCGCGCAGTCGTTTCGGCAAGAAGAACACCTCGTCGTGGCGCATCGACGAAGGCAAGGCCGGCCGACAGGCAAGACGGACAGGCCTCCCGCGCCGGATAAGCAAAAGAACCGCAGGCGTCACAGCGTTGCAGCATGAAGCGGCCCTCGGCGGCTGCCCGCGTAAACCCATGCGACGTTCTGCTGCGCGGTCGCGGCGGCGAAGCAGGCAGCCGCGTTCGCAGCAGCGGATTCTTGCGCCGGGGCGGCTTGATCGGCTCTATCATCGCGACGGCCCTACAAAGATCGCGGCGCCCGAGGCGAGACCACGGTCATAGTTGATCATACCGAACCCCGAGGCCAAGGCGAGGCTCGCATTCCTGACCTGGGTGGGGCCTGCAGTCCCCAGAACCTGTCGAAGTCCCTCGACGAGACCGAGATAGGCGCCGGCGGCACCGGCCTGTCCGGCCGAGAGCTGTCCGCCCGACGTGTTGTGCGGAAAGTCGCCGTCGATGGTGAGATCGTGCTGGCGCACGAACTCGGCCCCCTCCCCCTTGTTGCAGAATCCGAGATCCTCGAACTGCATCATCGTGATGACGGGGTAGTCGTCATAGGTCTGCACGATATCGAGATCATCGGGCTTCACGCCGGCCATCGCATAGAGCTCGCCGACGTCCATTGCCCAGCCGCCGCGGACCTGCATCGGATCGTCGGCAAAGGCATTGTGCCGCTCGATCGTCGAAAGCAGCCGTGCTGCTGTCAGCCCGAGCGAAGCCGCGGTCTCGTCCCGCATCACCAGGAAGGCCTCGGCGCCGGCGCATGGCATCACGCAGTCGAAGAGATGGATGGGATCGGAGATCGGCCGGGCCGCCAGATACTGCTCCATCGTCAACGGCGTCTTCATCAGCGCATGCGGGTTGCGCAGGGCATTGGCGCGCTGGGCGACGGCGATCCTGCCGACATCTTCACGCGTGACGCCGAAGGTCCGCATATAGTTGCGCGCAATCAGCGCGAAGCTCGCATTGGCGCCGCCCGCGCCGTAGGGATAGACGGCGTCTTGGTTGAACCGCGAAAAGTTCTCCAGCGTCAGCCGGAAGGAATCGACATGGTTGGTGTCGCCGGCGATGCACGCCACGATGTCGGCGTCGCGCGCCTGAACCGCGCGCGCCGCCTTTCGCAAGCCTGCGATGGCGCTGGCGCCGCCGAGCGGAATCGTATCCAGCCATCGCACGCAGAGCCCGAAATGTTGCGTCAGCCCGATCCCGCTGTCGGTACCCATGGTGAAGCTGGAGACGCACAGACCGTCGATGTCGGAAGCCTTGATGCCGGCCCGCGCAACCAGCGTACTCAGTGCCCGGCCGATCCACCATTGCGCACTCTCGATGGAGTAGCGCACATAGGGAATCGTGACGGGCGCCGCAATCACGACGCCGTCGTACGGTGTGCGTAAGGAATTGGTCACCGACCGCCCGCCTCGTTCATCCGCTTCAGAGCACCGTCAGCTTCACGGCAATATTGCCGCGGGTTGCGTTCGAATAGGGGCAGCGCTCATGCGCACCCGCGACGACCTCCTCGGCCACTGATGTCTCGACACCGGGCAGATTGACCTTCAGTTCAACGGCGAGCGCATATCCGACTGGAACCGGACCCATCGCAACCTTCGCGGTCACTGACGGCTCAGCGGATGGGACGACCTTCCGGGTGCGCGCGACAAGCTTGACCGCACCGAGAAAGCACGCGGCGTAGCCGGCCGCAAAGAGCTGTTCGGGGTTGGTGCCTTCGCCCCCGGGACCGCCCAGCGATTTCGGCACGGACAGCGATACCGACAACAGGCCGTCGGCGCTGGCGGCCTTGCCGTCCCGGCCGCCGGTCGCCGTCACCTCGGTCTCGTACAGGATCTTTTCGGGAGTCATCATGATTCATTCTCCAGTCCTAGCGGCTGTCGCGAGCAAGCAGTGCGCGGAAATCGTCGCGCGCCTGGGCGCTGGCCCGCTTGAAGCTCGGCCCGCGGCTGGGCTCGGTGCCATTGAGCTGCCGGAGCTGCACCCACATCTCGGCACTTTTCAGCGCCACCGCCGCGCAATTGACCACCGGCGCGTGCCCGACTTTCAGGCCATGCTCCCTGCCGATCAGAAGGCCCGGCAGTACACCGGCGGGGATCACGACGTCGGCGCCGTGCTCGACCAGCGGGCGTGCGCAGGCGACGAAGTCCTTGATCATGCGGGCTTGCGCGGCCTGATCTCCGTCAAAGGCATCGGCGAAATCCGCCGGCTTGCAGCCAAGGCCGGTCACGTGGGCCACGCGATCGCCGAGGCCATAACGCTCGGCCTGCTCGTAGTGCCAGACCTCGAAGACGGGATCGAGGGTCACAAGGCCGAGCCTCCGGCCGAGCTGAGAGGCCGCCAGCAACGTCGCCTCGCCGGTCCCGATCACGGGAATGTCGAGCGTCGAACGCAACTCGTAGAGTCCGGGATCCTGGAAATGCCCCATCACGAAGGCGTCGAACCCGCCCTCCTCGGCTGCGATGCCGTTGTCGATCGCCTGGACGGCGCAGCGCAATTCCGCGAGCCGTCCGAACTCCCGGTCCGGCGGCGAAATGCCCTCGACGTGAACGGTCGTGCCCGATGCAGCGATGTTGTTGAGGTATTCCGACAGCCGCGCCATGTAGGGCGCGTTCACGCTCGCATCAACGAAGCTCTGCCAGAAGATGCGCATCGTCCTTCTCCTCAGGCGGTGATCGGAGGATCGGTCGTCGACGGCCGATAAATATATTTCAATCATAAACTAATTCACGCGTCAAATGCGCGCGGCGTCGCCGCCGACGGTTACCGTCGCCGCAGGGCGAGCATGGCCATTTCGTACGCTCGATGGGCACAGATGCGCCGCACTCAGGCGAAATTGTATGCAACAACATTTTTTCTGACAGGGCCGTGACACGTGTTGACGGCTCCACCAACAATACTTTAGGCTTTAAGTAATTCCTCGCCGGTCAGGGGCCGGTGGCCATAACAATGATGTTGCAGGGCACCGATTTTGAGAGACTCGATCGTGTGGACAGTCGCCGTGCTCGAACAGCCGGCAGCAACAGCATCGCCGGCCGCGCATCGCGGCCGGGCCCACGGCCTTTCGTTGCTTCGGGAAAGTCCCGCCCGCATCTGCCGATGGGCCTGTCGTTCGAGCGGCAACCAGCGCCATGGCCGCTGAGATCCGGCCGAGCAACCCCTCTTCGGTCGCGCCCGGATTTCGGCGCTGCAGCAATGCTTTCAATCGGTTCGTTCGTCGTTCGGGCTCCCCGCACGGCAGCTTCGAGGCATTCCTATCCAGCACCAACGGAGGAGAACGCGTATGCGCAAGACTCTGAGCCTACTCGCACTTGTCGCCGGACTCTTCGCGGCGCCGGCTGCGCAGGCCGACATCACCATCGGCTTCGTCACCTCGCTGAGCGGCAACGGCTCGTCGATCGGAATCCCTTATGGGCGCGGCATCAACGCCGCTTATGAGTACAAGAAGACCATCAACGGCGAGACCATTCGCCTGATCCAGCTCGACGACGGCTCCGACCCGTCGGCCGCGACCCGCAATGCGCGCAAGCTGGTCGAAGAAGAAAAGGTAGACCTCCTGATCGGCACGGCCACGGCGCCCTCGACCATCGCCATGGCGGCGGTGGCGAGCGAGCTGAAAGTGCCGATGATCGCGGTCTCGCCGATCGGCAAGCTGCCGGATACGCCGGAGCAGTGGGTGGTGTCGGTGCCGCAGCCGGCCTCTCTCCTCGTCAAGATCGTCGCCGACCGCATGAAGCGCGACGGCATGAAGAACATCGGCTATGTCGGCTTCTCCGACGCCTGGGGCGACCTCGTCTACAACGGCGCCAAGGCCGCCGAGGCCGCCGGTGACATCAGGATTCAGACCAACGAGCGCTATGCCCGCACCGACACCTCGGTCACCGCGCAGATTCTCAAGGTGATGGCCGCACGTCCCGACGCCGTGCTGGACGGCGGCTCGGGTACGCAAGGCGCGCTGCCGCTTCTCACGCTCGCCGAGCGGGGTTTCAAGGGCAACACCTACGGCACGGTGGCACTCGTCAATCCGGACTTCGTCAACGTCGGCGGCAAGGCGGCCGAAGGCATCCAGGTCTCCGCGGGTCCCGTGATCGTCGCCGAGCAGCTTCCCGACGAGCACTTCGCCAAGAAGATCGCGCTGGATTTCCGCAGCGTCTACCAGAAGACCCATAACATCCCGACCACCGACGGCTTCTCCGCCTATTCGTTCGACGCCTGGCTGATCTTCGCCAACGCTGCCGAGCGCGCGCTGAAGACCGCCAAGCCCGGAACGGCGGAATTCCGCACGGCGCTGCGGGACGCGATCCTCAGCACCAAGGAGCTGCCGGGCGTGCATGCCGTCTACAATTTCAAGCCCGGTGCGGTCACCGGCGTCGACGAGCGCTCGCTCGTCGTGGTGCGCCTGACCGGCGGCGCCTGGAAGTACGCGCCATAACCGGATCAATGGCCCCGGCATCACAGGGAGCAACGACGTCTCAATGACGAGCGACATTGCAGCCATTCTCGCGATCGACGGGATCGCCACAGGGGCCGTCTATGCCCTGGTGGCGATCGGGACCGTCCTGATCTTCACGGTGACGCGGGTCATCTTCATTCCCTTCGGCGACATCGCGGCCTTCACCGCGCTGACGCTGGCTGCCCTCGATGCGAAGCGCTTTCCGGGCACGGGAGCGCTGGTCGTGATCCTGGCCTGCCTTGCGACCCTGATCGAGATCATTTCGCTGGTGCGCTCCGGCGAACTCCGCCTGCTGCCCCGCGCGCTGTCCTTCTATCTCCTGCTTCCGCTCGCCGTGGTCGGTGCAGCCTGGCTCGTCATGCGCCTGGACCCGCCGCTTGCCGTCAGGCTCGTGCTCGCGCTGATGCTGATCACGCCGATTTCCCCGCTGCTGGATCGGATCGTGTTCCGTCCCATCGCTGACGGCACCGTGCTGCTGTTGCTGACGGTATCCGTGGCGCTGCATTTCGCGCTGGTCGGCCTTGGCCTGTTGTTCTTCGGGCCCGAAGGGGTCCGGACGGAGCCGCTGACCTCGCTCTCGACCGAGTTCGCGGGCGTGCTGATCTCGGGCCAGACCATGCTGATCGTGATCGCGGCCCTCGTTTTCAGCGGCCTCCTCTACCTCTTCTTCGACTTCACGCTGGTCGGAAAATCGCTGCGCGCCACGGCCGTGAACCGGACCGGCTCCCGGCTGATGGGAATACGCCCCGCCCGCGCCGGCACGATCGCCTATCTCCTGGGCTCGCTGATGGCCGGCGTATCCGGAATCCTGATCGCGCCGGTGAACACCGTGTTCTACGATTCCGGCTTTCTGATCGGCCTCAAGGCCTTTGTCGGCGCCATCGTCGGCGGCATGACCAGCTATCCCGGTGCGGCGATCGGCGCCGTCGGCGTCGGCATCCTCGAAAGCTTCGCCTCCTTCGAGAGCAGCGCGCTCAAGGACGTCATCGTCTTTTCGCTGCTGATCCCGATCCTGATCTGGCGATCCCTCGCCTCGCTGCATTCCGAGGAGGAGATCGAGGAATGACGCGCCGCCACATTCAGCTTGCCGCCATCCTCGCCGTGCTTTGTCTCGCGGTGGCTCCCTTCGTGCTCAGTCCGTTCAGCATCACGCTGATGAACTATATCGGCATCTATTCGCTGGTCGCCATCGGCCTTGCCCTCCTCACCGGCGTCGGCGGCATCGTGTCGTTCGGTCAGGCGGCGTTCGTGGGCGTCGCGGCCTATGCAACCGCGTGGGTCTCTGCGTTGAACGGGTACTCCCCGTGGCTCGGCCTCGTTTTCGGCGTCGTGCTGACCTGCGCCGTCGCAACGGTTCTCGGCGTCGTCACCCTGCGGCTTCAGGGCCATTTCCTGTCGCTCTCGACCGTCGCCTGGGGCCTTGCGATCGGCTTCCTGTTCGGCAATGTCGAGGGGCTCGGCCGCTTCAACGGCATCTCGTCGATCCCGCCGATCAGCTTCGGTTCGATTGCGCTGGTCACGAGCGCCCAGATCTATTTCCTGATCTGGGGCATCGTCGCCGCGGTGCTTTTCCTCGGCTACAACCTGCTGGACTCCCGGCTCGGCCGCGCCATGCGCGCGCTCCGCGGCGGCAATACGCTGGTCGAGAGCCTCGGCATCAACGCGTTCCGCATCAAGCTCGTGACCTTCGTGATCGCGGCCTTCCTCGCCTCGCTCTCCGGCTGGCTCTATGCACATATGAGCCGCTTCATCAGCCCGGGTCCGTTCGATGCCGGCATGGGCATCGAATATCTGATGATGTCGATGGTCGGCGGCGCCGGCAGCCTGCTCGGCGGCGTCGTGGGGGCCGCGGTCGTCACGCTGCTCAAGAACAGCGTGCAGGACTATCTGCCGTTGATCGCCAAGGGTGCCTCCGGCCAGCTCGAGATCGTCGCCTTCTCCGCACTGTTCATCCTGTTCCTGCAATGGGCCCGGCAAGGCATCGTTCCCTTCGTCGCCCGCTATCTGCCCAAGGCCAGGCGCGAGCGACCTCAACCGGCGCCGCCCCTGCCCCGTCGCGCGCAACCGACGCCCGGGGAGCTTCTTCTGAAAGTGGATGGCGCCGAGCGCCGGTTCGGCGGCCTCGTCGCGGTCAACAATGTCAGCTTCGAGGTCCGCGCCGGTGAAATCCTTGCCGTCATCGGCCCCAACGGCGCCGGCAAGAGCACGATGTTCAACTGCCTGACCGGGGCGCTCCGGGTCAACAAGGGTGAGATCGTCTTTGCGGGACGCCCGATCACGCATGACGCGCAGTCCCGCATCGCCAGGGCCGGTGTCGCGCGGACCTTCCAGCATGTGAAGCTGAGGCCGCGCATGAGCCTTTTGGAAAACGTGATGCTCGGCACCTATGCCCGCACGCGCAACGGCCTTTTCGCCGGCGCCTTCCGCCTCAACCAGCGCGAGGAGGCCAGCGCCCGGCACGAGGCCATGATGCAGCTCGAACGCGTCGGGCTCGGCGACAAGCCGTTCGAGCTCGCGGGCAATCTGCCGCTCGGCAATCAGCGCATCCTCGAGATCGCGCGCGCGCTCGCCGCCGACCCTGCGCTGCTGGTGCTGGACGAGCCGGCCGCGGGGCTTCGCCGCCAGGAGAAGCTGCGGCTCGCGGAGCTGCTCCGCTCGCTGCGGGCAGACCATCTGACCATCCTGATCGTCGAGCATGACATGGAGTTCGTGATGTCGCTGGTCGACCGCATCGTGGTGCTCGATTTCGGCTCAAAACTCTGCGAAGGCGCGCCGGCCGCGATCCGCAGCGACGAACGGGTCCAGGAAGCCTATCTCGGAGGCGTCGCGTGAGCGAGATGCTGTCCATGACGGATGTGACGGTTTGCTACGACAATGTCGAAGCGGTCCGCAACGTGTCGCTGTCGGTCGAGGAAGGTCAGATCGTCACCGTCATCGGCCCGAACGGTGCCGGCAAGACCACGCTGCTGATGGCGGCCATCGGCCTGCTGGCCTCGCGCGGCCGCATGGTCTTCCAGGGTCACGACATCGGCAGGATGTCGGTGGAAGACCGCGTCGAGCGCCGGCTGTGCCTCGTGCCGGAGAAGCGCGAGCTGTTCTCCGACATGACGGTCGCTGACAACCTGCTGCTCGGCTCCTACAGCCTGCGTGACCGCTCGGGAGTCCAGAAGACACTGGACGAGGTCTATGACCGCTTCCCCCGCCTGAAGGAACGGCAGCGCCAGGCGGCAGGCACGCTCTCCGGCGGCGAGCGCCAGATGCTCGCGCTCGGCCGCGCGCTGATGGCCAAGCCGAAGCTGCTCATGCTGGACGAGCCCAGCCTCGGTCTCGCGCCGCTGATCGTGCGCGAGATCTTTCGCACCATCGCGTCGCTACGCGATCTCGGCGTGTCGATCCTGCTGGTCGAGCAGAACGCCCGCGCCGCGCTCGAGACGGCCGACTACGGCTATGTGCTCGAAACCGGCGAAGTCGTGCAGTCGGGCCCGGCCAAAGATCTCATCCACGATCCCCGGCTGATCACGGCCTATCTAGGTGGACACTAGCCGGTTCGGATCAGGGCCGGCGAGCCGCACAACAAAAATACTCGAAAACAACCCCATGCACAGTAGCCGGTGACAGCGATATCAATGGCTTAATCGGCGACAACTGCGGATTTTACGAAATCCGCTTGATCCGTCGGGCAAAACAGTGGCATGATGCCATCGTCGCCGCTTACGCCGCTATCTTTTCGGAAGCTGAGGGACGCCTGCACTCGCGGGATTCCCCACCAGCGAGACCGAGTACAGCGCCCGGGAAGCTGAGGTACTTGCCTCCTCAATCGAGCAAACAAAACTTCCCCCAAACATCAGAGCCTCGCTAAGCTGCCGGAATCGCTGGTTCGCGCCTCGGCCGACATGGAGATGGATAAGTTGGCGTCAGCTTCTGGCCGATCCGCGAAGTGGCGACACCTTTCATTGAGGTCCGCTTGGTGGGGTAGAGCGGACTGACTTTGCTCACTCTGAGTTCTTCGCATTTTGACCCCAAGCGGACCTTTACTGGCGGGCGTCCACTGCTGGTCCAAAGCGGCGTTCACCGTACAAAGCAACCGCTCAGCTGAGCGCGACATCGACAAGCTCAAGCAAAGCAGCGCGAGACCGCCGCCGTTACCCGAATCCGCCAGCACCAAGTCATGGTTGCGCATCGCCCGCGACTGCTTGGGTGGTCTTCTGAGCAAGATTAGCAAAACAGCATCAATGGCGGGCAAGCGATTGATGCAAGGCCCTGGTACGATCACTCTCAAACCCAGCGGCGCGCTGTTGCGCAGGCTTCGCGGTGTCGCTGCGCCCAAATGTAAACGGGAGAGCGAACATGATCTCTGCGGCATTTCCCTACAAGAAGCAGCGGCGGCGGGTCCTCGGCCGCGAGATGGCGTATGTGGAGGTGGGAAAGGGCGACCCCATCGTATTGCTGCACGGCAATCCCACTTCGTCGTATCTCTGGCGCAATGTGTTGCCGCACCTGAAGCCGCTGGGTCGCTGCATCGCCCCCGACCTGATCGGCATGGGCGATTCCGACAAGCTGCCTGACAGCGGTCCCAACTCGTATCGCTTCGTGGAGCACCGCCGCTATCTCGACGCCCTGCTCGAGTCCCTGGACGTGCGCGAACGGGTCACCCTCGTCATCCATGACTGGGGTTCGGCGCTCGGCTTCGACTGGGCCAACCGCCACCGCGAGGCCGTGAAGGGTATCGCGTACATGGAGGCGATCATGGGGACGCAATACTGGGACCACTGGGACAAGTTCGGAATGCGTCACGCCTTGCAAGGGCTGCGTTCCGAGAAAGGCGAGGAAATGGTCTTGCGAGACAATTTCTTCATCGAGAAGATCCTGCCGGGAGCCATCCTTCGCAAGATGTCCGACGAGGATATGGCGGAGTACCGACGGCCGTTCGCCGAGCCCGGCGAGGGCCGGCGTCCGACGCTGACGTGGCCCAGGCAAATCCCCATCGAGGGCGAGCCCGCCGACGTGACTGCGATCGTGACCGCCTACGCCGACTGGCTTAAGACGAGCCATATACCCAAGTTGTTCCTGCGGGCGGAGCCTGGTGGGATCCTCGCCCATGGCCCGGTTCTCGACTTGGCCCGCAGCCTCCCGGCACAGACCGAGGTGACGATCTCGGGACTCCATTTTGTCCAGGAAGATTCGCCGGACGAGATCGGACGGGCCGTCGCCGGCTGGATGGAGGCGTCGGGCTGATGGCGGCCATGTAGGGCTTCGATGTCAGGATCATGAAACAGCGATCGGCGAAGATACCGCGAGGAGAGAGGCAGAATGCTTCGTTGATATGGGTCTCAGACAACCACCCACACAATGAGCCTGACAAGATCTCACATGACAGATCAGCGTCGCCCGATTCTCGGTCAACCGCCAACCAACAGGTTTGCGATAGACGCACCTCGCAAATGCGGCGCGATAAATCGAACGTCAGTTGCGCCCCCATCTTGAATCCGCATTTTGGCACAAAGTGCATATTACGTCCGGTCTCGCCGAGGACCGCTATTGGCTCATGGCAGACCTATCGTGGCCGTCTGCTTGATGCCGGCGTTTGACCCAACTGCGACATCGCTTGGCAGCATCCAGTTTTCGCCGGAGCCCTTTCAATTGGACGAGAGGTCCGGCGATCTGCGCTTCCGGCGATAGATGCGCCTTCGCAGGCTATGCCAATGTGCTATTCTTATCGCATAGGCCATAGGTATCCCATGACAGGTACTGCAGAGTGGCTCGCATCGATCGGTTTGGGGGAGTACGCCCAGCGTTTCGCCGAGAACGCCATCGATTTCTCGGTCGTTAGCGATCTCACGGAGCAGGACCTCAAGGACCTTGGAGTCCTGCTTGGGCACCGGCGCAAAATTCTGCGCGCAATTGCAGAACTCAAGAGTGAAGCCCTCGTATCAGCCCGAACGGCCGCCAAACCAGCGCCGCGGGACAGTGCCGAGCGGCGCCAACTGACGGTCATGTTTTGCGATCTCGTGGATTCGTCGGCGCTTTCGGTCCGACTGGATCCAGAGGACTTGCGTGCAGTCATCGGCGCCTATCACGACTGCATCGCGGATGTTATCGCCCGGAGTGAGGGCGTCATCGCGCGATACATGGGGGATGGCGTGCTTGCCTATTTCGGCTATCCCCAGGCGCACGAGGACGATGCCGAGCAGGCGACACGTGCGGGGCTGGCACTGGTCGATGCCGTGGCCAATCTCCAGACAGATATCGGTACGAGACTACAGGTCCGCGTTGGCATCGCCACCGGAATGGTCGTCGTGGGCGATCTGACCGGCGAAGGCGCCGCCAAGGAGCAGGCGGTGATTGGTGAGACACCGAACTTGGCCGCTCGCTTGCAGCAGTTCGCCGAGCCCGGCATGGTGCTGATTTCCGAGAGCACGCACCAGCTCACCGATGGACATTTCGAGTACCGCGATCTCGGTTCTGTCGCGCTCAAAGGATGGGCGGAACCAATACCTGCATGGCAGGTGCTCGGGATCAGTGGAGTGGAAAGCCGCTTCGAGGCCCAGCACAAGACGCGGTTGACACCGCTCATCGGGCGTGACGAGGAGATCGAGCTGCTGTTGCGGCGCTGGCGGCATGCCGCGTCGGGCGAAGGTTGCGTCGTGGTTCTGACTGGAGAGCCGGGTATCGGCAAGTCGCATATCGCGCTGGCGCTTCAAGAGCGGCTCCAGGCCGAACCGCACATTACGCTACGGCACTTCTGCTCGGCACACCACGCCAACAGTGCGCTGTATCCGTTCATCGCCAACCTCGAACGTGCCGCCCGGTTCGAGCGAGGCGAGACGCCGACGGAGAAGTTTGCCAAGCTTGAAGCTCTGCTTTTGCGGTTTGGCGCCGATGCAGACCGCGTGGTGCCGGCCCTGGCTAATCTTATGTCGCTTCCGCTCTGCGACCGCTATCGCCTTCCCGACATGACTCCGCAGACCCGCAAGGACATGACGCTGGCGGCGTTTCTGGCCCAGCTCGAAGCATTGGCGGCGCGTCAGCCGGTGTTCGTCATATTCGAGGATGCCCATTGGGCGGATCCGACTTCGCTGGAGCTGCTCGCGGTTACACTGGAAAAGCTACCGCGGCTTCGCGTGCTGCTGCTGATCACGGCGAGACCGGAGTTCGCGCCGCCCTGGCCTGGTCATGCCCATGTGACGACGATCTCGCTCACGCGGCTCAGTCGGCGCAACGGGGCGGCATTGGTCGAGCGCGTCACCGCCGGCAAGACGCTCCCCGAGGAGGTCATGCACCAAATTCTCGCCCGTACTGATGGCGTACCCTTGTTCGTCGAGGAACTGACGAAGGCCGTGCTCGAAACCGGGCTGCTACAGGAGCGGGACGACCATTACACGCTCAGCCGTCCGCTACCATCGATGGCGATTCCGACGACGTTGAGCGCATCGCTGATGGCCAGGCTCGACCGATTGGCTCCGGTGAAATACGTGGCTCAGATCGGCGCCGTCGTGGGGCGCGAGTTCTCCTACGAACTACTGAGCGCGGTTGCCGAGTTGCCAAGGCAGACGCTGGAGGAGGCGCTTGCCCAGCTCGTCAGAGCGGAGCTGATATTCTGCCGGGGCGAGATACCCCGGGCGGTCTATACTTTCAAGCATGCGCTGGTACGTGACGCAGCAGAATCCGGGCTTCTGAAGAGCCGACGCGCTACGCTGCACGCCACCATCGCGGACGTGTTCGAGCAACAGTTCCCGGAAATCGTGGAGGCTCAACCCGAAACTCTCGCGCTCCACCTAACGGAGGCGGGACTGTTCGAAAAGGCAGGAGAATATTGGCTCCAGGCGGGGAGAAAGGCGGCCATGCGCTCCGCCAACCTCGAAGCTATCGCACACTTGCGGAAGGGCATCGAGGTCTTGGCCCATCTGCCCGACGGTGCTCGAAAGGACAGACGGGAGCTCGATTTTCAGTTCGCGCTGGGGCCATGCCTGATCGCTACCCAGGGGCCGGCGTCGCCACATGCGGTGGCGATCTTCGTTCGGGCGCGCGAGCTGTGCCAGCGCCTCGTAGATCCCCCCGAGCAACTACAGATCATGTTCTGGTTGACCACCGCCAGCGTCATTCGCGGCGAGTTGCCGGTCGCCGAGGAAATGATCTCGGCGCTGCTCGAACTCGCGGAGGCGCGCGGCGATCGACCGACGCTGCTCAACGCGATGCGTGGACAAGGCATGATTCGACTTTTCATGGGACATCTCACAGGGGCCCACGAAGTGATCGTACAGGCCTTCGAAGCGTTCGAGGCAAGCAATGAGCAGGACAGATTGGCGGCGCGTGCCGCCGGCCAGGATGCGGGCGTAGCCGACCTTGCCCTGATGTCATGGGCGCTCTGGCTGCTGGGCCGCCCCGATACGGCGCTCGCTCGACTGGACACCGCCATTCGGCGTGCCGACGCTATCGGTCATCCGCATTCGCAGGCCTATGGCTGCTATTATGCGTCCATTCTCCACGCTCTTCGGGGCGAATTCCTGACTGCGCACGGCTATGCCGAGCGCTGTCTTGCCTTGTCGGAGGAGCACGGATTCCGGCAATGGCGAGGATTGGCGCGCGCCGTCCGGGGGATAAGTGCCAGCTTTCTCGATCCTTCGTCCGCCGCGCTCGCGGAAATCCAGGCTGCGATGAACGAATATCGCAACGCGGGCTATCAACTCGGCATCACCGCCCTATACGTGCTCCTCAGCCCGGCCTTGTTGTCGAGCCATCAGCGCGAAGCCACGCTCGAGCTGATCGAACAGGGTCTTGCCACAACCAGCCGCAATAGCGAGCGGATATTTGAGGCCGAACTGTATCGCCTGAAGGCGCGCGTGCTGCTCTTCGATGACGTACCGGGAGCCGGCACCGAGGCGCAATCACTGTTTGATCACGCATTGACAGCTGCAAGAAGCCAGCACGCCAAGGCCCTTGAACTTCGAGTTGCAGTGGACCTCGGCGCCTTGTGGGTCGATCAGGGCAGACGCAAGGACGCGCTCAATCTGCTCGCGCCCATCTACGCCGGGTTCGCCGAGGGTTTTGAAACGCAGGATCTAAAGCAAGCGAAGGCACTGCTCGATCGACTGCAGTAACTCCGCCCGGATCACAGATATTGGCGTCTGGTTCAGCGGTCGCGGAGCTACTTGCCTTTGGCACTAGGCATCCGCTCGCTCTTGGCATTTACGATACGTATCTTTCACCTTTTGCCATCCCTCCTTGTCGTTCTTCTCTGGATGCTCATTTATGAAGTGTGGCCCATCATGCGGGTCGAGGTCTGCATGTGCGTGATACCTCTTGATTGCTTGTTCCGCAGCGGCTCTTCCCAACACTCGCCCGTTATAGAGGTTGCTGTGATTCCATTTGAAATTGATGTGCCCCGGCACCTGGATCTCGACGATTATGCCTTCCCATTTGGGTTCGTCGTACTGCACGTGATATTTGAAGATCCTGACGTCATCTTCGCCAACGGTCGCTGCGAATAATTGGCAGAGATTCGCCAGGGCATCATGAAGGTCTTTCGGTCTGCGGACCTGCTTCGAGTCGACGATCCTGCTCACCCATATTTCGTCCAGATCACGATGCTCCTCGAGCAAGCTCTCGAAGTTGACCGTATCGATCAGCGCTCCTTCGCAGTACGTAACTCCGTCGATCTCAACTGTTTCTTCGATGAAGGGAAGAGCTGAGCACGCGCATAGGCTGGACGCGCTGATTGGCCCTTTGTACTCCTTCTTGTCGACTTCCTGGATCATTGGTCGGTTGGAAAACAACGCGAGCTTATGATCATCAAGATTCCAGGCGTTGTGAAATATGATGGGCTTTCCAGGCTCTTTGAGCGCTTCGAAATTTATGCTCTTCATGAACTGGCTCTTCGGATAGTTGATCTTGGAGAGGCCAGTGACATGGGACAAGTACATCATTGACGTGAGATAGCGAACGAAGGGATTGGGTGCCAGGACCTGATTAAGGATCCATCTGTTGATGTCTCCGTCGTCCGGGATCGTGAACTTCTGTTGAGGGAACCAGAGCGACACAGACTCCCTGAAGGCGTTCACCATGGTCGATGGGTCCCATAAATGCAGATAGTTCTTGGGATCTATGACGAAGCTGGTCAGAGCCCTGCTCATGCTTCCTGCCCAATCCGGACCAAATACGGTGTTTATGGGAAAGCGCCTATAGCCTTCGTCGTCTCGAAACACGCCATTCTTGAAGAATTGATAGGTCTTTTCCGCCCTGGCTTTGTTTTCAACTCCATCAAACTGATTGTACACGATCCCAACCCAGGCGCCGATGCAGGACAAAGCCCACACGTCAAACTTTATTTCTGCGTTGGCAAGGGCTTCCAGAACCCCGATGTGCAATCCTGCTGCCGGACCGCCTCCGCCGAGCGCAATCGCTCTCTTTACCATCGGATCCTCCATCTGATTTATCGTGCGGCTTGTTCTCCAATCAACTTTCTGAATCGCGTGAAGAGATTGGGTCGTGAAGAGAGATCGGTCGTTCTTGGGCTCTCGGCCGCACAGAATGCCATCGAACCAAATTTCGACAGCTCATAGAGCCAGCATTGCGAAATACGGTACGTGCGACAGAGCGGTGGACGCCGATGTTCGAGCTCGAATCTGCTGATCCCACTGGCGCACGAAGAGCCCGCCTAGCCTATCGCGGTCCGAACCGTCCATTTGTGAACCACTTCACGTACGATATTTATTGCCGACCATGGCCGCGGACCTGTTGTCCAATCGCGACTTTCGTTACTGGCCTAAAGCGGACGCTTTGTAGTCTTTGCTCAGATGTCGGCCTGTGACCCGAAGCCGCCCTGCCTCACCGTGTCGCCCTCGATACTCGCCCGCGCCGACGAGGTGTTCGAGTAACCGGTAACCTGCAAGCGCACATCGTTTTGGTGCAATGCATGAGTCCGGAAGTGGCCCATAGCTGTCCTGCCCGATCGGTTCAGCCGAGGACTGCATTTGACCCAAAGCGCTCTCCCTGCCGGAAGCCACTGGAACTCGTGCTAACGAGAAATATCGAAGTGTACCGCTTTGATAGTGTGAACTGCTTCCAACGGACGACGCTCGGAGACGTCAGGCGCAGGTGTCGTGCGCAGAAGCATTGTTGCCTGGAATCATGGGAGAGCCGAGCATGGATTCCATTTCTCGTCGCCATATGTTGGCAGCGACCGCTACCGGAGGTCTTCTCACGAGCGTTGGGCTGGCGCACGCGCAAACCGCGGGCAGCCCGATTCCTCAGCCACAGCGACCGGGTCACGGCGGCACCGATCCCGGTCCACGCAATCTCATGCGGGATCGGCAGAACCCGGATCTCCTGGTACCGCCGTCGAGCGATCATGGCACCTTGCCGAACCTGCGCTTCTCGTTCTCGGATGCCCATGTGCGGCTTGAGCCGGGCGGCTGGACCCGCCAGGTCACGCAGCGTGAGCTGGGCATTGCCAAGTCCATGGCCGGCGTGAATATGCGCCTGAACGCGGGCGGTGTGCGTGAGCTGCATTGGCATAAGGCGTCAGAATGGGCCTACATGCTCTATGGCACGGCTCGCGTGACGGCCGTCGATTCCGAGGGACGCTATTTCGTCGACGACGTCGGCGTCGGAGATCTGTGGTTCTTCCCGGGCGGAACTCCGCACTCGATCCAGGGCCTCGGCCCCGACGGCTGCGAATTTCTTCTCGTGTTCGACGATGGCGATTTCGACGAAGACAACACCTTCCTGCTCAACGACTGGTTCAAGCACATACCGACCGATGTGCTGGGGAAGAATTTCGGAGTGCCTGCCTCGCTGTTCGGCCACACCCCCGATGAAAGCGAGCGCTATATCTTCCTGGCTCCGTTGCCGGGACCGCTCGGATCAGAAGCCATAGCGGGCGCAAAGGCGTCGGAGACGAGCTACACGTGGCGGATGATGGAGCAGGTGCCCATC
This sequence comes from Bradyrhizobium japonicum USDA 6, assembly GCF_000284375.1. Taxonomy (NCBI): domain Bacteria; kingdom Pseudomonadati; phylum Pseudomonadota; class Alphaproteobacteria; order Hyphomicrobiales; family Nitrobacteraceae; genus Bradyrhizobium; species Bradyrhizobium japonicum. The sequence continues at coordinate 6,302,302 of NC_017249.1, forward strand.
AAGACGAAGAGCGGAACGGTCCGGATCACCGATTCCCGTTTGTTTCCGATCAGCACCACGACCGCAGCAGCCCTGGTTGAAGTCGAACCTGGCGGATTGCGCGAGGTGCACTGGCACCCTAACGGAGACGAGTGGCTCTACGTCATCGAGGGGCAGGCGCGCATGGGTGTGTTTGCCGGCCAGGGGCAGGCGCGCACATTTGATCTGCAGGCCGGCGACGTTGGTTACGTCCCGGTGGCGATGGGCCACTATCTCGAGAATACCGGCTCGACCAAGTTTCGATTTCTCGAGACGTTCAAGAGTGACCGCTTTATCGATTTCTCTCTCGATACCTGGATGGCGGCAACGCCTCCGGGACTGGTGCAAGCCCATCTCAAACTCGATCCGAAGGTGATGAGCGCGCTGCGCACGAACAAGGCTCTGGTCGTGCCGGAATAGCCGCCTAAGTCGGAGTGCATCGCGGCGCACTCGTTGGGCGCCCGGTGGGCAGCGAGCCGGCGCTTGCGCGATGAAGTGGATGGCGCGAACGCCGCACGCGATTTTTTTGCGGAGTCACGTCATTCCTGAAGCTGATGGCCAGAGAGTTTGGCTTGCGATCGCAATGCATACGACAAATGGAATCTCCCCGCATCTGTACCCCATCGCAGCACTGATGGAAGTGAGCATGCTGGGCCTGGGGCTGACACCGACCTGCGCTCCCCGAAGAACGGAGATTGGCTCAACCGAGATCACGCAAGAGACCTCTTGCCCGCTTAAGGTCGGCGGTGTCGAGACCTTCGGTAAACCGGTCGTAAATCGGTTGTAGCAGCGCCTTCGCGTCAGCCGGTCGGTCCTGATCGCGAAACAACTGTGCCAGGCTTGTGGCGGCGCGTAGTTCCCAGGACAGGGCGCCTTGCAGGCTCGCCCACTTCAACGCCTGGTAAAACTGATCCTCGGCCGTCGCCGCGGCGCCCGGCGCACCTTGCAACAGCAGCAGTTCGCCCTTGATGCGCAGCAGCTCGGCGATGCTCAAGCGTTCTTCGGTCTCCTCTGCGCGCGCGATCGCATCGTGTACCACCGAAAGTCCTTCGCCCACCTGCCCGACGCGCCCCAAGCCTTCCGCCATCTCACCAACGAACAGGAAATAGCGATGCGATGCGTTGACTTCGTCGCCGAGTTCGTCGATGCCTGATCGCAGCAGCAGCAATCCGCCGGGGGTATCTCCGCGCTTGATCGCAAGCAGTCCTTGATGGCTGCGGGCAAAGGCAACATAGCGCATCAGCGAATGCCTGGTCGCTAGGTCGATCAGCCTTGTCACGTAATGGTCTGCGAGATCCATATCGCCGCTCCACAGCGCGATCGGGCATGCTGCGTTGGCGACGATGTAACACACCGAGTTGACGTGCCTGCTGGCAGTTGCCTCACGCAGGTATGTTTCGGTGACGCGCATTGCGCGATCCGGAGATCCCTGCAGCCACAGGGTCCGGCCCAGAAAGGCGCCGGCGGTCACCCGCTGGTTGCTCCGGAAACGGCTGATCCGCGACGTTTGGACGGGAGGAACATAGTGCGCGAGCATGCGTTCGAGGTGATACCGCGCGCTCGGTTGATCGCCGAGGCAATGCTGCGAGATGCCGATCAATCGCTCACCGATCAGCCGATCGTTCGAATTTGACCGGCTGGCCGCAAGGGCGTTGAATCGTTGCGCGGCGGTCAAGGAGGCGCGAAGGCGGCCGGCAACCCGGTGAAAGAACCACAGGCCTAGCAGCGACCGCAATTGGTGCTCGACATCGTCAAGCCTCTCTGCAAGCTCCAGCGCCTTTGTCCAGGCTTCGCCGAGCGCGGGAATTTTCGCGTCGGTGACAAATATCAGGGTCGTACCGAGCGCGGTATGCAGCTTCATCTCGAGGCGCGCGTCGCCATTGACGGCAGCCCCAAGGGCGGCGATCGCCCGCTCCACGCGGCCGTGGCATTCCTCCAGCAACGACGAGTGGACGCATAGGGGCACTGCGGCCGCGGTCAGCCCCGCGCCAATCTGCACGTCACCGCTGGGTGAAAAGGCCCAACCCAGCGCCGCGCGCAGGTTGTCGATGTGCCGTCCGTAGTCGCCCATCCAGTCGACCGTGGGGCGCATCTCCAGCTCCGCTTCAGCCCGCTCGAACAAGTCCCGGTAATATTCGGCATGGCGGCGCGCGAGCCGTTCCCGCTCCCCGCTCTTGTCGAGCTTTTCGAGGGCATACGTATGGGTCGTATCCAATAGGCGGTAGCGCGCCGTGGTGGCATCGATTTCCGCCACAACGAGCGACTTCGAAACCAGGCTTGAAATTCCATCGACCACTTCCGGCAAAGCGATCCCGGCGCCCGTTGCCACCGCGCAGATCGCCTCCAGGTCGATGGCGCCGGCGAAGACCGCGAGCCGGCGGAGGAGCACCAGCTCAGGCTCCGTCAGTAGCTCGTAGCTCCAATCGAAGGTCGCCCGCAGAGTTTGGTGCCGCGGCAGCGCCGTCCGCCCTCCGGTTAGCAGCTGAAAGCGATCGTCAAGGTGAGCGGCGAGTTCTTCGACACCGAGAGCCGTGACACGTGCCGCCGCCATTTCAATCGCGAGCGGTATGCCATCAAGACGCCGGCAGATCGCCGCGATCGTCTTGGCCCGATGGCCATCCAGAACCGCCCCTGGCTCGGTCGCTCGTACACGTTCGATGAATAGTCTGACGGCGCCGTATTCCAGGAGATCGTCCGCGTCCTCCGTCGGAATCGAGAGCGGCTGCACCCAGGAGACCTGCTCCCCCTCGGCCCGGAGCGGCTCGCGACTGGTTGCGATGATCTGAGCCGAGGATCCGGCTCGCAGCACGCCCTCAGCCATCCTCGCCGCGGCGTCGATCACATGCTCGCAGGTGTCCATCACCACCAACAAGCGCCGCGCTGCCAGTGCCAGCGCCACGCGCTGCGTCGAAATTTCACCTCCGCCGAACTTGAGTCCGATCGCGGCAGCGAGCGCTATGGGAACCAGACTGGGATCAGCGAGCGGCGAGAACTCGACCAGCCACACGCCCTCTGGAAAATGCGGCAGCAATTCACGAGCGACCGCGAGCGCGAGCCGTGTCTTGCCGATGCCCCCCGCCCCGGTCAGGGTGACGAGCCGGTGGGCACGGACAAGCTTCGAGATTTCCTCGACCTCGGCGGTGCGGCCGATCAACGCCGAAGCCGGCTGCGGCAGGTTGGTCGACGCTAATGGTTGCGCCGATGCACTTTCCTTTGGGTAGAGTAAATGTCCCGGTCCGGTTGCCGGCCGCACGGTCCAGATGCCGAGCAGGCGATAGCCGCGGCCGGACACCGTCTTCAACAACTCGCGATCGGCGCCGAGTGCCTTGCGAATGGCGGATATATGAAAATGGAGCGTGTTTTCTTCGACCGTCGCAACCGGCCACACCTGATCAATAAGGTCGCGCTTCTTGACAAGCTCGCCGCCCGACCGAACCAGAATCTCCAGAATCTCGAATGTGCGGCTCCCGATCGGAACGGAAACACCTCGGGACCGCAACTCACGCTGGGCAAGATCGATCTCCCACCCGTTCGACTCATAGACGGCTCGTAGGCCTTGCTCCACCATCACGGCCTGCCCCGTCGGTTGAGTAGTCCTAAGAAAATCTCAGCATCAGATCAGGGAACCGCTCCAGGAAATCAGCTTAAACGCTGATCTGGGCAGTGGGCAAGCGCCGTCGAACTATCCGGTTAGCGCGCGGCAGCCCCCAGGATCCCACTTTCGGGTTTCGGTCAACACAACCGAGAGAGATCGATTCATGCCGCAGGCGCAATCACTCGGAAACGACGAACCCCGCTTTACAAGCGAACTGGTACCCATGCGGAGGCCAAAGGTGGCGCGACGCGAGAGCTCACGACCCGGCGCGCCGATCCGCAGCGAACCACGCCGGACTTCGACTCAATTCCTGACTTGGGTTGGTGTCCCAAGCCGGACATCAGCTGCCTCCAGACTTGGTGGCTTCCCGCACGAGGAAGTCCATCAACATTCTGGCGGGCATCTCGCGGGCAAGCGCGGCCGCCTGACCTGACCAGAGTGGCGTGAAATCGGAGCTTCCATTCTGCTCAGCCGCAGCACGCAGCGGCGACAATTCGCCCATGGGCAGCGGAAAGTCCGGCGCCGCGTCCGACCAGGGACCAATCTCGGCGGCAAGGCGATTGACCAGAACCCTCGCCGGTCGCCCGGAGAACACGTTGGTCACGACAGTCTGGTTCAACCGCGCATTTCGCAGAGCCTCGCGATGGAGCGGGGGCGTTGCCGACTCGGCACAAAGCAGAAAGGCGGTTCCAACCTGCACGCCGGCGGCCCCGAGTGCGAACGCCGCTGCGATCCCTCGCCCATCCCCGATCCCGCCGGCTGCGATTACGGGCACGCTGACGGCGTCAGCGACTTGTGGCACTAGGGCGAACGTGCCGGCCTGTGAGGCGATCGCGCGCTCGCCGTCAGAATCGAGGAATAGGCCTCGATGTCCTCCGGCTTCGTACCCCTGAGCGATGATCGCATCGGCACCATGCTTTTCGAGCCAGCATGCTTCGTCGACTGTCGTCGCCGATGAGATCACCTTGCAGCCAGCTGCCTTGACCCGGTCGACCAATCCGGGCCCGGGCAAACCGAAATGAAAGCTCACCACCTCCGGCCGGACCTGCTCGACTACGGCGGACGCGGCATCGCCGAACGGAGCGAGATCGAGGCGCGGTGCAACCGTTGCGGGGGCGATGCCCAGCTCGCGATAATACGACGAAAGCTTCTCATGCCAGGCACGCTCGCGAGCGGCGTCCGCCTTTGCCGCATCGTGGCAGAAGAAGTTGAGATTGATTGGTTTCTTCGTCAGTCGCCGTAGCTCGGCAACGGTCTTCGCAATGAGCTCAGGCGTCAAGACAGCGCAGCCGATCGAGCCCATGCCGCCGGCATTCGAGACCGCGGCTGCAAGGTCTACCGTGCCCAATCCGGCCATCGGTGCCAGCACGATCGGATGCTCGATGTTGAACAATTCAACAAGACGTCGGTTAGACCACATCGCACGCCTCCTACCAGTGGCCGGCGGACGCGCCGCCATCGACATGCATGATCTCGCCGGTGACGAAAGCCGCTCGCTCAAGATACATCACGGCGTCGACGACCTCCTGTATCTCGCCCATGCGGCCCATCGGCTGCAAGCTTGCGAGGAAGGCATGCGTCTCCGGCGCATGCATTGGGGTCGCGATCGCACCAGGCGATATGGCATTCACGCGGATATTCCGGCTTGCGTACTCGATCGCGAGCGAGCGGGTGATCGCGTTGAGCCCGCCTTTGGTTAGCGCCGCGAGCGCCGCCGCCAGGGACGCCATCGGCTGCTCGGCGATCGTGGCCGTGATATTGACGATGTGACCCGAACCCGCGAGCAGCATCCTCGCCGCCACCCGCTGCGTCAGATTGAAAAACCCCGCGAGATTGACCCCGACCATCTTGGCGAAGTCGGCCTCAGAATACTCGGTAAAGGGCTTCGCAATGAACAGGCCGGCATTGTTGATGAGCGTATCGATCCGTCCGAAGCGCTCGATGGTCAGTTCCACGATGCGATCGGTCGTCTTTGCGCTGGCGATATCGCCATCGACCGCGAGCATCGACGGATCGTCGCTCCTGCCGATCGAACGAGAACTGGCAACCACGTGATAGCCGATATCCCGGTAGGCTTCGAGCAATCCCGCGCCAATGCCGCGCGATGCTCCGGTGATGATGGCAACCTTCCGTTCGGAAGTCATATTCGCTTCTCCTTCACGCAAAGTGCATGGATGGGCGAACAGTTACCCTGATCGAGGCAATGCCGCTTTGCATCGCCTGCTCAGCTATTGTCATTTCCTGCCATCGGTGGATGCAGATCGTTACATCGGTAACAAGGTCAGGCCAGCCGGTTTCGCCGATATTGCGCCGGTGTCTGGCCCGTGGCTCGCCGGAATGCACGGGTGAAATTGGCCTGGCACGAAAAACTGAGCCCGAGGGCGATATCGACCAAGGCCCGGTCCGCATCGCAGAGCAGATCCTTGGCGCGCTCGAGGCGCCTTGCACTGACATGCCGATGCGGCGATTTGCCGATGGCAGCCTTGAACGCGCGCGCGAAATAAAACTCGCTCAGGCAGGCAACCGAAGCCAGCCGCGCTACCGTCAGATCGCCCTCCAAATTGGCTTCGATATAGTCGAGCACGCGCGCCAATCTACGTCGGTCGAGCCCTTCCCCTGCGGCCGGCGTGACCAGGCCGGACCGCGGCGCCGCATGGCTCTGGATCAATCTTGCCACCAGACTCAATGCCAGGGTTTCGGCGAGCAGCCTGCCCGCGGAAGTCTCGTGTTCCAGTTCGAGCATGATGGCAAAGGCAATCTCGGCAAGCAGTGGATCGCGGAAGCCGCCCTTGTGGCGAAGTGAATCGATCGCCGTCGCGTCGAACCCTTCACCCAGATCATGCGACAAGAACAAACCGGTCGGCAGGTAAAGATGCAAAATCGCGGGCACTGGCTCGGACATGTCGATCAGGCCTTGCTGCACGCCGGCCGGACGAAACCAGATGGTTCCACGTTCGGAGATGGTCGAGTCGATGGCCCCGTCCAGCCGACGCGTGACAACGGACCGGCTACCGCGCACATCAACGCAGATCTCGGCATCAGGCTGGGGGTTATTCCAGGCAACCGTACCGCGGTGGCTGCGAAGCTCCGCCGTGAGATTTGACCAACCTCGCGTGGCGGATGAGGCCAGCAGCCCGGCGACGCCGTATTTATTGGAGCTGCGTTCGCCTGACGGCGTCGGCCGAGATGTCAATTCCTGATTTCGGCCAAATAAATTCACGCGGGCGTGACCTTTGGACAGGCTGCGGGCTCGACGGCGTCAATGTGGTCGGACTCGTGGCTGACCGCAACTCTCGCCTCCGCCCTATCACGCATCTGCGATCAGGCAGTGTAGCCGCTCACTTCCGTTATCGCCCCCCAACCGACGTTGCCACGCTGCTGTCGACCGCCAGCTTTTGACCCACCATCATAGGGGCAATATTTCTGTTTCGGTGCTGCGGCACCCCGTCGGGCTCTCGTTCGTCAACCAGCCCGCCTCCCGCACGACGGCGACGGCTGACCGGGCGACGGGGGCCGAGATTCCATTGACGAGCTGCAGTCGCAGATTGCGGCCCTCGGTAACGGCCCGCACAACCGCCTTCCTCGCGACCCACCAGGAGCGATGTACCTGCAGGCCATTGGCATTTTCGAGCGCCATCATCGCCTGGTTGAGCGTTGCCAGTACAAGCCGAGAGTTGCCGGCGGTGTGGACACGCACATAGTGGTCCTCCATCTGCAGGCAAAGCACCGCGGAAGGTGGCGCGCCGAGTAGCCCGAAAGCGGTTGGCGGCGCTTCGCCGGCTTCCTCGGCCTGTTGCCGGCGATGTAACCGGGCCTGCATGAGAAGGGTGAAACCCAGCACAATCGGCAAGGCGGTGATCAGCCCCTGCAAGTACCAATCGAGTGGTCGCAGGATTTTCAGGAAGGGCCATATCGATAAGGCGATCGACACGACCCAGATCTGGAATGGCGCGTTCAGGATGACGACGCCGAGGAAGATCGACATCCAGGTCATCGCCGGGTTCAGGCCGAGCCGCAGCACCACCCGGATGAGCGATCCGAAAAGGAGGATACCGGGTAGGAAGCAGGCGAGTTGAAACACCACGCGCTGCCAGGTCGGTCCGTTCAGATAGCTACCAAACGGTCCGATCAGGCCGAAAAAGATGGCGCAGACGCTCGCGATCGCGAGGTCAACGGCCCAATCCCGCAGAAAGTCACTCCGGCGCGCTTCACTCATAAGGCCATTATAGTGGCGGTTTGCCCGCCGGCGAACCCATTCGCCCGTTGGCGAACAATTGCTGGCGCAGGCCTGTGCCGTTTGCTGGATCCCTGGCGTCCCACTCGCCGAGAGGTTCCCATGCGCTACACGATTGCATATTTTTTCGCCGTACTCATCGCAGTCACCGCCGGCCAAGCCGACGCCGCGGTCGGGTTCCGGCATTTCAGCATCGACGATCCGCAAGGCCGACCTATCGAGGTGGGCGTCTGGTATCCGACCACGATGACGCCGAAGCTGGAGGCGGTCGAGACTGATCGACAGATGGTCGCCCGCGACGCGCCGGTTGAGGGCACCGGTCTTCCGCTGGTGGTCATATCGCACGGTCACGGGGGGTCCTATGCCGGGCACCTCGACACCGCCACGGCCCTGGCCAATGCAGGGTTCGTCGTCGCCGCTCTTACGCACAATGGCGATAGCTGGCGCGACCAAAGCCGTCCTACCGCAATCTGGGAACGGCCACGGCAATTGAAGCTGCTCACGGATTACATGCTGGGCGCGTGGAGCGACCACGGGCGCCTCGATGCCAATCGTGTTGGCGCGTTCGGCTTCTCGGCTGGCGGCTTGACGGTGCTAGCGGCCGCCGGCGGCGAGCCGGACCTTCGGACCCTTCCAAGTCACTGCAAGGCGCATCCCGCCTTCGAAGACTGTCAGATCATGGAAGAGCACCCGTTGCTGCCGGATACCGATATCGTCTGGACCCACGATCCGCGAATCAAGGCGGTGGTCTCGGCCGCGCCCGCTCTCGGTTTTGCCTTCGGGACCAACGGCCTGGCGGCGGTCCTCCAGCCAGTACAGCTCTGGCGGGCCGAGGATGATCAAGTGCTACCACACCCCTATTATGCGGAAGCCGTTCGGCTCGCTTTGCCGACGCCACCCGAGACGCACGTCGTGGCTGACGCCGGGCACTACGACTTTCTGAAGCCGTGCTCTGCGGACCTGGCAACCCGCATGCCGGCAATCTGCACAAGCAAGCCGGGCTTCGACCGCGCTGCGTTTCATGAGCGTTTCGACCACGACATCGTCGCCTTCTTCAAGCGGACGCTGCAGTAGCAGGCATTGAAGTGGGATGTCCGTTGTTGGCCGTTAGTTGCCATTCCCGCGCTCAGAGCGAACGTCCCCTCGTGCGCCGAAGCGGACATTGCGGATATTGGTGGCTGCGGAAATCGACGTGAGTCAATGCTCGCCTCCTGAGTTGCAAGCGGAACAACGCAAAGCATGAAGAGCGGCACAGAGTCGCTGCACCCATGTGCCCCGTGCTTCATCCGAACAACAGGAGAATTGCATTTTTCACAGCGCATTCGGTCAGGACAGCTGACGGTGCGCGGCGGATTCCGGGCATGACGCTGACGTTCGCCGCGTTCCATGCTATGATGCAAATATTCCAGGTCGTTCGGTCGAACCTTGTATTGAGGTCAAAACCGATGATTGGAGCCACCATCCCCACATACTTCGTCAGTCCAAGGCGAAGCATCAAGAATACATGATCACGTTGACGCTCGGCGCCGACGCGCAACTCGATTTGACAGGAGAAAGGATACGCAGGTCGATTTCAACTCGCGGCAGTTCACGGCGGAGACCTGAACCGCCGCTTGATCTAAGGAGGCACTCATGAACTTCATCAACGTGCGCATGGTCCCCACAGTCGCCGCAGCGATGAGACTCACCAAAGCAACGGCCTTTGCTGCAGCGCTCGTGTCCTTTGCCCCCGCGGCTGTCGCGGGAGAGCCGATTGAAAAGAAGGGGACTACTCCTTATGTGACGCACTTTATTTTTCGGCCCTTGATGAGCATTGACACCGGCGAACTCGGCAAGGCCACTACGCTCGAGGCGGTCGGGACCACTCAAAACCTGAAGGGAGAGAAGATGCTGGACAAGATGTCAGCACGCTGCGTGGCGCTGAACGTCGCGTCCGGAGACAAGAAATACATTGACGGCGCTTGCGTGCTCGCCGACAGCGACGGCGACAAGATTTTCTCGACCTTCGATACTCGAGACCTCGACAAGGCCCAGCCGAAGATGGATTGTGGAACGCATATCATCACCGGCGGCACCGGCAAGTATAAGGGCATCACCGGGAGCGAACCATTTGCGTGCATAGCTATGCCTGCGCTGGCTGGCTCTGGCGATTATTTTGCGATGGACATCCCGCACAACACGTCCTGGGAAATCAAATGATCCTGAACCCGATGTCGCTGTAGAGATAGTTATTGAGGCGGCCATCAATCGCTGAACGAGAGCCTAGCCCACCACAGCTGGGCTCTTCTTCTGTTCGTAATTTGGGTCAGATGGTCCGCTTGGGCCCAAGCGGTCGACCCGGCATGTCCGCTAGATGTCCGCTCCTTGGGAGTGAAGCAGACTTGATATGCCCAGCCCGAGTTCTTCCGGGTGTGACCCGCTGCGGACATTGACCGTCTCATAAGACAACATTGCTGTCACACCAAATCTCGTTTTTCTAAATACCTTTCCAGGAACGTTTGGGGTAAGCCGGGTTAACATGTTCGGCTGGATCGGGAGCTCGAAGGCGTAGCTTGCAGGAGGTTTCCATGGCCAACTTGATAATCAGGATTGTGACACTGGCGACGTGTTCGATTGCGCTGATCGCTGCGTTCTCGGTCACTCCGGCTGTTGCGGCCCCGGGCACTGAGCCAGGTGGCAGTGAGGCAGACTATGGCGGGATGGGGCAACGCTCCGCTTATCCGCCTTCGTCATACCCGAAGCGGTCGGGCAACAAGGCCACTCACGCGCCCAAGGCCAAAAAAGCCAAGCAGTCCCTGTTCGACGACCCCGCCTTTGCTCATGGGTACCGAGCAGCATATTCGGCGGTCTACGACCGCACTGACTATGCCTCTGCGATTGAGCAGTTAAAGACGCTCGGCCACGACGACCATCCAAACGTCGCCAACCTCATCGGCTACTCCTACCGCAAGCTCGGTGACTACGAGCAGTCGCAGGTCTGGTACGAGCGCGCGCTCAAGACCGATCCGAACCACGTGCTGACGTGGCAGTATTATGGACTGTGGCAGATCGAGCGGGGCAACCGCGAGCAAGCGCTCTATCACCTCGGCCGGATTGCGTCCATTTGCGGGACTGGCTGCGAGGAGTACCGGTCGTTGGCCGCCGCGCTAGAGAAGCCGCCCGGCACTAGCCTGGTTTATTAGGGACGCTTTGCAACGGCGGTCAGAGCTCGGCGCTAACGCGACGGGTGAGGCCATGTCTGTTGATGGCCCGAAGGCGAAGATCGTTGAAACCCGCATCGGGTCGGCTGTTTAGGGCGGACCGGACTTCGGCGGCGCGGCCCTCGACCAGCGCTTTTGACCCGAAGCGGACATGTCACTTGAGAACGCCGTCTTGCTTCATTGTTCGCATAGAAATCTGCAAGCACTCTTGCTCAAATCACTCGAATTATCTGCATCGCGCGCTTTGGCGCCCACCTTCGCCTTCTGGACCCATTGCGGACTTTCGAGCTGGCGCCACCCTAACCTAAGCGGTGCTCGGGCGAGTTGGTAGCCTTCGCTCAGAGAGCACGGGAATCGATTCGGCTCTTGCCGTCTGCTGTCCGCCTCAATCTCTCACCTCCGGCAGACCCGCCTTGCGCAAACCCTCGGCAATGCGCTGAAACTCGGCTAGGAAGACGGCGTTGTCGGACCACCCCTTGCCATCCTGCAACCACTCGGTGACGGTGTAGTTCGGCCTGAGCCGACGAAGCTCGGCGACGGCGGCGTGAGCTTCACGCTCATGTCCTGTCAGTGCGTGGGCGGCGGCGAGATCTGCGTAGGCAATCCAAAGAGGCTGCACCGCGATGGAGCGGCGGCACCAATCAATCGCCTCCTCATGATGCCCGAGATGAGAGTGTGCATGGCCGATATAGAAGTACCACGTGCTTAGCAGAGGATCACGGGGACTGAGCTGGATGGCCATTTGGAGCGGCGCAAATGCCTCCGCGGAGCGGCCGACGCGGATCTTGGCGGCGCCGAGCGCGCCATGGGCCGGGGCCAGGCTGGGGTTGATCGCGATTGCCGCTTCGTACTCGCCGACCGCGGCCTCAACATTCCTGCCCCCGGCCCGCAGGATCTCTCCCTTCACAAAATGCGCCATCGCATCGCTGGGAAACTTAGACAGGACCTGGCCTACGGCGTTCTCAGCACGCCGCAGCCGATCTGCCGGCGCATAACGATAGTTGACCTCCATTGCCAGAGTCTCTGCCAGGCCAACCAACGCCTTCGGGAAGCCTGGATCGATTTGGAGCGCACGTTCAAAAAGGGCACGCGACTGCGACAACTGCTCGCGCGAATAGGGTTGGTTGAGCACGGCCCACCCGCGCATCGTGAGATCGACCGCGTCAGGGTTGTTTGGCCGCATAACCTCCGCGTCGCGGCTTTCCTGGTTTGTCAGTTCAAGATCAAGCCGCCGCGCCAGTCGACCGGTGATGATATCCTGAAGCTGCATCGATTTGGACCAGTCACCGTCGACGCGCTCCGACCAGATCTCCGCGCCGGTCCGGGCATCAATCAGCCGGGCATTGATCCGGACCAGTGAGTCCGTTCTGCGCAGGCTGCCGTCGAGGATGTAGCGTACGCCGAGTTCGCGGCCAACGCGCTTCGGGTCAACATTCTTGTAGGCGCGGGCTGTGCTGGGCGCGATCACGAAGCTATCCTCAATCCGTGAAAGATCCGCACTCAGGTCGTCGGTAATACCTTCAGCAAAGTACTCCTGCTCGGATGCGCTGCTTAGATTCGTAAATGGCAGCACGACGATCGACAGGCGATGGTTAAACGGCTGCGGCTCGCCCTGATGAACATACCAATATGCTACGCCGCCGGTCATGACGAGCAGCAAGGCAATCACTAAAGCCATCCGAGCGCGCCGCCCACCAAGCGCCGGCCACGGGCGGAACGGAAAAAACGAAGCAGTCGGCGGCCTGTCGGGGAGCAGCAGCTGGGACTGTTTGCTTGTTGCTGCATCACTCGGCCGCATTCGATAGACCCTGACCGGACGGGCGATGTTCTTGAGGTTCTGCTCGCCCAGATCTCCGAACTCGACTCCGACCTTGCCTTGAACTTGATCGTAGGCAGAAGACGAGATGTAGATGCCGCCAGGTTCTGAGATGCCCTCAAGTCGCGCCGCAATATTTACGCCATCGCCAAAAATGTCATGCGGCTCAACAATTACGTCGCCGATATTGATGCCCACACGGAAAGCAATGCGCCTGTCTTCCGCAGCATCGATTGTAAGTTCATGAATACGAGTCTGGAACTGCATCGCGGCTCGAACCGCCTCGACCGCGCTCGCAAACTCTGCCAAGAACCCGTCGCCGGTGTTCTTCACGATGTGGCCACCGTGTTCAGAAATTGCTGGCTGGACAGCTTCCGTTAACAGCGCGGTTAACTTGGCGTGGGTCGCCTCTTCGTCATTGTGCATGAGCCGCGAATAGCCAGCCACGTCGGCAGCCAAAATCGCCGATAACTTGCGCTCGACTCGGACTGGTCGCTCTTGCACCATGGCCAGCAATCCAACCCGGCGCATTTGTACGACGGATCGCAGACAGTGCCAAACGCGGGATGCCTACCTAGAAGTTGATATCGGTTATTGTCATCCAGTCGAAATGACAGCCGCGTTGACGGATGTCCGCTCCGGCACGACGTCACGTCCGCTGTTGGCCCGTTTGAGACCTGGCGAGGGATACTAAAGATGTCCGCTCACTGGGGCTGACCGGAAGTCGTCTCGGGAGAACCAAACCGACGCGATTGCCCCGAAGCAGACCCAGGCTTGGGGAATGGCACGACCGCCGAACCGTTCGAGCTGGACCAGGGCACGGACGCGGAGCGTAACGCCCGTCGTGGTTGGTGCTTAGCCCGTGTTCCTGACCGCCTCAGCGAGAATGGCGTACAGCTGCTGCTTGCTGAATTCCTTGGGCTGCTGCTTCTCTGCGGTGCTCCGCGACACTTTCTTTTCTACTCGACGTACCAAGGCGGCCGACGACGTCGGCCTTGGCTTCGGGGGCGGCCTTATCTTGGGTCTTGCGGTTGGCGGCTTGTGGCCACGCTTCAAGCCTGAACGGGTCAGCATCCCGCAGACCGCGTTACGGCTACACCCGAGACGGCGCGCAATCTGTGCCGCGCTCTGTCCTGCGGCCCAGAGCCTTTTGAGCAGCGCTACGTCTTTCGCATCCCAGCCCATGAGAGATTATAGCGCGGACTGGCCGACATTGGCTAGTCCAGGCCGCTCGTGGGAATCCCTTCTATGGATTCACGACTTGGCTCTACAACCCCGGTGATCTCTCCGCCCAAGCCTTGGTGGCTTGGCAGATTTCCATCGCTCGGGCGTAGGCGGGGCGTGTCGTCGTGCGGGCGAGATAGGCACGCTCGACTGAACCCGGGGCATAGTTGCCGGTTCGCAGACCAAGCAGGAGAGCGTAGCTCACTGAAATATCAGCAGCGGTGAACCGGTCTCCGGCGAGAAATGAACGACTTGCGAGATGTTGGATGACCAATCCCAGCCGGCTATGAAAGGTCTCCAGTGCCCAGCATGTGACCCGGGCGTTTCGCTCCGCTTCGGGGGCGAGTGCGCGACCGACGATGACGGCGTTCATTGGTCCAGCGAGCCCAGCCTCTCCCAAATGGAGAAATTGCAGATAGGCGGCGAAAGCCGGATCATCCGGGCCGACGGCGAGCGGGCTCGGGCCGTGGCGGGCGAGCAGGTATTCGAGGATCGCGATCGACTCGACCATGATCATCTCGCCGTCCTGCAACGCCGGGATAAAGCCGGCGGGGTTGATCGCAAGAAAATCGGGATCATTCTCGACAGCGAACAGATCGACCGGGCGCAGCCGATAAGCCACTCCCAATTCCTCGAGCAGCCAAACGACACGGAACCCACGACCTTCGCCATAGACGGTGAGCATGATTGAGCGTCCTTAAGTTGGCTTAAGTGCTTTAATTCGCAGGAGCGAGATTGCCACACCTACTGCTATCGCTCTGACGCAATATGCTCAAGGCTCGTCGAATGCTCGGCGTCATGCAGCGCCGGTCCTCCTCGCTTTATGGGTTCACGGCCTAGTCTTCATCCGGCTCGCGTACGACTGCCGGTTCGTCGTCTTCATCCTCCTCTTCGTCGTCCTCTTCGTCGTCCTCGTCTTCATCAGGATCTCGGGGCGGCATCGCGGTGCCCATAGCTACGAGCGGCGTCCAGAAGGTCGCTGTGATGAAAAATGCCTCGAAATCGTGTTGCCTCATGTCGTTGTTACTCCTCGAAAAGCATGCGCAGTCGAATATGCCTGACTGACGACATCCGGATGTCCAGGGCACGATCGCTCCTCCGCGACGGCGATCGGATCGACAGCAGCGGCAAGGGGCGGCCCCCCACAACTGGCGGCGTTTACGAATACTTTATGCCCGAGGACGCATCAGGTTCTATATTGACCAACACTTCGCCGGCAGTGATTTGGGGATCCCCAAGATCGAGGTCATGCAGACTTGCCTGAATAAACTCCATTATCCTGGCATTCGCTGCATTGGCGCTTTCGCGGTCCTCGAATATCATCACGGCGACACCGACGCCGTCGCCCCCATCCAGCACGTAGTACGATCTGAATCCGTGCGACTGCTTCAGGATCTGACCGACGCCGCTCTTGGCGCGGCGGGCGGCGTCCGCAACCGAACGAACCTTGGTGTACTTGCGAATGACGATGTACATGAGGTCACCACGCGTTGCAGTTCCCGTCCCACGCATCAAAGCATACCGGCCCCGGTTGGGCCAGGGCGCTGCTCCGGATGGCCGCGCGCCTTTCTCCAGTGAGCCAACCTCGCCCCGCAAGCGGGGGCGAGGTGCCGAGGCTCAGGACCCCTCGAACTTGAACGAGACGTTGAGCTTGGCGCGATAGGCCTCTACGTTTCCCTTCTCATCCAGTTGCACATCGAGCTTGACGACCTCTGCAATGCGAAGATCCCGGAGAGATTTTGCAGCTTGCCCGACCGCATTGGCGGCCGCCTTCTCCCATGAGTCGCTGCTGGTACCGATCAGTTCAATGACCTTGTAGACGCTATCAGGCATGTCGTCCTCCTGTTCGGTCTGAAGCAGGAAGCAGGTGCTCCCTGCCGTTGTGAAATCTAGCATCAGGATGTCGGCGCTGATACGACGCGATAGGGACTCGGACGCCGCCCGGGGGCCCGATAAGGACAAACCGCATTTGGCGGAGATCGCGGCTTGTGGCCCGAAGCCGCGGTGCGATCAGGTCGTCGTCAGGCGGCTCTCAGAGGCCTGGACCTGACCACCCGCGTCAGCATCGGGAAATGCTTGTTGCCGCCTGCGAAGGGCGGGAACTGAACGAAGTCCGCGCGCATGCGCTTGATCACGTCGGAGCCGAGCGCGTGCGCGAGGGCTTGCGGGCTGTCGAACACCAGCTTGTTGCGCTGCATGTGCTCGACGCGCTGCGACGGCAGCCGGTCGACCCAATCGATGCGGGTGTAGATCTCGATCTGGCGAACATCAGGGAAAGTTCGCATGATCGATGGATGATGCTCGAGATAATGCAGGTTCCAGGCGTTCATGTCTTCCGCCGGGCCGGGATAGTGCACGAGGTAGCTGCACGGAGTGGTCGTGCCTGCCGGATGCGCGGCGACGTCGACGGGAAACGCGCGTGTCAGCATGACCTGGTGCGTGACGTCCAACCCGGCGAGGCTCGCCAGTCCGGCCCCCATCGCGAGAACGGTAAGGATACCACCGCGGTCCATTGCCGCCTCGCAGGCGAGCAGGTCCGGAAACCGTAGTTGAAGCGCAAACACCGGGCCGGATCCATCGGCCTTGTAGGGATGATCGACCGACTGTTCGAGCGGCGTGAACAGCAGGCTCTCGGTCATGTCAGGGATCGATCCGACCAACTCCGCTACGGCGTCAACCTCGTCAGGATGAATTCGCCGTTCGCCTGCCGGATCGGAGAATGTCATGAAGAGCGAGATCATGTGGGTGCTGCCTCGGTGCCCTCGCCCACGCTCATATGCGCCATCAGCGCGGCGCGAATGTCATCCGGCCACGGGATCGCATGATGATCCACCAGCGACGTCGCGGCCAGGATCTGCCGCGCGCGCCAGCGCATGCCGTTCGCGCCGGAGACGACATGCTCCAGATGGAGCGACGATCCACCGACCCGGCCGATGCGCAATCCGAACGTCAGGCGATCGCCGAACATCGACGGCCGGGAGAAGTCGCAGGTCAGGTGCACCGTGGGCGTCCCGATCTTCCGGACCGTGATCAATTCCGGCCATGGAAAGCCGATCCTCGCCCAGAAGTCTTCGACGACGCCGTTGAGGATGTTCAGGTAGGACGGGAAGTACGCGATCCCCGAGGGATCGCAGTCTCCGAACCTCAGCTCGCGGTCGAACGAGAACGACGTCATCAGATCGCAACGACCGGATGCCGGATCATGCCGACGCCATCGATCCCGGCTTCCACCACGTCGCCCGGCCACAGCCATTCCTGGGGATTCCTGCCGGCGCCGACGCCTTCCGGCGTTCCCGTTGCGATGATGTCGCCCGGCTCCAGCGTCATGCCCGATGAAATGTCCGATATCAGGACCGGAATGTCGAAGATCATGTATTTGGTGTTGGAGTCCTGCTTCATGACCCCGTTCTTCGTCAGCCACAGCCGCAGGTCATGCGGGTCGGGGATCTCGTCCGCGGTCACGATGCAGGGGCCGAACGGCGCATAGGTGTCCATGCCCTTGGAGAAGATCCACTGCCCGGCGCGGCGATTGTCGCGCGCGGAGATGTCGATCATCACCGAATAGCCGAAGACGTGGTCCATCGCCTTGTCGGTCGCGATGCGGGTTGCGGTCTTGCCGATGATGACGGCGAGCTCTACTTCCCAGTCGAGCTGCTGCGTCATCTTCGCATTGTGCTGAATCGCGCCGCCGGGGCCGATCACCGACGTCGGCGGCTTGGAGAACACGACCGGCTGCTTCGGCAGATCCTTGTCCGTGTCCAGGCTCTTCGCGGACTCCGCCACATGCGCGCGGTAGTTCAGTCCGATGCCGAAGATGTTCTTGCGGGGCCGCGGGATCGGCGCCTGCAGCCTCACGTCTTCGACCGGAACGGCGGAGCCGGCCGGCAAGCGTCCATCGGCATCGTCCAGACGCTCCTTCAGCGCCGGCAGCAATGTCACGCTGTTGTCGACGAACGACAGCATGTCGCTCGGCCATGCAAAGCCATGCGACGCACCGAGGTGCTCGACGTCCACGACCAATCCGTCAACGAGGACCCCGAGGCGGGCACCGCTGGAGCCCAAGATGTAGGTAACAAGGCGCATGAAGCTCTATCCGGCTCTTTCGGTTGAATTCTATGCGGGGACGTCAGGCGGCAACCGGCTGATGGCCGGCGTTGTCGCCATAGGCCTCTTCCCGGTAGAAGCCGAGACTCTCGATGACGGGCAGATCGTTGAAGCAGAACAGGCACGCGTCCTCGCTGCCCGAGGCATTGCCGTGCTCATGCCAGGCCCAGGAGGGAACGCAGAAGATGTCGCGTTCCTGCCACTCGAAGCGCTGGCCGGCGATGATCGAATAGCCGCGGCCCTTGGCAACCTGGTAGATGAAGCTGCCGGTGTGCCGGTGCGACTTCGTCTTCTCGCCCGGCCGCAGCAGCTGCATGCTCGCGCCGATCGTCTGCATCACGTGCCCGCCGGTGATCGGATTGACGTAGTTCATGAGAATGCCGTCATAGGGCGAACCGTCGGTCGCGGCGGCGTATTTGCGCAAGGACTCGTAGGTCGGCTCCCATTCGTATTTGAACATGGGCGAATAACCCTTCGACCATTTCGAATCCGCCGGCCGAAGCCCGGGATTGCCCCAGGTCTTGGTCATGTCGTCCACGGGATAGCCGGAATCTTCCTGCTGCACCTTGGGATGGACCGCGAAAAAGTTCGCCTCCAGTGCGTTGACGAGCGGGATATCCAGGCCGTCCTGCCAGATGCAGACCGAGCCGTTGCCTTCGACGCCATGCTCGTGCCAGGTGCCGTTCGGCGTGAGCACGAAATCCCGCGCCCCCAGCGTCATCTTGTGCCCATCGACGATGGTGTAGGCGCCCGCCCCCTCCATGATGAAGCGCAGGGCTGAAGCCGAGTGCGCGTGCGCTGTTGCTACTTCGCCGGGATGCATCACCTGCAATCCCGAATAGAGCCAGCCGACCGCCGCCGACACGTCGCGGCGGCCGGGATTGTTGAGGTAGATCACCCGCCGCCCCGCCTTTTCCGGCGAGACCAGCTCGACCGAGCGCAGCACGTGCTCGCGCAGATCGTTGTAGCGCCAGAGCACGGGAACGGACGCCGATTGCGGCGCCCACGGCTCGATCTTGTTGGCGACCGTCCACAGCGCGCCCGCTTCGTACTTTTCCAGGTCCTTGTAATAGGCCTTGAGCTCAGGGGTATCTTCGACATTGGCCCGGCCGACGACGTTCTCGCGCATCCTATCCTCCAAGTCCTGTCCGACGACGTCCTGTTTGGTAGCGTTGCATCGCGCCCCGAACCGTCATTCCAATTTGCCGGGAATCGACGAGAAGCCCACCTGCTCGTCTCCCGCGGCACGCTCTGTCTCCATCAGGCCGAGCGGCGCCAGAGGGCGGCGGTTGACCCGCAAATCGAAAATGTCGAACCGGTTGTAGTGCCCGACGATGTCATGCATCTGCTTCGGCTGGATGCAGCGGTCGAGGTCGATGTCGGCGTAGACGATGCCTTCGTCGTCGATCAGGGGATCGCCGACCACGCGGCCGTCAGGTCCGATGATGCCGGAGAACGCGCTTGATTTGCGCTGCAGGCGCGCACGCGCGTCGGGGACGACCGTTTCCATCGCCGTGATGATCTCCTCCGACACGGTCGAGCAGGAGACGATCGTAAAAATCTTGCCCTCAAAGGAATGGGCGATCGCGCGCAACTTGATCGCCTCCGCCATGTCGTAGTCGGGGGCGCGACCGGAAGCGAGATGTAGCTGGCGACATGCACGAGCTCACCCTGACCCAACAGCGCAAAGCGCGCGAGCGTGTTGGTGTTCTCGCCGCAGGCGAGCCCGCCGAGACGCCCGATCTCGGTATCATAGACGCGCAGGCTCGATCCGTCACCGCCGGTCCAGGTCAGCTTCTCCGCCCAGGTCGGCACCAGCTTGCGGTGCTTGCCCAGCACCGCGCCGTCCGGCCCGATGAAGACCAGAGTATTGTAGATCGCGCCCAGCGACACCGGGCTGCGCTCGTTCACGCCCAGCACGACGTAGCATCCGGTATCGCGCGCGGCCTTCCTGACGGCATCGACCTCCGGACCCGGCACCAGCACCGATGCCTTGGCGAGCTTCTCGAACCATGCGCTGCCCGTGACGGGATCGGTGATCCAGTTCCAGTAGGGATAGCCGGGAACGAACACTTCGGGGAACGCGACGAGCTTCGCGCCATTGGCTGCGGCTTCACGGATCAGTGAAGCCGCCTTGTCGGCTGTCGCGCCCGGGTTGAGGTAGACAGGTGAAGCCTGGACGGCGGCAGCTCTAAAGCGAGGCAGCTTCAGCATTGGCCCTACCCTGTCGCTGGCTCATGATCGCCTTGCCGGAGCAGAGGTCCGCAAGCGTGATAGCATGGCGCGGCGTTGACTTACTTCACATATAAACGTATGCTATCGCATATTTCTGGAGGGTGCAATGGCTGAACGGTCTTTTGCTCGGGAAGTCGAGGATCTCCGGCTCGGCGACGGCGATACGTTCCGCGGCGAAGGCATCCTCGCCATCACCAAGGCGCTGCTGCAATCCGGCGTCGCCTATGTCGGCGGCTACCAGGGCTCGCCGATCTCGCACCTGATGGACGTGCTCGCCGACGCCAAGGACGTGCTCGACGATCTCGGCGTCGTGTTCCAGAGCTCCGCCAACGAAGCGGCTGCGGCGGCGATGCTGTCGGCCTCGGTGATGTATCCCCTGCGCGGCGCGGTGGCGTGGAAGTCGACGGTCGGCACCAACGTCGCCTCCGACGCGCTCGCCAATCTCGCCTCGGGCGGCGTCACCGGCGGCACCATGATCATCGTCGGCGAGGACTATGGCGAAGGCTCCTCCATCATGCAGGAGCGGACCCACGCCTTCGCGATGAAATCGCAGATGTGGCTGCTCGATCCCCGCCCCGATCATGAGTGCATCGTCAATCTGATCGAGAAGGGTTTTGAGCTCTCCGAATTCTCGAACACGCCCGTGATGCTCGAGGTTCGCGTCCGCGCCTGCCACATGCACGGCAGCTTCGCCTGCAAGGACAACGTCAAGCCGGCGCACACCATCAAGGACGCGCTCAACAGCCCCAGGCGCGACGTCAACCGCATCGTGCTGCCGCCGGCGGCCTATGAGCACGAGCAGGAGAAGATCAAGACGCGGATGCCCGCCGCGATCGGCTTCATCCGGGACAATAGGCTGAATGAATGGATGGGGCCGAAGCAGGGCAAGGTCGGCATCATCATGCAGGGCGGCATGTACAACAACGTGATCCGCGCGCTGCAATATCTCGGGCTGTCGGATGCCTACGGCAACACACAGGTTCCGCTCTACGTCATGAACGTCACCTACCCCGTGATCGACACCGAGGTCGCGGAGTTCTGCGTCGACAAGGACGCCGTCCTGATCGTCGAGGAAGGCCAGCCTGAATATCTGGAGCAGGCGATCAACACCGTGCTCCGCCGAAGGGACATCCAGGCGCGCATCCACGGCAAGGACGTGCTGCCGATGGGCGGCGACTACACCGCGCAGGTCCTGCTCGGCGGCGTCAGGGACTTCCTGGAGAAGACCGAGCCGCGGCTGCTCGGCAACCGGCCGCCGGCGCCGGACGCCGTTCCCGTGCTCAATCACCCCGCGGTCGAGAAGCTGAAGCAGGTCGTGCCGGCGCGCCCGCCCGGGCTCTGCACCGGCTGCCCGGAGCGGCCGATCTTCGCCGCGATGAAGCTCGTCGAGGAAGAGCTCGGCCAGCATCATGTCTCGGCCGACATCGGCTGCCATCTGTTCTCGATCCTGCCGCCCTTCAATATCGGCGCGACCACCATGGGCTTCGGCCTTGGCCCGGCCTCGACCTCGGCCTTCAACGTCAAGGCCGACAAACGCTCGATCGCGGTGATGGGCGACGGCGGCTTCTGGCACAACGGACTGACCAGCGGCATCGGCAATGCCGTGTTCAACAAGCACGACGGCGTGTTCGTCATCGTCGACAACTATTACACCTCGGCGACCGGCGGTCAGGACATCCTGTCCTCGCGCGCGATCAACAAGCGGCGCGACACCAACAATTCGATCGTCAAGGCCGTGAAGGGCATCGGCGGCCAGTGGGTGCGCCAGCTCGACCGCACCTATGATGTCGGCAAGATGCGCGACACGCTGAAGGAAGCGCTGACGACCAAGGAGGAAGGCCCCAAGGTCATCGTCGCGTCCTCCGAATGCATGCTGAACAAGCAGCGCCGCGTGAAGCCGCAGATCAACAAGGCGATCAAGGACGGAGTGCGCATCGTCAAGGAACGCTTCGGTGTCGACGAGGACGTCTGCACCGGCGACCACGCCTGCATACGGCTCTCGGGCTGCCCGTCGCTTTCGGTGAAGCAGCTGGACGATCCCTTGCGCGACGATCCCGTTGCGGCGATCGACAATTCCTGCGTCGGCTGCGGCAATTGCGGCGAGGTCTCCGAGGCCGCCGTGCTCTGCCCCTCGTTCTATCGCGCGGACGTCATTCACAATCCGACCGGCTGGGACAGGTTCAAATCCAGGGTCGCGATGGCCATGATCGGCTGGCTGCAACGGCGGCGTGATCGCCGGCGTCCGGCACTCGAGGCGTTGGCATGAGAGACGAGACGGTCCGGCTGGCCCTCCCCGCCGGCGGCGAGGCAACCGAGCGGCCGATCTCCATCGCGATCGTCGCGATGGGTGGCCAGGGTGGCGGCGTGCTGACCGACTGGATCGTTCAGTTGGCCGAGAACCATGGCTGGGTCGCGCAATCGACCTCGGTGCCCGGCGTCGCCCAGCGCACCGGCGCCACGATCTACTATATCGAGGCGATGCCGCCGCTCGACGGCCGCAAGCCGATCCTGTCGCTGATGCCGACGCCCGGCGACGTCGACGTGGTGATGGCGGCGGAATTCATGGAGGCCGGCCGGTCGATCCTGCGCGGCCTCGTGACGCCGGATCGCACCACGTTGATCGCATCCAACCACCGGTCGTTTGCAATCGGCGAGAAGATCGCACCGGGCAACGGCATCGCCGACGGCGGCGCCGTCACCGGCGCCCTCGGGGTTGCCGCCAAGACCGAGATCATCTTCGATCTGAATGCGCTGGCGATCGCGCATGGCAGTGTCATCTCGGCCGCGATGTTCGGCGCGCTCGCGGCGGCCGCTGTGCTGCCGTTCAGCCGCGACAGCTATCTCGACGTGATCCGCGCAGGTGGGAAAGGCGCCAAGGCCAGCGTGGAGACGTTTGAAGCCGCGTTTGACCGGGTCAAGACCGGCTCATCCGAGGTCACAGCGCCGGCGCCATCAAAGCAGGCCGGTCACGTCCCCTCTCCCGCGACGCCCGATCCAGATCTTGCCGGGCTCATCACAAGACTGAAGCAGGAGCTGCCCGAGCCTGCGCTCACCATGGCCCGCGCGGGCTTGAGGAAGGTCGTCGACTTCCAGGACGTCGCCTATGGCGCCGAGTATCTCGACATTCTCAAGACGCTGCACGCGGCCGACCGAAACGCCGGCGGTGGTGCGCGCGCCTATGCCTTCACGGAGGCGGCGGCGAAGTACCTCGCCAACGCCATGACCTATGACGACGTCATCCGCGTGGCCGACCTGAAGACACGCGCCGGTCGCCGCGCGCGCATCGAGAGCGAGCTCGATATGTCGCAGGGCCAGGTACTCCAGACCACCGAGTTCATGCATCCGCGCATGGAGGAGGTCATGGGCGTGCTGCCCGTGGGCTTCGCTCGCTGGCTCGGCGCGCGGCCACGCCTCCTCGGCTGGCTCGATCGCCGCGTCAACCGGGGACGCCGGGTGCGGACCTACTCGCTGCCCTGGTTCCTGACGCTCTATGTCGTGGCCGGACTACGCGGCCTGCGGCGCCGCTCGCTACGTCACGCCGTCGAGACCGCGCATCGGGACGGATGGCTCAAGGCCGCAACCGACGCGGTCGCCGCCAACTACCAGCTCGGTGTCGAGCTCCTGCAATGCCGACGCCTCGTGAAAGGCTATTCCGATACCCACAGCCGCGGGCTGTCGAAATTCGACAGGACACTGGAGGCGATCAAGCTGGTCGAACGACGCGAGGATGCCGCCGATTGGGCCCGCCGCCTGCGCGAGGCCGCGCTGAAGGACAGCGCCGGCAAGGAGCTCGACGGCGTGATCCAGACCATCAAGACCTTTGCATGATTCCATCGGAGGGGACGCCGGAGTGGATTGCCGTTCGCCCCCAAGACGTCAGGATCAGGCGACTTGACTACGATTCTCAAATTGTTAATCGGAGCGAAAGACCTGCGATAATCCCTCCAATCGACGAGACATCTTGTACTCGATGGTCATGCGATGCCAGCAGCACTCAAAGAGAACATTGCTCCCGTCCCTGGGCAGATCGAAACCCGGCTCTGGCTGCAATTGCTGTCGCTGCATGGCGAGCTGTTCGCGTCGCTGAATTCGACGCTGAACGCCGAGTTCGGCCTGTCGCTCGCAAAATTCGACGTGCTGGCCCAGCTCGATCGCTACCGGGATGGCCTCGCGCTCGGGCAGTTGTCGCAAAATCTGAAAGTCACCGGCGGCAATGTCTCGGGGCTGGTGCAGCGTCTTCTCGCCGACGACCTCATCAGCAGGGAAATGTCGAGCGAGGACCGGCGGTCCTTCATCGTGCGCCTGACGCCGAAGGGCGAAGCGCTGTTCAGGAAGGCGGCCGACGTCCACAAGAAGCATCTCGGCAAACGGCTCGAGAACGTTTCGGCCCGGGAGCTGGACGGTGCGCTGTCCGTACTGAAATCGCTTTCTTCAAAACTTCATACCGAGAGCAAGAAGCAAAGTCGCAAGAGATAATGGCCAGAGAATCCAAGAGCAGATGGAAGTCGGGTCCGCCGAGGACGAGGGACCAGCTGCAAACCTACATCCCGTATCTGTTCAACCGGCTCGCCAATCGCTGGAATCTCGATCAGAACCGCGACCTGAGCGACCACGGCATCAACAATGTCGTGTTCCGGACGCTGTCGGTCCTGTTCATCTACAAGACCCTGACGGTCAACGAGGTCGCCGTTCTCGCGGTGACCGAGCAGTCGACGGCGAGCCGCATGGTCGAGTCCATGGTGTCATCGGGCCTCGTCAAGCGCGAGATCGCGGAGGAAGACCAGCGCCGCCGCGTCGTGGGTCTGACCCCGGACGGCGAGGCGCTGCTGCGCAAGATCTGGCCGATCATGGCGAGCAACTACGACAAGCTGATCGAAGGCATCGAGCCCGACGACATCGAGGTCTGTGCGCGCGTGCTGGCCAGGATGGTCGAGAACATCCGCCAGAACCAGATCTAGGTGACGGGCGTTACGGACCGAGCCCGACGAGGCTGGTGCCGCCGCAGACGTAGAGCACCTGGCCGGTGACGAAGTCCGAGCGCTCATCGAGGAAGAAACTGATGGCGTGCGCGACATCCTCGCGCGAGCCGAGCCGCCCGACCGGGACGTTGCGCGCCATCCGCTCCTGCTGCTCGGAGCCCTTGGGAATGATTCCCCAGAAATTATCGGTCAGGATCGGCCCTGGCGCTACCACGTTCACGGTGATGCCGCTCGCGGCGAGCTCCAGCGCCCAGGTCCGCGCCATGCCGTGCACGCCGGCCTTGGTCGCGGAATAGGCCGACCGCGTCGCCGCGCCCATCGCGGCCCGCGAGCTGACGAACACGATGCGGCCGAAGCGGCGCGCACGCATCCCCTCCAGCGCCGCCTGGGTCAGCAGCATCGGCGCGCCCAGGTGCAGCTGCGCCAGCATCAAGATGTCCTCCGGCTTCGCATCGGGCAGCAAATTCGGCAGGATCACGCCGGCATTGTGCACGAGGCGATCGACGGGGTGATCACGGCAGATCTCCTGCGCGATCGCGCGCGTCTCCTCGATATCGGAGAGGTCAGCGCGATAGGCTGCGAGCAGATCATGCGTCCAGTCCGGCTTCTCCAGACCGACCGAGACCACGCGCTGCCCGCTCTCGACGAGCTTCTTCGCCAGCGCCTCGCCGATCCCCGAATTGCCGCCGGTGATGAGTGTGGTGCGGATCTCGCTCATGATCAAAGCTGCCGCCGCTTGAGGTCGCGAAGGTCGAAGAACGCACCATCGCGCATCAGTCTGGCGACGAAATCCTTCAGGCCGCCGCGCTGGATCTTCTCGG
This sequence comes from Bradyrhizobium japonicum USDA 6, assembly GCF_000284375.1. Lineage (NCBI taxonomy): Bacteria > Pseudomonadati > Pseudomonadota > Alphaproteobacteria > Hyphomicrobiales > Nitrobacteraceae > Bradyrhizobium > Bradyrhizobium japonicum. The sequence goes on from NC_017249.1 coordinate 6,328,528, forward strand.
TCGCGGTCAGCGGCAGGCTGTCGACGAAACAGATCCAGCCCGGCGCCTTGTAATAGGCCATCTGCTCCAGGCTCCAGCGCACGATCTCCTCGGCGCGCGCGCGGTCGGCACCGGCCTCCTCGGCGATGATGACCGCCGCAACCTCGTCGCCGCGCACCTGATCGGGCGTCGCGGCCACCGCGGCCTGCCGGATCGCGGGATGGCGGTTGAGGACGGACTCGACCTCGACCGCGGCAATGTTCTCGCCGGAACGGCGGATCACGTTCTTCTTGCGGTCGACGAAATGGAGGTCGCCGTCCGCATCGCGCGACACGATATCGCCGGTGTGCAGCCAGCCGCCGTCCCAGGCCTCGGCGGTGGCGGCCTCGTTCTTCAGGTACTCGCGGAAGAAGCCGTAACGCGGGTCCGCACCTGCGCGCCGCACCAGGAGCTCGCCCGGCGTCCCGACCGGCACGTCGTTGCCGCTCTCGTCGACGATACGAATGTCGACCTCGGCGGCCGGACGTCCGAAACAGCTCGTGCCGATCTTGCGCGGCTCGACATTGGCGGCGATGACGCCGCCGCTTCCCGTCTCGGTCATCGCCCAGGCCTCCAGCAGCGGAAAGCCGAAGCGCTCCTCGAACGGCGCATGCAGGAGCTTGTCGACGCCGGCGCCGAAGCCGAAGCGCACGGTGTGCGCCCGGTCCTGCTCGGACGGCGGCGCGCTCATCAGCATCGAGGGCATGACGCCGAGATAATGCAGGCAGGTGGCGCGGCTGTCGCGGACGGAAGCCCACCAGGTACGCGGATGGAAGCGATCGAGCATGGTGAGGCTGCCGCCGACCGACAGCATCGCCATCAGCGACACCGCCATCGCGTTCATGTGAAACAACGGCAGCGGCGTGATCATGCGCTCAAAATCGGGCTTGAGATCGATCAGCCCGCCGACGTCGCGATACCAGTTTCCGGAATACAGGAAATAAGTGTTGGTGAGCACGCAGCCCTTGGGCTGTCCGGTCGTCCCGGACGTATAGAGCAGCGCACATTCGGTCGCGCCGTCACCCGTGGCGGCCGGCCGCGCGCCACCGAATGGCGCGGGTACATCGTCTTCGCAGGTCACGACCGGGATCGGCCGGCCGGCCTGGCGCGCCGCAATCTCGACCTCGTCGCGCCGCTCGGCGAGGACGAACGCCGCATTCATCTCGGAATGCGCAATGATGTATTCGAGCTCGCTGATCCGCAAATCGGGATTGATCGGCACGACGGACACGCCGAGCCCGTTCAGCGCGAACCACAGCTCGACGAACACCGGCCGGTTCTGGAGCAGCAGCCCGACCCTGTGGCCTTCGCCATAGCCCCGGCTTGCAAAAGCCGAGCGCCAGCGCTCGACGCGATCGAGCATGGCGCGGTAGGAAATCTCGCCCGCCGCGATGCCATAGATATCGGCGGTCTCCGGCAGCACGTTGAGGAAGCCCGCCTCCTCCCGGCGAAGGGCGGTGTCGCGAAAGCGGGCGTAGACTGTGGTCGCAGCGGTCAAGGCGTGCTCACATGAAAAGCTGGATGTTGCCGAACGGCGCGTCGAAATTGACGAGATCGACCCGCTTGAGCTTGATCTTCAGGGCATCGCCGACCTCTACGAATTCGTGCGACGCCCATCCCGAATAGCGCTCCAGCAGATCACCGCGGGTCTCGGTGTAGATATAGGACGTCCGCGCCTTGTAGACGCCCGCAGCCGGGTCGCACGCCACGATCCGCGGTGCTTGGAGAAGATGATGGCAACGGCTCTTCGGCTTCTGGCTGAAGGTCCGCTCGCCGGCGAGCCGCTCGACCCGCACCTTCAGGAGCAGCAGATCCTCGTACATCAACGACGGCTGCAGCACCGGATCCTGCTGCTGCCATTCGAGCGGCATCCAGTAGCGCCCTTCGGGGTGAAACAGATCGAGCCAGGCCTGCCATTGCATCGTGTCGAGCAGCTCGGCTTCCAGATAGATGAAGTCCGTGATGGCCTTCTCGTCGATCATTCCGCGGCCTCGACACACTTGTCCATGTCCATGGTCATGAATTTCGACCAGGCGTGGAACTGGTTTCGCATCTGTCGCTCGGACGTGCCGTTGATCACGGCCGTGACGTCCTGCTCTTCATGGCTCTCGTAGAGGCGCCGCAGATTGACCCATTGATTGCCGTTGGACTTCAGCCCTTCCTGCGCCCGCTCGTACATTTCGAGATCGTCGTGCCCGACGATCGAGGTCGGCGCGTTGATGAAGCGGTTGTACATCAGCGCCCGCTCGTAGAGCTTGTCCGGCGCGCCGACCAGGCGATAGACCCAGCTCTCGACCAGCGTCCTGTCGACCGCGATCGGGATGAAATTGCGCAGGATCTGCACGGCACCCTTGACCATGATGTTCGGGAAATACACCGTGTTGTGCCTGACCTCGCCGAGGATCGAGTGCGCCCGCTCCTCGCCATAGGCCGCGACCATCCGGCCGAGATAGCCTTCGATGTCCGAATAGTTGGAATGGATGGAGTTGGCGACGCCGGTATGGCCATGGCCGTTCGGCCAGATCCTGATGCCGCTCTGTTCGTAGAACTCGTACGGGCTCATGAAGGGACCGTAGAGCTGCACCGCCATCGGTGTCTCCGTGGAAGAGCCCTGCTCGCGCTTCCAGACCTTGACCGCGGTGCCGGCCGAGCTCTCATGCGCCACCATCGGATGGCAGGTGTCGGTCTGGTTCTCGACCAGCATCTTCCAATTGCAGGTGTGCATGTAGCGGATCGGCGTCGCCTGGACTGCGAGCTTCCCCTCCGGCGAGCGGTCGACCATGTTGTCGATGGTCGAAAGGCTCTCGCCGAAATAATCCTCGAAGGACACGCCTGAAACGCTCAGGCGGGCGAAGATGAAATCGCGATAGATCACGACGTTCCTGACCTTCGACAGTCCCTCATTCGCCTGCGTGTCGCCAAAGCCGGTGCCCTCGTAGCCCTTCTTCAAAGGGATCGCGAGCAACGAGCCGTCGGTCTTGAACGACCAGGCGTGATAGGGGCAACGGAAGAACTTTCCGGTGTTGCCGCAGGGCTCGGAGGCGATCTTCACGCCCTTGTGCGGACAGCGGTTGTAGAAGACGTGGATGGAGCCGTCGGTGTGGCGGCTCGCCAGCACCGGCTGACGGCCGATATTGGCGGTGATGAAATCGCCGGGCTTTCCCAACTGGCTCGCGTGCCCGACATAGATCCAGCTGTTCGGGAACAGGTGCTCCATCTCGAGCTCGAAGATCTCGGGGTCGACATAGACGTCGCGGTGCACTTCGGCCTCGCGCACCAGCGCCGCGATCGCGTCGGCATTCTGTCGGTATTTCGCCATGACGTCCCTCGCCTCCCCTAGAGATCCAGCACCAGACGTTCCGACTTCGCGCGTGACACGCAGATCTGCATGACCTTGTTGGACGCCCTCTCGTCGTCGCTGAGGATGACGTCGCGATGGTCGGGCACCCCTTCGATCACGCCGCACTGGCAGATGCCGCAATCGCCGCGCTGGCAGTCGTAGAGCACGTCGAGACCCGCGGCCTCCAGCGCCTGGATGATGGTCTGACCGGCCGCGACGCTGACGACCTGCCCGGTCGATTTGAGCTCGACCTCGAACGGCAAGTCGGGCGAGGACGATTGCTCGGCCTTGAAGAGCTCGTAGTGGATGCGGTCGGCCGGAATGCCCCTGCCGAGCGCAGCCGCCTTCACCGCATCAATCATGCCGGCCGGGCCGCAGACGTAGATGTGGGCGTTTGCGGCGGCATCGCCGAGCGTCGCTGCGATGTCCAGGCGGGACTCGTCGCTGTCGTAGTGAATGGATAGCCCGTTGGCGCATATCTCCTGCAGGTGCGGCAGGAACGCGAGCAGGCCTTGCGCGCGGCCCGCATAGTGCAAGCGATACGGGCTTCCCCGGGCCGCGAGATTCGCCGCCATCGACAGGATCGGCGTGACACCGATGCCGCCGGCGAACAGCAGCGCGGGCGCCGCTTCCTCATGCAGATGAAAATTGTTGACCGGCGCCGTTGCCTTCACGACATCGCCGATCTTCAGCGCGTGCATGAACTGCGAGCCGCCGGTCGAAGCCTCCTCGCGCAGCACCCCGAGCGCCAGCGTACCCTCGGGAAGGCCCGGCAAAGCCATCAGCGAGTACGGCCGGTCGCCTCCATTCGGGAGCGCCACGCGGATATGGGCACCCGCCTGCCATCGCGGCGCAACGCCGTCCTCCACGCCAAACACAAGGCTCCGTATGAACGGCGTCTCCGCGGCATACGATCTGACCTTGAGCTTGAGCGGATGCGTGTCCATTCAGGCATCTCACGAATTATATGAATTTGCATATTTTTAGACATGTAATAATTAGCTGTCAATCGCTGGCGCAGGCTCAGGCTCGGATTGCAGTCCGAGGCAGGTCTCGTTGGTGCAGGAGTGGCACTGCCCCCTCCGAGGTTGCCCACGCCTCAGCGGAAGACGGGTCACTCCGAAGAACGACCGGCCGTGCTTTCAATGGACTTTGCTTGATCCGCCCGTGCGCACGGCGCCTTTGAGCGCCCGCCCCGATCCATCATGGGCCGCTGGAAGATTTCAACTCAAGCCATTAATTTTGCTGAGATATTACATCGCCGGCACCGTGTTCAGTGCCCTGGTGACCGCGCAAGAAGACAGCAATCGCGCTGCAAGCATAGCAATCGCTCTGGAGCGGCGAAGCATCCACGCCGCTAAGGGTTGGGGTAGCAAATCCAAGACCAAGCCATGTCCCTGTTCCCGAGCGGCACCGCCACACCCGCCTCCATTGTCGAGGCTCAGAAGGCCGTTCTGGGCAATCCACCAAAGGCACGCGCGAGCTTTGCCAAGGGCCGCTGCGTCCGGGGGACCTACATCCCTTCGGATCGGGCCGACGAGGTCACGAAGTCGCGGAGCTTCACGACACCATCGCGCGTGCTGGCGCGCTTCTCGGTGGACGGCGGTCCCCACGAATCCGAGACCATGGATCTCGCGCTACGCGGCTTCAGCTTCAGGCTCGGCAACGACGAGCATCGCTCCGACATCCTTACACAGAGCGCTCCGGTTCATTATGCGAGGACGCTCGATCAGATGCTGGCGTTCCTCACCTCGCGTATGCCTGGTCGCGACGGAAGGCCGGACCTGGAGAAGATCAAGGCCTTCTCCACCGCCAATCCCGAAACGCTGCGTCAGGCGAACTACATCGCCGCGCATCCGCCTCCCCCGAGTTTCGCCGGCACGACCTACTGGGCCGTCCACGCCTTCCCCGCAACGAATTCGAAGGACGAGACGCAGTTCATCAAATTCAAGGTCGTCCCGGTCGGTAGCGAGCTCGCGGCGATCGGGGGCAAGGCCAGGACGACGTCCGCCGATGTCCTGCGCGACGATCTCAAAGGAAGGATCGCGACGCGCGATATCCGGTTCAGCCTGATGGCGCTGCTCGGTCGTCCTGACGACCCGACGCGGGATGTTACGATCCGGTGGCCGGATGAGGACATCCGGGAAGCCGTACGGCTCGGAACGATCGTGATCACCGCGATCGAAGCGGACGAGACGTGCGATACCTCCGGCTTTGATCCGGCAAATCTTGCGGAAGGAATCGGTTATCCGCCGGATGAGATCTTCGCGGCGCGCCGCGCCGCCTACGCCAATTCACTGGCGCAGCGCCGCTGATCGGACGATCACGTCTCGCTGTCCCTGATGCCGAGCGCTTCGCGGCGCCATGCCGCCGGGCTGACGCCGACCTGCGCCGAGAACACCTTCGTCAAATGGCTTTGATTGGCGAACCCGACCGAGATCGCAATCTCCGACAGCGGCAGGTCGCGCAGGGTCATCAACTGCTTTGCCGCCTTCACACGCTGGCGGAGCAGCCACTGATGAGGCGGAAGGCCGGTCGAGATTCGAAACGCGCGGGAAAAATGGCTAACCGAGAGATCGAACTCGGCCGCGATCTGTTGCAGTGAAAGCGTCCCGCCAAGATCCGAGTCGAGCCTTTCGCAGGCTCGCCGCACCTGCCATGGGGAAAGACCGCCCCGGGCCGCATCCGCGACGCGCTGCCATCCGCCATAGGTCTGGGCAATGTGGGCCGTGAACGCGAGCATCATGTGGTCGATGAAGAGCTGGTTGGCCTCCGCCGGACGACGCAGCCCTTCCAACATCAGGGCGCCGACATGGCGCATGATCTCGTCGTCATGGCCGAAACCGTACCGGCATGCGAGGTCGCCAATGGGCGGCGTGCGGGCTTCGCGCGCGATGCCGTCGAGCGTCAGACGGGGAAGATAGAAATGGACGGAATGGAACGGCTTGTCGATGACGAAGCGCGGATCGTGCCGGAGATCGTACAGATATGTCGTACCGGCCCTGACGTCCGTCTTCGTGAAGCATTTGCCGTGCTCCCAGAGCTCGCAGTCAGGATAATCCTGCAGCTTCAGGCTGACGAGATAGGCGTCGTCGGCAAGCGAGCCGGAAAGACCCTCTACCGGCTCACTGTTCAGGGTTTCGGTGACCGCAACGTCGACGCCTCGCCGCGACCGCGCGATCAGCGAAGGCGGTGCATCCGCCAGGCTCAACTGCCGCTTGACCCTCTGTCCGAAGGTGCCAGCCAGTGCCATTCGATCGACCCATCCGTGGAATTCCGACCAGGCAACCCGTCTGACTGCCGTCGCCCTGGAGGTCGGTAGCATTATCCGCTTCGGAGTACGGCGGTCCAGTCGCGTCGCGGAGTGATTTGCGATTGCGGCGGGCCGCCGCTTCGATTGTGGCAAAGTCGTTTTCAGAAGCGATTTCAATATCTAATGCGCAAATTGTGAGCCTAATTCTCCGCAGTCGTCCGGGGATCGCCGATCACAAGATGTCGCGTCCGAGCGCTTTGAGCAGAATCAGGACAAGCACCGCGGTTTCAGGAAAGACCCCGTAGTCCCACGTGCCTAGAAACCCTCACCAAGAGTTCGCGGCGCCCTGCGGCACCGGTACGGGCGCAAAAGAAGCGATGGCTTCACGCCGGGCGCGCAAATCGCCCCAGCGCCGCGAGTGCGAGGCCCCTGAAGCGAGCACTTCCAATGAGCAAACCGACCTCGCACAATTCTGCGCGTGAAAATCCTCCGGCCGCATCCGAGCCGAGCCAGGGCCAGTCGTCGACGACCGGGCGGCGCGCCGCTGATGCAGAGATGGCGCGTGTGCTCCACACCGAACCATTTCGCGTGGCATTGGACTCCTCCGGTGCCGGGATCGCCCACTGGAAACACGAACCGTTGCACGACGTCGTCGAGCCCATGAACCACCACGTCATCATGGCCTACAACGGCGCGATGCAGCACATGGAGCGGCGGTCAGGACGGTCCGTTGCGATCGGAACGTTTCGCCGCGGGGTCGTGATCATCATTCCCGAAGGATCGAGCTCCCGATGGGATATTCCGAAGCCTGTCGATGTCGTTCAGCTCTATCTCCCTCACACAACGCTGAAACGCGTCGCCGACGAAGCCGCGAGCGGCACATCGAGCGAACTCCTGGAGCGAACGGCGCATCCTGATCCCATCACGTCCCGATTGATCCTGAGCGCGGTCAACACGCTGGAGAGCAATGGGGCCCTGGACACGCTGTTCAGGCATCAGTTGATCGATCTCCTGGCGATGCGTCTCCTGGTTGCCCATACCGGCTCGCGAGCCCCATTCCAGCCGACCATCGGTGGGCTTTCGCCCAAGGTCCTGGCCCGTGCCATCGAACGCCTGCGCTCGGACAGCGATACCGACGTCTCCCTCGATGCCCTCGCCTCTGATGCCGGTCTGTCGCGCTTCCACTTCTGCCGCGCATTCAAGGAAAGCACCGGGCTCTCGCCTCACGCCTGGCTGCGCCAATACCGGCTCGAGCAGGCCATGAGCCTGCTTCGCGATACCGACGCATCGATCGCCCTGGTTGCGGCAGAGCTTGGTTATGCCTCGCAAACAGCCTTCGCCGCGGCGTTCAAGCGATTGAACGGCGAAACGCCGAGCGATTGGCGACGACGCGTGCGTTAGCGGCAATCGCTCCTCAGGTCCCGAAGTGCCTTCCGAACGCGAGACTGACTCCATGGACAAGCCCATCCTGCACGATCCTTTGGGGGCTCTGCTTGCCGCACCCGGTGCGCGCCACAGCGACTCGCCGAACGTCGAGCGGCGGCCTGCCGATGTGGAGATGGCGCGCATCCTCAAGACCGCGCCGCTCCAGATGGCTTCGGACCCCTCCAATGGCGGCATCGCGCATTGGAAGCACGGCGCTCTGCACGACGTCGTCGAGCCCATGACCGACCACGTCATCATGACGTACCCCACAGGCGTTCAGCGCCTGGAGCGGCGCGCCGGAAAATCGGTTGCGATCGGAACGGCCCGTTCCGGAGTCGTGACGATCATTCCGGCTGGTTCGAGCGCGAGATGGGATATTCCCGGTCCTGTCGATGTCGTCCAGTTGTACCTTCCGCACGCAACGCTCGAACGCGTCGCCCGCGAAGCCGACGCGCCCATTCCCGGTGATCTTCTGGAGCGAACCGGGCATCTCGACCCTGTCACATCCGGACTGCTGATGAGCGGGGCGGATGTGTTGGAGGGCAACGCGGTTCTGGATGCACTCTTCAGGCAGCGACTGACCGATATCATCGCCACGCGCATCCTGGCCGCGCACATCGGCGAGCCAACCGCCATCGAGCCGATCGTAGGCGGGCTGGCTCCCCATGCGCTGCGACGCGCGATCGAACGCTTGCGTTCGGACAGCGATTCCGACGTCTCTCTTGCGGCGCTCGCCTCGGACGCCGGCCTGTCTCGCTTCCACTTCTGTCGTGCCTTCAAGGAAAGCACCGGTCTTTCGCCGCATAGCTGGCTGCGCCAGCACCGGCTCGAGCAGGCCATGAATACGCTCCGCGACACCGACATCCCGATCGCCACGGTGGCGGCTGAGCTTGGCTATGCCTCTCAAACCGCCTTTGCCGCCGCATTCAGGCGATTGACGGGAGAAACGCCAAGCGATTGGCGACGTCGCATGCGCTAAGCAGCAATCACTCTGCAGGCAGAGCAATCGCTCTGGCGCAACCGCAGGTCCGCTCCGCTAAACGATCAGGGTGCCCTCGATCCAATAGACGGAGACGAACAATGACCTGGGAGAACTTCGTTAGTCCGGTCAAACTCGTGCCGCGACGAAGGATGGCAGCAAGCGCCATCATGTACGGACTTTCACTAGCCGTTCGCTTCACCTCGGCAACCGGCGAGGAAGTGGAAATTCCGGCGCAGTCCGTACACAACGCAAGTCCGGTGATGCCCGTCATCGACAGGGATGGCGGCCAGCTTCCGTACGCCGACTGGCGTCCGAACGCCATCGAGCCCATTTTCTTTCGTCACCGCTGGCCGCCGCCGATGGCTTCGATGCCAGGCTGCCCCTCTCCCTGAGAATTCGCGATCTCACTTCACGTTTTCGCGCCATCGACCTCGACGATCCGCCACGAGAGTGGCGGGGGCGATGACGCACCCATGCCCGGAAAGCTCAATCCACAGGAGATCATCAAATGCGACTCGTCATTATCGGCGCCGGCTTTGCCGGCATGTACGCCGCACTTTCCGCCGCGCGCCTGCGGGACATTCAGGGCGCTTCGCCCGAGCAACTCGAGATCGCGCTTGTCGCACCGGAGCCGACGCTCGTGGTCCGGCCGCGCCTCTACGAAAGCAAGCCCGAAACCCTGACGGCACCTCTGCAAGACGTGTTGAAGGCCATCGACGTCGTCTACGTGCAAGGCAGCGCCGGGACCATCGATACCAAGTCTCGTGCGATCGAGCTCGTCACGGCCGAAGGCGCGAAGCAGACTCTCTCCTACGATCGGCTGGTCGTTGCCACCGGCAGCCGGCTCTTCAGACCGAACGTCCCCGGCATTGCCGAGCACGCTTTCAGTGTCGACAAGCTCGACGATGCGATTGCGCTCGAGCGGCATCTCCATGATCTGGCCGATCGGCCTGCAAGGAACGGACGCGATACGGTCGTCGTGGCCGGCGGCGGGTTCACCGGTATCGAGACGGCGACGGAGATGCCGGCGCGGCTGCGTGCGGTCCTCGGCAAGAACGCCAAGACGCGCGTCGTCATCGTCGATCGCAACAGCACGATCGCTCACGATATGGGCGCAGATTCCCGGCCCGTCATTGAGGATGCGCTGCGCAAGCTTGGTGTGGAGACCCGCCTCGGCACCGGTGTCGCGTCGCTCGACAAGTCTGGCGTCACGCTTTCGAGCGGCGAACACATCGAGGCGGAGACCGTGATCTGGGCCGCGGGCATGCGCGCTGCTCCTTTGACCGCGCAGATCCCGGCCGAGCGCGACAATCTGGGCCGCCTCCTCGTCGACCGCGACTTGCGCGTCCCTGGTGTCGCCGGCGTCTTTGCCACCGGCGACGCCGCCAAAGCAGCGTGTGACGACATCGGCAACCACGCGCTGATGTCGTGCCAGCATGCCACGCGAATGGGCGCGTTTGCCGGCAACAATGCCGCTGCCGAGCTTTTGGGTGTCGCGACCAGGCCTTACCACCAGAAGGCCTACGCCACATGCCTCGATCTGGGAGAAGCCGGCGCGATCTTCACGCGAGGCTGGGATCGGAAGCTCGAGCTCGTCGGCGACGAGGCGAAGCGGACCAAGCAGCAGATCAATACCGTCTGGATCTATCCGCCCCGAGCGGAACGTGCGGCCGCGCTGGCCTCCGCCGATCCGGAGCACGTCGGCGAGGTCTAGCTGCCTCACGCGAAACCGGGCCGCGCCGACCGTGCGCGGACCCGGCCCGATCACCCCATACCAACCGGAGCCGACCATGATGAAACTCGAGACCGTGCGCGCGAGCGCGTTCGCCATGCCGCTGACCAGCCCGGCTTTCCCGCCTGGCCCCTATCGCTTCATCAATCGCGAATACTTCATCATCCAATACCGGACAGATCCCGAGGCACTGCGCCGGATCGTGCCGGCACCACTCGAAATCACCGAACCGGTGGTGAACTACGAGTTCATCCGAATGCCGGACTCGACCGGATTCGGCGACTACACCGAAAGTGGGCAGGTCATTCCGGTGTCCTATCAGGGCAACGCCGGCAGCTTCGTCCACCAGATGTTCCTCAACGATCATCCGCCAATTGCGGGCGGGCGCGAGCTCTGGGGCTTTCCCAAGAAGCTGGCGCAGCCGAAACTCGAGGTCGAGACCGACACGCTGGTCGGTACCTTGAACTACGGCTCGGTCCGCATCGCGACGGGCACGATGGGCTACAAGCACCGGGCCCTCGACGCCGCGGCCGAAGCAAAAAGCTCGCCGCAGCGAATTTCCTGCTCAAGATCATTCCGCATGTCGACGGCACGCCGCGCATCTGCGAGCTGGTGCGCTTCCATCTCGAAGACATCACCGTGAAGGGCGCCTGGACTGGGCCGGCTGCGCTCGACCTGTACTCGCACGCCCTCGCTCCCGTCGCCGAGCTGCCGGTCCTCCAGGTGCTCTCGGCCAAGCATATCGTTGCCGACCTGACGCTGGGGCTCGGCACCGTGGTCCACGACTACCTGGCCCCGAGCGAAATCGTGCGGCGGCGCGGATCCTCCGAAACCCTGGTCGACGCGAATGCCGGCTGATCGACATCATCCGTACCATCGGGAGTCCTCAAAATGCTGAACGTGATGCGCGAGCAAACCAATCCTGTGCCGCAGCGGAGCAATTCGCTGCCCTACGATGTCGTCGCCCTGGTGCTGCAAGGCGGCGGCGCACTCGGCGCCTATCAGGCAGGAGTCTATGAAGGCCTGCACGAGGCCGGCATCCGGCCGAACTGGCTGGCCGGCATCTCGATCGGTGCGCTCAACGCCGCGATCATCGCGGGCTCGCCCGAGGACGAGCGTGTTGCGCGGTTGCGCGAGTTCTGGGAAACCATCTGCGCGTTTTCGATCGAGTGGCCCGCCGGCGAAGGGCTCGCCAACGCCCTGCCCTTTGCGTTCGACATCAACTCGGTACGCAACGCGATGGCGGCGGCGCGGGCCTTGATCCAGGGTCAGCCTGGCTTCTTCAAGCCACGCTTCCCCTCCCCGCTCTGGTCACCGTTCTCGGGCGACTCCGCGACCAGCTTTTACGATACGGCACCCCTGCACCGGACGCTGGAACGGCTCGTCGACTTCGACCGGCTGAACTCGGGCGACGTGCGCGTCAGCGTCGGCGCGGTCAACGTCCGCACCGGCAACCTGACCTATTTCGACACCGCCGAGCGCCGGCTGGGACCGAAGCATTTCATGGCATCGGGTGCGCTGCCGCCGGGCTTCCCCGCCGTCGAGATCGAAGGCGAGCACTATTGGGATGGCGGCGTGGTTTCGAACACGCCTTTATCTCGCGTGCTGTCCGGCGAGCCGTGTGACACGCTGACGTTCCAGATCGATCTCTGGTCGGCCAAGGGCCACGTTCCCCACGACATGATGGAAGTGTCGAGCCGGCAGAAGGACATCCAGTATTCGAGCCGCACACGCGCCGTGACCGACCAGGTGCTGCGGATGCAGAAGATGCGTCAGGCCTTGCAGCGCACGATTGCGAAATTGCCGGACGCCGCCAGGCACGATCCCGAGATCCGCGCGATCGCGGAGATGGCGCGCCATCGTTGCTACAACATCGTGCACCTGATCTATCAGACCAAGATCCACGAGGGCCATTCGAGGGATTACGAGTTCGGGCTGAGCGCGATGCGCGCTCACTGGCAGAGCGGACTGGACGATATCCGCCGCACGCTGGCCGATCCGCGACGCCTGGACCCGCCGGCTCCCGAGCTCGGCATCGTCACCCACGACGTCCATCGCCGCGACTGAATCTCACCGCCCACCTCGTTTCGGAGAATACCATGTCTTCCATTTCCTATGCTCCCGAGCAGGACGCCAAAACCAGCCTTCGGCCATCCGGGCAGGCGATCAAGCGAGCCGCCCTCGCCTTGGCACTGGCCCTGGGCGTCGTCGCCGCAGCCGAGTTCGGCCACCACTATCTCACCATCGGCCGCTATCTGGAGACCACGGACGACGCCTACGTGAAGGCGGATTCCACGATCATCTCGCCGAAAGTGTCGGGCTATATCGCGCAGGTCCTGGTCGGCGACAACGAAGCGGTGAAGGCCGGCCAGTTGCTGGCAAAGATCGACGATCGCGATTTCCGCGCCGCGCTCGATCAGGCCGGCGCCGACGTCGCCGCATCCGACGCCGCTGTCCGCAATCTCGATGCACAGCTTGCCCTGCAGCAGCCGATCATCGAGCAAGGCACGGCCGATGTCGCTGCCGCCACGGCCAATCTGAAATTCGCGCAGGAAGAGCAGGTCCGATACGACGGGCTGATGAAGACGGGCTCCGGCACGGTGCAGCGCGCGCAGCAGACCGATGCGGCGCTGCGCGCCGTCGCCGCGCAATTGCAGCACGCCAAGTCGGGCCTGCTCGCGGCCGAGCGCAAGGTCGACGTGCTCTCCACCGAACGCGCCAGGGCAGTCGCGCAGCGGGACCGCGCCCGCGCGGTCGAGCAGCAGGCGGCATTGAACCTCTCCTACACCGGCATCATCGCGCCGGTCGACGGCACCGTCGGTGCGCGCTCGCTCCGGGTCGGGCAGTTCGTCCAGGCCGGTACGCAGCTGATGGCCGTCGTCCCGCTCGATGCCGTGTACATCGTCGCCAATTTCAAGGAAACCCAGCTCACCCATGTGCGCGGCGGCCAGCCCGTCGAGCTGACCATCGACAGCTTCCGCAGCACCAGACTGCGCGGCCATGTCGACAGCCTGTCCCCGGCAAGCGGCCTCGAGTTTGCGCTGCTACCGCCCGACAACGCGACCGGCAACTTCACCAAGATCGTACAGCGCATGCCGGTGAAAATCGTCCTCGACGACCGCAGCCTGACCGGCCTGCTCCGTCCCGGCATGTCGGCCGAGCCGACCATCAACACCAAATCGGCGGCGATCGCCGAACGCGAAAGCAAGAAGCGCCTCGCATCGCGCCGCCCCGAGCCTCGCAGTTGAATGAACACGCGTCCCTGGCGGTTGTCTCCTCCCCGGACAGTCCGTTCAGGCAATGCTTCTCTCGCAAGCGACGAGCAGACAACCATGACCACACTGCAACCGGCCATCGATGCCGTGCCCGCCGGCGAAGGCGAGCGGTCCGTCACCACACCGGCTCCGGCGGTCTCCGCCAAGACCTGGATCGCCATCGCCGGCGCCACGCTCGGCGCCTTCATGGCGGTGCTCAACATCCAGATCGTCAACGCTTCGCTGGCTGACATCCAGGGCGCGATCGGGGCCGGTATCGATGATGGCGGCTGGATCTCGACCTCCTACCTGATCGCCGAGATTGTGGTGATCCCGCTGTCCGGCTGGCTCGCGCAGGCGTTCTCGATCCGCATCTATCTCCTGACCAATGCGACGTTGTTCCTGGTGTTCTCCGCGGCCTGCGCGCTGGCGCAAGACCTGTCGCAGATGATCGTCTTGCGCGCCGTGCAGGGCTTTACCGGAGGCGTGCTGATCCCGATGGCGTTCACGCTCATCATCACGCTGCTGCCAAAGGCGAAGCAGCCGATCGGGCTGGCGCTGTTTGCGATCTCCGCGACTTTTGCGCCCGCGATCGGGCCCACCATCGGCGGCTATCTCACCGAGAACTGGGGCTGGCAGTACATCTTCTACGTCAACCTCGTGCCGGGCGCGGTCATGATCGGCTTGCTGTTCGTCTCGCTCGAGTCGCAGCCGATGAAGCTGTCGCTGCTGCGCGAGGGCGATTGGGCCGGGATCGCCACCATGGCGATCGGCCTCGCCGCGCTGCAGACCGTGCTCGAGGAAGGCAACAAGGACGACTGGTTCGGCTCGCCGTTCATCGTCAAGCTGTCGATCGTCGCGGCGATCGCGCTGTCGGCCTTCCTGTGGATCGAGCTGGCGGCAAGGAAGCCGCTGCTGAACCTGCGCCTCCTGGCGCGTCGCAATTTCGGCTTCGGTATCCTCGCCAATTTCCTGCTCGGAATCGCGCTCTATGGCTCGGTCTTCATCCTGCCGGTCTATCTATCGCGCATCCAGGGCTACAACGCCGAACAGATCGGCATGGTGCTGGCGTGGACCGGGCTGCCGCAGCTGTTGCTGATCCCGCTGGTGCCGCAGCTGTTACGGCGCTTCGACGCGCGGCTCATCATCGGTGTCGGCTTTGCGCTGTTCGCAGCCTCCAACTTCATGAACATCTCGATGACCAACGACTACGCCACCGACCAGCTGTTCTGGCCGAACGTCGTCCGCGCCTTCGGTCAGGCGCTGGTGTTCGCCCCGCTGTCGGCTGTCGCGACATCGGGCATCGAGGCGGAGAACGCGGGTTCGGCCTCGGGCCTGTTCAACATGATGCGCAACCTCGGCGGCGCCGTCGGCATCGCGCTGCTGCAGACGCTGCTCACCAAGCGCGAACAATATCACTCCAACGTGCTGATGCAGTCGGTCTCGCTGCTGGAGCAGGCCACACAAGCCAGACTCGAGAAGCTGACGCAGTATTTCATGAACCACGGCGTGACCGATCGCATCGACGCCGCCCACCGCGCCTATGTCGCGATCGGCAAGATCGTGCAGAAGCAGGCCTTCATCCTGGCTTTCGGCGACATGTTCTATCTGCTCGGTGTCGCGCTGATCGTCGCACTCGCCGCCTCAATGATGCTGAAGAAACCCGCCCAGATCGAGGCCGGCGGCGCCCACTAGTCCCCCACCCCACCTGACGTCGAAAGGAACTCCCATGTTGAAGGATAAGGTCGCTATCGTCACCGGATCGACCAGCGGTATCGGGCTCGGAATCGCCAAAGAGTTGGCAAGGCTCCGCGTCAACCTCGTGTTGAACGGCTTCGGCGACCCCGGCGAGATCGAATCCATCCGCAGCGGGATCGAACGCGAGCACGGCGTGCGCGTCGTCTACGATGGCGCCGATATGTCGAAGAGCGATGCCGTGCGCCGATTGATCGCCGCGACAATCGAGACGTTCGGACGCCTCGACATCCTCGTGAACAATGCCGGCATCCAGTTCACCGCGCCGGTGGAAGAATTTCCGTCGGCCAAGTGGCATGCGATCCTGGACATCAATCTGTCGGCCGCGTTTCACGGCATCGCGGCGGCGGTGCCCCAGATGAAGGAGCAGCGCTGGGGCCGGATCGTCAACATCGCCTCGACCCACGGCCTCGTCGCATCGACGCACAAGGCCGCCTACGTCGCCGCCAAGCACGGGTTGATCGGCCTGACCAAGGTGGTTGGCCTGGAGACCGCCGGCAGCGGCGTGACCTGTAACGCAGTCTGTCCCGGCTGGGTGCGGACGCCCTTGGTGGAAAAGCAGATCAGCGACATCGCCGCACAGAAAAACATCAGTCAAAAGGACGCCGCCCAGGCACTCTTGGGCGAGAAGCAACCGTCGTCCGAGTTCGTCTCTCCGGAGCAGCTTGGAGGGACAGTAGCGTTCCTGTGTTCGCCTGCGGCGGACCAGATCACGGGCACCGCGATCGCGGTCGATGGCGGATGGACGGCACAGTAGCCGGCAGTCGGCCGATGCAAATGGCCTGATCGTGCTGGCCGCCGCCGTTGCCGTCAACGGCGGCTCGTTTCACTGGACACAGTTGTTGGCCGTGACGACGGTTCGGCAGAAATCGAGAATGAACCGGCCATGGAGAGCACCGGATCCTGGATCTGAAGATGCCAGGCGATAGGAGTGGCCGAGAGCACGGGCGATCTCCAGCACGCCCGTGACTTCATGGTACGTCATCGCCAGGTGAATGCCGGCCAGCGGCAGCATCAGGACCTGAATGCCAACACTGCTCATGACGGCCCCGCTTCGGCGCGAGGCAGCGGCAGGAATTGCGCAAGATAGGCGCTCCTCCATTGATAAGGCGTGTCGCCGACGAAACGCTTGAACACCGTCGTAAAATGCGCCTGAGTCTGGAATCCGACGGTCAAGGCGACGTCGACGAGCGAGACGTCGGCGCGCCTCAGCAGTTCCTGGGCGCGTTCGATCCGCCGATTCAGCAGATAGTCGTGAGGCCGCATGCCGACGGCCGCGCGGAACTGCGCGGCAAAGTGCATGCGGCTGAGGCCGGCGACCGCCGCCAGTTGCTGCAAGGTGATCTTGCCAGCCAAATTCTCGTCGACATATTGCAGCACGCGCTTGAGGCGCCATTTTTGCAACGACCGCACAGACCGGCAGCGCTCGTCGTCGGCCTGATCGGTCTCGTTGCGCTCGACGGCCGTCGGCCGGCTAGCCCTGCGGGTCAGGATGGCAAGACGCAGGGCGTCCGCAAGGATGGCGGAGTGAGGATGATGGGCCGCTTCGGTTGCCGCGAGCGCATCGGAGAGGCTTCGCATCACCGGATCCGGGAACTCGCCTGCATCGGCCTCCTGGTCGGTCTCGACGGGGACGCGTGCGAGGCGCTTCGCCGATACCCTGAAGCTTGGCCCGTCGCCGGCGGATCTCCGCACACCCGGCGGGCGAGTTTCGATGGCCAGGGCCACATCGAGGTGAACGAGGGAAAGCGTCATCGCCTTTTCGCCGGTGCGATCCGGACGTTCCGCAAGGCCGGACTGCCGACCATCGATGGCCGAGACGCCGATCGAGCCGACGACATGATCCTTCGCGCCTTGCGGGTGTGACATCTGTAGCGACATCGTCGAACTCCTTGTCCCATTTTCGATCCGGCGAAGCCCAATGGCTCGTCCGAATGTGGGAGCAGAGTAGTTCGGTGGTCCCCGCGCTCCATTCTACGCGCGGGTGTACCGGATAGGTTCTCGGGGTGATCGCGTCATACCTAGGTATGACCGCGGCGCCACTGGCCGCGTGGACGTCCGGTTCGCAGCGATGGTGGAACTGGTCTCGCCCTGCGGTAAGTTGACGCGCTCGCCAATGGTCGGAAAGTCACGCAAAACCCTGTTTTGCCGGGGAATGTGCCTCATCAGCACGCGCGCGGGATCGAACCGCGGCAACGTCTTTCAAGAGAGCACGAAAATCATGTTGCCGCATGTTGTCGGCACGATCAAATCGCGGCATCAACGTGACCGAAAATGAGCAGAGCGACAACCAGCGACGATGACCAGTCTTGATCGGGCCACGGGTTCATCCATGAGCCGCGACGGCTTGCGGTTCTGGTCTGCTGTCCTCACCTTCGCCATTTTCCTGGTTGACGTGCTGACACCCCTCGAGGGCGCGGTTGCGGTTCTATACGTCATTGCGATTCTGCTCGCGGCGAGGACGAACCGGCGTAACGACATCATCGTCGCCGCGGTCGGCTGCAGCGTCCTGACCATAGCCGCCTATCTGCTATCGCACGATGTCGAGGTGGTCGCCTCGCCCGCTCTTCGCGCGCTCATGAGCCTCGCCGCCATCGGGATCACGACCTTGCTGGCGCTTCAGAATCACTCGGCGACGAAGCGCCTCGCGGCGCAGGCGCGCCTGCTCAATCTCTCGCATGACATGATTTTCGTCAGGGATCGCGGCGGCGTGATCACGTTCTGGAACAGAGCCGCGGAACAGGCCTATGGCTGGTCGGCCGACGAGGCTGTCGGGCAACACGCCGACGCGCTGCTGAGAACCAAATATTTTGACCGGCGAGAGGACATCGAGACCGGCCTGCTCGACACCGGCCGATGGGAAGGCAGGCTAGAGCAGCGGACGAAGGCCGGCAGCGCACTCGCCGTCGATGCAAGATGGGCGCTCCAGCGCGACCATCTCGGCAAACCCGTTGGAGTCCTTGAAACACACACCGACGTCACGGACCGCGTGGCGGCACACAACGCGCTGGTGCAGAGCGAGCAGCGATATCGCCGAATGTTCGACGCAAGTCGAGTCGGCGTCATCGAGGAAGACTGGAGCGCAGTTCGAACCGCGCTGAACTCGCTGGAGACTGGAGACGTCGGCCTGCGGGACTATCTTGCAGCAAACCCCGAATTCGTGCGGCATGCCCGCCGGCTCGCCAGTATCACCGACGTCAATCCGGCCCTCCAGAAGATGGCGGGAGCAAGCGGTTCTGCGGCTTTCATCGCGAGCGTGGACAGGCTTCTGGGCGAGAACGACCGCAGTTTCCTCGGCGCGCTGGTTGCATTCGCGGAAGGAGAACGGTTCCACGAAGGCGAGACCGATCTCGTGAGCTTCGACGGGCGCAAGGTTCCCGTCCTGTTTACGATCAGCTTTCCGGCCGAGCCCCACGGAGATCGCAACGTGCTCGCTTTCGTCATCGACATCACCGAGCGCAAGCAGGCACAAGATGCGCTGCTCGCGGCGCAGGCGGAGCTGGCGCATGCCGCGCGCGTCGCCACCCTCGGCGAGTTCAGCGCGTCCATTGCCCACGAGGTGAATCAGCCTCTGGCAGCGATCGTCACCAGCGGCGAGGCTGGCTTGCGGTGGCTACGCCGCGACGTGCCCGATCTCAAAGAGGTTGCGACGACGATCGGTCACATCGTTGCTCAGGGTCGCCGCGCCAGCGAGATCGTGACGCGGATCCGGACTTTCCTGAAGAAGGCCCCGCCCCAGCAGGATCTGCTGCAGATCGACGAGATCATCGAGGAAGCGACCCTTCTGATCGAGCGCGAACTCGTCAAGGACGACATCGCCCTCATCGTCAAGATGGAGCATGGCCTGCCGCCGGTTCGCGGCGACCGGATCCAGCTTCAGCAGGTCCTGGTCAATCTTCTAATCAATGCCGGCCAGGCCATGTCAGGCCGGCCCGGTTCGCACACCGTCACGCTGCGCGCCGGAACCGTCGACGGTGAAAACCTTGCCATCACGGTTCAGGACAGCGGTCCGGGCATCCAACCTGACGACCTGCCGCGCCTGTTTGATCCGTTCTTCACCACCAAGGATGGCGGCATGGGTATGGGACTTGCGATCTGCCGAACGACGGTGGAAGCTCACGGCGGCCGATTGTCCGTGGAGAGCCCTCCAGGCTCGGGCGCAACATTCCACCTGACACTGCCATTTGGCCAAGAACTCGCCTTGCCATGACACGACCAAACCAAGCGCAACCGCCGGCCCAATCCTCCAGTGCAGTCGTCATCATCGTTGATGACGACGCGAGCATTCGGGCCTCGCTCGACAGCCTGTTCCGATCCGTCGGCCTCGAGACATGCCTTTTCGGCTCTCCGGCCGAGCTGCTTGGCGGCGTCATGCCCGACGGACCGGCCTGCATCGTGCTGGACGTCCGGCTGCCGGGCGTGAGCGGCCTCGACCTCCAGGGTCAACTGACCCGCCAGGGCATCAGATATCCGATCATCTTCATGACCGGTCATGGGGACATTCCAATGTCGGTGCGCGCCATGAAGGCCGGCGCCGTGGATTTCCTGTCCAAGCCGTTTCGCGATCAGGACATGCTCGACGCCGTGACCGCAGCGCTCGAGCGCGATGCGCAGCGCCGCGCGGAAGCCGCGACGAAGGAAGATATCCGCCTCCAATATGAGAGCCTGACGGCGCGCGAGCGCGAGGTGATGGGCCATGTGACCGCCGGCTTGATGAACAAGCAGGTGGCAGGCCTGATCGGCCTCAGCGAGATCACCGTCAAGATCCACCGCGGCAACGTCATGCGCAAGATGGAGGTCCGGTCTCTGGCCGACCTCGTTCGCAAGGCCGAAGCGCTCGGGATTTCCCAGAACCGAAAGACTACGGACCAAACCTGAGTATAATTTCGGCGGGACTGCCGCACGGTGCATAAGGCGCCATCGGCCGCCCAATGGGAGATATCCTCCCTGCGGAACACAGCGGTCAGGATGTGTGCCAATGGCCAAAACCCCGGTGATTGCGATCGTGGACGACGACGAAGGCGTGCGCGCGTCGCTGGCGAGCCTGGTGCGTTCGCTCGGCTATGAAGCCCACGCCTACGAGTCCGGCGTCGCCTTCCTGCAGGAACCGGCGGGAGAAGATCCAGCCTGCATGATCGCCGACGTTCAGATGCCGGTCATTACCGGCGATGAATTGCAGGCGCGCCTGGTTGCCTCCGGCCGCCATTTCCCGATCATTTTCATGACCGCTTTCCCGAGTGAACCCGTGCGCCAGCGCGTCATGGCGGCCGGCGCGCATTGCTATCTCGGCAAGCCATCCAGCGGCGACGAGATCATCCGCCGCCTCGAAGAGGCGCTGGCAGGCCACGCGCCGCAATAGTCGGGCTCCAGCTCGGGCAAACTGCGTCTTCCCGGCGTGCGTTCCCGAAAGCAGGTTGTTGGACCGAAAATACGGCCGGCACAGCTCATGCTCCCCTTTGATTTCGCGACGCCGGCAGGCCGCGCGCTTTGCCGCGCATGGAGGGAGCACAATTGCCAGGGGACGCCACCAGCGCTGACATCCGCCCGCGGTTCTTCGCCGGCTTCCCGGTGAGTTCCTGGGCGTTCGCGCTGCGCGTCCTGCTGGCAATGCTCCTCGCACTCTATGTCAGCTTCTGGCTCGAGCTCGAATCCCCCACGTCGGCAGCCATCACGGTGGCAATCCTGGCGCTGCCCACGCGCGCGCAGGGCATGGAAAAGGCGGGCTACCGGCTGCTCGCAACCGTCATCGGCGTGATCGCATCGATCGCCATCGCCGGCACCTTTTCCCAAACCGGCGCGCTGCTGCCCGCAGTGTTGGGCATCTGGGTCGGACTTTGCGTCTACGTCGCCGGGATGCTGGACGGCAATCGCGCTTATGCGGCGGCTCTCAGCTGCATCACCGTTGCCCTGATTGCCATTCAGCAGATCGACAGCCCGTTGCAGGTGTTTCCGACCGGCGTCGCCCGCGGCGCCGCCATCGCCATCGGCGTCCTCGCGGTCGCTCTGGTCAACGAGGTGCTCGCCGCGCCGGACTATCATCCGGTTCTGGCGATCCGCCTCGAAACACTGCATCGCCGGGTCACGGAGTTCGCGGAACGCGCCGTCCGCGGTGAAGCTTCATCCGCAACCGCTGCTGCGGACATGTTGCGCGATGTCGCGACCCTGCATCCGGAGATCGCGAGCCTCGTCACGGAGTCGATCAGCGGCCCGGCCAGAACCGCAGCTGCACGCTCCGCGATGGTAGGCCTCGTGAGCGAGCTGGCGCTCGCCCGTACGCTTGCCGCGCTGCCGGCCGCATCCGCGACGTCCCGGGACGACCGAAACCCCGGTGCCTCCGGCCAGGTCACGATCTGCCGGACCCATCTGCGCGATGAGATCATCCGCAGGAATGCAGGCGTGCGCGACAGTCTCGAGGCACTGCGGGCCGGAGACTATCCACTCCGGCAATGGCGCGCGCCGCTTTACCGCTCGCCTCGCATTGCAGCGGAGGCCGGCGTCAGGGCCGCGATCCACTTCATCCTCATTGCAATCATCTTCATAATGGCGGGATGGCCGACCACCGCGCTCTGCCTCTCGCTTGTCGCGGTCATCATCGGCCTGAGCGCGACGGCTCCGGATCCGCGCGCCTTCACGACACTGGCGGTTTTTGCCATGCCGATCGCATGCCTGCTCGCCGGCATCCTGAAATACCTCGTCTTCAACGGCGTATCCGAGTTTCAACTGCTGGCGATCGGCCTTGCGCCTCTCGTGATCGGCGCAGCGCTGCTGATCACGCTGCCGAGCGGCATCCTGCCGCCGCTCGGCCGGCTCTCCCTCGTGTTCACGCTTGTCATTCTCGCACCGAGCAATCCGCAGAGCTACGACCCCGACGTATTCCTTGTGACGTGTCTGTTTGCCCAGCTTTCCTCGGTTCTGGTCTTCGCGGCGCAGCTCCTGCTGCCGTCCTTGTCCGGCGAACGGAGGATCCGGCTGCTGCTGGACGAGGCCTATCGCGAGCTGAGCCGCCTCGATTCCGGGCGAGCCCGGCATCTCGCGCCGGAGGAAGCCGCGTTTCGCGATGCCGCCCGGATCGAGCAGATCCTGACGGCGAAGGGCGCCACGGCACCTCCCCCTCAGGTCGTCGCGGAAGCGCTGCGCTGCTTCGACGAGGCCGTGGTGCTGCGACGTTGCCATGCCGAACTGGACCGCCTGGCCGAGACCTCACTCGGCGAGGCGGTGCGTGCCGCGCGAGCCGCGCTCACCCTACGCGATGGGGGCGCAATCCTGACTGCGGCCGAGGCGCTGCGCCAGACGGCTGCCCAAGAGAACCTGTCCATCGAGCCGGTGCTCGCCGCGCTCGTTCCGGCCAGCATCGTCTTCGAACCATCGCAGAGTTTCGCCGGTTCCGGCCAGGGGACGCATCCGTGACGAACACTTATCGTGAACTCGTCGTGGGTGGCGTGTTGATCGCCCCGATCGTGTCCTATGCGGCAACGGCGCTGCTCGCATTCCTGCTGCTCCGCCCGGTGCTGCGCTTCGTCGGATTTACAAGATTCTTCAGCAACCCGTCGCTGGCCGAGCTGTGCCTCTACGTGTCGATCTTCGGCCTGCTCGCGCTCTTTTGCTAAGGAGAAAGCCATGGACGCGGCTCTGCCTCGAGATGCGGCTTTTCCGCCCCACCCCGAATCTTCAGCCGAAGCACGGACGGACGCAGCCGATGCCGTCGCGTGTTCCAGCCCGACGGAGGCCGCCGCGCGCGCGACCAGCAACCGCGCCGCGAACGACGGCAAAGCTCCCCGGCAGGCGACGCCATTGATGCGGTCGCTGCGCAAGGCCACCGGACGGTTCATGGCCGGCGTCGGCAAGCATTTCGCCACCCTTGCCATCGCCCTGGTCGCCATCCTGATATCGGTTGCAACCTGGCAGCACTATGTCACTGCACCCTGGACGCGCAATGGCAGCGTACGCGTGCAGGTCGCCAATGTCGCGCCGCAGATCGCGGGCAAAATCGTGGAGCTGCGGGTGGCCGACAACCAGTTCGTCCACAAGGGTGACGTGCTCTACGTCATCGATCCCTTCGACTTCGACGTAGCCGTCCGCATCGGCAAGGCCCTCGTCGACCAGCGGGCGGCGGACCTCGAGGTCAAGCAGGCCGAGTTCGACCGGCGCCGGCGTCTGTCCGACCTCGCGACCACGCCAGAGGAGCAGCAGATATTCGCCGGCAATGCCTCGCAGGCGAAGGCCGCCTACGCAGCGGCCGCTCACCAGCTTGCACAGGCGGAATTGAACCTGAAGCGCACCAATGTGCTCAGCCCCGTCGACGGCTATGTCACCAATCTCCTGCTACGTGTCGGCGACTATGCGCTGACCGGCGTCACCAACGTCTCCATCATCGATTCCAGCAGCTTCTGGATCGACGGTTATTTCGAGGAAACCAAGATGGCGCATGTCTGCGTCGGCGATCGCGTCGAGGCACAGCTCGTCGGCTACTCCAAGCCGATCCTGGGACACGTGAAAACCGTGACCCGTGGCATCAGCGCGTCAAACGCCGCGGCGGGCACGCAGGGTTTGCCCAGCGTGGACCCGATCTACACCTGGGTGCGGCTTGCGCAGCGCATACCGGTTCGCGTCGCCATCGACACGGTGCCGCCGGGCGTGCCGCTGGTCTCCGGCATGACGGCCACGGTGACCATCCGGCAGCCCAATGCGGTCGATCGCCAGACCTGGTCTCATCGGCTCCGCACGACCTTCGTGGACCCTATATTCGATGTGTTCGGCGCAGGAGATCCGCCCCGCCCCAACTGCCTCCAATCCCCATCCCAGCAGCCTCCCGAGGTGTCAACGCTTCCCTACGCGCGGGTGCCCGCAATTCCGTCGGCGGAGAAGATCGCGCCCGGCCTCACCCCCGGCATCGATGCCTCGCCACGCCTTCCCTGAATCCGGTCAGATCGCCCGACCTGAAGAGAGCCGCATCGCGCCGCAACATCGGAGCTCACAGCGCAGGCCTTTGATTCTTCGTGCTTAATTCGGAGTTTTGCGACGTTCCGACGCACCTGCAGCTTTCGCAAAATCTAACACGATTTCAGCAACTCTAACGGGCCTTGTGGCGGCTTCAGACATATCGTTCGAGCGTCAACCAGTGGCATTCAGCAGCCGTCACGGCGGCAGCGGAATCCAAAAGACGGGACGAACGATGCTCACCGATATGCAAGCGGCCGGCGCCCGATTGACACATCAACCCGGCGCCCGCGAACCGGATTTCTCTCAGGGGGCACGCGCATTCCCCCACGAACGAAAATGGCGCCAGCCCGAGCAACGCGTCGCGCGCGAGGACATCACGATCTCGCGCTTTACCTACGCGCAGACGGCCGCCAGGCGCGAGGACGCAACGACGCCTCCCGACCGGTATTTCTTCGCCATCGCCCTGAAGAGCACACGTCTCAAGCTGACCAGAGGCAGTCAGACCATTTTCGACGGCGCCATGCCGGCGGGCACGCTCTATGTCGGCGCACCGTCGAAGCCGCTCCGCGCGCAGTTTCTTGCGCCGTGCGATTTCCTGCACTTCCACATCTCGGCCAATTGCTTTCCATCTCCACAGCAGGGAACGGAGCCACTCGCGCCCGAATGCCTGAACGATCTCCTTCTGTTGCGCGACCCGTTCGCCGAGCAGCTCGCAAAGGCGCTGACCGAGCAAGGCCACTCGGCCGATCGCGAATTTGCGTGCTGCATCGCCCAGACGCTGGTGATGCACGTCGCTCGGCGCGAGCCCCCGCGAACGAAAGTCAACGCCTTGCCGAAATGGCGGCTCCGACGCGTCGAGGAGTATGTCAAGGCGCGCTTCGACCACTCCATCAGCCTGTCCGACCTCGCCGGCGTCGCGGGATTGTCCCGGATGCACTTCGCAGCGCAGTTTCGCGCGGCGACTGGATACCGGCCGCGCGAGTATCTCCTGCAACAGCGCATCGAGCATGCAAAGTCTCTCCTGTCGAATACCGAGACGCCGCTGGTCGAGGCGGCGCTGGCCGTCGGTTTCTGCACGCAGGCGCATTTCTCGACCGTCTTCAAACGTCTGACAGGCGACACGCCGGCACGTTGGCGATGCACCAGCCGGAACGCGCTGGCGTCACCCAGGCTCGCTGAATGCGACCCGGTTCCGTCACGCGAGCCGGTGTCTCATGTCCTGCCGGCGGACCTTCGTGAATCATGCGAAATGAGAAACAGCGTGGGGACGTG
This sequence comes from Bradyrhizobium japonicum USDA 6, assembly GCF_000284375.1. NCBI lineage: Bacteria > Pseudomonadati > Pseudomonadota > Alphaproteobacteria > Hyphomicrobiales > Nitrobacteraceae > Bradyrhizobium > Bradyrhizobium japonicum. The sequence continues at coordinate 6,354,499 of NC_017249.1, forward strand.
AAATACTTTGCACGCCGGATCGGCGACGCTGGCAGTGTTAGTGACTGAGACCCCCAAGTCACGGCTCGAGCCTTCTCCTCCCAGGCATGCGAGCATTGGGCCGTCCTCCCCACAAGGACGGCCCCTTTTTTTGCCTCGCCGCACGTCGATCCGGAGCGCGCCGTCCGTCGGATTCCGGAACGAAGTGTTGCCATTTCAGTCGCTGAGATGCCGCGCAAGCCAGTTACGCACGCCCTGGAGACTCCTGAAATCGTCCAGCGCCCGCACCGGAAGGCCGGGCTCGATGCTCGCAACCATCCGGCTCAGCGCATGTCCCGGTCCAAATTCGAGAAATGCCGTGGCACCCGCTTCGAGACAGCTTTGCAGGCAATTTCCCCACTGCACGGTTTGCGAGATCTGCGCGGCGAGCTTGTCGTGGCCCGTCTCGGCGGAGACGACCGAACCGCCATCGATGCCGCTCAGGATGCGCGCACCGGCGGCCGACGGGAACGCCACCGGCGCCGACCGCAAGACTTCGCGAAACACGACCGACGCCTCGGCGAGCCGTCCGGTGTGGGAGGCAACCCGAACCGGCAAATCGACGATCCTTGTGGCGCGCATCGCCCTCGCCTCTCCGGCAATCCCGTTCAATGCCTCCCGGCCACCACCGATCACGAAGGCATCGCCTGGATTGACGATGGCGATCGCCGCGCCGTGGCGTTCGCAAAGCCGGGTCATATCGTCATGTGAAAGGCCACGGACAAAGATCAGCCCGTCACCGGCGCAGGTGGCGGCGTCCATCGCTTCCGCGCGGCGCACAGCGAGGTCGAGCGTGAGGACCGGTTCGAACAGATCTCCCACGCCCCATGCCGCCACCTCACCGACGCTGTAGCCTGCGATGATGGCGCCATGTGGAATGATGTCCCTGAGCCCGGCAGCGGCGGCCAGTGCCTGCAACGTGCATAGAATCTGGCCGGACCGGTTGCGATGCAGAGCCTCGTCAGATTCGCTGCGCACGAAATCGCGCGGATCCCAGCCGCCCAGCAACGTTGCCGCGTGTGCAAACAGGTGCGTCGCTTCCGGCGCATCGCCCGTCAGGGCGAACATGTCCCGATGCTGTCCGCCTTGTCCCGAGCACAGGATCGCAAGTGTCATGATTGCCGCCTAGTGCGGAAAGAGCACGGCGATCGTGACCGCGATGGTCGCGACGCTGAATCCAGTGCTCGAAATGACCATCGATCCGACCGCGGCCGAGTCCAGCCGGTAGTTGACCGCAAACAGGATGCCGAAAAAGCCGGAAGGCACCGCAGCCAGCAGAATGGCCGTCCTCGCTGTGTCGGGAGCGATTGGAATGACGTGAGTGACTGCAACGGCCGCGAGCGGCCGAACCATGTCCGCGGCCACGGTTGCGGCCGCGATCTTCCAGTTCAGGCGGAACGACTGTGCCGACAGGATGGCTCCGGTCAGGAACAGCGCGACGCCGGCGGCCGAACTCCCGATCAGCGCGAGGCACGCGTGAGCTAGCGCGTTGAGGCTCAGATCCGACACCGAAAACAGGATGCCGAACACGGGCGCGAGCACCACCGGCTTGATGATCGCACGCCCCACTGCCGTCAGCATCTGCCGCGCCGCCAGTTCCTCGCCACGGGCCCTGGCGGCGTCCATTTCCGCCATGATCAGGGTCACCGGGCTGATGAGGACCGAACCGGTCGCCAATGCGACGGCGACCGGAACGGCGCCCGCCTGTCCCGCGACGGATGTCAGGATTGGAAGACCGACGCCGGCAAGATTTGGAAAGCCAACCGTGAGTGCCTGAATCGACGCATCGGGCCGCGACGCCTTGAACAACCTGCGCGCGGCAAGATACCAGGCGGCATAGAGCAACGACATCGTTATGCCGAGCACCAGAAAGAGCGGAACCTGCTCGATCATCTCGCTGCGCGACGCCGAGGCGGTCGCAGCGAACAGCGACGCCGGCACGGCGAAATCCATCACGAGTGCGTTGAGAGCATCGACATGGAGATTGTCGACGACATGAAACCTTCCGGCGGTGTATCCCAGCAGCAAGACGAAGAACACCGGCACCAGCGCCATCAGGATTGCATTGGACATCATGACCTCGGGGCGTCGTGGGCATCGACGAAGAGTGACATCGCAAGCAGGTCAGCCGAGCCACCCGGACTGAGACGACGGGCGACGAAGCTTTCATGGACCCATCGCGCGCTGACGCGCCAGCCGGGAGCGCGCACGCCGCCGGCGTCGATGAAGCGACGTGCCGCGCGACGCGCAAAGCGAAGCCCCTCGAGCCCGCCACGATGCAATAGATTCGTGTCTTCCACGGACGCAATCAGGGCAAAGCACGCTTCGACCCGAGCCGCTTCCGCGTCTTCGGCCGTGGCAGGCATTGTTCTCCGCAGGGCCGGCAAGCCGATCCGGTAGACGCTGGGAAACCCGCTGGCCGCCTCGATACGGGCTCCGCCTGCGCGAAAGCGGCGGCGAGCAACGCTGCCATGGCTGTGCAGCAGCACCGGACCGTGGAGTATGCTGGCGCCCCAGAGGCGTGCCACGACGTCGCCGAGCGGACGTGCCGGATCGACCAGCCCGCCGGCTCTCGCACCCGCCGCCGCGCACAACAGGCCAAGGCCGAAGATCGCGCCGCGATGCGTATTGACGCCCGAGGTCGCCTCGAGCATCGCCCGCTCGGCCTCCAGGCCGATGACCCGCAACACTCCCATGCCGCAGCCGAGCGCGCCCGCTTCGGCAAGACTTTGAAGGTAAGGCCTGATGGCCGCAGCGCTGCGACGAAACGTGCCGGCATCCATGTCGACGTGACTACCATTGTCGACATGGCTCACGAGCCCCGGCTTGGGCCAGGTTTCCAGCTCCATGGCGAGGCAATCGGCAGCGAAGCCGCCGATGGCCCGGATACCGGACGGCATTTGCCCCCGGCTGGCAACAAGCGGTTCGATGTTTCGCGCGGCCGCTGTGATCATGATCCCATCGCTCCCGAAATGAATCGATCCCTGTCGAGCAGGACCACGCCCCCGATGGTCTTGACCAGAAGCTGGTCCGTGCCGGCATGGAATTCGCGCCAGTTCACCGCTGCACCATCCGCGCGCATCAATTCGCCATCGAGCCGCATCGGCGCATCGGCCTCGATCGCAGCCACGTCGGCGGCGAGCCGATCCAGATCGGTTTCGCGGCGGAACGCGCACAGCACATCGAGGTCGGAACGAGCGGTCACGTAATCGAGCCCGGTCAGCGACTGCCATGCGAGGCTGCCGAACACGCGCACGTCCACCGAATGACGAAGCGCGAGCTCGTCGAGCCGATCGAGCGTCGGCCACCAGTTGCGCGGCGCCGAGGCGCGCACCTGCCGCAGCGCGGGCGGCCTCGCGACCGAGGTGACGTGGTCGATATCCGCGAGAAACGACAGCCGCTTCTTGCCGGCGGAGGGCGGCAACGGCAGGCCGAGCGCAAGGCCGGTCGCTTCGCAAGGCAGAGCGCGCCGCCTGATCGTCGGCCATCCCATTTCGGACCAGCGCGAAACCAGCGGGTCGGCTGCGAGATCGCCGCGCACCCCGATCATCGCGCGCCAACCAAGCGGGCTGACAAAGACGAGGTCGTGGCGACCGGCCGGCGGTTCACCGGGTTTGCAGGGCGAGATCACGAACGCGCTCCGCGATATCGGCGGCCTTCGGCCGGCCACCGCGCTCCTTGCCGAGCGCATCTCTTCGATCCCGCGCAGCCGGCATGTCGGCGAGCAGCGCCTCCAGCTGGTCTGCGAGCGAGGTGGCGTCGCTCCATGTCATATGAACGGCACCCATCTGCTCGAGATTGGAGAGCCCCGGCGCGAACACCGGCGTCGATTTGGCCTTCTCCTCAAGAGCGGTCATCGACAATTTGGTGACCTTCGCCATCGACGGCAGATCCATCACCGCGGGAGAGGCGCCGGGCAATCCGACCAGCACGCGCGTCGCAAGGCCCGTCGCAAGCAGGGCCCCCGCCGCCGAGTGGCCGTAGAGAAGACCGATGGTTGGGCGACCGTGCATGTCCGCGTGGATCAGCACTTTCGCCAGATGCGCCAGGAATTCATTGAGCCCGAGCAACTCGTCACGCTTGCTCATGCGCTGGCTGTCGCTGTCGACGAGCACCAGGATCGGCCCGCTCCCCCGGTCGATCGACTCCAGGACGTGCGCGGAAAGTCTGATCGCCTCGTCGACGCCGAGCGCAGTCCGATCCGCAACACCAATCACGAGTATCCTTCCGCCGGACCGCAGTGTCGCCGCGCCGGCAAGGACGCCATTATCGTTCCTGACCTCATGGCCGTCGGGAAACAGCGAGGCGAGAATGTCATCGAGCGTCACGGCTGCTCCTCCCGATCCTGCTAGCGAGTGCAATAAACTGGTCGGCCGGCAATTCCGGAACCGTTTCCGCGTGCGCAACACCTTCCACCGTCCAGATATCGACCGCGTCCTGGCAAGTGCCGAAGCGGCGCAACCTGTCGGCCAGACGCCCCTGCTCCGCCCTGAGCCGGTCGAGGCCGAAGGGGCCGATCAACCCGATCAGCTCGAGTGCGGCCTCGCGAAAATCCTGCACGGTATCATCGGCGAAGACGTCGGCTGCGCCGAGCAGCCGCCGGTGCTTGCCGCCCATGGTGCGCCAGACCAGGGCGCGATCACGGGAGTCGAACTCCTCGACGCCGCGATTGGTCTCGATCACCTCGGGGCCCGAAACCGCGATCCGTCCCGCCTCCGATACGGCGAGCGCGGAGCAACAGCCCGCGATCAGACCGCCGCCGCCATAACAGCCTGAGCGCCCGCCGATCAGGCCGATGACCTTCACGCCGGCACTGCGCGCCTCCATCACCGCGCGCATGATCTCGGCGATGGCGAGCTCACCGGCGTTGGCTTCCTGCAACCGGACGCCGCCGGTATCGAGCAGCATCAGGACGGGGATCGATCCGATCTCGCGCGCTGCGCGAAGCAGACCCGTCAGTTTGGCGCCGTGCACCTCGCCGAAGGCGCCGCCCATGAAACGTCCTTCCTGCGCGGCGACGAACACCGGCGCGCCGCCGAGCCGGCCATGGCCGACGACGATGCCGTCATCGAACTGCTCGGGAAGGCCGAATATCTCCAGATGCGGACTGACCTCGCGCTGTTCCGGCCCGATGAACTCGACCAGGCTGCCGGCATCAAGCAGCAGATCAAGCCTCGTCCGCGCCGATGCCTCGTTGAAGCTTGTGCTGCGGGCCCGTTCGGCCGGGGCGACGTGCTGGAGCGGCGCGGTCATCGGTCGCTCCCCGCGATCAATCGCACCGCCTGCGCCAACCGAAGCGAGACCGTGTCGGGGCGCGCGCCGCCGTCATTGATGGAGAATTTCAGCCCTCCGGGCGAATAGCGCTCGACGAAATCGCCAATGACGGCGCTCCAGACTTCGCCGAAGCCCATCGCCGCGGTTTTGATCTCGACCGCGCATTCCGCATCCGGCAGGACGCGCTCGACCAGCACTTCCAGATTGCCCGACGCGACCACGCCCACGATCGCGCTCTGCCTGATGCCGCCCGCGCGCTCGCGAACCGGGTGATGAAAGCTGAGATCTTCCATGGCCTGTCCTCACCAGTTCCTGAATTTCGATGGCGGCGCGTAGAGCCCGCCCGACCAGCGCACGAGATCCTTGATCGAGCGCGCCGCCAGCATGTTACGATCCGCATCGAGCGGATTGATGCCGATATCTTCCGGCCGCCGGATCACCCCGCGCTCGCGCAGCTGCGCGACCATGCTGCGATCCCGCCCGCGACCGACGTCGGTGTATCCGGCGACGCCGCGGATCGCCTGCTCGCGCTCTTGCGCCGTACGGCATAACAGGAGGTTCGCCACCCCCTCCTCGGTGACGATGTGCGTGACGTCGTCGCCGTAGATCATCACGGGGGCGAGCTCGAGGTTCAGCTTCTCCGCGAGCTCGATCGCATCGAGCTTCTCTACGAACAACGGGACGTTCTTGTCGCCGAAGGTCTCGCCAATCTGCACCACCAGCTTGCGGCCCCGGCGCAACGGCGCCGGGCTGTCCGGATCGGCCTCCGCGCCGGCCTTCAGCCAGGGCTCGCTCGGATGCCTGCGCCCGCGCGCATCCGCGCCCATGTTCGGCGCGCCGCCGAACCCGGCGATGCGCGAGGTGGTGACGGTCGAGGAATTTCCCTGGAGATCGATCTGCAGCGTGGAGCCGATGAACATGTCGCAGGCGTAGAGCCCGGCGGTCTGGCAAAAGGCGCGGTTGGAGCGCAGCGAGCCGTCGGGGCCGGTGAAATAGACGTCGGATCGGGCCCGGATGTACTCGTCCATCCCGACCTCCGAGCCGAACGAGTGGATCTGCCGGACCCAACCGGACTCGATCGCGGGAATGAGCGCGGGATGCGGATTCAAGGCGAAGTGGGTTGCGATCCTGCCCTTCAGGCCCAGCCTCTCGCCGAACGTCGGCAGCAGGAGCTCGATCGCGGCCGTGCTGAAGCCGATCCCGTGATTGATCCGCTGCACGCCATAGGGCGCGTAGATGCCCTTGATTGCGAGCATCGCGGTCAGGATCTGCCCCTCGGTGATCGCCGCCGGATCGCGCGTGAACAGTGGCTCGACGAAAAACGGCTTGTCGGACTTGACGACGAAATGGACGCGGTCCGCCGGGATATCGACCCGCGGAACCGTCTCGACGATCTCGTTCACCTGGGCGATCACGACGCCGTCCTTGAACGCCGTTGCCTCCACCACGGTGGGCGTGTCCTCGGTGTTCGGACCGGTGTAGAGATTGCCGTCACGGTCGGCGCTGACGGCGGCGATCAGGGCGACGTGCGGGGTGAGATCGATGAAGTAGCGCGCGAACAGTTCGAGATAGGTGTGAACCGCGCCCAGCTCGATCTTGCCACCGAACAGCATGCGCGCGATGCGCGCCGATTGCGGCCCGGAATAGGCATAGTCCAGCCGCTTCGCGACCCCCCGGTCGAACAGGTCCAGATGTTCGGGGAGAACGACACCCGACTGCACCATGTGCAGATCGTTCACCCTGGACAGATCGACCGCCAGCAGCGCGCGGCTCAGGAGATCCGCCTGCTTCTGGTTGTCGCCTTCGAGGCAAACCCGGTCACCCGGCCGGATCACGGCCTCCAGCAGACGCGTTGCGTCGGACGCTTCCACGACCTTGCCGTGGGCAAGTCCGGCACCGGCCGCAATGCGCGCATCGCGCGCGGCGCGGTTATTCTGCCAGCTTGTCATGACCCTGGCCCCTTTGCGGCGTTGGCTCCTCTCCAGAGCGATCCCGGATTGGCACGGTCAGGATGAAGCGCGAGCATCGCCTCGTAGAGCTCGCGCGGAGATATCGTCGCCTGGTCGAGGCGGTTGAAATCGAGCAGATATTGCCGGGTGTCCGCGATGCTGCGCGGATCGTCATCGTTCTCCGGCTTCTTGTGTCCGGCCACCACGAAGCGCGGCTTCAACGCTTCGAGCCGATCGAGCGCGGCGATCCATTCCAGCCGGCTCTGCGTGTCGGTTTCGGCGAGATAAGGATGAATGCCGTTGTATACGGTGTCGCCGGCGACGATCAGATCGAGAGACGGGACATGAAGGGCGGTGGAGCGCGCCGTGTCGGTTCGTCCCATGTCGATGACGACGAGCTCGTGTCCCTCGAGCGTCAGCTCGCCTTCAAGAGGCTCTGCAGCGACCAGGCGCTGAGCGATCTCGCCCGGAAAGCGCTTGCGCCAGAAACCGTCGAGCGATGCGGGCGAAAGCTGCGTCTTCATCTCGTCGACAACCTCGGGAACGGCAACGGCCTTTGCCTGCGGAAAGCAATCGAGCAGCGGCGCGAGGCCGAAGAAATGATCACCGTGGCCGTGCGTGACGTAGATCGTGGTCAGATTTCGCTCCCGCGACACGACCCAATCCCGCAACGTCTTCGACTGCCCGGCGGTGAGGAACGTGTCGACGAGGATGGCATCCCGCTCGCCGTAGATCAGCGTCGACGAATTCGCGACCCACATCAGGTCCGGATTGCCGGAGGGCAAATCGCGGCTCAGTCCGGCCCGCTTCACCGTCGTCACGTCCCAGTCCAGGATCGTGCTGGTCGTCTCGATCATGCTCATGGAATTCTCCGGAGGGGCAGTCGGGCCGGCGGGAGTGCTGTCTCTCCCGCCGTCCTTCCTTCTGCCGGCCGTGCGTCAGGACCGGCAAAACGCGTCAACGGGTGGCCTGTTGATCGATGCTGCGCGCGGCACGGGTGATGACCGCTGCCACTTCCTTCGGATGCGACTCGTAGACCGAGTGGCTCGCACCCGGGATCACGGTGGTCTGGGTCTTGGCGCGTTCGTAATACCAGCGCTCGAGATCCGGATTGATGATCTGGTCGTTGCCGGCGACGATGCCCCAGCTCGGCTTGGTCTTCCACGCGGCCGCCGTCAGCGGCGTGCTGAACACCTGGGTCGCCGCCAGCACCTGGGAGCGTGCGGCAAACTCGGCCCGCTCGCGGGGCAGATCGGGCGCGAACAGCTTGGGGAACTCCACGGGATTGAGATAGGTGAACTTGTCGGGCGTGACCTTGATGGCGCCTTCGGTCTTTGCAAGCACGCTCGGCGTCTTCTTGCCCAGCTCCGCTTCGTCCTCGCCGACGTCGGGCGCATGCGCGGCAACGTAGACCAGACCAACCACGTTGGGATGGACGCCGGCCTCGGTAATGATCGAACCGCCGTAGCTGTGGCCGACGAGAAGCGTCGGGCCATCCTGGAGATCGAGAATCCGTTTCGCCGCCGTAACGTCATTGGCAAACGACGTCTCGGGCTCCTGCACCATGGTGACGCGGAATCCTTCCTTGACCAGGATCTCGTAGACCGGCTTCCAGCCTGACGCATCGACCCAGGCGCCGTGCACCAGGACAATGTTCTTCGGGGGTTCGGCGCGCGCAGGGGCGACGGTCGCGAACAGGGAGAGAGCGGCGGCGAAGGCGAGGCCAGCGTTGAGGTGTTTCATGTCGGGATCACTCCGGGTTGGAATGGTGCAACAGTAGTGTCGACGCTTGGGCGCGTATTTCGGCAAACAACGGCCGTTGCCACTTCGCACGTTGGGACATGCCGATCGCGACGACGGCTGCTCGTGCATCCTCGGGACACCTCCTAGCTAAGGCGCGCAACTTCAAAACGCAGCTTATATGTCAGGCGTACAGACCTCTCATGACTGTGAACGGCCGGCGTTCATACGCGAAAGACGAACGATCCGCTTTGTCATTCAAGAGGTCGCATCTGATGCTGCTTGAACTCCATGCAAGGGATCGGACACATGACATCCACGGCGAATCTCCAGATCGCGTTTCTCATCCTGTTGTGCGCAGCTTCGCCCGCGCGTGCAGGCACTTGTGCGGACGACATCACGAAAACCCAGATCCAGCTGGATCAGGCCATCGAAAAAGACGCGGGCGCCCACGGCTGGCAGCGGGAAAGCCTCAGCGCGCTGCGCAGTTATCAACCGACGCCTCGCTCGATTGCAGAGGCCGAAGGTAGCCGCGGAGCGGTTTTCACGGATGCGCTGGACTCGCTTGATCGCGCGCGTACCGCCGATCAAAACGGCGACACAGGCGCATGCAGCCGGGAACTCGCGCATGTGCGGGCCATTCTGAAATAGCGAAATCGAACCGAAGCGAAAGCCGGCCAACGGCGCTGTCATCGGGCGAGGTAACTCGGCGACGCGGCCGAACGAAGACGAATGCCCGCTCACGATGCGTCGAATGCCCTTGCCGTCGTGCTGCCGGGTAGCGGGACGTGCGTTCTGGAAATACCCCGCCGTTCCGCATCTCTCTAGTGCTCGACAGCATTCAACCGGAGCATTTTCCATGCGAGAGCAGCACTCATCGAACGACGTCGGCTCGGGGAGATCCTGCTCGCGCCGGTTCAACCTGATACAGCCCGCCGTGGCACTCACGGCGGGCATGCTTTGGCTCGTCCCGGCTGCGACGTCCGCTCAAACGACCATGCCAGGAATGCAGCCTTCCACCGGCATGCTGGCGACGTCGCCGCTCAATCCGCAATCCACGCGGCCCGTCGGCGTTCCACTGGGATCGACCGAGATCGCAACGCCCGGCATTTCGCCGCTTAATCCGGCGCAAAGCACGGCGGGTTGCGCCGGATCCGGCAATACCGCCTCGCCCGGAGCGTTGTTCGACGGCGGCGGACTGTCCGGAGGCTCATCCGTCACCTGCAACAGCAGCATCACGGCGGCGTCTCCCCTGCCTTCGGCATCGACGGTCGGACGCGTCGGGATACCGCTCGGAGCCACCGAGCTCGGCGGCGCCGGAATCAGTCCGTCCGTCCCGGTGCAAGGCCCTGCCGCAACGGACAGCACGCCTTCGATCGGCGGCTCAAGCAATCCCTGACAGCCAGGACGGGCTCATGAAACGAAATCTCGCCATCGCGCTTGTCGCTCTCGCCGCGATCCTCGTCGGAGCCGGCCTCTGGTACTTCGCCGCGGACCGGAAGCCCGTCGTCGCCGCCGCGCCAGTGCCCGCGGCCATACCGGTGGTCACCGCCGCGGTCACCGGCAAAGACGTTCCGATCTATCTGCGCGGCATCGGCACCGTGATCGCCTACAACACCGATGTCGTGCGCAGCCAGATCCAGGGACAGATCGTCAAGATCGCCTTCACCGAGGGACAGACCGTCAAGGCCGGCGATCTGCTCGCCCAGATCGACCCGCGTCCCTACGAGGCCCAGATCGAGCAGCTGACGGCCAATCGCGACCGAGATCAGGCCCAGCTCGCCAATGCCGAAGCCAATCTCTCCCGCTACAATCAACTCGGCGCCAAAGGCTATGCGACCCCGCAGCTGATCGAGACGCAGACCGCGCAGGTGGCGCAACTCAAGGCCGCCGTGAAAGCGGACCAGGCGCAGATCGACGAGGCCAACGTCCAGCTCAGCTATACGCGCCTGACATCGGCCATTCCCGGCATCACCGGCGTTCGCCAGATCGACGTCGGCAACGTGATTCATCCGACCGACGCGAACGGTCTCGTCGTCGTCACCCAGATCGAGCCGATCTCGCTGCTGTTCACCCTTCCTCAGACGGATCTACCCGTGATCCAGGAACACGCTGCAAAGGGACAGTTGAAAGTCATCGCCTACAGCCAGGACAACAAGGTGAAGCTCGACGAAGGCACGCTTCTGCTGGTCAACAACGAGATCGCGGGCACGACGGGCACCGTCCAGCTCAAGGCGACTTTTCCAAACCACGAGCACCGGCTGTGGCCGGGACAGCTGGTGAACGCGCGCCTGCTGCTGGAGACGCGGAAGGACGCGCTGACGGTTGCGGGCTCGGCGGTGCAGCAGGGGCAGAAGGGCAGCTATGTCTATGTCGTGGGCTCCGATCTGACCGCGTCCTTGCGTCCCGTTCACGTCGCGCAGATCAGTGATGGTCAGGCCCTGATCACCCAAGGGCTGAAATCGGGCGACGTCGTCGTAGTCGACGGCCAGTATCGCCTGACGGAAGGAAGCCGCGTGCGGGAGCTGCACGGCAAGGCCGCGCGCGAAGCCGACCTGCAAAGCTCGGTGCAGGACGCGCTCCCATGAACCTCTCCGCGCCCTTCATCCTGCGGCCGATTGCAACCGCCCTGCTGATGGCGGGCCTGCTGTTGTGCGGCCTCGCGGCCTATCCCTTGCTTCCGGTGGGAGCCCTGCCGAACGTCAACTTCCCGACAATCCAGATCTCGGCGCAATTGCCGGGCGCCGACCCGGAAACGATCGCCTCCTCGGTCGCAACCCCGCTGGAGCAGCAGCTCAGCCAGATCCCCGGCGTCACCCAGCTCACCTCGTCCAGCGCGCTCGGCGTGGCGCAGCTCACCGTGCAGTTCGAGCTGTCGCGCACGGTGGACAGCGCAGCCGTCGACGTGCTGGCCGCGATCAATGCCGCGAGCCCGTTTCTGCCGCAGAACATCCCCTACCCGCCGACGATCCGCAAGGTAAACCCGGCGGAAACGCCGATCATGCTGATCGCGCTGACGTCGGAATCGCTGCCGCTGACCACGGTCGACGCCTACGCGGAAAACATCCTGCTGCCGAAGATCTCGCAGATTTCCGGCGTCGGCCTCGTCGGAATCGGCGGCCAGCAGAAGCCCGCGATCCGAATCCGCGTCAATCCGCAAGCGATCGCCGCCCGCGGCATCGGCCTCGAAGACGTGCGCAGCGTGATTGCCGGCGCCAATGTCGATCTGCCCAAGGGCACGCTCAACAGCCCGCGCGTCACCTACACGCTGAACACCAACGACCAGCTCCTGAAACCCGAAGCCTATGAGAGCCTCATCATCGCCTATCGCAATGGCTCGCCGGTGCGGCTCCGCGACATCGGCACGGCGATCGAAGGGCCCGAGAACGATCTCCTGGCCGGCTGGTACAACAAGGATCCTGCCATCATTCTGGCGGTGCAACGCGTCCCCGGCGCCAACGTGATCGAAACGGTCGATCGCATCAAGAAACTGCTGCCGACGCTCCAGGCCTCGGTTCCGCCCGCAATCAAGGTGACGATCGCGGCCGACCGCACCGCCACCATCCGCGCCGCCGTCTCTGACGTCCAGTTCACGCTGATGCTGACGGTTGCGCTGGTGGTGATGGTCATCTTCCTGTTCCTGCGGAATTTCTGGGCCACCGTCATCCCGGCCATCACGGTTCCGCTGGCGTTGATCGGTACGTTCGCGGTCCTCTACGTGCTCGGCTATAGCCTGGACAATCTCTCGCTGATGGCATTGTCGATCGCGGTCGGCTTCGTTGTCGACGATGCCGTGGTGGTCATCGAGAACATCGTGCGTCATCTCGAGCAGGGGATGACGCCGATGGAGGCGGCGCTGAAGGGCTCCAGCGAGATCGGCTTCACCATCGTTTCCATCACGCTGTCGCTGATCGCGGTGTTCATCCCGCTGTTCCTAATGGGCGGCTATGTCGGGAAGCTATTCCAGGAATTCGCCATCACGATCACGGCCTCGCTGCTGCTGTCACTCATCATCTCGCTCACGCTCACCCCGATGATGTGCGCGCGTCTCTTGAGAGATGACTCGCGCAAGAAGCACGGCCGGCTCTATCTGATGTTCGAGCGCGGCTTCGACGGGCTGCTGGCGCTCTATGCGCGAGGCTTGCGAGTCGTTCTGCGCCACCAATTCGCGACGCTCCTCGTGATGCTCTCGACCATCGCGCTGACCGGCTACCTCTATGTGATCATCCCGAAGGGCTTCTTCCCGCAACAGGACACCGGACAGATCGTCGGCATCACCGAGGCTGCCCAGGACATCTCCTTCCCAGCCATGTCCGAACGCCAGAGGTCGATCGTCGACATCCTGCTGAAGGATCCGGCGATCCAGTCGGTCGCGAGCTATATCGGTCCGGGCGGACCGACGGCGACGCTCAACCAGGGTCGCATCTTCATCGTCCTGAAGCCGCAGCCGGAACGCAAGGCCAGCGCGGACCAGATCATCAACCGGCTCCGGCCCCGGTTGGCCCACATCCAGGGCATCACGCTCTACATGCAGGCGGCGCAGGACATCACGATCGGCGCACGGCTGTCGAAGACGGAGTATCAGTACACGCTGACGGACGCGGATTCCAACGAGCTCGCCCACTGGTCCGCGGTCTTCCTGGAAAAGCTCCGCGCACTCGACGTCATCACCGACGTCGCCAGCGACCAGGCCAATGCCGGCCCGGAGCTCAATGTCACTGTCAATCGCGAAGTCGCCTCCAGCTTCGGCATCCTGCCCACGACGATCGACAACGCCCTCGACGACGCCTTCGGCCAGCGCATCGTTTCCACGATATTCACCTCGCTGAACCAGTACCACGTAGTCATGGAGGTCGATCCGCGCTTCCAGTACGGACCCGAGGCTCTCAAGGACATCTACCTGAACTCGGCCACCGGCCAGCAGGTGCCCCTGAGCACGCTGGTTCACAGCGTCATCGAGCCCGCGCCCATCCTGATCAATCACCAGGGCCTGTTCCCCTCGGTGACGCTGTCGTTCAACCTGCGCCCCGGTATGGCGCTCGGCGATGCCGTGACGGCGATCCAGAAGATCGAGAAGGACACCGGCAAGCCCGCATCGCTCGCGACCTCGTTCCAGGGCAATGCCCAGGCCTTCCAATCCTCCCTGTCCGGCACACCGCTGCTGATCGGGGTGGCGCTGATCGTGATCTACATCATTCTCGGCGTGCTCTATGAGAGCCTGATCCACCCGATCACGATCCTGTCGACGCTGCCTTCCGCCGGCATCGGCGCGCTGCTGCTGCTGCTGGCGGTCCACATGGATCTCAGCGTCATCGCCATCATCGGCATCATCCTGCTGATCGGCATCGTCAAGAAGAACGGCATCATGCTGGTCGACTTCGCCCTCGAGGTGGAGCGCAAGCACGGGCTCAGCCCCGAGGAGGCGATCTACCAGGCCTGCACGCTCCGCTTCCGTCCGATTCTGATGACGACCATGGCCGCACTGCTTGGCGGCGTGCCGCTGATGCTCGGCAACGGCACCGGCGCCGAACTGCGCCAGCCGCTCGGCTACACGATCGTCGGCGGTTTGATGGTCTCGCAGATCCTGACGCTCTACACCACGCCCGTGGTCTATCTCTATCTCGACCGGCTCGGCAATTGGCTCGCGGGGCGCAAGCCGCGGGCGACCGAGACACCCACCCCCTCCACGACCGAAGCAGATACGGGATTGGGGCATGAGCCCACTTGACAAGGTGACCGTCGGCTTGATGGCGGAAAAGCTGGTGACCATTACGCCCGAGATGACGGTCGGCCACGTGGTTCCGGGAATGCCTGAAGTCTACGGGACGCCAATGATGATCCTGCACATGGAGATGGCGGCGGGATCGGCGATCCAGCCGTCCCTGCCGGCCGGCTATGTCAGCGTCGGGATGATGGTCGACGTCCGTCATCTGGCGGCGACGCCGGTCGGCCGCACCGTGCGCGCGGTCGCACGGGTCGTCGCCGTCGAAGCCAGGAGCGTCCTGTTCGAAGTCGAGGCCTGGGACTGCGGCCGCAAGATCGGCGACGGGACCCATCGGCGCGGCGTTGTCGATGTCGCCGAGTTCGAAAGGCGATTCGGGGTGACGAGGCCCGCGTTGGCTTAGGGTCGCGGAATCCTTCCCGCGGCAACATCCCGGATCTGCGCAGGCTCGCATGGCGACGCCGTGCGTTTTGACAAAGGGTCCGCGAAAAAGCAAAAGACCGGTTTTCCACGGTGCGGTACATCGCTTGCATCCAGCGTCCGGACATCCGGGCTCGGGAATTGGTCTCATGCCCGGCGAGTATCACTTGGACCTCTTCAATCTGCTGGCGCGGCTCCGATCTGCCCATAGAGGCCGGGTATCTGCGACAGCCCGCCGCACTGGAACGATCTGTCGGGCATCGTCGGCCGATCGTCCGCGGCACGCTTCATGACGGTCGAGAGTCCGAGGCCGGCTGCAACGTCCCAACGCCTGGATGACCCTCGCCGGGTGCAGCCCAGGCGACGGTGGCTTCGCCTGTTGCCGATCCGAACCGAACACCGCAAGGATCGCGCCATCGCTCATGCCGCCCTTTGGATCCTGGGAAGCGCTGCGCTGAGCCTGCTCTCATTCGTCTGCTTCCTGCTCGGATTCAACTTCACAACCACCGCTTTCATCCTCCTGGTCGCCATCGTCCTGTTGTCGCTGCTCGGCAGCTTCGCGTCGGCGGCGATCTTTTCCGCGGTCGCGGTTGGCTCGCTGGTCTTCCTGTTCGTCGATCCTGCATTTGCAGCGGATAACCTTCAGGACACCGTCGCCCTGGTCGCCTTTCTCGTCACGTCGCTTGTGATCGCGAACCTGGTCAGTCGACTGCGCGTCGAGGACGCATTACGGCGAAGTCAGGCCGCCTATCTCGCCGAGGCCCAGAAGCTCAGCCACACAGGCAGCTTCGGCTGGAATGTCGCGAGCGGGGAGCTGTTCTGGTCGGACGAGACGTTCAGGATCTTCGACGTCGATCCGGCGTCGCCTCCATCGCTCGGCCTTGTCCTGAAGCGCACGCATCCCGATGATCTCAATGCCGTTCGCGAAGCGATCGATCACGCCGTGAAGGACAGGAACGACTTTTCCCAGGAATACCGACTAGTCCTGAGCGATGGCTCGATCAGGCACATTCGCGTGGTCGCCCGCGGAATGACAGACGGCCAGGGGCAATTTGAGTACGTCGGCGCGGTCATGGACATTACCGCCCAGAAAAAGGCCAACACCGAGCTGGAGCGGAGCGAGCTGCGCTACCGCCACCTGTTCGGCCGCATGCCGATCGCCCTCCGTCAGCTCGACGCCAGCAGACTGGTGGTGCTGTTCCGAAAGCTGCGAGCCGAGGGCATCAAGGACCTCGGCAGCTATTTCGACAACCATCCCGACTTTCTCCGGACCTGCATGGACGCGCTCTCATTTCAGGAAGCCAACGAACGGGCCATCCAGATGTTCGGAGGAGGCGTCGACGGCTATGTCGGGCGTTCCATGTCCGACACCTGGAAGGCACGCCCGGATACGTTTCGGCGGGCCATGGAGTCCCGCTTTCGCGGTGAAACGAATTTCGAGGAAGAGACCAAGATGGTGACGTGGGACGGCCGCGTCGTCGACGTTCTCTTCACCACGGCCCGCGTCGGTCCAATCAATGATCTCGAAATAAGCCTGGTCGCCACGATCGACATCTCGCAACGCGTCCGCGCCCAGGAGAGGCTTCGGCAGGTGCAGGCGGAGTTCGCGCATGCGGCGCGCGTCTCGATGCTCGGCGAGCTCACCGCCTCCATCGCGCACGAGGTCAACCAGCCTTTGGCCGCCATCGCGACCAACGCCGCTGCCGGTCTGCGCTGGCTGAACAGGCCGATCCCCGACATGACCGAGGTCCGCAGTACAATCGAAAATATGGCCACGGATACGAGGCGGGCCGCGGACATCGTGGCACGTGTTCACGGGATGGCTTCGCGCAAAGCGCCGGAGCGCGCTGTTCTGTCGCTTGACGATGTCATTCGCGAGGCGCTTCTGTTCCTGCGCCACGAGATGGAATCCCGCGGCGTAACGATCCTGCACCGTCCCGATACGGAAGCAGCACTCGTGCTCGGCGACCGCACCCAGCTCCAGCAGGTGATCGTCAATCTGGCCATCAACGCCGTGCAGGCGATGATGCAGGCGGGACGCGACCATGGCAGGATCGTCATCACCACCGCCGTGCAGGACGCGACGACGCTGTGCTGCTCCGTGGAGGACAACGGTCCCGGCATCTCCGCCGAACATGCCGGCCGGCTGTTCGAAAGCTTTTTCACGACCAAGGAGTCCGGCATGGGTATGGGGCTGCCGATCTGCAGGTCCATCGTTGAAGCGCATGGCGGCCGCATCGACGCCGAAGGACTTAGCGCTGAAGGACTTGGCGCTGAAGGTCTTGGCGCCGGCGCCCGGTTCTGGTTTACGCTGCCAATCGCGACGCCGGCGTCATCGCCGCCATCCGGTCGGGACGCCGACGCCTGACACCGCCGGCTCTATTGCGCCGGGGCAGTCGAGCGCACCAGGCGGATCGGGATGCCCTTGAATGACGGCGTGAAGCTGAGGGGATCGCGGGCATAGAGCGGCACCAGCGGATTTGTCTCCGGATAGTACGCGGCACAGCAGCCGGTCGGAAACGAATACGCCACCACGCGGAAGTCGCGCACGATCCGCTCGGCGCCATCGGTCGACTCCGTGATCAGGTCGACGCGATCGCCGTCCGCGAGCCCGCGCTTCTTCAGTTCATATTCGTTGAGGAAGACCACGTCGCGCTGGCCGAAGACGCCGCGATAGCGGTCCGACAGCGAGTAGAGCGTCGTGTTGTACTGGTCGTGGCTGCGTATCGTGCTGAGCCACAGGAAATCCGGATCGGCCTGTGGCGGGTCCTCGCCACATCCCTCAAACACCAGGAAATTGGCCTTGCCGGACGGCGTTGCCCAGATCCGCTCCCGCGCGGTCGAGGTCAGATGGAAGCCGCCGGGAATGCGGATACGGGCATTGTAGCCCTCGAAGATAGGGAAGACGGCCTCGATCGCATCCCGGATGCGATCGTAGTCGCCCACAAAGCCATCCCAATCGACCACCGTGCGCTCGCCAAGCGTCGCCTTGGCGAGGCCTGCGATGATCGCGACCTCGCTGAGAAGATGCTCGGATGCCGGCTTGTTGCGACCGCCGGAGGCGTGGACCATCGACATCGAATCCTCGACCGTGATCGACTGCGGCCCCGTTTCCTGAATGTCGATCTCGGTGCGCCCGAGGCACGGCAGGATCAGGGCGGCGCGGCCATGGATCAGATGGCTGCGGTTGAGCTTCGTGGAGACGTGGACGGTCAGATCGAGCTTGCGCAGCGCGGCCTGCGTCGCCTGCCAGTCGGGTATGGCCGCGGCAAAGTTGCCGCCCATCGCGAAAAAGACCTTCACTTCGCCGCGGATCATTGCCTCCAATGCCGTCACGACGTTGTGTCCCGGCGCGCTCGGCGGCTTGAAGCCGAAGCGGTGCTCGAGGCGCTCGAGGAAATCCGCCTTTGGGATCTCCGTGATCCCCACGGTTCGGTCGCCCTGCACGTTGGAATGACCGCGAACCGGACAAACGCCGGCGCCGTCGCGTCCCACGTTGCCGCGCAAGAGCGCAAGATTGGCGATCTGCTGCACGTTGTGCGCGCCACGCTGGTGCTGGGTAATGCCCATGCCGTAGACAAGGATGGCGCGCTCCGCCTTCATATAGGCGCCGGCGGCATATTCCAGGTCCTCGCGGGTCAGGCCGGACTGGCGTTCGATATCGGGCCATTGCGTTCGCTTGAGATCGTCGATCAGCGCTTCGATGCCGGCGGTGTGCCCGCGAATGAAATCCCAATCCAGGATCTCCGGCTGCTTGGTCGCACGGGCGGCCTCGTCCGTGTCGACGAGGATCTTCATGATCCCCTTGAGGACGGCGACGTCGCCACCGACACGCACCTGGAAAAGCTTCGAGCTGATCGTCGTCGACGACAGCGTGATCATCTCAACCGGGCTCTGCGGCGCCTGGAAGCGCTCCAGCGCCCGCTCGCGGAACGGATTGAACGAGATGATCGAGGCCCCCCGGCGGGCCGCGTTGCGCAGGCTGGTCATCATCCGCGGGCTGTTGGTGCCCGGATTCTGGCCGAAGATGAAGATGCAATCGGCCTTGTCGAAATCCTCCAGCAGCACGGTGCCCTTGCCGACGCCGAGCGATTCCGGCAGGCCGACGCTGGTCGCCTCGTGGCACATGTTCGAGCAGTCGGGAAAGTTGTTGGTGCCGTACTCGCGCACAAACAGCTGATAGAGGAAGGCGGCTTCGTTCGAGGTTCGCCCGGACGTATAGAACTCCGCCATGTTCGGATCCGGCAGCGCATTCAGCTCGCGGCCGATCATGGCGAACGCATCGCCCCACTGCACCGGGAGGTAGCGGTCGGATGCGGCATCATAGGCCATCGGATGGGCGAGCCGACCGACCATTTCGAGATCGTAATCGTTCCAGCTTGCGAGCTCCGTGACGGTGTGCTCGGCAAAGAATTCGGGCGTGCAGCGCTTCGATGTCGTCTCCCAGGCGATCGCCTTGCCGCCGTTCTCGCAGAATTCGAATGACGAGGTGTGCTTCGGATCGGGCCAGGCGCAGCCGGGGCAATCAAAGCCCTCCGGCTGATTCATCCTGCTGAGCGTCGCTGCGCCCTTCAGCGGCGCCTGCTGCACCAGAAGCGCCTCGCTGAGCGCCTTGAGCGCGCCCCAGCCACCGGCGGGTTCACGGTAGGGACGAACCGATTTCGTGGTCATCTCGATATCTCGCGATATGGCAATTCTCCGGGCCAGTTAAGGATCGTGCGGGCAGAGCCGTCTTTTCAAAACGAAGCCGAATTTCGCAATTGCACATGTTCGGAGCCGGCCGCAGCAGCCAGTGCATTCCGGCAAAAACAGCGCGTTCACGGAAGCTGAAATGGCGACCGGAAACTAGGTTTGCCAGTTGGAGCCCCGTCGCCACGGAGGGCTTTCGACATTTTCAGGAGCGACCCAAAATGTTCTCAAGACGTGATTTGCTGGCCATGTCCGCGGCAGGCGCCGCCATTGTCGGCTCCAGCGCGCAAGCCGCAACTTTCGGCAATCCGGACGAGCCGCCGCAAGGCGCCGTGAACGCCAAGAGCCCCGGAAGCCTGTCCGATCCCGGTCCTCAAGATCCGGACCTTGCCAAGCACTTCCCCTCAGCCCAAAGCCCGCCCCCGACGGACGTCGGCGGCCTGCCGACGGATTGGGCCTCGTTCAACAATGCGCCGAGGCGCATCCAGAATGGCGGCTGGGCCCGTCAGGTCACGGTCAAGGATTTCGCCATCTCGGAGGAGATCTCCGGCGTCAATATGCGGCTGGCCGCCGGCGGCATCCGCGAGCTGCATTGGCACCAGGCGGCCGAATGGGCGATCGTGACCTACGGCTCCTGCCGCGTCACCGTGCTCGACACGCAGGGGCGCCCCTATGTCGGCGACCTCAAAGCCGGCGACCTCTGGTATTTTCCGTCGGGCGCGCCGCATTCGCTGCAGGGCCTGGGCCCCGATGGTTGCGAGTTCGTGATCTGTTTCGACGACGGCCATGCCGATGAATTCAACACGCTCCTGGTGACCGACTGGTTCGCCCACACGCCGCCCGAGGTGCTGGCGAAGAACTTCGGCGTTCCGGCCGACGCGTTCGCCAAGATCCCGCTGCATAACCGCTGGATCTTCCAGGGGAAGGTGCCCGGCGATCTCGCCGCCGATCGCGCAGCCGTCGCAAAGCACGCCGAAGCGCCGCCCTACCCCTTCGTCCACTCGCTCGGCGGCTCGGCCCCGGTGAAGGAGAGCTCCGCCGGCAGCATCCGCGTCGCCGACAGCACCACCTTCAAGGTTGCCACCACCGTCGCTGCGGCGCTGGTGTCGATGCCGCCGGGGGCTGTCAGGGAGATGCACTGGCATCCGAATGCCGACGAGTGGCAGTACTATATCAAGGGCAAGGCGCGGATGACGGTGTTCGACACCGGCCCCAATGCGCTGACGACGGACTTCGCGGCAGGCGACATCGGCTATGTCCGGCGCAATCTCGGCCACTATGTCGAGAACGTCGGCGACACCGAATTGCAGTTCGTCGGCGTGTTTCGCGCGCCCCGCTACGAGGAGGTGTCGCTCTCCTACTGGCTAACGCACACGCCACCCGAGCTGGTCGCCCAGCATTTCAACATCGACGAGAAGTTGATCGCGCAATGGCCGGACAACGCCCCCGGCGTCATGCCTAAATCCTGAACCAGGCCCGCAGGAATTCTGAACGAGAAAGGCGCCGAAATCGGCGCCTTTCTTTTTATCCGTGACAGCTCACGGCAACTTCGAGCGCGCGGCCGTCAGTAGTGATCGGCAGCAGGGGCCGCCTTGCCGCGGAACACGCGATAGCCGATCGCCACATAGAGCAGCATCAGCGGGAATACGAACAGGCCGGCCCCCCAGAACATGAATGCGAGACTTGCATGAGGCGCCGCGGCCTCGTCGATCGTGACGACGAACGGAATCATGTAGGGCCAGAACGACAAGGCCAGCGTGGCGAAAGCCGCGACGAAGATCAGGGCGACCATATGGAACGGCCAATAGTCGTCATGGCGCAGGATGCTCTTGGCCAGCATCGCGGCCGCACCGGCACCGATCACGGGAAACACGAAAAGGTAGGGCCGGTCGGTCCAGCGCTGCAGAATCGGAAGATGTTCGACAAGCGCATACGCAAAGACGATGACCAGGAAGACCAGGACGCCGATCGCCAACGGCGGGATCTGGCGCCGTGCGGCATCCCGAACGGGACCGTCGCACTTCCTCACCAGCCAGCAGGCGCCAAGCAGCGAATAACCGAAGCAGAGCCCGATCCCGCACAGGGCGGAAAAGGCGGTCAGCCAGCCGAGCGTTCCGCCGGTATAATCGCCGTTGGAGAACTGGAGTCCTTCGACCAGAGCGCCGACCATCGCGCCCTGCATGAAGCTGGCGGCAAACGAGCCCGCGACGAAGCTGACGTCCCAGACCCAGCGCGAACTGAGCGCCTTGCCGCGAAACTCGAACGCCACGCCGCGCAGGATCAATCCGAGCAGCATCACGACAACAGGGATATAGAACGCCGACATCACCATGGCGTAGACCACGGGAAACGAGCCCCACATGATCACGCCCGTGACGATCAGCCAGGTTTCATTGCCGTCCCAGACCGGAGCGACCGTGCTCAGCATGGCATCCCGTTGCGACTCGCCGCTGGCCGCGCCGAACAGCATACCGATGCCAAGATCGAACCCGTCGAGGAGGAGATAGATCAGGATGCTGATGGCAAGAAGGGCAACCCAGTACATCACCATGGCTATTCTCCCGCCCCGAGATAGCTGCGTGCGGCCGGGGCCTGATCGGCGAGCGACATCGGCCGATTGGGCACGGGAACGTGGAGCGGCTTGCCACCGAGTCCCGGCGGGCCGGCACGCAGCAGCCGATAGATGTAGTACGTCCCGAACGAGAAGATGAAGGCGTAGACCGCGACGAACAGGATCAAGGAAGTCATCGCAGCCGACGCAGTCAGGAACGGCGTCACGGCGTCCGCAGTCCGCAACACGCCATAGACCGTCCATGGCTGGCGCCCCACTTCCGCGGTGTACCAGCCGGTGAGGATCGCGACCCACGGCAGCGGGAAGCTGAGGAAGATGCCCCACAGCAGCAGGCGGTTCCGATCGAGCCGATGCTTGAAGCCGAGCCAGGTCCCGAGCCAGGCCAGCCCCAGCATCACCAAGCCGCAGCCGACCATGATGCGGAAGGCAAAGAACGGGATCAGCACCGGCGGCCGGTCCTGCGGCGCGAAACTGGTGAGGCCGACCTCCTTCGACGTCAGGCTCAAACTGCCGATGATGCTCCCGAGCACAGGAATCGATATCGCGTATTTGTTCGATTCGGTGCTCGAATCCGGGATCGCGATCAGCACCTCGGAGGCCGGTTGCTCGTCATGCCAGCGCGCCTCGATCGCGGCGAACTTGGCTGGCTGGTAGTCGTGGACATAGTCGCCGACGAGATGCCCGATGAAGAGCTGGACCGGCAGCAGCACCGCTGCAAGCGCAAGGCCCATCCGCAGCATGACATGGGCTTCGGGACGATAGGTCCGCCGCAGCAGATACCACGCGCCGGTTGCCGCCACGCAGAACGCGCCGGTCAGGTAGGACGCGAGCAGCATATGTGGAAACCGGACCCAGACCACGCGATTGAAGATGATCTGCGTCCAGTCATCAGGCACGAACTGGTCGTTCTGCAGGACGTAGCCGGTCGGCACCTGCATCCAGCTGTTGTTGACCATGATCCAGAACGCCGAAAGCGTCGTCCCGAGCGCGACCATCGCCGTCGAGAACAGGTAGAACCACGGCGGCACCCGGGGCCGGCCGAAGATGAGGATGCCGAAAAAGCCCGCCTCCAGCATGAAGGCGGTGAACGTCTCGTAGGAGAGCAGCGGGCCCTGGATCGGACCCGACATCTTCGAGAGCACGCTCCAGTTCGTTCCGAACTGAAACGCCATCACCACGCCCGACACGACACCCATGCCGAACGCCACGCCGAAGATCTTCAGCCAGAACTCGAATAAGGTCCGGTAGACGGGCTTGCCACTGTACTGGTGCATCGCTTCGAGCACGGTGAGCCAGGCGGCAAGCCCGATCGTGAACGCCGGGAAGATGATGTGGAACGAGATGGTGAAAGCGAATTGCAGCCGCGACAGAAGGAGCGCCATCGGGTCCATGGACATTCTCCCGTTGGTTCACGCCCGCTTCGCGGCGGCCTGAGCGCGTGCGGCCGGCGGCGGAATGTTGTCGACCTTGAGGACAGCAGCGGTCGCTGCACGAATCTGGCGACAGAAATCCGCATCGTCGATCAGCGACACGCCATAGGACGGGATGATCTGCTTCAGCTTGAGCAGCCAGGCGCTTGCCGTCAGCTCGCCGGCGAAGCACTTCTCCAGCACGCTGATGGCGATGAACGCCGCCGTAGAGGCGCCCGGCGAGGCGCCGAGCAGGGCCACCAGCGAATGGTCGTCCGCGCCGACGAGCTCGGTCCCGAACTCGAGCAACCCGCCACGCGTGACATCGGGCTTGATGATCTGGACGCGTTGGCCCGCGACCTGCAGCCTCCAGTCCTTCGGGTCGGCCTTCGGGAAATATTCGTCGAGCGCGGCCAGCCGGTGTCCCTCGGATTGCAGCACCTGCCCGACCAGGTATTCGGTGAGGTCGAAATTGTCGCGCGCCACCGAAAGCAGCGGCTCGACGTTGGCGGGACGAATCGATTCGAAGAGATCCAGCAGCGAGCCGTGCTTGAGGAATTTGCTCGAGAAGCCGGCATAGGGACCGAACAACAACGAGTGCTGGCCGCCGATCACCCGCGTATCGAGATGCGGCACCGACATCGGCGGCGAGCCGACCGCGGCCTTGCCGTAGACCTTGGCATGGTGACGCTTGTTGATCTCGGGATCATCGCAGCGCAGCCAGATCCCGCTGACCGGGAAGCCGCCATAGCCGCGCCCCTCCGGGATGCCGGATTTCTCCAGCAGCGGCAGCGCACCGCCGCCGGCACCGATGAAGACGAATTTTGCGCGGACCGACCGCGTTTCGCCGCTCGCGGTGTCCCGCACTTCGACGCGCCACCGGCCGCCCTGCTCCCGGTCAAGACCGGTGACGCAGCTGTTGTAGTGGACCGCGCAGCCCGGCTGGCTGACCAGATGCTTGACCAGCAGATGCGTCAACGAGCCGTAGTCGACGTCGGTGCCGGTGACGATCCGCGTTGCGGCAACCGGCTCGTCGCCTCCTCGTCCGTCCATCACCAGCGGCGCCCATTCGGCAATCTTGCTGGGATCCTCGGTATGCTCCATGCCCTCATAGCAATGATGGGCCGACATCGCCTTGAACCGCTTCCGGAGAAATTCGACGTTCTCCGCGCCGTGCACGAAGCTCATGTGCGGCACCG
This sequence comes from Bradyrhizobium japonicum USDA 6, assembly GCF_000284375.1. NCBI lineage: Bacteria > Pseudomonadati > Pseudomonadota > Alphaproteobacteria > Hyphomicrobiales > Nitrobacteraceae > Bradyrhizobium > Bradyrhizobium japonicum. The sequence goes on from NC_017249.1 coordinate 6,379,491, forward strand.
GATGGATGAACGCTCGCGGATCCGCGATCGCTCCGCGCCCGATCAGGTAGGACCAGAACTGCCGGGACAGATCGAACTCCACGTTGACCTGGAGCGCCTTGGAGATGTCGATGCTGCCGTCGGGCCGCTGCGGCGTGTAGTTCATCTCGCAGTTCGCCGCGTGGCCGGTGCCGGCATTGTTCCAGGAGTCGGAGCTTTCCTGCGCGCAATCCCCGAGAATCTCATGCATCTGGATCGACAGAGAGGGCTCGAGCTCCTTGAGAAAGACGCCGAGGGTCGCGCTCATGATGCCGGCGCCAATGAGGACGACATCGGTTTCGCGGTCGGAAGCTGCTGACATGGCTTTTTCCTTGGTCGGGTGTTGCTGCTTTGGATGGTTCGATCAGGCCCGGGCCGATTGCCGCGTCTTGGCGCGGAACGGTACGTCCGCTCCCGGCCGCAGGATCACGTAGGCACGGCGCCAGGACGAATCGTCGGTCAATTTCCAGCTATGCCCCGAACCGGCGGTGTCTTCGGCCAGCAGGACGTTGCCGGGGTGGAGCAGGAAGTGGTGGCCGTCACGCGTCTGGAAATCGAGCGTTCCGCTCAGCGTGATCACCAGCTGCCGGATCGGCGCGGTGTGCCAAGCGAACGCACCGCCCGATTCCGTTTCCTGAAAGGAGACGCTGACGGCATCGATCTTTCCGGTCAGGAAGTCGCCGCGCTGCCCCGGCTCCAGCTCGAGGACGCCTTCCTCGAAATGCGAGTTGTTGTCCTCTCCGGTCCATAGACGCACACAGCGGATCATCGGATCTCTCCTTGCATAGTGGATGCGTCGCCTGTCTGACGCACCGGATCATTGTCGACGCCCCTCTTCAGCCGGCGCTCGCGCCGATCGAGAGCGGCACCTTGATCTCGGCCACATAGGGCTTGACCATCTTGGCGGGATCCACGATGCGGTCGAACTCCGGCTCGGTCACGAAACCGAGCTTGAGCGCCGCCGACTTCAGCGTGAGATCGTTGTCCATCGCATAGTGCGCGATCCGCGACGCCCTGTCGTAGCCGATCACGGGCGCCAGCGCCGTCACGAGCATCAGCGATCTCTCGACATACTCCTTGATCTTCTTGTGGTTCGGCTCGGTGCCCTCGACGAGGAAGGTGCGGAAGTTGGTGCAACCATCGGTCAGGATGGTGATGGACTGCGCGAGGTTGTGGATGATCAGCGGCTTGTAGACGTTCATTTCCAGATAGCCGCCAGCTCCGCCGAACCCGACGGCGACGTCGTTCGCCATCACCTGCACGGCGATCATCGTCAGCGCTTCGGCCTGCGTCGGGTTGACCTTGCCCGGCATGATCGACGAACCCGGCTCGTTCTCGGGAATCAGCAATTCGGCGAAGCCCGCGCGCGGGCCGCAGGACATCAGACGGATGTCGTTCGCGATCTTGTAGAGCGACCCCGCGAGCGTGCGGAGCGTGCCGGATAGCTGCACCAGCGCATCATGCGCACCCTGGACGGCAAACTTGTTCGGTGCGCTGACGAAGGGCAGCCCAGTCAGCCGCGCGATTTCCGCGGCGACGGCCTCGGCGAAGCCCGGCGCGGCATTGATGCCGGTGCCGACGGCCGTGCCGCCCAGGGCGAGCCGGACGACGCCCTTGAGCGCGTCGTCGATGCGCGCCAGATCGTCGGCGAGCATTCCGGCGTAGCCTGACCATTCCTGCCCGAGCGTCAGGGGCGTCGCGTCCTGCATGTGGGTTCGGCCGATCTTGACGACGTCGTCCCACTGGCTCGATTTTGCCGCGATTGCGTCGTGCAACGCCTCGACCGCGGGAACGAGCCGCTGGGTTACGTTCATCGCGGCTGCGATGTACATGGCCGAGGGAAAGCTGTCGTTTGACGATTGCGACATATTGACGTGATCGTTCGGGTGAACCGGGTGCTTGCTCCCGAGCGGCGTGCCCGCGAGCTGGCAGCATCGGTTCGAAATCACCTCGTTCACGTTCATGTTGAACTGCGTTCCACTGCCGGTCATCCAGACGTGAAGCGGAAACATCTCCTGATGCTGGCCGGAGAGGATCTCGTCGCAGACATGCGCAATCAGCTTGTGGAGCTTGCCGTCGAGACGGCCTCCGGCGCAATTGGCGTTCGCGGCTGCTTTTTTCAGGATCGCGTAGGACTGGATCATTTCGCGCGGCATCAGGTCCTTGCCGATGCTGAAATGCTCGAGCGAACGTTGCGTCTGCGCCCCCCAGAGCTTGTCCGCGGCAACGTCCACTTCACCCAGGCTGTCCGTCTCTTTGCGAAGGTGGCTCATCCGTGCCTCTTGGCAGTTGACGTCGAAACGCCATCTTGGCGCTGTGGGAAAGTGTAGGCACCGCATGACGGGCACGCTTCCTTGAATGAACGTCCTTTTGCCGAATGGCATGGTGCGCGCTCCGCACCGTCAACGAGCGAAATCACGGGACCTGGATCGACGGTTCAGTTTCGCAGCTGTGGCCGGCAGAGCCAAAGAACGCACACCGACGATGCGATCGGCAAGACAAGGCTCCAGGCGTTCAGCCATTTCGTCACGCAGGCCCCGATGGCGGCCCCCGACAGGAACATCAGGCAGACCAGAAGCATGATCACGGTGCCGCGCGCCGCATCGCGATCGGACGCAACTGATTGATCGAGGGCACGGAGCATGTTGCCGGTGACGGTGACGGTGAGATATGTCCAGCGCTCGACCTGCCTGAAGCTGGCCGATTGCAGCGCTGCGCCGAAGGAGATTCCGAGGATCGTGATCATGTCCGGAATCCGATGAAACAACAGCAACACTGCGACCAGGCAGACGATCTCTCCGGCGAGGCAGAGCAGCGGCGACTTGAGGCGGATTGCCAGCGATGCGCCGAGCAGAAAGGCGGCAAGCGGAAGAAGATGATGGGTTGCCTGCCGCCATTGCCCGGACATGGCGTCGATGCCGAGGAAAATGACATTGCCGGTTTGCGAGCTTGCGAACACGCCGCCGAGCGAGAGCCATGTAAAGGCGTCGAGAAAGCCGCCCGTCATGCTCAGAAGAGACGCCACGAGAACCGATCGCTCCGGAGCATGGACGACGCGCGCCGCCTCGGCGACCGGTTCCGGAGATACGGCTTGCATCGCCATGTGCGCCCGCCCGCGAGATCAGCCGCCGGCGTGCGTTGCGGCCTCGTCCGGCAGCAGAACGCGACGCGGGTGCGTGAATACGCCGTATCCGTCATCGCGCGCGATCGCCAGCAGCGTGATCCCCGCTTCATCCGCGGCCTTGATCGCGAGTGCGGTGGGTGCGGATACGGCCACGATGACCGGTGCGCCGAGCATCGCCGCTTTCTGCACCATCTCGACCGAAACGCGGCTCGTCAGCAGCACGGCGCCATCGCACGCCGATCTCCCCTCGCGTACGATCGCGCCGGCGAGCTTGTCGAGCGCATTGTGCCGGCCGACGTCCTCTCTGACCAGGCCGATGCCGGCCCGCGGATGCCAGAAGGCCGCCGCGTGGACGGCCCGCGTTTGCTGATTCAGAATTTGGCGCGGAGAAAGGGCCTGCATGGCGCCCAGCAGGTCGCGCGCGTGAAAAACGATGCCCCGGCCCTTCACCCGCGCCGGCGCACGGCGAGCCTGTTCGAGGCTCTCGATGCCGCATAGCCCGCAGCCAACGGGGCCGCTGATGGTTCGGCGCCGTGCGGCCAAGGATGCCGCGCGGTCGCCATCGAGCCACATCCGAACCTCGACGCCGAGATCGTTGGGGATCAGCTCGATGCTGCTGATCTCGCTCACGCGTTCGACGATGGCCTCGGTGAGGCTGAAGCCGATGCCGAAATCCTCCAGATCTCCCGGCGTGCCCATCATCACCGCCTGGGTCGAGCCGTTATAGGTGAGCGCGATCGCGGTCTCCTCGGCAACCAGCCGCGAGGTCGACTTGGTCTGACCGCCGCGCCAGGCAATCTCCCAATGCCGGGTGAATGTCGAGCCTTTCGCCATGACTCATACCGTCGCCGGCTGGGACGAATGGCGCGACGCGCGGGTCTTGAGCGCGATCCCGAATGCGATGAATCCCCAACCCTGGAAGATTAGGTCGACGACCAGCATCACACCAAGCAGCCACAAACCGATGGCGGGCCAAGCCGCAACCAGCATGACACCGACGCAGAAGGTCAGGACGCCCGCAGCCACGATCCAACGCCAGCCCGCGGCCGGCCGGATATGGAACCCGGCCCAGATCCTTATCACCCCGGCTACGACCAGGAAGGCGCACACTGCGAGAGACAGCGTGAACGAAGCCAGGATCGGATCGTAGAGTATGATGGCCCCGGCGGCCGCATAGACGATCCCGGCCAGCAGCCAAAGCAGGAACCCCCGCAAGCCGCGCACTGAAAACGCGTGCACGATCTGGAAAATGCCGGCGACCGCCATGGTGGCGCCGATCACCAGTACGGACGCGAGGGTCGCCGCCATCAGATTGGCAGATGCAACACCGCCGAGGATCAGTTCGCCGACACCCAGCGCAACGAACCAGCCCCATTTTCCGGTGATGGCGTGAATGGCCCATCCGAGCGAGGCCTTCGAGTTCGACATGTCCGTCATGGCTTGACCCTTGTTCGCACAACCGATCCGCAGATCATGAATAGGGCAAGCGTATCGAGATCTGTCCCAAGTCATCTTTCGAGGACGCAGCGATATTATTTGATCCGCACGATACGGATCGTTGCGCGAGATTCGCGACTAGCGCGGGATGGTCACGACGGTTCTGAACCCGTCGGGGCCGCCGCGGACGTCGACGGTCCCGTGCAGACGCGCCGCAAGCGTCTCGACGATGGAGCGGTTCTCTTCCCGGTACCGACTTTCGTCAGACGAGCCGTTGTCCGTGATGCTGCACGCAACCGACGTCGCCGTGAGCCACACTTCGAGACGAACGGCGCCTGCTCCGCAGTGGGACACGTGGCGCACCGCACCGGTGATCAGTTCGAAGACGATTATCCCCAGCAGCCAGCAGCGCTCAGAGCTCATCTGCAGCGGATGCAGCAGCAGCGAGAGCGCAATACCCTTGTCTTCGAGGCTCGAGCGGCTGATCGAGCGGCACAATTGCTTAAGATAGGCCGCCAGATCGACGGTGGTGGTGAACTGCGGCATTTGCAGCGCATGGTGAAGTTGCGCGTGACCTTCCAGCCGATCCTGCACGGAAGCGAGGGTCGCCCTCGCTTCGATGCCGTCGCAACGATCAGCCGCCTGCGCCACCAGATCAATGGCCGAGGCGAGCTCGTCGTCGATCCGATGCGCGAGCTCACGCAGCAGCAGGCGCTCCGCCTTGACGCCGCCATCCGGCAGGAGTTCCGAGAGGCTGCTCATCCTTCACCCGCCTCCCGGCCCAATGGCGTGCTTTGCACTTACGAGTTCTGGCCGCTTCGGCCGGTCTCGTAGAGGAACCAGATGCGGCGTTCCGTTTCGTCGATCCAGTTTTCCAGGACGCTCGCGGTGGCGACATCGCCGTATTCGTCGCAGAGCTCGTGGACCCGGCGCATTTCCCGCGTCAGCTGCTGGTTGTCGCTGCGCAGCTCGGCGAGCATATCCTGCGGGTCGACATAGTCGGCATCATTGTCGAGAATGCGCTGCTCGCGCGAGATATGGCCGATCGAGCGTAGCGTCGTGCCGCCGATCTTGCGTGCGCGTTCGGCGATGTCGTCAGTCATGGCGAAGATCTGGTCGGCCTGCTCGTCAAGCATAAGGTGGTAGTCGCGAAAGTGGCTGCCCGACACGTGCCAGTGGAAGTTCTTGGTCTTCAGGTAGAGCGCAAAGACGTCGGCAAGCAGCGCTCTCAGCGCGGCTGGAACGTCCCGGTTCGCATTCGCTCCGAGATCCGTCGGGCTTTGGAGGTCTGCTTTGGTCATGGTCGGCATCCTTGTTGGAGGTTGGAAACATCTACTGCTCGGTGCGCGAGGAATCTTTCCAGCGCGAAAGGTCCTTTTTGGATCGCACGCCTGCGAGGGGCGCCCGCCGGCGCGCAGCAGGTTCATTTCGTTTGGGTCACCCTGTCCCGCAGCGATAGAAGCGACATTGATGCGAATACGCCATCGCGACGGATCAATGCGTGGAACAGCCCCGCCGCCAGATGCAGCAGCACGAGGGCAAAGAACGCGAAACCCAGATAGACGTGGGCATTCCAGAGCAGCGTGTGCATCAGGTCGCTCTGCGGCAGCAGCGCGGGAATTCGGATCCCGCCATACAGGACGACCGGATAGGCCGCAGCCCAGAGCATGCCGAGACCGAGCAACGGCATGACGATCATGAGGCCATACAGGAGCTGATGCGACAATCTTGCTCCAAACTTCATGGGTCTCGAAAGATCGGCCGGCAATGGCGGCGCACCGTAATGCAGTCGGAACGCCAGCCTGATCAGAACGAGGACCAGCAGAATGACGCCGATCGTCTTGTGGACCAGGATGAGCGGCAGATATTTCGGCGCTACGGTGGAGACCATGCCGACGCCAATGAACAGCATGGCGAGGATGCAGACCGCCATCAGCCAGTGCAGAACGCGCTGGATCAGGGCAAAACGATGAGGAGCGCTGGTCATGGCTTGGCGGCCTCGGTTCGCGGGTAGTCCCTGGCTTCGGCCGCGCGCAGATCGTAGGATTTGCGGTAGACCGATGAGCGTGCCGCCGGGAACGGATCGTCCGACACCCGGATTCCCTGCGGCAGGACGGTCGGATCGAAATTGATGTCGCGGCATGGTCCATCGCGCTCCGGCTCGATCCGCTGCACGATCAGCGTTCCGACCTCCACCTTGCGACGGTTCTCCGGCCAGGCCTTGCTCGGGTCCGCGGTCGGATCACCGGGATCGGCGACGGTCGTGACCATGGTCCAGCGTTGCGGGCCGGCCGTGCGGACCCGCTCCACGATCTCCTGCTCGAGAAAATCCGGGCCGCGTTTTTCAAGATCGGCTTGCGAGACCGGCACGCCCTTCGCCATCGGCACCAGCGACCATCGCACCGCCCGCTCGCCGCCCTTCGCGTCCGTGAAGATGAAGCTGTTGAGGCCGTTGTAGAAATCCTCGGCATAGCTCGTGGTCCAGGGCGCCGTCTTGGCCCAAGCCGCGAAGGGGCCGAATTCCGGGTTGGCCTGAATGAACGCCTTCATCGCCTCCGGATCCTTCTTGCCGGATGCGATCAGCAGATCGTGAAATGCTTGCGGCGTGGAAACCGCAAAGAACGGCGGGTTGATCATCGCCATGCGCCACTCTTCGCCGTCTGCCGTCGTGATCTGCAATCCGAGGCCGCGGACGCGCACGGTCGCATCGACCGCGTTCGGATCGGCCGTGCCGAGATTGAAACGGCCCAAGGCCGGATAGTGCCCCTGCGCGAAGACCTTTGCCTTCGAGAGCTCCGCACCGTTTCCATTCGCCTCAAACGTCCCGGTGAAGCAGATTCCCTTGGCATGATTTCGCCGATGCCCGAGCGGCGGGCCGCTCGGAGGCGTCAGCGCAGCGATCATCCGTTCCGGCGTCAGACGCCCCGACGAGAGCCATCCCGCAGTGTATGCGAAGGCAACCGCGCCGCCGCCCACCACGGCCGCAATCAGGACGAGGGACCCAAGCCCCGAACGTGGTAGCTTGCCTTGATTCATCCGGTCTCCTTTGCGATGCGCAGACCGCCGGCGATCGGGTGCGCGCGACGCTCTTTCGACCGACGCAGCTTCCTTGTAGCCGGCGGCCAGGGCCCGATCTTTTCGAACCCACCGCCAATTTCGCGAAGGCACGCCGGAGCTGTCTTCCGCGTTCGCCGGACCCGGATCCGGCTTCGGGCATTCTCGAAATTTTTCGTGCTATTTGACAATCGATCGTGATGCCCGAAAAGACCCACCCTGCGCCCCGCCCTATTCCAGATGCGCTTCGCACGATGGCCGCGGTCGACTCCCGAACGATGGACCGTGTCGCGACGGGGCCGCCAGCGCCGCAAAGGCTGGAATGCGATTGGGAATCGAATGAGCAAAGTGATCATCGTCACGGGTGCGGCAAACAGCATCGGACGAACCACCTGCCGGCAACTGATGCAGGCAGGCCACACGGTCTACGTTTCAAGCCGGGAAATGAGTGGCCCTATTGCGCAAGGGATCGAGGAGGCTGGATCAAATCCCGGCCAGCCCGGCCCCGATCTCCGCACGATCGAGTTCGACGTCTCTTCGGAATCCTCAGTGACCTCGGCCGTTGAGACCATCATCGCCGAAAACAGCCGCCTCGACGTGGTCGTGCACAATGCCCGGCAAGTCGTTTACGGACCCGCAGAAGCCTTCACGCCGGAACAGCTTGCCGAGCTCTACGATACCAACGTCCTGATCGCACAGCGTCTCAATCGCGCGGCATTGCCACAATTGCGCAAGCAGGGTCAGGGCTTGCTGATATGGATCACGTCAAGCAGCGCGCGGGGCAGCTCGGTTCCGTTCCTCGGCGCCTGTGCGTCAACGGAAGCCGCCCTTGATTCATTGGCGCTCAGTTACGCCGGCGAACTCGCACGTTGGGGCGTCGAGACGACCATCATCGTCCCCAGCGCTCTCGGACCCGGCCACTATGTCCGCTCCGGTCGGCCGCAGGATACTGTTCGGGCGGAAGAATACGCGGATGGTCCGACCGCCGACGTGAGTGAAATCGCGCTTGCAGGACTCGCACAGCTTTCGCCGAAGGACACGTGCCCGCAAGATGTCGCAAGCACAGTTGCGAATGTCGTGAATATGCCGTTCGGACAACGTCCGCTGAAAGTTCATTTCAGCCCGGATGACGATGGGGCGGCAGCCGTCGACGCCGTTGCCGACCGCGCTCGCACGGAACTGTTCCGCCGGATCGGCCTGGAGGATCTTCTCAAGCCGGTGCTGATCCGATGAGATCATCAATCGGCGGAGATTTCCCCAATCGACGGTCGTTTCCTGAAAGATCAGGGCTCTCCCCGGAGCCCCCTGCCCCCCGACGAAAGTGATCGGCGACATCCATCGGTGATCCTTTACCGCGATACTGCCGGATGTTACGTTTTAAGTTGCCACCGCGGTCACACGTTTCGGCCCGAGTTCAAGTCATAGAGTACGACGCGTCGGTCGTCGGATTTGATATTTCCAAATGGTCCACCGCTGGCAGAGCAACGCCACAACAGCCACGACCGGACCCTCTCTCCAGGAGAGCTCCGCTCAAGAGATTTTCGTCTTTGGGCCGTTTCGTCTGGACGCCTCGCAGAGACGGATCGAGAAAGATGGCAATCCGGTCCAACTGTCGGCTCGCGCATTTGACCTTCTGCTGACACTGATCCGGCATGCGGGCGAAGTCGTCAGCAAGGGCGATCTGATAGCCAGGACATGGCCAGGCTCCAGCGTCGATGACAACAGCCTGCGCGTCCATATCGCAGCACTCCGCAAGGCGCTCGGGGACGGCAATGCCGGCGCCAAATATCAGAGCACGGTCTCGGGACAGGGTTATTGTTTCGTCGGTTCGGCCGCGATCCCGCCGCAGAATCAACCTGCACCGACCAAGCCTGTTCGCGCGCACAACCTGCCGGCACATCCCTGGCAGATGGTGGGCCGCGAGCAAACCATCCAGGATATATCGGAAAGGCTCAAAGCCCAGCGTTTCATCACGGTCGTCGGCCCGGGCGGCATCGGCAAGACGACGGTCGCTATTTCCGCGGGCCACGCCCTTCTCGCCGAATTCGCCGGCCAGGTTCACTTCGTCAGTCTCGGCGAGACCCGCGATGCCGCTCTGGTACCGGCCATTGCAGCATCTTCGCTCGGACTGCGGGCGCGGTCGGACGATCCCTCAAACAACCTTGTGGCATTCCTGCGCGACCGACGGATGCTGCTCATTCTGGATTGCTGCGAGCATGTCGTCGACGCCGCGGCGGCGCTGGCCGAGCGGCTCTACCAGGAGGCACCGCAGCTGCACATCATGGCCACGAGCCGGGAGCTGCTGCGGGTCGAAGGCGAGCACACATACCGCCTCTCGCCTCTGACAAGCCCGCCGGAAAATGCCGTTCTGACGGCCGAGAGCGCGATTGCCTACCCCTCCATAAAGCTCTTTGTGGAGCGCGCGGCCGCAGCTGGGGGTGGGTTCGGATTGACGGATGCGAACGCGTCGGACGTCGGCAACCTCTGCTGTCGGCTCAATGGCATCCCGCTCGCGATCGAGCTCACCGCCGGCCATGTGACCGCCTACGGCGTCAAGGCCATGGTCCAACTCCTCGACAAGCACTTCAATCTGCTGTGGGAAGGACGACGCACGGCACTGCCCCGGCACCGGACGCTTCGCGCAACAATCGAGTGGAGCTACGATCTTCTGTCCGGGCCCGAACGGGTGGTTCTCAACCAGCTATCCGTGTTCGTGGGCAGCTTCACCGCCGATGCCGCCCGAGCGATCGCCGGCAGCGATGCGACCAGCGACGACACGACCATGGCTGCGCTCGACAACCTCGTGGCCAAGTCGATGCTTGCCTTGAACCAGGGCTCGCAATCGATCCGCTACAGGCTCGCGGACGCGACGCGGGCCTACGCGCAGGAGAAGCTCGCCGCCAGCACCGACGCCGAAATCGTGCCGCTACGCCACGCGTCCTATTTTCGGGATTTGCTTGAAAAGACGGCCGACGAGCCGAATGACGGCCTGTCGTCGATGGCCGATCAATTCGGCGACATACGCGGCGCGCTGGCGTGGTGCTTCTCGGATCGAGGCGACCGCAGAACCGGCGTCGGCCTCGCTGCCGCAGCGATCCCCCTGTTCTTCAAGCTGTCGCTCTTCACCGAATGCCAGCTCTGGGTCACGCGCGCAATCGAAGCGCTTCATGAGACGGGCGGAAGTATCAGGCACGACCTCGCACTTCACGCCGCGCTGGCGTCGGCGCGGATGCTGACGGGACAAATCGACGAATTGGGCATCGGCTATCTCGACAGAGCCGTCCGGCTGGCGGAGACAATTGGCGATGTCGCCGGCCAAATCCGTCTGATTGGCCGACTGCATCTGCTCCAATTGCTGGTCGGCAATTTTGACGATGCGCTGGCCACCGCAAGGCGCGGCGAAGCGATTGCCCTCGCCAGCAGCGATTCCGTCGGGGTGGCGCGCATGCGCATGTTGCTCGGCACGTCGTGCCACTATCTGGGCGAGGTTGCCGCGTCTCGCTCGTACGTCGAAGCGGCGCTGTCCCATCCGGGACTGGAAGGCGACTCCCGTGGCGGCCTGACATCCGATTACCCGAGGCGTCCTCAAATCACCCTCGCCCGCATCTTGTGGCTCGAGGGACATCCGGATCAGGCCACGGCAACGGCGCGCCAAGCCATCTCCGATGTGATCGCCATCAACCATCCGACCATATTGTGCATAGCGCTGCCCTGGGCATTCGGCGTTTTCCTTTGGAACGGGGATGTAGGGGTGTGCGAGGAGCACATTGACAGGCTCCTCGTGGAGACCCGCAAGCACAATCTCGCCACCCTCCAGACGGTCGGCGACGCCATGAAGGGCATTGCGCTGTTGGGCCGCGGCGAGAGTGATACCGGGCTGGCCATGCTGAACGGCTCCGTCAAGAAGCTGCAGAGCCAGCGCTACGGCGCGGCGGCCGGACTTTGCGTGCCGCTCGCGGAAGCTCTCGCGGCGACAGGTCGTGGAGATGAAGCACTCGACATCCTCGATCAGGCGATTGCCCGGGGCCGGCGTCGCAACTTCATGGTGGAGATGCCGGACATGTTGCGGGCAAGGGCAGAAGTGCTGATCCGCAAGGACAATCCCGACTACCTGGAGGCGGAGCGGAGCCTGGCGCAGTCACTTGACCTGGCCCGACATCAGGGGGCGCTCGGTTTTGAGTTGCGCACGGCAATCGGTCTTGCAGGGCTATTGCAGCGGCGGGGCCGACGCAGTGAAGCGCGAGACGTGCTCGCGCCCGTCTATGGACGATTCACCGAGGGGTTCAATACGCCCGTCCTGAAAGCGGCCAGCGAATTGCTGGCCGAATTGGCGTCTCCGTCTTCGGGCTCGCTCGCCGCCAGTTGATGGCTCCGCAACGGGCGCGCCGAACCCGCAGCGACATGCGGTGTGATCGCAACTTCTGTGGGCCGGGTCGTGCGGCCGGCCGCGATGCCGTGCAATCCGGATAGAAGCGCGCGGCGTGGAAAGACCGCGTCGACGGGCCGGCGCATTCTTGGTCCGGCAATAGGACTTCGAAGCCAATGTTCTGGAGCACGGGGGATGCGGCGCTCGCCGAGGCTGCACCAGCGTCCGACGACATGTATCGGACGCCGCCCCCGGGGCATCCTGTAGCACCGTCCGTCAGTCCTATGAGGTCGAAAACTCCGTCATCATCGCTCTCGCGAGCCTGAGATCCGTGGTCTCGAAACCCTCGGTGAATTGGCCGTACACAAGAGCCAGGATTTGGTGCGCATCGACGGGACGGCTCTGACTCATCCTTAACCGCGCCAGGCTGATCGCGGCCCTCAGCTCCCAGAACAACGCACCTTGGCCACGCGCCACTTCGAACGCCTTGTCGAAGCACTGCTCGGCGGCGATAGCCGAGCGACGCTCGCCGGGATGCCGGAGCAACTCGCCCTTGATGCGCCAGAGCTCGGCCGCGTACCACCGCTCATCCCTCGCCTCACAGCGCGCGAGCGCCTCATCCGCGGTCGCGAGCCCCAACGATACTTCGCCGACCTCTCCGAGACATGCCGCCAGTTCGCCGAGTGGAAGCAGGAAGCGCGGCAGGAAGCGCGCCTCGCCCGCCAGCTCGAGCGCCTTGCGCAGCAACGTCAGTCCGGCGGCGACATCGCCGCGTCGCGCCATCACCATGCCCCTGAAGGCGCGCGCCCACACGTTCCACAGACGGATCGGATGACGTTCGGTATGCTCAAGCAACATGGTGCAATAGCCTTCCGCCGCATCGAGATCGCCGGCCAGGAAAGCAATCGGACAGGCCCCCTGGCCAAGCACGCTGCAGAAGGTCAGGGCATGACCACTCGCACGGCCCTCCTCGACATTGCGCTCGACGACGTTCAGTGCCTGATCCGCCAACCCGAGAAGCCACAGGATGCGCGCCTGGAAATAGCGCGCCGAGGCTCGCAGGTCGAACCTGAAACGGATCACCTGCGGCTTCGCCGCCAGATCGGAAAGGCGAGACAAGGTCCGCCCAATGTGATGATGCGCCAACCGCTGGTCACCGAGGTAGTGCAGCGTGGTGGCGAGCAGCCGATCGCCCATCATCCGGTCGACCGAATTTTGGGAATCGGCCACGATATCCGCGAAGCGGTGCGCGAATTCCAACGCCTTGCGGAACTCGCCGTTGTTGAATTGATCGATGCACAGCCCCCACAGCGCGCGCAGGAGATAGTCGCTGTCGCCGAGCTGCTCGGCCAGCTGCAGGGTCGCAGCCCAGGCTGGACCGGCCTCCCGAGCCCTGCCGACGCCGTACATCAGTGACCAGCCAAGCGCGGCCGACAACTGCATGCGGAGCCGCAATGCGCCCGCGGCGCTGTCGTCGAGGCTGGCCAACGCCTGTTCGGTCCGCTCGCGGCACTCGGCGAGGAGCGACAATTGTACCCATAACGGAACGGCCCCTGCGGTCAGCGCCACTCCGATCTGTGCATCTCCGCCGGGCGAGAAAGCCCAATCGAGGCTGGATCGTACGTTGTCGATGTGCTGGCCATAGAAGCCGAGCCACTCCGCCTGCGGCGTCACTTCGCTGTCAGCTTCCGCATTCGCAAAGAACCCGCAATAGTATCCGGCCTGGCGGCGCGCTACGCCCGGAAATTCGCCGCTGGCGTGAAGCTTTTCCATCGCATAGGCGCGCGTGGTGTCCAGCAGGCGATAGTACGGGCGCTCGCCGCGAATATCCGCAAGGACGAGCGACTTTGCCACCAGATTGGCAAGCTCCGCGGTGACATCGCCCATCCCTTCGCTCGCGACCGCGATCACGGCATCGAGCAGAAACTCTCCGGCAAACACCCCGAGCCGCCGCAGGACTCGCGCCTCGGCGTCCGGCAATAGATCATAGCTCCAGTCGAGCGTCGCACGAAGCGTTTGCTGCCTTGGTAACGCAGTACGGCGGCCGGTCGTCAGAAATTTGAACCTGTCGTCGAGAAGTGCCGCGATCTTCGGCGGACTGAGCATCACGGCGCGTGCCGCCGCGAACTCGATCGCGAGCGGGATGCCATCCAGCCGGCGGCAGATGGCTGCGACGGCATCGAGATTCTCTTCGTCGAGCGCGAAGCTGGAGCCCAGCGCCTTCGCTCTCGTCGTGAACAATTCCACCGCTGTGTAGGCCGATGCGGCCTCAGACCCGAGCCGGACTTCGGGCGGCACACCCAGGGGCGGAACGCGATAGACCTGTTCGCCGTCAATGCGCAGCGCTTCGCGACTTGTCGCCAGGATGGTCGTTCCAGGACAGTGGCTGACGATCGTCTCGGCCAGTTGGGCCACGGTATCAACCACGTGCTCGCAATTGTCGAGAATGAGCAACAACTGCCTGGCGCCAATCGCGCGCGCTATGGAATCCGGGGTGATCTCCTCTCCTTCGAGCTTGATGCCGAGCATGCTGGCGACGGCCGAGCACACGAGCTTGGGATCGGGCAGCGAGGCCAATTCGACTAGCAATCGGTCGGCCGCAAAACCGGCTGGCAGCGTTCTGGCGGCTTGTAGTGCAAGTGCCGTCTTGCCAATCCCGCCAGGCCCGATGAGGCTCACGACGCGATAAGCCGACAGAAGCTCCCACAAACGCGCGAGCGCGGTGGTGCGGCCGATGAGAACGAATGATGCATTGGGAATGTTGGTCGACGGCGGAGGCTGGGGTGCGGCAGATTGTAGCGGGGCATCCATCTGGCGGGTCCGCCATGAACCCAGCAGGCGATAGCCCCGGCCGACTGTTGTCGCCAGCATGTCACGATCCGAACCAAAGGCCTTCCGGATCGCCGCGATATGAACCCGGAGTGCACTCTCCTCGACGAAGACGCCGCGCCAGACACGCTCCGTCAGGTCATTCTTGGTGACCAGCCCGCCTTCGGCCTGAGCCAATTCCGCAAGAATCTCAAAGGCACGACCGCCCAGAGGAACGGACTCTCCCATCGAGCGCAGTTCGCGTCTGGCAAGATCGATCTCCCATTCAGCGCAGGCGTAGACGGGGCGCTGGTTTGGCTCGGCCATCATCGGCATAGCCCCAGGCGGTTGCTTGATCTTACGCCCAGCGTATCACCAACGCTTTCAAAATACACAATGTGTCGGGCGACCAAGGCCGCCAGACACTCGCCGCAAATATCGCAATGCTCGCGCGTCAGCAGCCGCGACAGATGGATCCTTCCAGCATCTTCTCGACCCGTGCGTCCTCCTTGTCGATGGCCGCATCCGAGCCGAGCAGCGGTCCCTTCGTCGGATGACCAACTCCCTCCGATGACGGGAGCGCGGTGCCAAGCGAGTTCGTTCCCGGTGCAGCAGCGCTCGTACCGAGCGCGCCACCGCTCTCCATCGACATGTGGGATCCCATGCCGCCGCGGGCAGATGCAACGCCCGAGAGCGCAAGGCTGGCGACGACGCAGAGAAACCAGAGCAGTCTCATGGCTCACACTCCTCATGTTGTATGACCTGCACCTAGAACTGGACGTCGCACACGATTCGACCACGCACGATCGCGCGAGCAACTCTGACAACCGTGACAGATTCGGCTTCGAGGACGCATCAGACCTTGGTAACCGCGCGCCCAGCCTGATATTCCCGTCATCTTTCTCCTCGGCGGCCTGGTCCTATGCCGATCAAGAGCCCGCCGCATTTGCATCAATGTATCCTGATCGCCACGTGCTGAATGGCGGCGCATTGACGCCGGCAGGACGAATGGGTCTCGAGCGGCCCGGTGGCGCGGCTCGGGTGTTCGGAGCTGGCCACATCTACAACCGCCACGGGTATCGATAAGCGGCGGCAACACGCAAAAGTAAATTGCCGCGTAACCATGTCCGTCTGTGACCCGGCTCGGAGTGCGACCGCGCCATGCGGCGCCCCCCGCGGGTCCGGAGCCTCAATCGATATCATCGGTTCCGAACGTTTGTTCGCGACAACGGCGGGACGGCGTCAAAGGCACCGCAGATCGGGCGCCGATGACGGGCCAATTCTACGCACACCATTGTAAAACTTCACAGTTCTTCAGCTTCTGTAATCCGGCTCGATGCGGGTCCCGCGCTACACTCCAGCCATCGACTGTTGGACGAGCAGGCTCTCCCTTGGCGCCATACCGCCGCTCGGCAGGCACGATGACCAGCAGCGCTATGGAGGCATCGCTTGATCACCGGTGGAAGTGGCCATTTGAGTCCGGACATTGCGAGGCGCCTGCGAAATCTAGCGATCGGCGCCGTCATATCTGCGGCCGGCGCAGCCAGCGCCTCTGCGCAACAGCGATATGATCCCGGTGCGAGCGACACCGAGATCAGGATCGGCAACATCATGCCCTATAGCGGCCCGGCATCGGCTTACGGCATCATCGGCAGGACGATGAGTGCGTATTTTCGCATGGTCAACGACAATGGCGGCATCAACGGCCGGACAGTCGAGTTCATCTCCTACGACGATGGCTACAATCCGTCCCGAGCGGTCGAGCAGGCACGGCGGCTCGTCGAGGACGACGAAGTGCTCGCGATCTTCGCCCCCTTCGGTACCGCGAGCAACGCCGCCATTCAAAGGTACATGAACAATCGCCACGTGCCGCAATTGTTCGCCATATCGGGAGCATCTCGCTGGGCTGATCCCGTCCATTTTCCGTGGACGATCGGCTGGCTACCGAGCTACCGAACCGAGGCACGCATCTACGCGGACTATATCCTGACGCATCACCCTGGCGCCAGGATCGGCGTCCTCTACCAGAACGACGACTTCGGACGTGATTATCTGGCTGGCCTGAAGGACGTGCTGCAAGACAGGTACCCGCAAATGGTGGTTGCGAGCCTGCCATATGAAATCAGCGAACCGACAATCGACTCGCAGATCGTGGCGATCAAGGCGGCCGCCCCCGACATTTTCATCAATGTCGCCACGCCAAAATTCGCGGCTCAGGCGATCAGGAAGCTCGCGGAGCTGGACTGGCATCCCGTCCACATCATGACGAACGTCTCGGTTTCGGTCGGCTCTGTGTTGAAGCTCGCAGGACTGCACAACGCGAAGGGAGTCTTGAGTGCCGGGTACCAGATGGACGTGACCGACCCGCAGTGGGACTCATACCCGGCCATGCAGCACTTTCGCACGTTCATGGCGAAATACTATCCGGACGCAGATCGATCCGAAAGCGGCCCGCTGGTGGCATTCAATATGTCGAGCGCGCTCGTTGAGGTGCTGAGGCGCTGTGGCGACGATCTCACGCGCGAGAGGATCATGCAGGTGGCGACGGACCTCGATATCGAGGGTGCAGCCTATATTCCCGGCGTCCGGGTCAAGACATCGCCGACGGACTTTCGCCCGATCGAGCAATTCCAAATGATGCGCTTCACCGGCGAGACGTGGGAATGGTTCGGTCCGCTCATGAATGGCCATGCGGACCAGATAACGCTTTCGCCCGACTAGCGGGCAATCGCTTTCGAGATGAAGCGCGGGCGACGACTTCGTGCAAAGGCGAAAGTGATCGTTCAATTGACACTGCTCATCCGACACATGCGTACACATGTCTGGCAGGCGAGCCGAGGCGTTCCCGGCGTCGCTTTGTCAAGGAGACGTGCAATGACTACACTGAAGCTCTTGTCGGCCGGACTGATGGTTTCGGCCATGATCGCCTCCCCCGCGATGGCTCGCGAAGGCAACAACCAAGCGCGCCGGACCAATGCCGACGCCTATGCGTCGGTTCAGCCCGTTCCGGTGACCTCCAAGCGCAACTGTGTCCGCGCTCCCGACGTCGGTGCGTATGCGAGCGACCCCTGGCGTCGGCCTCCGTGCGAGCCCAAGTGGGGCTATTGAGCACGCCAACCGGAGCGAGCTCCCTTGCCGCAAGGCAATCGTCAGCGCTGACTTGAAGAGGTTCATCTCGGCGCTTCGGGAGCTTCCGTCTCACGGACGTGACTGGAGGAAGAATGGCGGCCCTATGAAGCCCCGTTCTTCCGACCAGCCATGTCCGAGGCGCATTGATCCGTCCCAATAGCGTAGCCCCGGCATCTGCCGCGTACAATGATGGATGGCGAAGCCGGCTCCATCGCGGACTCCACCAACCTCGCCATTGCCGTCTCAGGCCCCACGAGGGTAGGCCTACTCGCTCGAGGCAAGGGCTTCAAAGATCGAATCCAGCCGCAGCGGCATCTCGCCATCGACTCGGCGTGTCACCCGCGAAGCGCCTGAACGTCGTCGTGAAGTGGGCCTGGCTTTGAAAACCCACTGTGAGCGCGACCTCAACAATCGGCATCTCGCAGCCCCGCAGCAGATCCTTGGAACGCTGTATCCGGTGCCGCAAGATATATTCGTGCGGCCTGCAACCCGTCGCGGCGCGGAACTGGGCGGCGAAATGCATCCGGCTCAGGCCCGCAGCCGCGGCAAGATCCGCCAGCACGATTTTCTTGCGGAAGTGAGTCTCGATATAGTCGAGCACTCGCTTGAGCCGCCACTTCTGCAATCCCTGGACCGGCCTTTCAGAAGTGCATTGGCCGACGCGGGCTCGCTCGTCGAACCTCGGCTGCGCCTCGGACCGCAAGGCAAGGAGCCGGGCAATGACGGCAAATCGCAGGGCGTCGACGCAAAGGGCGCTATGGGTGGCCTTCAATCGCTCCATCGAGACGAGAGCTTCGGACAGGCGCTGAACAACCGGATCGTCATTACAAATGGGCGCCGTTGTCACAGAACTAGGTGCAGTCATGACCGCGCGTTGCCACGGGATTTCAACGCGCAGCCAGCCGGTGTCGCGCGCCGGATTACACCGTGATATGCTGGAGCTGCGCCGTGGCTGCCCTTCGATCGCGATGACCAGACCGAGCCGCTCGAAGGCAATCGTCGTTGCATCAAGGGAGGACAGATCGTCCCCGCGCGAAACGGTGGCAGGGGCGATGACCTTCGGAAGCGGCGCGATCGACGCCATTGCCATGGCCGAGCGGAAATCTGTGTCGTCCGCGGTGGCGGTCGCCTGGGTGTCGCCATGCTTCGGTTGTGGCGACAATAATAATGGCTGAGACATGATCTTACTCTTGCAAGGATAATCCGAACGATGATGCCCCATTCCGGCGAAGCGCATCGATCGCAGAGTAAGGTAGCAAGCTATGGCCCGATCGCGAGTGAAGAGGCGCAAAATCAGGAAACTTCAGGCTCCTTCGCCGACATACCGACACCGGCGAAGCGATGCGTCGTGCCATCCTTTCAATCGAGATACCGCGCGATATCCTGCAGCTCGCGATGTGTACAGGTGTCGCTTCGGCCGCTCGATATCGAAGAGACCAGGCAGGCCGCCGAGCTTCTGAACCGTCGCGACGCGAAATCCCCTGCCGTGTGTTGCTGTCGGGATGTGCTGCACGCTCCTTCCGGCCCGCTCTCCCATCTTGGCACTCTCATTCGTCCTCACGAACTCGTGTAGCAGGCAACGAGCTAGCCATGGCGAACGGCCGACTACTGAGAAGGTCGTCTTGACACCCCAACGGCCTCCCCTGTAGGACACCTGGGCATACTGACGCTTTCAGAATCTTGCAGGGGCGGTGATCTTTGGGGGTCTCGTCACTCTCCTAGATTGCGGCAGTGAAGTTGATCCACGGACCCCCCTTATGTCGCCTTCGCCCGCCGTACGAACCTACTCTTTCGGTAACTGGCTTATCGATTGCCAGCGGAGAGAGCTGAAGTGCGACAACATCACGGTCCCGATCGGAAGCCGCGCATTCGAGATTCTCGAGAAACTGGCGAGTTGCGCCGGTCACCTGGTGACCAAGGATGATTTGATCGGAAGTGTCTGGTCAGGCCTGGCCGTCGAAAACAACACGCTCCAGGTTCATATCTCCGCCGTCCGCAAGGCGCTGGGCAAAGATCGCGATCTCCTCAAGACAATCTCGGGCCGTGGATATACCCTCGCCGGGACCTGGCGAAGCGGGCATTTGGATCAGCCCGCAGCGACATCGGTATCCGTCCCTACCGTCGACTCCTTTTCGAGTAACCTGCCGAACACGCGCGCTCCTCTCATCGGGCGCGAGGATTGCCTGAGCGAAATTGCCGAACTTATGTTCGCATATCGGGCCGTGACTTTGGTCGGCCCGGGCGGCATCGGGAAAACAAAGCTGGCCATCGAACTTGCGCGCCTGGTCGCATCATCATTCGATGGTGCGGTGGCGCTGGTCGAGCTCGCGACCTTGCATGATCCGGGACTTGCGACATCGACCACCGCGCGGGCGCTCAAGCTGGCCTTGAGTGACAAGGAGGTTTCGGCCGCCTGCATCGCCCAGGCTATCGGGTCACGGCGTCTGCTTCTCATCTTGGACAATTGCGAGCATGTCATCGACGTCGCTGCACAGATCGCGAGTGCTGCACTTCGCTATTGTCCGAATGTCACAATTCTTTCGACCAGTCGGGAAGGCCTCCGCATCGATGGCGAATACGTCGCGGCCATCCCGCCGCTGTCGGTTCCTGACTCTGGTTTGCGTGATCCCGGTTTGCTGTTGCAGGCAAGCGCCGTGCAGCTCTTCGTCGCTCGCACACAGGCGCTACGCGCGAACTTCTCTCCGGGCGCGGACGATCTGCTGAAAGTGGCTGCCATCTGTCGCCGGCTCGACGGAATTCCGCTTGCGCTGGAATTTGCCGCGGCTCAGGCCGCGAATCTTGGGGTTGACACCGTCTTGCTTCGCCTGGACAGGCGAATGGAGTTGCTGAGCGGCGGCCGCAGGGACCAACTGCCGCGGCACAAGACCCTGCGAGCGACGCTGGACTGGAGCTACGATCTGTTGTCGCCCGACGAGCAAAGGCTGTTGTGCTGGCTCGCGGTGTTTCCGGCAGGGTTCACACTCGATGCGGCCATTGCAATGATGGCCGACGCGTTGTCCCGGTCGGACGTCATCGAAACACTGTTCAATCTGGTCGGAAAATCGCTGGTCTCGCTCGATCCCTCCTTCGAAGGGCGGTGGCGTCTGCTGGAGACCACCCGCGCTTACGCCCTGGAGAAGCTGGCAGAAGCAGGGCTGTGCGAGCAGGCCAGCAGGCGGCATGCAGGCTTTCTCAGGCAGCTCATCATGCCACTGGGCGATGCCTCCCCCGCCTCCGACGATCTCGCCCGCCTTGCCCAGGAAATTGGAAACGTGCATGCGGCGCTCGACTGGGCCTTCGCACCCGGCGGCGATGCCGCGCTCGGCGTAGAACTGACGGCCGGCTTTGTGCCGGTGTGGATGCAACTGCTGTCCTTCATGGAATGCTCGACCCGGATCGAGCACGCTCTCGCCCATCTCGACGGGAAGCTGACCTGCAATCCAAGGCTCAAGGCGCAGCTCTATGTCGCGCTGGGGTTCGCGCTTCTCAATACGACTGGCTCGGCGGATCGCATGAAAGCGGCCCTGAACATCGGCCTTGCGCTCGGCGAAGAGCTGTCCGATCTCGAGCTTCAGCTCAAGGCTGTTTGGACGCTGTGGAGCTATAATCTCAACTCGGGCCAATACGACGCGGCCAAGAATGTCGGAGAGCGATATCTGGAGATCGCCCTTCGCACGGGAAACCCCGCCAACGAGACGGTAGGCCGCCGCCTGATCGGCGCCGCCACCCATTTTTACGGCGCACAGGAGGAAGCTCGACGCGAACTGACCCTCTCCCTGAACCACTCGGCTCATGGATTGAAGGACGGCACGAACCAGATGTGGTTCCTGCTCAACCAGAGCGTCCTAGCAAAGGCCATGTTAGCCCGCGTGCTGCTGCTCCAGGGAAAGATCGCCCAAAGCAGATCCCTGGCCGCGGAATGCCTCGAGGAGGCGCAGCGTGAGAAGGACAAGCTCGCGATCGCTTACGCGCTCCGGAACGCCGTGTGCCCCATTGCGCTGATGACGCATGATGTCGCCACTGCCGATCAAGCGATCGCGTCTCTCCTCGAGCTCGTCACGCGCGAGGGAATAGCTTTCTGGACGAGCTGGACGTCCTGCCTGAAGGGGCAGTTGCTCGTCCTGCAAGGCAGACATCACGATGGAATAGAGCTGCTGCGCAGCGGACTGAAAGCGCGGGCCGAGAACGGCTGGCTGATGCGCAATCCCGAATTTCTCGGATCGCTCGCCGAAGGACTGTTCGCGGTCGGCGAGACTGCGCAGGCCCTGGCCGCCGTGGAAGATGCCCTGACCATCTCCCGGCAAGGCCAGCAATTATGGTGCCTTGCTGATCTGCTGCGGATCAAGGGCGAGATCCTGCTTGCCGATGGCTCGTCAGATCGGTCCCGCTCGGAAGTCCTGTTCTCCGAGGGCCTGTCCGTTGCCAGAGAGCAGCAATGCCGCTTCTACGAGCTGAAGGTCGCGGCAGCCTGGGCAAGGATCATGGCGGCGTCGGACCGCCAGCAGACCGCGCTTGATCTCGTCGGTCCGGTCAGCGCTCTGTTCGATCGGGAGGTCGATCTTCCCGCGCTCGCCTTTGCGCGCGGTCTCGCTGCAAGTCCGGGCATCTCGATTTCGACATGCGGCGACGACGGGGCCCCGTCCTGCACCTGCCACTAGGTTGCTGATCTATCGACCGGGACGGCATGTCCTGCAGCGCTGGACCAGCCCTCACCCCCAATCCTCCGGATCCTACCAGATGAGCATCTCCAGACGACAGGTCTTAGGCGGCGTTGGCGCGTCGGTGTTTTCGCCCGGCATCATCCGCGCCCAGGGCACGAGACCGATCAGGATCGGCGAGATCAACTCCTATAGCAGCGCGCCCGCGTTTACCCTGCCCTATCGTCGCGGCTGGCAGTTGGCGGTCGAACAGCTGAATGCGAGCGGGGGCCTCCTCGGGCGAGAGCTGCAGGTCATCAGCCGGGACGACGAAGGCAAGCCGAGCGTCGCGCTGCGTGCCGCCGAAGAACTGGTGCGGCGGAATGACGTCGATCTTCTGGCAGGCGCATATCTGTCGAATGTCGGACTGGCGATCAGCGACTTCGCCCGGCAAAACCGGATCCTCTTCGTGGCGAGCGAACCGCTCACCGACGCCCTCGTTTGGGAGCAGGGACATCGATATTGTTACCGGCTCCGCCCCTCGACATACATGCTGGCAGCCATGCTGGTGGAGGAGGCAGCTCAATTGAAGGCGACGCGGTGGGCGACGATTGCCCCGAACTACGAATACGGGCAGTCGGCCGTAAGATGGTTCACGCAGCTTCTGAGCCGCCGCCGTCCAGACGTCGAGTTCATCAACAGTCAGTGGCCGCCGCTGGGTGCCATTGATGCCGGCGTGGTCGTCAACGCCCTCGCGCAGCAGAAGCCCGAAGCGATCCTCAACGTCACGTTTGGACCCGATCTCGCCAGATTTGTCCGGCAAGGCAATGATCGTGGCCTGTTCGAAGGGCGACACGTCGTGTCGTTCACGACCGGCGAACCCGAATACCTTCTTCCCCTCGGGCAGGACGCACCGGAAGGATGGATCGTGACCGGCTATCCGGTGACCGAGGTTTTGGATCCCGCCAACAACGCTTTCGTCTCGGCCTATTCCGCACGATATGGCGAGGCTCCCACGATGGGATCCGTGGTCGGTCACGCCTTGATCAGCTCCATCGTGGCGCCGATCGCGAAGCTCGGGAGATTCGATACCGAGGCCATGGCCGACGGCTTTGGCAACGTCGGCTTCGAAACGCCGTTCGGCCCGGCGATTTGGCGTTCCATCGACCATCAGAGCACCATGGGGACCTTCGTCGGCCGCACCACTGTACGGGGCAACAAGGGCGTGATGGTGGACTGGAAATACCGGGACGGTGGAACGATGCTGCCGCCCGACGCCGAAGTCTTGAAGCTACGCCCGGCAACGTGAAGCGCTGGTTCGGCCAAGGCGATGCCAGCCGAAGTGTCGTCCCCCGTTCCCCACGCGGTGCGACGAGAGTCCTGTAGCGGCGGCGCCTCAGCATCCCGGCGGCAAGATCGGCGACACTCCCGGCGTTGGCGCCGCGCCTGAAGCGTTGGCCGGCAACACGGTCGCAGGCGCTGCGAGGTTCATAGAGACGCCTTCCGCGCAGGCCGTGCTGTTCGGGCTCGGCATGACGGCGGCATTTGGATCGATGCCAGTGCCGCCGGCGGCGCTGGTGTCCGCCAGGATCGTGCCGGGCGCGAGGCTGGACGGCACTTGCGGGATCGAGAGCGGCAGGGACGCAGCGCTTGTCGCGAGCCCTCCCGGCGTCGAGCTGCATGCGACCGTCGCCCCCGTTCCCGCCGGTGCCGCTGCGGGAATCGTTCCGGTGGAGCTGCCAGTTTGCCCTGTCACCGGCAATAGCGGAGCGCCGATGCCTGACGCTGTCGAGCCGATGCTCGATACGATCGGGGTCGCCGGCACCGGCACCGGGGACGTCGACGGCGTGGCGCAGACGACGACCGTACCCGGCGTCGTCGGATCCGAGGCGAGCGGAACAGGCGCCAGCGTCGTGTCGGGAACGCCAGGCTCGGTTGTTGCGGAAAACGGACCCGGACTGTTGAGCGGCGACGTCACGATCGCACCCGGTACGGTCGGAAGATCCATCGCCGTGGTGCCCATCGTTGAGACCTGCGCCTCACTCGAAGGGCAGTCCAACAGCAGGGCGATCGCTATTGCGAGCACGATCCGGATCATCTCTATGTTCCTAACTAACCTCGACCTTGCGAATGGTGACCTTGCTGCCCTCCGCCAGGTTCACCGACGGATTGAGCACGACCTGGTCGCCGGGCTGTAGCCCCTCGCGCACTTCCACCGTGGTGCCGAAGTCCCGTGCGATCGAGACGTGCTGCAGATGAACGATGCCGTTCCGCACGACCGCGACATGAAGACCGTTTTGATCGAAGACGAGCGCATCGGACGAGACTGTCACCGACGGCGTCTTGCGCGGGATCGACAGCTCGACCGTGCAGTAGATACCGGGACTCAAAGCACCGTCCGGATTGGGCACGTCGATCTCGGTCAGCAGAGTCCGGCTTCCCGGCTGCAATGCGCTTGCGATGCGTGTGACTTTCCCCGGAAACGTCCGCCCCGGAATCTCGGGGACGCGAATATCCGCGTCGACGCCCGGCGCGACTCCGAAGGCTTCGTCCTGCGGTACGAAGACCTGGGTTCGGATCACGTTGGAATGCATCAGCGTGAACATGAAGGTCGACCCGGCCTGCACCAGGCTGCCATTATCCACGTTGCGCTGTGTGATGACGCCGTCGAACGGCGCCACCACGCGCTGATAGGCCTTCTCCTGCTGGAGGACTCGAATCTGGGCCTCCTGCGCCGTGATGTTCGACTGGGCGACGCCCACGGCCGCCTGCTGTGCGCGCAACGTGAGACGATCGTTGTCCCCCTGCTGTGCCGTCAGCCAGCCTTGCTTGACCAGATTGCTGTCGCGCGCATTGGTGACGTCGGCGAGCTCCCGGCTCGCTTGCGCCTGCTGCAAGG
This sequence comes from Bradyrhizobium japonicum USDA 6, assembly GCF_000284375.1. Classification (NCBI taxonomy): domain Bacteria; kingdom Pseudomonadati; phylum Pseudomonadota; class Alphaproteobacteria; order Hyphomicrobiales; family Nitrobacteraceae; genus Bradyrhizobium; species Bradyrhizobium japonicum. Next base: position 6,404,963 of record NC_017249.1, read on the forward strand.
CGGCCTGGTTTTGCGCCAGCGTCGCCTGGGCCTGGGCGATCTGCTGGTCGAGCTCCGGAGCCGTGATTTCCGCGAGAAGATCGCCCTTCTTGACGCGATCGCCGATATCCACATAGCGCTTTTCGATATAGCCGCTGGTCCGCGCGAAGATATTGGCTGCCTCGAACGCGGTCGTCGTCGCCGGCAAGGTAACCTTCATCAGATCCCCGCTGGGCCGTACCGCCGCCACCCGCACCTCCGGAATGGCGGTTCTCACCTGCTCCGCCACTGCAGCGACCTCACGCGCCGCCTGATAGTGCCGCCAGCCGCCAATGCCGAGACCGCCCACGAGCAGCAGAAGCATCCCTCCTCCGAGCAGCGCGCCGCCGTAACGGCGTCCGGACGGCGCGGCCTTGCCGGGGAGCTCGACGATACGGCGGCTCTCCGCATCGGGCGGGTCCCTCGCCTCTTCGTCATTGGTGCGCACACGAACGTCGCTCATTCCGGTTGCTCCTCGAATACGCCGTGGTGAGGCTTGCCATCGTTACCTTTGCGCAGCATGGCAAAGAGGTACGGCACGATCAGCAATGTCGTCGGGGTTGCGAACAGCAGTCCGCCGATCACCGCGCGCGCCAGCGCGGCGTTCTGCTCCTCGCCCGGACCTCCGAGCGCCATCGGGATCATGCCCACGATCATCGCGGCAGCAGTCATCAGGACCGGCCGGATCCTGGTGCGGCCCGCGCTCAGCGCCGCCTGGAACGCGGAATGTCCCTTCAATTGCTCATCACGCGCGAACGTTACGAGCAGGATCGAATTTGCGGAGGCCACGCCGACCGCCATGATCGCCCCCATCAGCGAAGGCACGTTCAGCGTCGTTCCGGTGATGAACAGCATCGTCACGATGCCGCACAAGGTCGCCGGCAGCGCCATGATGACGACGAAGGGATCGCCGAAGTTCTGGTAGTTCACGACCATCAGCAGGTAGACCAGGATGGCGGCAAACAGCAGGCCGATTCCGAGATTGCGGAACGACTGATTCATGCTCTGGATCTGTCCCAGGACCTGGATCGAATTACCCGGCTGGAGCTGCTTCTGGAGTGTGGAGGTGACCTTGTTGATATCGGCCGCGACGCCGCCGAGATCGCGACCCTGGACGCTCGCATAGACGTCAAACACCGGCTGGACGTTGGCCTGGTTCGAATTGGTGGGGACACTCCCCCGCTTGAACGTCGCGACATTGCTGAGGAGGCCGGGCACCGTCTGCCCGCTCGCGGCAAGCGAGGCCGACACCGGCGTGTTTCCCAGTGCGTTCAGCGAATTGGCCCTGTATTCGGGCGTCTGCACGGCCAGATAATACGGGATGCCCGACGTCGGATCGGTCCAGAAGTTCGGCGAGACCTGAGCCGACGAGCTGAGGCTGACATTGATATTGGTCGCCACCGTGCTGGCGTTGAGCCCGAGCTGCGCAGCCCGGGTGCGGTCGATGTCGGCATAGAACGCCGGAGCATCGACTTCCTGCTGCAGATGCGCATCGACGACCCCGGGGATCGCCGCGAGGCTCTTCTGCAGCTCCTTGGCCACGGCCAGATTGTTGGCGCCGTAGCCAACCGTGCGGACATCGATCTGCGCCGGAAGGCCGAAGTTCAGGATCTGCGTCACGATGTCGGCCGCCTGGAAATAGAACGTATCCTCCGGGAATGCCTCCGGCAGCACCTGGCGCAGTTTCCTGACGTAGTCCGCGGTCGGCTTGTGTCCGTCCTTGAGCGACACGAGAATGATGCCGTCGTTCACGCCGATCGTCGAGCCGTCGGTGAATGCGAGATTGTAGGGACGCGCCGGAAGCCCGATATTGTCGACGATCAGCGCCCGGTCCCGCTCCGGAATCACTTCGCGGATCTTGTCTTCGACCGCCTGGAAGATCGCTTCCGTCTTCTCGATGCGGGTGCCCGCGGGCGCCCGAACGTGGAGCTGGATCTGGCCGCCGTCGATCAGGGGATAGAAGTCCCTGCCGACAAAGACGAACATGGTGGCCCCGAGCCCCAGCACCAGGACCGCGACGACCGGCACAACGACGCGATGCCGAAGCAACGTCAACAGCAGGTCGGAGTAACCGTTGCGCAGACGTTCGAACCCGCGCTCGAACATCGCCGAGGCGCGGCCGAAGATGCCCGACGGGCTTCCGCCCTCGCCATGGCGCCGTTCGCTCTTCAGCAGCAGGCCGATGGTGATCGGCGTCAGCGTTCGCGACAACGCATACGACGCCAGCATCGCGAACACCACCGCCAGACCCAGCGGGGTGAAGAGGTATTTGGCCGGCCCTTCCAGAAAGACGACCGAGGTGAACACACAGCTGATGGCGAGCGTGGAGACGAGCGTCGGCACCGCGATTTCAGCCGCCCCGTGCAGCGTCGCATCAGCCAATGGCATGCCTTCCTCGGTCCAGAGCCGGTGCGTGTTCTCGATCGTCACCGTGGAATCGTCGACCAGGATGCCGACCGCGAGTGCAAGCCCGCCGAGCGTCATCGTGTTCAAGGTCTCGCCGAGACAGTACAGCACGACCAGCGAAGACAGCATCGCCAGCGGGATCGAGATCAAGACGACCAGTGTCGATCGCCACGATCCCAGAAACAGCAAGATCATCAGCGCCGTGAGGCCCGCCGCGATCGCGCCCTCGCGGAGCACGCCATCGACCGAATGGGTGACGAAGACCGACTGATCGAACAGCTCGTTGATCTTCATCCCTGCAGGAGCCGACGCGCGAATCGAACTCAAGGCCTTCTTCACCCCGTTGACGACGGCGAGCGTCGAGGCATTTCCGTTCTTGATCACGCTGAGCAGGACGGCGCGATGACCGTCCTCGCGCACGATGTTCTGCTGGACCTGGGAGCCGTCCCGAACCTGGGCCACATCCTTCAGGAAGATCGTGGCCCCGTTCACGAACTTGACCGGGATCATGTTGAGATCCTTGATCGAGGCCGGCGTGGCGTTGGTTCGAACGGTGTACTGGGTGTCGCCGATTTTCGTCGTGCCGGTGGGCAGCGTCAGGTTCTGGGTGTTCACCGCGTTGACGATGTCGAGCGGCGTCAACCCGCGCGACAGGAGCTTGTTCGGATCGATGTCGACCATGATCTGGCGGTACTTGCCGCCGGCAGGCGTGGGCAGCGTCACGCCCGGAACGGGCGCCAATTGCTGCCGGATACGATAGATACCGAAATCGTATAATTGCTGCTCGTTCAGACTATTGGACTCGAGGCTGAGCTGCAGCACCGGTACGCTCGATGCATTGAACTGCACGATGATCGGCGGCTGAATGCCGGGCGGCATCAGGGCGCGGATGGCGTTGGTTGCCGAGACGATCTGCGAAATCGCGAGGTCGAGATTGACGTCCGGCTGGAAGTAGATCTTCTGAACCGACAGGCCGTTGAGGGTTTGCGCCTCGATGTTCTTGATGCCGCTGACATTGGCGCTGATCGAATACTGGCTGTAAGTGCTGACGCGCTGCTCCATCTCAGGCGTCGACAGGCCCGTGTAGCTCCACACCACCGTGACGACGGGGATGCGGATCTCCGGAAAAATGTCCGTCGGCATCGACCAGATCGCGATGCCGCCGAGGAACAGGATCAGCGCCGCAAGCACATAGAACGTGTGCGGAAACCGCAGCGCGAAGCGAACAATTCCCATGGTGATTCTGCCTGAAGCAAGTTGCGCGGGATCATTGAGCAGATGAGGACGGGAGGGCATCCGTTCAAATGAAAACGAATTCAGATGCTCCGCGGCAGGACAGACATCATTCGTACCGGCATCACCGCTTCTCGATCGCTCATGGAGCGGTGAGCTCCCGCGGCCGTGAGCCCGAGACGCCGTCGGGGCGCTTGCGTGCCGCATCCTGCACCGCAAGAATGGCGGCTCGCCTGACCTTGGCAAAGGCGCGGATCTCGATCTGCCGAACCCGTTCGCTGGAGATCGAAAGCTCGAATCCGAGCTGGTCCAGCGTAACAGGGCATTCCGCCAGCCGCCTCGCCTCCAGAATATGACGCTCGCGCGCCGTCAGCATGCCCAGCGCAGCGCGCAAGGCATTGGTACGGCGCTCCGTCTGCTCATGATCGGCGAGCACCGTCTCCGCGTCGATCGTCTGATCGACCAGCAACGCTTCCCACTCGGTTCCTTGCTCGTCATCGCCAACGCGCGCGTTCAGCGACATGTCACCGTTCAGGCGGGAATCCATCTCGATCACCTCACGCGCCGTGACGTCGAGCCTTTCCGCGATCGTCTCGGCGACATCGGGCGTGAGCGCCGCCATCGCGCCGCCCGCGGCTTTCCTCATCTCGCTACGGAGCTTGAAGAACAGCTTCTTCTGCGCTGCCGTCGTACCGATCCTGACCAGGGACCACGAGCGCAGGATGTATTCGTGAACCGAGGCCTTGATCCACCAAACCGCATAGGTGGAGAACCGCGCACCGCGGCCGGGTTCGAAACGTGACGCCGCGATGACGAGGCCGAGATTTGCCTCCGCGATCACATCGGCCAAGGGCAGACCGTACCCCTTGTAGCCGCGTGCCACTTTGGCTGCGAGCCGGAGATGGCTCGTGACGAGCGCGTTCACAGCGCCGCGGTCCCGCGTCTCTTGCCAGCGGCGTGCAAGCTGCTGCTCGTGACCGGGCTCAAGCAGTTCAAAGCGCTTGATGGCCGCGGAATAGGCGCTGAGGAAAGGGGCCGATGGTGCTCCGGCCGCGACAGCCATGGCACTATTCCTCACTACTTCGTGGCGGATCTGCATCTGTCACTCCCACATACGAAACCGGCGAGCGGACTCTAGGAAGCCCGCGAAGGCGGAGGCCACTGAATTGAGCGTAACAAACCTGAATTCGCCTTCAGACATTCGGCATGTCCTGGCATCGAGAACATCACACATCATGAGGGGCATCACATCTGATTGACGGTTGCGAGAGTTGGGGTCCGGGACCCGCATGCCGCGGCTTTGCTCGCCCTCCCGGTCCAGGCAAGGATCTCGATCCGCCCGCCGGGAGCCGGACCGATGATCAATCGAAAGCCATGCAGCTTGACGATGGCAGCCACCAGGCTCAGTCCCAGCCCAACCCCCGGCGTATTGCGCATCTTGTCGGAACGATAGAATCGCCTCAGCACCGCTTCGCGCTCCTGCGTGCTGATGCCGGGTCCGGTGTCACTTACGCGCACGAGCGCAGTGTCGTCTTCCGACACCAGTTCGAGCCTCACCTGGCCGCCGGGCGGCGTGAACTTGACGGCATTGTCCACGAGATTGGCCATCGCTTCGAACAACAGGTCCCGATCGCCCCACACCTGCACATTGCGATCGATGACGACGCCAAGCCCGATGCCCTTGTCTTCGGCGATGGGCTCATAGACGTCGCACACCTCGCGCAGGATCTCGTCGAGCGCAACGTTACCGAAACCGGCGGTGCGACGGCTGTTCTCGATCTCGGTGAGGCGTAGCAGGGCGGTGACGATCGCGAGCGACTGATCGATTCCGGCCATTGCCTTGTCCGTGACCTCCTGGAGCTGCTCCAAAGTGGTCGCATGCGTTCGGCCGCGCTCCAGCGCCAGGCGTGCGCGCGTGAGCGGCGTCCTGAGATCATGGGCGATATCGTTGCCGACACCGGCAAGCGCGTTGATCATGGTCTCCATCTCCGCGAGCATACCGTTGACGATCCTGGCCAGTCGCGCGAACGGATCGTCGGAATTGTCTTCCGGAAGCCGCTCACGCAACTCCCCGGCCACGATCCGCTGCACCCGCTGGTTCACCTCTTCCACGCGTCTCTGGGCGCGAACACTCAGCCACGCTCCGGCCAGCAGACAGAGGCAGAACGCCGGCAGCAGGCCGAGCGCGAGCGCCTGCCCCACGACACTCGAGATTTCGTGCGTCTCATCGACGTTCCGTCCCATCACGAGGACATCGCCGTTCTCGAGACGCCTGCCCACGACCCTGATGACCGGTCCGTGGACCGCCGATTTCTCGATCAGGTCGAGCCGCACACCCTGCGCCGCTCCGCCGAGGTCGAGCGCGCGCGGCAAGCTGTCGATGTTGCCGGCAAGCCGGGTGCCCGCATCATTGAAAAGTCCCGCATACTGCACGCCTCTGGAATCCTGCTCGAGATGATCGGAAATCGCTCCGATGCGGCGCTCCGGCGGCAAATCGGCGATGAAGTTGATCCGGGTCGTGATCATGCGGTCGGATCGCGCGATCAGATAGTCGTCGAGCTTCCAATAGGTGAACGCGAACAGCCCGACCACGAACAGCGCAAATGCGGCCGCCACCGCCAGGGCCCAGAGGAACGTGTTCGAACGGATGAACTGAATTTGACGCATCGAACCGGCACTCGATATTCGTCCGAGATGTGCTCTGCGAGCCCCTGAGTTTCGCGTCTCTATGCGCGCGAACGCAGAATGAAACCGGAGCCGCGAACATTGTGGATGAGCTGCGTATCACCGGGACCGTCCACCTTGTGGCGCAGCCGGCCCATATGCACGTCGATCAGATTCGTCGTCGCCGGAACGAACTTGTAGTTCCAGACCTCTTCGAGCAGCATCGCGCGCGTGAGCAATTGATCGCTCCGGCGCATCATGTATTCGAGCAGGCGGAACTCGCGCGGCAACAGATCTATCTCGCGCTCGTCCCGTCGCGCGGTTCGCTCGATCAGGTCGAGTTCCAGCGGCCCGACATGCAGCGTAGTCTCGCGGCTGTCCATCGGACGGCGAAGTAATGCCTCTATGCGCGCGACGAGCTCGATGATCGCGAACGGCTTGGTGAGATAGTCGTCTCCCCCCATACGCAATCCGCGTACCCGATCGTCCACGGCGCCGAGCGCACTCAGAACCAGCACCGGCGTCCCGACCCGATCCTTACGCAAGGCCTCGATCACGGTCAGCCCGTCCATTCCGGGCAGCATGCGATCGACGATCATGGCATCCGGACACGCTGCGCGCGCCCGATCGAGACCGTCGACGCCGTCAGGGGCCCATTGGACCTCAAAACCGCGATCGGCGAGTTCGGCGACGATCACCTCGGCGGTTTCGGCATCATCTTCGATCAGAAGAATCCGCGTCATGATCCTGCTCCCACGTTCTGCGAGGCGTTTCGGCCTGCGGCGGAGGAGCACGAGCTCGGCGGTCGGGGGCGTCATGTTCAATGCCCGCCCGCTCTGAACGCGCGACGCCGCGCCAGCCTGCCATAGGCCACTCGTTGTCTGACGACATAGTCCTGCGGAGCATGGGGCACCACTAAATAGCGATTCAGGAAGCGCGCCGTGCCCGTCGCCAACAGGGCCAGCGCGATGGCCATACGTCTCGCTGTCGTCGTGATCATCTTCCACCTCCAATTTGAACTGCGCTTTCATGAACATATGCCTGCGATGCCCTCCCCGTTACTCTCAAGGCAACGGATGTTGCGCATTCGCACGATCGTGCTTGCAGCGCCGCGCCGCCTCACAGGCCGTTGAAATCCGGTGAGCAATTCGTGCATTTGGACGACGCCCGGCCGTCCACACGTTGATGGTGAGCCGCTTGGTCGGCCTGATGTCACCAAAGGAGAAGCCGAAATGACCACTCTCAAACTCTTGTCGACGGGATTGATTGCAGCCGCCGTGCTCGGGGGACCCGTCATGGCGCGCGAGCACCATGCCGCCATGCGACAGCCCGCGATGACAACCGATACGGCCGCATCGGGCGAGCCCTTCTATCAGCAGGACGGCCGCGTCTGCGTTCCTGCGCCGCGCGTGGGCGCTTTCGCGACGGCGCCGTGGACCGGCAACAACGTGCCTTGTGAGCCCGGCACGGGCGGCTTCTGATCGCGGCATTTCCTTGGCCGGCCGGGCGCCTCGGTCGGTCGCTCCTCATCGAACGACGGGGGCGGGCTGGAACGTTCAGCCCGCCCCTTCCGCGGGCCGCGGCCCCCGCGGCAGGGTCACCTTCCCGACCGGTGCGCCTCGTTCCTGAAGTCGAATTTAGTGGGATTGCCGCGCATCGCTCCTACCTCTCCTTTCATCACGAGCCTTGGCATCAGGAGCTTTGGCGACGGCACGACGCGGGAGCGGACTGCATGGATGACCAGGCAGATCGACACGAAAGGAGTGTCCCATGAAACGAGCAATCATGATTTTGGCAACAGCGGCGCTTGCCTCGACCCTGGCCATCGGCGCGGCCGAGGCGCACGGCGGTGGCGGTGGCGGCGGCCACGGTGGTGGCTTCGGCGGCGGCGGCCACGCCGGTTTTGGCGGTGGTGGCTTCGGCGGCGGACATATGGGCTTCGGCGGCGGCGCGCATTTCGGCGGCATGGGGCATGATGGAGGCTTTGGCGGCGAACATCTCGGATTCGGCGGTCATGCCGGCGCCGGCGGCATCGGCCTGCGCCAGCATGCGTTCCACCGCTTTGGTCGCTATCGACCCGGATACGGATTCTACGGCGCCTATCCAGATTGCTACGATTGGTACGAGTTGTACCCTGACCAGCCGTTACCGCTGAGCTGCAGTTAGTCTGCATGCACGTCGGTCCAGCCCTACCGCGGAGGCTGCGGCGCCGGCCCGCTCACGACTTGGCCGAGCCAGGCTCGGCCATTTTGCGATGCTGGTTTGCCAATAAGCTCTAGGAGGGGCGGAAGCCCGGAGGCATCGTTCGCCAGACTTTGTCTTTGAGGCAATAGGCACGGGCACCCTCGGGAATATCTTCGGCGGCGCCGCCCTCATATTGCTCGTAAAGGAGCGCCGGGAACAGCCTCCCTTTGATGACTTTAATCATATCACCGCGTCGAATGTCCGCGCCGGCCGTTCCCGTCAAAACCGACATGATCCCTCGCGAAGCGCAGGTAGGATGCCAAACGACCTCGTCGACCGGACGGGCTTGCCTGAAGCTATCTCGAAGCAGAACAGTCTTCCAATAACCCGAAAGGACTACTCCCTGATCGGGCTGCCCTTGCGGCCTGATGCCGAAGAGTCTGCGAGGATCCGGCTGCGGAGCGCGCGCAAGGCGGCTGGTTCTGAGGGGAGTTGCGTATCTCAAGTCCGAGCCGCACCGCCTCGGGAAACCCCACTCGCTTCGCCGTATGGAAGCAGCCCCCAGGTGCTCGCTCGTTTCTTGGCAGCAGCGGCCCCGCCAACGCGGTTACAATATAGCGGGGCCGCCTGCCCTACAGACGTCGGTGCTTAACCTGGGCCCGAAGGCCGCCAGACTCTACCCCGAGCCGCCGAGAGCGCGGATTGGTCGAAGGAGGCACCCATTTCGGAGCGTCCCGGTCTGTCAGATCAGCATCCTGCTTTCGACAGCTCTTTCTGAAGCGGAAGTGGCGCGACCGGACCGACTATTCGACGGTCACGGACTTCGCGAGATTCCGCGGCTGGTCCACGTCGGTCCCCATAATCGCGGCACTGTGATAGGCAAGGAGTTGTAGCGGCACCGCGAGAGCCAGCGGCGCCACGGCCGCGGGCATATCCGGTAAGGCCAAGACCGAGCAACCACTGGACGCGGCGAGTGAAGCACCTCTCTCGTCGGTCAAGAGGATAATGCGGCCCCCACGGGCGATCACCTCCTGCATGTTCGACATGGTCTTTTCGAACGTCGCGTCGTACGGCGCAATAACGATGACCGGCAGGCCCTTGTCGATCAGCGCGATCGGTCCATGTTTGAGCTCACCCGCTGCATAGCCCTCTGCGTGAATGTAAGTGACCTCCTTGAGCTTGAGGGCTCCCTCCAATGCCAGCGGATAATTCGTGCCCCGGCCTATGAACAGAGCGTCTGTGGCCCTGGCGATCTCACGCGCGAGCTCATGGACCTTCGGCTCCAGTTCGAGCGCGCGGGCCATATGGTCTGGAATCTGGGCAAGGGCCCGGACGAGTGAGCGCTCGTCTTCGGTCGAGAGCACACCACGACTGCGACCGGCAGCGATTGCAATGCAGAGCAAGATTGCCAGCTGACAGGTGAACGCCTTTGTCGACGCGACCCCTATTTCCGGACCGGCCAATGTGGGCATTACGATGTCGCTCGAACGAGCCATCGTCGAGGTTTGCACGTTGACGACAGAGAGGACATGCTGGCCGTGGGTCTTGGCGAACTCCAACGAGGCGAGCGTATCGGCCGTTTCGCCGGACTGCGACACAAAAATCGCCAGATTACCCGCTCCGAACGGAACGTCGCGATACCGGAATTCCGATGCAATATCGATCTCGACCGGGAGCCTGGCGTATCGCTCGAACCAGTACTTCGCAATCAGACCGGCGTAGAAGGAGGTCCCGCAAGCTACAATCGACACGCGATCGACTGTCCCGAAGTCCACATCCACGCCCGCCGGTAACCTGATTGTCCCGTCGCGCGCGATATATTGCGCAAGCGTCTGCCCAACCACCTTCGGCTGTTCGTGAATCTCCTTCGCCATGAAGTGGCGATGCTCGCCCTTGTGAACAATCACGGCGGCACCAGCGACCTTGGCCGACGTACGACGCAGGCGCGCGCCGTTCACGTCGATAAACTCGATCTGCTCTCGGGTCACGACGGCGAGATCGCCGTCCTCAAGGTAGGCGACAATGTCCGTCAGCGGCGCGAGCGCCATCGCATCCGAACCCAGGAACATTTCGCCGCAACCGTAGCCGACAGCAAGCGGCGAGCCCTTCCGGGCACCGATCAGGAGATTGTCGTGCCCTTCGAACAGGAAGGCGAGCGCGAACGTTCCGCTCAAGCGCGGGAGCACCTTACGCACCGCTGCGACCGGCTCGTATCCGTTCTTCCGCTCGCGGCTAACGAGATGCGCAACCACTTCGGAGTCGGTTTCGGTCGCAAAATGTGCACCGGCTGCTTTGAGATCATTGCGCAACTCTCGATGGTTCTCGATGATCCCGTTGTGCACGATCGCCACACCATCAACCATATGAGGATGCGCATTCGTCTCATCGGGACGGCCGTGCGTTGCCCAGCGGGTGTGACCAATTCCGATCCGCCCGGCAAGCGGCTCCGAGTCGAGCCTACTCTTGAGGTTCGCGAGCTTTCCGACCGCACGACGTCGCGTCAGCGAACCGTCCTCGAGAGTGGCAATACCGGCCGAGTCATATCCGCGGTATTCAAGCCGCTTCAGCGCGTCCAAAAGAAGAGCAGAGGCTGGGCCCCGCCCGACGACACCAACAATTCCGCACATGGCCTCTCTCCGAGCATCTATCAACGGGCCCACCAAGCGCAACCACGATTGCGGGCAATCTCCTAACGCGACGGCATCGGCCTGGCCCCCTCACCTTTGGCCTGCCCTGCTGCGCATGCTTCGGCGAGACGCTCAAGCCAGCCGCCTCCCGGCCGCCCGCGCGCCTGTCGAATATCGTCGACAACATTGGCGAGTAGTATCGTGGGACGCGAATTCTAGCACGCGCAGCCGCCGATTGCATGATGATGACGGAGTAGACCTCATGCCCATAAGCTCCGCACTTGATCGCTACACCAACACGCGCACGACCAATCGTTCGGCTCGCCGCGGCCCGTTCGAGAGCTCGGCGACGATGCGATTGAGCTGATGAAGCGCCGGGATTTGCGCTGACCGGCGCAGATTGAACGCGAGATGCTCCTTCCGAAACATCGAAAACAGCGAAACTCCTGCCGAGTTCGTTGCCAGCGCATAATCCACGACGAAGGCAGCGGCGATCTCGGTGAGGTCGCCCCGGTATCCCATCTCGTAAAGGCCGTTCAGTATTTCCTTCTCCGATCCCAGCCTTGCGACAAGCGGGGCGACGCTCGAGAATGATCCATAGGTGACAAACGTCCTGCGCCGCGCAATCTCGGTCGATCTCTGAAGATTCGGCTCGAGCGGATTATTCGCGATCTGTATCAGCCGGTATGGTAGCGATTCATGGAGGTCGTCAATTCCGCCCTCGTTATTACCCGCAATCGAAATCGCGCGGGCCTTCCCGTCCTGGACGATGCGCTCAACCGCCCGAATGATGTCTTCGCGAACGACCTCGTCGCGGGTGGGACGGTGGAGAGCAAGCACATCTACATAATCCGTCCGAAGTCGCCTCAGGCTATCCTCGATGCTCGTCCTGATCAGCTCGGCCGATAGCGGCACTTTGAAGGGCTTCGACTTCATTGCGGAGAGGCGCGGTTGGATCCCGGGAAACACCGCAAGAGCGGCGCGCGCCATCGGCTTCAGGATCCGCATAACGGCGGAGGTATCACGCGGGCGCATCCCGACCTTGGTGCAGATATAGACGCTGCCGCGCTTCCCGGATACGAACTGACCCAAAATGGGCTCCGCCATCCCATCGCCATACGACGGCGCCACGTCGTACCAGGTTATTCCGGCGTCGTACGCGCGCTCGAGCCCCTCGACCCCCCTGCGAGCCCCAACGCGCCCCCCGAGCGACGCGCAGCCGAAACCGATGCTCGATACATTCGCGCCGAGAGCATCAACACGGACCATCTTCATCGCAAACACCCCTGACCACGCCGCTTGCGCTCAAGTCACCGACGTCGATCGTTCGATAACGCGTACTCCAAGCCGACGGCCACGTCGGGCAAGCCCGCCGCTGAAACAACTCTGCAGGTTTGCCTGGCTTCATCTTCATGCAAATGGATGATGACGGGGTTCGCTCGGACATTACATACGCTACGCCCCTGGAATTTGAGACAGTGGCGAGGATGCACGGAGTAATCCGTTCGAGCGGCAGCTGGCAACTCGGCTCCGCCGCCATCGTCAGGTGCGCTCATTTGCGCAATCGAGATGCGGCGCGATTGAGAGTTAACTTTCTGCGATCGATGGCGCCTTCTTCGCCGTTCGAGCTCCATCTAACCTGGACAGCGAATGTCATCTCGCTCAGAACAAGTTGCCGACGACGTTCTGGTGACCGGAGCTGCGGGCTTCATCGGTTTTCATGTTGCCCGTCGGCTACTCGATGAAGGGCGCCGGGTCGTCGGATTGGACAACATCAACAGCTACTACGACCCAGCCCTCAAGCGCGCGCGTCTCGACATTCTGCGCCGCGACCCGCGTTTCTCCTTCGTGCAGATCGATCTTGGACATCGCTCGACGATGGCCGAGTTGTTCGCAAAACATCGTTTTGCGAGAGTGATCCATTTAGCCGCTCAGGCCGGCGTCCGGCATTCGATCGATCAGCCGCACGCCTATGTCGACGCCAATCTCGAGGGATTCCTCAACGTCCTCGAAGGCTGCAGGCATAACGCATGTGGTCATTTGATCTACGCATCATCATCGTCCGTGTACGGCGCCAATGCCGAGTTGCCATTTTCGACCCGGCATAGGGCTGACCACCCCGTCAGCTTCTATGCCGCGACGAAGAAAGCCAACGAGCTGATGGCCCACTCTTACAGCCACCTGTACCGGCTCCCGGTCACCGGCTTACGGTTCTTTACGATCTACGGCCCGTGGGGCCGGCCCGACATGGCGATATTCCTGTTCGCCGACGCGATCGTCAAAGGCAGGCCGATCAAGCTCTTCAACCATGGCAGGATGCGGCGCGACTTCACCTATGTCGACGACGTCACTCGCGTCATCTCGCGGCTGATCGAGCGCGCTCCGGACGACAACGCCGATGCGGCGGGCGCACCGGCCAGGCTCTACAACGTAGGCAATAACCGCCCGGAAGCGCTGATGCACGTCCTCGAATTGATCGAGAAAGAGCTGGGACGAACCACAGCGAAGGAAATGCTGCCAATGCAACCTGGGGATGTTCCGGAAACGTTTGCCGACGTTGGCGATCTCATGCGCGATACCGGGTTTTCGCCCTCCACCCCTATCGAAACCGGTATATCCAATTTCGTCCGCTGGTATCGCGATTACTACCGGATATGATTTTTCGAGATCATCTCCCCAAAAGTCAAACCGTCCGCTCCCGACCGATCGGAGTATCGGTTGCAATTTCTGCGCGGCGGTGATGGAGGACCGGGCGGGACTTGCGAAAAAGGGCGCGGCCCCGGCGGGGGCATTGGGGATTCGCAAGGCCGGGGCCGCAGCGCTGCGCCGAAGTGGGCTCCGTCGACGCAACATCATCGTAGTCCTCGAGAAGCGATTGTTCATTCTGAATTCGTGGTCATGCAGATCAACGTCGGGGTACCCATCAATGATGATTGGGTCCTCCTAGAATAGCCGCTTGCTATGCGCCCCCCTGCGATGCGAAATCTCGACCGTGATGCGGGGGGCTCGCTGCAGTCATCGGAATGTTCGCGTTGTCCGGAGACGTCCATGCCGCGGTATTTCTTTCATATCCACGACGGTCATTCAGTGCTCGACGATGTCGGACTTGATCTCCCCGACATTTCCGCGGCACGGACTACTGCGATCGAACTGAGCGGCGAGATCCTCAAGCACGACGTGATGGACCCACTCCTGCATTACATTTCCTGGCAGGTGGAAGTCAGCGACAGCCCCGAGCTTGGCGGCCGGTCGCTGTTCGTTCTTCAGTTCTCCGTCGAGGGATAAGAGAGCGAAACGCGGCTTTGCCGGCGCTTGCACAATCTGAAGGTGCAATGGTCGATCGGCTTGGCCTCAGCGAAATGCCCGCATATCGCACTGCAAACAGTGCGAGATGATTAGCGATCCCCGGGCACCGGATCCGATCCAGCATGCGCCGGTTTGTCCTGCGCCGAATTGGCGCGGTCATCCTGCGAGATGGCGAGGGCGGCAAGCGCAGTGCGATTGCCGATTTCAAGCTTCTGGAAAATGTTGTGGAGGTGAACCTTGATGGTGCCGTCCGCAATGTGGAGCCGGCGGCCAATTTCCTTGTTGGACAGACCACGAGAGACCAGGCGCATGATCTGCCGCTCGCGCTCGGTGAGCACCGCCAGCGCACTTTCCGGATTCGGACTCTGCTCGCGAGGCGCGGCCTGATCGGTGGGCGATAACGGAACAACGGTCTGGCCGTTGGCAATGTCTCGCAAGCCCTGCACCACGGCTTGGCCCGTCATCTCCTTCAGAAGGACACTGTACCCGGCCGGGGCGCCCGCCAACACAAGATCGCAGTCCTCGCTGGGCGCGAAGAACACAAGCCGCGTTGGTCGGCTGTCCGAATGACTGAGTGAATTGTTCATCAGCGCGGTCAGCTCCGGCATCGCCGCATCCATGATCGCTATGTCGGGCGCAAGCGTCAAAATTGCCTGGATGCAACTCGCAGCATCGCCGCAGGATGCAACGACCTCGAAATCGGATTCTGAACCGAGAACACTTGCGAGACCCTGCAAAACCATTGGATGTCGGTCTGCAATCACTACAGTCGCACGACGCATCGGGCGCTCCCTAATCTGCCGCCCCCAAAATTCCCGCGATTGAAGCTACGGGCCCCCGCCCTTGCCGCTCCAACATTAATTGATCACCAACAAATAAACTTCGAGCAATTCCCTAAAGTATCATTTGGCGTAGCGGACCTATGAGGCAAATAACCGCACGAGTCTGTGATCGCAATATACATCAAGTTCGCCGGATCAAAGGGCCGTATGAACCCGGTGGTCACGGCTCACAACCGCTGGGCGAGCGGTCTATCCATTTGCCAATTGGCAAGTCCGAAAGCGTCGCGATAGAGCAAGGCTTTCGCGAGCGGTTTCACCCGCACACGGCGAACATTCAAAGGTTGAATCAATATTCCCTTTCGCCCCCAAGTCAATCTCCGACGACCGTTCACCAACAGCGTGGGGACCCATCGGCCTATAACGAAAGGTATATAGGCAAGATCGAAAGATCGAATCTAACCTTCAGCAATTATTAACTAAACGGCGCCCGACTTCTGTAAATCAGAAAAAACGGGCGATGAGACGCTTTGTTCCTTTTCCTGTGTGTTTTTCATTCAAGTTGTGTCATTGCGTTGGTTGCGGAGGGTAAGATGAGGAGGCGGCAATCCTGCAAAGTTGTTTTGATCGGACGAAATATTTTGCTGCGAGAGGGAATTTCTCAAATACTGCATGCTGCAGATTTTCAAATTGCGGTGTCGGCTTCGAGCACTGATGAAGTAACAAGCACACTCCAGCCACATCAGCAGCTCCTGTTTGTGATTATCCACAGCACCGGCGAATTCGATGCAGCCATGAAGCACATCGGATTTGCAAGAGAGCACTATCCGGATGCGCGCGTAGCGATCGTTTCGGACCACTACCGGCCGGATGAGTTGATCGCGGCCTACAAGGCTGGCGCCAGCGGCTATTTCGTCGACGTCAATTCATGCGACGCTTTCATCAAGTCCATCGAGCTCGTGACGATGGGCGAGACGGTGTTTCCACCGGCTTTCCTGTCATTCGTGCTCGATAGCGGTCTGGATCGCGAGCCTCAACTTCAGCCAGCGATCGAAGAGCGATCAAATCTCCTCGTAGCGGCCGAAGAACGGATAGCACCTCATCTGTCTCCGCGTGAGCGGGCAATTCTCTCCTATTTGATCGAGGGCAATTCCAACAAGTGCATTGCGCGAAAGATCGATATTGCCGAGGCGACCGTGAAGGTTCACGTCAAGGCGATCCTGCGCAAGATACGGGTCCAGAACAGGACGCAGGCCGCAATTTGGGGAATGAACAACGGATCACTGGTGCGGGTCTCGAATGGTCACGCGCTGCCGTTGTCGATCGATCGGGAACCTACGCTCAGCCTTGTGCCAAGCGACCGCGGACGTCATGAAATGGGCGCCTCGGAGCAGGACTAGCCTGGCCGATCGGCCTGACGTCCCATCAAGCCTTCAACAAATTCCGGGCGGCGCCTATACGCGCCGCCCGGCTAACCGCGCCGGACTGATCTATCGATCGAGAGGATCAGAACCTGCCCGTGGAGCGGCAACATTTCGCGGGGCATCTCCTGCATTCAAATGATGCGCGCTGGGACCGAGCAGCTAGAACGCATCGTCGAACCAATAGTCCTGGTCCCCGCAGGAGCCTGGTGACCGGTAAGCTCCGAACCTCATATCGGTCGCTTGCCCACCCGGATGATCTGACCCCCTGCTTGCCATGGAGCATGATACGGATGTCTCCGTCCCTCTACACGCGAATTGGCCTGGCCGGCGCCGTGGCCGTCGTGCTTGCATTGGCGGGCATCGCCGCCGCACAGACGCTTGCAAAGACCAAGCTCTCGACTGCCAGCAGCATGAACTTGCCCGACTACCTCGTTCCGGTCACCGACCCCGACACCGGCGCCACGATCGTCCGGATAACGACCCCGGGGCCCTTGGGCAATGGCCTGGCCTGTCAGCGAGCCTATTGCACCCACCGGTATTCGAGCGCGCAGGCCTGGAACGCCGACCAGACTCTGCTTCTGATCGCCAACGGCTGTAACGGGCTCTGCTTTCTGGACGGACGGACGTACGTTCCGCTGTTCCGCCGGCAACGCGAAGACGAGTGCGAATGGCACCCGCGCGATCCCGAGCGCATGATCTGCGTGATCGGGCGCAAGATCTCGCTCTGGACACCGCGAACCAATGCCGAAGAGATCATGCTGATGGCCGAGGGCTATCGCGGCCTTCAGTTCGGACCGGGCAAGGGCAATCCCTCTCAGGACGGCCGGCGCATCGCCGTGCGGGGCACGCGCGCCGACGGGGTCGTCGTCGCATTCGCGTTTGACCTCGTGAGCCGCCAGAAGTTTCCGGATATCGAGGTTGGAAAACTGCCCGGGCGAGACGGCTCTTGCGAGATATCTGCCCTGGGCAGCTACGTCAGCTGCAGCCGATGGGTCGACGGAAAGGCTGAGGCATTCATCTACACCGTCGCAGGCGATCTGGTGCAAAGCTGGACCGAACATCATCGTCCGAGTCATGGCGACATGGCCGTGGACGCTGACGGACGCGAGATATACGTCGGAATCAGCAAATCTGATCCCGACATATACCAGGTGATCAAGCGCCGACTGGATGACGGCGTGGTTACCGCCCTTGCTCCGCGCGGAGAGGCCTCGCATGCATCCACGCGCGCGATCCACTGGCCCGGCTGGGTGATTCTAAGCTATGGCGGCGATCCAGCCGAGATTGCCCAGCTACCAAAGTTTGCGCCCTTCGCTCGGGAAGTCATTGCTCTGCGAATTGACGGCAGTGGCGAATTCCGACGCATTGCGTACACACGCAACGTCCCGCACGACTACTGGAGCGAGACTCACGCCTCGCCGTCGCCCGACGGTTCCCAAGTGATCTGGTCGAGCAATTGGGGGGTAGCGGGCGGCCCCGTGTTCGACTTCGTAACACGTCTCGATGCCCCCGATCGGACCAGCGCCCTGTCCCGATAATGATCGGCGGCGGCTCCGTCAGGCGTGACCCACGCGAGCTAGTGAGCCCGCTGCCGATGTACGCGCTCGCGCCCGGATCGCCTTGTTGGCTGCCTTGATAACCGAGGGGCGCAGGATCTGGAGCGCGTCCCGGATCGTTGCCCCCCAGGACTGGTGGCGAAATCTTCCGCGCAATCTTGCAACCCGCAATGCACGCACGACCGTTTCGGGATCCGGAAGCCCTTGCTTGTCCTCGACCAGGCTCCAGGTCAGATTCTTAAGATCAAGGGTCTCTTCATCGATCTGAGAAAACGATTTGGAAGCGGTAATGTTCGCGTGGTCCGTCATATCGTAGAAAATCAGGCCGTCGTCGATCGCCACCATGTCGCCATGACAGGCGAGGTCGACGAAAAACAGCTGGTCCACTCCCCACCTGATCGACTTGTAGTTTCGCATCAGACAGCCCGCCTGGATGACCTCGCTGTTGATCAGCAGGGTCGACGGAACAATTCCCAACACCCGGGTCTTGCCGACCAAATAGAGATCAGTCAGGCACTGCTGGCTCGAATACCGCGTGACCTGCCCTCCCCGGCGGTATTTTATGCCTTCATCCTGAACGAGATGAGATGTGGATGTCATGAACGCAGCGGTGGGGTACGTCCTCGCCAATTCCGCAAAAGTCTCGAGCGATCCGGGCACGAGCCAGTCGTCGTCATGCAAAACTTTGATCCAATGACCGCGACATGCGAGCATCGCACTGTTCGTATTCTCAACCTGGCCCCGTCCTCGGTGGTTCTGGACAATCCGAATACGGGAATCGCTCCGAGCGTATTCAGACAGAATGCTCCAACTGACGCCTTTTGGACCTTCGTCGTCGCTGATCACCATTTCCCAGTCGGCGTAATTCTGCTGCAGCACGCTTTCAATCGTACGGCGTATCATATCCGGTCGACGGAAGGTTGGTATGGCCACCGAAATCATGGGGCGGGCGTCCGGATCTCGAATGCCCTTCGACCCGTCGGGCTGCAACAGGTTCATCGCTTTTCCCTCAAGCTCAGTTCGATGAACGGTATGCTGACTGGAACGCCCGGCCATCCTTCATTTGCATGACGATGATCATCCCGAGACGCGACGTGTCGAAGCGGTCAGCTCGGTTGGCAGAATCGCGGCGGCAAGCACGAGCTGTTCATGCGAGCCCTCCTTCGATTCTGCGACACTTCAGCCAGCGTCATGCGAACGAATGATGGCGCACACCCCGCTCCATCCTACGATCGAACCGAAGTAGATCGCTCAGTAGCTACGATCTTGCCTTTTTTGAAATGAATTCTAGACCCAGGAAGTTTTTCATGGCCGCGAAACCGGCTACCGGTCCGACGCGGACAGGGGCCCTTGTTCGTGCAGCGGCGGGTGTCTCCGCCCTCGCACTCACCGGCCAGCTCATGCTCGTAGCGGCCATTCCCATCCTCACCCGGCTCTATTCGCCGGAGGATTTTGGAATCTTCACGATCTATCTCTCAATCGTAAACATCGTCGGCGCGATAGCCGGACTTCGCTTCAGCACGTCTCTGTATTTGGTCGAGGACAGAGCTCACGCGCTGGTTGCACTCAAGCTCACACTCGTGGCGGTCTGTTTTACGACCTCTGTTGTGCTCACCGCGGGATACCTGCTGTCGGACGTGGTGCCGGGACGACTGCAACATCTTACCTACCTCGTCCCCATCGGGATGGGCGCGGTCGGCCTTGCCGACGCGATGAACTGCTGGTGCCTGCGCTTCAATCATATGCGTGACTTCGGCATGGGCCGCCTCATCCTGCCGGCGTCGATGGCACTGCTCCAGGTGAGCTTCGGCCTCGCGCACCTCGGGGACGACGCAATGATCCGAGCCCACATCCTGAGCCAGGCTGTGCTGATCGCATTTCTCTGCGTCCGGCTCCTGAAATGGGAGGACATCCGCCGCATCTCGCAAGCCTCGTGGGGTTCGGTCGCGGCGACGGCGCGGCGAGAGTACAAATTTCCACTGTTCGAGCTGCCCTCGGCCCTTGCGGGATTCGCGATCATCAATCTCCCCGCAATCTTCATAGGCTCGCTATTCGGTACCGCATTCGCCGGGCATTTTGGCGTCGCCGCCCGTCTCGTGACCGGTCCGGTCACCCTGATCGCTTTGCCGCTCAGCAATGTCTTCGTCGCCGAGGCCAGCAAAGACTTCGACCGTCATCATCTGCTCGGCACCGCATGCGGCCTGTTGGTCGTTGCGGCCGGCCTGATCGTTCTGCCGGTGCTCGGCCTTGGATTTATCTCCCCCTACGTCGTCGTTCCGCTGCTCGGAGAATCCTGGATACCTACGGGTCAGATCATGGGCGCCCTGGCGCTCATGTGCGCCGCACAAGCCTTGTCGACACCCATTCAAGAAGCTCCAACTCTTTTCCGTCGTCAGGAGCTGCGTCTGCTGGTCAACCTGGTGCGAGCCGTGTTCGTATTTGCCCCGCTTCTCATCGGTGCCCACCTCGGCTTCGACCCGTTGCAGGTGATCTACATGATGGCCGCCGGAGGAGCTACCGGCTACGCCCTGGGCATTATCGTGGCGCTGTTTCTCTTGAATGGGCCTGGCGGCGCGCGGACGTCGGGCGCACCGATCAATGGGCCTGTGTGACCCAGAGGGTCGAAAGAGCGCGCCCCGAACTTCGCGTCCGCTCGAGGAGGCGGCACATGGACAATGGATACACTGGGGCGGAAATAACCAATTTCCTGGGCGCGACCAAATGCTTCATGCGAATGAATGATGAGAGGATTTTCAACGTCTTCATACTCCAATATCGGAGTTCGGTCGGTCGGTTGCATGCCAATGAAACTACGGCCATTGATTGATACAGGCGAGGATTTGGCTTCTCCGCCCTCCTGCAATGTGGCGGCGGCGCCGCCCGTGCTGTTCCTACTGCCCGGCTCGCTTGGTTATGGAGCAAGCCTCGCCGCCCTGACAGCCTCAATACGCGAAATTGCACATGTCGTCCCGATCCGCTACCCGGATCTCGGCAAGATCTTGCAGGGTCAGGACAGCGTTTGCGATATGGCTGCTGCTGCCGTGGAGCAAATCAATCGCATCCAGCCGCAGGGCCACATCAGACTTCTCGGTCATTCCCTGGGTGGGGCGGTCGCCTTCGAGGTCGCGACGCGAATGTTTGCCGCCGGCCGCTCGGTGAAGTTCTTCGGAATTCTCGACACCAGCCTCATGGGCGAGCGCAGTTCTGCATGGGAGACGTTGACCCGCACGATCCGTCGAATCCGCAGCAACCGGGTCACCGCGCCCCGGATGGTCTGCCGGGCCCTCGCCAAGGCAACCGTTGCGATCGGCCATGAAGCTAAGCTGGCCCGGATGCTCGATCTCCGCGCGAAGGGGCAGTTCGATCTCACGTCGTTCAGGCTCAAGCAGGAATTGCAGGAAGTCTTGCGCGCGAAGGCCTACTTCCGCTGGTTGGCGGAGCCGAAATCGATGCTGCCGTTCTCCGCCGTCCTGTTCCGATGCCAGCGAAAGAAGATGCCGCAAACTCTGGGATGGGATCGTGCGTTTGCCCAGATCGATGTCGTCCCAAGCGCAGGCACTCACACCGATCTGGTCATGCCGCCTTACCTCGCGATGAACTTGCACCTCGTCCAGAAGGCGCTGTCACAAACCTACTCACCGGCCGAGTTTCCCCAGAGAGAGGCGGATTGTTCACGTGACCTTGCAAGCAGCCCACAGCCAAACTGAACCCGCGTTCAGTAAAGACGCCTTGGTCCTGGATGCGCCATCGGAGGTCGCACGCATCGTCGCGTTCTTGCGCGACCGTGTCCTTGGCGTGCTTGGCCGACGCGGAGCCATCGTCGGACTTTCCGGCGGCATCGACAGCTCGGTGGTCGCAGCGCTCTGTGCGCGCGCATTTGGAAATACGAAGGTCCTCGGCCTTCTGATGCCCGAGCGCGATTCGTCTTCCGATTCGCTGAGGCTCGGCCGGACCGTTGCCACGCAACTGCGCCTCACGACGGTTGTCGAAGACATCGCACCGGCGCTCGAAGCATTGGGCGCATACCGCCGGCAGCGAGAGGCGATCCAAGCCGTCGTACCCGAATACGGAACCGACTGGAAATGCAAGCTGGTACTCGGCTCGGGTGCGGAGAGCGCCGGCATCAACATCACCCGTCTGACCGTACAAGACCCGCACGGCGAAACCTCCACCGTGCGTCTTCCCCCCGAGGTCTACCTGCAGATCGTCGCTGCAACCAACTACAAGCAACGGGTCCGCAAGATGACCGAGTACTATCACGCGGACCGTCTGAAATATGCCGTCATAGGCACACCAAACCGGCTCGAGCACGATCAGGGCTTCTTCGTGAAGCAAGGTGACGGGGACGCGGACGTCATGCCGATTGCGCATCTCTACAAGAGCCAAGTCTACCAACTGGCCGAATACCTCGGCATCGACGACGAGATCAGGAGACGGCCGCCGACGTCCGACACATTCTCGCTGCCGCAGAGCCAGGAGGAGTTCTATTTCGCGGCCCCCTATCGATTGACTGATGTCTGCATGTACGCGGTCAATCACGGTATTTCCGCCGACAACGTGGCCGAGGCCGTAGGTCTAGCCACAGCGCAGGTGCAGAAGGTCTTCAAGGACATCACTTCCAAGCGTCGGGCGACGCGCTATCTTCACAGCCCGCCTCTGCTCGTTGATGCGGTAATCGAGGACTAGACGGCATGTGCGGCATCGCCGGCATCGTGGCGCTGAGTGCGAACGCTCCGAGTCCTTCGCGGAGAGCGCTCTTGCGTATGGTCGGGGCGCTCGCACATCGCGGGCCAGACGAGCGAGGCCTCTACCGGGACCAACGCGCGGGCCTGGCGCACGCCCGGCTCTCGATCATCGACATAGCGGGCGGACAACAACCTCTCTCCGATCCCGGCGGGCCCGCCTGGATCGTGTTCAACGGCGAGATCTTCAACTATGTCGAGCTGCGTGAGCAGCTGATCTCGCTCGGCCATCGCTTCCGCACCCGCAGCGACACGGAGGTCGTGATTCAGGCCTATCGCGCCTGGGGCGAGGCAGCATTCGAACGGATGAACGGGCAATGGGCCCTTGCCATCTGGGACGCCTCCGCCAACCGCCTCATCTTGTCCCGTGACCGGACCGGAATCTGCCCGCTGTATATCTGCAACCACCAAGGCCAACTCCACTTCGCCAGTGAGATCAAGGCCATCTTCGCGGCAAATCCGGCAATCCCTCGGGCACTCGATCCAGCGGGCATCGACCAGACCTTTACCTTCTGGAGTAGCGTGCCGCCGCAGAGCGTGTTTCAGGGGATCACGGAGATTGAACCGGGACACGTCCGCACCTACGCGCGCGGCGCGGTCCGGGACCGCGCATTCTGGACTCCGTGCTATGCGCCCCGGTCCGACGAGCGTCGCCTTCCGTCCGCCGGCTGCAATGACGATGTGATCGATGCTGTGCGTAGCGCACTGGAGGCGGCTACGGCGCTGAGAATGGTGCGGTCCGACGTCCCCGTGGGAAGCTATCTCTCCGGTGGTCTCGACAGCTCGCTCGTTGCGGCATTGGGAAGCCGGTTTGCAGGCAGGCGCTTCCAGACATTTTCCGTGCGCTTTACCGACGCCGAGTATGACGAGACCTCCTATCAGCGCCTAATGGCACGCACGATTGCGAGCGAGCACCACGAGCTCATGGTCTCGCGACAGGATATCGCCGAGGTATTTCCCAAGGTCATCTATCACACTGAGCGGCCAATCCTGCGGACCGCCCCTGCACCGCTGTTCCTGCTCTCAAAGCTCGTGCGCGAGCGCGGCATCAAGGTCGTGCTGACCGGCGAAGGCGCAGATGAAATGTTCGCCGGTTATGATGTGTTTCGCGAAGGCAAGATCCGCCGTTTCTGGGGCCGCCAGCCGGCCTCAACGCGACGCGCCGCCCTCCTGAGCCGGCTCTATCCCTACATCTCGCGATCGCCGGTCCACATGCAGGCCATCGCGCTAAAGTTCTTCGGACACGGCATTTCTGCACCAGATGCGCCCGGCTTCGCTCATTCCCCGCGTTGGCGCAGCACGAGCGCGATCAAGCGCCTGTTCTCCGCAGACATGCGCGCGGCCACTTCGCAAGCCGACCCGGTGACCGAATTGCTCGATCGTTTGCCACCGGATTTTTGCCGCTGGACGCCGCTTGCACAAGATCAGTACCTCGAGACCAAGACGCTCCTGGCCGGGTATCTGCTCTCCTCCCAGGGGAGACCGGATGTTGATGGCGCACTCGGTCGAGGGGCGCTTTCCATTCCTTGACGACGACGTCGTCGAACTCGCGAACTCCCTTCCCGACGCCTGCAAACTTCGCATCCTCGACGAGAAGCACGTCCTTAAGCGTGTAACGCAGTCGCAAGCTCCATCAGAGATTGTCACACGCAAGAAGCAGCCCTACCGGACCCCCAACGCGCTCTGCTTCGTCGACAGGGATGCCCCCCCTTATGTCGACGAAGCGCTCTCAAGCGCAAGCGTCCGCGCCGCCAACATCTTCGACCCGGTGGCGGTCGAACGGCTGCGCGCCAAGTGCCAGGCCCATGCGCACGCCGGCGATGGCGACCTGTCCAACTTCGACAACATGGCGCTCGTCGGCGTCTTGTCCACTCAGCTCCTGTTCCAGCAGTTCGTCGCGGACCGGCCGGAAGCACCGCGCCGCCTCGAGCTCAGCGTGGACGTCGACCACCAGGACGTACCGGGAGTTTACGCATGATCAACAATCCCGTGCCGCTCCTGCACGATTACCTGATCAACTCGGCCCATCAAAACGGCGCCAAGGTCGCGCTCGTGTGCGACGGTCATCGGGTTACCTACGACCAGCTCGAGGCGTGGTCGAATGCGGTCGCGCACCATCTGGTCGAGGCCGGCGTCGAGCGCGGCGATCGTGTGATGATCTTTGCCGACAACACCGTCGAGGCAGCCGTCAGTTTCTGGGCCGTCCTCAAGGCCAACGCGATCGTATGCCTCATCAATCCTCTCACGAAGCCCGACAAGCTCGGCTATCTCCTCAATGACTGCCAGCCGACTGCACTCATTACGCAAACGCGCCTTTATGCGACGTTCCGCGAACCCGCACGACATTGCCCGTCCTTGCGCCGCGTGATCGTGTCCGGCCCACTCGACGACGCCGATCTGAACGCACTGCCGCATGCCGTGCGATGGAACACTGTAACGGCCAACGAGCACGACGCCGCACCCGCGCGCCGCTGCATCGATATTGATCTCGCCGCCATTGTCTATACCTCGGGCTCGACCGGCGAGCCCAAAGGGGTGATGCTGACGCACCGGAACATGATGACGGCATGCACGTCGGTTTCGTCGTATCTGGACGTCCGTGACGATGAGGTCATCCTCAACGCTCTGCCACTCGCCTTCGACTACGGCCTGTATCAGATGATCATGGCCGTACGCGCCGGAGCGCGCCTTGTTCTCGAGCGCTCTTTTGCCTTCCCCGCCGAGACGCTCCGACGTGTTGCAGAAGAGAGAGTGACGGGCTTTCCCGGCGTACCGACGATGTTCTCGACTCTGCTGCAGCTTGAGTCGCTGAAGAGTTACGATTTATCCAGCATTCGCTACGTGACGAGCACCGGTGCCGCGCTGCCGGTCCGGCACCTGGAGCAGCTGAGACACACGTTCCCCGGCGCACGCATCTACTCCATGTACGGTCTTACCGAATGCAAACGCTGCACCTACCTGCCGCCGGAGGATCTCGATCGGAAGCCGTCGAGCGTAGGAATTGCCATTCCAAATACCGAAATGTGGATCGTCGACGAGCGTGATCAACGGGTCGGCGCCGGCATCGCCGGACAGCTGGTGATCCGCGGTGCGACCGTCATGAAGGGTTATTGGCGAAAGCCCGAAGCTACTGCGAAGAAACTCAAGCCCGGACCGCTTCCCGGCGAGCAGGTGCTTTACACCGGCGACTACTGTCAGATGGACGCCGACGGATATCTGTACTTCGTCAGCCGGAGCGACGAGGTCATCAAATCGCGCGGCGAGAAGGTCGCGCCCAAGGAGGTGGAGAGCGCTTTGCTGGACATTCCCGGCATAAGGGAAGCGGCAGTCGTTGGCGTTCCCGACGATCTGCTCGGTCACGCGATCAAGGCCTTCGTGGTCGTCGACCAGGTGCGGCCGATCGACGCCAAGCAGATCCAGCGAGAGTGTCACAAGCGCCTCGAGAGTTTCATGGTCCCCAAGTACGTCGTTATCGTGCCGGAACTGGCGCGCACGGATACGGGCAAGATCAACAAGAGAGAGCTCATCACGGGATAGCTTGTGGACGGCCAATCGACGCACCCGCTTTCATATGGAGCACCAACGCAATGACACTGGTCTTGGCACCCGACCGCTGCAAGGAGCAGATCCGCGCTTTCCTGACATCGAACTTCTACATCAGCGACATCGCGGCGCTGAACGACGACGCTTCCCTGCTCGACCAGGGGATCATCGATTCGACCGGAGTGCTCGAGGTGGTTGGGTTCATCGAGACGACCTTCGGAATCGCCGTCGACGACAATGAGATCCTGCCCGAGAATCTCGATTCCATTCGGGGCATGGCACGTTACATCGCCAGCAAGGTTAACTTGGCCGCCGATACCTGATCGATCGGCGCGTTCGGCAAGCAGAGGAAACGAGCGGTCCTGTAACTCGATCGCGGCTTGGCGCCCCGGGGGCTTCACCCGGCCGCCGAGTGCGGCGATTTTTTGCCCTTCGCGAACCCTTCCGCATGAGCTCCTTGGTCAAGGCAATCCCGTGTCTTCCGGAGAGGCACGCCTCGACTGCACGACTGCGCGGACTACCCGCCGGCATTCCTCTGCAGTCCGATTCCAACGCTCTCATGCAAACGAACGAAGACGCAGGCATGGTTTTGCTCCTACCTTTTTCCCGAGAAGCATATCTCGGTTTTTTTTGAAGCGTATTTTTTTGAGTGCATGGAGGTTCAGATGAAAGCGGTAGTTCAGTGCGGCGGCAGAGGAACTCGACTTCGTCCACATACGTCCATTTTGCCAAAACCTCTCATGCCAATCGGCGCGCGTCCCGTCCTCGAGCTCGTTCTCAAATGGTTGAGACGGAACGGGATCGGAGAGGTCTTCGTCACCACCGGTTATCTGGGCCATCTGATCCGCAGCGTCTGTGGTGACGGCAGCCAGTGGAACATGCAGATCACCTATACGCAGGAGCTCGAACCGCTCGGCACGATCGGTCCGCTGTCATTGCTGCGAGAACAGCTCAACGAGCCGTTCCTGGTCCTCAACGGCGACGTCCTGACAGACCTGAACCTGAACCAGCTGATCCACAATCACCGAAAATCCGATGCCAACATCACCATCGGAACCTCCGTTCGGAGCACGAAGATGGACTTCGGTGTGATTGATGAAATCGATGGACGCGTGACCGGATTTCGCGAGAAGCCGGAGCTGACGAATCTCGTCAGCATGGGAATCTACTGCATGAATCCGGTCGTCCTCGAGCGCATTCCGTCGGGCGTCCCCTTCGGATTTGACGACCTGATGTTCCAGATGCTCGAGGAAGAAGCCCGCGTCAACGTCTTCAAGCACACTGGCCTGTGGCTCGACATTGGCCGGGTCGAGGACTTCCTGAAAGCCCAGGACATTGCGTGGGACGAGCAATCGTCTGCGTTCGCAACTGCGGCTGCGTGACGCAGCGTCCCCCTTCGCATGGGGAATGAACGGGAAGAGGAACACATGCTGTTGGTATCAGAACCGGCCCTGGGAATTGACGAAAAGGAAGCTCTTGTTGCCGCGATCGATAGCGGCTGGATCACCATGGGGGATCGCGTACGGGAGTTCGAACAAACGTTTGCACGCATGCATGGCGCCGAGGACTCTATTGCAGTCGGATCATGCACGGCCGCACTTCACCTCATCCTGCATGCGCTCGGCGTCGGCCCCGGCGATGAAGTCCTCGTTCCTTCTCTCACATTCGTTGCCACGGCCAATGCCGTGCTCTACGTCGGAGCGCGGCCCGTGTTCGTCGATGTCCAATCCGGGGCCGTTCCCCTGATGTCAGCGGCCGATGCGCTCCGCAAATGCACTTCGCGGACGAAAGCGGTGATCCTCATGCATTTTGGGGGCTACCTCGCTGATCGAGAGGAGTGGCAGGCCCTCGCTCGCAGCAAGGGTCTGCTCCTGATCGAGGACGCCGCCCATGCGCCCGGCGTCAAGGGGGTCGGCACGTTTGGCGATGCGGCCGCGTTTTCCTTCTACGGCAACAAGAACATGACGACTGCTGAAGGCGGCGCGATCATAACGCGTCACCGGATATTGAACGACATGATCAAGCGCGCCAGGTCGCATGGCATGACCACCAACACGCGCCAGCGCCTCGTCAGCCGCAGTCCCGAATACGACGTGACGCTTCTTGGATTCAACTACCGCATGGACGAGTTGCGCGCCGCGGTCGGCCTGGTGCAGCTTCGTAAGCTGGCAGGTTGGAACGACACAAGGCGGCATCTGTCGCTGCACTATCGGCGGCGGCTGGCCGAGCGTTGCCCTTCGGTCCTGGTGCCATTCAACGCGTCGTGGGTCTCGGCCCACCATCTCATGCCCGTCGTTCTCCCCGCGGCAAGCGCGCGGCAGCCCCTGATCGAGCAGCTCAGCAAGCGCGGCGTTCAGACCACCATTCACTATCCCCCGGTGCATCGGTTGACGTTCTACCAGGATCAGTATCCGGGCATCAGCCTACCCAACACTGAGGATTTTTGCGGACGCGAGCTCACCTTGCCGCTCCATCCCGCGATGACTCCGGCCGACGTCGATCACGTGGCAGACAGCCTCGCAGATGGACTTCAGGCAACCTGTCCCGCGGAGGTCGAACAGGCATGAGCGAAACGGTCAATGCGGGATGCGCTGGGCCGGCAGCTCCGGCCGTGCGTTTGCGGCGCGTCATCGATGTCCTCGGGGCCGGGACGGCCATAATCGTCTCGCTGCCGATCCTATTGGTCATTGCGCTTGCCGTCTGGATCGAAGGCGGACGGCCGATACTGTATTCGCAACTTCGTCTCGGACTGAACGGGGCGCCGTTCCGCATGTACAAGTTCCGGAAGTTCAGAGCCGATTGCGACGATCGCGGAAGTCCGCTCACGATGGTGAACGACAACCGCATGACGACGATCGGCGGGCTGCTGGCAGCATTCAAGCTGGATGAGTTACCGCAGCTCTGGAACATCCTGCGGGGTGACATGTCTTTCGTCGGCCCGCGACCCGAGACGCTCGTATTTGCCGACTGTTTCAGGAACGGATTCGAAAAGATCCTGGAACACCGGCCAGGCCTGGTCGGGCCGTGCCAGGTTCTCTTCCGGCATGAAAATGAGCTGTTCCCGCCGGAGGGCAATGTGGCGGATTTCTATCGGGAGGTTCTGTTTCCCGCGAAGGCGAAGATCGACCTGGCATATTATTCCAATCGAACCGTCATGTCCGATCTCCGGTGGATCGTTCAGGCCGGCTGGATCGCCGTGGGGGAGCCGCTTCTCAAGCGCATGCGAAGACCCCGACCGGAGAGCCAGAACCAGAGCGGCATAGCGCCAACTGGCGGATCTGTCGGTGCGAACTTATTTCAAAAGTAGACGGGTGATCAAATGGTGACTGAAAAGCGAACTGTGCTTCTGGTAGGTGGTGCTGGTTACGTGGGCTCAGTGATCACGGGCCATCTCCTGAGAAAGGGTTGGCATGTCCGCTGCCTGGATCAGCTCATCTACAAGAACGAGAGCTGTGCCTGGCCTTATCTGAGCGTTCCGCAATACGAGTTCATGCAAGGCGATATTCGCGATCCCCGTTTCGCCAATCAGGCATTGAAGGGTGTGGATGACGTCGTCATCCTGGCTGGGCTCGTCGGCGATCCGATCACGAGCAAGTACCCTGACGAAAGCCACGCCATCAATCGGAATGGCGTCGCGTCCTTCATCGACGCGATGCAACACCATCCGGTCGATCGGCTCATCTTCGTGTCCACCTGTTCGAACTATGGGCTCGTGGAAGAAGACAAGGCCGTCGACGAGAATTACCCGCTCGCACCACTCTCCCTCTACGCCAAGCACAAGGTGGAGATGGAGCAGAAGATCCTGGGTCTCAAGGGAAAGGCTGGATTCCATCCAACGGTTCTCCGCTTTGCGACGGCCTTTGGTCTTTCCTCGCGAATGCGCTTCGATCTCACGGTGAACGAATTTGTGCGTGAACTGCACCTGGGAAAAGAACTGCTGGTATTCGATCCCAAGACCTGGCGTCCCTACTGCCATGTTCGTGATTTTGCCCGCGCGATCGAGGAAGTGCTCCGCGCGCCCACCAGCAAGGTCGCCTTCGAAGTCTTCAATGTGGGCTGCGAGGAAAACAACTTCACCAAGCTGATGGTCGTTGAGGAGATCATGCGGCACATTCCGCGATCGAAGGTGACCTATCAGGAGCGCGGCGCCGATCCCCGGAATTACCGCGTGAATTTCGACAAGATCCGTCGGGTATTGAATTTCACGCCTGAGATCAGCGTTCAGCAAGGGATCAGCGAAATCCTCGCTGCCTTGAGCCAGGGCCTGTTCGACCACGTCGAGGAGCAGAGGCATTTCTTCGGAAACTACGAGATCTTTCTTCCGACCGCTCGCATTCCGGATTTGAAGAGAGCGGGCTGAAGGATTCGATATCGGTGTCCCTAATTCGCGAGCGGCGAAGGCTCGGTTGCATCGGGAGTTCGTCCATGAAGTGCAAGAAGCAAGGCAGGCCCTCTTCCACCCTCCTGCTGGGTTCATGCGCAGCGGTTCTGTTTTTCGCGACAAGCGGGCTATCCCTAGCCGCGCCATACAAGCTCGGACCGGGTGATACCATCGAGATTTCGATCGGTGGCCTCCCCGATCAACGCAACCGCACGCAGATCCAGATTGACGGTACCATCCCGCTTCCGGGAGGGGGGACGGTAGAAGTTGCGGGCCTGACCCCCGCGCAGATGCAGAACCGCATCGAGACGCTGCTGCAAGCACGGATACTGCGTCAACGCCTGACCGACGGACGCGACCAGGCATTCGTGGTCAAGCCCGGCGACGTCATGGCAAGCGTCGTGGAATATCGGCCGGTCTATGTTTCCGGCGATGTGCTCACGCCCGGACAGCAGACGTATCGGGCTTCAATGACCGTGCGCCAGGCCGTGGCAGTGGCCGGCGGCTTCAGTCTGCTGCGGTCGCGTGGCGTGCAGCCCGGCGCCACCGACCCTGCGGATCTTGTACGGGACTACCAATCTCTCGCTACCGAATACACCAAGGAATATTTCCATATCGTCCGGACCGGCGCGGAGCTTGATGGCCGCGACACGTTCGACGCCACGCCTCCAAGCGACATTTCGCTGCCCGCGAGCGTGATCGGTTCGGTCGTTCAAGCCGAGAAGGACTCTCTGAAGACCTCGCAAAGCGACTACCGCACGGAACAACGCTTTCTGGACGACGCCGTAAAGCAGACGGACTCGCAGTTCGCTACGCTCAAGAAGCAACAGGAAGGTGAAGAGAAGGGCGTGCAGGCCGACGAAGAGGAACTCGAACGGGTCATGAAGGCGTTCGGCTCCGGCCTGCTGGCAAGTCCTCGTGTCAGCGAAAGCCGGCGTGCCCTGTTGCTGTCCTCGACCCGACGCCTGCAGACGAGCGTCGAACTCATGCGGCTCCAGCGTCAGCGTGAGGACTTCGTGCGGCAGGCGGGACGTGTCACCAGCCAGCGCACGATCAATCTGCTCAGGGAGCAGAAGGACTCGAACGTTCGGTTGGCGGACTTGCGCGTGAGAATGCAGGCGCTCAGCCAGAAACTGCAGCCCATCGGCGGCTCGGGTGCCATCCCCGTTAATTCTGGCGAGCTCAATCCCGACGTGGTCGTCGTCCGGCGGCTCGGTCAACAATGGGACAGGATCCCCGCATCCGTCGACTTCGACGTGGAGCCCGGCGATGTGATCGAAGTCACATTGCGCCCTGCGCCGGCCTTCTCGAACTGAGCACGAACAGAGGTACTCCCTTAAGAGTAAGCGAGGCGCTCCTTCGGGAGTAGCCTCCGCATACCTCCATGGCTGCTCCCGCGAGGCTTAAACCCGCCTTGCTACCCCTTCACCTCCCCTTGCTACCTCTTCGTTGATCACAACCGGGGCGATGCCCGGAAGATCGGCGACTTTCCCCCCCTCCGACGGCCGCGGGGTTACCCCCCATTCAACGTTGCCAGGCTTGGCAGAAGTTTGGAATCTTTGTGGCACGTTCACTCCATCGGGTCAGCGCGGCCGGGGGAATAAAATGTTGAACTTAAGCCAAGCATTGCCGAGGTCTACCATTGCTCTACAACGTCATCCTTCTGAATCGATATTCAATATTTCCAGTCCCGTTTCATCTGCTCACTCTGAAGCCCAGAACCCCAAGCAGGACGGCTTGCGCGGGGTGCTCGCGCGGATCGGCTGCGGACAGGTCTTGCTCAGGCGCGGCAAGGTCATCGAACTCAGTCCGGCCGGCCGCGCAATATTGGAGCGCGAAGCGCGCGTCGATGCGAGCCACGAAACGCTCTATGGCGCCGTCAAGCAACTGGTCCACCGCGCCGGCGCACAGTTTCCGGCAGGCTCGACTTCCTGGTTGGCAACATCCACCAAGGAAGGATTTACCGCGCTGATCAACCAGGTCGCGAATGCGTGGTCCGACGAGACCATCGCATTGATCCTGCTTGATCTCGACGCGCATCCGGAGCCCTCGCCGCGGACGCTGCAGCGGTTGTTTGGATTCACCGCTGCCGAAACCCAGCTTGCTCTCGAGTTGGCGCGAGGCAACAATCTGATCGACATTGCTCGTTCGCGACGATTGAGTCGAACGACAGTACGCTCCCAGTTGGCTTCCCTGTTTGTCAAAACACAGACACGCCGACAGGCAGACCTGATCGCGTTGCTGGGCCGCCTCGCCGTCCTGCCCTAGCGTGGACGCGGAATACGGTGTCGCGTTGTCTCGACTGGTTGAACATCGACGTGCTTCGCGGCGCGTTCAGCAAACATGCACTCGCGCCGCGTCGTCATTTCAGCCCTGTTCGAGCACGTCCGCCAACCGCTCACTTCCGCTGTCATGCGAATGAATGAAGACAGTCCGCGGCCACGTCCTAACCTGATCCTGTCAAACTTTCGCCGGGAAAACCGGGGGCCTCCGCAAAGATCAACATCTTGGCGGGATTGCTCAAAGGGCTGGAAGGAACCAACATGGCGCTGCACTTGCTTTGCGTAGGAGGCGAGGATCACGCTCTGCGTATCCCGTTCCTGGCGGCTCTGCAGAACCGCGGCCTGCGCGTGAGCGCGGCCGGCACTGGTGCAGTATCTGCATTCGCGAAGACCGGAATCCCGTATCATCAATATCAGTTCGACAGATTTGGCGTGGGCTTTGCCGATCGCGCGGCCATGGGTCAACTGGCGCGGCTCGTGAAGAGCGCTCGGCCCGACGTGATCCAGACGTTTGATACCAAGCCCAACCTGTTTGCGCCGCTGGCGCTACGCGGCTCCGTACCGGTTGTGCGCACGATCAACGGAATGGGATGGGTATTCTCGTCGACAGAACTGAAAGCCTTGGCCTTCCGCCCCGTCTATCTGGCGATGCAACGCCTGGCTGCTTGCTGGACCGCTGCAACGGTTTTCCAGAACAAGGCCGACAGCAGCTTCTTTCAACGACACCGTCTGCTTGGAAAGAGCTCATCTGTCATCATCGGAAGCTCGGGGATCGATGTCGGTGCGTTCGAGGCGGCGCAAGCGCGAACCGCCTCGCCTGCCGAGCTGCGCGCCGAACTCGGACTGGGCGATGCTGAGATTGTCCTGACAGTAAGCCGATTAACCGTCCAAAAAGGAATCACAACGCTCCTCGAAGCGGCGAAGCTCGTGCATGAGGTCCGTCCGAATGTCCGCTTTCTGCTCGTCGGTCCGCGCGAAAGCGAGGGTCCGTTCGCCGTAGGTCAGGCGTTGATCGAGGCGCACGCACCATATGTGATTGCGACCGGCGCCAGATCGGATATTCCCGCGCTTCTGGGTATCGCCGACCTCTTTGCCTTTCCGACCGAATATCGTGAAGGCATTCCCCGTGTTCTATTGGAAGCCGGATTGGCTGGCGTGCCAATCGTCGCCTCCCGCATGCCGGGGTGCGATGACGTGGTCCGCGAGGACTGGAACGGCAAACTTGTAGCGCCGCGCGACCCGCGCGCCCTCGCGGCCTCAATTCTCGATCTTCTTCAGGATTCCGCGCGTGCCAAGACGATGGGTCAACGCTCGATCAACGTGGTGCGCAAGGAGTTCGACCTAAATGTCGTCGCCGATCGCTATGCCGAGCTTTACACGCAGCTGCTTTCCCGCAGCTCTTCCAGCGGCTGGCGGGCTGCGGCGCACAACAGCAGTGAAATGCAATGATCGGCAGTGCCCTTCTTGCGCTTGGCCTCGTGCTTGGGACAGCCTCGCAGCTGCGTCTTCCCAGCTTTCCCCTGGGCATCGGGGAAGCCTGCCTCGTCCTCTGGCTCGGTCTCGCATCCCTGCATCTCCTGGTCAGTTCAAGGATTTACAACCCGCAAGCCCTGCTCTGGCTCGTTGCATTCTGGGGCTGCTTTGTCTTGATTCAGAGTTTTGGGGGCTTTCTTGCATTGCTGCGCCCGGAGATCGTCGACCCAGACCTCGTCGTGCACGACATCTTCGCATATCTCCTCGTGGCGGCCCTCACTTGCCTGGTGGCTGCGACGTTGAGACCCGAGGATACCCTGCGCCAATCGCTGTGGTTCCTGATCGGATTCTGGATCGTCGCCATGGCGGTGCAACTTGCCTTGGGCTGGGGCTACCTCAGCATCTCGTCGGTCGATCCATGGTATTGGGACCGGTTCCGCGGGTGGTCGGAGAATCCAAACCAGCTTGCAATCTATTGTGCGGTTTTGACACCACTCTCGCTTCACATGGCTCTGACGGCCAAGCGGTTTGGCCGGATCGTCGCAGTGTTTAGCTGCATCTTAACATTCGTCGTCGGCCGGCTGACGAAGAGCGATACCTTTCTTATCTCGATGTCGCTGTCGATACCGCTGCTCATTGCGCTGCGCTTGCGAAGCTGGCTGACATGCCCCGAACATCGATGGAGTCTGCGTTTCGCAGCTGCAGCGATCGTCGTTGTGGCCATAATTCCCCTTTCGCTCTCACTGCTTCCCTACGGGGTGGCAACGGCGAATGATGTCGAGGGGTTGGCCGCCGGCATGATGAAGGACCGTGGCGGTGAGGCAACGAAGGCAACCGCCAATCTGCGGCTAAGTCTTTGGCAAGACGCCTTGCATTCCGGACTGGAGTCCGGGTCGGTTGGCCTAGGGCCCGGGCCGCATCTGGAGAAGCCAACCGGAATCACGGACAAGGGCGTGGCACTCCCGGTGGAAGCTCACAGCACCCTCCTTGACGTATTCACCCAAGGCGGACTGCCTCTCGTGATCGCCATTGTGAGCCTGATTGTCGGCACGTTTGCGCTCCTGCTTCGCGCACGGCTCGACGCGTTGGCTGTCCTGATCTTTGCACTCGCCGTTTTCAGCATCAGCCATTTCATTCTGCGGCACCCGACCGTGTGGTTTGCCGTCACGCTGGGCCTCATCCTGGGCTCGGATCGGCGCTCATTGGCGCATGCGCGAGTTGGAAGTTAAGCAATGTGTGGAATTACAGGAATACTTCAGACGCCGCGTGCTTCTCGATCCGCCGATCTGGCTGCGATCGGGCCGATGACGGCTCGCCTGCGCCACCGCGGTCCCGATGCGGACGGGTTCTGGAGCGATCGTGACGCCGGCGTTGCGTTCGGGCATCGCAGGCTGTCCATCATCGATCTCTCCGATGCGGGCCGGCAGCCAATGCTTTCGAGCGACGGCCGCTTCGTCATTACGTTCAACGGCGAGATCTACAACTACAAGCCATTACGGCAAGAGCTCGAGGGCGCAGGCAAGCGCTTCACCGGCAATAGCGATACGGAGGTCTTGCTGGCCCTGATCGAGAAATGGGGCCTGGAGAAGGCTCTCCAGCGCTGCAATGGCATGTTCGCAATCGGCCTGTGGGATCGCCGGAACCGCACGCTGCACCTGGCCCGCGATCGAATGGGGAAAAAGCCGCTCTACGTCGCACGGACGTCGGATGCGGTGGTGTTCGCGTCGGAGTTGAAGGCCATCGCGGCATTCCCCGACTTTCACCAGGAGATCGACCCGGGCGCGGTTGCGGAGTTTCTATCGCGCGGATGGTTGCCGGAAAACCAGTGCATATGGCGAGGCGTCTTCAAGATTCCACCCGGGGGCGCCCTATCGATCCGCGCCGAGGACCTCTCGGTCTTCCGGGATGCCGCAGCGCTACAAGAGCGCGTGCGCTCCTGGTGGTCGTTGGCCGATGCCGCGCAAACGGGCCGCGCAGCGCTGGCCACTGCGGATGACCAGCAACTCATCTCCCAGGCTTGCGATCTGCTCAAGGCCGCGGTCGCCGACCGAATGGTTGCCGACGTTCCGGTCGGGTTGTTCCTGTCGGGCGGAATAGACAGTTCGACCGTCGTGGCCCTGATGCAGGCCCAATCGGCGCGCCCGGTACGGACCTTTACGATCGGATTCGGTGAGCGCGCTTTTGATGAAACGGCCAACGCTGCGGCCGTGGCGCAGCACCTCGGCACCAGCCATACCGAGCTACGTCTCACCTCCGCGGACGCCAGAGCGGTCATCCCCGAACTTCCAACCATCTGGGACGAGCCGTTTGCCGATGAATCCCAGATCCCCACACTGCTTCTATCTCGACTTGCACGGCAGGACGTCACCGTTGCGCTTTCGGGCGACGGAGGTGACGAGTGCTTCGGAGGGTATTCCAGGCACGTACTTTCCGCCCGTTTAGCGCCTCTGCTGAACTCCAACCGATCGATCCGGACCATGGCCGCGAGCGGTGTGGCGCTGCTCGGGCGCGGCATGCGCGAAAGCGTCGTCGAAACACTTCGTCTTCCAGGTTGGTTGCAGCGGATGACACACGGCGACCGTATCAACCGTCTGGCAGACCTTATCGGCAGCAACGACGTCGGCGAGATGTACCGTCGGTCGACGCGGCTCTCCGAACTGCAGTTGACGCGAACCCAGGCAGGCTCGGAGCCGGACTCGATCCCGCCGCTCAACGATCTGCTGTCTGATTTTATCGTTCGGGATATGCTTGGATATCTCCCGAGCGATATTCTCGTGAAGCTCGATCGCGCGAGCATGGCCACGAGCCTGGAGGCACGCTGCCCGCTTCTGGATCATCGCGTCGTCGAGTTCAGCTGGGCGCTGCCGAACTCGGCGAAGGTGCGTCATGGTCAGGGAAAATGGCTCCTGCGCCAGGTCCTCGGCCGTCACCTGCCGCGTCACCTCTTCGAGCGACCGAAACAGGGCTTTGACGTGCCGATCGGCTCCTGGCTGAAGGGACCGCTTCGCTCGTGGGCGTCGGACCTCCTTTCGGAGTCGCGTCTTCGCAACCAGCATCTCCTGGACGTTTCCCGCGTGCAGGAGTGCTGGCTTCAACATCTTAGCGGTCGCCGCGATTTCTCACGACCGTTGTGGGCCGTCTTGATGCTGCAGTCCTGGCTCGACTCAGCAGTTACTTCCGGGCCGTCGCGAACAGCGGACGTGATGGAACCGGCGCAGTAGAGGAGCATGCGATGGAAGCGTTCACAAGTAAACGGATTCTGCCGGTGACTGTCCTGTCCCAGGGCCGGTCACAAGGCGACGAGCCACCTCCAGATGACGCCATCGCGGCATTCAAGCATGTCTTCGAGAGCATCAGGCGATACAAGCTCTTCATTGTCAAAATGATCGCCGCGGGCGCGCTGCTCGCGGTGCTCGGTAGTATATTTATGTCGCCCACCTATCTCGCAACGGCACAGCTTGTCGTGAGCGCTCGAAGCGGAGCGGCCGACAATGCCGGAGCACCCGGCAATTCCACGCCGACTGGCGGTTCGGACGACCCGACGATCGATACGCACGTAACGGTCATGTCATCCGATGCGTATCTGCGGCGACTCCTGCCGGCACTAAGGATGCTCGACAACCCGGCCAACGAGAACGGTTCGGTGCTCCGCACTGCCTTGTCAAAGATAAAGGGGTTCCTCTCCTTCCGGAAAGACCCGAGCGACGGCGCGGCGGTGGCAGCATTGAAAGGGCGCCTGAAGGTCAGCCAGGAGCGCCGGTCCAGAGTTATCAGCGTCATTGCCAGCTACCCCAATCCAGAACGGGCCGCAGACGTCGCAAACCTGGTCGCCCGATCCTACGCTGACGAGCTTGTCCGGCAAAAGCGGGCTGTGGAGCTCCAGGCTCTGGACGCCATCGCAGCACAATCGGCGAATGTTCAGCGCGAATTGTCGACGGCGAAGGCGGAATGGGACGCCAGTCACTCAGGGCAGACCTCGTCATCACCGGAAGCCGCACAGGCCGCCGCCGCGTTGGAGTGGAAAATCACCACGCTGGCGCAGCAATATGAAACACTGATACGAAAGCGGCAGGATCTCACCACAAAGGGCGTGATCGCCGAGCCAGACGTGACCGTCATTGCGGACGCCTCGCCACCCGACTTTCCGAGCTCGTTGAACCCGTTCCTCCTTGTTCCACCGATCACGATTATCTTCGCGCTCCTCGCATGTCTCGTCGCGATCATCCTGAAGCACTTCGATCGAAGTCTGCACACAGAGGCGGAAGCTGCAGAGGCATTGG
Organism: Bradyrhizobium japonicum USDA 6; assembly: GCF_000284375.1. Lineage (NCBI taxonomy): Bacteria > Pseudomonadati > Pseudomonadota > Alphaproteobacteria > Hyphomicrobiales > Nitrobacteraceae > Bradyrhizobium > Bradyrhizobium japonicum. The sequence goes on from NC_017249.1 coordinate 6,443,861, forward strand.
ACATCCCGTGCGTCGGGTTGATCCCCTCGATCCCGCCCGAGCTCAGCATCTCGCCGCAGCGCTTCGTAGAGCAATCAGCTGTCTCGCATAGCAGGGCCGTTCGCTCGACCGTCGTATCCCTCATGGCCGCCGATCCGGTCTCTCCACAGACGCCGCATGTCATCCTTGTGACATCCAGCCTGCACGGTGAAGGCAAGAGCGCGATCGCCTGGAGTTTCGGCTTTTGTGCGGCGCAACTCGGACAGCGCGTTCTATTCCTGGATTTCTCTCAATTGCCACGGCGCGTCGGCGGTGAGGCTTCAGATCTCTTCAAGCTGTTGGCGCACGACGGAGCGGCCGCCAAAGCCGTCCAGCACATCCCTGAGCTCGGAATCGACTACATTTCGTCGAGATTGTCCGAAGGCAGTCGCCTGGGGCCGTTGGCGGGCCCGAAGGTCGCCTCGCTGTTCGAGCACTTCAGGAACACCTACGATCTCGTCGTCATCAACGCACCGTCGCTGGATGATGCGCCGGAAGTGCGCCTCCTCGCCTCCTGGGCGGATCACGTTCTACTTGCCGTCCGCGCAGGAAGCACGAGCCGCGACGTCGTGCGGAGCACTTTGACCCGGTTTGCCGGGACGTCGGATCTCGATTCACGTGTCAAGATCTGGTGTGTCCTGACGCACGGCGTACCGTCCGAGCCCGCGCCCTCGGATCTGGAGCCGTCATCAACATCGACTTTGATGCATTACTATCGCCGCTTCAAGACAACGGCGGTGCGGTGGACAAGCATCGAACCTGCAATCAATGTTTCCGACCACGCTGAATCAGGCCTGAGACCACGGCAATGACCCCAGGCGGCTTGGGTTAATCACCCGGGTCTTTCGATATGGCAGGCAGCCGATCGACCAGACGGTGCCTGCGAAACCAGCATCCTTCGTTTGAAGTATGCGTGCCCAGGCCTGATTAAATACATTGGGACAGCAAAATGACGGATGCGGTGATGCGGCTTCAGATATCTGGCGATCCGTCGGGTGATCCATGTGACGCCCTTGACGCGCGCCTGCCCTCGACCGTTCAGCAAGCTCCAGCGACGCTGAGCTGGCTGAGTCCCGTGGAAGTCCCGCTCGATCTGAACGGTCCGGTCGATCGATCATTCGATCCTCTGGAAGCCGGCTTTGCCTGCGTCCCCGCCATTGAACACCTGATTGCGGTGACGGCGAAGTTCGCCGACAGGGTCGCAATCAGCGACGGCAATCACAGCTTCACCTACGCGCAGCTGTTATCCCGAGTCTTGACCCTGGCCCAGGCGATCAGCGCGCTGATCCCGGAGCAGGAAGCCGTCGGATGGCTATTGCGCAGCTCGGCCTGGCAGCCGATCGCTATGCTGGCATGCATGGCGGCCGGACGAGTCCTCGTCCCACTCAATCCCCGCGATCCAGTTCAACGGCTCACGGCTATCACCGCGGCCGCCCGGATTTCCGTGCTGATCGGGCAAGACGGCGACAGCTCCGCCGGGTGGATCCAACAGCACGCCCTGCGCTGGCTCGACGTCGCCGGCGCCAGCGACCCTTCCGCAGCAACTGCAACACTCCCCCGAGTTTCGGTCGATGCGCCTGCCGTAGTGCTTTATACTTCCGGCAGCACCGGAGCTCCGAAGGGGGTCGTCAACAGCCAACGCAACCTGCTCCAGCGCGTCCAGCAATATGTGGACGCCTGCCACATAAGTGCGGCAGACGTCTTCATGCCTCTGAGCGGCCCCACTACGATCGCCGGTTGCCGGGAGATGCTGTCGGCTTTGTTGACGGGGGCGAAGCTGCACATCGTCGACGTCGAGGCGCTCGGATTGCGCGGCGTTCTTCGCCAGATCACCACGCAACAGGTGACGATTACATACGTTGTACCAGCCCTGGTGCGTGCACTGATCAACGCAAGCCGGCCAGGCGATCTCGACTCGCTTCGCATGATCCGCATCGGCGGGGAGAAGGTCCTGTGGACCGATATCGCGCTCGTTCGGCGAGCGATCCCACCGGGTTGCTTCATCCAGGTCAGCTATCTGTCGACGGAAACCACCGGCACCCAGTGGTTTCTTCCCAAGCAATGGCGCGAGGACGGCGTCAGCGTTCCTGTTGGTTACCTGCTTCCCGGCATATCGTATGCCGTGGTCGGCGAAAGTGGGAAGCCCGTCCCGCACGGTGAAGTCGGCGAACTGGTGATCAAGAGCAGGTACGTCATGCTCGGATACTGGGAAGACGGACGGCTTTCTCCGGCATCGCCCTCCCCGGATGACCCAAAGTCTCGCATCTATCAGACCGGCGACCTCGTCACCGTGGATACGCACGGACTGATGCGGATCGTCGGACGGAAGGGACGCCAGCTCAAGATCAACGGCCAGCGTGTCGAGCCGGCCGAGCTCGAGAGTGCGTTGCGCAAGCTCACCTATGTGAAGGACGCTGTCGCCGTCGTGACGGACGCGAACGAGTTGGTCCTGTTTGCATCACCGGCCGATCCACAAAAAGCGCACTTCCGGACCGACGTTCGTAACAGCATCCGGCAGGCTGTTCCTGCGGCTTTGCATCCGACCAGGCTGCATGAGATTCAGGAGATGCCGCGCCTTCCGGGAGGTAAGATCGATCACGCCAAGCTGAAACTGCTCGATCTCGAGAGCAAAGCGATCTCGCCCGCGCCTGTGCCGACGATGCAAGGAATGGCCGAGGCCAACAGGATCGTGCAGCAGGTGTGGACCAGCATCCTCGGCGTGCCGGAAGCTGCCGGGCGCTGGGATGAGGCCGGCGGCGATTCCCTAAAGCTCCTGCGCTGTGTCATGGATATCGAAGACCTCATCGGCCGCGAAGTCAGTATGGAAGCGTTCACGGTCGATATGAGCGCTGAAGACATGATCCGGGCGATCGCGACGGTGCAGCCACCGGTGCGGCAGCCTCTCAACGACCAGATTCTCCCAGGTCTTGTCATACTGCCCGGCTCCATGGGCTATGGCCCGAGCATGGCCGCATTTGGCGCTCAGCTCGGCAAGGTGGCGCGGGTGATTCCGATTCGTTATCCAGATCTAAGCTGGAGCCTCGCGGGACGCGATTCCGTGCAGGAGATGGCCGCGATGGCCGTCGAACAGATCAATGCAGCCCAACCACGCGGCGACGTCCGAATGATCGGCTATTCCCTGGGCGGCGGCGTCGCCTTCGAAGTCGCAAGCCGGCTGATCGAACAAGGTCGTGCAGTCAAATTCCTGGGCATCCTCGACACCAATGTCGGCCCTCGCAGAGCAAATCACCGAGAGGCCCTTTCTCGCACGCTACAGCGGATTCGATCCCATCGAGTGACGATCTACCGCATGTTCTGCCGCTCCGTGGCAAAGTTCGCCGCTCGCTTGGGCCAGGAGGTTCGATTCTGCAAGCTCATCGACGCCATTACATGGCCCCGCCTGGCAAACACGCGCTTCATGCTCAGGCTCGAGCTCGAGGAGATTCTCCGGATGCGCGCGTTCGGACGCTGGGTCGAGGATGCCAAGCCTCGTCTAGCCATCAAGGGAACTGTCTTTGCCTGTCATCGGCCAGGCGTGACACCGCGCCTCGGATGGGACTCCCTGTTCGAAGAACTGGACGTGATTCCGATCGCCGGTGGACATCTTGATCTGGTGGTCGAGCCCCACCTCTCGATCAATCGACCCGTCATCGAGCGCGCGATCGGGGCGTCCTGCTCCTGATCCGCAACACGATGCTTTTTGAGGGGCCGGTCCCGCTCACCACAGGACAACACAGCGAGATCACGCGGGTTCGGCTCAAACCTGGCTCGAACCCGCCGTCTCGCGCTTGGGAGTGCCGCGTACGATCATCAGGGCCGCAGGTAGCTCCAGCCTTGCTCCTGAAGCTCCATCAAGCGAACAACCCCGGATTTGGTGACCTTCGCTTGCGTGATGAGAGGCACTTCTTTGCCCTCATTCTTGGTCATGTTCTCTCGTGTATTTCCGCAGGCCGAGAACGTAAGCTCGGGCGTTGTTTCGCTCATCATTTTGATGCGCCCCTTCACAGGCGAGGTATCGTCTCGCAGCATGTGCAGTCCTGGCCCGTATGCGACGACTTCGACTTCGACCTTTTGACTGAGGTCGCCGTAGTGCTGAACGACGTTGCTGACGTTGTTGAGAGCGAGATTCATGACAGCCGGATCGTTGACGTCGACATGGATGACAAGTCGATGCGGCGGCTGCTTCCGAGGTGTCGCAACACCCATCTTTGCATTTGCGTTCCTGGCGGTGGTGCCAGGATTCTTAGTGGAGAGGGCGGATTGCGCAGAACCGCGGGTTTCGATGCCGCTAATGAGGACCAGTCCGACAGCCGCCACGCCGGCAAAAATGGCAAATGATCTGCTCATGACTGTGCTTCCTGCGTGTGTGACGAAGCGTGCACGTCGCAAGCTATTTAAGCGTAACCGTGGGGGCAAGCAGCTTTGGCCAAAGCTCGGTCCGATCTACTTAATTCCCATCGTCGGCGCACTACTCCGTTTTGGCTACCACAACTGCGACATCGACATCGCGTCGATGAAAGCGCCGTCATAAACGACATGCCACGATCGCTACCAAGCATCATGATCCCTACCAAGCATCATGATCCCTACCAAGCAGTTGGGCGTCTCTATGGGGGTATACGGATTCGACCTGTCGAAAGGAACAGCCGTCGCGCTGACCACAGCCGCGCGCCGACCCAGGCACCGGCAATTTGCGTTCCGCGGGCTCGGATTGTTCGACATCGCTGACGGCTCGCGCGCATGCGACAGAGCCGGCCGGCTCATGGTGGTTCTGATCACCTGCTTTCTGCCGGTTCTGACCGGAACTGCCGATGCCAAATCCCAGGACGACGGCGACCGTGGTGCCGCCTACATCACACCGGCGATGCTCGATCAGTGCAGATGCACGCGCGGACCGGAGCAGATCGACGGGATCAAACAAAGACTGAAGCTCGCCCAACGCGCGGACGAGGTGCGACCCGCCGCGACACAGCCCGCGGGAAGCAGGCTCGCCGCGCCCGGATCGCGCGGAGCGAGGACCGCGACCGAGCAGGCCCGCGCGGCTGCCGATGCCCCTGCGCAGGAAATGACGTCTACGCCACCCTCGGCGTCAAATGCGGCTCAAGCAGCTTCCGAGACGGAACGGCTCAACCAGAACCTGCTGCTGGATCAGGAGCGGCAACGAGCGAACAAGCTTGCGCGCGAATTGGCTGCGGCTCGAGTGGAGCTCGACGCGGCGCGGCAGACCCAGACGCACACTGTCCGCGCCATGGAGATTGGTATTCAGCAAACGCAGGCGCTCGAACAGGAGCGGGAGAAGACCGATAACCTGTCACGTGAGATCTCCTTCCTGAAGGCGGAGCTCGACGTCGCAAGGGTTGCGGCTTCAAAGGCTATGCAGGCGCCCGAACCCGAGCCGAAGCAGGAGCGTCCGGTCGACCGACGGAATGGGGCCAAACGCTTTGCCCTCCAGCTTGCCTCGCTTCGCTCGGATCTTGAGGCTTCGCGCAGCGCAGCATCCGAAGCCACGAAGTCTGCCGCGGCGGAAGCCGCACAAAGGCAGGCTCTCGAGCGCGAACTAAAGCAGGAGCAGGACAAGACAGAAGCCCTGATCAGCGAACTCGGCCCCCTTCGGATCGCGGCCTCCGAGACCGCGAGGGTCGGCACTGCAGATGTCGATCAAAAGTTGACGCTGATGCGCGAGCTCGAGAAGCAGAGGGGCAGAGCTGAGAGCGCGGACCGTCAGCTGCAGTCCCTTCAGGCTGAGCTCCGTGCGGCGCAAACCGCGAGCTCTGAGTTGGGTGCGGCCCGAGCTGCGGACGCCGAGCAAAAACTGGCACTGAAACGAGAGGTCGAGAAGCAGCGGGACCGAGCTGAGAGCGCGGACCGCCAGCTGCAGCCCCTTCAGGCCGAACTCCGTACGGCGCAAACCGCGAGCTCTGAGTTGGCAGCGGCCCGAGCTGCAGATGCCGAGCAAAAACTGGCACTGAAACGAGAGGTCGAACAGCAGCGCGGCCGGGCGGACGCTCTCGCGCGCGAGGCGGCATCGCTGAAGGATCAACGCGACCTGGCGCGGGCTGAAGCGTCGGAGGCTGCGCGAGTCGCCGAGGCCGCCGCAAAGGCCACAACCAAGCGCGAAAAGGAGCGACCGGGCAGCGGCGCGGCAATGCTCCCAACGTTCGCATCCGTCCGGGATCATCTGGCCGCATGGAATGCTTCCACGGTTGTGGCGACGCCCTCGCGTGAGCCCACCGGCCGCGCACCGAGCCAGAGCAGCCTCCAGCCCGCTGCTTCGCCTCGGCCCGCACCGTCAACCTCCGCGCCGATACCACCGAGCGCGCAGGTCACAAAGGGGACTGCCATGCCCGGCGCCGACTCGAAGGCCGTGGCTTCGGTGGAGCGACAGGTCGCCGCGAGCGGAGCACCGCGCCCGCTTGCGAACGAGGAACGACTGCTCGCGCGCGCCAGCGCATTGTTGCGGCAGTCCGACATCAACGGTGCCCGCGGCTTGCTGGAATACGTGCTTGGACATGGCAGCGCGCAAGCAGCCTTTATGCTGGCCGAGACTTACGATCCTCGCGTGCTGCAAACTTGGGACGCTCGCGGCGTCGCCGGCGATTCCGCGAAGGCGCGCGAGCTGTATGAACGAGCCCAGGTCGGCGGCGTTCGAGATGCAGAAGCACGGATCAAGGGGCTCAGATAGCTGCTGGAGCGAGCCCCGGAAGCCAGACCAGAGAATGGAGAGGCCCATGTCATTGAGTAAGCTCGCGTTCACGGTCGCATTGGCACTGGTCGGCCTGCAGCTTGCTGCCAACGCCCAATCTCGTTCGCCGCGCGACCCGCCGGCGCCGACCGCGTCACGGAATGCCGATACGGCCGCAAAGGAACGTATCAATGCATGGACGGTGGGGCTGGCCGGAGGACTTATCGAGGGCGCACCGCTTCGGCTCGCCGCGGAGATCGCACGCGTCGCCAACGAAGAGGACAAGCTTCACGTCATTCCGATCGTGACGACCGGTGCGACCGAGAACGTCAATTCGCTGCTCTATCTCAAGGGCGTTGATGCCGCGATCATCAACATGGATGCCTTAGACGAGTACAAGGCGCAGGTTCCGTCGATCGAAAAGCGCATCGTCTATGTTCTCAACCTCTTCCCTGCCGAGTTGCACGTTTTCGTGCGTCCCGAGATCAAGTCGCTCGACGACCTCAAGGGAAAGAAGGTCAACTTCAACACCCAGGGTACGGCAGCCGCATATTCTGGTCCGCTGATCTTCAGCCGGCTGGGACTGAATGTCGAAAAGATGTTCATTCCCCACCAGGTCGCATTGCAGCAGATGAAGAGCGGAGAAATCGCAGCGGTCGTCTTCATCACATCAAAGCCGGTCGACGCCTTCTTGAAAGGACGTTGGGATGATGGCTTCAAGTTCCTGCCGATCGAATACGACCCCAGATTTGAAGACTATTATCTTCCGTCGTCCCTCGATTCAAAGGACTATCCAAACCTCGTTCCTGCCGGCAAGCGGATCGCGACCATTGCCGTCCCGACGATTCTTGCCGCCTATAACTGGCAGCCGCAGACCGATCGCTATCGGCGCATGGTGCGCTTTGTTGACCACCTGTTCGGACGGCTCGACCGGCTGCAATCCGCTGGCTTCGATACAAAATGGAAGGACGTGAATCTCCGCGCCAGCGTCCCCACTCTGGCCCGGTTTGGTCCGGCGCAGGATTGGCTCGATCGCTCGCCCGGCGCGACGGTCGGATTATCGCGATGAAGCGAACCGGTACCCTCGCGGCCGTCTTGCTCGCGGGTATCGGTCATCTAAGCTGCGCGCAAGCCGGCGACACACAGGATCGTTCCAGGGCATGTGCGCAATTTCAGGGAATGGAGCACATGACATGCGTCGACGAGCAGATTGGGGAAGCACCTGAGCAGTCCTTCCAAGCTCCGCCGCCGAGTCCGAACTGGATCTTGAGTGAAACGACATCACCGGTGGATCACAAGCCGCAGATCGCCGCCCGGACCACCGCACGAGCCGCCGCGAAGGATGGGCCCTCGTCGCTCGCCATTCATTGTCGCGCCAATCGGACCGAGGTGTTGCTCTCCGCAGCGAGTTCCTGGACCAAAACTCCAGGCACCGACATGAGGGTCGTATTCCAGATCAATGATCAACCGCCTGTCGATCAACGCTGGAGGGTTGCCGATGGCGGACGAAGTCTCGCCTTTCCGGGCGACGCCGTTCGCTTCATAAACTCCATGCCAGGGGTGGGCCGGCTTCTGACCAAAGTGTATGCTGGAACAGCTGCGCCCTACGAGGAGACATTTGAGCTGACAGGTCTGGACGCCGTTCGCCGACGACTTGCAAAGGTCTGCACCTGGCCGCCCAGCTGAACAGCCGCAGGTCGGGCTGAACGGCCGACGGGGAAGGCGTCAACACGTGAGGTGTAAATGCGATGAGCGAGACGATCAATGTAGCCGAGGCTTACGAGCGAGGACGCACCCAGTTCATGGGAATCGAACTGCAGGTCGCTCCCGGCGCACTGGTGCCGCGGCCGGAGACAGAGTTGCTTGGCAGGACCGCGGTTGACGCACTGCGCCGGGCACACCTCCCCTCTCCACGGATCGTCGACATGTGCTGCGGCGCCGGCAATCTTGCTTGCGCGATCGCACTCAATATTCCCGACGCTCGCGTCTGGGCGAGCGATCTGACTGACGGATGTGTCGAGCTTGCGCGACGCAACGCCGCGAGCCAGGGCGCCGAGTCCCGCATCACCGTGCTCCAGGGCGATCTGTTCGAAGCTCTCGCGGGCCTGCAACTCGAGCAAGCCATCGACATGATCGTCTGCAACCCGCCCTATATCTCGGAATCCCGGCTCAAAGGCGATCGCGCCACTCTGCTCACGGACGAGCCGCGCGAGGCGTTCGCCGCCGGGCCCTACGGGCTGAGCATCCATATGCGCGTCACGAAAGACGCACCTCGTTACTTGCGGTCGGGAGGACTTTTGTTGTTCGAGGTGGGCCGCGGCCAGGATCGGCAGGTGGCAACCCTGCTCGAACGCAACGACGCTTACGAAAATGTCAGCGTGGTCTTGGACGACGCGGGCGCCGGTCGCGTCGTCATGGCGTACGCGAAGGGTTAGCCAGGTTCGAGCACGTCCCCCACAACGACCGTCGGCGTTGCAGCATAGCACCCTGAACCCAGCGGCCCTTGCACGGGGCCGCCAGCGGATCAGCTCTCCCGCATCCCGCGCCGGATCGCGTCCGTGATCGGCTGGGTCAGATAAGCAAGAATTGTGCGTTCTCCGGTTGCGATCAGGACGTCGGCCATCATGCCCGGCTTGAGCTTCTCACGGACTTTCTCGGGGAATTGCGTCACCTGGACCGAGACTTTCACCTCATAATAGGGCTGATGGGTGGCATCGTCGCGAGCGGCGTCGGCCGAGATCGAAAGAACCTCGCCGAGAGCGATCGGAGTGGAGCGCGCCTTGAACGAGGGAAGCCGCACCTCGGTCGGAAGGCCGAGCTGGACGTGGTTGATATCAAGCGCCGACACCCTTGCGGCCACCACGAGAACGTCGTTGTCCGGCACGATCTCCATCAGCACGTCGCCCGCCTTGATCACGGCGCCGATCGTGTGAACCTTCAGGTTCACGATCCGCCCCGATCGCGGTGCGCGTACTTCCATCCGCGCCAGAACGTCGACCGCGACGCGCAGCTTCTCCCGCGCATCAGCAAGCTGCGCGCGCGTGTCGGCGAGCTTGCCGGTCGCTTCCTCCAGCACCTTCTGTCCGACCTGGTCGATCTGGAGCCGTGACTCGTCGATGATGCGGCCGTAGCGAGCGATATCCGCTTCATAGGCGCCGATCTTGCCCTCGAGATCGGCTCTGGAGCGCTCAAGCGTGGCGACGCGCGCGAACGGTACGATGCCCTGATCAACGAGCGGCTTGAGCTTGGTGTATTCCTGGCTCACACTGTCGAACTGCGCGCGCGCGCCCTTGTTTTGCGCGGTATTTCCCTGGATCTGCCGTTGCGCCTGCGCGATACGCTCCTCGAGGATCGAGATCTCGATCTTTCGCGCAGCGCGACGTTCATCGAATCGCCGCTTCTGGTCACCCATTGCGCGCATCGCGTTCGGATCGGAAGCCTTCTGGAGCAGCTCGGCCGGAAACGTGATGCTGTCCTTTCCTTCGGCTTCCGCCTGCAGGCGTGCCTCCTCGGCAACCGCGGAGTACACCGCCGAACGAGCGATCTCTTCCTTGGCCCGCTCCTGGGTCGGATCGAGCCGCAACAGGACCTGACCTTCCGCCACATGAGCATCGCCTGTGACCAACAGGTTCTGGACGATTCCACCCTCGAGGTGCTGCACCACCTTACGGTCGCTCTCGACGACGACGGAGCCGGCCGCCACCACGGCACCATCGATCGACGCGAGAGCGGTCCAGCCGCCAAATACGCCGAAGGTCAGGAAGACGACTAGGAAGCCTCGCCGCGCGGGTGTCTGCCAATCGCCCGACGGATCCTCATCGTTGCCCATTGCCCCCGGGGCCACAAGGTCGGCAGTTTCGCCTTGGCAAGATGGACCAGCTTGGCAAGATCGACCTGCTTGGCAAGACCGACCAGCGATCTTGTCATGGTCTCCGCCTTCGCAAGGAGTTTGATCGGAGGTTGCGGCTCCTGCACCGCTTTATCTGTCTTGTTGAACTGCTTCAAAAGCTCGGCCAGTTCGTCGTGAAGAGCGTCCGGTCCCCGCCGCAATAGATTGTCCATTATTGCCTCGTCGCGTGCGCCTGACGCACTTGATTTGAAAGCTGTGCCGGACGGTGAGCGCCATCGGTTCGATGGTTGCCGTCAGCATGGTGATGACGATCGGCGCGATGATGTTCGGCGGGCTCGCGCACGTCGCGCCGCATCGGCGCAACTGTTTTGCCGAGCAGTGCAGGCAGCATTTCCTCGCGCGTGCCGATTTGCCCGAGCCGTCCCTCGTGCATGAACACGATCTTGTCGACCGCAGCGAGCAGGTTCGGGCGGTGATTGATGATCACGATCGTCACCTTGCTCTGCCTCAGCCGCTGGATCGCATCGGCGAGCGCGCGATCGCCGTCGCCGTCGAGATTTGCGTTCGGCTCGTCGAGCACCACCAGCACCGGCTTGCCGAACAGCGCACGGGCGAGCCCGATGCGCTGCCGCTGACCGCCAGAAAGACCTGCGCCATTATCCCCGATGACGGTGTCATAGCCCTTGGGAAGACGCTGGATCATCATATGCGCCGACGCCAACTGCGCTGCCTCGACGACCGCCTCGTCGGAGGCGTCGTCGCGGAAACGCGCAATGTTGTCACGCACGGTACCGGCGAACAGTTCGACGTCCTGCGGAAGGTAGCCGAGGTTCTGTCCAAGGAAATTGGGATCGAAATGCCTGACGTCGTTGCCGTCGATGCGCACGCAGCCGTGCACCAGCGGCCAGGCACCGACCAGGGCCCGCGCCAACGACGATTTTCCGGAGCCGGACTGGCCAACCACGGCGACGACTTCGCCAGGGGCCAGTCGGAACGACACGTCGGCGATGGCCGGCAATTGCGATCCGGGGACGAGCACCGTCGCGGCCTCGACGGAGATTTCACCGACCAGGGCCGGCAATCGAGTCGGCTGTCGCTCAGTCGCGCGGTTCGCAAGCGCGCGGTCCAGCCTGGCATATGATGTGCGCGCGGCAACCAGCGCCTTCCACTGCGACACCGCAGCCTCGACGGGCGCGAGCGCGCGTCCCATGATCAGCGAAGCGGCGAACAAAACGCCCCCGGAAATCTCTTGCTGGATCGCGAGATAAGCGCCCACTCCCATGATGGCCACCTGAATCGCCATGCGCAGGAATTTGGAGATGGCGAGCAAGGTCCCGCCCCGTTCTCCGGCCGTCGCGCTTTCCAGCAGCGCCTGACCATGAGTTTCCGCCCAGGCACCGCGGACCGCAGGTCCCATTCCAAGCGCGCGGATCGCTTCGGCGTTGCGCAGCGAGGAGGTCAACCGGTCCAGTGCGTGAAGGTTCTTCGATGCGGCTGCATTCAGCGGCGCCTTCGTGACACGCTCGTTGAGGAAGGCGAGCGTCAGAATGATCATCGCGCCGATCAGGGCGACCAGGCCGATCAGCGGGTGGAGCAGGAAACACATCGCGAGGAAGATCGGCGTCCACGGCACGTCCATCAGCGACGTGATGACGCCGCCCGACAGCACCTCGCGCAAGGTGTCGACATCGCGCAGCAGCTGGACGTGATGCGAGCTGCTCGTGCTCAGCGCCTGTCCGAGCGCGGTCTCGAACGTCTCGCCAGAGACGAACCGGTCGAAGCGCAATCCGGTCTGCACGAGAACCCGGCTGCGAAAATGCTCGAGCGTCGCGTAGCTGATGAAGAGCACGAGCGCGATGAGCGAGAGCAGTAGCAGCGTCATCCCGTTTCGGCTCGTCAGCACCCGATCGTAGATTTGCATGGTGTAGAGCGGCGACACGAACACCAGCAGATTGATGAAGATAGATAGTCCGCCGGCCGCGAGCAGGCCGGGACGTATCCGACGGAAGGCATCCGCGAGCGCAGACTGTTTTGCCGAAGCGTGCATGTGCATATCCGGGCCGCCCTTGGCCGGGCGGCGGTAAACGGTTGAAAAATTGCATGCGATCGAGCGTCGAGACGCCCGCATTTCAACATTCCGCCGTGCGCGGAATGCCACCCCGCCTCTCGACCGCCCCGGTGGTCGCGAGGAACTCCCCAGAATGGACATGCGCGCAGCGCACCGCGCGCATGTCCTTGTCGATGTAGACGACCTACGAGCTTACGAATGCCACCCGTGATGATCGTTGTGGTGAGACATCCAATCGGCCAGATGCGCTACGAACGAGCCTGTGTCCGGCGTATCCGTCTGCCCAGAATCGGCATCCGCAGTCGTGTTCGACGTCGCATTGTGACCCCGCCACCAGGAATGATCTCCAGATGCGGACGACGTGCTGGCATTATTGAGCCACTGCGAGAAATCGAGCCGACCACCGTTGTGGTTGTGCCAGCCACCGCCGCCGGCCGTCTGCCAGGACGAACCGCCCCACCAGCCGCCGCCGCCGCCGTGGTGATGACCACCCCAGCCGCCAGTATCCGTCGAACCACCGTCTGACGGATCGGTCGTTCCGTCCGAGCCCGACACGGGAGGGGTGCCTCCGGTGCTACCGCCAGCATCGGCGACCGGCGGCGGGTTGCCGTCCGTGCCTGTGCTGCCGCCAGCGTCCCCAACCGGCGGCGTGTTGCCGTCCGTGCCGGTGCTACCGCCAGCGTCCACCGGCGGCGGCGTGCTGCCGTCCGTACCGGTGCTACCGCCAGCGTCCACCGGCGGCGGCGTGTCGGTCACCGGATCGGTAACAGGATCGGTAACGGGCGGAGCGGTCGCGCCCCCCGTGCCATGGCTCGTATTGTGCGCAAGGAACACCTGCTGCAGCTCCGGCGAGTCCTCGAGCGCGGTATCGCCTTCCTGCGAACCCCAAGCGTAGGCGTAGTCAAAGGCAGGATTGGGAACGAGCTCCGCCCAATGATCGATCATTGCCTGCTCTTGCTGGGCAGTCGGCAGCACGTGATGGGTGCCGTTTTCGGTGATCCAATCGCCGCCACCAAATGTCTGGTAGACCGGAACGATGGAGTCGAGCGGAATCCCGGCCTGCTCCGCAGCAGCGACGTACTTGTCGATTGTGCTGAGGTCGACGTTCGGACGGTCCTCCCACACCGGATACCAATCGAGACCGAAGTAGTCGATGTGGGTATTCGCCTGGTTGTAGCTGTTCATGTAGTTCGGATCGTCCGCTGATCCCATGTTCATCAGGACGGTGAACGTCTTAAGGTTGGGATCGTGTTGATGAATCCAGTCGGATTCAGCCTTCAGATCCGCAGGGTCGGCTTGCGGTCCCCACTGTCCGGTCATATCGGGCTCATCCACCAGGTAGAAGCCGAACACTTTCGGATTGTTGAGGAACGGCGTCACCTGGTCGATGAAGTCCTGAGTCACGCCTTGGTACTGATTGAGCCAGACCAGACCCTGCACGCCATCGGGCAGTGCATTCACCTGGTCGACATAAGAGACGTCCGCAAGATTGAAGCCAGCTTCAGCTGGTGCGAAATTACCTTGCGAGTCCAGACCCCCGCCCGCAGCGTAGTGTAATGTTGCCAATGATATTCCCCTGTCTGTGTTGAAAGCCCCCAGTGACCTGTAGGTCTGAGCGCCCGACAACCGATCGTGCGTCCCACCGAGGTGAACGTATGTTTACGTTTGAGGCAGGAATCTCCGTTCCATTGGGCGTAACCAAGGGATTATTGTGCTGAAAGTTTGCACAGCAGCGCGCCAGCGCTGACCGCCAGATCCGCGGGAAAATTTGTTTTGAAAGATGATTCAACGATATGCGGCCAATCGAGGCCGCGAAGATCAATGTTGAATCTGGCGCAACGTCGACGAAATTGTTCAATGTCGGTAGCGGGCAGCAGACCGGATTGATGTCGGTGGATTACCTCCGATGATGGATGTTCTCATCGAAGCGTTTCCGTTGTTCAGTAAAGGGGTGGCGCAGGGAGAGAGAAAATCCAAGCGGATCAGCGCTCCTGTGGGCCGGTATTTTGGCACCGAAGCCGAACTCGTTTTGCGGGGACAATTGCGAATTGCGGAAGTATTAGGCGCTGGGTTGCCTTGCCGCTCTTTAGCACCGTGGCTGGAGAGCTCTTTTTGATAGCGCGCGCGAAGCGAATTTGTCCCACCCGTTTGCCGCGCCGCGCGCTAGCGATTTTTCGAGTAGAATCAGCACATTTGCTGCCGAGGACGTCATGTCAGGATCGGCCCAAACGAACCTCAAGCTTCCGCCGGGTTCACGAATTCAGGTAAAGCCGGCAGCTGGTCCTCGCTTAGCTGGAAAGATCGGGACCGTGGTTGGGGCCGGATACTATCCGAAGAGCCTCCGCGTCATTCTGGACGGATCGAAGGGACCAATTACTCTTCACGTGGACTACGTGGCCATGATCGACACGTGAATCGGGCGCAGCGTTCGCGGCTCACTTGCGGCAAAAGGCTTTCTGCAACGACGCGTTTCGAGTTACTCCAGAAGTATCGCCGGCCTCTGCTCCAGCATTAGGCCGCTCTTTTGACCCATTTCAGCCAATCTTTGTTCGTTGCTCCTTGCTCGGGGCAGGATCCATCAATCCCGGAGCCTGCAATGTTCAAGCAAGTAATTTCTGCGTGCTGCCTCGTTGTGATCACCTCGCTCAATTCAGATGCACGTCCCTACCGCACACAGCACGCCTCCGAATGCAACGTCACCATGCCATGCGACTTTTCGAACTTCGCGCAAATCTTGAACCAGCGAAGAGAGGTGCAAGACTCATTGCGGATACACCGAACCAAGCAACTCAGCGTCGTCGCCAATACAAATATTGCGACGCCTGACGGCTCCGTCAGCACTCGGATCGTTGGCGGCCGCCCCGCGGGCTGCCCGTTCTCATTCTGCGGTTGTGCCGCAGCCCTGCGCCTGTTTGGTCGCATCGTTCCGGAATTGAATCTCGCGGCAAACTGGCTGAGATTTCCGCGTACGTCGCCAGCACCAGGAATGGTCGCGGCAAGACGCGGGCACGTTTTCGTCCTCGAGCAGCACATCGGGGGCGACGTTTGGATGGCGTACGACGGCAACTCAGGTGGACACACAACGAGAGTACACGCACGTTCTTTGAGGGGATACACGGTTGTGAATCCGCGCGCGACGCTGACTTGAATTTAGCCCTTTAACGAAACGGCAACACGGTTGCCATGCACTGGCATGCTTTCACCGGAACAGCGGCAAATTCTCGTCGCTGAGGCGCCGTTATTATCCCCGGTCGAAACACGACCTGGCTGGAGGCAAATGTGCTGGCGGCGCCGATCGGCGGCCGTCAGCCAGACACCGTCAGGCGACGACTGATCTCGCGTGTCCCCGCTCTCGCATCGCTCCCTGGATAGCCTTCTCAAGGGCGGCCTGATCAAACGGCTTCGACAGGCGGTGCAGATTGGAACGCGCGTCGATGGGAAGCTCCGCATACCCGGTGCTCAGGAGGATGACCGTACCGGGACGCTCCACGACCACGGCTTCAGCAAGCTGCAGGCCGGTCATGACCGGCATCGCATAGTCGGTGACGACGAGTTCGACGGTCTGGGTGCGGCGGAGGAGATCCAACGCCTCTTCGCCCGAGCGTGCCTCGACCACCGCATGCCCGAGATCCTCCAGCATTGCCGCCGTATTCTCGAGCACGAGAGGGTCGTCGTCGACCAGAAGCACGGAAAGCCGGCGGTCGGCCCGGAGCATGGGTGCCGGGGACTCCGCTCGCGGTGCTGGCAACGCGGCCTCCTCCTCGGCCACCGGCAGCCAGATCTCGGCCGTTGTGCCCACTCCAAGGCGGCTCTTCAAGACGAGCCTGCCGCCGGACTGCTCGGCGAGGCCGTGAACCATCGATAGTCCGAGCCCGGTGCCTTTGCCGATCCCCTTCGTCGTGAAGAACGGCTCCTGAGCGTGCTTGAGCGTTTCCTCGTCCATGCCGCAGCCGGTGTCGCTCACCGAGAGCGCGACGTAGCGGGGAGCGCCGGCTTCCTGCTGCTCGTCTCTGGCGGAGATGGTTATCAGGCCGCCGGCCGGCATCGCATCACGCGCGTTTACCGCGAGATTGAGGATCGCCAGTTCGAGCTGGTTGGCGTCAATCTTTACGTTTGGCAGGTCCCGCGGAAAGAGTGTGTCGATACGGACGCCTGCCTCGAATTTCAGCAGTGACGCCATGCCCCGCACCAGTGCGGCGATATCGACGACAGCCGGCTTGAGATCCTGTTTGCGAGCGAAGGCGAGCAAGCGCTGGGTTAGCAGTGCGCCCCGCTGCGCGCCTTGCATCGCGTTGTCCACGAGACGCTGTATCTTCGGATCGTCTGTTTGCAGGCGTTTTTTCAGAAGCTCGAGGCTGCCGAGAACGGCGGCGAGCAGGTTGTTAAAATCGTGGGCGACGCCGCCGGTAAGTTGACCGATGGTCTCCATTTTCTGCGACAGCGTCAGCGCTTCGCGTGCCCGATCCAGCGCTTCCTGTGCCCGCCGTCTCTCGCTGATGTCGCGCACGATCTTGGCAAACCCAGTGATCAAGCCGCTTTCGTTCCGTACCGCGACCAGGGTTGCCTCCGCCCAGAAGCGGCTGCCATCCCGGCGCACGCGCCAGGCTTCCACTGCTGACTTGCCGTACCGCTCCGCCTCCAGGAGAGCACGTGCCGGCGCCCCGGACGCGCGGTCTTCGTCGGTATGAAGGATCGCGTAGCTGGTCCCTACGATGTCGTCGCCATAACCCATCAGCCGGCGCGCCCCGAGATTCCAGTTTCCCACGGCCCCATTCGGCTCGATCATGAACATGGCGTGATCGGCGATGCCCTCCACCAGGAGCCGAAAGCGTTCTTCACTTCGCTTCAGCGCGCTGGCCTCGCGTTGGGCGCGCTCCGCCGAGGCCCGATCGTAGACAGCGGCGGCAATCCCAATGCTCAGGATCAGGATGGTGGCGCCCGCGAGCAGAAATGCCAGCGGCGCTCGACCCACGAAATGTCCTGCGTGTCCCGCCACGGTGTTCGCAGGCTGGAACGAGGCACCTTCCATAGCCGCGTAATGCATGCCGGAGATCGCGAGACCCATCACAAGTCCTGCGAACAGTCGCTGCGTCGCACTCGTCTTGCGAAAGGCGAGCCAGAGCGCCACGACCGAAGCGCACATCGCGATCACGACCGAGAGCACGACCCACCGAGGATCGTACGCGACGGATGCCGCCATTCTCATCGCACCCATGCCCGTATAGTGCATGCCGGATATGCCAAGCCCCATCGCCAAGCCGGACACCAGAAGCGCCCGCGGGCGTCTTCCGACCACGGCAAAGGCCGCGGCCGCGACAACAATGGGGACGACAAGCGATAGAAAGGTGAGGAATGGATCGTAGGAGATCTCGGCCCCGGGCAGCCTGAAAGCCAGCATGCCGACGAAATGCATGGACCAAATGCCGCCGCCCATGGCGGTGGCCGCGGCTGCAAGCCAAGCCGGACGAGCCCGCTCGGACGCGGCACGCATCCGGGTCGCGAGGTCGAGCGCTGTGTAGGAGGCGAGCGCGGCGATCAGGATCGACAGCGCCACAAGAACGGGATCGTGAGAGGCCGTATGGTGATTCATTTCCACCACATGGTAATGGAAATCCGGGGCAAATTCACCCTAGGTTGAATAACGGCGGCGGGATCGGGGCCCGGCCGGCCGCGATCCGTGGCACCCTGTCGGCAAATTCAGGCTGGCTCCAGCCGCCGGGGGGCTGTTTCCGCCCCACCTTCCCTTGGGATTTGAACCGGACCAGGCCTGTGCTGGGTCAGGCTCCATGCACGGACCAAGCGGAGGATCGTACCCCTCACGCGCCGCCGTTCAAATTGGGCAAGCCGGCCGCCTATTGCACCGCGAAGCCAATTGCGCCGCAACATTCAAAATGAGACTGCCCGTCAAGCCGCACGATGCGCCCATACGTGCACTGCATCCGACTTCGGTTAGCCTTCGTTCAACAGCCGGGCGCCTTTCGGGAGCTACGGCGGCCGCGCCAATTCAGCGAAAATTTGGCCATAGAGGGAGGAATGCAATGTTGAAATGCAGTGTGGGACTGATCGCGCTAAGCAGCCTTTTCCTTTCAGGCGCGGCAATCGCCCAGGAAAAGATCAAGGTCGGCGTCACGGCAACGCTGGAAGGCACCTACACGGTGCTCGGCGAGGACGGCATGCGCGGCCACCAGACGGCGCTCAATGTGCTTGGCAAGAAGGTCGGCGACAAAGAGCTTGAATTCATCGTTGCTTCGACCGACGCGACGCCGGATTCCGCAGTGCGCGCCGTACGCAAGCTGATCGAGCAGGACAAGGTGCAGATCCTGTTGTCGCCGCTCTCCGGCGACGAGGGCATTGCGGTCAAGAACTTCGCCAAGACGCATCCGGAGCTGACTTTCATCAACGCCGCCTCCGGCGCGCAAGAAACCACCTATGTCGATCCCGCTCCGAACTTCTTCCGCTACAACATGGACGGCGCGCAGTGGCAGGTGGGCCTCGGCAAATACGCCTATGAAACCAAGAAATATCGCAAGATCGCGACCGTCGGCGAGGACTATTCCTTCATCTACACCCAGGTGTTCGGCCTCGTGCTCGAATTCTGCGGCGCCGGCGGCCAGGTCACCAACCGGCAATGGGTGCCGCTCGGCACCAAGGACTTTGCCTCCGTCATCGCGGCGCTGCCCGACGATGTCGATGCGATCTATCTCGGTCTCGGAGGTGCGGATGCCGTCAACTTCCTGAACCAATACCAGCAGGCCGGCGGCAAGGCGCATCTGATGGGCGGCTCCATCATGATCGACCAGACCATCCTGTCCTCGAAAGGCAACGCCAAGAATGCGCTGGTCGGCACCATCGCGGCGAGCGGCCAGGCTGACACCTGGGAGGATCCGGGCTGGCAGAAGTTCGTGAAGGCGTATCAGGACGCGTTTCCGCCCAACAAGCGCTTCCCGAGCCCGTCGCTTCTTGCGACAAACTATTACGGCTCGACCATGGCGCTGATCCTCGCGCTGCGCGAGGTCAATGGCGATCTTTCCAATAACCAGGCCAAGTACAAGGAGGCCCTGGCCAAGATCGAGATCGACGCACCGAACGGCAAGATCAAGCTTGACGCCAACCGCCAGGCGATCGGCACCAACTTCGTCACCGAGGTCGTCGATGACGGCAAGGGCGCGCTGTTCAGCAAGGTTGTCAAGGTGATCCCGAACGTGAACCAGACGCTCGGTTACGATCCGGCGGTGTTCGCCAAGATCGGACTGCCGAGCCGTACGGTCCCGGAATGTAAGAAGTACTGACGCATTCACCGGCGCTCCTTTTGCTTGCTCTCCGGCAGCCGGGAGCGATTTGCAGGCGCGATATCTTGTGCTCTTGCAATCTCGCCCCGGTTGTTGAACGCTGACTGAAAAGACAAGAACATTCGGGAGGGAAGGCATGAGCCGGGCGCTTGCCGTCTTTCACGGCCGGTTCGGTCGCGCGACGGTCTATCAGTTGAACCGCCCTTTCAACGTGCACGCACATCGCGAAGGTCATCTGATCTTCCATGTCGGCGGCCTGTCCGCATGCATCGACGTCTGTAACGGGCACTACGACCTTACGGAAAGCTCCATCGTTGCGGTCAATCCCTGGGAGCCCCACAATTTCCTGCCGTCCGATCTCGACGGTGGCGCGATCTTCTTCGTGCTCTACGTCAATCCGGAGTGGTTCGCGCCCGACGCACCCGGCGCCGACCGCCTGCGTTTCGGCCGCACCCAGTTCAAGCGCACGGTCGCACTCGACAAGCACATCCGACGAACCGCAGCACTCGTGTGCGGCGCACCGTCACTCTCCAGCCTCGATGCCGAGCTGCGGCGGCTGATCGACATCTGCTACGACGAAAGTTGGCAGCAAGCCGAGATCGCGCGCGACGCGCGCACGGCCGGCGCCGTCACCGACTTCCGCGTACGCAAATGCATCAAGCTGATGTCGGAAAGTCCGGGCGCCGAAATGGAGCTCGACACGATCGCGCGCGAATCCGGCCTGTCGCGACCGCATTTCTACCGGTTATTCCGCACCCAGACCGGCGTCACGCCACACCTCTACCTCAACACCCTGATCATGGAACAGGCGCTGGAAGCCCTTGTCGCCGGCGAAGCACCGATCGCCGACATCGGCTTCGACCTCGGCTTCTCCTCGCAAAGCGGCTTCACACGCTTCTTCACCGCCAATGTCGGGATGGCGCCGACCGATTACCGCCGCGCCGCCAAGGTTTTACGGGCCTGACCGCGCGCGAAAAGATACTGACGATCAAACGCTCCCCTTGTGCCCTCGCTAAGATGGTCGGAACGCGATCCCGAAAAGAGGATCGCAAGTCCGGGAGGACGCACGTCCATGGCGAGGTACGCAGCCTGCGCAAGGCTGTTCGACCAGCGTTCAAGGCATGAGGCAGGGCGAGGTCGAAGCGGCCTGATCGCGCCCTCTTCCCGCTTGCGGGGGCGCGAGGCGGGGATGAGGCAGTCGACATGACGCGCTTCGTCGAACGTCATCCGGCCTGGGCCCTGATCGTGATCATCGCGATCGCACTTGCATTGTGGCTGACCTTGGCGGTGTGGCCGCCCGGACTTGAAGAGGCGATCGGCCGCAAGCGGGTTTTCCTGAACGCCGTGTTCAACGGCATCACGCTCGGCGGCCTCTACTTCCTTGTCGCCAGCGGTTTCACCCTGATCTTCGGCCTGATGCGCAACGTCAACCTCGCGCACGGCTCGCTGTATTTGTTCGGCGGCTATGTCGGCTACGCCATCAGCGCCTCGACCGGCTCCTGGCTCCTCAGCTTCATCGTCGCATTCATCCTGACGGCGCTGGTCGGCGTCCTGCTTCAGCTCATCGTCTTCCGCCGCATGGAGGGCCAGGACTTGCGGCAGACCATGGTGACGATCGGGCTTTCGATCGTTTTCGCCGACCTGATGCTGTGGGCTTGCGGCGGCGACTTCTATCAGATCCAGACGCCGAACTGGCTGATCGGCCCGATCGAGCTGCCGCTGATCACTGCGGTGAAATCCTCGGGCGAGCCGGTCTATCTCCGCTATCCCCTGGTCCGGCTGGTGATCTTCGCCGCGTCCGTCGTGATCGGCCTGGCGATGTGGCTCGCGCTCAACCGCACACGCATCGGCATGATCATCCGCGCCGGCGTCGACGATCGCGACATCCTGGCCGCAACTGGAGTGCGGATCCAGCTCGTCTTCGTGCTGGTCTTCGCGCTCGGTGCCGGGCTTGCTGGCATCGCCGGCGTCGTCGGCGGCACCTTCCAGTCGCTCTCGCCCGGCGAAGACATCCGCTTCCTGCTCGCCTCGCTCGTCGTCGTCATCGTCGGCGGCATGGGCTCGATCCCAGGTGCCGCGCTCGGTGCGCTCATCATCGGCCTCGCCGAACAGCTCGGTTCGGTCTACATCCCGACCTACGCCATCGTCGTGACTTTCCTGATCATGGTGTTGGTACTAGCAGTCCGGCCGCAAGGCCTGTTGGCGAGGCGCTGAGATGTCGCTCGCCCACGACGCCCGCGTCACCATTCGTCCCGCCGCAGCGGCGCAGCGCCCCAAATTGCGCGGATGGCCGGAGATCAACAATCCTGCAGCCTGGATCGTCGCGGCCATTCTCCTGATCATGCCGCTGATCGCCAACGGCTTCTTCCTGATCGAGATCTTTGCGACCACGCTGATCCTCGGCATCATGGCGCTGAGCCTGATGTTCCTCGCCGGCTACGGCGGCATGGTCAGCCTGATGCAGCTCACCATCGCAGGCTTCTCCGCCTATATGGTCGCCGTGTTCGGCGTCAGCGGCAACGCCAATATCAGCCTGGGTTGGCCGTGGTGGCTCGCAGTCCCGATGGCGCTCGCGCTCGCGACCCTGTTCGGCACGCTTGGCGGCGCGCTGGCGGTGCGCACCGAGGGCATCTACACCATCATGATCACGCTCGCGATCGGCGCGGCTTTCTATTACTTCACCAACCAGAACTGGGCGATCTTCAACGGCCATACCGGCATCAACACTGTTGCAACGCCGCATTTCTGGGGCGTCAACTGGCGCGCCGACATTCCGTTCTATTACATCGTGCTCGCGGTCGCTGCGCTGTGCTACTTCGCCGTTGAATACATCTCCCGCGCACCATTCGGGCTGGCGCTGCAAGGTGTGCGCGACAATCCCCGCCGCATGGCGGCGCTCGGCTTCAACGTCAATGCGCACCGCGTCGCCGCCTACGCCTTCGCGTCCTTTGTCGCGGCGCTGGCTGGCGTGCTCCAGGTCTGGAACTACCGGCAGATCTCGCCCGGTTCCGTGAGCGTCGGCGCCTGCATCGATATCCTCATCATCGCCGTGGTCGGCGGCATCACGCGTCCCATCGGCCCCTTCATCGGTGCCCTGATCTTCGTGCTGCTACGCACCTTCGCGCTAGACTTCCTGGTCAAGCTCGGGCTCGACGGCAACCGCTTCCGGCTGCTGATCGGCCTCGGTTTCCTCGCTATCGTCTTCTGGTCCTCGGACGGCGTGATCGGGCTCTGGCAGAGCTGGCGACAGCGCCAGCGATCCGGCGCGGCCCGTTCAAGCGGACGTCTCGGCCGAGGATCTGGTCAAGGATCCGGTCATGGATAGCGTCGCGCAACGCCTCTCGGCCGTCGGCGCCGGCGCGGCGCTGGAGCTTCGCGGCGTGACGCGCCTGTTCGGCGCGCTGGCCGCGCTCACCGACGTCACCATTACGGTGCGCCCCGGCGAGCGGCGCGCCGTGCTCGGCTCGAACGGTGCCGGAAAAACCACCCTGTTCAACTGCATCACCGGCGATTTCCCGCCCTCCTCCGGCACCATCCGGTTCTTCGGCGAGGACGTCACCCACTTCCCGCCCTACGAGCGCATCCGCCGCGGCCTGCGCCGGACCTACCAGATCTCCGCGCTCTTTCCTGGTCTCACCGTCCAGGACAATGTCTACCTCGCCTGCCGCGGCGTCTCGCGCGGGCGCTTCTCCTTCCTGCGCCCCGGACAGAACGACGCGCTGATGAGCGCGGCCGACAATCTCGTGCAGGCCGTCCATCTCACAGGCGTGAAGGACCAGCGCGTCGCCGAGCTTGCGCATGGCCAGCAGCGCCAGCTCGAGATCGCATTGGCGCTCGCCGGAGCGCCGCGTTTCGTGTTGTTCGACGAGCCGGCCGCGGGCCTGTCTCCGACCGAGCGCGCCGAGCTGGTCGAGATCCTGACCTCGCTGCCGGCACATATCGGCTATATCATCATCGAGCACGACATGGACGTCGCGCTACGCGTCGTCGAGAGCGTCACGATGATGCACAACGGGCGCATCTTCAAGGAAGGCCTGCCGCAGGAGATCCAGTCCGATCCCGAGGTGCAGGAGCTTTACCTCGGAGGCGGTCATGAATGAGGTCCGCCGCTCGGCCGCCGCCGCCCTCGAAGTCCGCGGCCTCGACGTCTACTACGGGCATTCGCATGCGCTGCAAGGCGTGGACCTGACGCTCGAAGCCGGCGTATTCTCGGTGGTCGGTCGCAACGGCATGGGCAAGACCACGCTGTGCAAGGCGATCATGGGGCTGGTGCCGGTCAGCGGCGGCTCGATCCGCGTTCGCGGCGACGACATCACCCGGCGGCCGCCCGCCTACATAGCCCGGCTCGGCGTCGGCTACGTGCCGCAGGGCCGGCGGCTGTGGCGCTCGCTCAGCGTCGACGAGCATCTGCAGCTTGCCGCGGGCCTGCGGCGCGGGGCTTGGACGGTCGAGCGCATCTACGAGACCTTTCCGCGATTGGCCGAGCGCAAGGATCATGGCGGCGGCCAGCTCTCCGGCGGCGAGCAGCAGATGCTTGCGATCTCCCGCGCGCTGCTCACCAATCCACAGCTCCTGATCATGGACGAGCCGACCGAGGGGCTTGCGCCCGTCATCGTCGCCCAGGTCGAGGAGATGCTGGTACGGCTTGGCGAGGATGGCGACATGTCCGTGCTCGTGATCGAGCAGAACATCGGTGTGGCCACGGCCGTCTCGCGCAACGTCGCGATCATGGTCAACGGTCGCATCAACCGCATCATCGATTCCGTGCGCCTTGCCGCGGACCGGGAGTTGCAGCAGCGCCTGCTCGGCGTCGGACTCCACGCCGAGCTCGAGCCCGCCGTCGACGTGCCGGCTGCAGGCACCGGGGCGAAGGCCGCACCGCAGCCGTCCCGTCCAGGCGGCCCGATCCGCGTCTACATCTCCAATCCGACGCCCCCCACCCGATGGTCACAGCCGGTCCCGATCGCCCGCATCGAGGCTGCCGCCCGCACGCTCTCGACACAGGTGGCGCGTCTCGACGAGACCGCCCGGCGCCGGCGCGAGCCGGTCGCGGCGCAAATGCAGGGACCCCCGGTCGTGCTCGTCGTCGGCACGCTCGACACCAAGGGCACGGAGCTTCGCTTCATCCGCGACATCATCGCCGGGAGCGGTCTGCGCACGCGACTGGTCGATGTCTCCACCAGCGGACGGCACGCAACCAGCGACATCTCCGCCCAGGAGATCGCCTTGAACCATGGGCGCGGCGGATCGGCGGTGTTCGGACCCGACCGCGGCGCTGCCGTCACCGCGATGGCCGATGCCTTCGCCAGCTGGCTGCGACGCCAGAGCAATATTGCCGGCGTGATTTCGGCGGGCGGCTCGGGCGCAGCGTCACTGGTCGCGCCGGGGATGCGGACCCTCCCCGTCGGGGTGCCCAAGCTGATCATCTCCTCCGTCGCCTCCGGCGACGTCGGGCCCTATGTCGGCCCCGCCGACATCACCATGATGTATTCGGTCACCGACGTGCAGGGCCTCAACTCGATCTCGCGTTCCGTGCTCGCCAATGGTGCCAATGCGCTGACCGGGATGGTCAGGGCGCGCCTAGATCAGCACGCGCGGAAGGATCGCGGCGACGGCGGATTGCCGTCGGTCGGCATCACCATGTTCGGCGTCACCACGCCGGCGGTGCAGAAGATCGCGGCCGATCTGCGCGAGGATTTCGAATGCCTCGTCTTCCACGCCACCGGCGTCGGCGGCCGCTCAATGGAGAAGCTCGTCGATTCCGGACAGATCGCCGGCGTCATCGATCTCACCACCACGGAAATCTGCGATCTCCTGATGGGTGGTGTATTCCCGGCGACCGACGACCGCTTCGGTGCGATCATCCGCAGCCGCCTACCCTATGTCGGCTCGGTGGGCGCGCTCGACATGGTGAATTTCGGCGCCCCGGACACCATTCCGGAGCGCTACCGCGGCCGCAAATTCCACGTGCACAACCCGCAGGTCACCTTGATGCGGACCACGGCGGAGGAAAACGAACGCATGGGCCGCTGGATCGCCGAGCGGCTCAACCAGATGGACGGCCCGGTGCGCTTCTTCCTGCCCGAGGGAGGCGTCTCCGCGCTCGACGCACGAGGACAGCCATTCTGGGATCCCGATGCCGATGCGGCGCTGTTCCGTGCGCTGGAGCGGAACGTGCGGCAGACCGCCAACCGTCAGCTCATCCGCGTCCCCAAGAACATCAACGATCCCGAGTTCGCCTCCACCATTGTCAGCGCGTTCCGGACCTTGTTCGGCCGCACCGGGGCGCGCCGGAGACTAGCGAGGTGACCGATGGCCCGGTTTGAACGCACAGAACTGTTGAAACGCTTCCGCGACATGGCAAAGCGCGGCGAGCCCATCATCGGCGGCGGCGCCGGCACCGGCCTGTCGGCCAAGTGCGAGGAAGCCGGTGGCGTCGATCTCATCGTCATCTACAATTCCGGCCGCTATCGCATGGCCGGCCGCGGCTCGCTTGCAGGATTGATGGCTTATGGCGACGCCAACGCCATCGTGCTGGAGATGGCCGGCGAAGTGCTGCCCGTCGTGACCAGGACGCCGGTGCTTGCTGGCGTAAATGGTACGGATCCGTTCCGCGACATGGACGTTTTCCTGGACCAGTTGAAGGCGCTCGGTTTCGCCGGCGTGCAGAACTTTCCGACCGTCGGCCTGATCGACGGAGTGTTCCGCGCCAATCTCGAAGAGACCGGCATGTCCTACGCGCTGGAGATCGACATGATCGCCAAGGCGCGCGAGAAGGACCTGCTGACGACGCCCTACGTCTTTACCGAGAAGGAAGCCGCCGCGATGGCGATCGCGGGCGCGGATATCATCGTCTGTCACCTCGGCCTCACGACCGGAGGCACCATCGGCGCGCAGACCGCGCCCAAGCTCAAGGATTGCCCGGCGCGCATCGACACCTGGGCCTCCGCCGCGCTCAGCGTCAATCCGGACATTCTGGTGCTCGCGCACGGCGGACCGATCGCCGATCCGGACGACGCCGATTTCATCATGAAGAACACCCGCTACTGCCACGGCTTTTACGGCGCCTCCTCGATGGAGCGGCTGCCGGTCGAGCGGGCGCTGACGGATCAGGTGCGCAAATTCAAGGCGATCGGCGCGCGATAACGCCGGAAGGTCGAGGGAGGGAAATATGTCAGGGACTCTGGTCGGTGAATTGATCCTCTGGCTGATCGTCGCCATCGTGGTGATCGTGGTCGGCGTCTACATCGTGAACTGGCTCTACCATCGCTCGTCCAAGGAGACCTCATTCGTCCGGACCGGCCTGCTCGGCGAGCGCGTCGTGATCAACGGCGGCGCGTTCGTGCTGCCCTTCATCCACGACTACACACCCGTCAACATGAACGTGCAGCCGATGGGCATCGTGCGCTCCCGGCAGGACGCCGTGATCACCCGTGACCGCATGCGCGTCGACATCGAGGCCGACTTCTATGTCCGCGTCCAGGCGACCCGCGAAGCCGTGTCCATCGCCGCCGCCACGCTCGGCCGCCGCACCATGGAGCCCGAGCAGCTCCACGCCCTCCTCGCCGGCAAATTCATCTCCGCGATCCGTTCAATTGCCTCGGAGATGACCCTGGAACAGATGCACGAGCAACGCGGCGAGTATGTGGCCCGCGTCAAGGCGAACGCGGCCGAGGCCCTCGCTCAGAACGGACTCGAGCTGGAATCCGTCGCGATCACCGATCTCGACCAGACCGATCTCGAATTCTTCAATCCTTCGAACCGCTTCGACGCCGAAGGTCTGACACGCTTGATGGAGGACATCGAGGCCAAGCGCAAGCTGCGCAACGACATCGAGCAGGATTCGATGATCAAGATCCGCTCCCGCAATCTGGAGGCCGAGCGACAGGCCCTCGAGATCGAGCGCGAAAGCGAGACGGCGCGCCTCGAGCAGGAGCGTGACATCGAGATGCGCCGCGCCCTGCAGCGCACCGAGGTCGCGCGTGAGCGGGCCCTGCGCGAGACCGAGGCCGAGCAGGCGCAGATTTCCGCGCGCGAGACCATCGAGAAGGCTCGTATCGCCAACGACCAGGCGATCGCGGAAGCCCGTATCGCCTCAGAGCGCGAGACCCGCCAGCGGGAGATCGAGCGCACCCGCACCATCGAGGAGAAGGAACTGCTCGCCCGCGAGGAGGTCGAAAAGACCCGGATCGCCAACCAGCGCTCGATCGACACCAGCCGCATCGCCTCCGAGCGCGAGGTACGCCAGCGCGAAATCGAGCGGATGCGTACGATCGAGGAAGCCGAGATTGCTGCCCGCGAGGCGATCGAGAAAGCGCGTATCCAGCACGACCGGGTGGTGACCGACGCCCGTATTGCCAATGAAGAAGAAACACGGCGCCGCGAGATCGAGCGGACCCGCGCCGTGGACGAAGCCGAGATCGCCGCCCGCGAAGCGACCGAAAAGGCCCGCATCGCCCAGACCATGATTGTCAATGTCGAGCGCATCGCGTCAGACGAGCGCACCCGTGCGCTTGAGATCCAGCAGGTGCGAACGATCCAGGAAGCCGAGATCGAGGCCCAGCGCGCGGTCGAGGCCGCGCGCATCGCCCGCGAGCGGACGCTTGCCGCCGAGCGCATCGCCGCAGAGCAGAATACGCGGCAATTGGAGATCGAGCGGAACCAGGCACTCGATGTCGCCGGCATCAGCGCGCGCGAAGCCACCGAAGCCACCCGTATCGCCCAGGAGGAGCGAGTTCGTTCACTCGAGATCGCCCGCAATCGCGCCGTCGAGGAAGCCGATATCGCCTCCCGCGAAGCGATCGAGGCCGCGCGCATCGCGCAGGAGAAGGCCATCGCGGCCGAGCGGATCCAGGCCGATAGGGAGACCAAGGCGCTGGAGATCGAACGGACCGCGGCAGTCGAGGCGGCTGACCTCAAGCGGCGCGACGTGATCGAGCGCCAGCGCATCGGCGTCGATCTCGCGCTGGAGTCCGAGCGGATCAATTCGTCCAAGAAGCGCGAAGTCCTCAATATCGAGCAGAAGAAGGCCATCGAGATCGCGGACGAGGATCGCGTCATCGCGCTCTCCACCAAGCGCTCGGAACGCATCGACGCCGACCGCCAGGTCAAGCAGGCCGAGATCGTCGCACGCAAGGACGTCGAGACCACCGACGTCTCGCGCGAGCAGGCGCTGGAAGCGGCGCGGATCGAACGCCGCCGCTCGATCGAGCAGCTCGAGGTCGCCCGCGTCCAGTCGCTGCAGGAAGCCGAGATCGCCGCGCGCGAAGAGGTCGAGCGAGCCCGCATTTCGTCGGATCGCGGTCTGGATGAAGCCCGCATCGGCCGCGAGCGCGAGCTGCGCAAGCTCGAAGTCAACCGCGAGAAGGAGGTCGAGACCGTTCTGATGGAGAAGGCGATCGCGATCCACCTGAAGTCGCTGGAGGAGTCCGCGGCAAGGGCCTCGGCCGAGGAAGCGCGGATGCATGCGACGGAGGCCACCGAGCGTGTCATCACCGCGCGCGAAAACGAGATCGCCAGGCGTCGCAAGAGCGTGGAGATCGTGATCGCCGAGAAGCAGGCCGAGGAGACCCGAATTGCCGCCGAAGCCGAGCGCGTGCGCGCCGCCGTCGAGGCCGAAGCGCAGCGGCTGCTCAACGAGGCCGAGAACGTGCTGACCGACCAGGCTCGCTACTCGCTGTTCCGCAGGAAGCTGCTCGACCGCATCGAAGGCATCGTGCGCGAGAGCGTCAAGCCGATGGAGAAGATCGAGGGCATCCGCATCCTCCAGGTCGACGGCCTCAACGGCAACGGCCATGGCGGCAATGGCGGCCGCAGCGCCACCGACGAGGTGATCGACTCGGCGCTGCGCTACCGCGTCCAGGCGCCGCTCATCGATTCCCTTTTGGCGGATATCGGCGTCGAGGGCGGCAGCCTCGCCAAGATGCCGGGCCTGATCCGCGAGGCCCGCGACATGCAAGGCATCAAGGAGTCCGCCCGCAAGGGCGGCGGTGGTGGCGGAGGCGGCGAGAAACCGGCTGCAGCTCCCTCACCTTCCGCCGAGGGCGAGCCGCCCGCGGAGCGCAGCCCCCGGAAGAAGAGCTGAGGTCGCATCATGGCCCGCGTCTATGTCTCAACCGTCGTCAATGCGCGCAACGATCGCGTCTGGGCGCGGGTGCGCGACTTCAACGGCATGCCGAACTGGCATCCCGCGATCGCGGAAAGCCGCATCGAGGGCGGCGAGCCCTCGGACAAGATCGGCTGTGTCAGGGATTTTCGCTTGCGCAACGGCGACCGCATCCGCGAAAAGCTGCTCGGCCTTTCCGACTACGACATGTTCTGCACCTATTCGATCCTGGAATCCCCCATGGGCGTGGAGAACTACGTCGCGACGTTACGGCTGACGCCGGTCACCGACGGCGACCAGACCTTCATGGAATGGACCGCCGAGTTCGACTGCGCACCCGAACGGGAAGCGGAGCTCGTCGGCAACATCGGCGGCGGCGTGTTCCAGGGCGGCTTCGACGCCCTCAAGCGCCAGTTCGGAGGGTGAGCTCCGTGCCGCATATCGTGAAAAGCACGATCCTGGATGCGCCCACCGATGCGGTGTGGGACGTGCTGCGCGATTTCAACGGACACGATCGCTGGCATCCGGCGGTCGCGAGCTCCACGATCGAGCGCGCGCACTCCCCCGACAAGATCGGCTGTATCAGGCGCTTCAAGCTGCAGGACGGATCGGAGCTGCGCGAGCAATTGCTGGCGCTCTCCGATCTCGAGCAGACCTTCAGCTACTGCCTGCTCGATACGCCGGTGCCGATGTTCAACTACGTGGCGCACGTCCGCCTGCTGCCGGTAACCGACGGCGACCGCACCTTCTGGCACTGGGAGTCGCGCTTCAGCACCAGGCCGGAGGACCGCGATCGCATCGTCCACATGGTCGCGGAAGACATCTACCAAGCCGGCTTCGAGGCGATCCGCCGGCACCTGAAGGAGGCGGCATAGCAATGGCCGTGACAGTGAAGACTTTTGCCAGCACCAGCGAAGCGGCCGGCGCGCTGTCGGCAGATCGCGGCGCACGCTATCTCGGCGGCGGCACGCTGGTGATGCGCGCGCTGAACGAGGGTGACGTCTCCGTCTCGACCGTCATCCGCGCCAGCGACCGGACCCTGACCCGGGTCGATGCGTCGGGCCCGCGCGTGACGCTCGGGGCCGGCATCACCTTCGCGAAAATCCTCGCCGAGCGCGACCTCGGCTTCCTGCACGCCCCTGCCCGCTCGATCGGCGGACCTGCGGTGCGCAACATGGGCACGGTCGG
The DNA here is from genome assembly GCF_000284375.1 of Bradyrhizobium japonicum USDA 6. Lineage (NCBI taxonomy): Bacteria > Pseudomonadati > Pseudomonadota > Alphaproteobacteria > Hyphomicrobiales > Nitrobacteraceae > Bradyrhizobium > Bradyrhizobium japonicum. Next base: position 6,475,061 of record NC_017249.1, read on the forward strand.
GGGCAACCTGTTCGCGCCAAGTCCTTATGGCGACTTCGCGGTGGCGCTGCTTGCGCTCGATGCCACCGTCGCCGTACAGGGCGGCTTTGGCACGCGCGACATCGCCATCGAAGAGTTCTTGCAATCGCGCGAGCGGCAAGCCGGCACGCTGGTGCTCTCGGTGTCCTGCGCACGGCCGGCGAGCGCGGACGCCTTCCGCTACCACAAGGTCGCCCGTATCAAGCCAAAGGGCGGCTCCGTCATTACGCTCGCAGCCCATCTGCCGATCAGCGGCGGGCGGATCGCCGGGGCACGGATCGCGCTGGGCTCGATGGCGCCGACCCAGATTCGGGCACGGGCCGCCGAGCGCGTGCTCGAGGGACGCTCCCTGGATGCCGCGACCATCGGGGCCGCGGCATCCGCCGTCACCGAGGGCACCTCACCCTTCGACAATGCGCTCGGCAGCGCCTGGTATCGCCGCGAGATCGCCGGCGTCCACCTGCGCCGTCTCCTCTCGGGTCAGGAATAGCTCGTCATGGCCAAGACCGCCCTGCAATTTCGTCATAACGGCCGCGACGTCGCGATCTTCGTCGATGGCGGCACCAATCTGCTGGTCGCACTGCGCGAACTGATCGGCGATATGACGCCGAAATTCGGCTGCGGTCAGGGCGGCTGCGGCACCTGCAGTGTGCTGATCGACGGCGAGCTGCACCTGTCCTGCCTGACGCTGGCGGAGACCGTCGCCGGCCGATCGGTGGAGACGCTCGACGGCCTCAGGCAGGGCCCGAAGCTGCATCCGCTCCAGCGTGCCTTCGCCGACCATTTTGCCGCCCAATGCGGCTATTGCACGCCGGGCATGCTGATGGCCGCAAAGGCGCTGCTCGATCGCAATCCGCAGCCTAGCCGCGCCGAGGTCGTCGAGGCGATCTCCGGCAACATCTGCCGCTGCACCGGCTACGAACCCATCATCGACGCCATCCTTGCCGCTTCGGGCGGCCGGGCCAGCGCCTAGAGGATTTTGTCATGCTGGAACTTCGCAAGGACATTTTCGCCGACGAGCGCGACGACAATCTCAAGGAGATCGGCAAGGGCACGCAGCGCCAGGACATGCTCGGCCATGTCACGGGCACGTCGAGCTATTTCAACGACCACAAGCTTCAGGGCATGCTGCATCTGAAGGTGGTCCGCTCGACGCAGGCGCACGCGCGGTTGCGCCATATCGACACCACGGAAGCCGAGCGCTCGTCCGGCGTACGTCGGATCATCCGCGGCTCCGACGTGCCGCGCAATCTCAACACGCTTCTCAGCCTCATCAACTTCGGCAAGGACGACGAGCCTACGCTGGCGGCGGACAAGGTCCGCTACAAGGGCGAGCCGGTCGTCGCCATCGTCGCGGACAGCGAGCGCGAGGCGTTCGAGGCCATCGCAAAGGTACGGATCGACTACGCGCCGCTGCCGGTCGTGCTCGACGTCGAGGACGCGCTCAAGGCCGGGGCGCCCGTCGTTAACGAGACCTATCCGAAGAACGCCTTCATCTATCACGACGTCCATGATCACCAGAAGCTGCGCTTCGGTGATGCCGACGCCGCGCTCGCGACGGCCGATCACGTGCTCGAACAGCGCTACCAGATGTCTCCGATCGAGCATGCGCCGACCGAAACCAATGGCGCGATCGCCGCGCCCGACACCAACGGCCGCTACGTCGTCTACACCTCGACGCAGGCGCTTTTCTTCTCGGTCGACACCTGCGCCAAGATCCTGGACCTGCCATCCAACACCTTCCACTTCATCGGCGGCACGGTCGGGGGCGGCTTCGGCGGCAAGGTGGATACGCTGACCGAGCCGCTCGCGATCCTTGGCGCGATGCTGACCGGGCGTCCCGTCCGCTATGTGTTCGGGCGTGAGGAGGAAATGCAGTACGGCCCGCCCCGCGGCGCCGAGCGCATCTACATCAAGGACGGCGTGATGCGCGACGGCCGTATCGTCGCGCGCAAGATCCGCGCCTATTTCGACAGCGGCGCCTATACGCGGCTGTCCAGCTACGCCGCCGTGAAATGCGCCGCGCATTTGCCGGGGCCCTATACCATCCCGAACGTCTATGGCGACGTCTATTGCGTCTTCACCAACCGGACGCCTGCGACGGCGATGCGCGGCTTCGGGGTCACCGCGATGGATTTCGCGATCGAGTGCCAGATGGACAAGCTGGCCAACCTCGTCGGCATGGACCCGATGGAGTTCCGGATCCTCAACGCCTATCGCGACGGCGACATGAAGGCGCATCGGCGCGAAGCCAAGAACACCGCGCTGATCGAATGCGTCCAGGTCGCCGCCGAGAAGGCGAAATGGCCGATCCGCGAGGAATTCAAGCGAGCGTCGTCGCGCAAGGACGGCGGCGGCAGCCGCGCCGTGATCCCGCCGACACCGACGGATTCGCTCAGCCGGCCGGCCGCGCCAGTCCAGCAGCGCACCAGCTATGACCGGCTCCCGCCCACCGTCACCCGCGAACCACCGCGTGAGCCGCCGCCCCCTGCGCCGTCACCACCTCCACCGCGGCCGGCCGCGCCCTCGCATGGCGCGCCCCGCTTCTCCTCCGTGTTCGGCACCAGGAGGCGCTGATGACCCGGCATCGCGGACGCGGCATGGCGTCGATCAACTATCCCATCGGCATGAATCTCGGCGGCGATCCCAGCCAGGCGTTGGTTCACTCCAACCCGAGCGGCAAGTTCACGGTGGCGCTGTCGTCGATCGACCTCGGCCAGGGCATGAAGTCGGTGACGCGGCAGATCTGCGCGGAGACACTGGGCGTTCCCGTCGAGGACGTCTATGTCGATACCGCGGATTCCGACACCGGTCCGCACTGCATGGGCTCCTTCGCCTCGCGCGGCACCCATCGCGTCGGCAATGCGGTGATGGCCGCGGCGCGCGAGGCACGCGGCGTGATGATGGAGGCGGCCGCCGAGGAGCTCGAGGTCAACGCCGCCGATCTCGAAACCGACGGACGCGGCAACATCCACGTCAAGGGTGCGCCGCATCGCTCGATCTCGACCAAGGACGTCGCCATCGCCGCCCAGTTCAAGCAGGGCAAGACCATCTCCGGCCGCGGCATATTCCTCGTGCCTCTGTCCAACGTCGACCCCGAAACCGGCGAGATGTCGCCTGCGACCTGCTACGCCCATGCCTGTCTCGTGGCGGAGGTCGAGGTCGACGACGAGACCGGCGAAGTCGCGATGGTCCGCATGGACTCCGCCTATGAGCTCGGCCGCGCGCTCAATCCGCGCCTGGTCGAGCAGCAACTCGTCGGCGGCGCCTGGATGGGCATCAGCCACGCGCTCTACGAGACGACGGAGCCTCATTATCCCGACCCCGTTCACGGCCCCCGCGACTTCGTCGAATATCTGATGCCCGGCCCGGGCGACATTTGCCCGCACGATATCGCCGTGCTGGAGCGCCCCGCGCCGGACGGTCCGTTCGGCGCCAAGGGACCGGGCGAGATGTGCGCCAACCCCGTGCTGCCGGCTGTCGCGAATGCGATTTTCAACGCCGTCGGCGTGCGCATCGACGATCTGCCGATTACGCCGGAAAAGGTGCTGCGCGCGATCAAGACCCAGGGCGGCGCGCGGCCACAGGCACGACGCTGAGACTGGCCATGGCAGTTCGCAGCAACATCGTCGGCATCGACAACCCCGAAGCGCTGGAGAAGGCGCTTCGGGCGGCCTATTACCTCGCCGATGAAGGGCTCGCGACCGCGGCCTATCTCGGCCTTGCCCTCGGCAAACCGCTCCTGCTCGAAGGCGCCCCCGGTGTCGGCAAGACCGAGGCCGCGAAAGCCATCGCCGCCGTCCTCGGCCGCCGCCTCATCCGCTTGCAATGCTATGAGGGCATCGACGCCTCGGCCGCGCTCTACGAGTGGAACTATCCACGCCAGATGCTCGCGATCCGCCAGGCCGGCGACGAGAGCATCGACATCTATGGCGAGACGTTTCTGATCGAGCGGCCGATGCTGGCGACGCTCCGCGCACCCGACTCCACCGTGCTGCTGATCGATGAAATCGATCGCGCCGACCAGGAGTTTGAGGCGTTCCTGCTCGAATTTCTCTCGGACTTCCAGATTTCGATCCCCGAACGCGGCACAGTGCGCGCGGCCGAACGTCCCGTTGTCGTGCTGACCTCGAATCGGACGCGCGACCTGCACGAAGCCCTGCGCCGCCGCTGTGTCTATCACTGGATCGACTATCCCACCGAAGAGCGGGAGGCGCGTATCGTGATGCTGCGGGCCTCGAGCGTCGCCGAGGCGACCGCGCGCGCCGTCGTCGCGGCTGTCGGCAAATTGCGCCGCGAGCCGCTCAGCAAGGCACCGGGCATCGCGGAAGCCGTCGACTGGGCCGAAGCGGCGACGCTGCTTCACAAGGGCGGTGCGCGCTGGCCCGACGCCTTCAAGCGCTCGATCGGCGTGGCGCTGAAGGACGAGGAAGACCTGCACTTCATCTCGCCCCGGCTCGACATCATGCTCGCGGAGGCAACGGCATGAGCACCGAGCCGGAGCTTCCGCGCGCTGCCCGCATTTTCGTCTCCTTCGTCGCGCTGCTACGCGCCAACGGCTTCGCCGTCGCGCCCGAGCAGACCACCTCCTATCTCGCCGCGATCGAGCTGCTCGGGCCGCGCGACCTCAACGACATCAGGCAATCGGCGCGGGCCACGCTCGCCCCGCCGCCCGAGCGCCGCACCACCTTCGACCGGCTGTTCGACCTGCACTTCCGCGGCAGCGAAGCCATCGAACATGTCGATGACGGCGAAGACGACGAGACGGTCCGGCTCCAGGAAGAGGGCAGCGGCGAACAGGAACCCCTGTTCTCCGACGATGCCAACGAATCGGGCCTCACTGCGACGCGCACCGAGGCACTGGTCGAGCGCCGCTTCGCCCAGCTCTCCACCACCGACGCGCTCCGCCGCCTGGCGCGCGAGGCCTCCCGGCGCCTGCCGCAGCGTCGCGGCCACCGGCGCATGCGTGCCCGCCGCGGACCGTTTGCCGACCTTCGCCGGACCTTGCGGGACAGCGTGCGGAGCGACGGCGAGATCCTGCGGCTCGGGCACCTGAAGCGGCGCCAGCGCCGGCGAAAACTCCTGCTACTGATCGACGTCTCCGGCTCGATGAAGACGCGCACCGAGGAGAACATGAAGCTGGCGCATACGCTGGTACAGGCCGCGCCCAACATCGAGGTCTTCACCTTCGGCACGCGGCTGACCCGCGTCACCCGCCCGTTGCGTCTCAAGCGTCGCGAGCAGGCGCTGAGCGCGGCGGCGCACCTCGTCAGCGACTGGGATGGCGGCACCCGCATCGGCGACGCGCTGCAAGCCTTCCTCGCGGTGCCGCGGTTCGGCGGTTACGCGCGAGGCGCGGCCGTCATCGTCGTGTCGGACGGGCTGGAGCGCGGCGAACCCGACGCGCTGCGCGACGCCGTCGCAAAGCTGTCGCGGCGCGCCTGGCGCGTGAGCTGGCTGACGCCGCTCGCGACGGGCCCCGACTTCCGCCCGCAGACCGAGGCGCTGGTGGCCATCGAGCGTTTCGTCGATGATCTCGTGGATGGCGGTTCAAGCGCGTCGATTGTCGCGCACATTCTGACGTTGGGACGGAGGAGAGCTGCGTGAGCGACATTGTCGACGGCCATCATCACATCTGGCGGCAGGCCGACCTGCCCTGGCTGACCGGTCCGATGCAGCCGCGCATCTTTGGACCCTACGAGCCGATCCGTCGCGATTATCCGATCCGGGAATACCTCGACGACCTCAAGGGCACCGGCGTCACCCGTTCGGTCTACGTCCAGACCAACTGGGCCAACGACCGTTTCGAGGACGAAGCCGCCTGGGTCCAACAGACCGCCGACGAGCACGGCTGGCCGCATGCCATCGTCGCCTACGCCGACTTCGCCGTCGACGATGTGCGCCCGCAACTCGATCGCCTGAAGCGCTATCCGCTCGTGCGCGGCGTGCGCATGCAGCTGCACTGGCACGACAATCCGCTCTATCGTTTCGCGGCCAAGCCCGATCTCTGCGTCGATCCCATGGTCCGCCGCAACATCGCGCACCTGGCCGACTACGGGTGGAGCTTTGACCTCCAGGTCTTCACGCCGCAGATGCCGGTTGCCGCGCAGCTCGCCGAGTCCTGCCCGAGGGTGACCTTCATCCTCCAGCATGCCGGTATGCTCGAGGACCTCTCGCCGGCGGGCCGGGCCGCCTGGCGCGCCGGGATGGCCCGGCTTTCGACCTGTCCGAACGTGGTCTCAAAGCTCTCGGGGCTCGGCACCTTCATCCATCGCAACGATCCCGCGCACATCGCGGCCGTCCTTACCGATACCGTCGCGATTTTCGGCGCGGAGCGCTGCCTGTTCGGTTCCAATTTTCCGATCGAGAAATTGTGGACCAGCTATCGGGAGCTCGTCGACGCCTTTCGTGCGGCGGCCGCGAAGCTGACGACCCAGCAGCAGGACGCAATTTTCGGGACGACGGCAACGCGCGTCTATCGGCTTTGACAGACAAGAACGGAACAGGGAGGGAAACGAATGGCGCTGGAGATCAAGATCCTGGACTATGGCGATATCGAGCTGGAATCGAGCTTTCTGGTTCTCGGCCGCGACTGCGGCCGCACCCGCCGCGTCCTCACCCTCGGCTTTCTGATCCTCGGCGGCAAATATCCGGTCGTGGTCGATACCGGTTACCGCTCCAACCAGATCATGGAAACGCTGGGGATGCGCGGCCTGCAATACCACGAGAACATGATCGAGAACCAGCTCGCCCGCCACGGCGTACGCATGGGCGACGTCCGCTTCGTCTGCCACACCCATCTGCACATCGACCACGCCGGCAAGGACGATCTGTTTCCGATGAACACGACCGTCGTCCTCAACCGGAAAGAACTCGAATATTCCGTCTCCGGCTTGATGCATCCGCAGTATCCGGCGCCCGACATCAAGCATCTCATCGACCGACTGCACACCAAGAGTGCGCTGCGCTTCCTCGACCTCGAGATCACAGGTCCTATCGAGCTGATGCCCGGCGTCTATTGCGATGCCGCCAACGCCCACACCGAGGGCTCCATGAACATCATCGTCGAGACCGCCGACGGCATTGCCACCATCTGTGGAGACGTGATCTACGATTTCAACGACCAGATCGTCACGCCCTTCCACGAGATTCACGACTGGGAGCCGCGGACGACCGGCAACCACGGCACCAGCAAGCGGGCGGAGAAGGCGTCGATCAAGAAGCTGCTGAGCAATTCGCGCTATCTGCTGCCGGTGCACGACAGGCCGGCCAAGATCGAGGGCGGCATGGTCGTCGGCCGTCTGCACGACCAGGTCCCCGGCCCGATCGTGCAGTCGCTGCCCGCGCGCAACTGGTTCCCTGCCTGACGTGAGCTGAGGATATCGACCGATGACACACGTCACCCTGCGCTCCGAATTCGAGACCCTGATCGACCCCTACGCGCCGGTCGCGCAGGTCGGCACCGGTTTCGACTTCACGGAAGGACCGATCTGGCATCCGGTCGATCATTATCTCCTGTTCTCGGATATGCCCGGCGACGTACGGCGGCGCTGGGATGCGCGGCGCGGCGGCGCGGAGGTCAAGCGCCCGTCGAACAAATGCAACGGCATGACCTATGATGCCGAGCTCAATCTGATCGTCTGCGAGCACGCGACCTCGTCGCTGATCCGTGAGCGGCCGGACGGGCGGCGCGAGGTGCTGGCCTCGCACTTCCAGGGACAGGAGCTCAACAGCCCCAACGACGTCTGCGTGCACTCCTCCGGTGCCATCTATTTCTCCGATCCCTGGTATGGCCGCATGCCGGTCTATGGTGTCGAGCGGCCGCGCCAGCTCGGCTTCCAGGGCGTCTATCGCGTCATGCCCGGCGGCGAGCCCAAGCTCGTGGTGGAGCGCAATTTGTTCGACCAGCCGAACGGGCTGTGCTTCTCGCCCGACGAGAAGCTGCTCTATGTCAACGACACCGTGCAGGCGCTGATCCGCGTATTCGACGTCAACGGCGACGGCTCGCTGTCGAACGCGCGCGTGTTCGCGAGCGGCATCCGCTCCGAGCTGGAGCCGGGCCTGCCCGACGGCATGAAGTGCGACCAGCATGGCAATGTCTGGGTCACCGCGCCCGGTGGCGTCTGGGTCTATTCACCGCGCGGCGAGCTGCTCGGGAAAGTCCGCGTGCCCGAGCTCGTCGCCAACCTCGCCTGGGGTGGCCCGGATTTCCGCACGCTCTATTTGACGTCGACGCATTCGGTCTATGCCATCCCGACCAAGGCCGGGCCGCGTCATGAGCCCTATATGAGCGGCAAACGCGGCAATGGCGGCGCAAGCGCCGGTCCCGCGGCTGCAGCGCCCATTCTCGCCGACGGCGAGATGCGGCTCGATCCGAGCCGCTGCGCCATGATCATCCAGGATCTTCAGAACGACGTCATCATGGATGGCGGCGCGTTCGCCGAGTCAGGCGCACCGGGTCATGCGAAGCAACAGCATGTGGTCGAGAACGTCCGGCGCTTGGCGGAGACAGCTCGCGCGCGCGGCGTCGCCATCATCCATGTCTGGTTCGTGGTCGAGCCCGGCGCGCCCGGCGTGACGCTGAACGCACCGCTGTTCGAGGGTCTCGTCGACAGCAAGGCGATGGTGCGCGGCGGCTGGGGCGCCGCCCCGGTCTCCGGCCTCGAGCCGCGGCCCGGCGATTTCGTCGTCGAGAAGATGCGGATGAGCGCCTGGGAAGGCACCCGGCTGGAGACGATCCTGAAAGCCACTGGCCGCGACATGATCATCAACACCGGCGCATGGACCAACATGTCGGTCGAGCACACCGCGCGCACCGGCGCCGACAAGGGCTATTTCATGATCGTGCCGGAAGATTGCTGCTCGACCATGAATGCCGACTGGCACTCCGCCTCGATCAACTTTGCCATGCAGAACGTCGCCGTCGTCACCCGGGCGGATGCCGTCATCAGAGCGCTGGGATGAGTGGTGGCAAAGCTTCTGCACCTCTCTTGCTCGCCCCGTGCCGACTCCGAGTCGAGCGCCGGCGCGCGCGTCTTTCTTGACGGGTTTCGGCGGGCCCGTCCGGACTGGGATATCGACGTCGTGGATCTCTGGCGCGAGCGGCTGCCGGAATTTGCAGGTCCCATCGTCGAGGCCAAATATGCGCGCATGAAGGCGCAGCCGTTCAACGACGCGCAGCGCGACAGCTTTGCCGAGGCCGAGCGGATGGCGCTGCGGTTTTCACTGGCCGATCGGGTGCTGATCTCGACGCCGATGTGGAACTTCAGCATTCCCTACAAGCTCAAACAATGGTTCGACGTCATCGTCCAGCCCGGGCTCACCTTTCGGTTCGACCCCTCCCTGGGATATCTCCCGCTGCTGAAGGACCGGCCAACCACGGTGATTCTCGCCAGTGGCAGCGATTTCGCCACCGGAATGAACCGCGGGCGCATCGACATGGCAACGCCTTACCTGCGGGAAATTTTGCGCTTTATCGGCATCAGCAATGTCCGTTTCGTGCCGATCGGGCCAACCACCGGACCGCAACAGCCCATCGAGGCTGCCCGCGAAAGAGCCCATCTGCAGCTCGCCGCAATGGCAGCGAACTTCTGATGCACTGTTGAGGACGCTGCGGCACTTCGCGACATCTATCGAAGCAAGCTGCGCATCACCTGCGAACGCGACTCACGGCAGGTTGTCCCGCAGAAAAATATCGATGCGGATGCGCTCCTGGTCTGGGCTGATGGGCTCACCCGAACAATGCGCGAGCAGAACTCGCGCAGCAGACCGCGCCTCGTGACCGGGATCCTGGTTGATGATGGCATCGAGCGTGCCGCGGACCAGGAAACGTCGCGTATACTGGGTCAGCTCGTGCGTGATCCAGACCACCTCACGCGCGCGGCCCGAGGCCTCCAGCGCATTGGCGATGCCGCGGTTCCCGGCGCCGCAGCAGTAGATGCCGCGGAGATCGGCGTGGCGCGCCAGCAGCGCGGCCGTGAGCTCCCGGGTGCGCTCGCTGTCGTCGCGGCCTTCGATCACCGGCAGCGCGAGCAGGTTCGGATACTCGCTGGACAGGATCTGGTGGAAGCCGAACTGCCGCTCGGTGTGATCGCGCAACGACAACGATCCCGCGATCACGGCAACCTTCCCCTCGCGGCCGGCGAGGAAACGTCCGATCAGCGTCGCCGCAGTTCGCCCCGCGGCGGGGTTGTCGATACCGACATAATGGAGCCGCCGCGAACTCGGCGCGTCCGACACAAGGGTCACCACGGCGACCCCGCGCGCGGCGAGCTCGTCGATCGCGGCGCGCACCCTGGGATGGTCCAGCGCGATGACGGCGACGCCCTGATAAGCCGGCGACAGGTTTTCCAGCGCACCGGCGAGCACATCCGGATCGAACACGTCGACATGGAGGATATCGATGAAGCCGCGGTGGCCGGCGAGCCAGTCCGCGGTGCGCTGGACCTGCTCGGCAAGGTTGGTCATGAAGCTGTTGCTGCCGCTCGGCAGCACGAAGGCAAAGCGGAACGTCTGCCCGCGGGCGAGGCGCGCGGCCGCGACGTCGCCCCGATAGCCGAGTTTTGCCACCGCGGCCTCGACACGTGCAACGGTCTTGGCGCGCACGCCCTCGCGCCGGTTCACGACGCGGTCGACGGTTGCGAGCGAAACGCCCGCCGCACGCGCGACGTCCTCCAGCGTGGCGCGAACCGCCGGCTGCGTCGAACCGGCTGTCATTCCCGCGCCGCCCACAGCATGCCGCGGGTCATCAACGTTCGGATCTCCGGCACGTCGAGCTCGTAAGCGCGGTGGCCGAGCGAGGAGTAAAACACCCTGCCCGCGCCGTATCGCTTCTTCCAGACCACAGGCATCACCACGCCGTCGATCCAGGGCGCGTGCTCGCCGGTGAAGGTCGTCGTCGCCAGCACCTCGTTGGCGGGGTCGACATGCATGTAGTACTGCTCGGAACGATGCTCGAAACTTTTCAGCCCCTTCATGATGGGGTCATCCGGCTTCGTCAAGTCGACCTTGTAGTCGATGATGTTGCCGGGATGCGCGACCCACTGCCCGCCGCACAGGAACTGGTAGTCGACGGACTCGCGGAACGCATCGCACATGCCGCCATGATGCCCGGCCAGCCCGACGCCGCCACGCACCGCCGCGCAGAGATTGAGCGCTTCCGCCTTCTCGATCTTCGACATGGTGTAGATCGGGATGATCAGCGACAAATCGTGGATCGCAGGATCGGCGAAAGCCGCCGTCGTGGTCTCGACCCGGACCTCGAAGCCTTCCGCCTTCAGCCAGCCGCGGATCATCGAGGCGCAGAGATCGGGGTCGTGTCCCGGCCAGCCGCCCCATACAATCATTGCCTTGCGCATGGTCATTCCCTCAGTCGATCTGTCCGGTTTCACGTCCGGCCGGCAGCATTGCCGGCCGCTCGACGCAGCTGCCGATCTTGACGCGGCGTCCTTCGTCGGCGGAGGTCTGGAACGCCTCCATCACCTCGAGCACATGAAAAGCGAGCGCACCGCTGGCGCGATGCGGGCGGTTATTCAGGATCGCGGAGGCCATGTCGGCGACACCGATGGAACGAAACTCGCCGTCGACATGATCGTGGGTCAGCGGCACCGGCTCCCATTCACCGCCAGTCTTCGCGACCTGCACCTCGCCGCCGAACCGGTTCGGGTCCGGCACCAGCATGCTGCCCTTGTCGCCATAGATCTCGATCGGCGCGTGCCGGTGCTTCGGTACGTCGAAGCTCATCGCGATCGAGACGACCGCCCCGCTCTCGAATTCGAGCGTGCCGGCGACATGGGTTGAAACCTCGACCGGGATAAGGGTGCCGTTCATCGGCTGGCTGGTGACCAGCCGCTCGGATTTCGGGCGCGCGGTCGAGCCCATCACACTCGCGACCGGGCCAAGCAGCTGCACGAGATCCGTGATGTAGTACGGCCCCATGTCGAGCATCGGCCCGCCGCCGCGCAAGTAATAGAAGCCCGGCGACGGGTGCCAGCGCTCATGGCCGGGACAGCCGAAGAAGACGCTGCCCGCCACAGGCGTGCCGATCGCTCCGTCGTCGATCAGCTTGCGCGCGGTCTGGTGCCCGCCACCGAGGAACGTATCGGGCGCGCAGCCGACGCGAAGGTCCTTCTGCGCGGCGAGATCCATCACCTTGCGGGCTTCCGTGACGTTGATGCCGAGGGGCTTCTCGGAATGAACGTGCTTGCCGGCGTTCAGCACCGCGAGGCTGACGTCGGTGTGGGCGAGTGGCACCGTGAGGTTGATGACGATCTCGACGTCGTCGCGTTTGAGCAGCTGGTCGACCCGCATCGCCGGCAGCCCGAAGGCGGCGCCCTGCCGCTCCGCCGCATCGCTGCGCATATCGGCGAGCGCCTTGATTTCCATGACCGGAAAGCGCTGGGCCGCCTTCAGATAGGCGGTGCTGATATTGCCGCAGCCGATGATTCCGATGCCGACTTTTCTCATTGTGATCTCCGTGAGGTATCGTTCATCCCTTGACCGCGCCTGCGGTGAGACCGGCGACGATGTGCTTCTGCGCCAGAAGAAACAGAATGATGGTGGGCAGGATGGTCAGCGTGATGAAGGCGAGGATCAGGTGCCACTCGGAGGAATACTCGCCCTGATAGACCATGATGCCGAGCGGCCAGGGATAGAGCGCATCGGTGTTCAGCATCACCAGCGGCAACAGATAGGCGTTCCAGCTGTTGACGAAAGTGATGGTCCCGACGGTCGCCAGGATCGGTCGCGACAACGGCAGCGTCACATAGCGGAAGAATTTGATGTAGCTGCAGCCGTCGACCAGCGCGGCCTCGAGCAGTTCATAGGGAATGTCCTTGAAGAAACGCCGCAGCAGCAGCACGCTCATCGCGAGGCTGAAGGCCACCTGCGGCAGTGCCACGCCAAAATAGGTGTCGAGCAGCCCGAGATCGCGCACCTTGATGAACAGCGGCAGCACCGCGGTCGCGGCCGGAAACAGCAGGCCGAGCGTCAAATAGCTCAGCAGCATCGATGAGCCGTAGAACCTGACATGGGCGAAGGTGAACGCCGCCATCGAGGCGACGATCAGGGTCAGGGTCACCGTGAGCGTCGAGATGATCAGCGAGTTGCGCAAGAGCTGCCAGTAGCGCGTGGAGAACAGGATGTCGGCATAGTTCTGCCACTCCCAGTGACGCGGCAGGCCGAACGGATTGACGCGCAGTTCGCCGAGCGATTTGAAGCCGCCGAGCAAGGTCGCGAGCAGCGGCACCAGCACGAAGACGGCAACGACGGCGAGGAACACCGCCTTGAACAGCACGGCGGGATCGAACGGCGTACGATTGGTCTCGGTGCTACTCATCCCGCATGAACCATCGCTTGTACGTGAAGGCAAACGTCACGCAGATCGTGAACAGAATGACCCCGATGGCACTGCCATAGCCGACCCGCATGCGGGAGATGCCGTTGTTGTAGAGGAAGCTCACCATCGTGTTGGAGGAATCCGCAGGCCCCCCGCGCGTCAGCGGCATGACGAGGTCGAACAACTGCAGCGAGCCGACGATGGCGAAGAACACCGAGAGGCGAATCGTCGGATAGAGCAAGGGGATGACCACGTGTCGCAGGGCCTGCGACCGCGTCGCGCCGTCGATGCGCGCGGCCTCGATCAGGCTCTTGTCGAGGCCCTGGAGCGCCGCGATGAACAGCATCATGTGGAAACCGAAGTATTTCCAGACGACGACGATCAGCACGGCCAGCATTGCCGTATCGGTCGAGGCCAGCAGATGCGGGGGCTCGGCGCCGAAGGTACGCCAGATCGAGGCGACAAGGCCGTAATCGCCATCGTAGACGAAGCTGAAGATCAGCCCGGTCGCGATCTCGGCCAGGATATAAGGCATGAAGAACAGCATGCGCAGCGCCACCGCCCCGCGAAAGCGTTCGGCGAGCATCAAGGCCAGCGTGAGCGCAAGCGGCAGCTGGATGGCGAGCGAAACAGCGATGATCAGCCCGTTGTTGCGCAGCGCGAGCCAGAAGGCGCGTGTCTCCAGCACGAAACGGTAATTGTCGAAGCCGATCCAGTTGACCGGCCTGCCGAACCCGTTCCAGTTGAAGGCCGAGTACCAGGCCGCCTCGCCAATCGGCAGCACCACGAACAGCGTGAACAGCAGCAGCGCCGGCGGCAGGAACAGGATCAGGACCGTCAGCCTGCCGTCCCAGCTCGGGCCGCGCTCGGCGACCTGCGGGACCAGCTCACCGGCAACATGCATCGCCGACACGCTCGCGGCCCGGCGTGCCACCGTCAGTTACCCTGCTTCCACGCCGCCTCGATCGCCTTGGCCGCGTCTTGCGGGCTCATGCTGCCGCCGGCGATCTCCGCGGTGACGTCGTTGACGACGCGGCCAACCGAGGGGCCGAGGCTCTGGTCATAGAAGTTCTGGTGGTAGTTCGACTTCGCCAGATTGGCCGCGATCAGCTTCATGAAGGCGTTGTTGAGACCGGCATCCGCGCCCTGCACCACCGGGATGATGAAGTTGCCCGCAGCAAGCCGCGTCTGCACATCCCTGGAGACGAAGTATTTCAGGAAATCGACCGCCTCCTTCGGCGAGCCCTTGGTGATCAGCCAGCCGGTGATTCCGCCGAGCGTATCGGTTGGCGCCCCCTTGCCGCCGGCCACGACCGGGAAGTCGAACCAGCAGATATTGTCTTCGCTCAATCCGACCTTGTCGGCGGCAAGCGCGCGCTGCAAATGATAGACCGTGCTGATGGCGAGCGTCATCGCCGCCTTGCCATCGCCGAAATAGCCGACCGCCTGCGGATTCTTGAAGCCGAGGAAACCATTCTGGAACGGCTGGAGATCGACGAGTTGCTTGAACAGATCGCCGGATTTCCGGAAGGTCTCGCCGGCGAAGCCACCATTCTCGCCGCGCAATGCAGCGTCGAAGGCCGGTTTACCGCCGACGCGCACCGCAAGATGCGTCCAATAGAAGTGCAGCGGCCATTTGTCGGCGCCGCCGACCACGATCGGCGTCACGCCGGCGGCTTTCAACGTTTTCACCGCGGCAAGCAGGTCGTCCCAGCTCTTGATCCCTGCGGGATCGACCTTTGCCTTCGCCATCAGCTCCTTGTTGCAAAGGAAGCCAACCTGCGACAGCGCGGTCGGAAGCCCGTAAACGCGGCCGTTGGCTGTGAAGGCGGCGAGCGCTGCCGGCGTGAGGCTGTCGCTGTATCCCTTCACCTGATCGGTGATGTCGTCGAGGACACCAGCCTCGATCTGCGTCTTCAGGACGCCGCCGGCCCAGCTGTAGATGATGTTCGGCCGGTCCTTGGATTGCAGGATGGTCGGCAGCTTGGCCTTGTAGGCCTCGTTCTCGAGGAACTGCATCTCGACCTTGATGCCGGGATGCGACGCCTCATAGGCCCGCGCAACCTCCTCCCAGATCTTCACCTGGGCCGGATTGGCCTCGATGTGCAGCCACTTGACCGTCGTGTCGGCCGCGGCGGAGTTGGCCCAAAGCAGGCATGCGGCGGCGGCGAGTCCCAGCTTCCCGAGCAGTCTCATCACATTCCTCCCAACCGGCTCTTATTCTTTGGCTGCAATCCTGCCTTCGATTTTTGAGGTACGCAACTAAAATTCTGATCTATGCACCTCACGCGGGGAATGGCTAAGTTTGGCGGGGACATTGGGCGGAGCTCGCTTCGCCGTTAACAAGCCGAGAGGTACCTATGACCGCTGTTTATTCCGACCTCGCCGGCCAGGTCGTTCTCGTCACCGGTGGCGCAGCGGGAATTGGCGCTGCGATCGTGCGGCGCTTCGCGCAGCAGAAATCCAAAGTCGTGTTCTTCGACATCAAGACGGACGAGGGCCAACGCCTCGCACGCGAACTGTCGGATCAAGGTCTCAGCGCGCATTTCATGCGCGTCGACCTGACCGATATCGCCGCGTTACGTACCGGCGTCGCGGAGGCGCGCAACGCGCAGGGGCCGATCAGCATCCTCATCAACAACGCCGCGCATGACGAACGGCACAAGACCGAGGAGATGACGCCGGAGTATTGGGACGATCGCATCGCGGTGAACCTGAAGCACCAGTTCTTTGCGGCGCAAGCCGTGTTGCCGGACATGAAGGCGGCGAACGCCGGCGCCATCATCAACTTCGGCTCGGTGTCGTGGATCGCCGGACAAGGCGGCATGGCCGCCTACACCGCCAGCAAGTCAGGCGTGGTCGGTCTCACGCGCTCTCTTGCGCGCGATTACGGTCCCTACAATATCCGCGTGAACGCGATAGCGCCGGGCTGGATCATGACCGAGCGCCAGCTCGAGAAATGGATGACACCGGCGGGCGAGATCGAACTCCAGCAGCGACAGTGCCTGAAGCGCCGGCTGGTGCCGGACGAGGTCGCGAAATTCACCGTCTTCCTCGCCTCCGACGAGGCCTCCGCCTGTACCGCTCAGCACTACATCGTCGATGGCGGCTGGGTCTGAGATGGTTTGAAGGTGATGGGCGGGACCAGAGCTCGAACTAGGGCCCCGCTGACTAAGAGGCAGCCCCTCTATGGGTATTACAGATACTTAGCTGTAAAAGCTCTCTCAGAGAGGTCATAAAACATGCCCTAGAATTTGCGCCTACCGGGGCTTAGTGCGCAACGAGTCCGGCGCCTCAGTATCGCTTTGGCGACAACGGATCGGGCATTCGAATGGCGGAATCAAAAGTGATTTCAAAGCGCATTTGGAAAAACTGGTCGAAACAGGCGCTAAGAGCGCCAAATTCACTGTCTGAGAGCCGTACGGTCCGCTGATGTCAACATCCGATCTCAACAGGAGTGCTCACGATCGACGACGACGAAGGTTGCTGATCGTGTTGGCTTTGGGATTTGTCGCCTTTGGCGCCGCTGGGGCCGCCCTCTTCTACGCCTTGCAGCCCGAGACCCTCCAGATCGCCGTCGGACCCGCAGGCAGCGACGATCATATACTTCGACAATTCCAAAATTCTGCTATACTGGCGGCTCGCTGGAACCGCCAGCGCACCCAGCAGCCTTCATGCGACCTCTCCGGTTTCGGTGCGGATCAATCCGAGATGATGAACCGGCTTTGGCGCGGCCACACCGTTCCGATTCGAAGCGCCTCTCAGCAGAAGCAGAGAAACGGCCGTTCTCAGGAGATAGCCGATGGCTCCGCCAGCAGACATCGCGTAGATGATATGCAGCGGATCCCATTTGCCGGAAACGCCGAGCAGGATAGGCGCGAACACAAGGAGGGCTCGCACCGAGTCGATTATGAGCCCGAGACCTTGCCGACGCAGCAGGCTCGGCACCTCCTGTACCGGAGTTGACAGGGCCTGCGCGGCGCCCGTCAGCGCCAGCGCTGTCATCAGGTTTCCTGTCGAAATCCAATCGGGGCCCAGTAGCGGGCCGACAAAATAAGGCGCCGCGGCTCCGATCGCCAATGCCGGCAAAGTTATGAGAGCGCCGGCGAGCAAGACAAGAAATACTCCACTCTTGTAGGAATGTTCACTTTTGCAGCGCTCGTTTCCCTTGGTTGCCTCGCTGACAAATACATTGCTGAGCGGCAGCGCAACCAGGCTGATGGGACTCGAAAACAACCGCGCGGCGACGCCGAAGTGTCCTGCCATGGATGTACCGAACAGCGACCCTATGAGAATGGCCGGGAGGTTGATTATCCCGAAATTCAGGATTGTCCCAGGCAAGTCGAACAGGGGAAATTTGTATTCGCCCCTGGCGACGGCCATCAAGTCCTTCCATGGAACTCGCGTCACGCGACACACCTCGTTCCATGTGAACACGCGGATGCTGAGAAAACCGATCAGCACCAGCTGGCTCAGTATGTGTGCCAGCACCATTGAATCGCCGCCCCACTGAAGGAGACCAAAGCTCACCTGCGATAACGCCATGAAAACCGGAGCGACAAGTCTGCCAATGGCAAAATCGCGAAGTCGACCGCGGCTGAGGCTCCAGCAGTTCAAGGCATCGACGATGCCCGTTGTTGCCATGCCAATTGGCACAAGATAGACGAGCGCAAGCAGCCGCTCCGGCGCTGACGACGCCAACAGAACGCCTGCCCCGGCGGTGAGCATACTCGTCGAGGCGATTGTCACAATTACAAGCTTGAACGCGGCATATGCCTGCTCTCCTACCACATAGAGCGATACGTTAAGCCGGAGTGCAGCGGCTGCCGCCAGGATATTCACGATCCCGAGATAGATGGTGAAAACGCCAAAATCCGACGGTGAATAGAGCCTCGTCAGGAGCGGAATGCTTGCAACTACCGTGAGCTGGCCGATGATGGAGAGAAGGGAGACACCGGATGCGGCATAGACAAGTCGTCCCATCAACTGACGAGTCGGACGGCTTTTCATTTCGGCAGCGCTTTCATCGGTAGTGGGCATCGAAAGACTATCGCGGGCGCACTCCTCGCTGGCATCATTCATTCGCATGAGGCGTCGATATCGGGATACCCATAATCTTGGGGCGGTCGGGCAGTGTGCTTGCCCCGCACCGCATTGGATATTGGCGGCCGGAACCATGCGGTGCCCGCTTGTCCCGGTTACTTCGTGTATGCACTTACGACCCGTCTGACTGAGAAGGATTGGCGACGATGATCAACGTCCAACTTCGGGGATTGCTCAAGCGGACCGTCAGACTCTGCGGCTACGACATTCACCGCTTTGACCCGGTACGATACGAGCCATACGATCAATCGAGTGTTACCGAGGGCAAGATCGTTCGATGTGCCATTGACGGGAGCGAGGTGTTTTTTTCGTGGTCGATGAGCAAGACACAATACAGCAAGAGCACCTGCATCAACGGTTCTATGAACCGGAAGAACTCGAAATCATCAAAGGCGCGTTTCGTGGCGGGGTCTTCCTGGACGTTGGAGCCAATGTGGGGAACCATTCACTGTTTGCGGCAATGTACCTTGGCGCATCCAAGGTGATCTCCGTCGAGCCAAACCCTATTGCCCACGGCATTCTTCGCGCAAACATCGCTCTCAACGGCCAACACGACAAAGTCACCCTTCTCCCCATTGGCTTGTCGGACGAGCGCTGCCTTGCGTCCATAAATATTCCACTCCACAATCTCGGTGGCGGAATGCTCGCTCCAGGCGCCGCCGATGCACGCATTCAGGTTTACACCGGAGACGAATTGCTGAGCGGATCAACTGTCGATTTCATCAAGATCGATACAGAGGGGATGGAACTGAACGTTATCAGGGGATTGGCAAATACGATCAGACGCGACCGTCCAAGTTTGTTTGTCGAAGTTGAAGACAAAAACGTCGATGCGTTTCTGCAACTGATGAAGACATTTGAATACACGATCAAAGGTCGGTATCGCCGCTACAACACCAACGAGAATTTCCTCGCTGTTGCCTGAGCAGGGCTTGCCGAACAGGTCTTGACTGACAGGTGTTGCTAAACAGGTGTTGGGGCATGCCGCCCGAGGTGGCGGAGATCCTCCACAAGGCCGTCGACAAGGCGGGGAGCAACCGAAGCTGGCGCCGGAAGCTGCTCTCAGCATCGACAACCTCCGCATGGAGGAGGCTGGCCGACGCGAACGTACAATACGGACCTTGATCGCGAGCCGGCGCGGTCCCTTGACTTTCCCCGCCTGGTAAGCGCCGCACGTTGCGCTTATCCGTGACCGATCCGGTAGCCTGAAAAGCTCGACGCGTGATGACCTGGCGCCACCTCTTCCGCCGCCCAATGCGAGCAACGAAGTAGCCGGTTGCCTTCCTGGCTTTACGATTGTCGATCCCGCCGAGCTTGACTTCGAATTCGTCGTCGACGCCGCGCGTGACGCAAGATCTTCTTGAGGAAGTAAGAGTCAGCGGGTGGCTCCGTCCAGGGGTTTGCACAAGCCGAGGCCGCGAAGCCGATTGGAAAAGATGCCAATGGCCCCTTCACCATATCGCCCCGATAGCGACCGTTCAGCCGTGTTGCTGCGCGGCGTCCGGACGTGCGGGGTGACGGCCTCGCGTATCATTCCGGCGACCAGCTTCGGCGCGGTGATCGGCGATGCATGATCGACTTTCTCGGAGCGAACCTGCGCACCCATCCGTCGTGCCAGGAATAGCTGTGTCGCCGGATTGATCATTCGATCCTCCTCGGCGACCAGGTACCACGACGGCTTTGCCTTCCATGCCGCTTTCGGAGCCTTTTCCTGGATTGCCGCGACGGCAATGGGACGCTGGATCGCAGCAAGGAGCGCAGCCTGCTCGGGTCGGGCATGCTGGCACCAGGCCGCGCCAAACCGGTCGTTCGGCATCCAGAGGAAACCATGACTGTCGGGGGTGAGTTTCGGCGCCTCCGGCGAAGGCTTGTCGCGATAGAATATCTGCGCGACTGTTTCGCCTTCGTCGGGGGAGAGAGCCGAAATGAAGACCAGCGACCGCACTCTGTCCTGCGTGATCGCACCTATCACGGCGCCGGCATAGGCATGCGCGACGAGGACAACCGGCCCGTCCGTCCGCTCCAAGGCGCGTTCAAGCGCCGCAACATCATCTGAAAGCGATGTGAGCGGAATCGGCGCCGCCATCGTCTTCAGTCCCTCGGACTGCAGCAGCGTAATGACGTGCGCCCAGCTTGAACCGTCGGCCCAGGCGCCGTGGACGAGAACCACGGTGGCGTCCATCCCCGCCGCTTGCGATCTTCCATTGACGTCGCGGACGACCTTCTTGCTCGCTCGGGTATTTGCAACCGCCGGCGCGATCACGCCGAATTGTGCTGCCGCAACCGTCGTTGCCGCAGCACCAACGAAACGCCGGCGGTCGTGGTTGATTTCGTCGGACATGGATCCTCCATTGCTCTGGCGGCTTGCGTCGACGCACCACCGCGCACCCTGACCTTCCGCTATTCGGCGACGCGACCACATTGGTTACAGGCGGAGGATCATTCCAGCGATCACTTCCCGACTGCCCCGCCTCTGCCCCGTCGCGCCAGCCGGATGACCGAAATCATCAGCACGAACGGTTCAGTGACGCTAATCCTGCGAAACCACGCTTCCACGCAGGTGCTAACATGTCTCACCGCGTCGTCATTGAGGGGCGTTTGCCAGGAGCGTCGCGCGAACCTCGAAGGACCTCAGGGATGACAGAAAAGACAAAGATCGAGCGCCGCACCTTCGTCCAGGTGATGACCGCTGCATCTAGCGCCGCTCTATCACTGGCGCTTCTGCCGCGGCGCGCGGCCGGCCAATCCCCAAACAACTCCGCCTCGAACGCTTCCGATCTCTTCGAGACAAAGGAGATCAAGACCGATGACAACACCATTTTCATCAGGCGCTACGGGAGCGGATCCCCACTGCTCATGGTCCATGGATTTCCTCGAACCAGCCTGATGTGGCGTCATGTGGCGCCGCATCTCGCCGGCAATCGCACGGTCATCTGCGTCGATCTTCGTGGATATGGCCGCAGCGGCGTTCCCCCATCCACGGAGGATCACTATCCCTATACGAAGCGGGCGATGGCGAATGAGCTTGTCGCCGTGATGGATAAGCTCGGCTTTTCCAAATTCGATCTGGTTGGTCACGATCGTGGCGGTCGCGTTTCCTACCGCCTTGCGCTCGATCACCCGGAGAAGGTGCAACGTCTCGCGGTGTTTGACGTGCTGCCGATCTCGGAAGCCTGGGGCCACGCCGACGCAAAGTTCGCCATGACGTACTGGCCATGGAGCCTCCTCTCGCAGAAGGCACCGCTTCCCGAAAAATACCTGATCGGTGCGCCGGACGCGGTATTCGACAATCCCTTCGGCCAGGGCTCATTCGGCCCCGAAGTGAAAGCGGAATACACCGAAACCTACCGCGATCCGGCTCGGGTGCATGCGATCTGCGAAGAGTACCGCGCGGCCGCAACCCTGGATATCGAGCATGACAAGGCGGACCAGAAGGAAGGCAGGCGCATCAAGTGCCCTATGCTGCACCTGTGGGCTTCCGGCGGCCCGCTCGATACATTCTACGAGCAGAATGGCGGCGCATTGGGAATTTGGAAGAAGTGGGCCGACAACGTACAAGGTCGGGCCGTCAAGGGCGGTCACTTCTTTCCCGAGGAAAACCCCGCCGACACAACGGAGCTTCTAACCAAATTCCTGTCGGCTTGAACGGCGGCTTCACCTCTGCGGCGATGTCGCCCTCGCCAATGAGGACGAATGTTCAACACGGTGAAACTGGTCCTTGAGCCGACGCCCGCGCAGATTTCGACCGGGCTGGCCACAGCCAGGCGATGGCCGGCGAACGAACCATCCTCGCCGGCCCAGCTTTGTTCAGCCGATCTCCCGCCGGACCATGGCCGCCGCATCGCACATCGCCTTCAGCTTTCCGAACGCGGTTGCGCGCGGCATGTACTTCATGCCGCAATCGGGCGCCGGGACCAGGCGGTCCGGCGAGACGTATTTCAGGCCGTTGCGGATACGGGCAGCCACGGTGTCGACGCTCTCGATCGCGGGGTCCGCGAGGTCGAGCACGCCAAGCATGATCTTCTTCGACGACAGGTCCTTGAGCACGCCGAGGTCGAGCTTCGGCTGCGCGGCCTCGATCGAGATCTGGTCGGCAATGGTGTCGTCGAGCTCGGCGAGGAAGGAATAGCCGGCCGGCTTGTTCGAACCCGGCACGACCGCGGCATAGCCGAAACAGAGATGCACGACGGTCGGCACCGTGATGCCCTGCAATGCGCGGTTGATCGCCTTGACGGCGTAGCGCTTGGCGAGATCCGGATTGTTGCGCACCCAGGGCTCGTCGAGCTGGATCACGTCCGCGCCGGCCTTTTGCAGATCGAGCGCCTCGGCATTGACGGCCTCGGCCAGGGCCATCGCGAGTTCCTCCTCGTCCTTGTAGAACTCGTTCTTGGCCTGCTGGCTCATGGTGAACGGGCCCGGTAACGTGATCTTGGCGGCGCGATCGGTATTCTTGCGGAGGAACTGCATGTCGTGCAGCTCGACGGGTCCCTTCCGCTTCACGGGACCCACGACGCGCGGCACCGGGGTCTGGGTGTTGCCGGTGCGCGCCACGATGATCGCGGGATTGTCCCCGTCGATGCCGTCGAGTGCGGTGGCGAAGCGGTTGGAGTAGCTCTCGCGTCGGATTTCGCCATCGGTCACGATGTCGATGCCGGCGCGCTCCATATCGCGGATCGCGACGATGGTCGCGTCGTCCTGCGCCTCCTCCAGATGCTCCGCCGGCAACCGCCACATGTCGTGCAGACGGGTACGCGGCACCACCTTCGACAGCATCGCGCGATTCACCAGCCATTCCGGCTGCGGATAGCTGCCGACCACCGTGGTCGGCAGGAGATGCTTTGGCATGGGCATGGGATTCTCCTTCTTATTGTTATCGAGCGCGGCTCTCACGCCGCGCGCGTCGTCGTGGCCGATCCCTCGTCCTTGACGGGATTGCGCAGGATGCCGATGCCGGAGATCTCGATCTCCACGACGTCGCCGCCCTTCATCCACAGCGGCGGCGTGCGATAGGCGCCGACGCCGCCGGTCGTGCCTGTGACGATGACATCGCCGGGCGCAAGCTCGGTGAACGTCGAGCAGTAAGCAATCAAGGCCTGCACGTCGAAAACGAGATCGGAGATCGGGGCCTTCTGCACCTCGACACCGTTAAGCCGGGTGATCAGCGTCTGCCTGGTCACGTCGGTCAATTCGTCGGCCGTCACCATCCAGGGCCCGAAGCCGCCGGTGCCGGCAAAGTTCTTGCCTGGCGCGAATTGCGAGGTGTGGCGCTGCCAGTCGCGGATGCTGCCGTCGTTGTAGCAGGCATAGCCGGCGACATGGCTCAGCGCAGCCTCGCGCGAGATGCGGCGGCCGGCCTTGCCGATGATGACGGCCATCTCGCCCTCATAGTCGAAACGTTCGGATTCCAGCGGCCGGATCATTGGCTGACCATGACCGACCTGGCTGTTGGCGAAGCGGGTGAAGATCATCGGATGCGCCGGCGTCGGGTGGCCGCTCTCGGCCAGATGCGTGGCGTAGTTGACGCCGATGCAGAAGATCTTGTCGGGATCGGGCACCGTTGGCAGCAGCGCGACATCCTGCAGCGCGTAGTCGGGCTTCTCACCGGCGAGTTTCTTGAGCTCGTCGAGCGATCCCTTCGCAAGCAGCGCCTTCAGCGTCGGATATGCCTTCAGGCGCTTGCCGGCATCTATGACGCCCTTGTCGGTGACGATGCCATAGCTCGCGGTGCCGGCGATCGTGAAGCTTGTAACTTTCATCAGTCAAACACTCTCTTCGATGGAGGAAACATAGTCGTTGATCGGAAGCGCAATCTCGCCGTTGCGGATCGGAACGCATTGCGGCGGGAAGTCCTGGCGGAACCGGGCGCCGGCCGCCTCGGCGGCGTCAAGGAACCGTTCGAGATGGTCCATCGCGCCGGTCGGGAGATCGTGCAGCACCATCAGCGTCCAGGGCTGCCGGTTGCACTGCTCGAGCGCTCGCTCGGTCCAGCCGTCGGGGTCGTCCCAGTCGCGCGGTATCGCATTCCAGAGCACGCAGCTGTGCTTGTTGCGGGCGAGATAGTCCACGACGGAGGGTTTCAACAGCCGCGCATCCAGATTACCGCCGCCACCGAATGGCCGGAACCAGCGCTGCGGATGCGCGAGATCGGAGATCGCAGACTGCGTGCGGCCGATTTCGTTCTCTGCCGTCTCGCGATCCGCCTGCTCGCCGAGCGGAATGGTGTGCGTGAACGTGTGATTTCCGATCCAGTGCCCCTCCCCGTGCGCACGCACCGCAAGGCCGCGCTGCGCGGGATCAACGAGCTTCTCGCCGATGACGAAGAAGGTTGTCTTGATGCCGCGCTCGGCGAGAATGTCGAGCACACGCGGCGTCACATCCGGATCGGGGCCGTTGTCGAATGTCAGGGTCAGGTCGTACACGCCAGTACCTCAGGTCGCCGGCTGCATCGCGCTCGACGCGATGTCGTCGTTGGCCTGACCGGCCCGTGTGCCGGTCTGCCAGATGGCCGCCTTGCGCTCGATCCAGCGGATCGCGGCGTTGAAAGCAATGGCGAGGAACAGCACGAGCAGCACGCCCGCGAACACGTGCGGACTGTCGAGAATTGTGCGGTAGCGCGAGATCAGATAGCCGATGCCGGCCGACGAGATCAGCATCTCCGAGACGACGACGCCGACGATTACCAGCGCGCCGCCGACACGCAGGCCCGACAGCACCGTCGGAATTGCCGCTGGGATGATGACACGGATCAACCGCTGGCTCAGCGTCGCGCCCATGCTGCGCGCGGCGAGCAGGAGCTGCGGGTCGATGGTCTGGATGCCGGCGGCGGTGGCGAGCATTGTCGGCAGGAAGCCATAGATCGAGGCAAACGCGATCTTGGACTCCGAGCCGATGCCGAGCCACACCGTGAAGACGGGATAAAGGATCACGAGCGGCACCGCATACAGGCTCGACACCATCGGCATGATCAAGACGCGCGGACGCGGCAGGCTGCCGACGATGGCACCGAGCAGGATGCCGCCGCCGCAAGCGAATGCCATGGAGACCACGACCTCGTAGAGCGTCACCGCGAGCGCATGACCGTATTCGGCAGCATCGGTCCATCCGGCGATCAGCGTCGACGACAACGACGGCAGGAACAGCTCGGGAATGAGCCCGGTGCGCGGCAGCAGTTCCCACAGCGCAATCAGGCCGGTCACGATCAGATACCGCAACGTTTTGGCGCTCATCTCCGCCTCACGCCGATTTGCGGATGTGCCGCCAGATGCGGTCGCGCAGCGCGCCAAAGGCGTCACCGCTCAGCATCTCGTAGGTGCGGGGTCGCGGCAGCTGGACCTGGAGATGGTCGACGATGCGGCCGGGCCGCGCCGACATCACGATCACCTCGTCGGCGAGATAGACGGCTTCGGTGAGGCTGTGCGTGACGAAGACGACCGTCTTGCCGGTCGCAGCCCAGATCCGCAGCAGCTCGTCGCCCATGGTCATGCGCGTCTGCTCGTCGAGGGCTGCAAACGGCTCGTCCATCAGCAGCACCGGCGGATCCTGCACCAGCCCGCGCGCAATCGAGACACGCTGCTTCATGCCGCCCGAGAGCTCATGCGGATGGCGCCTGCCGAAGCCGTCTAGGCCGACCAGCTTGAGGGCGTCCTGCGCCTTGGCGCGGCGCTCGGCCTTGGGCACGCCCCGCAGCGCCAGCGGAAACTCGACATTGTCCTCCGCCGTGAGCCAGGGAAACAGGCTCGCCTCCTGGAACACCACGCCGACTCGGTCGGGGTCGGGCTGGAGGATCGGCGCGCCGCTAATGGTGATCGTGCCGGAGGTCTGCTGGCGCAGACCCGCCATCATCATCAGAAGGGTCGACTTGCCGCAGCCGCTCGGGCCGACCAGCACGACGAAGCGGCCGGGCTTGACCTCGAGCGAGACGTTCTCCAGCGCGACGACGTCCTGCGATCTCGTCTTGAAGACCTGACCGACGTTCTTCACCTCGATCGCGCCAGCCCGCGCAGCGGGCTTCAACGGGGTCACGTTCGCCAATGGCTGCATCGCGTTTCCACCCATCTGACAAGTTCGTTGAAGGTCATGGCGATCGCGGCGACCATCACGACGCCGGCGAGGAGCTGCTTCATCTGGAAGTTCTCGCCCCAGGTCGCGATCTGGTGACCGATGCCATCACGCGAGGCGTACATCTCGGCCAAAATCACGCCGGTGAGGTTGAAGATCATGGAGATCCGCAACGCCTCCAGCAGCACCGGCAGCATGCTCGGCAGATAGACCCGGAACGCCGTCTGCCATGGCGTTGCGCCATAGGAGCGCGCCACCGTCAAATGCTCGACCTTGACCGATTCCACCGCCGTGGTGGTCGACATGATCACGATGAAGATCGTGGAAAAGAAGCCGAAGCCGACCTTCTGCGCAAAGCCGACGCCGAACACCAGGATGAACATCGGCAGGAAGATCGACTTCGGGATGCTGAAGGCGAAGAACAAAAGCGGCTTGGCCACCTCCGCGAAGTAGCGGTTCTCCGCGACCAGGAAGCCGATCACCGCACCGAAGGGCACGGCCAGCGCGAACGCGGCCAGCACCTCGGTCGCGGTCACCATCAGATCCTTCTGCACCGCCGCGCGCTGCAGCAGATCGCCGAGCGTTGCAAACGTATCGGACGCCGACGGCAGCAGGCGCGGATTGACAATGCCGGTGCGCGACAGCACCTCCCACAGCGCCAGGACCGCGATGATGATCGCGACCCGCGCAAGGTTGATGACGAACGTGCTTTGCATCGTTACGGCTTGGTCGGGACGGGCTTGAACTTGGCCGAGATCACGTCCTCGGCCGGCACGATGTCCTTGAGGCCGCCGAGCTTGGCGAGGTCGAGCGAGAGCTGCACGGCCGCATTGACGTTGGCCGCGCCCATGTCGCCGCTGGTCTCGAGCTTCATGATGGTGTTGTCGTACTCCAGGCCCGCGATCTCCGGCGGCATTTCATAGAGCTCGGCGATCAGCTTGACGGTGACGTCGCGGTTGGCGCGCATGAATGCGACCGCACCGTAGAGGGCGTTCACTGCCTTCTGCACCATCTGGGGCTTGGCCTCGGCGAATTTGTCGAGCACGATCCAGCCTGCGGTGAGGTTCGGCGGAACCGCGGTCGCGTAATCGAGGATGGTCTTGGCCTCGCCGGACTTCGAGATCTGGAAGCTCAGCGGCGAATAGACCACGGCCGCCTCGACATTGCCGGCCAGCAGGTTCGGCACCAGGCCACCGCCGCCGACGGGAACGCGCGTAAAATCGATCTTCTTGTCCTGGATGGTCCACAGCGCGAGCAGGTCGGAGCCGGAGCCGGCCGCGGTGATCGCCACCTTCTTGCCGTTGAGGTCCTTGACGTCGAGCGTCGACTTGGTCGGGACCATCAATTGCCAGCCGAAATTGCCCATCGCGGCATTGGCGACGATCCGTGACATCACACCCTTCTTGCGTCCGGCGGAGACCAGCGACGGCGGATCGAGAATGATGTCGGCCGCACCCGCCGCCATGCCTTCGAACGTCTCCGCGCCGCTGCGGTAGATCGTGAGCTCGGCCTGGATGCCTTCCTTCTCGAACAGTTTCTGCCGCACCGCCGTCTCGGCGATCGTCGTCGGCCAATAGGTTTTCGTCGGCAGGCCGACGCGGATGGTGTCGGCGGCGCTCGCAGGGCCCGCCAGAATTGCGGCGGCGATCAGCGACATCAGCGCGTGATTGATCTTCATTATTGGTTTCCTCCCCGTCTCTGTTTTTGGTGTGCCGGATTTTTCCGGATCGTCAGGTGGTACGGCTCACCTCCGCAATGCGAGAGGCGGCGAGCTCGACGAATTCTTTGGTGATGCCGAAGTGCTTTGACAACGCGCGAACTGCCGCATCAGCATCGCGCCTGATCACGGCGGCGACGATCGCCTTGTGTTCGGCTTCGACGTTGCGCAGCTTGCCACCGACCTCTCGGCGGATCGAGAGGCGGCGATATCGCTCGCTCTGCTCATGCAGCACGTCGCGGAAGCCGAGCAGCCATGGCGAGCCGCACGCGTTGACCAGCGCGCGATGGAAGATGCGGTGACGGACCACCCACTCCTCGTAGTGCACGGTCGGATCGTCGGGATAGCGATGGGGAACGGCCTTCAAATCCGCCCAGGCGGATTTCACCGATTCGAGCCAGGCCTCATCGCCCCGCTCGATCGAGCGACGGAGCGCAAGCCCCTCGATGTCGATCCGGGTCTGCGTCACGTCGGCGAGATCGGCGAGCGACACCGGGCTCACGCGAAAGCCGCGCTGGTCCGACGCCTGCACGAGCCCGTCCGCGACAAGTCGCGACAGCGCCTCGCGCACGGCGGCGAGGCTCACGGAAAACTGTTTGGCGAGCCCCGCGATATGCAGCTTCTGGCCCGGAGCCAGCCGCGTCGCCAGGATGTCGGCGCGCAGACGTTCGTGCAGCGCCGACGTCAGGCTGCGCGGACCATCCCCGGGGCTTCCGGACAACTGGAACTGAAGCGGACCCATGGTCGGATGATTGCAAGGCGGCGGCCGCGGGTCAACAGAAAATCGAAAATCGATTTTTCTAGCTTAGGTTACGCTACGCCCCGCCCAACCTCCTGGGAATGCGCGGCCCTGGACGGCGCCACGTCGAGACGAACCGCGACGCGCTCCAAATCCGGGCTTGGCGCCGGGTAGAGCTTCATGACGAGCGGATCGTGGCCGGGAACGATGTGGTCCGCGTCCGGCGCTGCGGCTCGCAGCTTGTCAAAGCCCACCAGCATGTCACCGACGTGAAATGCCGTCGTGAACGGACGCTCGCTCGTCATGT
Organism: Bradyrhizobium japonicum USDA 6; assembly: GCF_000284375.1. Classification (NCBI taxonomy): domain Bacteria; kingdom Pseudomonadati; phylum Pseudomonadota; class Alphaproteobacteria; order Hyphomicrobiales; family Nitrobacteraceae; genus Bradyrhizobium; species Bradyrhizobium japonicum. The sequence goes on from NC_017249.1 coordinate 6,504,339, forward strand.
TCTCGTAGAAATGACTGACGTCCGAGGCGAGCACGACCGGGCCGCGGCGCGTGTTGACGCGGACGAACTGAAGACCGGCTGAATGCCCGCCCGCCGCGTGGACCGTCAGTCCGGGCGCGATCTCGGCGTCGCCGTCGTAGAACAGCACCCGGCGCGCATAGTTCAGCCGCACGATCCCGCAGACGTCCTCGACCTCGAAGGAATGCGACAGCCTCGGATACTGCATATAGCGCCCGGTGGCGTAGGCGAGCTCGCGCTCCTGAAGATGAAACCGCGCATTCGGAAACCGGTCGAAATTGCCGGCGTGATCGTAGTGCAGATGCGTGAGGATCACATCCTTGACGTCGGCCACGTCGATATCGAACGCGGCAAGCGTCTCCACCGGGCAGCGCAGGAATGTTCGCCTGCGCTGCTTTGCGATTTCGGCGTTGAACCCGGTGTCGATAACGAAGGTGCGGCCGCCTCCCCTCGCCAGCCACATGAAATAATCCATCGGCATCGGCCCGTCATGCGGGTCGCCGCCGATGAAGTGCTCGCTCCGCTGCGCATCCCGCGTTGCATAGCGGATGGCAAAGAGCTCATATTCCGGATCGGCCATGGGTCATCCAATCAAGCGGGCTCAGGAGCCCTTATCGACCTCGTTGAAGGCCTCGCGCGCGTTGCGGAAGGCGTCGATGCCCGCGGGCACGCCGCAATAGACCGCGACCTGGAGCAGGATCTCCTTGATCTCCTCCTTGGTCAGCCCGTTCTTCAGGGCGCCCTTGACGTGCAGCTTCAGTTCGTGGGGGCGGTTCAGCGCGCCCAGCATCGCCAGATTGACGATCGAGCGCGTGCGGCGGTCGACGCCGGGCCGCGTCCACAGCGCGCCCCAGCAGAATTCGGTCGACCACTCCGCCATCGTGCGCGTGAACTCGTCGGCACCGGCGATCGACTTGTTGACGTAGTCCTCGCCGAGCACCTCTTTGCGAACTTTGAGGCCCTTTTCGAACAGTTCGGTCTTGCTCATGATCGTCCCTTTCCGGTCTTGAGAGATTCTAGTTGGAAGTTATTTGGCGCGACGCCGATGGCGGCCGCAGCGATTGCAGCAGCGCCGCGACCTCGTCCGCCGTGTCGAGCCGCCAGACTGCATCGATGACGCGGTCCGCGTCCCAGTCGCTTCGACCGGTCCTCACGCCTTCGCGCAGCTTTTCCTCGAGGTCGCGACCTCCAAGCGGGGCAGCCCGGCTGCCGCGCGGCGAAGTCACGGTCTCTGTGAGAATTTCACCAGACGACAGGCGCAAGGCGATGCGCGCAGCGCCATCGGGCATCTGAGCATCAAGCTCCGCCCTCACCTTCTGCCGCAGCCGCGCGATATCGGGCCGAACCACGGTCTCCTGCGCGAACTCGGCAACGCCGGCCGTGCCGAGCAGCAGTCCGCAAGCCGCACAATGATGGATGCTGACGCGCGCATCGCGCTCGTTGTTGACCGGGCGATCACCGCGCGCGAGCAGCAGTGCCGAGCCCTGCACTGTCACCAAATCGATCTGGTCAACGCGTCGGCCAATTCGTTCGCGCAACAGCAGGCAGGCGTCGATGACCGAATGGAACACGATGCCGGCGGGATAGGGCTTGTAGGTGTTCTTCGCGATCTCCCAGGTCTTGCCGAGGCCATCGAGCATGCGGGCGAGATCCGGCTCGTCTCCCATGGTGCGCGCCCAGCCGAGCGGACCTTCGATGGCGCGGGGCGCAGCCTCATAGCCCTGCTGCGCGAGCAGCGCGGCGAACAACCCGTTGCGTGCGGCATTGCCCACGCTGACATTCTTGGCGGCGCTTGGCAGATTCTCGACATTGCCGGCCGACTGGCTCGCCGCAAGTCCGATCGCGTTCGCAATCCCTTCCGCTGGCAATCCCAACAGCTTCGCGCACGCCGCCGCAGCGCCAAAAATCCCGCAGGTCGAGGTGATGTGCCAGCCACGGGCGTAATGGCGCGGCGAGACCGCATTGCCGATGCGGCATTCAACATCCACGCCGAGGACGAACGCCGTCAGCACCGCGCGCCCCGTCAGCTTGCGCGTCTCAGCCAGCGCCAATATCGGCGCGGCGACCGGCGCGGCCGGATGGATGATCGTTTCAGGGTGCGTGTCGTCGAAGTCGAGCAGATTCGCCGAGACGGCATTGAGAAACGACGCGCACAGCGCGTCCATGGACTGCGAATGGCCGATGATTGTCGATGTCGCGGCGCCGCTGAACGGCGCCAGCGTTCGCATCGCGGCCGTGACCACCGGATCGCGTGCGGAGCCGAGCGCGGTCGCAAAGAAATTGAGGATCGATCGCTTCGCCTCGGCGCTCTGCGCCTCCACGTCTGCCCACGACGAGGACGCGACGAAATCGGCGAGCGTCTTGCTCACACTCGGAATTGAAGCTTGCGGCACGCGGGGCGTCTTCCTCGTTTTCCCGGACCTTATGACGATCCGCGGCAAACTGTCGACCCCAAATGTTATGCTTGACAGCTTGTCTGACAATCATAACAATCCGGCCCGTTGGCGCGGGATCCCGCAGCCACGACGACGGCGGCCGAGAAGGCCGGCCGGCGAATGCGTTTGACCAACGAGATCAAGAAGGCGCGCCCGTCACGGGTCGCGCGACAGGGAGTAGACGATGGCGGGAGAGATTCTCGGCGTAATCGGCACGGGCCGCATGGGCGGCCCCATGGCGGGGCGATTGATCGACGCGGGCTACTCGCTCGTCATATATGACACGCAGACCGAAGCGACCCAGCCGCTGGTCAAGCGCGGCGCCCAGCTCGGCAAATCGCCGGCCGATGTCGCCTCCCGCGCAGACATCGTGCTCGCGAGCCTGCCGACGCCCGACATCGTCAAGGCCGTCACACTCGGGCAAGACGGCATCAGCAGCGGCAGCCGCGCCAAGATCGTCATTGATCTCTCGACCTCCGGTCCCGGCGCGGCAAAGATCGTTGCGGAAGGCCTGAAGGCCAAAGGCATGACGCTGGTCGATGCACCCGTGAGCGGCGGCATCAAGGGCGCCGTCAACGGCACGCTGGCCGTGATGGTGTCCTGCCCGCAGGCGACCTACGAGACCGTGCAGCCGATCCTGAAGAATTTCGGCAAGCTGTTCTACACCGGCGACAAGCCCGGCGTGGCACAGACGGCCAAGCTCGCCAACAATCTGATGGCGGCCGCGGCGCTGGTAATCACGTCGGAGGCCGTCGCGATGGGCGTCAAGGGCGGCGTCAATGCCAAGGTGCTGATCGACATCATCAACGCCAGCAGCGGCCGCAACAGCGCCTCCGAAGACAAATTCCCCCGCGCGGTGCTGCCCGGCACCTTCGATTTCGGCTTCGCCACCGGCCTCTCCTACAAGGACGTCCGTCTCTGCGTCGACGAGGCCGAGGCCATGGGCGTGCCGATGGTCTGCGGCGCGGTGGTGCGGCAGATGCTCGCGATCACCAACGCCAAGTATGGCGCGTCGTCCGACTTCACCTCGATCGCCAAGGTGCTCGAGGAGTGGGCCGGGGTCGAGATGCGCGGCTGATCACGCAAGCCTTCGGGGAGAGCGATTGCGATGACGATCGGCCCGACCGGATCAGGCAAGGTCTCGCTCGCGCGCCAGATGGCGCGGAGCGGGCTTGCGCTTGATCTCGGAGATTTCGGGCCTGAAGTCGTCGCGAAGGCAAAACTCTGTCTGCTCGACTTCTTGTCCTGCGCCTTCGAGGCCGGCCATCATCCCTGGAGCCGTCAGGCGGTTGAGATCGCGCAGGCCGGCGGCAGCGCAACGATCATCGGCACCTCGCAGCTCTCCTCACCCGCCGATGCCGCCTTCGCCAACGCCGTGATGGGACACGGCCTCGTCCGCGAGGACATGCATGCGGCCAGCATCGCGCACCACGGCGTCGTGATCTGGCCGACGCTGCTCGCGCTGTCGGAGCAGACGCCGCTGCACGGAGCCAGACTGCTCTCGGCCGCCATCATCGGCTATGAGACCGGCGCGCGGATCGGCCGCGCGCTCCTGACCTCCGACCTCGCACGCCTCTATCGCCCGACTGGGCTGGTCACACCTCCGGGGGCGGCGCTGGCGGGAAGCTTCGCGCTCGGCCTGTCCGAGGACCAGGCAACCAGCGCCGTCGCGATCGCGGCCAATACGTCCAGCGGGCTGAACGAGTGGCCGCATGCCGGCGGCTCCGACATGTATTTTCATCCGGGTTTTGCGGCCAGCAACGCGATCAAGGCGGTCGGTCTTGCCGCGGCCGGCGCGTTCGGCTCGGAAGCCATATTGGAGGGCGAAGCCGGCCTGTTCGCCGCCTATCGACGCCAGGCCGCGCCCGACAGCATCACGCTCTTCCCCGATGGGGAGAGCGAGATCATGGCCGTCTACAACAAGCCGGTCCCGGCCTGCAATTTCGCGCAGACAGCGGCCCAAGCGGCGCTTCGTGTCTCGCACGAGCTCGTCGGCACTGAGGAGATCGACCGCGTCGTCATTCACGCACCCGATGCCGCCGTTCGCTATCCCGGCTGCGACTCCATGGGCCCCTATCGCAACGCGCTTCAGGCCAAGATGAGCATTCCGTTCAGCGTCGCTGCGACGCTGACGCGGGGCGAGATCGAGGAAGAGAACTATTCCGAACTCGATGATGCCGACATCATCCGCCTGGTCGCGGTCACCGATCTCAGGGCAGATCCCGGCTTCACCGCTGCCTTCCCCGGCAAGCAGGGCGCGGAGGTGACCGTGCATCTCCGCAGCGGCCGGACCATCCGGCACGCTTTGCCCGACGTCATCGCCGCAACGCCTTCAGATATTCGTGCGCGCTTCCGCGCCGCCGCGACCGGAGTCCTTGGCGAGGACCGCGCGCAGCGGCTCGAGCAACTCATCGACGGCTGCGAGCAGCTCGGCAATGCCGGCGACATCGCCGCGCAGTGTCGTTTGGATGCGCCGGAACGAGTTTTACGATCGGCATCATAAGAAATGCCAAACAATACGGGGGAAACATGGTCGACCGGGAGACCAGGCTAGAAGCGCCGACGGCGCACAATCGCCAGCCAGCCGGCGCTTGCGCCGCGCGGAGGCGGGGCTGATGGAAGGCTTCTTTCAAGCGCTCGCTGCGGGCCTTTTGATCGGCGCCGTCTACGGCCTGATGTGCGTCGGGCTCGGCCTGATCTTCGGCGTCATGCGCGTCATCAACTTCGCCCATGGCGATTTCATGATGCTCGGCATGTATACCGCCTTCTATCTCTTCACCGCGGCCGGCGTGCAGGCGGTGTTCGGCAATGCGGTCGGGCCGTTCGTCGCCATCCTGCTGGCCGGGCCCGTGCTCGCCGTGTTCGGCTATTTCGTCCATCGGACACTGATCTCGCACGTCTCGGGTACCCGCACCGCCTCGCTGGAAGGCGAAGGCCATTACGCCCAGCTGATCCTCACGCTCGGCATCGCCCTGATCCTGCAGAACGGCGGCCTCATCGTGTTCGGCTCGGTGCTGGCCTCGATCCGCACGCCGCTGTCGAGCTCGGCCTGGGAGCTCGGCCCCTTCTTCGACATGAGCATCTTCCTCAACAAGGCCCGCAGCATCGATGCGATCGTCTCGCTGGCGATCATGATCCTGCTTTCGCTGTTGATCACGCGGACCCGGATCGGCAAATCGCTCCGCGCCGCCGCCGACAATCCGACCGCCGCGACCTATATGGGCATCGACGTCGACCGCGCGCATCGCACCGCCTTCGCGCTCGGTTGCGGCATCACCGCGATTGCCGGCGGCCTGCTCGCGACCAACTATCCGTTCCATCCCTTCGTCGGCCTCGAATACGTCATCGTCATGTATGCCGGCGTCGTGCTCGGCGGCATGGGCAGCATCATCGGCGCCTTCTGGGGCGGCATGACGATCGGGCTCGTGCAGCAGATGTCCACGCTGATCCTGCCGACGCAATTGCAGAACGCCGCGATCTTCGCCGTGTTCCTCCTCATCATCTTCTTCCGTCCGCAGGGTTTCTTCGGGCGCATGGTCGAGAGGACGTGACCATGCTGCGGATGCGTTCACTGCTGCCTCCCCTGCTCTTCACGCTCGCTTACGCCGGGATCTCGCTCGGCGTCACCAACTCGTATTACCAGCTTATCTTGACGCTGGTGCCGGTGTGGGCGGTGTTCGGCCTGTCCTGGAACCTGCTCAGCGGCTACACCGGGCTGATCTCGTTCGGCCACGCCGCCTTCTTCGGGATCGGCGCCTATGCGACCGCGCTCGGGCAGATTTATTTCGACATCTCCCCCTGGCTGCTGATCCCGGTCGCCGCCATGCTCGGCGGCATCGCTGGTCTATTGATCGGATTTCCGACCTTCCGCCTCCAGGGCCACTATTTTGCGCTCGCGATGCTCGCCTACCCGCTCGCCATTCTCTACGTGTTCGAGTGGCTCGGCTTCCAGGAGGTGACGCTTCCGATCAAGCGCGACGCGCCGATCGCCTATATGCAGTTCTCCGATCCCCACATCTACACGCTGCTGGGGCTCGCCATCATGCTTGCCACCATCGTGCTCACGCAGGTGATCGAGCGATCCCGCTTCGGCATGGCGCTGCTCGCGATCAAGCAGAACGAGGCTGCAGCAGAAGCCGCCGGCATCAACACGCTGGCCTGGAAGCTGCGCGCGATCACGCTGAGCGGCGCGATCGCCGCCGCCATCGGCGGGTTCTATGTGCAGGTGCTGCTGGTCGTGACCCCGCAATCGGTGTTCGGCATGCTGGTGTCAGCGCAGGCATTGACGGTCGCGATGTTCGGCGGCGTCGGTACGGTCTGGGGGCCGGTCATCGGCTCCGTGATCCTGATCCCACTCGCCGAGATCCTGCACGCCGAGGCCGGTGCGCGCATCCCCGGCATTCAGGGCGTCATCTTCGGCCTGGCCATCGTTTGTGTCATCCTGCTCGCGCCGGAAGGCCTGTTCTGGAAACTGCGCGATCTCCTGCGCAAGCGAAATGCATCCAAGGCAACGGCTAGCGACACTCCGGAAGCGGCCGCCGCCAACGTCACGGCACTGAAGCCCGCCGCGCGGCAGCGTTCGGCCACCGGCGAAGTGGTGCTCGAGGTTCGCGACCTCTCGCGTTCCTTTGGCGGACTCAAAGCCGTTCAGGACGTCAGCTTCAAGCTGCACAAGAACGAGATTCTCGGCATTATCGGTCCCAACGGGGCCGGCAAGACCACGCTGTTCAACCTCCTCAACGGCTTTCTGAAGCCGAGCGAGGGCGAGGTGCTGATCGACGGCCGCAACATGTCCGGCCAACGGCCGCACACGATCTGCGAGGCCGGCGTCGGACGCACCTTCCAGGTGATGCGGCCATTCCTGCGCATGTCGATCCTCGACAATGTCGTGGTCGGCGCCTATGTGCGCGCCCGCTCCGACGCGGAGGCACGCAAGCTTGCCGCCGACGCGGTCGCCCGCGTCGGGCTCTCCGCCGTGGCCAACCGTGTCGCCGGCGAACTCTCGACCAAGGAGCTGCGGCTGATGGAGCTCGCCCGCGCGATCGCCGGCCAGCCCCGCATCCTGCTGCTTGACGAGACGCTTGCGGGCCTCGGCCACGGCGAGGCGGACGAGGTCGTCGCCGTGATCCAGCAGCTCGCACGCGACGGCATGACCATCGCTATCATCGAGCACACCATGCAGGCGATGGTCCGCCTGGTCGACAGATTCCTCGTGCTCGACCACGGCGCCGTCATCACCGAGGGCCTGCCGGAAGTGGTGACACGCGATAACCGGGTAATCGAGGCCTATCTCGGCAAGAAGTGGGTGGGCCATGCTGCGAATTGAGGGATTGAGCGCGGGCTATTCGGCAAAGCCCGTCCTGAACGACGTGTCGATCAATGTCGGTGCGGGCCAGTTCGTTGCGATCGTCGGGCCTAACGGTGCCGGCAAGACCACCCTGTTCAAGACGATCTCCGGCATCGTGAAGCCGAGCGGCGGGGCAATTACGTTCGACGGCGTCGACCTTCTTGCCGTGCCGCCGCCGCAGCGCGCCCATCTCGGCATCGCCCATGTCCCCGAGGGCCGCCAGGTCTTCCCGTCGCTGACGGTGATGGAGAACCTCGAAATGGGCGCGATGACCGAAAGCGGCCGGCGCGACTGGCAGGCCAACATCGAGCGCATCTTCGAATGGCTGCCGGTGCTGAAGGAACGCCGCAACCAGTTCGCCGGCACGATGTCCGGCGGCCAGCAGCAGATGCTCGCGATCGGCCGCGGCCTCGCCTCATCGCCGAAGCTGCTGATGCTGGACGAGCCCTCGATGGGGCTCGCGCCGTCGACCGCGGACTTCATCTTCGAACGGCTGATCGATATCCGGCGTCAGTCCGGCCTGACCATGCTGCTGGTCGAGCAGCGCGTGGCGGAGGCACTGGAGTCCGCCGACCACGGCTACGTCCTCGAAGCCGGACACGTCGTGCTCGAGGGCAACAACGACACGCTGCGCGCCGATGATCGCGTGCGCAAAGCCTATCTCGGCATGTGACGAACAAAAAACAAAGAGCAGGGAGACAACAAAATGAACAAGACATCGAAGGGCAGGATATCAAAAGGACTGACGCGCCGGACCGTGCTGTCGGGCGCTGCCGCTGTCGGCCTCGCCAGCGTGGCACGCGCACAGACACCGGCCGAGGTCAAGGTCGGACTGATCGTCCCGCTGTCAGGCATCTACACCCGCCCCGGCCAGGTGATGAAAATGGGCGCCGAGATGGGCATCGAGCACATCAACGCGCAGGGAGGCATCAAGGCGCTCGGCGGCGCCAAGCTGAAGCTGGTGGTGATCGACTGCGGCGACACCACCGAGAAGGCCAAGAACGCGGCGCAACGCATGGTGGCACAGGAGCCCGATCTCGTTGCCGCCACCGGCTCTTATCTCTCCTCCTTCACGCTCGCCGTCACCGAGGTCACCGAGCGCGCCGAACTGCCGGTGCTGACACTGTCCTATTCGGACCTGCTGACCGATCGCGGCTTCAAATACATCTTCCAGACCGCCGCGACCGCGAGCCGTCAGTCCGAGCTCGGCCTGCCGACGCTGATGAAGCTCGCCGAGAATGCGTCGGGCAAGAAGCCGAAGACCGTGGCGATGCTGATGGACAACACCGCGACATCCGTCGCCACAGCCAAGGCGCTCAAGGAAAAACTGCTCGCGCAGGAAGGCCTCCAGCTCGTCGTCGAGGAAGTCTGGACCCCGCCGCTGTCGGATGCCACCCCGCTGATCCAGAAGGTCCGCTCGGCCAAGCCAGACCTGCTGCTGTTCATGCCGAATGCGGTGTCGGACGCCAAGCTGGGGCTGGAGAAGATCAGCGAGTTCGGCCTCGGCCAGGGCAAGATCCCGACCGTGTCCTTCAGCATCACCATCGCCGAGCCGGACATGCTTCAGAGCGTGAGCCCGGAGACCGTGCAGGGCATCATGACCATCGTCGCCAACTGGGGCTCGAAGGGTCACGAGGCCCTGATCGCCGAGCTCAAGGCCAAATACAAGGAGCCCTGGATGACGCAGAACGTCATCTCGACCTATGGCGACATGTGGCTGATGAAGGAAGCGCTGGAGAAGGCCGGCAAGGCCGACCGCAATTCGGTCGCACAGGCATTCCGCACCATGGATGCCGGCCCGTCGAAATACTATCCGGGCGGCCAGCTCAAATTCGACGAGAAGGGCCGTCGCGTCGGCGCCGGCGTCGTGATCGCGCAATGGCAATCGGGCGTGCCTGTCACCGTCTATCCGCCCGAACTCGCTCAGGCGCAGCCGTTCTGGCCGAAGAAATCATAAAGGGGCGCGAGATTTTTCAGGGAGGAGAATTGTCATGACTGCAAAGACCAAAATCACGATCTCGCGGCGAACATTGCTTGCCGGCGCCTCCGGCACGCTGATCGCATCCCGCGCCTGGGCGCAGCAACCTTCCGAGGTGAAGGTCGGCCTGCTGGTGCCGATCTCCGGCCTCTACGCCCGACCGGGAACGGTGATGCGTGAAGGCGCCGAGATGGCGGTCGACCACATCAACGCGCAAGGCGGCATCAAGGCGCTCGGCGGCGCCAAGCTGAAGCTGGTCGTACTCGATTCCGGCGACACCACGGAAAAGGCAAAGAACGCCGCCCAGCGCATGGTCGCGCAGGAGACCGATCTGGTCGCGGCCAGCGGCGCATACCTGTCCTCGTTCACGCTCGCCGTGACGGAAGTCACCGAGCGCGCCAGCCTGCCCGTCCTCACCCTCTCCTATTCCGACCTGATCACCGACCGCGGCTTCAAATACGTGTTCCAGACGGCGGCCACCGCAGGTTCGCAGGCACGGCAGGCGTTGCCCCAGATCATCAAGCTGGCGGAGACGGCTTCAGGCAAGCGGCCGAAGACGGTCGCGATCCTGACCGACAACACGGGGGCCTCGATCGCCTCCGCAAAGGCGATGCGCGAGGGCCTGCTGGCGGAGAACCAGTTGCAGCTGATCGTCGACGAGACGTTCACGCCGCCGCTGGCCGATGCGACGTCGCTGGTGCAGAAAATCCGTTCGGCGAAACCCGATCTGCTGTTCTTCCTGCCGACGGTGATCTCGGACGCAAAGCTGCTGCTCGAGAAGATGAACGAGTTCGGCCTCGGCCAGGGCAAGATTCCGACCATCTCGTTCGGCATCGCGATCGCCGAGCCCGACATGCTGCAAACCGTCAGCCCCGAACTGCTCCAGGGCGTGCTGACCTGCGTCGCAAGCTGGGGCGCCAAGGGCCACGAGGCGCTGATCGCGGAATTGAAGACCCGCTACAAGGAGCCGTGGATGACGCAGAACGCGATCTCCACCTATGGCGACATGTGGGTGATCAAGGACGCGCTCGAGAAGGCCGGCAAGGCCGACCGCGTCGCCGTCGGCGAGGCGCTGCGCACCATGGATGCCGGCCCCTCGAAATACTATCCGCTGGGCGAGATCAAGTTCGACGAGAAGGGCCGCCGCGTCGGCGCCGGCATGACCATCGTGCAGTGGCAGTCCGGCGTGCCGGTGACGGTGTTCCCGCCCCAGCTCGCGCTGGCGCAGCCGTTCTGGCCCAAAAACTGAACTGAGAACTGACCTAAGAACTGACAACGCCCGAACGAGAAACGGAGAACAAGATGGACAAGGCGACCTACGACCGCGGGCTCGAAATCCGCAAGAGCGTGCTCGGCAACGAGTTCGTCGACAAGGCGATCGCATCCGCGGACGAGTTCAACCGTCCGATGCAGGACCTCACCACGGAGTATTGCTGGGGCTACGTCTGGGGCCGCGACGGCCTGACGCGCAAGACGCGCAGCTTCCTCAATCTGGCGATGCTCTGCGCGCTCAACCGTCCGCACGAGCTGAAGACCCATGTCCGCGGCGCGCTCGCCAACGGCGCCACCAAGGAGGAAATCCGCGAAGTCTTCATGCAGGTCGCGATCTATTGCGGCGTGCCGGCCGGCGTGGATGCGTTCCGGAACGCGAAGGAAGTCTTCGCCGAGCTCGACAAGAAATAACGGAGCGTGACGACGATGAAGGGCAAATGGGCACTCGTGACCGGTGCGACCGCGGGCCTTGGCCTCGCCGTCGCGGAAGGCCTTGCCGGCGCGGGCGCCAATATCGTCCTTCATGATCTCGTCGCGCCGAAGCAGGCCGCGGATGATCTCCGCGCCCGCTTCGGCGTCGAGGTCATCGCGGCCGGCGTCGATCTGTCCCGTCGCGAGGCGATCGAGGCCATGATGGCCGATCTGCTCGACCGCTGCGGCGCCATCGACATCCTGGTCAACAACGCCGTGGTCAGGCACTTCTCCGCCATCGAGCAGTTTCCGCCCGATCGCTGGGAGCAGGCGCTGGCCGTCAACCTGTCGGCTCCGTTCCATTTGATCCGCCTGGCGCTGCCGGCGATGAAGCAGCGCGGCTGGGGCCGGATCATCAGCATGGGCTCGATCTATTCGACCCGCGCAGTCGAGGATCGCATCGACTACGTCACCACCAAGACTGCGATCCTCGGTATGACCCGCGCGGTGGCGATCGAGACGGCGCGGAGCGGCATCACCTGCAACACGCTCTGCCCGGGCACGCTGCCGACGCCCGCGATCCTCAACAAGATCGCGACGATCGCGTCGAACAGCGGCCGTCCGGTCGACGACGTGACCAAGGAATATCTCGGCGAGCGCCAGCCGACGCAGCGTTTCGTCGAAATGAATGCGGTCGCCGCCATGGTCGTCTTTCTCTGTGGGCCCGCGGCAAACGATATCACCGGCGCCAGCCTGCCGATCGACGGCGGCTGGTCGGTCGCATGAAAGGATTGGGAGTGTTGCGATGACTGAACAATCGGGCCAGAGCGTCGTGCTGACGGGTGCCGCCGGCGGCATGGGACGCGCCATCACCAAGGCCTTGCTGGAAAGCGGCCGCCGCGTCGTGCTGGTCGATCGCGACGCCAAGGCGCTTCAGGAACTCGCGTCCTCGGCGGGCGACGCGGTGTTTCCGATCCAGCTGGACATTAGCGATGGGCAGGCCGTGGATCGCCTGCCGGACGCCATTCCCGCGCAGTTCAAGCCGGTCGACGTCCTCATCAACAACGCCGGACACGATATCGGCGGGCGGACGCGGTTCGATGCCGGCTCCGCCGACGACTGGTCCAACATCATCCAGACCAATCTGATCGGCCTGATGCGCGTCACCCGCGCGATCCTGCCCGACATGGTCAGGCGCAACGCCGGCCATGTCGTCAACATCAGCTCCATCAACGCGGTCCGGATCGTCCCCGATATGGCCGCCTACAGCACCAGCAAGGCGGGCGTGCACATGTTCACCGAGACGCTGCGGGGCGAGCTGGCGGAAACCGCGATCCGGGTCACCGAACTCCAGCCAGGCCTGACCCGGACCAACATCATCCTGACCCGCTATCGCGGCGACAGGCAGAAGGAAAAGGACTATTTCGACCAGTTCAGGATGGCGCTCGAGCCTGCCGATATTGCCCGTTCGATCGTCTTCGCCCTGGACCAGCCCGCGCACGTTCAAATTGCCGAAATGATGATTCTGCCTGTAAACCGGTACTGACTTTTCCCAACCAGGGTCCGGACATGGAAAGACGTAGCGAATTGCAGTCGACACTCCGCATCGAGGACGTCCCGACCGTCCGGGCGATGGTCGCGCAAAAGCTGCGCGAGGCGATCATGTCCGGAACACTCAAGCCCGGCCAGCGCCTGGTCGAGCGCGAGCTCTGCGAGATGATGGGCGTCAGCCGCCCCTCGATCCGCGAAGCGCTGCGGGCCCTCGAAGCCGACGGCCTCGTCAACATCGTTCCGCACCGCGGCCCCGTGGTCTCCACCATCAGCCTCGAAGAAGCCCGGCAGCTCTACGCGGCGCGCGCGGTGCTCGAAGGTTTCGCCGGCCGCGAATGCGCCAGACTCCACGATCCGGAAGTGGCTCGACGGATCGGGGAAGCCCTGGCACGGCTGAAGGCGGCCGCAGCCAAGCAGGACCTCGTCGGGAGCCTCGAAGCCAAGACCGACTTCTACGCCGCGCTGATCGGCGGCTGCCGCAACGCCTTCATCGAGCGCATGCTCAAGCCGCTGCACGACCGGATCCAACTGTTGCGGATCACGTCGATGTCGCAGCCGAAACGGATCAACAAGAGCCTGCGCGAGGTCACCGCGATCTGGCGCGCTATCCAGAACGGCGATCCGGATCTCGCCGAGCGCTGCTGCGTCGATCACATCAATGCGGCTGCGGTGGCCGCGCTCGACATGATTGAACGAAACGCCGCCAAGGAGGCGACGCCCTCCGACGACTAGAAAAACAAGAATTCAGGGAGTGTTCGATGTTGTCTCTGGTACGATCGCTGATCCTGTGTCTCCTGCTCTCGCCCTGTGGCGCGGCAATCGCAGACGACTACCCCACCCGCCCGGTCACGATGATCGTGCCGTTCTCCGCCGGCGGCCCCGGCGACGTCATCGCGCGGATTCTCGGCAACGCCATGAGCGCGACGCTGAAGCAGTCCATCGTCATCGAGAATGTCGTCGGCGCCGGCGGCACACTCGGCACCAACCGCGTCGCCAAGGCCGCGCCTGATGGCTACACGCTGCTCCTGATGCATGTCGGCCAGGCCACTGCGCCCGCGCTCTATGCCAAGCTGCCGTTCGATCCCGTCGGCGACTTCGCCATGATCGGGCTCGTCACGAACGTCCCGATGATCCTGGTGGCCCGGCCGAATTTCCCGGCCAAGGATCTCGGCGAGATGATCGCCCGCATCCGCAGCGAGGGCGACAAGATGACTTTCGGCAATGTCGGTCTCGGTTCGGCCTCGCAGCTCTGCGGCCTGATGTTCATGAGCACCACCGATACGAAACTCTCGCAAATCTACTACAAGGGCGGCGGGCCCGCGCTGAACGACGTCATCGCCGGCCATATCGACGTCTATTGCGATCCCGCGACGGGGCCGACGCCCTACATCCAGTCGAACACGATCAAGGGCTACGCGATCACGAGCAAGACGCGCGTCGCGACGCTGCCTGGCGTGCCGACCTCGGCCGAGGCCGGCGTTCCCGAATTCGATGTGACGACCTGGTATGGCCTCTACGCGCCGCGCGGCACGCCGAAGCCCGTGATCGACCAGCTCGTCGGCGCGCTCCAGACGGCGCTCAAAGACCCTGCTTTGATCAGCCGTTTTGCCGAGCTCAGCATGGCTCCGGTCGAGGCCGAGCGCGCGACGCCGGCTGCGCTCGAAGCCTTCCTGAAGGCCGAGATCGGCAAATGGGGACGGATCATCAAGGCGGCCGGAATCGAGCCGCAGTAGGTCAGCCTCACTCGTCCAGAAGCTCCAGGAATTCCTCGATCCGGCCGAACGGGTCCGCGTGCCCGCGGGCGGCGCAAACGACGCGATCGCCGTCGCGCTGGAGCGATCGCGCTCTGGATTTCCTCAGCCGCCCGGGGAGGAAGGTCGCGGCGACGGCCTCGGGCCCGACATCGAGCCTGACGATGCCACGCCGCTTGCAATCGATCCGGAGCCTCGCGGCCGCAAAGAAATCGCGCGCCTCCGGCGGGAGCCTGCCGAAACGTCGCGAGGTCTCCTCCTCCAGGTCTTCCAGGTCGTCGTCGCTCCGGCATCTGGCGGCGCGACCATAGATCTCGAGCCGCATTGCTTCCGATTGCACATAACCTTCAGGCAACATGTCGCCGACAGGCAGATTGAGATCGGGCACCCACAGAAAGGCGCCCGAGTCGTTCACTCTTTCCGAGGCGAGCTTCAGGAGATGACTGTAGAGCACCGGCCCGAACACCTGCACGTGCCCGGACTGCTGTTCGGAAAACAGATCGCCGGCGCCCCTGAGGTCCAGGTCGCGCTCGCTGATGGCAAAGCCGGCGCCGGGCTTGCTGAACTCCTCGAGGACGGCCAAGCGCTTCTCGGACTGCTCCGAGGTCGACTCCGTCAGCAGATAGGCGAAGGCGCGCGTTCCGCCGCGTCCCACCCGCCCCCTGAGCTGATGAAGCTGTGCGAGGCCGAACTTTTCGGGCCAGCACACCACGATGGTGTTCGCGCGCGGGATATCGAGACCGCTTTCCACGATGTTGGTCGCCAGGAGGACGTCCGCTTCGCCATCGACGAAACTCATCATGCGGTCGTCGAGGTCGTCGACGGGCATCTTGCCATGAAGGCAGACGATGCGGAGATCGGGCGCCAATGATTGCACGCGCGCCAGCATCGGCTCCAGATCCAGGATGCGCGGGCAGATCAGAAAACTCTGTCCGTGCCGCCGCCGCTCACGGAGCAATGCTCCGGCAATGGCCGCATCCGAAAGCGGAGCGATCTTGGTCACGATCGGAAGCCGGTGAACCGGCGGCGTCGCGATCACACTGAGATCCCGGAAGCCCGCAAGGCCGGCAGCGAGCGTGCGCGGGATGGGCGTCGCGCTCATCCAGAGCGTATGGGCATTCTTTGCCAGCCCTGAAAGCTTCGCCTTCTCCGCCGCTCCGAAGTGCTGCTCTTCGTCGATGATGACGAGGCCGAGATCGGCGAACTTCACATCCTTTGCAGAGAGCGCCTGCGTGCCTACAACGACTTTCAGCCTGCCGCTTCGCAGGCCCTCTTTGACCCCTCGCGTCTCCGGGCCGGAGGTCGCGCGCGACAGGCTTCCGACGTCGATACCGAGAGGCCCGAAGCGCTTGCGGAAGGTTTCGACATGCTGCCGTGCCAGGACGGTGGTCGGCACCGCGATCGCCACCTGTTTCCCGGACAGCGCCACGGCGGCTGCCGCGCGCAACGCGACCTCGGTCTTTCCAAATCCGACGTCGCCGCACACCACCCTGTCCATGGGGTGACCTGCCGCGAGATCATCGAGCACATCCTGAATGGCCTTCGCCTGATCGACGGTCGGGAAATACGGAAAGCGCGCAACGAACCTTTCATAGAGCGGCCCGGGTGCGACCAGTTTCGGCGCGCGGCGGCGGTGGCGCTGGCTGATGTGCTTTGCGAGCGCCTTGGCGGCGACCTGGATCTCCGCCTCGGCCTCGGTCCGCCGCGCCCACCATGTGCTTCCGTCCGCCTTGTCCCGTGCCAGCTTGCCGGGCTCGGCTGCATACGGCCAGATCAAGGCAAGATCGGCCGGCGGCACCAGAACGGCGTTGTCTCCCGCGAACGCAAGCCTGACCATCTCGCGCCGCGATCCCGTCCCCATGGCAAGGGTCTGCAAGCCGTCGAGCAGAGCGAGCCCGCGCTGCAAATGGACCACCGCCGCGCCGCGCTCCGGGACGTCGGGATGGTCGAACGCAGCCGTCCAGGCTCTCGCCATCGGCTGCGGATGATGGGCTCTGCTGCCGAGCACGTCGGACGCGGTGACGATGACGAGAGGCTTGCGGCCGGCCCCGATGAAGCCGGCATCGAAATCGGCCAGAAACGCCGTTTCGCGATCCCGTCCCTCTGTCGCCTCGCTCCAATCGGCGCAGCGCTCCGCCTTGATGCCGCTCATCCGCTCCATCGCTCGAAGGTCATCCTCGACGGCCGCGACGAACAGCACCCGCGACCCGGCGCGTTGCATGTCGTCGATAAATGCGCGGAGGATCTTTCTTGGCGAAGAGGCCTTCGAGAAATCGGGCGTCGGCGTGAAGGCCGATTTTTGCGGAAGCACGTTGATGCGCTTCTTCAGCCGCTTCCAGTCCGCCCGTCCGAGATACTCGCGCTCCGCATCCCTGCGGCCAGCGGCCTCCTCGATGGTGCTCAGCCAGATATCGGCATGGCCCAGCACGCCGGCATCCACGATCCACCGCGCGCGCGCGCAATAATCCGGCAGCGTCGCCCGCTGTCCGCGCTTGCCTCCGAGCGCAATCTGTTCGGACATCGGATCGATCAGCAATTCCCTGGTCTCGTAGACGACCTCATGCTCGACCGGATCGACGGCAACGATCTTGCGGATAACGCCATCGGAATGTTCGATCCTGAAAGGACCAAGTGCGCCCGCGGGAAACACCTCGAACGTCTTGCCGTGGAACAGGACGCCGCCCGGATATTCCGCCTCTTCGTCGAGGTCGTAGCCGAGCGCTTCCAGACGGTTCTCCAGCTCGGCTTCCGAATAGGCCGCGCCCACTTTCAGGGTGAGGCTGGTCTTTGACCAGCTCGCCGGCAGCGGCAGCCGCTCCATGATGGCCTCTGCGGTCGATACGAGGAAGACCGGCTTCCTTGCCTTGGCAATGCGCCGCAACACCGAGCTCCGCCTGCCCGCGATCTCGCGCGACGGCTCCAGACCATCGAATGGCAGATTGTTCAGTCGCGGGAACACCAGCACGTCGACCGAAGGGTCGAGCGCGTGGATCACGCCGCCCAGCCGCTCCGCCCTGTTCTCATTATCGCAGAGGAACACGAGGCCGTCGCGACCGGACTTCTCCCATTGCTCGCGCAGATGCAGCGCCAGCATGCCGAGCGGCGATGAGGACGAGACCGCAGAACGCGACGAGCTCTTGCCTTTCGAGCTCTTGCCCTTTGGGCTCAGGCTCTTTGGGCTCTGGCTTTTCGAGCTCTTGCTCTTAGAGCTCTTGCTCTTAGAGCTCTTGGCCTTTGTCTTTTTCGCGCCGGTCGCGGCCCGGGCTTTCCTGGTAGGCGCCAATTTGTATCCAACTTTGTTTCGCAAATAGAGGCGTGCGCCAACGAGCCCTCCCGTGAGCTCGGTCGATAACGCACATCGGGCCTAAGCGCCCAATGACGTCATTACAATTTCGCGATTGCGTTGGAAAGCAGAGACGCAAGCCCAGTCGACCGGCCTACACGCCAAAATAAGGCCTATTGCAGGACCTTCGGCAGCACCACGACCACGTCGACGCTCTGCCCGAGGATTTGCGTCGCGACCACAGCGAGGTGATGCGAGAATTCGTCTTCGATCTCGGCCGCGCAGTCCTCGTCCCGCGCGATAGCGAACAGCAGATTGCCGTCGACTTCGTCGAATCGGATACCGGCAAAAAGACGATCAAACGTCTCGGCGCCAGCGATGGATGCGATTCGCGCCTGGATGGCCTGATCTTCGACGAGTGACAGCTTCATCATAGCGGGAACATGGGGGCGCACCTCCCAAATGCAAGAGCGGAAGCGTGCTGGCGCGGCCCGCCGGGCGAACTATATTATTCGTGTCGTCCCGCCTGACCACCGTTCGCCCTTGAGGAAACTCTTGATTCTCTTCCTGCTGCTGGTGTTCGTGCCGATAGGACTGTCGGCCGGACGCTATTATCTGTTCGGCGATGGCCGGGGCAATTGGCAGACGGCGGATCGCTCGAGCGCCGGCTTGCTGCCGCCGGCATCCGCCAATCCGGACGCGCTGATCCGGGTCTTTGCCGCGCGCACGGTGCGGTGGCGCAGCATTTTCGCCGTCCACAGCTGGATCGTCGTCAAGGAGAAAGGTGCCAGCAACTACAGCCGATACGACTACACGGCGTGGGGCGACCCGATCCGGAACAACGGATTTGCACCCGACGGCCGCTGGTTCGGTGCCATGCCCGAAACCGTCGTGGCGCTCGACGGCGCGCGGGCCGAAGCGCTGATCCCCAAGATCCGCCACGTCGTCGAGACCTACAAGTTCCGCGCCTACGGCGATTACAGCGCATGGCCCGGACCGAATTCCAACACCTTCGTGCAGGCGGCGCTGGACGCCGTTCCCGAGCTTCGTGCTGTCCTTCCACCCACCGCGGTCGGCAAGGACTATCCGTACAGCGGACGCTGGGCCGGCATCACCCCTTCCCGCACCGGCGCCTACGCCTCGCTGTCGGGTTACCTCGGCATGACGGTCGGCTGGGTCGAAGGGTTCGAGATCAATTTCTTCGGCGCGGTGCTGGGCATCGACATCCGGCGGCCTGCGCTCAAGCTCCCCGGCATCGGCCGCCTGGGCGTCGCCGCCGGCCTGTAGAGCGCCCGCCGGGGCCTCGCCAAACAAAAAACTGAAAAACAACCCCATGCACAGTAGAACCGCCCTCGGCCGGTTGGTCGCGGCGGCGCGGCTTAAGTCGAGATGAGGCTTGGGTGAATTGACTTGCGCGCGCAGAACGAGAGGCATCTCTCCTGCAACGCGCGTCGAGCTGCTCGACGGGCCCGATTTCTTCAGAGCCCGGTCATTTGACTCGTCGGGCAAAACACTGGCAAAATTGCATCGTGGCAATCAGGCCAAGGATGCGCTCGACCAGGCCGGCCATGGGTCCAGCAAGCCTCCTTGAATCCTAGCCCCCAAGCGCCGGAATATTTTCGCGAAAGATGATCTCGCTGCGCGGCGCCTCGATGCCGTGCATGGCGCTGCGGCCGGCGCGCAGATTGTCGAAGATGCCGACACAGCTCATCATCGTGTTGAGCTGATTTTGAGTGATGACGGCATCCATCGTCCCATCGAGCAGAAAGCTGCGCGTATCCGAGGTCAGACCATGACCAATGAAGACCACGTCGCGCGCCCGGTTCATCTCGTTCAGGGCGCGAGCGACACCATCGGCGGCGCCGCCGATGTTGTAGATTCCGGCAAGATCCGGATGCTGGCCCAGCAGCATGCGCGTCTGGCGATAGTTGCGATCGGCGTCATCGTGGCCTTCGCGCAAACCCACGACCTTGATGGCCGGAAATAGTTCTTCGAAGACGTGCAGAAAGCCCATTTCGCGTTCTTCGTGCGCGCGGTAGCTGCGGCTGCCCGCGATCATCGCGACCTTGGCCGGACGCTCGCCCAGAAAGCGCGCGATCAGATAGCCGGCGGTGCGTCCGATCGAGCGATTGTCCAGTCCGATATAGGCCGCGCGGCGCGCGTTCAGGATGTCCGAGATCAGCGTCACCGTCGGCACGCCGTGCTCCGCAAGCCTATCGACGGCTTCCCGCACGACCGGATGTTCGAGCGCCATGAAAGCGATGCCGTCGGCCTTGTCGCGGGCCCGCCAGAGCTGGCGTGCCAGCCGGTCGGGATTGAAGCTCTTGATGGTGTCGACCTGACAATGGACGTTGAAGGGCGCGAGCCGGCCGTCGGAATGCGCGATCAGCTGCCCGAGCGTGGACAGGAAGCGGTTGGTGCCGGCCGGCAGCAGGAACAGCAGCCGCATCGGCTTGGGCCGCATCGCCGCCAGGAGGTTCTCGGCCGGCATGTAGTCGAGCTCGGACGCGGCGGCGAGCACCCGCTGCTGCGTAATCGCCCGCACACCGGGCCGGCGATTCAGCACGCGATCGACCGTCGCCGTGGAGACACCGGCCCGGCGCGCCACGTCAACGATGCGGCTCAGCGAAGGAGCGAGCGGTTTGTCCATCTCAAGGTCCAAACGTCAAAGACATCAAAAACCATCATCTTTATCGTTTGACATGATAGCTCTAAGTCGCAATTTTCGCATCAACATTGTCGCAGAAACATCAAATAACATCAAATCGCTGTTGGAGGAGAAGCCCATGTCCCTGACCCGTCGGCGCGCCCTGCAAGCCCTGTCCGCCCTGCCCGCCGCGGGCCTGATCGGCGGTCTCTCGCGCCCGGCCCGGGCGGCCGAGTTCTCGCTGAAATACGGCAACAACCTGCCGCTGACGCATCCCCTCAACATCCGCGCCCAGGAAGCGGCCGACCGCATCGCCAAGGAGAGCAATGGCCGGGTCGAGATGGTCATCTTCCCGAACAACCAGCTCGGCGGCGACACCGACATGCTCGCCCAGGTGCGCAGCGGCGCGCTGAACTTCTTCACGCCCTCCGCGCTCGTGGTCGCGACCCTGGTGCCGGTCGCCGCGATCAACGCGGTCGGCTTTGCCTTTGCCGATTACGATCAGGTCTGGAAAGCGATGGACGGTGGGCTTGGCGCGCATATCCGTGCCGCCATGGCCAAGGTCGGCCTCCATACGTTCGAGAAGATGTGGGACAACGGCTTCCGCCAGATCACCAGCGGCGCCAAGCCGATCGAGAGCGCCAAGGACATGGACGGCCTCAAGATCCGCGTGCCCGTGTCCCCGCTCAGCATCTCCATGTTCAAGGCGCTGTCGTCCTCGCCGACCAGCCTGCAATTCAGCGAGGTCTATTCGTCGCTGCAGACACGCATTGTCGACGCGCAGGAAAATCCGTTGCCAATCATCCAGGTGGCGAAGCTCTACGAGGTGCAGAAGTACTGCGCGATCAGCAACCACATCTGGGACGGCTTCTGGTTCATCGCCAACGCCCGCGCCTTCAACGCTCTTCCCGCCGATCTCAGGACCATCGTCAGCAACGCCATCAACGATGCCGGCTTGAAGCAGCGCGAGGACATCAAGGCCTTCAACGCGACCGTGCAGGCCGACCTCCAGAGCAAGGGAATGAACTTCACCAAACCTTCGCCGGACTCGTTCCGCGCCAAATTGCGCGACGGCGGCTTCTACGGCGAATGGAAGGGCCGCTTCGGCGACGAAGTCTGGGCGCTGCTCGAAGGTGCCGTCGGCAAGCTGGCCTGAGCGCGATGACGATCGCAGAGCATCAGATGACGGACTATCTGGCGGCGGCCGCGCACCCTGCTTCCGATAAGGGCACGCGCAAGCTTGCGAGAACCTTTGGCACCGTCGACCGCTGGCTCGGTGCGGTGGTCGAGACCGCCGCGGCCGCCGTCGTGCTGGTCGAGATCGGCATCATGCTCGCCGGCGTCATCATGCGATACGTCTTCCACAGCCCGCTGATCTGGTCGGACGAACTTGCCTCGATCCTGTTTCTCTGGCTCTCGATGCTGGGCGCGGTGATCGCGCTGCGCCGGGGCGAGCACATGCGCATGACAGGGCTCGTCAGCCATGTCGGCCCGGGCGCGCGCGCCTTTCTCGACACGATCGCGGCGGTGGCGCCGCTATTCCTGCTGGCGCTGGTCCTGCATCCCGCCTTCGATTATGCGAGCGAGGAACAGGTCATCGTCACCCCGGCGCTCGAGATCAGCAATGCCTGGCGCGCAGCCGCAATTCCCGTCGGGATGACCCTGATGGCCGTCGTCGCCGCGATCCGGCTCGCGACACATCACCGCCCCGCGTTGATCGTCGCGGCCCTCATCACCATCGCCGTCCTGATCGCCGCATTCTGGCTTGCCGGACCGCTGCTCGCCCAGCTCGGACGCTACAACCTCATCATTTTCTTCGTCGGCGTGGTCGCGGCCAACGTGTTCGCCGGCGTACCGATCGCCTTCTCCTTCGCGCTCGCGACCTTCGGCTATCTGGCGCTGACAACCAGCGTACCGATGATGGTGATGGTCGGCCGCCTCGATGAAGGCATGTCGCACCTGATCCTGCTCGCGGTGCCGCTGTTCATTTTCCTCGGCGCGCTGATCGAGATGACCGGCATGGCGCGGGCCATGATCCAGTTCCTAGCAAGCCTGCTCGGGCATGTCAGGGGCGGACTGTCCTACGTGCTGATCGGCGCCATGTATCTCGTCTCCGGCATCTCCGGCTCGAAGATCGCCGACATGGCCGCGATCGCGCCGGTGCTGCTGCCGGAAATGCAGCGGCGTGGCGCCAAGCCCGGCGACCTCGTCGCGCTGCTGTCGGCCACCGGCGCGCAGACCGAGACCATTCCGCCGAGCATCGTGCTGATCACCATCGGCTCGGTGACCGGTGTCTCGATCGCGGCGCTGTTCACGGGCGGGCTGCTGCCGGCCCTGGTCGTGGGCTCCGCCCTCTGCGTGGTGGTGTGGCGGCGCTACCGGCATGAGGATCTGAGCCATGTGCGGCGTGCCTCCAAGCGCGAGATCGCAAAGCTCACAATGGTCGCTCTGCCCGCCATCCTGCTGCCATTCGTGATCCGCACTGCCGTGGTCGAAGGTGTCGCCACTGCCACGGAGGTCTCGACCATCGGCATCGCCTACGCCGTGCTGATGGGCCTTGTGGTCTACCGCCAGTTTCCCTGGCGGCGGCTGAAATCCATGCTGGTCGAGACGGCCTCGCTGACGGGCGCGATCATCTTCATCATCGGCTGCGCCACGGCGATGGCCTGGGGACTGACGCAATCCGGCTTCTCGCAACAGCTGGCGAAAGCGATGGCGGCGATCCCCGGCGGCGCCTACGGCTTCCTCGCGATCTCGATCATTGCGTTCGTGGTGCTCGGCAGCGTGCTCGAAGGCATTCCGGCCATCGTGCTGTTCGGCCCATTGCTGTTCCCGATCGCCAAGCAGGCCGGCGTGCATGAAGTGCATTATGCGATGGTCGTGATCCTCGCGATGGGCATCGGCCTGTTCGCACCGCCGTTCGGCGTTGGCTATTACGGCGCCTGCGCGATCAGCAAGATATCGCCGGACGAAGGCCTCAAGCACATCTGGGGCTATGTCGCGGCGCTCTTCATCGGCCTCGCCATCGTCGCGGCCGTGCCGTGGCTGTCGATCGGCTTCCTCAAATTCTGAAGACAATGGGAATCATGCAATGAGCCGTTTTTTTGGTGAGATCCGGCAAGCCGGCTACGTCGTTGACGACATCGAGAAGGCCATGGATTATTGGAGCCGCGAGCTCGGCATCGGGCCGTGGTTCTATAATCCGCGGGTTCCAATCGTGAACTACCACTATCGCGGCAAGGCCTATGAGCCGCACAATTCGGTGGCGCTGGCCAACTCCGGTCCGCTGCAGATGGAGCTGATCCAGATCCGCAACGATGCGCCGTCGATGTATGCCGACTTCCTGAAAGCCGGACATAAGGGTCTGCAGCACGTCGCCTACTGGACCGAAGACTACGACGCCGATCTCTCCCGTCTCGAAGCCGAGGGTTTCAAGCCGGTCATGAGCGGCGAAGTCGGCGCGCGCGGTCGCTTCGTCTATTTCGACACGGAGTATCATCCGGGAACCGTGATCGAACTGTCTGAGGTCTCGGGACCCAAGGGCAAGATGTTCGATCTCATCCGCGCAGCCGCCAAAGGCTGGGACGGGCGCGACCCTGTGCGGCCGTTCCCCGATCTTACCAAGCTCTAGATTGTCTGCGCTCCCGTGACGCAAAATCCCGTTCGCATCGAAGCCGACTATCTGATCGAAACGCCTGAAGATCCGCGTCTTGCCGCGGAAACCATGGCGGGCGAGCAGTCGAGCGGCACGTTCGTTGCGGTGCCCGGCGAAACGCCGGAGCTGAAAGCGCGTGCGGCCGCCCGAGTCGAGAGCATCGCGTTGCTTGATGCAATCTCCACGCCGTCGCTCCCGGTCGCCCGCCCGATCAACCCGATGGTCCCTGGAATCGCGCGCGCGTGACGTTGTCATGGCCGCTCGACAATATCGGCGCGTCGCTGCCCAATCTGGTTACGGCGATCGCCGGCAATCTCTGGGAGTTGCGCCAGCTGACCGGCCTACGCCTGCTCGACCTGCGCCTGCCGCTCGCGTTTGCCGCGGCGTATCCGGGGCCGAAGTTCGGCGTCGCCGGCACGCGCGAGCTGACCGGCGTCAGCGGTCGTCCGCTGATCGGCACCATCATCAAGCCGAGCATCGGGCTGAGCCCGGCCGAGACGGCCTCTCTCGTCGCGACGTTGTGCGCGGCCGGCATCGACTTCATCAAGGACGACGAGCTGCAATCGGACGGCGCCTATTGTCCGTTCGACGCGCGTGTGCGCGCCGTGATGCGCGTCGTCAACGACCACGCCGATCGAACCGGCAAGAAGGTCATGATCGCCTTCAACCTTACCGGCGAGATCGACCAGATGCGCCGCCGGCATGATCTGGTGCTCAGCGCGGGCGGCACCTGCGTGATGGCGAGCATCAACTCGGTCGGGCTCACAGGCATGGTCGAGCTCGGCCGCCACACGCAGCTTCCCGTTCATGCGCATCGCAATGGCTGGGGCGCGTTGAACCGTCATCCCGCGCTCGGGTGGGATTATACGGCCTGGCACAAGATCTGGCGGCTGGCCGGCGCCGACCACATGCACGTCAACGGCATCGGCAACAAGTTCAGCGAGACCGATGACAGCGTGGTCGTCTCCGCAAAGGCGGCGCTGACGCCGATGTTCGCGCACAAGCCGTGCATCGCGATGCCCGTGTTCTCCTCGGGCCAGACGCCGGCTCAGGCGCTACCTACCTGGCGCGCGCTCGGCTCGACGGATCTGATCTTCGCAGCAGGCGGCGGCATTCTCGCCCATCCCGACGGACCGGCCGCCGGCGTTGCCGATTTGCGCGCAGCATGGGACGCCGCGATGGCGAGTCCGCAGCCGTGAACAGCGCGTCCGCCCTGCCCGACGGTCCACTCGTTGCCTTCTACGGCGACGATTACACCGGCTCGTCCGCGGCGATGGAGGCCCTCACCTTCGCGGGCCTGCCGACAATCCTGTTCCTGGAGACTCCGACGCCTGAACGTCTCGCTTCTATCGGTCAATACCGCGGTATCGGCATCGCCGGCACGGCGCGCGCGAAGGATCCGGCCTGGATGGAGCAAAACCTTCCGCCGGCCTTCGCGGTGCTCGCTGGTATCGGCGCGCCGATCGCACACTACAAGGTGTGCTCGACCTTCGACTCCTCGCCGCAGATCGGCTCGATCGGGCGTGCGATCGATCTCGCGGTGCCGCTTCTCGGCGGCAGCTGGCACCCGCTCCTCGTGGGATCGCCGGCGATGGGGCGCTATCAGATGTTCGGCCATCTGTTCGCGGCCGTGAATGGCGTCGGCCATCGTCTCGACCGGCATCCGACCATGTCGCGTCATCCGGTGACGCCGATGGACGAGTCCGATCTCGGCCGGCACCTTGCAAGACAGACGGCGCGATCGATCGGACTGATCGACTTCGTCACCATGGCCAATGGCGGCGCGGATCAAGCGCTCGCGCGCGCGAAGACCGCCGGTACCGAGATCATCTCGCTCGACGTGCTCAACCAGCCATCCCTGATCGAAGCCGGCCGCCTGATCTGGGAACATCGCGGCGAGCGGCTCTTCGTCGCCGGCTCGCAAGGTGTCGAGCAGGCCCTGGTCGCCTATTGGCGGTCGGCGGGCCTCATTCCCGACAACAAGCCCGATCTGCGCCTTGGCGGCGTCGAGCGCATCGCCTGCGTCTCCGGCTCCTGCTCGCCCGTCACCGCGGCGCAGATCGCCCATGCCGCGGACAACGGCTTCGACGTCGAACGGCTCGACGCGACACGCGCCGTCGACGCGGCCGGATGGACCAGGGAGATCGGCCGCGCCGCCGAACGCGCACTCACCGCACTCTCGTCGGGACGCGATGCGCTCCTGATCACCGCAAGCGGCCCCGACGATCCCGCCATCGGCGCGCTCAACGCGGCCATCGAGGCGAGCGGCGCAACGGCGAGCGCAGTGAACGAGCGCATCGGCGCGGGGCTCGGCCAGGCGCTGGACTCCATTCTGGAAACCGCGCGACTCCCGCGCGCCGTGGTCGCCGGCGGCGACACGTCCGGACATGCGCTGCAGGCAATGGGCATCTATGCGCTGACCGCGATCGCCCCTCTCGCGGAAGGCGCGCCACTCAACCACGCGTCGTCGGATCGCGCGCATGCGAACATCGAGATCGCGCTCAAGGGCGGACAGGTCGGCGGGACCGATCTGTTCTGCCGGGCCAGAGACGGCGGTTAGCCGTCACCGCAAGGCGATCGCGATCCAGCCGATATCGGCCGTGAACCGCGGCCTCAACGGGCCGGCGGGATCAGGGCGCGCAGGATGTCGGGCTTCCAGGCCTGACGGGCGCTGTCAAAGGCCGCGAAATCATGGTCGAACTGCCAATAGGCCCATGCCCAGCCGCGTCTGTCGGCGCTTCGCGCCACGAACGACAGGTATCTCTGGCGGCTCTCGGATGGAGCCCGCTCGTATACCCCGAACTCGCCGAGATAAATCGGGCGTTTCTCCCTCTCCGACCACCGGCTGACCTTCTCGAAATCAGCGGCCGCCTTGGCTTCGTCGTCCGGACTGCCCCAATCCAGCGGCCCGATGCGCGCGAACGTCTCGGACCATGGCGCACCCTGATGCGTGAAGCGTATCGGCGCGTAATAATGAAAGGTGACGATGAGGTTCCTGTCGTCGGCGGGGAGAGCCAGATCGTCGATGGGAATCTCGTCTGTGTTGAGAACGGCAGCAATGACCTGCCGCTCGGCGTTGGTGCGGCGGATGATGCCGATACAATCGTTGAGGAGCGAATTCCAGCCGGCGGACGTCATCTCTCCCCCCGGCTCGTTCAAGACCTCGAAGACGAGCCTGGGATATCTTCCGGCATAGCGCTCCGCGATCTGCCGCCAGAATGCCCTGAGCTTCTCGCCGCATTCGGATACATCACGCTGACAGACATGCGTGTCGTGCTCGTCGACGATGGGAACGAGGTTCCTGGCGAGGATTTCCTCGATGACGGCATCGAGCCTTCTCAGCACGACCTCATCCAGCACATTCGCGCGATCCATGAACTTGAAGCCGAAGAAATTGATCCTGACGTGCGAGAATCCGGCCTTTTTGATCGCCGTCAGATTGTCCAGACGGAACGGCGCGTTCTGACCGCCCTCCCAGATTCCATCATAACCGAGAATGTTGATCCCGCGCCCCAACCTTGCCGCATCGCGAGGCACGAGCTGGCCGGCGGCATGGACGTCGGAGAAGAACGATGCGACGACGAAAGCCGCGGCGGCAAGATTGAAGCTTCTCGACCAGCGAGCGCGGGGGCGGTCATCCTGCTTCCATTCCGTAAGGGTTAGAAATCGGTCTCCGGCACCGGCCTGCACGTTGCAAGGAGGAACGCCACGAGGAGCACCGACGTGAACATGGTCGAGCGAAGGAACGTCGTCTCGGTGAAATTGGTCTGAAAGCTGAGGGCGACAAATCCGATGATGAGGGCACAGTGCGCCCGGTGGATCGATCGCGCGGAAATCAAATAGAGCACCTTGTTCGAGAACAGAAGAACACTCGCGGCGAAAAGGACGTAGCCCAAGAACCCTGTTTCCATCAGAATCGCGATATAGCCGCTATGATAGTTGTCGAGCACCCAGCCGTGGTTCTGCTCGAAATAATCGTAGATCGACGGGATCGTCCAGAAGCCGTTGATTCCGAAGCCGAGCAGCGGCGCATCGTCGAAATGGCTTATCGCGTAGTGCCAGATGAAGGTCCGCTCGGTAAAATTGACGGTGGCATCGCCAATGTGGATCGCGTCGTATCCCGTCGCGTAAAAATAGACGATCAGGAGGCCGGCCATAACGCACATGACGAACGGCAGGATCGCATAGAGCCTCATGCAGCCGACCGACCACATCGACGTCACGAGCAGCGCACAAGCCGCCAGGGCGACAGCACCGGCGCCGCGCGATTCCGACGCGAGGACGCAGGTCGACGCCAGCAGGAACGCGACGAGGAACGCCAGCCACCCCTGCCCCGTCATCTTCCGGTAGCAGGAGAAGAACATCAGATACGCGCCGACAAAGCCCAGCGTCTGCTTCGATTCATAGACGCCCTGCCATTGACCATTGTGCATCCAGCTATGATCTACTCCGATATCGGGCACGACGAGTGCGCAAAGCGCCGATGCGGCGACCAATATGAAGAGCCCGGAGGACGTCGCCTTCACGACATCGTCGATATCGATCCGCGTGATCATACAGAACGCGCCAAACGTCGTCATTGCGAGAGCGGCGCTCTTCATGATGGCTGCGGCATTCAGGGTGGTCCACAACACCGAGGCGACCGCCAACGTGTAGAATGCGAGGAGCGCGATCAGATCGGGGTTGAACGCCAGCTGCAGGCGCGGGCGCACGAACGCGCTTGCGTAGATCAGGACGCTCCACATCAGCAGAGCGACCGCCTGTTGCAGATAAGTCAGTCCCGCCGGCAGTATCGCCGTATTGAATGTCCCCATCGACGCGACGACATTGACGGTGATCGATACGCAGATGACGAGCCTGGCAACCTTCTCGACGCCGGCACTGCGCGTCGTCCAGATCGCGCTCGTGAGTGCCTCGGAGTCTCTCTCGGTCTGCAGGATGGCCATGAGGTGACTTTCCCTTAAGCTTGGTTAATTATCTGCTACTGCGGGTTGATCTCCCGTGCCCCGGCACCATGAAATCTCGACACTTCGGGGGATTGATAACGATACGGCGCCTGCCCGATGCGTTAATGCAAATCGCACCCCGCTGGTGCCTCGGCCGTCACGACCCTGCTATACAAGCGCGGAATCCGGCTCGATCGATTTCTCCGGGTTATCTGGTTTCCGTGGTCACGCATGAATAAGCCGAGCAATACATTCGATATCGCCATCGAGCAGGCGTTCGACTTCCTGTCTCCGGAATACGCGGCGCTGTTCGATAGCTCTGCCGCGACCGCGTTTCAGCATCCGCTCTGGCTGGACAGCCTCTACGCCAGGCTCGCATCCCATGCAGGCGCGACGCCGCTGGTCGTCGTGGTCCGCCATCGTACGACGGGGGCGCTGGCGATGGTGCTGCCCCTGCTCCGAATCCGCCGCGGCCCGATCCGCACCATCGAATTCGCCGATCTGCGCGTATCCGACTATCTGGCGCCGGTCTGCAGTCCCGAGGTGTTCGCCAGCCTGCTGGAGGACGAAGCGGCCTGCGCGGAGATCAGGCGCCTCGTCCGCCCGTTCGACCTGCTCCGCATGACCAAGCTGCCCGACGGACGGCTTCCGATCGAGAGCCTCCTCGGCGCGCCACGCCGGGTCTCGATGGAGACGAACGCCTACGCGACCGTTCTCGTCGCGCCGTTCGAGCAATGGCGTGCCAGCGCGCTGGATCGCTCCTATCAGAAGGAGCTCGCCAAGAAATATCGCCAGCTCCAGAAGAAGGGAGCATTGAGCTTCTCGTGCTGCGACGACAGCGCCTCGATCTCCGAGGCGATGGACGCGATGAAGCAATATCGCGGTCCGCGCTTTCAGGCCCAGGGCGACGGCGATCTGCTCCAGCGCCCCGAATATTACAGCTTCTATTCCGACGTGGCGGCCCGTGGTCTCGGCTCGTTCGTCCGGCTCTACGCCATGAAGATGGATGGCGGCGTGATCGCCGCCGTGCTCGGACTGTGCCATCGCGGCAGCTTCCTCGTCATCATGAGCGCCTTCGATATCGACGGGTACAAGAGCCAATCCCTGGGCTCTCTGATGTTCGAGCAAGTGGCGAGGGATTGCATCGAGCGCGGCGATCAGATGCTCGACTTCACGATCGGCGACGAGCCGTACAAGAAATTGTTCGGCGGCCAGCCTTCGCCGATGTGGATGGTCACGCAGGCCGGCAGCACCGCGGGCGCCATCAGCCTGTTCGCGCTGAAGCAGGCGCCCTGGCTCAAGCTGGCGGCCAAGCGGCTGTCGTATTTCAGGCTATCGCCCGCGCGCACGCCGACGCCGACGCGCTGACCGAAGCGCAAGCGAGGGAGCGCGGAGCTCAGGCGCGGAGCGCGCCGCGGACGCGTCCAAGCCAGCCCGGGCGCATCTGATCGACACGATGGGTGAGACCGCGCCGCAGGAAGTGCAACCGCCGCCGCATATCCCATTTGATATCGTTGCGGGACGTCAGGGCCTGACGGAAGCGCGCCATTTTCAGCGACCGCTGGTCTGCCGCGAGCTTGTCGGGATCGGAATAGAACTGCGAGATCTTCTCCGTGCCCATGCCGGCGCTCGCGAGCCAGCGCGGCGCGTACTCCGTGCAAAGGCGATCGACGTCCACCAGCAGGCGGGCGACGCCCGTGCCGGCGGCGGGACAATTGGTCTGGAACGCATCGCCGATGAGGACGATTCCGGGCTGAAGGTGTCCCTCCACCACGGTCAGATCCATCACCCAGTTCTGCACCTTGTCGGTCACGTGGAAATCGCCGAGGTAAGGCCGCAGTCCCGGCAGCAGACGCAGGACGGTCGCTTCCGGTTCGCGGCGCAGCTCGCGCATGATCGGATCGGTCGGGTCGCGGAACATGAACAGATTGGCC
Source organism: Bradyrhizobium japonicum USDA 6 (assembly GCF_000284375.1). Taxonomy (NCBI): domain Bacteria; kingdom Pseudomonadati; phylum Pseudomonadota; class Alphaproteobacteria; order Hyphomicrobiales; family Nitrobacteraceae; genus Bradyrhizobium; species Bradyrhizobium japonicum. The sequence continues at coordinate 6,535,567 of NC_017249.1, forward strand.
CGCATGCCTGATGGCACCGGGAACAGGCTGAGATAGTCGATGCCGTCAGCGGTGCGCTCGCCGTAACAGGTCAGCGCCTGGAAATCGAACGGCGTGCCATCGCGGCGCGCGATCGTGAAGCCGAACGACACCGAATGGCGCTCGGCCAGCACGCGCCGCTTGATGCTGAGCTTGTAGCCGAGGGCTCCCGCCATGCCTGTGGCGAGCACGACGAGCCGCGCGTCCAGGCGTCGTCCGGACGCAAGCTCGATATGCTGGACATCGTCGCTGGGGTTGATTGCGGTGACTTCGTCGACGATCAGATTGGACGGATCAGGCAGCTGGCGGCGCGCCATGGCAACGAGGCCGGCGTAGGAAAACCCGTAGGCCTGGCCGACGCTGACGTCGACGACCTTGCCTTCCCGGATATTGAGCACCCGGTCATACCGGCAGGCGACGTTCTCGAGCGCATGGAGGAAGCCCAGCTTGCGGAACATGTCGAGCTGCTGGCCACCGAGCTTCTCGACCCGGAATTCGTCCGGATGCACGGCGCGCTTGTCGATGAGTGCGACGCGATGCCCCGCCCGCGCGAGCACGGACGCGGCGAGCGATCCCGCAAGGCCGCCGCCGACGATCACAATGTCTGCGACGATCGCCGCAGTCGCAGCTGCAGCGCTCGGCTCGGTCACGGGTTTATCCGTCGTCATGGTTTAGGGCTCCACGGTTAACGGTGGTTCCATGTGCAATTCTCTCGCCTGATGTCGTATCGCAGGGCCAAACGCGATCATTTCCGGCGATTGAGGTTAACGGGTCGCCGGACACATCCGTCCCGGCACGCGCCTTGCTCGGAACGACCTCGAAATACCGCGGTCTCGTCAGACCAAGGTGCCGAATTCGTTCCAGAGAGGCCATTCCAATGCTCGAACAGCCGCAGGCCGGCCGGCTTCGCCCCGCATCTTGCACCGGCACGACATCGCGCCGCTTTTCGAGCGACCCGGTGCCCGCTCAATCTGGCACATCACGGACGCCGCTGTTCCGCGGTGAAGCAGCGGCGCACGACCTTCGTCGACCATGGCCGACGGGACCTGAAGACCGCGCATTAACACTCGCATTTTTCCGACATGCTAGGCTCCCGTCGTCCTTGCAACGCCCATCTTCGGGGAACGCTCCGCATCTTCGATGATCGATCCCATTGTTCAATTTCTGCGGCGTGACGTCACGCGCGGTGTCGTCGGGACCATCCTCCTGAAGGTTGGCAGCGGCGCGCTCGCGTTTGCGTTGTTCTCGCTGGCAGCGCGAACGATGACGCCCGATGGATTCGGTATCTTTGCGACTTGGCTTTCGGTGGCCCAGATCGCCGCAGTCGTAGGACTGGTCGGTCAGGAAGCATTGCTGGTGCGATTTTTGAACGAGTATGAGGTCGGCGACAGGCCCGACCTCACCAAGGGCCTCCTGCTCTCCAGCTTCAGGATTTCCGCCGTCGCGATGCTGATCGCGATCGCCGCAGTTGCGCTGGTTGCGCATTTCAGAGGGGATTTGTGGCTGCTGATCCTCGCCGTCTCGGCCTACACCGCCGTGAGTGCCGGATTGATGCTCGGTAGCCAGATCGCGCGCTCGCTGGTCAGCATCATCATGGGCGAAGGCAACCGCGAGTTCTTCTGGCGGGTTTTCGTCGTGCTGTTTCTGCTCGCCATGCTGTTCGGACATCGGCAGCTCGATCCCGCCGAGCTGATCGCCGCAATGACGATCGCGATGTCGGTGGGCCTCGTCGCACAGATCATTGCGATCGCACGGGCGCTGCCGGATTTGCGCGCGACAGCAGCGAGTTCCGAAGCATCGCGCTGGCGATCGAGCGCGCTGCATTTCTGGCTTGCGTCCATCCTTGAAGTCGCGAACCAGTATTTCGACGTCATCCTGGTCTACTGGATGCTGGATCCGGCGACCGCCGGCATCTACTTCGCAGCATCACGCCTCGCCAACATCTTCGCCATGCTCTCCGCCGCGCTGTACTCGTTCGGCGCGCGCCGACTTCCTTCGCTCTACTTCAGCAAAAATCACCGGGAATTCGAGCGGACGCTGCAGCTCATGGCGGAAGTGACCGCGCTCTGCGTGGTCGCGGGCCTCGCGATGATCTGGATCGGCGGCCCCTATCTCCTCAACCTGTTCGGGCCTCATTTCACCGCGCAGCACTCGGTGCTGATCGTGCTCGCGATCGGAACAGCCATCCAGGCCGCGGGCGGTCCGTCGGCGGCGATCCTGCAGTTGACCGGCCATGAACGCATCTACGTCCCCGTCGTCGCCGCAAATGTCGCATTGAGACTGGTCGGATTCCTCGTCCTGATCCCCTGGCTCGGCGTGCTTGGCGCGGCGATAGCGGCCACCGTGTCGCTGGCGCTCACGACCGTCGCGCTCAATATCTTGTGCCGCCGGCGAACCGGGGTCGATCCTTCGGTTCTCGTGCTGTTGCGCTTCTCGGCGTTGCGACGCGGCCGCTATGCGGTTCGCGGCGCCGACTCCGCGGAATAGGCCTCAACCGTACGATCGGCCCGGTTGATCCGCGACGGCGCGCGCAGGTCCCGTTGGTTAACGCGCTCGCTGCGCACCATCCGGGAATCGGCAGAATTCCCGCGAGAACGCGGCAATCGGCGGTTCGCGCATTAACTCCGTTTGGTGCTAGTCGGTGTCTGCCCGATGCCTGCATGATAGGTACGGGGTTAAGAAGGTGAAGATTTCGTTTCTTTAGCGGTCGGGATCCGTGCTCCACTACCAGCCGAACAAGGAATTGGGCGAGACGACCGCGACAGAACTCGCGCGGCTGAACGGCAGCGAACGAAAGCTGCACGTCCTTCTCGTACAGACCCAGGCCGAGAACGCGGGCGCGCAGGAGATCTCCAGGCTTCTCGGCGCCGGCCTCTCCGCGCGCGGCCATCGCGTCTCCAACCTGTTTTTCTTCCGCAAATCCGATTCGTTCGACGAGCCGCCCGAGACGTTCTATTGCGCATCGAGCCGGCCGGGCAATCCGGTCGCGCTGCTGCGGATGCTGTGGACGCTTGGCGGCCATATCAGAGCCACGCGGCCCGACGCCGTCCTGACCTTCCAGCATTTCGGCAACGTCATCGGCGCGGGCGTGACGCGCCTCGTCAGCCGCGCCCCTGTCGTCGCCAATCAGGTTTCATCCGCGCTGTCGATGAGCTGGCCGATCCGCACGGCCGACATCGTCATGGGCAGCGCCGGCTTCTTCGACCGCATCACGCTGAACTCCAAGGACATGGAGCGCGAATATTCGCGCTACCCGCAGGCCTACCGGTCGCGCATGGTGCATGTCCCGCACGGCTTCGAGGACAAGGCCCTCATCCTGCCGAAGAGCGCCGCCCGACAGAAATTCAACCTGCCGCCGGACCGCGTCCTGCTCGGCTGCGCGGCGCGGCTGCATCCGCACAAGCGGCTCGATGCGGCGATACGCCTCCTGCCGGACGAGCCGTCGTGGCACCTTGCGCTCGCCGGCCAGGGCGCCGACGAAGCGCGACTGCGGCAGCTCGCGGACGAGCTGAACGTCTCGGACCGATTGCATCTGCTCGGCGAAATCGCGCCACGCCAGATCGCGGATTTTCTCGCCTGTCTCGACATATTCGTGTTTCCGACGCAGGCCGAGACCTTTGGCCTCGCCGCCGTCGAGGCCGCCAACGCCGGCGTTCCCTCGGTCGTCACCGATCTTCCCGTGCTGCGCGAGGTGCTGTCCTTCGAAGGAAAGCCCACTGCCCTCTTTGTCGATGCTTCAGATCAAGCGAAGCTGTCGGCTGCCGTCTCCAGACTCCTGACCGACCAAGCACTGAGCGATGAACTGCAACAAAACGCCAAAGGCCTGAGGCTGCGCTATTCGGTCGATGCGATGGTTGAGGAATACGTTCAAATCCTCAACCAGCTCATCTGAGCCGATGCGCTGGAATAGGTTGGCTCGACATGATCATCGAGTTTCGCTGCGAACGTAACCATGCGCGGCGGTGGATGCACCGCCAGACGCTGTCGATCGACGGCCGGGACGTTCCGGTTCAAATCGCGTGGACGGCGACGGCGGAACCGCGGCCTGCAGGTCTCGACGCGCTGTTCGGGCTGGAGCGCCTGGTGCTGCACAAAGGCAAGCCCGGCGACGCCGACCGACTGACGATCAATCCGGAACCGACGCACACCGGGACCGCCGACGTGATCGTCGATTTCACCGGTGCTCCGCGCGATCCGAACAGCCCTGCCCGGCTCTACCTCCGCCCGCTGTTCAATGGCACCGCAGGCGAGAACGCTGCGCTCGCCGCCATTCTCGCCGGCGATCTGCCGGTGATCGAGATCGTCAACGAGGTCGACGGTGCGGTGCTCGATCGCGGCCATCCGTCTGCAGAGATCGCGGCCGGTTTGAGCGGTGGGCTCGAAACGGTCATGGCGCGAACCCTGACCATGGTGGCGGCCGTCCTCTCGGGACGGTCGCGTATCGTGCCGCAGCTGGCACGCACGGCCCGAGCCGGCAACGGCCGGCGGCCGGCGGACTATGTCGTGCGCGGACTCGCCGTATCGATCGCCAAGGAGATCTACCGCCTCTGCTGCTATGCGCCGCACTGGCATGTCGGATGGCGTTTCAACGATGGCGCCGGCGTCTGGCAGACGGGAGATCTCTCCGGGCCTGGCTGGAACGTTCTCGCCGATCCCGGAAACCATTTCTACGCCGATCCCTTCCCCATCACATGGCAGGGACGAACATTCGTCTATTTCGAAGATCTCGATCACCGGGTTGGTAAGGGCATCATTTCGGCGGTCGAGTTCGGCGACGCCGGCCCGGTAGGCGAGGTCGTGCCCGTGCTGGAGGAGCCCTGGCACCTCTCCTATCCGTTCCTGATCGAGGACAATGGCGAGTTGTGGATGATCCCGGAGAGCTCGCTCCACGGGGACGTCGCGCTCTACAGATGCATTCGGTTTCCGGACAAATGGGAGCGGCACGCCACGCTCCTTTCAGGCCTCGAACTGGCCGATGTGACGATCACGCAGCACAACGGTTTGAACTATTTGTTCGGAGCTTGGCGAGACGGAACCGGCGGCTATTCGGATTCGCTTGCGATCTATTACGCCGAACACCTGCTCGGCCCCTGGTTGCCCCATGCCAGCAACCCGGTCCTGATCGATCGCGCAAGTACGCGACCTGCAGGCAATTTCGTCACCATCGATGACAAATTGTGGCGGCCGGTGCAGGATTGCGCCGACGGATATGGCGCCGCGCTCGGCCTCGCGGAAGTGGTCGAACTGTCTCCGACGACGTTCAAGCAGATCGTCCGCCACTCCCTCAGGCCCGGACCGGCATGGCCCGGCAGAAAGCTGCACACGCTGAACCGCTGCGGCCGGCTCGAGGTGATCGACGGATCGCGTGTTCAACCCAAGACCCGCGCTTTCGCAAGCAAATTTCCATCGGTCGTCTTGTCCCCGCGAACCAGTCCCCGTACCGCCTGCTAGCGCGTGGCACGACGGACGGCGTGGATCACAACGCCGCCCGTCATCTCGTGTTCAGACCGCTCCCGCGGGGGCGGCGTTCTACTGGGAACGATCCGAGGTCCAGCCCTTGTACTCGGCGACGTTGTCCCTGGTCACGAGCTTCGAGGGCAGGAGCTCGACGGTCGAGGCCGGCTTCTGGCCATTGAGAATGCCGACGCCCACCTGCACCGCGCGCCTCGCCATGAAGAACGGGTCCTGCGAAGCGGACGCCTGGATCTGCGGTGCCGCCGGATCCTTCAGCGCGGCCTCGATGTCGGGCGCGCCATCGACCGCGGTGATGACGATGCCGCTGCGGCTTTGCTGGCGCGCCGCGAGATCGGTGCCGATCGCCTGCGGATCGTTGATGGCGAAGATGGCGTCGATCTTGGGGAAGCGCGTCAGATAGCCCTGCGCGACGGTGAGACCGCCTTCACGCGAGCCTTTGCCGTCCTGGTCACTGGACAATACCTTGATCCCGGGATTCTTCGAGAGAACGTTCTTGCAGCCGACGACACGGTCAATCACGGCGGAGACCTGCGGCCCGTTCTCGATGATGACGTCGCCCTTGCCCCCCAGCTTGTCGACGATGTACTGGCATGAGATCTCGCCGGCCTGCACGTTGTTCGTGGTTATGGTGGCGTCAGCGCCTTCGGCTGCGGTGTCGACCGCGACGACCACGATGCCCGCCGCCTGCGCCTTCTTGATCGCCGGCCCGATCGCCTTGGGATCGCCGGGATTCAACAGGATCAGGTCGACGCCGGCGGCAATGAAATTGTCGATCTGGGTGACCTGCTTGCCGAGGTCGTATTCGAAGCCGACCGTCGTGATCTTCACATTGGGGTTGGTCTTCCTGGCCTCGAACTCGGCGCCCTTCGACAGCGCAACGAAGAACGGATTGCCCATCGAACCCAGCGAGACGCCAATCGACTTGAGTTCCTTGGCGAAGGATGGCGCGGTGCTTAGGGCAAGCGCCATCGCGGCGCCGGCGAGCGTGAACGTCTTCAACATTGGCTTCCTCCCTGGTCTGTATTCTTATCCGGCACGGCAGACCAGTTGCCGCAGCGGAACCTCGTATCACACCACGCGCACTCAGGTGCGCGCCGAACCCTTTCAGGTTCTGGCGGAGCCTTGCAGCCGGTAGCGGTCCAGCGCCACGGCGCCGATGATCACCAGGCCCTTGATCACGTACTGCCAGATGTCCGAGACGCCGACGAGGATCAGGCCGTTCGACAGGACGGCGATGATCAGCGCGCCGACCAGCGTGCCCCAGATCGAGCCGATGCCGCCGACGAACGAGGTGCCGCCCAGGATCACGGCGGTGATCGCATCGAGCTCGTAGGACTGGCCGAGCTGGAGACCGTTGGCCGCATAGAGCCGCGCCGCCTGCATGGCGCCGCCGAGTCCGGCGAAGAGTCCCGAGACGCCGTAGACGAAGATCAGCACGGCCCACACCTTGATGCCGGCAAGCCGCGCCGCGCTTTCATTGCCGCCGACCGCATAGATGTGCACGCCGAGCACCGTCCGCCGCAGCACCAGCCACGAGACGAGGATGACGAGCAAGGCGATCACCGAGAGCCACGGGATCGACGCCACGCCGGGAACGAGCGTCAGCGAGCCGTTGCCGATGAAGGCATAGGGAATCGAAGGATTGAAGACGGTGGTGTCGGCCCCGAGCAGTCGCGCCAGGCCGCGTACGGCGGTGAGAGAGCCGAGGGTGACGATGAAAGGCGGCAGGCGGAGGAGCGCAATCAGCGCGCCGTTGATGACGCCGAAGCCGAGGCCCGTGAGCAGCGCGGCCGGCAGCCACAGCATCCCGAGCTCCGGTAGCTTGGAGAGTGTCAACCCGGCCATCGCGGACGCCGCCAGGATCGAGCCGACCGAGAGGTCGATGCCGCCGGTAAGGATGACGAAGGTCATGCCTGCGGCGAGCACGGTGTTCACTGCGGCCTGCTGCAACACGATGCCGAGGTTTTGTCCGGTGAAGAAGCGGCCCTCCGACAGAAAATGGAAGCCGCCGCACAGGATCAACAACACCGGCAGCATGCCGGCGGCGCGGATCAGAAGCCGTATGCGCTGACGCTTGGTCTCCTGCGCGGCCGCGAGGCCCGTGGCGGCGGCAGTGTCCGTCTTTGGAGAGCCGTCATGCATCGAGTTGCTCCATCCCCGTGGCGAGCGCCATGATGTCTTCCTGGTTCAGGGGCGACGTCGCGCCACGCTCGATTTCACCGGCGATATGCCCCGCCCGCATGACGACGACGCGGTCGCAGATGCCGATGATCTCGGGCAGATCGGACGAGATGACGAGGATCGCGGTGCCGGATTTGGCAAGATTGTCGATGATCGAATAGATCTCGGACTTGGCGCCGACATCCACGCCGCGCGTCGGCTCATCGAGGATCAGGACCTTTGGCGTGGTGGCAAGCAGGCGCGACAGCAGCACCTTCTGCTGGTTGCCGCCGGACAATGCGCCGACGGTGACGTTGATATCGGCGGCACGAATGCCGAGCGCCGCGAACGCCCTGTTGGCGCGGTCGCGGGCCCTGTCGCGATCGAGGATGTAACCGATCCGGGCATCCCGGCCGAGCACCGCGAGGTTGATGTTGTCCAGACATGACATGTCCAGGAACAGGCCGAGCGTCTTGCGGTCCTCGGTCAGATAGGCGACGCCGATGTCGAGCGCCTCACCCGGCGTGCGGATATCGACCGGGCGTCCTTCCAGTTCGACACGGCCGGAGGTCCTGGGCGCCGCGCCGATGATGAGATGCGCAAGCTCGGTGCGACCCGCGCCGATCAGGCCGGCGAGGCCGACCACCTCGCCCGCATGCACGGTCAGCGAGCACCCCTTGACGCGCCGGCCATCGGCCATGTCGATCGCTGCGAGCACGGGATGCCCTCGCCCCGCCTCCGGATCATGATCCTTCTTGTAGAACGAGGAGACGTCACGCCCGACCATCAGCCGAACGATGGTGTCGGCGCGGATATCCTGCTTGTCGAGCGCCCCGACCAGCCGGCCGTCGCGCAGCACGGTGACGCGGTCGCCGAGCGCGTAGACCTCGTCCATGCGATGCGAGATGTAGATGATGGCAAGCCCCTCGGCGCGAAGCTGGCGGATCAGCGCGAACAGCCGCGCACTCTCGCCGGCCGACAACGCGGTGGTCGGCTCATCCATGATCAGGATTTTTGATCTGACGTGCAGCGCACGCGCGATCTCGACCAGTTGCCGCTGGCCCATGGAGAGGTGTGCCACCAGCGTCGACGGCAGAAAGTCCGCGCCCAGCCGTTTCAGGATGGAGCCGACGCCCTCGCGCATGGCGCCGCGCGCCAGCAAGCCTGCTCGCGACAGCTCCCGGCCGAGATAGATGTTCTCGGCAACACTGAGATTGGGAGCCAACGACAGCTCCTGGTAGATGATGGAGATGCCCGCCGCGCGGCCGCCGAGCGGACCTTCGATCCGTACCGGGCTTCCTTCGATGCGGATCTCGCCGCCGGGATCGGGCCTGTAGGCGCCCGACAAGATCTTCATCAGCGTCGACTTTCCGGCGCCGTTCTCACCCATCAGGGCATGAATTTCGCCGGCATAGACGGTGAGATCGACGGAACGCAGCGCCTTGATGCCAAAGAAGGATTTTGAGACCCCACGCATCTCCAGGATCGGATCGTTCATCGTGCCTCCCGACGCACAATGCGTTTCCTACCCGCGTCTCAGTGATTTTGTCAGCGCGGCTCACGCATTAAACAAAAGGCCGCGGCACAGAGCAATACCGAACACACGGGAATGCAACGTCGAGGCGATGCTAGTGGCGCGGCCGATACAGTTCGCGCCAGGCGGGAAGCCGCTCGGCATAAGCGCCGACCAGTCCAGCGTCGGGTTCGAACGTCTCGATGCGTTGCGGCCGCGTGCATACGGCGGCGATCGCCTCACCGGTGACAGCAAGCCGCCCCAATCTCGCCGCACCGAACGCCGCGCCGGTCTCGCCTCCGGCAAAGCGATGGATCGGAACATTCAGCACGTTTGCCAGCACCGAGAGCCAGAACCGGGACCGTGAACCACCGCCAATGGCGTCGGCTTCCGTCATCGCGATGCCGGCATCCGCGAGCGCGTCGCGGCAATCGGCAAGCGCGAAGGCAACGCCCTCGAGCACCGCCTGCACGATCGACCCGCGATCGGTGCCATGGCTCAAACCATCCAGCATGCCGTGCACGGCGGGATCGTCGTGGGGCGTCCGCTCACCCGCCAGATAAGGCAGGAAGCTCACAGCCGACGGCGCCTGCGGGCGCAATCCAAGCGGGGCCAGCAGCTCGGCCTCGGTGGCGCCGAACAGGCGCGCGATCCAGGCCAGGCAGGAGGCAGCCGAGAGGATCGCGCCGGCCTGAATCCACATGTCGGGAATGGCATGGCAGAACGTATGCACCGCGCGGTCCGGGTTGGCGGCGATTCTGCCGGTCGGCGCCAGCAAGGCACCCGAGGTTCCCAGAGACACGAACGCGGTTCCCGGCCGGATCGCGCCGATGCCGACCGCGCCTGCCGGATTGTCGCCGGCGCCGCCCGCGATCACCGGCTGTCCGGTCATGCCCCAGCGCCGCGCCAGCTCGCCGCGCAGCGTGGTCGCGGGCGCGCATCCCTCGACCAGACGCGGCATGTGATCGCGCGACAGGCCGGTCGCGGCCAGTGCTGCGTCCGACCAGTCCCGGCGCGCGGCGTCGAGCCACAGCGATCCCGATGCATCCGAGACGTCCTCGATGGCCTCGCCTGATAGCACCAGGCGCAGATAGGCCTTTGGCAGCAGAACGAGTTTCGTCGCCGCAAAGATCTCTGGCTCGTGCGTCGCGATCCAGAGCAGTTTTGGTGCGGTGAATCCTGCCATTGCCTTGTTGCCCGTCGTCGCGCGCAAGGCGGGCCAGCGCTGCTCCAGGATACGGCACTCAGCGGCAGAGCGTCCGTCGTTCCAGAGGATGCAAGGCCGTAGCGGATTTCCGCTCGCATCGAGCAGCGTGGCGCCATGCATCTGGCCGGACAGTCCGATGCCTTCGACGGCCGCCAGCTCGCCGGCATGCGTCGCCTTCAAGGCATCGAGCGTGGCGAAGGTTGCATCGATCCACTGCGCGGGATCCTGCTCGACATGGCCAGGCCGCGGCGAGAAGGTCGTCAACGGCCGGCTCTCGCTCGCAATAACGCGCTGGGCGCTGTCGACGAGAACGGTCTTGACCGCCGAGGTGCCGAGATCGATGCCGAGATACATGGCTGCTACCCGCTCACTTCGTCGCGTCCATCCAGATTCCCGGCTCCGAATGCTCGCGGATATGGGAGACGAGGAAGTCGGAAAAAGCCCTGATTTTGGCAGGCAGCCCGGCGCGGTTCTGGTAGGCGATGTTCATGGTGAGCAGCGGCAGCTCCCAATCCACCAGCACCGGGACGAGACGGCCCGCCGCGATGTCGCTTTGAACGATGTAGAGCGGCTGGATGAGGATGCCGAGCCCTGCCAGCGCCGCGCCGCGAATGACCTGGCCGTCATTGCTGTCGAGCGTCGGCGTGATGCGGACGGTCTGCGCGCCATGGCTTTTGCGCAGGCGCAGCGAATAGGGATCGTTCGCGAGATTGTAGACCAGCATGTTGTGGCGCGCGAGATCGGCGGGTTGCTCCGGCTCGCCGGCGCTTGCGAGATAGGAGGGCGCAGCGGCAAGCACGCGCCGCATCTGGCCGATGCGGCGGACGATGATGTTCGAATCCGGCTCCTGCTCGCGCGTCCGGATCGCGACGTCGATGCCGGCCTCGATGAAATCGGGATAGCGGTTGGCGGTCGTGATCTGCATGTTGAGCTTCGGATAGCGCGCGCGGAAGGCCGGCAGCATCGGCGCCAGATAGATCACCGCGAAGGACAGCGAACTCGTGACCCGCAACGTGCCCTGCGGCGACAGCGCGCGATCGCTGACGATGTCCTCGGCCTCGGCCAGCTCGCTCAGCACCCGGCCGGAGCGCTCCAGCAGTTCCTGCCCCGCCTCCGTCAACCACAGCCTGCGTGTGTTGCGCTCGATCAGCCTGACCGCAAGGCGCTCCTCGAGCGCGCTGAGATGGCGGCTCGCCGCCGCATTCGACATGCGCAAGGCCTCGGCGGCTTTTGACAGGCTGCCGAGCTCGGCCGTCTTGGAGAACACCTCCAATTGCAGCAGGCGATCCATTTTTCCACTTTTAGAAAAAGAGACTTACAAATATTGACCTTTATTTCCACATCCCGCAAGTCAAAATGGCCAGAACACAAGCAAGATTGCAGGCGAGGAAACTGGGAAATGTCGGGCCCGATCAGGCACATCGTGATGTGGCGGCTACGCGGGGAGACGCCCGCGGAGCGCTCCGCGGCGCGTTCCAAGGTCAAGACCCTGTTCGAGGGCCTGCGGGGCCGGATCGACGGCCTCACCCACATCGAGGTCGGCGTCGACGTCAGCGATGTCGACTACGCCTGCGACGTGGTGCTGTTCTCCGAATTCACCGACCAGGCCGCACTCGCCGCCTATGCCACCCACCCGGAACATTTGCGCGTCCGCGAGGCGCTGGGCGACTTGCGGATCGGACGCTTCCAGGTCGATTATCCCATCAAAGAGACCGGCGCATGATCGGTTCGTTCACCTTTGAAAACCTGCCCTGCCGCGTCGTGTTCGGCAGCGGAACGCTGGCCTCGGCCAAAGCCGAGATCGAGCGGCTCGGCGGCAAGCGCGCGCTGGTGCTGACGACGCCGCAGCAGGAGGCGCAAGGCAAGAGCCTCGGCGCAGCCCTCGGCCCGCTCTACGCCGGCATCTTTCCCGGCGCGACCATGCATACGCCGGTCGAGGTCACGGAGCGCGCGCTCGCGGCGATGAAAGCATGCGAGGCGGACTGCGTCGTCTCGCTCGGTGGCGGATCGACCACCGGCCTTGGCAAGGCGCTGGCCTTGCGCACCGGCATCAACCAGCTCTGCATTCCCACCACCTATGCCGGCTCGGAGATGACGCCGATCGTCGGCCAGACCGAGAACGGCCTGAAGACGACGGTGCGCGACGCCGCCGTGCTGCCGGAGACCGTGATCTACGATGTCGACCTCACCCTGACGCTGCCGGCGAGCCTGGCTGCAACATCCGGCATCAACGCGATCGCGCATGCGGTGGAAGCGCTCTATGCCCGTGACACCAATCCCGTGACATCGCTGATGGCGGAAGAAGGCATCCGCGCGCTGGCTCGCGCCCTGCCCGTGATTGCCGCCAAGAGCGATGACCGCGAGGCTCGCACCGAAGCACTCTACGGCGCCTGGCTGTGCGGCGTCTGCCTCGGCACCGTCGGCATGGCGCTGCATCACAAGCTCTGCCACACGCTCGGTGGCACCTTCGACCTGCCGCATGCCGAGACCCACACCATCGTGCTGCCGCATGCGCTCGCCTACAACGCGCCGGCGGTGCCCGATGCGATGGCGCGGATCTCGCGCGCGATCGGCGCGACCGATGCGTCCCAGGGACTCTACGACCTCGCGAAGCGGCTGGGCGCGAAGCTGGCGTTGCGCGACATCGGCATGCCCGAGAGCGGCATCGACAAGGCGGCCGATCTCGCCGTCACCAACGCCTACTGGAATCCGCGGCCGCTCGAGCGCAATGCCATCCGCGAATTGATTGCCCGCGCCTGGGCCGGCGAGCCGCCTGTTACCATCAAAGCGGCGGCCTGAAGCGATGCGGCGCACGCTGATCAAATCCGCGGTCATCATCAGCATGGATGAGGCGATTGGCGACCTCAACGCCGGCGATGTGCTGGTCGAGGGCAGCCGCATCGTCGACGTGCGTCCATCGATCGACCTCGGCAGCGGCGCTTCCGAAACCGAGATCGTGGACGGCACCGGGCGCATCGTCATCCCCGGCCTCATCAACGCGCACATGCACACCTGGCAAACCGCGTTGCGCGGCTATGCCGCCAACTGGACGCTGCTGGAATATTTCCGCCGCATGCATGCCGGGCTCGCGACCGTGTTCCGGCCCGACGACATCTACATTGCGACCCTCGCCGGTGCGCTGAACCAGATCAATTGCGGCACCACCACGCTGGTCGACTGGTGCCACAACAATCCGACGCTTGACCATACCGACGCCGCCGTGCGCGGCCTGATCGAGAGCGGCATCCGCGCCGCCTTCTTCCACGGCTCGCCAAAACCCGAGCCGAAGCCCGGCGAGCCGCATTTCTCCGAGATTCCGCATCCGCGCCGCGAGGTCGAGCGGCTACTGGCCGGTCCCCTCGCCGACCGCGATGGCCTCGTCACGCTCGGGCTTGCCATCCTGGGTCCGCATTATTCGACGCTCGACGTCGCCATGCATGATTTCCGTCTCGCGCGCGAACTCAACCTGATCGCATCCATGCATCAGGGCGGCGGTCCGGCCAAGACGCCCGGCGGCTGGGAGAAGTTGATCGAGGCCGGCCTCGTCGGCGCCGGCATCAACATCGTCCATGGCAACGATCTGCCCGACGATCTTCTCGACAAGATGGTCGACCTCGGCGTGTCCTTCTCGGTGACGCCCGAGAACGAGATGATCCAGGGCCACGGCTTTCCGATTACCGGGCGGCTGCTCAAGCGCGGCGTGCGACCGACGATCGGGATCGATCTCGAATCCGTGCTGGCCGGCGATCTCTTCTCCGTCGCGCGCGTCGCGCTGTCGATGCAGCGGGCTCTCGACAATGCGGAGTCGCGCACAGTGAGCGGCACCATTCCGGCGACGACCACGATTCCCGTCCGCGAGGCGCTGCGCTGGATCACGACCGAAGGCGCACGCATGCTCGGCCGCGAGGGCCAGATCGGCTCGCTGACACCGGGCAAGCTCGCTGATCTCGTCGTCATCGACGCATCGGATCTCAACCTTGTCCCGGTGCACGATCCCGTCGCGACCGTCGTGATGCAGACGAGCCTTGCCAATGTCGAGGCTGTGATGATCGGCGGCACCTGGAAGAAGCGGGACGGCCGGCTGCTGGTCGAGGGGCTGGAGACGAAGAAGGACCTGCTGGCCCAATCCGGCCGGCGGCTGGTACAGGACATCGAACGACAGGGACGCGCCGCCTGAAGGCGCCAACGGATGAAATCAATGACCGACGCTTCAAGGAATGTCGCTTTCATCGGGATCGGCAAGATGGGCCTGCCGATGTCGGCGCTCGTCGCCAAGGCCGGCTACGCAGTGACCGCATTCGATCAGAGCGCAGCCCGGATCAACGAGGCGCGTGCGCAAGGCATTTCGATTGCCGCTTCGCCCGCCGAAGCCGTGAGCGGCAAGGCCGCGGTCATCACGTCCCTGCCGGATGACGCCGCCTTGCGCGGCGCGCTGCTCGGCCCCGCCGGCCTGATCGCCGCGATGGCGGCCGGATCGGTTCTGATCGAGACCAGCACCGTGAGCGTCGAGGCTTCCACCGAAGTTGCGGCCGCTGCTCAAGCCCGCAGCATTGCCTATCTGCGTTCGCCGGTCTCCGGCAATGCCAGCATCGTTCACACGGGTGCGCTGACATGCTTCGTCTCCGGGCCGAAAGATGCCTTCGACAACGCCAAGCCGCTGTTCGCCGCCTTCACCCGCGCCCAGACCTATCTCGGGCCGGCCGAGGAAGCGCGCTACGCAAAGCTCTCGGTCAATCTGATGATCGCGGTGTCGGCGGCGATGATGGCCGAGAGCCTGGCACTGGCGCGCAAGGGCGGCATCGCCTGGCAGGACATCTTGAAGGTGCTCGACGATAGCGCGGTCGCCTCGCCGATGGTGAAGTACAAGACCGCACCGCTGCGGACACGCGATTTCGAGTCGACTTTCTCGTGCAAGCAGATGGCCAAGGATCTCGATCTCATCCTCGGCGCCGGCCACGCCGTAGGCGTGCCGCTGCAACTCGCGGCACAGGTGCGCGAGACCTATGGCTCGCTGGTCGCGCAGGGCGACGGCGACACCGACTTCATCGCGACCGTCAAGCACCTGGAACGTCTGTCCGGGCTTGGCGAGCCCAAACTCTGATCGCGGAGACACCGATGCGCAATTTCAACGAGACTACGATCACCGACGCGGTGCTGGAGCGGATCAAGGACGCAGCCGATCCACGCATCAAAGAGGTCAGCGAGGCGCTGGTGCGCCACCTTCATGCCTTCGTCCGTGAGATCCGGCCGACCCAGAAGGAATGGGAATACGGCATCGATTTCCTGACACGCACCGGTCACATGTGCGACGACAAGCGCCAGGAGTTCATCCTGCTGTCCGACACGCTCGGCGTCTCCATGCTGGTCGACGCGATCAACCATCCCGTGCCGGAAGGTGCGACCGAGACGACGGTGCTCGGCCCGTTCTTCGTCCAGGCCGCGCCGGAGAAGGACAGCGGCGCCGATATCTCGGGGCCGATGGAAGGCGATCCGATGCTGGTCACCGGCTCGGTCTCGACCGTCGACGGACAACCGCTTGCGGGCGCCATCGTGGATGTCTGGCATTCCGACGACGACGGCTATTACGACGTGCAGCAGCTCGACGACATCGGCGATCTCGCGATGCGCGCGCGCTTCCATACCGACGCCAATGGCCGTTTCCATTTCTGGTCGATCAAGCCGGCCGCCTATCCGATCCCGCATGACGGCCCCGTCGGCGAGATGCTGGAGGTACAGGGCCGCCATCCCTGGCGCCCCGCGCACGTGCATTTCATGATCTCGGCGCCCGGTTTCGAGCAGCTCGTGACCCATGTGTTCGTCGCCGGCGACAAATATCTCGACAGCGACGTGGTGTTCGGCGTCAAGGACAGCCTGATCCGCGAATTCACTGGCCACCCCGCCGGCCGTGCGCCGGATGGTCGCATGGTGGAGCGCGATTATTTCCACCTCAATTACGATTTCGGCCTGAAGCAGGTCGCGAGCAATGCGAGAGCCGCCTAGGCTAAACGAAGGACCAACAAGAGTCCGGCAACAGGGAGCAGACGAGGAGCAAGGATGGGACCGCGGGTCAGCACGAGCATATTGGCCGATCGCCTCACCGGCATGATCGGCCCGCGCGCGAGCGTTGCGCGCGGCGTGCTCGATCAGCACGGGCAGAGCGAATCGCATTATCGCAATTTGCCGCCGGACATCGTGGTCTTCCCCGAAACCACGCGGGAGGTTGCGGACATCGTGAAGCTCTGCGCCAGCGCGGGCATGCCGATCGTCCCGTTCGGTGCGGGCACCTCGCTCGAAGGCAATGCGGCCGCGGTCGCCGGCGGCGTCTGCTTCGACTTCGCGCGCATGAACAAGGTGCTGACGGTGCACGAGAGCGACATGGACGTCGTGGTGCAGCCCGGCATCACGCGAAAGCAGCTCAATGCGGAGCTGCGCGGCACCGGACTTTTCTTTCCGATCGACCCGGGTGCCGACGCCTCGATCGGCGGCATGACCTCCACGCGTGCGTCCGGCACCATGGCAGTGCGCTACGGCACCATGAAGGACAATGTCATGGCGCTGGAGGTGGTGCTGGCCGACGGGCGCGTGATCCGGACCGCAAGGCGCGCGCGCAAATCGGCCGCCGGCTATGACCTGACGCGGATGCTCGTCGGCGCGGAGGGTACGCTCGGCGTCATCACCGAAGTCACCTTGAAAGTGCACCCGGTTCCGCAGGCGATCTCGGCCGCTGTCTGCAGCTTCGACACCCTGCACGATGCCGTGGACACCGCGATCTCCGTGATCCAGTCCGCGATCCCCGTGGCACGCATCGAGCTGCTCGACGACGTCATGATGCGCGGCATCAACGCCTACGCGAAGCTCGGCTATCGCGAAGCCCCCACCCTGTTCTTCGAATTCCATGGCTCCGAGACCTCCGTTGCCGAGCAGGCCGAAGCCGCGCAGGCGATCGCCGCCGACCATGGCGGCCATGGCTTCGCCTGGGCCAAGGCGCAGGAAGACCGCAGCCGGCTCTGGCACGCCCGCGACAACACGCTTTATGCGGGCCTGGGCCTGCGGCCCGGCGCACGCGCCGTGATCACCGATGTCTGCGTGCCGATCTCGCGGCTGGCCGAATGCCTGACCGAGACCAGGCGCGACGCGGACGAGCACGGCTTTACCGCCCCGATCGTCGGCCATGTCGGCGACGGCAATTTCCACATGCTGATCCTGATCGACCCGGCCAAGCCGGACGAGGCCGAGGGCGCCAAGGCGCTTCAGGCCCGCATGGTCGCCCGCGCCATCGCCATGGACGGCACCTGCACCGGCGAGCACGGCATCGGGCTCGGCAAGATCGACTATCTCGCTGACGAGCTCGGCGAGGCCGTCGACGTGATGAAGTCGATCAAGACCGCGCTCGATCCTGATGGACTGATGAATCCCGGAAAGATCTTTGCGAGCGGAGTGCACGCATGAGCAGCGCCGCATTGGCCATCGAGCCCGCCTCACCCACGCCGCTGCTGGAGCTGCGCGGCATCAGCAAGGAGTTTCCCGGCGTCAAGGCGCTGGATGACGTGTCTTTCGCCGTCTTCCCCGGCGAAGTCCATATGCTGTTGGGGGAGAACGGCGCCGGCAAGTCGAGCCTGATGAAGGTGCTGTGCGGCGCCTACCGCGCCGATGCCGGCGAGTTCTATTATGAGGGCAACAAGGTCGCGATCTCTTCGACCGCGGATGCGCAGAAGCTCGGCATCGCCGTGATCTTCCAGGAATTCTCGCTGGTCCCCCATCTCGATATCGCGCAAAATATCTTCCTTGGCCGCGAGCCGAAGGGCCGCATTCCCGGCACCATCGACCGCCGCAAGATCCTGGCCGACGCGAGGCGCGTGCTCGGCACGATCGGATTCGACATCGATCCCTCCACCACCGTCGACAAGTTAGGGGTGGCACAGCAGCAGATGGTCGAGATCGCGAAGGCGATCAGCCAGAACGCGCGCATCCTGGTCATGGACGAGCCGACGGCGGCGCTGTCCGACCGCGAGACCGAGCTGCTGTTCGCCCTGATCGCGCGGCTGAAGGCCGACGGCGTGTCCATCGTCTACATCTCGCACCGGATGGCGGAGGTGTTCGCGCTCGGCGACCGCATCACGGTGATGCGCGACGGCCGCCGCATCGATGGCGTTCGCCCCGCAGACGTCACGCCGGACCAGCTCGTCCGCATGATGGTCGGCCGCAACGTCGACATGACCTATCCGCGCAGTTTTGCCGACAAGCCCGGCGAGCTGCTGCTCGAGGTCAAGGGCTTGAGCTCGTCGACCGGCATCTCCGACATCAACATCGAGGTGCGCCGGGGCGAGATCGTCGGCCTGTGCGGCCTCGTCGGTTCCGGCCGCAGCGAGGTCGCCCGCGCCATCTTCGGCGCCGATGCCGTGACATCAGGCGAGATCATTTTCGACGGCAAGGCCATCTCCGGCGAGCCTGACCTTGCCGCCCGCCGCGGCATCGCGCTGATTCCGGAGAGCCGCAAGAGCGAGGGCCTCGCCTTGCTGCGGTCGGTAAGCGACAATCTCGTCGTGTCGGCATTGAAGAAGCTGTTCCCGAGCGGCCTGTTCGATCAGCGCAGCGCGCAGCGCACCTCCGACAGCCTGATCCGGCAGTTGCGCATTGCCACGCCAAGCGCGCGCCAGACCGTCGGCCTGCTCTCGGGCGGCAACCAGCAGAAGGTCGTGATCGGCAAGTGGCTGGCGGCCGGCTCGAAGCTCTTCATCTTCGACGAGCCGACGCGCGGCATCGACATCGGCGCCAAGTCCGAGATCTTTGCGCTGATCGACCGGCTGGTCGCCGAAGGCGCGGCGGCCTTGATGATCTCGTCCGAGCAGGTCGAGATCTGCCATGTCTGCGACCGCGCTTATGTGATGCGCGAGGGTCGCATCGCCGGACACCTGACCCGCAGCGAGCTGACCGAGGAGAACATCGTGCGACTGGGGATGCATCATGCGTGAAGCCGCAGTCGTCTCACAACCCAATCCGCTGCAGCGCATTCCCGGCGTTGCCATTGTGCTGGTGCTGCTGATCGCGCTGTTCAGTGCGGTCGCGCCCGGCTTCCTGTCGGTCGCCAACCTCTCCAACGTGCTGGTGCAATCGACCATCCTGACCATGCTGGCGCTGCCGATGACCTTGATCATCATGACCGAGGGGTTGGACCTGTCGATGGGTGCGGTGCTGACGCTGACCTCGCTCTGCGTCGCCATCGTGTCGCTCGCGACCAAGTCGATGCTGCTGGGCCTCGGCGCCGGGCTTCTGGTCGGCGCAGCCTTCGGCTTCGCCAACGGCTGGCTGGTCGCCATCATCGGCATTCCGCCCTTCGTCGCGACACTCGGCACGCTCGGCATGGCGCAGGGCCTGTCGCTGATCGTCAGCGACGGCCAGAGCGTGGTCGGCATCCCCCACAGCGTGCGCGACATCTATTCGGCGACACTTCTCGGCGTGCCGATGCCCATCGTGATGGCACTGGTGACCTACGCGGCCTTCCACGGACTGCTCTACCACACCCGCTTCGGCACCTACATCTTCGCGCTCGGCGGCAACCGCGAGGCGCTGCGCTATGCCGGCCTCTCGCCAAACAAGCTGCTGATCGCGGTCTATGCGATCGGCGGCGCCATGGCCGGCATCGCGGGCCTGCTGATGACCGCGCGCATGAATTCCGGCCATCCCACCGCCGGCCTCGGCCTCGAATTCGATGCCATCGCAGCCGTCGCGGTCGGCGGCACCTCGTTCGAGCGCGGCAATGGCTGGCTGCTTGGCACCCTGCTCGGCGTGATCGCGGTCGGCGTGCTTCGCAACGGGCTCAACCTGATCTCGATGCCCTCTTCGGTGCAGGTCGCAAGCGTCGGCGTCCTCGTCATCGTCGCTCTGTTCCTCGACGGCCTCAGGAGCCGCGCATGACCGACATCTCCAAAGAGGCCCTCTCGCCGCCCCGCTCGTTCCTGTCGCAGGACGCGATCCAGGTGTTCTACCGCCTGCTCGCGGCGCTGCTGATCTGCGCGGTGCTGGCCGTGCTCAGCGATTCCTTCCTGAGCCTCGGCAACATCCTCAACGTGCTGAGACAAGCGAGCCTGACCTTCTTCATCGCCTCGGGCCTGACGCTGGTGGTGCTCACCGCCGGCCTCGATCTCTCCGTCGGCGCCAATGTCGCGCTGTCGGCCTGTATCGCCGGCACCGTGATCCACAAGACCGGCTCGCCGGCGCTCGGCATCCTCACCGGGCTCGCCTGCGGCGGCATCGTCGGCCTGCTCAACGGCATCATGGTCACCGCGCTGCGCATCCCCTCCTTCATCGCCACCTATGGCATGCTCTGGGTGCTGAACGGCCTCACCTACTGGTACATGGCGGGCGAAACCCTGCACGGCTTCCCGGCCGGCTTCCGCCAGATCGGCAGCGGCTATTTGTTCGGCCTACCGATCCCGGTCTATCTGCTGCTGGTGTTCCTCGGGATCGGGACGCTGTTCGCGCAACGCACGATCTGGGGTCAGGAGATCTATGCGATCGGCGCCAATCCGGTCGCCGCCCGCCTCTCCGGCATTCCGGTCGCACGGCGATTGCTGCTGGTCTACGCGGTATCAGGCACCATGGCGGGGCTGGCCTCGATCATCTTCCTGTCGCGCCTCAATTCGGCCGAAGCCGACATCGGCGAAAGCTTGACGCTGCCCGCGATCGCGGCCGTGCTGATCGGCGGAACCTCGCTGTTCGGAGGGGTCGGCACCGTGTTCGGCACCTTCATCGGCGCGCTGATCCTGACGCTGGTGCTGAACGGCATGAACCTGTTGTCGGTCAGCGCCAACTGGCAGCCGCTGGTCACCGGCATCATCGTCATTCTCGCGGTCTGGCTCGACATGAAGACCCGCCGACGCGCGCAATGAACTGTTAGAAATCCAACAAGCAAAATGAGGGATGGAGGCTACATGAAACAGACACTGGGTTATCTGGCGCTGCCGCTGCTGCTGGCGGCCGCGTTCACCACGCAAGCGCGCGCCGACGGCGAGACCATCGCCGTGTTCACAAAGAACCAGACCAATCCGTTCTTCCAGACGGTGCGGGTCGGTGCCGACAACATGGCGAAAGCGCTGAACGCGAAGACGCTGCAATACATTCCGACCAAGCCGGATTCGATCCCCGAGCAGCTCAGCCAGATCGAGGACGTCGTGGTGAAGAAGCCGAGCGCAATCGTCTTCACGCCGGTCGACTACAAGGCGATGGTGCCGGGCGTCGAGAAGATCAACGAAGCCAAAATCCCCGTCGTCAACATCACCGACCGCTCCGCCGGCGGCAAGTTCCTCTCCTTCGTCGGTGCCGACGATTACAGCCTTGGCCTCGAAACCGCGCGCTTCATGCTCAAGACACTCGGCGGCAAGGGCAACATCGTCATCATCGAGGGCGTCAAAGGCTCGCTGACCAATGTCGATCGCGTCCGCGGCTTCAACGACGCGCTGAAGGAGAATTCGGGCGCCAAGCTGCTGGCTTCGCAGCCCGGCAACTACCAGCGGCTGCAGGCGCTCCAGGTCATGGAAAACCTGATGCAGTCGAATTCGCAGATCGACGGGGTGCTGGCGGCCAACGACGCCATGGCGGTCGGCGCGATCGAGGCGCTCGACGGTGCCAATCGCAAGGCGCAGGTGATCGGCATCAACGGCACCAAGGAGGCGATCGACGCGATCAAGTCCGGCAAGCTGCTTGCGAGCGGCGACTACAACGGATTTGCGCAAGGGTGCCTGGGCACCATGATGGCGATCCGCAGCTTGCGCAACCAGCCTGTCATCGCCGAGATCGTGCTGAAGCCGACCGTTATCACCAAGGACAATTACCAGCCGTTCGACGTACCGCTGGAGCAGCGGACCTGCCCGACCTTCGAGGACGCCGGCAAGCTCGGCGCCAAGTAGCCCAACCGCTGATCACAAGCGCGGACGGCCGCCTTCGCGGCCGTCCCAAGAAGCGTCCCAAGAACACCGACACGTCAACGGAGACATCATGCTGTTCGCCATTCACGCCCTCGACCGCACCGGCGCGCTGCCGACCCGGCTCGCCAATTACGACGCGCACAAGGCCTTCCTGAGCGACACATCGCGCTTCGGCGTCAAGATCGTGATGTCGGGGCCGCTGGTCTCCGACGATGGCGCGAACATGATCGGCAGCCTGTTCCTGATCGAGGCGCCCGGCCGCGCCGAGGTCGAAGCCTTCAACCGCGCCGATCCCTTCGCCGCAGCCGGCATCTGGGAGAAAGTCACGATCACGGGCTTCCTGCGCCGCCAGGGTTGAAGGGCCTACGGCGCCTCTTCGAGGTGACAGGCCACCCATTGCTCAGGCCCGGTCGAACGCAGCGTCGGCTCCTCCGTCCGGCAGCGATCGAAGACGTATGGGCAACGGGTGTGGAAGCGGCACCCGCTCGGCGGGTTGATCGGGCTCGGCACGTCCCCCTTGAGGATGATGGGATTGCGCTGGGCGCCGGGCTCGGGCAGCGGGACCGCGGAGAGCAACGCCTTGGTATAGGGATGCCTTGGCGCGGCAAAGATCTCGCGGCGTGGCGCGACCTCGACGATCTTGCCGAGATACATCACCGCGACGCGGTGGGTCATATGCTCGACAATCGCGAGGTCATGGCTGATGAACAGCAGCGCCAGGCCGAACTCGCGCTGCAGGTCCTGCAGGAGATTGACGATCTGCGCCTTGACCGAGACGTCGAGCGCGGAGACCGCCTCGTCGCAGACGATCAGCTCGGGCTCGGCGGCGAGCGCCCGCGCGATACCGATGCGCTGACGCTGGCCGCCGGAGAATTCGTGCGGCCGGCGGTTGAGCGCCTCGCGCGGCAGCCGCACGGTGTCCATCAGCGCCGTCACACGGGTCTCTAGATCGGCTGCCGACTTGGCGAGGCCGAAATTGCGGATCGGCTCGGCCAGGATGTCGCGCACGCGCATGCGCGGATTGAGGCTCGAGAACGGATCCTGGAACACCACCTGCACGCGGCGGCGCATCTGGCGCATCGTGCTCGGATGCGCGTCGTCGATGCGCTGGCCGTCGAGGATCACCTGGCCCGCGGTGATGTCGAACAGCCGCAGGATGGCGCGGCCGACCGTCGACTTGCCGCAACCGGACTCGCCGACCAGCGACAGCGTCTCGCCCTTCGCGATTTCGAACGAGACACCGTCGACGGCATAGACATATTCGGACTTGCGGCCGAACAGGCCCTTTTTTACCGGAAAATGCTTCTTGAGGTCGTTGACCTGGAGCAGCGGAGGGCTCATGCCGCGATGGCCCCCTTGGCGGCGTAGTGGCAGGCGGCGACGTGGCGGGGCGCCTTCTCTTCGAGCCCAGGCGCATATTGGCGGCAGAGATCGGTCGCGAGCGCGCAGCGGCCGGCAAAGACGCAGCCGATGATGGGCTTGCGCAGATCAGGCACCTGCCCCGGGATTTCGGCCAGCCGCCGCGCGGTGCCCGTTAGAGACGAGCCGAGCCGCGGCACAGCGCCGAGCAGGCCCTGCGTATAGGGATGGCGCGGCGAGCGGAACAGCTCGGCCACCGGCGCCTCCTCGACCTTGCGGCCGGCATACATCACCATGACTCGCTCGGCGATCTCGGCGACGACGCCGAGATCGTGGGTGATCAGGATGATCGCCGCACCGACCCGGCGCTTGAGATCGAGCATCAGCTTCAGGATCTGCGCCTGGATGGTCACGTCGAGCGCCGTGGTCGGCTCGTCCGCGATCAGGAGTTTTGGATTGCAGGCCAGCGCGATCGCGATCATCACGCGCTGGCGCATGCCGCCGGAGAGCTGGTGCGGAAATTCGCGCACGCGCCGCTTCGGCTCGGGAATGCCGACCAGCGTCAGCATCTCGATCGCATGCGCCTCGGCCGCCTGCTTGTCGAGGCCCTGATGGATCATCAGCGTCTCGCGGATCTGGCGGCCGACCGTCAGAACCGGATTGAGGCTCGTCATCGGCTCCTGAAAGATCATCGAGATGTCGTTGCCGCGGATCGCGCGCATCTCGCGATCGGACAGTTGCAGCAGGTCCCTGCCCGCAAAGCGGACGGCGCCTGCGATCCTGCCCGGCGGCTCCGGAATCAGCCGCATCAGCGACATCGAGGTCACCGACTTGCCGCAGCCGGATTCGCCGACGATGGCGAGCGTCTCGCCTTCGTTGACATGAAAGGACACGCCGTCGACCGCGCGGTTGATGCCGCCGGGCGTGCGAAAGTGGGTCTGGAGGTTCTCGACTTCGAGCAAAGCCATCGCGATCAGCCTCTCGACATCAGAGGGTCTTGGCCATGCGCGGATCGAGCGCATCGCGAAGGCCGTCGCCGAGCAGGTTCACGGCGAGCACGGTGACGGAGAGAAACGCCGCCGGGAAGAACACGATGTAGGGCTTGACCTGCCACAGCGCGCGGCCTTCGGCCATGATGTTGCCCCAGGACGGAATGGTCGGCGGCGTGCCCGCCCCGATGAAGGACAGGATCGCTTCCGTGATCATGGCGCTGGCGCAGATGTAAGTCGCCTGAACCAGCATCGGAGCCAGCGTGTTGGGCAGGATGTGGCGCAGGATGATCATCGGCGTGCGCGTGCCACAGGCGACCGCGGCGTCCACATAGGGCTGCTCGCGCAGCGACAGCACCACACTACGGACAAGACGGGAAACCCGCGGGATCTCGGCGATGGTGATGGCAACGATGACGTTGCCGACACTGCCGCGCGTCAGCGCCATCAGCGCAATCGCAAGCAGGATCGGCGGGATCGACATCAATCCGTCCATGAAGCGCATCAAGATGCCATCCGCCCAGCGGATGAAGCCGGAGACGATGCCGATGGCGAGGCCCGCGGCGGATGCGAGGATCGCAACCGACAGGCCGACCGTGAGCGAGACCCGCGCGCCGAACATCACGCGCGAATAGATGTCGCGGCCGAGCACGTCGGTGCCGAACCAGTAGAGCGCCGAGGGCGCACGCGTGCGCTTTGCGGGCGCGAGTGCGGTCGGATCGACGGTCCAGAGATACGGCGCGAAGATCGCGATCAGAACCAGCGTCAGCAGCAGCGCACCGCCGATCGCGACGGTGGGATGGCCGCGCAAGAGGCCGATGAAACCGCGCCGGATCGTGACTGGCCGCAGGATTTCAGGCAGTTGCGGCGCGAGAACGAAGCCGGCCGGCAGCGCTTGCGGAGTGACGGTCGTATCGGTCAATAGCGGATCCTCGGGTCAACGAGCGTATAGACGACGTCGATCATCAGATTGACGAGGACGTAGACGAAACTGAAGAGAAGCACGATGCCCTGGATGACGGGATAGTCGCGGCGCAGGATCGCGTCGATCGTGAGCCGGCCGAGGCCGGGAATCGCGAACACGCTTTCCGTGACGACCGCGCCGCCGATCAGGAGTGCGATGCCGATCCCGATCACGGTCACGATCGGGACGGCGGCATTCTTCAACGCGTGAACGAAGAGGATGCCGCCCTGCCCGAGGCCCTTGGCGCGCGCGGTGCGGATATAGTCCTGCTGCAAGACTTCGAGCATGGTGGCACGCGTGATGCGCGCGATCAGCGCGATGTAGACGCAGCCCAGCGCGATCGACGGCAGGATCAGGTTTTGCAGCCATGGCCAGAAGCCCTCCGTGAGCGGCGTGTAGCCCTGCACGGGAAGCCATTCGAGCTCCAGCGCGAAGATGTAGGCCAGGACATAGCCGACGACGAACACAGGCAGCGAGAACCCGAACACGGCGAACGCCATGATGGCGCGGTCGATCAGGCTTCCCGCCTTCCACGCCGCCACCACGCCGAGCGGCACCGCGACCACGATCGTGAGCAGCAGCGTGACGGTCATCAGCGACAGCGTCGGTCCGAGACGCTGTCCGATCATCGCGGAGACCGGAAGGTTGGTGAAGATCGAGGTGCCGAGATCGCCGTGCAGGATGCGCCAGACCCAGCTTCCGAACTGGATCAGGAAGGGCCGGTCGAGGCCGAGGCCCTGGCGAATGCGCTCCACATCCTCCGGGCTCGCCTGATCGCCCGCGATCACCACGGCGGGATCACCCGGCGCGATGTAGAGCAGGCTGAACACGAACAGCGCGACGATTGCCATCACCGGCAAGGTCGAGACGATACGACGGAGGATGTAAGAGAGCATCTGGCTTCAGCGTACCATCATGCGGATTTCGACACGTTCCAGAAGAACGGCAGCGGCCCCTTGGTGATGCCGGAGACGTTCTTGCGCCAGGCCGTGTAGGTCAGGAAGAAGCCCGTCGGCGCGTAGACGACATCCTCGAGTGCCGCCTTGTTGACCTGCCCGATCGCGGCCTTCTCCTCCTCAAGATTCTTGGCGTCGAACCAGGCCGTGATCTCCTTCTCGGTGTTCGGGCTGTTGGGCCAGCCGAACCAGGCCTTGTCGCCATTGGCGCGGATGGCGGTGTAGGCGGCCGGATTGATGCAATCGGCGCCGGCGTGCCAGCTGTGGAACATATTCCAGCCGCCCTGCCCCGGCGGTGTCTTCATCGCGCGGCGCGCGCCCACCGTGCCCCAATCGGTCGCGACGAAATCGACATTCATGCCGAGCTTCTTGAGCAGATCCGCGGTGACGTCGCCCTGCGCCTTCGTGATCGACTGGTCCTGCGCGACCACGCATGTGACCGGCTGGCCGGAATAGCCGCTCTCGGCGAGCAGCTTCTTGGCCGCATCGAAATCGCGCTTTCCTTTCAGTATCTCGCCGCCCAACTCGGTGTAGAGCGGTGTGTCCGGCGTAAAAAAGCCGGGCAGCGGCTTCCACAACGTATCATCGTCGCCGACCAGCGCACGCATATAGTCTTCCTGGCTCAACGCCATCAGAACCGCGCGCCTCGCCTTCACATTGTTGAAGGGTGGGTGCAGATGGTTCATGCGGAAGGAGCCGATATTGCCGAGGGGATCGCCGATATCGACGTTGATGTTCTTGTTCTTCTTCAGCACGGGCACGAGATCGGAGATCGGGTTCTCCCACCAGTCGACCTCGCCGTTCTGCAAGGCGGCGGCGGCGGTGGCCGGATCCGGCATCACCAGCCACTCGACGCGATCGACCAGGATGTTCTTGCCGCCGGCAAGCCACGACGCCTTCTCCTGTCGCGGCACGTAATCGGTGAACTTCTCGAACACCGACTTGGCGCCGGGCACCCATTCGCTCTTGGCGAACTTCATCGGACCCGAGCCGACATATTCGGTGATCTGCTTGAATGGATCGGTCTTCGCGATGCGCTCGGGCATGATGAACGAGCACGGCGCGTTGTTCTTGGCCAGCGCGTACAGCATTTTCGGGAAAGGCTGCTTCAGGACCCATTTGAAGGTGCGGTCGTCGACCGCAGTCAATTCCTGCTGGATAGCGAGGATCATCAGGCCCATTGGATCGCGCGCGGCCCAGCGCGACAGGCTCGCGACGACGTCCTTGCTCAGCACGGGCTCGCCGTCATGGAACTTGAGACCCGGGCGCAGCTTGAAGGTCCAGGTCTTGCCGTCGTCGGTGGTCTCCTCGGACTCGACCATCTGACGCTGCGGCTGGAGCTTGGCATCGACGCCGTAGAGCGTGTCCCAGACCAGCGCTGCAGCATTGCGTACAACATATTGTGTACCCCAGATGGGGTCGAAATTGGCGAGGTTGGCTTGCGGCACGAAGCGCAGGGTGCGCGCAGAGGCGCCTTGTGCGATCGCCGGGGCCGAGATGCCGGTCAACGCCAGACCGCCTGCGCCGGCCAGTCCCTTCAATACGGTCCTGCGATCCATGAAATCCTCCCAGTAGTGCCGTGATGCCGGCCATCGTTGGCCAAAGGCAGGTGAAACCAGAACCCGTTGGCGTGCAAATGGTATGCCACTAGCCGGGCCTTCGCCAGCGGGATCTCATCGGGATTTCGACCGGTTCAGGCGTCAAAGCGCGGCCGCCAGCGCCGGTCCGGTCTCGATATGCGGAATCGCCTCGACCAGCTTGCGCGTGTAGTCGGTCTTGGGGTTGTCGAACAGCGCCCGGCTCTCCCCCTGCTCCACGATGCCGCCGTTACGCAGCACGATGGTGCGGTCGCAGAGCATGCGCACGACATTGAGATCGTGGCTGACGAACAGCAGCGCGATGTCATTCTCGCGGCGCAAACGGTCGAGCAGTTGCAGCACCACCGCCTGCACCGAAACGTCGAGCGCGGCGGTCGGCTCGTCCAGCACCAAGAGCCGCGGCCGGCAGGCGATGGCGCGGGCAATGCCGACGCGGGCCTTCTGGCCGCCGGAGAGCTGGTGCGGAAAGCGCGGCAGCAGATCGAGCGGCAAGCCCACCCGCTCCGCGCATTCCTCCACACGCTTGCGCAGCGCATCGCCCGCACGCATGCCGTCGAGCCGCATCAGGGGATGGGCGATGCAGTCGAACGCCGTGAAGCGTGGATTGAGGCTCTCGTTCGGGTCCTGGAAGACCATCTGGATGTCTTTGCGCAAGGGCGAACGGTGAAAGTCGCGCGAGGCGACGTGGCCGATCGACTGCCCGTCGAACACGATATCGCCTTCGCTCGGGTCGATCAGGCGGCAGATCATCCGCGACGTCGTGCTCTTGCCGGAGCCGGACTCGCCGACGAGCCCGACGCTCTCGCCGCCGGCCATCGTCATCGAGAAATCCGCGACCGCCGCGGAGCCCTGGTCAAAACGCTTGGCAAGCTTGCGCACCTCGAGGAGCGGCGGCGTCCCGTGCGGCAGCTCCTGCCTTGGCTTGCTGACGATCGTCACATGCCGCTCCCGCTCCTCTTCCGTCACGAGGTCCTCGATCCGCGACGTCGCGGTCGGCGATGCCGCCACGAGGCGGCGGGTATAGGCGTGCTGCGGTGCGCTGAAGAGCTTTTTGGGGCTCGCTTCCTCGACGATGCGGCCGCGCTCCATCACGGCGATGCGGCGGCAATAGCGCGCAGCGAGGCCGAGATCGTGCGTGATCAGGATCGTCGCCATGCCGCGCGCGGCGGCAATATCTGCGAGCAGATCCATCACCACCTTCTGGGTGGTGACGTCGAGGCCGGTGGTCGGCTCGTCGGCGATCAGCAGCGCAGGATTGCACGAGATAGCGATCGCGATCATCACACGCTGGCACATGCCGCCGGACAGCTCGTGCGGATAGGCGTTCATCCGCGTCTCGGGGTCGCGGATCTGGACGGCGCGCAGCAGCTCCAGCGCCTCGGCGCGTGCGGCGTCCTTCGATATCTTCTTATGCGTGAGGATCGCATCCGCGATCTGCAGGCCGATCGCGCGGATCGGATTGAGCGCCGCCCGCGGATTCTGAAAGATCATCGACATCGCGGCGCCCTGGAGCTGACGGAGGTCATCGCCCCTGAGTTTTGTGACGTCCCGCCCGCGAAACAGGATCTTGCCGCCGGTGACGCGCCCGGCCGCATCGAGCAGCCGCGTCGTCGCGAAGCCGGTGACCGACTTGCCCGAGCCGCTCTCGCCGACGAGGCCGAGCATCTCGCCCTTCCCGACCGAAAGCGTCACGCCGCGCACGGCCTCGACCATGCCGCGCCGCGTCGAGAACGAGACGTGGAGGTCGTTGATCCCTAGCAGTTCCTCGCTCATGTGCGCATCCGCGGGTCGAGAATGTCCCGCATCCCGTCACCGAGGAGATTGAAGCACAGCACGGCCATCATCAGCGCAAGACCCGGAAAGGCCACCAGCCACCACCGCCCGGTCGAGATGAAGCGCGCGCCCTCCGCGACCATGATGCCCCATTCCGGCGTCGGCGGCTTGACGCCGAGACCGATGAAGGACAGGCCGGCGGCATTGAGAATGGCCCAGCCGAGATTGAGCGAGATCTGCACCGCCATCGCCGGCAGGATGTTCGGCAACAGGAAGCGCAGCACCACCGAGAAATGGCTCTCGCCGCAGGCACGCGCGGCCTCCACCCAGCCGACATTGCGGCGGACGTTGACCTCGGCGCGCGCGAAGCGGATGTAGAACGGAAGATTGATGATCGCGGTCGCGATCACGATGTTCTCGATCCGGTTGCCCAGGGCGGCAACCATCGCCATCGCCAGCACGAACAGCGGAAAGGCCATCATCACATCGACGAAGCGGCCGACGCCGCGGTCGAGCTTGCCGCCGGCATAGCCGCAGAACGCGCCGACGACGGCGCCGATCACGAATGAGATGCCAACCGCGGAGACGGCAATGGCAAGATCGAGGCGCGCGGCGATGATGAGGCGGCTGAAGACGTCGCGCCCGAGCTGGTCGGTGCCGGCCAGATGCGCCGCGCTCGGCGGCAAAAGGGCCTCCGAGACATTGGAGACCACGGGATCATAGGGCACGATCCACGGCCCGAATATCGCGAGCAGGACGAACAGCGCAACGCCGGCCGCGGCAATGGCGGTGAGCGGATTGCCGCGCAGGATCCAGACCGAATGGCGGAGAGTTGCGCTGGTCATTCGATCGACACCCTGGGATCGGCGATGCCGTAGCAGATGTCGACCACGAGATTGACCAGCACGAACAGGCTGGCCATCAGCAGCACGAAGCCCTGCACAGGCGCATAGTCGGAGGATAAGAGCGCATCGAGCGCGTAGGAAGCGACGCCCGGCCAGGAGAACACCTTCTCCACCAGGACGTTGGCGCCAAGCATGGTCGAGAACACGATGCCGGCGATGGTGATGACGGGCAGGATCGCGTTCCGCAGCGCATAGGTGACGACCACCTTGCGCCAGGACAATCCGACCGAGCGCGCGGTGCGCACGAAATCGCTGCCGAGCGAGACC
Source organism: Bradyrhizobium japonicum USDA 6 (assembly GCF_000284375.1). Classification (NCBI taxonomy): domain Bacteria; kingdom Pseudomonadati; phylum Pseudomonadota; class Alphaproteobacteria; order Hyphomicrobiales; family Nitrobacteraceae; genus Bradyrhizobium; species Bradyrhizobium japonicum. The sequence goes on from NC_017249.1 coordinate 6,566,675, forward strand.
AGCATCGAGGCCCGCGTGATCCGCGCCAACGGCGCGATCACGAACAGGGCCATGCTCACCGCCGGCAGGATCAGCTGCTTGCAGGCGGCCCACCAGCCCTCGATATCACCCGCAAGCAGGAAATCGATCGACAGGAAGCCGGTACGCTGCGGCGGCAGCGAGGTGAAGACGTCGATGCGCCCGGTGGGATCCGGCGCGAGCCCGAGCAGGTAGTAGAAGACATAGATCAACAGCAGGCCCGAGACGAAGGTCGGCACGCAGACGCCGAGCGCGCAGAACAGCCGCACGCCGTGATCGACGATCGAGCCGGGCTTCAACGCCGCGACGACGCCAAGCGGCACCGCCGCGATCAGCGCGATCAGGAGCGCCGTGAAGGTGAGCTCCAGCGAGGCCGGCAGCCGCTCGCGCAGGTCCTTCAGCACCGGCTGTCCCGTCATCATGGAGCGGCCGAGATTGCCGTGGCCGATGTCGGAGAGATAGAACACGAGCTGCTCCGGCACGGACCTGTCGAGCCCCATCTGCTTGCGGATCTGCTCGATCTCCTCCTTGCCGGCATTGGGCCCCGAGGCGAAGAACACGGCGGGGTCGCCGGGCAGCACCCGCATCAGGAGAAAGGTGAAGACCAGCACACCGAACAACGCCGGCAGCGACGACAGAAGCCGCCTGCCCGCCCGCACCATGGTTGCACCAAGACCGGTCGTCACCTCTGGGAGCTCCTCTCGTTGTCCGATGTCACTTGCGGCTGACGTCGCGATAGTCGACCTGGCGGTGGAACTCGTAGGTGTAGCCTTCGACCGACGACGCCATCACCGCATCCTGGTTCGGCTGCCACAGCATGATCTGCGGCATCAGGTCGACATGCATCGCGTTGAGCTTGCGGCCGGCATCCTCATACTTGGCCTTGTCCGGCTCGAAACGCGCCTCCTGCGCGATTGCGGCAAGATCCGGGTTGTTGATCGAGCTGTAATTCCAGCGCTGATTGCCGGTGTAGAAGTTGCGGTAGAAGTAATCGGTCGACGGCAGCCACGCTACGATGCCCTCGGTGTAGAAGGGAAGCTTCTTCTCGTTGATCTGCGTCGACATCTGCGCATCCGGCAGTTTCTGGATGTCGACCTTGATCCCGATCTTGCCGAGCGACTCCTTCACCAGTGCGGCCATCGGCTCCGCGGTCGAGGATTGGCCGACGTTGAAGCTGAAGGTGGTCGAGAAGCCCTCGGGGAGCCCGGCCGCCTTGAGATATTCCCTGGCCTTGTCGAGGTCGAGCTTCACCGGCTGCTGGAACGGATAGATGCCGTTCAGCGGCTTGCCGTCCGGCCAGGTCGCGCCGAACAGCGGCGCGCCGCGGCCGAACAAAGCAGCCTTGAACATGTCGTCATAGGGCAGCGCGTAAGCGATCGCGCGGCGGACATTGACGTTGTCGAACGGCGGCATCTGGTTGTTCATCGAGACATAGGTGATCGCATTGTACTGCGGGGTCGAGACCACCTTGAGCTTGCCCTTGGCCTCGAGCGACTGCACGTCGCTAGCCTGAAGATCGACGACGAGGTCGGCATCGCCGCGCTCGACGAGGTTGGCGCGGGTCGCCGGCTCCGGCACCGACTGAATGATCACGCGCTTGAAGAACGCGGGCTTGTTGGCCGAACCGCGATTCCAGGCCTCATCCCGTTTGATGATGACCTGCTCGCCGGGCTTGAAGGTCTCGACCACATAGGCGCCGCTGCCGGCGGTGTGCTCCTTCAACCATGCGGTGGCCCAGGGGTCATCCGCCGTCGCGTGCTCCTTTGCCACCTTCGAGTTGATGATCATGGGATAGACGGTCGCCAAATTCGGCAGCGCAAGCTTGTCGGGCTTTGGCAGCGTCACCTCGATGGTGAGGGGATCGATCACCTTGAACTGGTCGGCCGAGGTCAACGACCCCGTCAGGAGCTGGGCCTTGCCGAGGATCGGCGCCGTCACGCAGCGATCGAGCGACCATTTCACGTCTTCCGCCGTGACAGGCGAACCATCCTGGAACTTGGCGTCCTTGCGCAAGCGGAAGGTCAGCTTCAGGCCATCGGGGCTGACGTCGTAGGATTCGGCGAGCTCGCCGGTGATCGTGTCGAGATCGAACACCCATTTGCCGTTGAGCTGCTTGCGGCCGAACGCCACCAGCCGATCATAGGTGCTCATGCTCAGCGCGAAGGATTCGCGCGTCGATCCGGGGATGTTGGGATCGAGCGTGTTGACGGCCGAGCCGGTGACATAGCGCAACGTCTCCGCCCTGGTCTGTGCCTGCGAAGGCGCGGTGGCAATGAGCAACAGCGCTGTGGTGGCGAGGACTGAGGCCGCGGGCCTGAAAGACACAAAACGCATTCGTTTTCCCCAAAATTTCGGCAAGTACGCCAGCAAGGCAGGCCAAGAAAGAAGCAAGTTGCGCGCCAATCCCGCGGAGGCGCTTCGTCGCGGCGGTGCATGGATGATCATCGCGATTCTCCTATGTTTCGCGCGGGCCGCGCAACTACGGCCTGCGGCACGTCATAGGCGCTGAGCGAAGCCCAATGACGTTCAACATCGGCGCGAAACAGGCCGCGCGTCAGGCCGTCGACCAGCTTGGGAACGGCCGTCGTCATCGCGTTGATCGACGATCCCGACGGACCAAAGCTCATGGTGGAGGCGATGGCGAACAGATGGATGTCGGAGATCCACGGCGTCTCGCCCGGCACGCGCTCGGTGAAGGCGTAATCGTCGTCGAGATAGGGAAAGCGACCGAGCCGCACGTTGTGCTCGCTCGCAGGCGGTTGGTAGCGGTCGCCCCAGGTCGCGATATTGCCGGCAAAGCGGCGCAGCTCGCCGCGGCCTGCAAAGTTCATGTCGATGCCGGTGCCGCAAATCACGAAATCCGCCGTGATCGTGCCGCGTGGCGTGTGCAATTCGACGCCGCCATCGGTCTGCCTGGCGCTCTCGACCGGCGCGCCCTCGTGCAGTGTGAAATTGGCGTGACGCGCGCAGCGATCGTAGGTCGGTTGCGGAAAGCCTTCGCGCATCTCAAGGATCTTGCGCATGAAGCGCCAGCGCCAGGCATCGTCGAGATCGCTGAGATGGCGCAGGAAGCCGCGAAAGGTCAGCCAGCGATAGGGCTGGATCACCTGGATCTGCGCGCGGCGGCAGAGCAGATGCACTTCGGCCGCGCCCGCCTCCAGCGCGGTCGCGGCATTGTCAAAGGCGGACGCGCCGGCGCCGATCACCGCGACGCGCTTGCCGCGCAGGCTTTCGAAGTCAATGTCGTCGGCGACGGTCGCGACAGAGCCGGCGGGTAGATCCCGCAGCGGCTCGGGGATCATCCAGTCGCCCATGCCCTCCTGCCCCGTCGCCAGCACGATCTTGCGGGCATAGAGCGTCTCGACGCCATCGGCACGCTTCACGCGCGCAGCGAGCAGGCCGTCTGATGCAGGCGCGATCTCCAGAAGCTCGCGGCCGTTGCGCACGGGCAGACCGATCGTGCGCCGCAGCCACAGCAGATACTCCGCCCAATGCTCTCTCGGGATCAGGTTCAGCGCCTGCCAGCTCTCCTTGCCGAAGCGGGCCTCGTGCCAGGACTGATAGGTCAGGCTCGGGATATCGAGGTCAGGTCCCGTATAGTCCTTCGGGCTGCGCAGCGTCGGCATGCGGGCATAGGTGAGCCACGGGCCCTCCTTCCCCTCCTCGGCCTTGTCGAGCAGCAGGATGTTGTTGACGCGCGAGCGCATCAGGCCGAAGCCGATGGCAATGCCTGATTGGCCGGCGCCGACGATCAGCACGTCGAGCGCGGGCTTGCCGTCCGGTCCCATCTTCGGTTCGAGCCACGCGGCGCCGGGATGCGCGATCTTGGCGAGATCGGCGCGAACGTCCGCTTCGAGGTCTGTCAGCACGTCGCTCATGCCGCGAGCCAGCCTCCGTCGACCACCATCACGGTGCCGGTCGTGAACGAGGACGCATCGCTGGCCAGATGCAACGCGGTCTGCGCGATCTCTTCCGCCTGGCCGAACCGCTTCATGGCGTGACGATTGCGGGAGGCTTCGCGCACCTCCTCCGAATTGGCGTGACGGGCGAAGCTGCGGCGCAGCATCGGCGTATCGATCGCACCCGGCGCAATCGCGTTGACGCGAATACCGTCGGCCGCGAAATCCACCGCCATTGTCCGGGTCAGGCTGACGATCGCGCCCTTGGCTGCGATATAGGCACTGTTGCCCTTGCCGCCGGCGATCGCAAGCTGCGATGCCAGCGTGATGATCGAGCCGCCCTTTTGCCGCTGCATCTGCGGCACCGCCGCCCGCGCCCACAGCCAGGTGCCGCCGACATTGGCGCGGAACACTGCGTCCCAGTCTTCCGGGCTCGTCGTCAGCACCGTCCCGCCGCAGGAGAAGCCCGCCGCGGTCATGAGGATATCGAGACGGCCGAGCCGCGCCATGATGTCGCCGACAACGGCCTCGGCGAAGCCGGCATCGCCGACGTCGCCGACATGCGTCGTCGCCTCACCCACAACGCTCAAAGTCTCCTGAAGGCCGGCGGCATCGCGATCGACCAAAGCAAGCTGGGCGCCTTCCTCCGCAAACAGCTTTGCGCTGGCGCGGCCAATGCCCGAAGCTGCTCCCGTGATGATGGCCGTGCGCCCCTGCAGCCGCATGTCAGATCCACTCCTTGTGCTGGGCCAACCAGGCGCTCATCGCCGCGGCGGACTCGGCACAGCCGAACCGCGCGCGCCAGCCGAACTCATCCGCCATCCGGTTCACCGCGAGCGCCGCGCGAGCCGGCCCGTGCAGCTTTATCGCGGTCTTTTCTCCGGGTGCCGCGAGCCGGCACTCCAGGCCGGGATGCAACGCCGCGAACGCCTCGCCCCATTGCAATGCGGGCCACACCCCGCCGTTCGAAATGTTGTACAGCCGGTGACGAGGGCGCTCTGCTTCGACCAGAATCGCGACCGCTTCGGCAGCGTCAGGCGCGTAGGTCCAGTCCCGCATGCCCGGCTCCGGCATGATCGCCGGCTCACCGCGAGCGAATGCGGCCAGAATCTGATACTGGAGGCTCGGTGTATCGCGCACTGAACCGGGGCGCTCCCACGGTCCGAACACCGCAGTCAACCGCACGCTCAGGAAATCGCCGCCAAAGAGCTCGGCATGGCGAGCGACAGAGCGCTCCGAGGTGAACTTGCTGATGGCGTAGAACGAGACCGGATCGCATGGCGTTTCCTCGTCGAGAATCTCGACCCGCGCGCCCGCGGCGCCATAGGCCGATGCCGACGAGAGATTGACGACACGGCGAACGCGATGACGTATCGCAGAGAGCAGGATCGGGATCTGCGCCATCACGTTGATCTCGAGGACGCGCGCGGTCGAGGCACGCTCGAGTTCATCGCCGGCCGTCACCGCGGCGCCCAGCACGATCGCATCGCAGCCCGCGGCAATGAGGGCGTCGATAGCGTCTGCGTCGGTGATATCACCCTGCACGGCCTTGAGCCGTGCACCGTAGTCAGCAAGCGATCGCCGCGCGGATGGCGGCAACTCTGCGCGGTCATACAGCGTCACGTCATGCCCGCGCGCGAGCAGCACCTCGGCAAGATTGAGGCCGACAAAGCCGGTGCCACCGAAGACGACGATCTTCATCGCGCGCGATCCGCCGTCACAGCAGTTTTGCCCCAAAATTCCGCTCGGGATCCATGTCGGCGACGAGCCGCCCCGTCGGCTTTGCCGCCTCACCGCCGCTCCGCGCCAGGAATTTTCCGCTGCCGGCAGTCGCGAGACACTTGTTGCCGTCGATGATCACCCGCCCGCGCGAGAGTACGCCAACCGGCCAGCCCTTCAGCTTGCGGCCCGCGAACGGCGTGTAGCCGGCGAGGTCGTGCATCATCTCGTCGGCGATCACGGTCTCGCGGCTGGGATCCCAGATCGCGATATCGGCATCGGCGCCGACCGCGATCGAGCCCTTGCGTGGATGCAGATTGTAGATCTTGGCCGGCGCCGTCGAGGTCAATTCCACGAACTTTTCCAGGCCGAGCCGGCCCTTCGACACCATCGCGTCGAACAGCAGCGGCAGCCGCAGCTCCAGCCCCGGCAGGCCGTTCGCGACCTGCTTGAAGTTCGGATTGGGGCCGGCGCGCAGCTTGCCGGTCTCGTCGTAGCGATAGGGCGCATGATCGGACGAGATGGTCTGGAGATCGCCGAGCGACAGCGCCTGCCAGAGCGCTTCCTGGTCGGAATGCGTGCGCGGCGGCGGGCTGCACATCCACTTCGCGCCCTCGGCGCCCGGCTTGTCGAGATCGTTTGCCGTGAGGAACAGATATTGCGGACAGGTCTCGGCGAAGACCTTCAACCCCTGCCCGCGCGAATCGCGGATGACCTTGGCGCCTTCGGCCGTGGACACATGGAAGATCATGATGGGCTGGTCGATCAGCGCCGCCATCCCGATCAGCCGGGTGAAGGCTTCCGCCTCCGACACGCGAGCGTGGCTGACGGCGTGGTATTTCGGCATGGTGTAGCCGCGCGCGAGCAGGCGCTTCACCATCCAGGCGATGATGCCGTGATTTTCGGCATGGGCGCACAACATCGCGCCCGACTGGCGTGCGGCCAGAAGAACGTCGAGCAGCGGCTCGTCGTCGACCTTGAGCCGATCATAGGTCATGAAGATCTTGATCGAGCCATGGCCCTGCTTCACCAGCGCTGGAATGTGCTCCTCGATTGTCTCCTTGGTCGCATCCGCAATGATCATGTGAAAGGCGTAGTCGATCACGGCGCCCTTCTTGGCCAGCGCGTGATAATCCTCGACCACCTGCGGCAGCTTCATGCCAACATGCTGGGCCGCGAACGGGATCACCGTGGTGGTGCCGCCGAACGCCGCAGAGACGGTCGCGCTTTCGAAGGTGTCGGCGTTCATGATGCCGGCCGCGGACAACTGCTCGATATGCGCGTGGCTGTCGACGCCGCCGGGCAACACCAGCTTGCCGCGCGCATCGATCTCGCGTTTCGCCGCCGGAAGCCCGCGGCCGATCGCTGCGATGGTCTCGCCGGAGATCGCAACATCGGCCTCGAACACATCGGTCGTGGTGGCGACGCGGCCGCCGCGGATGATCAGGTCGTAGGTGGGTTCAGTCATGAGGCACTCCGTGATAGGCTTACGGCACGTGATCGCAATTTCGTGGAAAGACCATCATGCCCCGGCCGCGCATTCTCGTCATCAATCCGAACTCCAACCCTGCGGTCACGCAAGGGCTGGAAGAGGCGCTGAAGCCGCTCGGTTTCGAGGGTGGGCCGGAACTGGTCTGCCAGTCGCTGGCCGAGGGGCCGTTCGGCATTGAAAGCCAGGCCGACGTCGACGGCGTTGCGATGCCGCTGCGAAAACTGGTCGAGGGCGACAACAGGTCGGCCGCCTTCGTCATCGCCTGCTACAGCGATCCCGGTCTTCAGGTCTGCCGCGAAGGCACCGATCGGCCGGTGTTCGGCATCGCCGAGTGCGGCGTGCTGACCGCGCTCGCCCGTGCCGAAACCTTCGGCGTCATCGCGATCGCCCAGCGCTCGATCCCGCGTCACATGCGCTATCTCAGGCAGATGGGATTGACCGATCGCCTCGCCGGCGAGCGGCCGCTCAACATGAGCGTTGCCGAAACCGCCTCGGGCGAGGGCACGCTGGCCAGGATGATCGAGGTCGGCCGCGCGCTGCGCGACGAGGACGGCGCCCGCGCCATCGTGATGGGCTGCGCCGGCATGGCGCGCCATCGCCGTCCGCTCGAAGACGCGCTTGGCATTCCCGTGATCGACCCGACACAGGCGGCCGTCACCATGGCGCTGGGTACGGTGCAGTTCTCGGCTCACTAGGCGTCCTTCAGCTCTCTGGCGTCCTGCCGCGCGAGCCATTGCGCGTGGCTCTCGCGCTCAAGCGCGAACGTATCCCGCTGCGTCGTGTAGAGATTGCCGAACATGCGGCCGATCGGCCGGTAGGCGTCGAGATCCACATACATGCTGGTCTCGTCGACGAGGCCCTCCCGGGCATGAACCCTGAGCACCTCGCCGACCAATAGCTCGCGATCAGGCGAAAAATTCAGCGCGACATGACGCCGGCATTCCAGCGCAAAGGGTGCCGCGGCCAAGCGCGGCACTTTCACATCGACCGAGGGAAGCGTCGCAAGCCCGGTCGCCGCGACCTCGCTGTCGCCGGAGGGAAAATCGACCGCGCAATCATTCATCGCGGCAGACAGCGCTTCGTCCACCATGTGAACCACGAACTCGCCGTCACGATGGATGTTGCGGGTCGTGTCCTTCGGGCTGTGATCCGGCTTGTGCTGGAGCCCGAGCACGATCAGCGCCGGACTCTCTGAAAACACGTTGAAGAAGCTGAAGGGCGCGGCGTTCACTGCCCCGTTCGCGTCCAGCGTCGTCACCAACGCGATCGGCCGCGGCACGACCACGCCGCACAGCAGCTTGTAGCGGTCGCGCGGATCGAGCTCGCCCAGGGAAATGCCGGATGCGTTGTTGCCTGCCATCGGCGTCACTTCTCGGGCGGCGGCACCGCGCCGGTTTGGCTGCTGATCAGGCCGTAATGCTCGATGCGGCGGTGCTGGGCAAAATTGAAGATCGTGGTCTTGCCGAACGTGGTGGCGTCGAGGTCGCAGGCGTGAACCAGGACCTCGTCGCCCTCCGTCTTGGCCTCGGCGACGATCTCACCATCGGGATCGACGATCAGGCTGCCGCCGAACAGCGGATGGCCGTCCTCGACGCCCGCCTTGGCCACCGCGACCACCCAGGTCGCGTTCTGATAGGCGCCGGCCTGCACCGAGAGGCGATTGTGGAACAGCCGCTTCTCGACGCCCTCCTCGCTCTTCTCCGCATTCACCGACGGCGTGTTGTAGCCGATCAGCACCATCTCGACGCCCTGCAGGCCCATGACGCGATAGGTCTCAGGCCAGCGCCGGTCGTTGCAGATGGCCATGCCGATGATGCCGCCCAGCTCGCGCCAGACGTTGAAGCCGAGATCGCCCGGCTCGAAATAGCGCTTCTCCAGATGCTGGTGCGAACGCGCGGTGTCGTATTCGACGTGGCCCGGCAGATGGACCTTGCGGTATTTGCCGACGATCTTGCCGGACTTGTCGGTCAGGATCGCGGTGTTGAAATGATGGCCGTCGGGCGTCAGCTCGGCATAGCCGAAATTCATCGCCATCTGATGCTGCGCCGCACGCTCGAACAGCGGCTTGGTCGCCGCATTCGGCATCTCGCGCTCGAACCAGATGTCGGCCTCCGCCCGGTCCTCCGAATACCAACGCGGGAAGAACGTCGTCAGTGCCAGTTCCGGATAGACGATCAGGTCGGCGCCTTTGGCTTTCGCCTCGTCCATCAGCGCGATCATGCGCTTGACCACGGCCTCGCGGCTGTCGGCCTTCTGGATCGGGCCCATCTGGGCGGCGGCAACAGTGACGATACGCATCAGCGAGTTCCTGATTTCCTGGTGAGGCTGGGGATCGCAGCTTGAGGGGCGTGCCGGCGCGCGCAGCATAACGCGGTCTTGCACCGTTTTTCCAGCCAAGCAGCATTCATGCCGTCCGCCCCCATTCGGCATCCTGCAAAAGCCGCCAGTTGATCTTGTTGCTGGCGGTGCGCGGCAGCTCATCGACGAAGACGACGGCGCGCGGCGCCTTGTAGCTGGCCATCGCGCCGCGAGCCCAACCGACGATGTCGTCCGCCGAAATCGTCGCGCGCGCGGCTTCATCGAGCACCACCAGCGCCTTGACGGTCTCACCGCGGTAGTCGTCGGGGGCCGAGACGATGCAGCATTCGCGGATGGCGCGGTTCTGGTACATCGCGGCTTCCACCTCGGCCGGCCACACCTTGAAGCCGCTGACATTGATCATCCGCTTCAGGCGGTCGACCGCGAAGAAATAGCCGTCGGCATCGCGATAGCCGAGATCGCCCGTGCGCAGGAACCGTTTTCCCGAGAGCTCGATGAAGGACTCAGCGTCGGCCCGCGGCCTGTTCCAGTAGCCTTGCAGCAGCTGCGGCCCGTGCACGACAATCTCGCCGACGACGTTGTCGTCGAGCTCGATCAGGCTTTCGGGATCGACGACCCTCGCATCGGTTTCGTGCACGGCAATGCCGAGGCACTGGCGCTTCGGGGCCGCCATCGGATTGAGATGGGTCGGCGACATCGTCTCGGTCATGCCGTAGCCTTCGACGAAATCGAGGCCGAAGCGGCCTTTGAGCCGTTCGGCCACCGCGGTCGGCATTGCCGCACCACCTCCGGTCAGCACCTTGAGTTTTGCAAAGCACCGATCGCGGAACCGCACGCTTGCGAGCACGTCGACGATCATGGTCGGCGCGGCGTTCCAGAACGTCACGCCGTAGGTCTCGAACAGATCCGGCAGCAGATCCTTGTCCCAGCGCGCCATCAACAGCAGCGTGGCGCCTGTGACCACAGCGGCATTCATCGAGCCCTGCATGCCCGCGACGTGGAACAACGGCATGAAGCCGGTCATCACATCGCTGCCGTCGAGCCCATACCAGCGTGCCTGCAGGATGGCCGTGAACAGCGCGCTGCGGTGGGTATGCATGCAGGCCTTGGGCTTTCCCGTCGTCCCCGACGTGTAGGGCAGGATCATGAGATCGTCCGGCCCCGCGGTCATTGCGCCTGGCTGCACGCCTTGCGCGATCGCAGATGTCCAGGAATGCCAGCCCGGCGACGGCGGCACCTCCGACGGCGCTTCGGTGATGCATGACGGCAACGTATAGGGCGTCGCGTCAGGGATCTCGTCGCGATACTGCGCGACGATCGTATGAGTGATAGCTTCGCCCGCCAGCGGCGCAAATATGTCGTTGAGCTCGCTTCCGATGATCGCGACCCTGGCGCCGCTGTCGGCGGCGAGATAATCGATCTCAGCCGTCTTGTTCATCGGATTGACCGGCACGATCACGGCGTCCGCCCGCATCACCGCGTAGTAGGCGATGACATATTGCGGCGAGTTTTGCAGCGCGATCATGACGCGATCGCCGCGCTTGACGCCGCAAGCGCTTTGCAGGAAGCCGGCCAAGGCATCGACCCGCTCGCGTAACTCGGCATAGCTCAGGCTCGCACCATAAAACACCGTCGCCGGATGCGATGGGCGATCCAGCGCGGCCCGAACAAGTGCGTCGTAAAGCGTCCCCTCCGGCATCGCGAGATGCCAGGGCTCATCCGCCGGCCAGGCCGGCGAGCGATGAGGTGTTGCGGGGTCTGCGCTCACCCGTGCTCCTCGTCTGCGATATCGAGGCCGTGATCGAGCGCATCCAGCAGGCGCTCGGCTTCATGCTCGGAGATCACCAGCGGCGGCGCCAGGAACAGCGATGTCTGCTCGCCGCTGGTGCCGATCACGGCGCCCGCCTCCAGCGCGCGCTCCGCCACGCGCGAGGCGATCGGCACCTCCGTGGTGTCGGCATGCCAGCTGCGCCAGTCCGGACCGTGCAGCTCCACCGTCCAGTGCAATCCCTGCCCCGCCACGCGCTGCACGCTCGGATGTTTTTGCGCGATCGCGAGCAGGCGGCGGGTGAACAGCTTTTCGAGCTTCTGGACGTGCTCCAAAATTTTGTCGTCGCTGACGACCTTCAGGTAAGCGCTGACGGCAGCCATGCTGATCGGATGGCCGCGCAGCGTGCCATAGTTCTGCCAGCTCGTGCCCTTGAGCCGCTCGACGATGTCTTTCGAAACCACGACCGCCGCGACCGCCGCCGCACCGCCGCCGAGCGATTTTCCGAGCGTCACGATATCGGGCCGGCTCTCCGCGCCCTGGAACGCGAACCAGCGCCCAGCGCGTCCCGCACCTGTGACGACCTCGTCCGCGATCCAGTACGAGCCAGCCTCCCGCGCGCAGCGTGCGACCTCGTCCTGATAGGCACCGTCGTAATAGATGCCGCCCTGGGTGTAGTCGATGATCGTCGCGGCCGTGTCCGAGAGCAGGCGCGTGGCATCCGCCAGATATTCGCGGGGCGGCGTATTGTTGGCCGGCGCACCGTAGATGGCGCCATCCGGCGCCGGGAGAATCCGCACCGGTGCCATAGGCGCCGGCAGCTTCGAGCCGCCCGCGTGCACCGCAAGCCCGCCATGCCATTGCGGCTGCACCGTCATGCTGCGCGACAGGCCGGTGATGCCGTGATAGGCGCGCTCGCGCGTCGCCAGTGCAGAGCGCTGAGTCAGCGCCTGGCAGAGCGACAGCGCCATGTCGTTGGCCTCGCTGCCGCTGATGCAGAAGCGCACCGCACCGACCCAGTCGTCCTCGCCTTTGAATGCGGTGGCCATCAGGTCGTCGGCGGCCTGCTCACGGCCGACCCAGGTCCAGCCCTCGTTCACGACCGGCGTATCTGCCGCGCGGCGGATCGCCTCCACCATCGCGGGATGGCGGTGGCCGAGGCCGCCGCCGGTGTTGCTGCCGTCGATCAGCTTGCGGCCGTCGGACAGGTGAAAATAGACGCCCTCGCCGCCGACGACGGCCATCGGCGCGCTGTCGCCTGCATTCAGCCCGGTTCGCAACAATTTGCTCATCGCAATCCCCTCACTCCGCAGCCGCGGCGCCGTAGCCGCCGCCGCCGCACATCTCGATCGTGACGAGATCGTCTTGTTGCAACACCAGGTTCGATTTGCCGTCGATGGCAACGTTAGCGCCATGCCTGACAAGCGAGATGCGGCAGGCCTTGCCGGATTCGCCGCCCTGCATGCCGAACGGCGCAATCACCATGCGCTCGATGCAGGTGGTCAGGTGCATCGAGGGTGCCAGGATGCGATAGGTGCGGACGGAGCCGTCACCGCCGCGATGGACGCCCGCGCCGCCGGACTGCCGGCGAATGGCCTGCTGCTCCAGGCGGATCGCGTAGTTCGCCTCGATCACCTCGACCGGCGTGTTCGACGTATTGGACAGATGCACGCGCGTCGCCGACATGCCGGCGCGATCATGCCGCGCGCCTTCGCCGCCGCCGTGAACCTCGTAGAGTATCTTCCACGAACCATTCTGTCGCGGCTCGGCAAAGAACAGCACGCCCGCGGTGGTCGCGCCTCCGGCCGACAGTCGTTCGGGGATGGTGTCCTGCATCGCGCGAAAAATCGCATCGACGATGCGCATCGACGTCTCGTGGTTGCCGGCGGCAACGGACGCCATCCAACCCGGCTCCAGGATCGAGCCCGGGCGCGTGATGATGGTCAGGGGCCGGAGCGCACCCGCGTTCTGATGCATGTCGCGCCCGCTCATGATGCGTGCCGCATAGGCGACAGCCGAGCGCGCCATGAACGGCGTCGTGTTGCAGAAATTGGAGACGCGATCGCAGCTTCCGGAGAGGTCGAAGGTCGCCTCGTCGCCGCGAATGGTGATTTTCACATGGATGCGCGCCGGTGCATTGTTGACGCTGCCGTCGTCGAGATAGTCCTCGCCCTCGTAGACGCCGTCCGGCAGCGCACGAAGCGCTTCGCGCATCTCGATCTCGGAGAGATCATGCAGGCGCGACTGCGTTGCCGTGAACACGGCCTTGCCGTGCTCGCGGCAGAGCTCGACGATGCGTTTCTCGCCGGCTTTCGTTGCCGCGATCTGGGCCAGCAGATCGCCCTCGCCGGATTCGGCATCGCGAATGTTGGCTTTGAGCAGCTGCACGATCGGCGTATTGACGCCGGCTGACGTGGCGATCAGCACCGGCGGAATCCTCATCGCCTCCTGGAAGGTGTCGATGGCTTTGGCAAAATAGCTGCCGGGCCAGGTGCCGCCGATATCGGGCCAATGCGCGAGGCTCACCGCGAACGCCACGATCTCGCCTTCGAAGAAGACCGGGCGCACGACCTTGACGTCGTTGAGGTGATTGCCGCCGAGCGGACCGACATTGTAGATCACGACGTCGCCGTCGTTCAGGCTGTCGCGCGGAATGACCTTCAGCAGCTCGGGGATCGTGTAGGCCATCGCGCCGAGATGGATCGGGATGTCGCGGCCCTGCCCGACCAAGCCGCCATGGCCATCGGTGATCGCGGAGGAAAGATCGCCGGCCTCGCGCAACAGCGGCGAGCGCGCCGAGCGCGTCATGACGAGGCTCATTTCCTCGGCCGCGGCCGAGAGCCCGTGCCTGATGACCTCGACGACGAACGGATCGAGCTTCATGCCGCCCTCCGCGTCAGAAATAGATTGCCGGCGGCGTCGGGTTTAGCTTGCCAGCCGGGCGGGACCACCACCGTCGACCATGCGTCCTCGATGATCGCGGGGCCGCTGACGACATCGGTCAATGTGGCGCGATCGATGATCGCGGTCGGGATATCGTGGAAGCCGTCGAATGAGCAGGCCCGCCTGCCTGACGACACCGCCCTCACTGCAGTCGCCGGCCGGCTCACCACCGTCGTCGACGGGCGCCGCGCCTGCACGCGCACAGATTCGATGACGCAGGGCTCGCTGGTCGCGTAGCCGAACAGCTCGTGATGCCGGGCCAGAAAGTCCTTCTTCAGCTTGGTCACGTCGAGCGGCAGCGTGAACGGCACCGGAATGGCATCATTCTGCGCCGCGTAGCGCATCAAGGCCACCAGCTCGACCTGGATCTCCGCCTGCGCAACGCCGTTGGCGATCAGCGGCGCCGATGCATCCTCAATCAACGTTCCGATCCGTTCCGACACGCGCGCGAGATCGATGCCGTCGAGGGCGGCGCGTAGCGTCTGCTGCTGGAGGAAGCTGAAATCAGCGGTGAGACAGCCCAGCGCCGAGAATGCGCTCGAGGCGCTGGGCACGACGACCTCTGCAATCCCGTAGAGATCGGCAAGGCCTGCCGCATGCATCGGGCCGCCGCCGCCGAAAGCGAGCAGCGTGCAGTCGCGGCCATCGATACCGCGCTCGACCGTGACGCGGCGAAGCGCACGGGCCATCGTCGCGTTCGCGACCTTGATGATGCCGAGCGCGGTTTCGGTCAGGCTCAGCCCCAGGGCGTGCGCGATCGGGTCGATGACGCGTTCCGCGGCCTTGATGTCGATGCCGATGCGGTCGCCAAGCTTGGTCTCGGGATTGAGATAGCCGAGCACGGCGTTCGCGTCGGTGATGGTCGGCTCAAGGCCGCCGCGGCCATAGCAGGCAGGCCCCGGCTCGGAGCCGGCGCTCTCCGGCCCGACCGTCAGGCCGCCGGGACCGTTTCGCACGATCGATCCGCCGCCGGCCCCGATGGAATGGACCGCAAGCATCGGCTGGCGCAGCGGCTTGTCGCCGAGCATGCGGCCGTCGGTCATCTCGGCCTGACCGTCGACGATCAGGCAGACGTCGGTCGTGGTGCCGCCCATGTCGAAGGTGAGCATCCGCGATGTGCCGAGCTGGCGCGCGATGCTGACCGATGCAGAGACGCCGGCCGCCGGCCCCGACATCGCCATCACCAGTGGCCGCCGCTTCACGGCCGAGATCGGGACCATGGCTCCGGCCGAATGAAACACCTGCAAGCCGGCGCCGATCGGCAGCCGCTGCTCCAGTTCGCTGAGATATTCGACGGCGATCGGCATCGCGGCCGCGTTGAACACGGTCGCCGACGTCCGTTCGTATTCGCGCGCCTCGGGATTGACCTCGTGCGACAGCGAGACATGGGCGACGACATCCTTGAGGCGCTCGCCCAGCATCTTTTCGTGGACGGGATTGGCATAGGCGTGAAGCAGCGCCACGGCGACGCTCTGCACGCCGGTCTGCTTCAGCCAGGCCACCAGGCGCTCGATCTCGGCCTCATCCAGCGCCTTCAGCACCCGGCCCTCGTGATCGAGGCGCTCGGCGAGCCCAAAACATCGTTCGGGCGGCACCAGCGGCGGCGATTTCGGCGGAATGTCGAGACGATAGAGATCGCGACGGCGATAGCGCGCGATCTCCAGCACATCGGCGAACCCTTCGGTCGCGACCAGCGCCACTTTCGGCAGCCGGTTCTCGACGATGGCGTTGGTGACGCGCGTGGTGCCGTGCACGAAGCGCCTGACCTCGCTCTTGCGCAGGCCCACCGCCTCGATCGCCTCCAGCATCGCCTGAACCGGTGCGTCGGGGCGCGACGGCACCTTTGCGATCCGCGCCTCCGCGGAGTCACGCCTGATGGCAATGATGTCGGTGAAGGTGCCGCCGATGTCGGTGCCGACTTCCCAGTGATCTTCGGAGGAGCTCATGTGCAGTCAGCTACGCGTGACGCCCGAACCGGACGCCGGTTCCTTGCCGTTCATCGCCACGTCCAATGCCAAACCGCGAGCGCTCATCATGCATCCCTTGTCATGCCACCGACAGAGAGCGTGCGACAGAGCGACTGGTTCAGGATAGGTCCAGAATTGTCGGAAACCACTAGACCAGCACGCGACCGCCGCTGCGCGGCGCGCCAGGCGCTGCACGTTTTGGTGCAGAGGTGCCCGCGCGGAGTGCAGACGAACGCGAACTGTTCCGGGCCCGAAACGTGCAGCGCACCACGGATTTCTCCGAGCAAATCGTCGCGCCCGCTGCACTGCAATCGGAGCGCTTGAAATCATCTGTCTAATTTGCAGGCGATTGGACGGCAGTGCGGGATAATCAGATGCCTACGAGCTATGCATAGCGGTCGGCTCAGCCTCTCTTTATTGTACGAACAGTAAGAGAGGATTTCGCCGGCTCGGATGGCGCATTGCGAGCGCCGCCGCCGATGCAAGCCGCGATTCTCGCAAGCAGCGGTGCGGCGTCCTCGACGTGCAGACGCCCGTAGCCGAACACCAGGCCCTCCCGCGTCGGCTGCTCCAGAAAGTTTTGCGAGAGCGGCTGGACGTGGATGCCGGCCTGCTTCAGGGCTGCGGCCGCCTCGCGGTCGCTCATCCGTGCCTGCATCGCGTCGGTGAACAGCGCCACCAGATGCAATCCGGTGACGGCGGAGGATACGGTGAGATCGTCAGGCATCAGCGCTGCGATCGCATCGATCAGCGCCTTCCGGCGTGCGGCGTAGATCCGCCGCATCCCGCGCAGATGTCGCAGCAGGTGCCCTTCCCGCATGAACTCGGCCAGTGCGAGCTGTCCGATGCCGGAGGTATGCACATCGATGCGCGCGCGGCCCCTGGAAAAGCCCTCGATGAAATGCCTGTTGGCGACGATGTAGCCGAGCCGCAAATTCGGCATCATGATCTTCGAGAAGGTGCCGAAATAGATCACCCGCCCCTCGCGATCGAGCGAGCGCAGCGAGGCGATCATGCTGTCCTGGTGCCTGAACTCCGAATTGTAATCGTCCTCGATCACCCAGACGTCGTTCTTGTTGGCCCAGTCGAGCAGCTCGAGCCGCCGCTCCAGGTGCATGCTGACGCCGAGCGGATATTGATGCGACGGCGTCACCACGATCAGCTTCGCGCCCGGCGCGCGCCGGACACCTTCGGAGACGACGAGGCCCTTGTCGTCGACCGGAATTGGAACGAGCTTCGCGCCGGCGGCCGTGAGCGCCCAGCGGGCCTCGACGAAGCCGGGCTCCTCGACCCAGACCTCGTCGCCGGGATCGAGGATCATGCGGCTACAGAAATCAAGCGCGCCCGATGTGCCTGAGGTAACGACGACCTCTTCCGGCGCGCAGACGAGCCCGCGCACCGAGCCGAGGAAGTTCGCGATCTCGCTCCGCAAGCGCGGATGGCCCTCCGAGGGAAGATCGAGACACTCCTGCTCTCTTGGATTTTGCCAGGTCTGGCGCAGCAGGCGCGACCATTCCTTGAATGGGAAGGTCGAGACGTCGGGTGCGCCGGGTGCGAACACAGACGGCCAATTGGTCTCGTAATCCAAACCAAGCAGCGAGCGCCAGCGCTCCGACATGTGGGCGGGCTTGGCCGCAGGCGGTATCGCGGACTTTGGCTCGGCATGTGGGGTCGCCACTGACGCCACCATGACACTGCCGCGCGGCATCGATTCAAGATAGCCCTCGGCGTAGAGCAGATCCCAGGCGGTCAACACCACCGTGCGCGAACAGCCCAGTTCGCGCGCGATCTCGCGCGAGCCGAGAAACTGCGTTCCGGCCGGAAAGACGCCACGCAAAATGCCGTCGCGGATGTGCGCCGCGATCTGCAGATGCAGCGGCACCGCCGAATTCCGGTCGATATGCATCCCGGCAAGGGACACGCGCTTGCTCGGGTGACGGCTGTTGTCCATGTTTCGCCCGTCAGGCAACGCAGGTCCTGTCCACCGTCATTCCGGGGCGCGCCACCTGGCGCGAGCCCGGAATCCATTCTCCCTCTTCACGCGCAGTGCGATGGATTCCGGGTTCGCGCTTCCGCCTTCGCTCTACGAGCTTCGGCGGACAGGTCGCACGCCCCGGAATGACAACGCGACCCTGTCTTACGCGCTCGCCTGCGTCACGAACTTCGTGTTCAGGTACCCCTCGATCGCCTCGAGGCCGCCCTCGGAGCCGTAGCCGGAATCCTTGATGCCGCCGAACGGCACTTCCGGCAGCGCGAGGCCGTGGTGGTTGATCGAGACCATGCCGCTCTCGATATCGGAGCCGATCGCCTGCATCGTCTTGGTCGAGGTGGTGTAGGCATAGGCCGCAAGGCCGTAAGGCAGGCGGTTCGCCTCGGCCACCACCTCGTCATAGCTGCGGAAGGAGGTGATCGGGGCAAGCGGCCCGAACGGCTCCTCGTTCATGATCCGGGCATCGCGCGGCACGTCGGTGATCACAGTCGGCTCGAAGAAGAAGCCTTCGTTGCCGATGCGCTTGCCGCCGGCCTGGACCTTGGCGCCGCGCTGCACAGCGTCGGAGACCAGACCTTCCATGGCGTCGACGCGTCGCGGGTTTGCCAGCGGACCCATGCGGGTGTCCTTGTCGAGGCCGTTGCCGACCTTGAGGCTCTTGGCCGCGGCGACGAACTTGTCGACGAAGGGCTGATAGACGCTCTCATGCACCAGGAAGCGCGTCGGCGAGACGCAGACCTGGCCGGCATTGCGGAACTTGTTGGCAGAAAGAATCTTGGCAGCGTTGTCGAGATCGGCATCCGCAAACACGATCGCCGGCGCGTGGCCGCCGAGCTCCATGGTGACGCGCTTCATGTGCAGGCCCGCGAGTGCTGCCAGATGCTTGCCGACCGCGGTCGAGCCCGTAAAACTGATCTTGCGGATGATCGGGTGCGGAATGAGATATTCGGACACTTCCGACGGCACGCCGAACACCAGCTGGACGACGCCGGCCGGAATACCCGCGTCGGCATAGGCGCGCACCAGCTTCATGCAGCTTGCCGGGGTTTCTTCCGGGCCCTTGACGATGATCGAGCAGCCGGCGGCGAGCGCGGCCGAGATCTTGCGGACCGCCTGGTTGATCGGGAAATTCCAGGGCGTGAACGCGGCGACCGGGCCGACCGGCTCCTTGGTCACGAGCTGGGAGACGTTGCCCATCCGCGGCGGCACGATGCGGCCATAGGCGCGGCGGGCTTCCTCCGAGAACCAGTCGATGAGGTCGCCGGCCAGCATGGTCTCACCCTGCGCTTCCACGACCGGCTTGCCTTGCTCCATGGTCATCACGGGTGCGATCTCGGCGGCGCGCGAGCGGATGATGTCGGCGGCCTTGCGCATCAGCTTGTAGCGGTCGAACGGCGAAGTCTTGCGCCAGATCTCGAAGCCGGCCTTGGCGGCCTCCAGCGCGCGGTCGAGGTCCTGGCGCGAGGCGTGCGGGGTCTTGCCGATCGGCTGGCCGGTGGCGGGGTTGAGGATGTCCTCCGACTTGCCGGAGGTGCCGTCGGTCCACTCACCGGCGATGAACATCTGAACTTTCGGGTACATCCCAGGTGTCTCCTGCATGATTTCGGCGGCGATCAGCATTGGCGCCCGGCCGCCTCATAAGTGGGCGCAGAGCTACACCGAAAGGCGGCCGGCGAAAAGGGATCAATGATGCCGCAGCAGCGCGAGGATGGTATGCGCAACAGACGGCATGGCGTCGTCCCGATGCGATTATTTTTCCGTCACACCAGGCTCGACTTGCCGCGGCTGAGCACCTCGCCCGCGCCCTTATCGCCGACGATCCTGCCCTGCTCGTACACCACGCGGCCCCGCGCGATGGTGGTGACGGGCCAGCCGGTGACGTCAAAGCCTTCCCACGGCGTATAGTCCGCGCCGTGGTGCAGGTCGGCCTGCCGGATCGGCTTCTTCAATTTGGGATCCCATAGGACGACGTCGGCATCGAAGCCGACGCCGATCGAGCCCTTGCGCGGATAGAGACCGTAGATCCGCGCGTGATTGGTCGCGGTCAGCTCAACGAATTTCTGCAAGCTGATCCGCCCCTTCGAGACGCCTTCGGAAAACAGGATCGGCAACCGGGTCTCGACGCCGGGGATGCCGTTCGGCACCCAGCGGAACGAGGTGCGGGAATTCGGCGTCAGCTTGCCCTTGGGATCGTCGTAGCGGAACGGGCAGTGATCGGACGAGAAGGTCTGGAACACACCCGTGGT
Source organism: Bradyrhizobium japonicum USDA 6 (assembly GCF_000284375.1). NCBI lineage: Bacteria > Pseudomonadati > Pseudomonadota > Alphaproteobacteria > Hyphomicrobiales > Nitrobacteraceae > Bradyrhizobium > Bradyrhizobium japonicum. Next base: position 6,587,036 of record NC_017249.1, read on the forward strand.
GATGCCTTCCCAGATCGCCTGCTGGCTTTCGGGATCGCGCGGCGGCGGCGAGCAGACATACTTTGCTCCCGACATGTCCATGTTCAGGCCTTTCATGTCGTCGGCCGTCAGCGTGATGTATTGCGGACAGGTCTCGGCATGCACCGGCAGTCCGCGCTGCTGGGCCCAGCGCACCTGCTCCATCGCCTCGCGCCCGGAGACATGGACGATCATGATGGGGACGCCGATCACCTCGGCATGGCTGATGGCGCGGTGCGTCGCCTCGCGCTCGACGGCCTGCGGCCGCGAGGTGCCGTGATAATAGGGCGCGATATGGCCGTCGCGTTCGAGCTTGGCGGTGAGGAAACGGATCGCGTCGTAACCCTCGCAATGGACCATGACCAGCGCCTCCTCGCGGCGCGCGACATCGAACACCTCGAGCAGCTGCTTGTCGCTGAGCACGAGGTCGTCATAGGTCATGAACACCTTGAACGAGGTGTAGCCGTCCTTGACCAGCGCCGGCAGCTCCTGCCCGAGCACGACCGCGGTCGGATCGGAGATGATGAGGTGGAAGGCCGTGTCGATGTAGCACTCGCCCTCGGCGAGCTTGCGGTAATTCTCGACGCAGGTCCGCAGCGAGGTGCCCTTCTCCTGCAGCGCGAAGGGCAGCACCATGGTGTTGCCGCCGGCGGCCGCCGCGCGCGTTGCCGAAGCAAAATCGTCGGCCATCACCACGTCGGGGCCAGAGGCCTGGGAGATGTGGACGTGGCTGTCGATCCCGCCGGGCAGCGCCAGCAGCCCCGTCGCGTCGATCTCGCGCGCCGCGCCTTCAATGCGGTCGGCGATACTGACGATGCGTCCATCGCGAATGCCGATATCGGCGCGAAACTCGTCGCTGGCCGTCACGATGGTGCCGCCGCGAATGGCGAGATCGAGCTGCGTCACGGGCGTCTCCATCACTTGATGATCGCTGATGTCTGGAAGATCCGGCCCCATGCCGCAAGGGGCGCGATGTCGCCACCGGCGAGTTCGAGCGTCCGCCACAGCGTGACCGCGACCGAGTCCAGCACGGCGATGCCCAACTCCCGTTCGAGCGAGGCCGCCAGCGCGGCGCCGTCGAAATTGGTGCAGAGAATGACGACGGCATCGGCACCGTCCGCCGCGACCGCGCGGATCATGTCGGCGATCGTCGCGGGCATGACCTCACCAAAGGAAAAGTTATCGCGCAGGCCGAGATGCCGCTCGGCGTGAGGGGCGATCCCCTCCTCGGCCCAGACATCGCCGATCCGCCGTTGCACGTCGTCCGTATAGGGTGAGACCAGGCCGACACGTCCGGCGCCGAGCACGCGGACGGCGTCGATGCAGGCGAGCGTGGAGGTCGTCGCCGGGATTCCGGTCCGCGCTGCGATCGCTTCGCACAGGCTCCGGTCGCGGCCGATACCGAGCCAGCTCGCCGACGTACCGTTCCAGGCAATGGCATCGACCTTGGCGTCCGCCAGCAGATCCGCCGCCGGCAGCATCACCGAGGCGTCGAACTGGTTCAGCGCGGCGGCATCGAGCGCGATCTCGGTAACGCGGAAGCGCGAGAAATGAGCGGTGACGCCGGCAACGCCATGCAGCATGGAACTGGTGACGGGCTCCAGCACCGAGTTGGACGATGGGGTCATCATGCCGAGGCGCTTGCGCTGAATTGACATCGATCACGATCGCCCCATTGAGAGAGCGCACCGCTGCGCCCCCTCGGACGATCATCCGCGCCTGCCATCGCCCGTGCAACCCGCAATTTGCATGGCGCATATGATTTGTTCGATACGCAGCTCAATTGGCGAAGGTCGACCGCAAGCGCCGCCAGCCGATGACGATGCCAGTGACAGAAAATGCCAGCCCGAGCAAGCAGAGCCCGACGACCAGGATATCGCGCAGACGCGGATGCGCCATGAGAACGGGAAAATCGACCGTGTGAAGCGCGCTGTAGAACCAGCGATAGGCCCGCCGCGAGGCATCCAGTCTTTGCAGCACGCGGCCGTCGGCACCGTCGATGTCGAACCAGAGGTCGCCGCATCGGGAGCGATAGACGGGCGCTCCGGGGACGGCGGAGTGCGCGGGATAGTCGTCATTGTCGGCTAGAACGGACGGGGCGCCGCAGCCCGGCGCAAGGCGCATCGTCAGGTCATGGACATCCTTCTCGCCGAGGAATGCCACCTGCCGGCCGCGGATCGCCTCCCCCGTTTTGGTCAAGGCTTGACTGGCAAGGCCGGTCCGGTCGCGCCGGTAGACAACACCAGTGACGGCGAACCATTCGACTTCGCGAGCCGACGGCTGACCGACCGGCGAGGCCGTCGTCCAGTCCGGAGCGGCATACACCACGCCTGCTTCGGTGGGGGTCAGCTCACCGCGCGAGAACAGCCGGCCGTGATCCATCGAGAGCCAGCCACTGAAGCTCCAGGTCAGCACGAAAACGGTCGCGACGAGACCAATGATGTGGTGCAGTGCGTGCCAGCCGCGATAAGGCGACGAAACCCCGCACCTTCGAATCCTGATCCTGATAATTCCAAGCACCGCGCCGAGCGTCGCGGCGATAAAAGCCACCAGCGACAATGTCGAGACCACCTGATCCCAAAGGGACCAGTTGCTCCTCAGGACCGTCGGATAGATCCAGTGCAGGACGCTGCCGGCCAAATTCCATCCGCGCTCGCTGCGGGTCGTATCCAGCACGACTTCGCCGGTGCGCGAGGAGACATAGACCTCGGTTCCGGCCGCATCGCCAAGAGCGACGCGCAACAGAGGCCGGTGTCGATCAAACCCGTTCGGCACGCTCCATTGATCATAATCCGCGCCCGCCATCATCACCGCTCGCGCGGCATCGAGCCCGCGTTGCCGGGCATGATCGCGCGCGATAGCGACCGCGACGTCGGCGGACGTCACTGATGCATCCCGTCCGTCGGAGGCATGGACCGCGCCCACGCGCGACGGACTCGACACGACATAGACCGGCCCGTCGCTCCGCCGGAGCAGGCGAACGCGCGTGGCGTCCGCGATCCCGCTCGCGGCGACGGCATCCGCGACCGCAATCCTCACCTCTCCGCCAGCCACCGGCGCGAGCCCGGAAAAACGTTCCGCTTCCGTCAATGACGGAAACGGGACGAAGTGCATCACGATTCCGCTCGCGAACCACATCGCGAACAACAGGCAGAACGCGATCCCGAGCCAGCGATGTAGCAGGACGATCGCGTTCATCATGTGGTCAACGCCCTACCATTTGAACGCGGCCGAGAGCTCATAGGTCCTGGGCGCGCCGAGCAGGATCTGGTCGGGATAGAACGGATCGCCCCAGATCGCGTAGCGCTTATCAGTAATGTTGCGCACGCGGAAGGTCAGGCGGGCCTGGTCGACCGCGTTGAACACGGTCCTGGGGATGTCGACGAAGGCATAGACGTCAGCGACGGTATACGCCTTCATCGTCACGACGTTGGCGTCGGTGTTGTAGCGGTCGCCGACATAACGGCCGGTGATGCCGAGCTCTACCGGCCAGGGCGTGAAGAACCGGTACGACGCACCGGCATTGGCCACGACGCGCGGCACGTTCGGCGGCGTGTTGCCGGAGAACGAGCCGCCCACGAAGTTGTAGTCGGCATAGCGCGCGTCGACATAGGCAATATTGCCCCAGACACGCAAGGGATCGATCGGGCGCACCGCAGCGGCAAGCTCGACACCTTTCGATTCCTGCCGTCCCGCAATGTTGAGCGTCTGGCCGCCGGCTGCCGCATAGACGTTTTTGCGCACGATGTCATAGGCCGAGAACGACCACTCCGCCCGGTTGTCCCATAATAGATGCTTGACGCCGGTCTCGTAGGTGCGCGCGGTGGTCAGGTCCAGGTTCTGGGTCGGAGCAAGCAGGAAGATGTTGTTGGCCGAGATGTCGGCGCCGGTGGCATACTGGCTGAAGAAGGTTAAGCCGGGGACGGCGTCCCACGTGTAGCCGATACGGCCGGTGACGGGCGCCCAGCCCTTCGTGAACGGGAAATTCGCATTCACCAGGCCGTTCTGGTCAGTCGAGTTACGGTCAAGCCCGATATGCTCGACGCGCAGGCCGCCAATCAACGCGAAGGTCCGCGTGAGCTTCAGCCGGTCCTCGAACGACAGCGCCTCGTTATCGATGCGCGCGGTCTGTTGCTTGGTCGTGAGATCGCCGTAAAGGCCGCGATCAGGATCGACCAGCGAGACAAAATCGTTCGGGAAGTTCGCCGCGCCCGGCCTCACAAAGTCGAGGTAACTCGACGAGAGCGTCGTTGCCATGCGGTTGTCGAAGCCTGCGATATTGGCATCCCAGATCAGGTCCGTGATGTTGCCGACGAGGCGCTGGCTGTGCGCGACGTAGAAGCGCTCGCGATACACCTGGTTCTTGACGGAGTCGAACGCCTCGATCTCGTTGTTGAACCAGGTGCGCTCTGCGCCGTAACCATAGGCCTGGCTCTTCAGCGTCAGGTCAGGCGCCAACTTCAACTCGAAGCCACCGCGCAACCACACTTCCTGCGCGACGTTGCGGTTATCGAGGACGTTGTAATTGGTGTTGAAGGTGCGGTCGTCGATCGTGACGGCGCCAAGATCGGTCCTGTTGAAGTAGTTGCCCGAAACAATGCCGCTCGTCGCATGCGAGCCGCTGAAGGCGATCGGCACCAGCGGTGCGCCCCAATAGGCCTTCGAGCGATCTTCCCGGTACTCGATCGCACCCCAGATCTTGAGGCTGTCGGAGATGCGGTAATTGAGCTGGCCAGACACATCCAGCGTCTTGGTATTGGTGTCGTCGGCAAAGCCGTTGAGCGAGGCGCGGCTGACATCGAAGCGGTAGTCGAGCCCCTGCAAATTGGTGCTGCCGCCCGAGCCGTAATGGACGCCGAAAGAGTTCAGCGAATCCCAGGAGAAATCCGCCTCGTTCCGGATCGCCCCGGTGTGCGGCTGCTTGGTGACGAGGTTGATCGACCCGCCGGCCGCGCCCTCACCCGATATCAGCGAGGCCGGGCCCTTCAGAAATTCCACGGCTTCGAGATTGGCGGTGTCCGTGATCCGCGAGGTCATGTTCTGCGGACCGATCTTGATGCCGTTGTAGAGCATGTTGATCTGGCTGTTGGTGAAGCCACGCATGGAGAAAGCCGCGGGCTCGGCCGGATTGTCGCCGGAGGTGACGCCGACAGCGCCCTGCGCCACCTCGGACACGGTGCGATAGCCCTGCTCGCGCATGGTCTCGGCCGAGATCACCTCGACGGTCGCGGGTATCTGCCGTACGGTCAGGCCGAGCCGCGAGGCGCTTTCAGCCACAACATTCGTATTGAGGGGTGTCTGCACTCCCGCGCTCGCCGCGGCGGGCTTTGGCGCTGCTGTCGCCGCGGCCGCGGATCTGCGCGATTGCGCGCGGCGAGCGGTTTGCCCTTCCCGGCCTGCTGGCCTCGCCTGCTTGCGGGATTGGGCCGGCGACACCTCGACAGGCGGCAGCGGTTCGCGAGCCTGCTGCGCCACGGCGGCAGGCAGATCGAGGGCGGCAAAGGATGTGAGCGCGGCGGACGCGAGCAGGAAGCAACGCGGCCGTACAGGACGAATGGAAGACACAGTTCGGGACCTCGGTATGACGTCAGTGGCACGTCACAGCGAACCAGGTCCCACCTTCGGCCTTTCAGCCTTCCAATGAAGCCGAATGTCTGTACTCCCCGACCGACATCTTCGCGTGTGACCACGGCTGACGGCAGGTCTCCTGGCTCGCGGGTCAGTACCTTGCATCGCCTTCCCGGGACCGAGATACCCAGTGGCTCGTGACGCAAGATTCGCCGCTTACAGTTGCGGGGGCAGCCGCGGCATTGGGGACAAAATCCCCGCACCGCATTCCCTTTTCATCCCCACTCGGGGAAACCGTCAAAGCCATCTAGGATTACCGACAAGACAGAGTCAATGTGCCGGCGCGACGATATTACCACAGCGACCAACTTCCTTGGAGATAGGCATGGAAGGCGAAACCTTCCTCTGGCTGATACGGCATGCGCCCGTCGACGGCGTCAAGGGGACGATCCATGCGGCCGACGCGCCCGCCGACCTCGGCGATCGCGTGCAACTGCAGGCGTTGCGGCAGAGGCTCCCGCCAGATGCTGCGAGCTTTGCGAGCCCGGCGCGACGTACGGTTGAGACGGCGCGCGCGCTGGGACTCGAACCCGCGCTGGTGCCCGAATTCGGCGAGCAGGATTTTGGCGCCTGGACCGGCCGGCGGCATGACGAGCTCGCCGCGACTGGCGGCGAAGCCTATGTGCAGTTCTGGAGCGATCCGGCGCACGGGCGGCCGCCGGACGGCGAAAGTTTCGAGGATCAGGTCGCGCGCGTCCGGCTGGGTCTCGCGCAAATCGGCGCCGGCCCGGCGACGCTCGTCGTGCATTCCGGCACCATCCGCGCCGCGCTCTGCATTGCGCTGGATCTGACACCACAAGCGGCCCTGCGCTTCGTGGTCGATCCGTTGTCACTGACCCGGATCGACCGGCTCGCCGCGGGCTGGCGCGTCGTCGCGGTCAATCAGCGCGCGGCTTGAGCCGGATCAGGCCGGGCGATCCGGCACGTTGGCCTGCGCGAAGGTCGCCATGCCGTTGTGGAGGCTGCACGCGAGCCGCACCAGCGGCAGCGCGACGGCAGCACCCGATCCTTCGCCGAGCCTGAGATCGAGGCTGATCAACGGCTGCACGTTCAGCGCGCGCAGCACCAGCCGATGCCCCTGCTCCGCCGATTGATGCGACGGCAGCAGGAATGGCTGACACGACGGGTTCAGCCGCACCGCCGCCAGCGCTGCCACCGATACGATGAAGCCATCGATCAACACGGGAATGCGGGCTTGCGCAGCCGCAATGATGGCGCCGCAGATCGCCGCGATTTCGAGGCCCCCGACGCCGCACAGGATCTTTTCCGGCGAAGCGCCCGCAACGCCATGCCGCGCGATCGCAGCGTCGATCACGCGCGCCTTGTGCGCACGGCCGGCCGCATCGACGCCGGTACCGCTGCCCGCGATCTCCTCGGCACTGATGCCGAGCAGGCTCGCCGCAATCGCCGCCGACGTCGTGGTATTGCCGATGCCCATCTCGCCGAAGATCAGGAGATCGGGCCTGCCGGCGTCTGCGCGCGCGACTGCGCGCTGACCGGCTTCGAAGGCGAATGCCAGCTCCGTGGGGGTGAGTGCGGCTTCCACGCTGAAATCGCGCGTGCCCTGGCGCGGCTTGTCGGTGACGACGCCCGCGATCGCCTCTTGGGCCAGGGTGCCGGCGTCGACGACCTCAAGGTTTGAGCCGAGCTCACACGCCAGCACCGAGATCGCGGCACCGCCTGAGGCGAAATTCGCCATCATCGCGATGGTCACTCCTTGCGGATAGGCAGACACGCCCTGCGCGACGATGCCGTGATCGCCGGCGAAGATAATGATCGGCACCCGCGCGGCGCGCGGCTGCTCGGTCGCCTGCAGGCCCGCAAGCTCGACCGCAAGCTGCTCCAGCCGGCCGAGCGCGCCGGCTGGTTTTGTGAGTTGCGCCTGACGCGCGAGCGCCGCCTCGCGATGGACGGCGGAGACATCGGGGCATTTCCGGGTGACCCATTCAGGGAGCATGCTGCCTCGCTTACGGCCTGCGCTTGAGAATGTAGCTGTCCATGATCCAGCCATGCCGTTCGCGCGCATCCTGTCGCGCGGCGACGATGTGCGGGCCGATCTCGGCCAGAACGCCCGACATCACGATCTGATCGGGCATGCCGAGATAGGCGCCCCACCAGATGTGCAGTCTCGCCGGATCGAGCGACTGGAATGCCGTGCCGCCATCGAGCATCACCACCACGGTGTCGACGCCCTGCGGCCAGCCGCCTTCGCGCAAGCGGCGCCCGGTCGTAACCAGGAAGGGCTCGCCGATGTCGTTGAGCGGCAGCGCATGCGCCGCGCACAGCGCCTGGATCGAGGTGATGCCGGGCACGACGTCGATCCTTGGCAGGGGATCGAGCCGCCGCGCAATGCGCAGCGAGGAATCGTAGAGCGAAGGGTCGCCCCAGATCAGCAGCGCGACCTTGCCTTCACCTTCGAGCTGGCTCGCGATCGTCTGCGACCAGGCCGCGGCCACGGCGTCGTGCCAGTCGTCCACGCCCTTGTGATAGTCCGCTTCACCGGCATCGCGCACGGGAAGGTCGAACTCGGCAATGCGCGTCGTTTGATTGGTGAGCACATCCGCGCAGATCGTCCGCCTGAGATCTGCAAGATCGGACTTCGCCGTCCCCTTGCGCGGGATCAGGATGAGATCGGCCGCGTTGATGGCTTGAACGGCGGCGCGCGTGAGCTGCCCGGGATCGCCGCAACCGATGCCTATCAGGGAGAGCGTGAGCATCGCGCGTGCAGGGGCGGCCGTGACGGCCGCCCCTTTGTCTCTTAAGCCGCGTTGTGCAGGCGCGGCGTGACGAGGCCCGGCGCGGTGACGCCGCGCAGCGATTTCGCCAGTGCCAGCACGGCGAGATCGGCGAGCGGCTCGATCACGATGACGAGTGCGTAGGAGGCCGCGAAGGTCGCGATGTTGACGAGGTTGGTCGCACCGAAGCCGGAGCCATAGAGCGCCCAGAACGCGACCCAGGCGATGACGCCGGCCTGATACGTGGTCGAAAGCGCCAGCGCCTGGCGATAGCTGAGATCGACATAGGCGGTGTTGCGGGCAATAATCCGCGTGGCGATCGCCTGGATCGCGAACAGCGGCACCAGCAGCGTGGTGACGTTCATGCCGTATTGCGGCAGGTCGGGTGGCTCGAAGAACACGCCCTGGAACAGCAGGCCGAACGCGAGGCCGAAGGCCGCGGGCGCTGCCCCAAACAGCAGGAACAGGGTCGAGCCGAGGATGAAGTGCACCTCGGAGACGCCGACCGGGAAATGCGGCAGGATCTCGAAGAAGACGAACACGAGGCCCGTGGTGGCGAGCGTCCGCGCCGCGAACGAGGTAATGCCCTGCTCGCGCACGGTCTCGACCGCGAGCTTCAGCGCAACGCCGCCGACGGCGATGCCGGTTGCGTAACTCAACACGAGCTTGGCGCCCGAGACGACTCCGGGTTCGATATGCATGGTTCAGTTCCTTCCTGCCGTCACACCCGACGGCCTTGGCCACAAAACATGCACGGCCGGTCTCCTGGCTCGCGGTTCACTGGGGTTCTCCGGCCTTCCCGAGCCTCGCGGCCCAGTGGCTGATCGGAGCCCCTCACCGCTTACAGTCGCGGGGCGGCTGGGGTTTTGGGCGGCGCAACTGTCCGCCCACCCCCATTCCCGATTATGCTCCGGCGGTTTGCGCCGCCTCGAGCACCATGCGTCTCCTGTGTGCCCCTTTCGCCAGCCGGGCGTCAAGGGGCGAAGGGCGGCCGGGACGGTCATGACGGATAATCGCCCGCCAGCGCGCCGAACAGGATCACGGCGGCCGTCGAGGCAGCGCCACCCCGCGCAAGCTGTTCGGCCAGCTCGGCAATGGTGGTGCGGACCAGCCGCTCGTCGGGACGGCCGAGGGATTCGGCGAACAGGGCCGGGGTATCAGGGGCGAGGCCGTGCTCGATCAATTTTGCGACAAGCGCCGGAAAGGTGCGCCGGCCCATATAGACCACGGTGGTCGCTTCGGGATCCGCCAACGCCGCCCAGTTCAAATTCTGCGGCAGCTCGCCGGTGACATCGGCCCCGGTCACGAACTGCACCCGGCGCGAGGTGTGGCGCCGGGTCAGGGGAATGCCGGCTTGCGCGGCGGCGACACAGGCCGAGGTTATTCCGGGAATGATCTCGTAGCCGATGCCGGCTTCGCGCAGCGCCTCCAGCTCCTCCTCGAGCCGGCCAAAGATACCGGCATCGCCCGATTTCAGCCGCACCACACGGACGCCGGCCGCGGCATAGTCGACCAGCAGGCGGTTGACGTGGTGCTGCTTGGTCGAGGGCCGCCCTGCCCGTTTCCCGACCGCGACGAGATTGGCGCCGGGCCGGGCCAGATCGAGGATCGCGCCCGAGGCAAGATCGTCATAGAGCACGACGTCGGCATCGCGCAGCCGCGCGGCGCCTTTGACCGTGAGGAGCTCGGGGTCGCCGGGGCCGGCCGAGATGAAAGTGACAAAACCGCTCACCGGTCCTCCGCGATCAGATGGAAGAACGTGCCGGTGGCATAGCCGCGGCGCGAGCCGGTCTCGGCGATGACCGCGCCTGTTGCATCGTGCACGACCGCGAGCGGCGTATCCGGCTGCGCGACAATCGTCGAATAGTGGAACTCGTGGCCGCGCAGGCGGGCGCCGACCTGATGGCCCGGCATCGGCGCGGCGAGCGCAGCGAGACGATAGCCGAGATGCATGCGGCGCTTGGCAAAGCTCGTCTCCAGTCCGAGCAGGCCCGTCATCTCATGACGAATGCCGTCGGCATCGGTCAGAGCGGCTCCCAGCACCATATAGCCTCCGCATTCGCCGTGCACCGGCCGTGTGTCAGCGAAGGCGCGCAAGCCGCTGCGAAAGCGGGCATTGGCCGCGATCGTGCCGGCATGGAGCTCGGGATAGCCGCCGGGCAGCCAGCAGACATCCGCGCCCGCGTCAGGCGCTTCATCGGCAAGCGGCGAGAATATCGAGATCTCGGCGCCGGCCGCGCGCCAGGCCTCCAGCATGTGCGGATAGATGAAGGAGAACGCGGCATCGCGGGCCAACGCAATGCGCTGCCCGGGCGGCGTCACATTCATGCCGTTTGCCGCCGATTGCGGTGACCAGCTTGCTGCCGATCCCAGCACCGCATCGAGATCGACATGTTCGGCGACGAAGCGCGCGGCTTCGTCGATCAGCTTGCCGATCTCGGCCTGCTCCTCGGCCTGCACGAGGCCGAGATGCCGCTTCGGCAGGCTGATCTCGGCATGGCGCGGCAGCGCGCCGAACACGGCGATGCCGGCGTCGTTGAGCGCACGCCGCACGAGATCCTTATGACGTGGGCTGGCGACGCGATTGAGCACCACGCCGGCGAGGCGCACACCCGCGCGATAGTCACGAAGGCCTGCGGAGATCGCCGCCGCCGTCTGCGCCTGTCCGGAGGGATCGATCACCAGCAGCACCGGCCAGCCCAGCATCTCCGCAATGTCGGCCGTGGCGCCGGTGCCGGAGACGCCGCGCGCGGCGACGCCGTCGAACAGGCCCATCGAGCCCTCCGCGAGCACGACATCGGCGTCCGTGCCGCGACCGACGAGATGAGCAATCGTCCCGCGATCCATCGCCCAGCTATCGACGTTGACGGAAGCGCGCCCCGTCGCAGCGGCATGGAAGGCGGGATCGATATAGTCGGGTCCGCTCTTGAAGCACTGCACGTGCAATCCGCGATTGCGCCAGGCGCGCGCCAGCGCCAGCGTCAGCGTGGTCTTGCCGACGCCGGAGGCCGGTGCGGAGATGACGAGCCCTGCCGGCATCACGATGCCTCCGGAAAGCGCGGATCGGCGCCGACAGGCCGATAGCGGCGGTCGTAATCGGCGGCATAGAGACGGCTCTCGTCGAAATCCGCCGAGCCGAGCGTCTTGCCGACCAGGATCAGCGCGGTGCGCTCCATCTCGGTGCCGACGGCGGCATCGAGTGTCGCCAGCGTGGCGCGAACGATGCGCTGGTCCGGCCAGCTCGCGCGCCAGACGATCGCGACCGGGCAATCCGCGCCATAGTGCGGCGTGAGCTCGGCGACGACCTTGTCGAGCAGATGGATCGACAGATGGATCGCGAGCACCGCACCGGTGGCGGCAAACGCCGCGAGCTTTTCACCCTCAGGCATCGCGCTGGCGCGGCCCGGCGTGCGCGTCAGCACGACTGATTGGGCAAGACCGGGGAGCGTCAGCTCAGTCTCTAGTGCAGCTGCTGCGGCCGAAAAGGACGGCACGCCCGGCGTGACCGTGTAGGGAATACCGAGCGCGCGCAGACGTCGAAGCTGCTCGCCCATCGCCGACCAGATCGCGAGATCGCCGGAATGCAGGCGGGCAACATCCTTGCCGTCGGCATGCGCGGTCGCGATCTCCGCGATGATCCCGTCGAGCGACAGCGGCGCGGTGTTGACGACACGCGCACCGGGCGGGCAATGCGCCAGCACGCCCTCAGGCACCAGCGAGCCCGCATAGAGGCAGACCGGACAGGCCGCGATCAGGTCGCGTCCGCGCAACGTCAGCAAATCCGGAGCGCCCGGTCCCGCACCGATGAAGTGCACCGTCATGCGCCGTCTCCTTCCGCGATCGCGGCGGTCGCGGTGCGATCCCGCGAAACCGCCCGCGTCGCAATCAGGCGCGCGCGAGGGCCAGCGGCAACGAGCGCCACGGCTTCGGCGACCGAGCCTGTGCCGAATTTTTCCGCGACGAGCTCCGATTGCGTCGGCGTCTCGATGCCGGCCAGCGTGTCCGCCGGAACCGGCTTGATCGGTACGCCGCATTCACGCGCGAGCTGCTTCAGCGGCTCCGCATCGGCCTTGTCGCTGACAGTCGCGACCGCTGCGAGGCCTTCGAAACCACCGGCCGCCAGCAGCGCCTCGCGCAGCGAAGCCAGCGTGACATCCTTCTTGAATCCGAGACCAGCGATCTTCATCGGATCGCACTCCACTGCACCACGGGCCGCGACGCTTCCCAGGAGCGGTAACGGCCGAGCGGGCCGGCATGTGCGATTTCGACGCGCATCAATTCGCCGCCGTGACGCTGGTGCAGTTCGCCGAGCAGCGCTTCCGTTTCCAGCGTCACCGCATGCGCGACGAGCCGCGCACCCGGCGGGAGCCGTGACCAGATGGCATCGAACATTGCGATATCGAGACCACCGCCAATGAAGATAACATCCGGCGCTTCCAACGCAGCAAAAGCCTCCGGCGCGCTCCCCGTGATGACGGTGATCCGATGCGCCAATCCGAACGCTGCAGCATTGCTGCGGATATTCGCGGCACGATCCTCGCGCGCCTCGATGGCGGTCGCCGTCCCACCGCACAGAGCCCATTCGACCGAGATCGAGCCAGAACCCGCGCCGATATCCCACAGTCGCTCGCCGGGACGCGGCGCCAGCGCCGAGAGCGCCAGCGCGCGCACCGGCCGCTTGGTGATCTGGCCGTCATGCATGAAGAGATCGTCTGACAGGCCCGAGCTGCGGGGAATGCCTTGCCCGCCCCTCGCCTCGACGGCCACTGCGATCAGGTTTTCGGCGAGATCGCCCACAAAGCTGTCGGCACGATGCTCAGCGATGCTTTCGCGCGGCCCGCCGAGCGCGGCGAGAGTCCAGAACGTCGAGGCGCCCCATCCGCGCTCGTTCAGCCATTTGGCGAGCTCACCGGCCGCCTTGCCGTCACGCACAAGGCAAATGATGCGCGCACCTCGAACCAGATGCGGCAAGAGACGCTCGAACGGCGCGGCGTGAAGCCCGAGACAGGCAATGGCTTCGAGGCGCCAGCCGAGCCGCGCGGCGGCGAGCGAGAAGGTCGATGGCGCCGAATGCGCGATCCACTCGTTGGCATCGAGCTTCTCGGCGAGACTTGCACCGGCACCGTGCCAGAACGGATCGCCGGAGGCGAGCACCACCGTCGGCCGGCCGCGGCAGCTCAGCACGACGTCTGCGTCGAACGGCACCGGCCACGGGCGACCGCGCCCCCCCACATCGGCAAGCGCGAGATGACGCTCGCCACCAAAAACAGTTTCTGCCTTGGCAAGCGCCTTTCGGCTTGCCTCGGACAGCCCGGCGAGGCCATCTTCGCCGATACCGATGATGGTCAGCCAGGGATCAGCCATGACGCGCGCCCTCATTCTGGGCGGAACCGCCGATGCGAGCTTGCTCGCCGCGGAAATCGCACGCGCGCGCATCGACGCCGTGTATTCCTATGGTGGCCGAACCCGCGCGCCCGCCAATCAGCCGCTGCCGACCCGCATCGGCGGCTTCGGGGGCGTGAGCGGGCTTGCCGACTATATTCGCCTTGAGTGCATCACGCATGTGATCGACGCGACGCATCCCTTTGCTGCCGAGATGAGCCGCCACGCGGTCGAAGCGTGCGCGCAAACGGGAACGCCGCTGATCGCGCTCGAGCGCGCGCCCTGGACAAAGGCGCCCGGCGACATCTGGATCGAAGTCGCCGACGTCACCGCCGCGCTCGCCGCGCTGCCGGACACGCCGGCAAACGTGTTCCTCGCCATCGGCCGCCAGCACATCGCACCGTTCGCGGCGAAGCCGCAGCACGTCTACACGCTGCGGTTCGTCGACCCGCCCGAGGCGCCGCTGCCCCTTGCTGCGGACGTGATCGTCTCGCGCGGGCCGTTCACGTTCGACGGCGAGCTCGAAACGATGCGCGCGCGGGGCATCGCATGGATCGTCGCCCGCAATTCCGGCGGCGACGGCGCGCGCGCCAAGATCGACGCAGCCCGGATGCTCGGCCTGCCCGTAATCATGATCGCGCGGCCAAGACTGCCCGAACGGCTGCGGGTTGAGAGCGTGGCCGAGATCATGCAGTGGCTCGGTCATCGCGCCTGCCTCGGGGCATAGACCCAGCGACCGACACGGCGCGTCTGCGAATTGCCGACGATCACCAGCGTGCGCATGTCGGCCATCTCGGGCCGCGCGTCGTTCAGCGCAACAGTTTCGATCTTTTCATCTACAGCACTCACCGCGCGCGCAAAAATCACCAAGCGCTCGCCGCAGCCGGCGTGCTTCAGCACCGCAAGCGCGCGGCCAAAACCCTCCGGCCGGCTTGCCGAGCGCGGATTGTACATCGCAATGGCAAAATCGGCTTCTGCAGCGAGCCGCAGACGCTTCTCGATCACGGCCCAAGGCTTGAGATTGTCAGAGAGATTGATCGCGCAGAAATCATGGCCGAGCGGTGCGCCGGCGCGCGCGGCCGCCGCCAGCATCGCTGTAATACCAGGCAAAACGCGAATGGGAAGCTCGCGCCATTGCGGCGCCTGTTCGAGCGCCTCGAACACGGCCGACGCCATCGCGAAGACGCCGGGATCGCCGGAGGAGACGACGACGACCTGCCCGCCTTCGGCCGCGAGCCGCAGGGCCTCGCTCGCGCGCTGCAGTTCTTCGCGATTGTCGGAGGGGTGCAAGGTGAGCCCAACCCGCGGCGGTACGCGCGCAACATAGGGCGCGTAACCCAGAATGTCGGTAGCGGCGGCAAGGGCGGCGGAGACCTCGGGCGTCACCAGCGCATCGCTGCCCGGCCCGAGGCCCGCGATGGTCAGCGTGCCCGTCATTCGGCGGCGTCCAGATGCCGGCCCTTGCCGTGCACGAGCACGATCGCGAAATAAGGACAGTCGGCGGCATCGATCTCGGCGAGCCGCACCACGCGCTCGCCCGGCATAGTGCCGCGCTCGACCAGCCAGGCATCGTCCAGCCGGCCGGCGGTGGCGAGCGCGCGGCGCACCTTTGCGAGATTGCGGCCGGTCTTCATGATGACCAGCGCATCGGAATCGCGCATGCGCCGTTCGAGCTCGTCTTCGGGAAGCGTGCCCATCAGCACCGTCGTCACGTCGTCGCCGAGCGCGATCGGCCGGCCGACGCCGTTCCAGCAGCCGACCATGCCGGGAATGCCCGCGATCACCTCGATCTCGACACGGCCTTGCAGGCGCGTGTGCAGATGCATGAAGGAGCCGTAAAAGTAAGGATCGCCCTCGCAGAGCACGACGACATCGACCGCACGCGAAAGCCGCGCCAGCCGTTCCGCCCATTCGTCGTAGAAGCCGGCAAGCAGCTGCACATATTCCGGGCTGTCGAAGGCGAGCTCCGTCGTAACAGGATATTCCATTGCGTATTCGGTAACGTCGGAGGCCAACATGCCTTCGACGATCCGCCGCGCCTGGCCGGGCCGACCCTTCTTGCGGAAATAGGCGACATGCTTCGCAGCCCGCACCGTCCGGTCGGCGCGCACGCTCATCATATCAGGATCGCCGGGGCCGAGACCGCAGCAGATGATGCGTCCCATGGCTATTCGCTCCGGCTCGCGAGCGCATTCACGGCGGCGACCGTGATCGCGGAGCCGCCGAGGCGACCCTCCACCGTCAGCGCGGCGACCTTCGGATCGGCCATCAGCGCGGCCTTGGATTCGGCCGCGCCGACGAAGCCGACCGGGCAGCCGATGATCGCCGCGGGCCGCGGGCAGCCCGGGTCGTCGAGCATGTTGAGGAGATGAAACAGCGCGGTCGGCGCGTTACCGATCGCAACGATGGCGCCGTCGAGATGCGGCCGCCACAACTCCAGCGCCGCGGCCGAACGCGTGTTGCGCATCGACTGCGCGAGCGCGGGAACGGCCTCGTCGCCGAGCGTGCAGATCACGGCGTTGGCCGCCGGCAGTCGCGCGCGCGTAATTCCTTCCGAGACCATGCGCGCGTCGCACAGGATCGGCGCGCCTCTCTGCAAGGCCGCGCGCGCAGCAGTCGCCATGCCTGATGTGAAGCGGATATGCGCTTCAAGGCCCACCATGCCGGCGGCGTGGATCATCCGCACCACCACCTGCTCTTCGTCGGGCGTGAAGCGGGCGAGATCCGCCTCGGCCCGGATGGTCGCAAAGGACTGCCGGTAGATCGCCGCGCCGTCGGTCTCGTAGGTGTGCGGCATCAGTGCCCTCCGACCAGGATGGAGGGATCGCTGACGATGTCGGCACCGTTGAGGCCGCGCAGGACCGGCTCGTCGCGGGTCGAGCCGTCGCGGACGAGATCGAAGCCGGCGCTGGTCGCAACCAGCGTCACCGCGGACGCGCCGGAACGCGCGCAGCCCTTGGCGCAGCCGGAGACGTGAAGGCGCGTATCGAGGCCGATGCGCGGCGCAAGGGCGGAAGCGAGCGCGCGGGTGTCGGCATGCGCCTCGCGGCAACGCGGGGCGCCGCTACAAGCAATCACGCGCAACGCCGGATCGTAGGGCTCGGTGATGAGGCCCGCCCCGCTCGGCATCTCGCGCTTGCCTTCGCTCAGCACCATTCGCCATGGCGTCATGCGCAGCGCATGTCCGCAGCCGGAAAACTGATGGAGCGTCGTGTGCAGCATCTGCCCGAACGCGACGCCGACCAGGGCGCCGTGCGGATAATGCCCGGGTCGTGATGCGGCCATGACCGGAGCAGGCTCGGTTTCGCCGCTCAACGACTCCGGCAATACCGCGCCGGCCGCGACATGAGCCGCCATGCGCCCTCGCCCGCCCTTCGCGCCGCCGGACGAGATGAACCAGCTTGCGAGCGCGAGGGCCGTGCTCACGGCCTCTCCGCGTGCGACCGAGTGGCCCAGCCTTGCGCCATCGGCCCGCACCAGGAGCCGGCCGTCGCGATCGCGTTCGATGCGCACGTCGGCGGAATCGCCGGCGAGTACGCGCGACTTTCCATCATCGATGGCGAAGCCGAACTTTGTGGGAAGATCGAGCGCGCTGTCGGCGAGCGCTTCTTCAAGCTCCGCGGCGAGCGCCTGCGTCTCGTCAGCGCTGTTCCAGAACGGCGTCACCAAAATGTTGCGCCGGGCTTCGATGTCGGTATCGGGGTCGAGCAGCCGCAGCAACGCGAGTCCATCGAGCAGCCGGCGATGGCCCTGCTCGCTGACGCCCCTGATCTGGAGGTTGGCCCGACTCGTCACATCGATGAGACCATTGCCGTAGCGTTCGGCGAGCTCGGCAAGCCCGGCGACCTGCGTAGCTTCGAGGCGCCCGCCGAACGGGCGCACGCGAACCACGAGTCCGTCGCCCGATTGCATCGGGCGCAACGCGCCGGGACACCAGCCCTTGATCGCGGCCGCGCTCATGAGGCCTCCTTCAGCGCAGCCGCGATCGAATTGCGGCGCGTTCGCCAGAGCGAGGCCTCGTGCAGGCGCGTGAAGCAGGTCTCCATCGCGGCGAGCGCCGCCGGATTTTCGCGGGCCATGAAGGCGCGGACGTCAGCGTCGCCGAGCGTCGCGTCATAATAGAGATCGAACAGATGCGGCGGCACGGCGCCGGCCAGATGCGCGAAGGCGGCCATGTGCTCCAACGTCGCGGTGATCTCGGCGGCGCCGCGAAAACCGTGCCGCATCATGCCGGCGATCCAGGCCGGATTGGCCGCGCGTGCACGGACGACACGGGAGATTTCCTCGGTCAGCGTCCGCGCATGCGGCTGCTCGGGCCGCGCCGTATCGAGGTGATAGAGCGATGGTCCTGCCGCGCCGAGATGCGCTGCGGCGGCAGCGATGCCTGCTTCATGCGCGGCGTAATCCGCGGCGAGCAGAAGATCGGTCTCCGGCAGATCCTGGACGTGCACGAAAGCATCGGCGGATGCGAGCCGGGTCTCGATGCCGGCCCGATCCGGCTGCATCGCACCGTCCGCTGAGAACGCCCAGGACGATGCCGACAGCCAGGCTTCGCCGGCGGCATCACGCGTCTCGGCCGTGAAGGCATCCGGGATCGCCGAGAGGCCGACGCCGTATTGGCCAGGACGCGGCGCGAACACGCGCGAGGCGCGGTGGCGATAGGGATTCTCGTCGCCCTCATCCTCGCGCAACGCGAGCGCCTCGGCGGCGGCCTCGAACAATTGCGCGAGGCCGGAGAAGACATCGCGGAACAGGCCCGACACGCGCAGCGTGACGTCGATGCGGGGGCGCCCGAGCTCGGCCGGTGCGATGATGTCGTAGCCGGTGACCCGGCCGGAGGCGTGGTCCCAGCGCGGCGCAAGGCCGGCGAGATGCAGCGCCATGGCGAACTCCTCGCCGGCGGTGCGCATCGTCGCAGAGCCCCAGAGATCGACCACGAGGCCTTTCGGCCAGTCGCCGTGATCCTGCAAATGGCGACGCAGCAGCTCTTCCGCGAGCTTAATGCCTTGCGCATGCGCCGACGGGGTCGGCACCGCGCGGGGATCGACGGCAAAGAGATTGCGTCCGGTCGGCAGCACGTCCTGGCGCCCGCGATACGGCGAGCCCGACGGCCCCGGCGCAACGCGCCGCCCCGCGAGCGCGGCACGCAACGCATCGCGCTCCGCATCACCGCAGGCGCCGCGGCCGAACACGTGCAACCCGTCGCCGAACTGGCTCTCCTTGAGATCGCAGACGAAGCGATCGATCCGCGGGATCGCTTCCGCCGGTGCCGCCGCTGCATCGAGACCGAGATCGTCTTCGAGGCCCGCCGTGCGCGCCTCGTCGCGGATCGCGACGATCAGACGCTGACGTCGGGCGGGGTCGAGGCCATCGGCGGTCGAGTATTCGTCCAGCAGGCGTTCGAGCCGTCGCAGGCCTTCCGGCACCGCGGATTGTTCGAGCGGCGGCGGCAGGTGGCCGATGGTGACGGCACCGATGCGCCGCTTGGCCTGCGCAGCTTCGCCGGGATCGTTGACGATAAAGGGATAAATGACAGGGAGATCGCCGATCAGCGCTTCGGGCCAGCACGCGGACGACAGCGCCACGGATTTTCCGGGCAGCCATTCCAGCGTACCATGGGCGCCCATGTGCACGACGGCATCGATGGCCTGCCGGCGGAGCCAGAGATAGAACGCGACATAGGCATGGCGCGGCGTGCGGGCGAGATCGTGATAGTCGGCTTCGCGCGTGGCCGCATCGCCGCGCTCCGGCTGAACCGCGATGACCGACCGGCCACTTGCGATGGCCGCGAATTGAAATGCACCGTCGCGACAGCCCGGATCATCCTCCGGCGCGCCCCAGGCCTGCGCGAGATCATCCTGCAAGGCTTGCGGCAGGCGCGAGAGCGCGGCGCGGTAATCGGCGACGCTCCAGGTCAGTTGCTGCTTCAGCAATGTTTCGCCGAGCGCCTGAACCGGCGCAACATCGAAGCCGGCCTCCCCCAGATCGGACAACAGCGCCTCGACCGACGCCAGCGCATCGAGCCCGACCGCATGCGCGATCTGATGCGGACGGCCCGGGTAGTTCGAGAGCACGAGCGCCACCCGCTTCCCGGCGGCCGGCGTCTCGGCGAGGCGCCGCCGGGCCGCAACGCGCGCGGCGACGGCCTTGACGCGCTCCTCATCGGGCCGGTGCGCCAGATGCGAAAATTGCAGATCGGGATCGCGCTCCGCGGCCGATTTGAAGCTCACCACGCCCGCGAACAGGCGGCCGTCGACCTCCGGAAGCACCACGTGCATCGCGAGATCGCCGGGCGACAGGCCGCGCAGCGATTCCGCCCAGTCCTCGCGCCGTGCCGATGAGAGCGCGACCTGGAAGACGGGACACGATGCCGCATCGAACGGTGTCGTGCCGTCGTCGCCCATCGCCGAGAACGCCGTCGCGTTGACGATCGCGGCCGGAGGATTCGTCGCGAAATACGCCCGCAGCCAGTCCGCAACGCCGGGAGCCTTCAGCGAGGTGACGAACACGCCGTACGCGTCAAAGCCGCGCTCGCGCAGCGCCGCGATCAGGGCGTCGACCGGCCCGGTATCCGCGGCGGTGAGGTAGGAACGATAGAAGGTCACGAGCGCGAGCGGCCTTCCCTCGCCGGCCATCGGCGCAGCGATGACGCCACGCGCGGGCTCGTAAAAGCCCATCTCGGGCAGGTTCATCTCGCCGACGACCGGGCCCGCGTAAAGGCCCGAGGCCAGCGCGAGCTGCGCGATCGCGGCCTGGGCGGCAACGGGACCCCCGGTATCGCAGAGCACCTTGAGCCGGCGCAGCGTCGAAACCGGCAGGGTCGAATAGGCATCGAGCCGCGTGTCGTCGCGGCCGTCGGCCGGCAGCACGGCCAGCACAATGTTGCGGTCCTTCGCGAGCTGCTGCAGGGCCGCGAGCCCGTACGGCCAATAGGACTCACCGCCGATCAGGCGCACCAGAATGCCGCGTGCCTGCGACAGCGTGCGCTCGATATAGGTGTCGACCGACAACGGATGACGCAGCTCGGCGAGATTGGCGAGCCGCAGCGACGGCAGGCTGCTGCGGCCGCGCCGCCAGCCGGCCGCGAACGCCGCAAGGTCGGAATCCGAGTACGAGAGCACCACGAGATCGGCCGGGTCCTGGCCGATGTCCCTTGGCGTCGCGGTCTCCTCGAGACCGCGGCTCTCGCGGAAGACGACGTGCATCAGATACCAAGTCCTGAAAGACCAAGTCCTGCCTTGATCGCGGCCTCGTCGATATCGCCGTGCTCGCCGATCACGACGAGCTTCGACTGCCTGAGAGCTGCGCCCCAGGGCTTGTCGAACTGGTGGCGCACGCGCTCGCCGACCGCTTGCAGCAACAGGCGCATCGGCTTGCCCGCGACCGCGATATAGCCCTTGACGCGCAGCACGTTCTGCTCGCGCGAAAGACGCTGCACCGACGCGACCAGTACGTCGATGTCGCTGACCTCCGGAAGATCGATCACGACGGAGGCGAAATCGTCGTGCTCGTGATCCTCCTCGCCGTCGTGATGCGAGGGCCGCGCGGCGAGATCGTTCTCGGCGGCGGCGCCGAGGCCGAGGATGACGCGCGCATCGATCGCGCCATCGGTGACGGATAGCATCGGCACCCGGCGCGGCATCTCCGCGGTGATGGCGGCCTTGGCGGCTTCGATCCCTGCGGCCCCCGCAAGATCGGCCTTGGTCAGCAGCACGATGTCGGCGCAGGCGATCTGGTCCTCGAACACCTCCGACAGCGGCGTCTCGTGGTCGAGATTTTCATCCGCCGCGCGCTGCGCTTCCACGGCCGCCGGGTCCGGCGCAAAACGGCCGGCGGCAACAGCCTCGGCATCGGCGAGCGCGATCACGCCGTCGACCGTGATCCGCGAGCGGATCTCCGGCCAGTCGAACGCCTTCAGCAGCGGCTTCGGCAACGCCAGGCCCGAGGTCTCGATCAGGATGTGATCTGGCCGCACCGGCCGCGCCAAGAGCTTCTCCATGGTCGGAATGAAATCGTCCGCAACGGTACAGCAGATGCAGCCATTGGCGAGCTCGACGATGTTCTCCTCCGGGCAATTCGCATCGGCGCAGGATTTCAGGATCTCGCCATCGACACCCTCGCTGCCGAACTCGTTGACGAGCACCGCGAGCTTCTTGCCATCGGGGTTTGCGAGCAGATGCTGGATCAGCGTCGTCTTGCCGGAGCCGAGAAAACCCGTGACCACCGTCACAGGGACTTTTGCGAGCGAGTTCATTCGGCGGCCTCCGGCACAACGGCAATGGGGGGAATGCGGGCAAGCGATTGCTTGCGGAAGATTTCGGGACGGCTGCGCCAGGGCACGAGACCGTCGGGCGCGGCGGCATAGGCCGCGGCACCCGCGACCACGTCACTCGCATGGGCCTCCGACAGACGGCCATAGACATAGGACCAGCGGCCGGGCGCGCTGAGCGCAACCGAGCAGCCCTGGCTGCATGCCGACAGGCATTCAACGGGAACCACATTGACGCCCTCGGGCACGCCGGCGTCGAGGATCGCACCATGCAGGCGCTTGCCGGGCGTCGCCTCACCCTCGTCGAGCGTCTGGCCGGCACGGCAGGTAATACAGACGTGAAGTGTGACGGTCATCGCCTCTTCCAGGATAAACAGCGGGAGGCGAAGAGGCACACGGACCATTCCCCCGAAGGTCCGTTTCCCCGTCGCGGAACACCCCGTCCGCCGGTCCAAAACTCGTCCGCGCTGGCAGGTCTCCCGGCTTGCGGAGCAGGGCTTTTGGCCCTTCGATCCCCGCCTTCCCGATCCCCTGGGGGATCAGTGGCTTCGGGCATCTCTCCGGTCACGGTCGCGGGGGCGGCTGCAGTTTGGAGCCGAATCTTGTCGATTCGGACCCTATCGCATTCCCTCTTCGCCTGTCATAGGACAGGAACCAACGCCGGGCCACCATTTGCCCCCGGCCGCCTCTTGTCAAGCCGAAGGACCCTGTCAGATGACGCCTGAACCGGATACCCAAACGGCCGAGGAAACCGACGCCCGCCACGCCGCGAAAATGGCGAAAATCAAGGTCGCCCGCGACAAGATCATGGCGACCAAGAGCGGCGAAAAGGGCCTCATCATCGTCCATACCGGCGCCGGCAAGGGCAAGTCCTCATCCGCCTTCGGCATGATCGTCCGCTGTGTCGCCCATGGCTTCCCCTGCGCGGTCGTGCAGTTCATCAAGGGCGCCTGGGACACCGGCGAGCGGCGCCTGCTCACCGGCCATTTCGGCGAGCTCTGCCAGTTCCATGCGATGGGCGAAGGTTTCACCTGGGAGACGCAGGACCGCGCCCGCGACATTGCCGCGGCACAGGCCGGCTGGGCGAAGGCCAAGGAGCTGATATCAGATTCCAATCTTCGCATGGTCGTGCTCGACGAGATCAACATCGCGCTGCGCTACGATTATCTCGACATCGCCGAGGTCATCGACTTCCTGAAAACGCACAAGCCCCCCATGACCCATGTCGTGCTCACCGGGCGCAACGCCAAGGACGAGCTGATCGAGATCGCCGATCTCGTCACCGAGATGACGCTGGTCAAGCACCCCTTCCGCTCCGGCATCAAGGCGCAAGCCGGCGTCGAGTTCTGAATTCGATGGCGCGCGCATTGATGATCCAGGGGGCCGGCTCGGACGTGGGCAAGTCGCTCATCGTCGCCGGCCTCGCGCGCGCCTTCACGCGGCGCGGCCTGCGCGTGCTGCCGTTCAAGCCGCAGAACATGTCGAACAACGCGGCCGTCACTGTCGACGGCGGCGAGATCGGTCGGGCCCAGGCGCTCCAGGCGCTGGCCGCTGGCGTCGAGCCGCACACCGACATGAACCCGGTGCTGCTGAAGCCCGAAACCGATGTCGGCGCACAAATCATCGTCCAGGGAAAGCGCATCGCGACCGCGCGGGCGCGTGAATATGCGGCGATGAAGCCCTCGCTGATGGGCGCGGTGCTGGAGAGTTTCGAGCGGCTGAAGGCGCGCGCCGATCTGGTGCTGGTCGAAGGCGCCGGCAGCCCGGCCGAGGTCAACCTGCGCAAGGCCGACATCGCCAATATGGGCTTTGCGCGCAAGGCCGACGTCCCCGTCGTGCTGGTCGGCGACATCGACCGCGGCGGCGTCATCGCCCAGCTCGTCGGCATCAGGACGGTGATCGACCCCGACGATGCCGCGATGATCCAGGGTTTCGTCATCAACAAGTTCCGCGGCGACCCCTCGCTATTCGACGACGGCTACAAGCTGATCGAGCAAAAGACCGCGTGGCGTGGCCTTGGCGTGCTGCCCTGGTTCGCGCGGGCCGGCGAGCTGCCGGCCGAGGACGCGCTCGGCCTGAGCGACGCGCGCAAGCCGGGCCAGTGCAAGATCGCCTGCCTCGCACTGTCGCGGATCGCCAATTTCGATGATCTCGATCCGCTGAAGCTCGAGCCTGGCGTCGATCTCGTCATGGTGCGGCCGGGCGACGCCATCCCCGGCGATATCAGCCTCGTCATCATCCCCGGCTCAAAGTCCACCCGCGGCGATCTCGCCTTCCTGCGCGCGCAGGGCTGGGACATCGATCTCCTGGCGCATCACCGTCGGGGCGGCCATGTGCTCGGCCTCTGCGGCGGCTATCAGATGCTCGGGCGCAGCGTCACCGACCCCGGCGGCATCGAAGGCCCTGCCGGCGACACGCCGGGTCTCGGACTTCTGGACGTGGAAACGGTGATGAGCCCGCAGAAGACGCTGACGCGCGTCGCAGCCGTGCATGCCGCCACGGACCAGCCGATCGACGCCTACGAAATCCACATCGGCCGCACCGATGGGCCGGATCGCGCGCGCCCGTTTGCGAAACTGAACGGCGAGCCCGAAGGCGCGATCTCGCGCGATGGCCGCGTGCAGGGCAGCTATTTGCACGGCCTTTTCACCTCGGACGATTTCCGAAAGGCGTATCTCGCAAAGCTCGACATTCCGGCAGGCGAGGAGCCTTATCACAGCAGGGTCGGGAGTGCGCTCGACGCCCTCGCCGATCACATCGAACAGCATCTCGACGTCGATGGCCTGCTCGCGTTAGCGCGCTAGCGCCTCGGCAAGGCGCGTCCATTCGGCTTCGCTGCCGGGAAGCCCGAGGCGCAGCCATGCCGGCTCTCTCGCGAACACGCGCGACCAGATCTGGCTACGCGCCAGTTTCTCCTGCGCAGCAAGCGCATCAGGCGTCTCGTAGAGACGAAACAGCGGCGCACCACCGACGAGCCGCCAGCCTAGCGACCGCACGATGTCGTCCAGGCGGGCACAGTCGCGCGCAAGCCGCGCGGACGTGGCCTCGGCCCAGTGGTCGTCACGCAAGGCGCGGCACCCGATCGCGATCGCAGCTCCCGACACCGGCCACGGACCTGACGCCGCCCCGAGCTTCGCGATATCGGCCGCATGGCCGAGCGCAAACCCAAGTCGCAGGCCGGCAAGACCATAGAACTTGCCGAAGGAGCGCAGGACCAGCAGTCCAGGCCGATCCGCCTCGGATGCGAGCGACAGCAGCGGGGCAGCATCGGCAAAACTCTCGTCGATGACGAGACGGCCGACGCGCGGCAGCAGCGCCAGCAAATCCTGTGGCGCAAAACGCCGGCCATCGGGATTGTTGGGATTGACGACGACGGCGAGATCCGCGCCCGCCAGCGCGTCGAGCTCGCCGACCTCCTGGACATCCCAGCCTGCAGTCGACAAGACCCCGGCATACTCGTTGTAGGTCGGCGCGAGGATGCGCGCGCGGCCACGCGGCGCCAGTTGCGGCAGCAATTGAATGGCGGCCTGGGCACCACCCATCGCGACAATCGGTGCACTCGTGCGGTAGGCGTGCTGCGCTGCCTGATGCAGGCTCTCGATCTCGGCGCGCGACGGCAGCGCGTTCCATGCGCGCGCGCTCACCTCGCCCACGGGATAAGGCAGCCGGTTGATCCCGGTCGACAGATCGATCCAGTCCTCCGCGCGCCCGCCAAAACGCTGCTGGGCCAGATCGAGATTTCCACCGTGCTCGCGCATGCCCCGTTCTTTCACGCGAAGGCCAGGATCGCAAGGAGGCCGGCGAGCAGCAGCATGGCGCGGCGGTAGATCGTCAATCCCCGGCTGATGTCCGCGGCAAGCGGATCGCGCGCGCCTTCGTTGAGCCAGGGCTCGTTGGTGACGCTGCCGTGGTAGATGCGGGGGCCGCTGAGCCGCACGCCAAGCGCGCCCGCCATCGCCGCCTCCGGCCAGCCGGCATTGGGCGAGCGGTGACGGCGGGCATCGCGCGTCATGCAGGACAGCGCCTCCGATCGCCGCGACGCCAGCAGGACGAACAGAAAGCCGGTCAGGCGCGCCGGAATGAAGTTTGCGACATCGTCGATGCGCGCGGCGGCCCAGCCAAAAGCTTCGTGGCGTTCGTTGCGATGGCCGATCATGGAGTCCAGCGTGTTGATCGCCTTGTAGCCCAAAATGCCGGGCAGTCCGAACAGCGCGCCCCAGAACACCGGCGCCACGATGCCGTCGGAGGCGTTCTCGGCGAGGCTCTCGATCGCCGCGCGCGCGATGCCGGCTTCGTCGAGGGTCGCGGGATCGCGTCCGACGATGCGCGACACCGCTTCGCGCGCAGCGGCGATGTCGCCGGCCCGCAAGGGATTCGCAACCGCCGCGACATGATCGTGGAGTGAACGCAAAGCCACCAGCGGCCAGGCCAGCACTCCCGCCAGTACGATCTGCATCCATCCCCGGGGGAGCGAGGACTGAAGTACCCAGCCGATTGCGACCGAGATCGCGATCACCAGGAGCGCTCCGGCAACGCCCGCAGCACGGCGAAATGCCGGCGGATCGGACGCGCGATTCCAGGCGGCGTCGATGGCACCGATCAGCCGGCCGAGCCAGGTCACGGGATGGCCGATCCGCGCGAACAGCCACGACGGCCAGCCCAAGAGGGCATCCACCGCCATCGCCACCACCATCGCGCCCGCAAAGCCCACACCTGCCTCCTGTCCCGCCCCTGTTGCGCAAAGCGAAGGCGGAGCGCAAGCCCCTGCCCGCCTGATTTCGGCTTTGTCTTTGGCCGCGTTTGGTGATTAGTCAGGCCTACAGGAGACTTTGATGGCCGTCATCTTGATCACGGGCGGGGCGCGATCGGGCAAGAGCAAGCGTGCGGAAACGCGCGTCCGCGCGTTCCCCGGACAGCCCGTCTATGTCGCGACGGCCGAGGCGCTCGATGCGGAAATGGAAGCGCGCATCGCCGGCCACCGCGCGCGGCGCGGAACCGATTGGATCGAGCGTGAGGTGCCGCTCGATCTCGTGCCCGCGCTGGTCGCAAGCGATGGCGGTGGCCCGAGGCTGGTGGACTGCCTGACGCTATGGCTCTCCAACCTGATGCATGCCGGGCGCGACTGGGAACGCGAGGTAACAGAGCTCGCCAACGCCCTGCGCCGCTTGAAAAGCCCCGTCGTCCTCGTCACCAACGAAGTCGGCCTCGGCATCGTGCCCGACAACGCGCTGGCGCGCAGCTATCGCGACGCCGCCGGAATCATGAACCAGGTCATCGCGGCGGTTTCCGACGAAGTCGAGTTCGTCGTGGCCGGCCTGCCGATGAAACTGAAATGATGCCTCGCGCCGAGCTTTTCAAAGAGGTTATCGCCGATCTCAGGATGGCGGCATCGTTCGTGACGATCCTCCCCGTCGCATCATCGAGGTCCGCGGCTGACGGCGCCATCGCGCGCGCAACCTGGGCACTCCCCGTCGCAGGGCTGCTGGTCGGCCTCGCGGGCGCCTTGGTCTACAAGGTCTCCAGCCGGTTCGGACTGACACCGAACCTCGCCGCCCTGCTCACGCTGGCCACGACCGCGCTCATTACCGGCGCGCTGCATGAGGACGGCCTTGCCGATACCGCCGACGGGCTCGGCGGCGGCCGGACGCGCGAGCGCAAGCTCGAGATCATGCGCGACAGCCGGATCGGCACCTATGGCGTCTGCGCGCTGATCCTGTCGTTCGGTCTGCGCTGGAGCGCGCTCGCAGCGATCGCCAATCCTTGGGCCGTCGCGCTCGCGCTGTGCGCCGCGCACACTGCCGCCCGCGCGGGCGTGCCGGCTTTCATGTCGCTGGTCCCGCCGGCGCGGCCTGATGGACTGTCGGCAAACGCGGGCTCGCCGCCGGGCCGCAGCGTCGCCATCGCCTTCGCCGTTGGAACGCTCGCCCTCGCGCTCGCGCTCGGGCCTGGCAAGGCGCTGGTCAGCCTGATCCTGCTGTCCCTCGCCGGCTTGATGCTGGCGCGGCTTGCCATCCGCCAGATCGGCGGGCAGAGCGGCGACATTCTCGGCGCATTCGAGCAGATCGGCGAGATCCTCATTCTGCTGGTGGCGGCATCCTTCCGGACGGGAGGCTGATCCCATGGTCGAGTTCGACGACACCTTCCGCCAGCACTTGCGCGAGCTGTTCGTGTGGCGCCGCGACGTGCGCCGCTTCCGCGCCGATCCGCTGCCGGCCGGCGCCATCGATCGCCTGATCGAGACCGCCTGTCTCTCGCCTTCGGTCGGCCTGAGCCAGCCCTGGCGCTTCGTTGTCGTCGATGATGCCGCACGACGCCGCGCCGTGATCGACGACTTCAGGGCATGCAACGCCGATGCGCTGAATGCCTATGCCGGTGAGCGCGCCGCGCGCTATGCCACGCTGAAACTGTCCGGTCTCGAACAGGCGCCCGGCCACCTCGCCGTGTTCGCGGACAAGGCGAGCGACATCGGCCACGGCCTTGGCCGCGCGACCATGCCGGAGACGACGGAATATTCCGTGGTGGCCGCGATCACCGCGATGTGGCTCGCCGCGCGCGCCGACGGCATCGGCATCGGCTGGGTGTCGATCCTCAATCCGGAGCGCGTTCACACCACTCTCGACGTGCCTGAGACCTGGAAGTTCATCGCCTATCTCTGCATCGGCTATCCGCAAGTCGAATGCGACCAGCCGGAGCTTGAGCAGGCGAAGTGGGAGCACCGTCGCGGCGCGGGGGAATTCACGCTGCGGCGTTGAGACGCCGCGCCCCCGCTCCGTCCTCCGTCATTGCGAGCGTAGCGAAGCAATCCAGGCTGTCTCCGCGGAGGGATTCTGAATTGCTTCGTCGCACCAGCGCAAAATTGCTTTGCAATTTTGTCGCGGGCTCCTCGCGATGACGACGGAGAGAGAAGCGATCCGCCGCGCTACGACCTGCTCTTGCCGGCAACTGTCGCCACAGGCGCAGGGCTTTCCTGTTTCTGGAACATCAGCAGCGGCCGGAGAATGACGCGGCCATAGGCCTCGTAATGGTTCTGGGTCGAGACGGCCATCTTCAGCGGCGTCGCGTAATTCGCCTCGAACGTCATGAACGACGCGTAGGTCCATGAGAAGCCGACGCCGACCGAGCCCAGCTCGGTGATCCCCGGGAACGTCGAATAGACCGCACCCCAGTCGGTGAAGATGTAGGTGTCAAAGCCCTTCAGCCATTGCGACCAGTTGTAGTGCAGCTCGGCGTTGAAATAATAGCCGCTGTCGCCGGAAGCCGCGTTGGAGGGATAGCCGCGTACGGTGGTGGGACCGCCGATCGAAAAGACCTGGTCGCCCGGCAGCAGCTTTTCCTGCGTGTATTGCCAGCTCGCCAGCACGTTGGCGCTGAAATTCGCCGGTCCCGCGGCGCTGGTTGCGATCAGCGAACCAGTGTAGGTGTTGAACGTGCGGTTGTTGCTGAGCACATGGTCTTGCCACTCGATGTAGTTCACCGCCGGTGAGACCGTGATCGAATAGGCGTTGCCGGACTTCGTCACGGAGAGCCCGGCAGTGGCCTTGTCGTAATGGTCGTTGGTCACGTCGACCGTGGCAAAGCGGCTCACCGTCTTGCCCTCGGTCTCGGCGGCGTTGAACAGCACCAGCCAGTCCTGGCTCACCCAGAGCGGCTGGCTGAAATTGACCGCGGCCTGGCTCGAGCGTCCGGTGACGTCGAGCGCGACGAACGGGCCCTGGATGATCTTGATCTTGCCCTCGGTGTAGCTGACGCCGACGCGGCCGCCCCAGGGATTGACCGGAATATTGTAGGCGACATTGCCGTTGAGATTACCGTCGGCGCGGACGCCGTAGAAGGTCAGGCGGTCGTCGACGCCGAACAGGCCGTGGCGCTTGTAGAACGCGCCGCCCTCCCAACGCCCGGTGTTCTCGACGCCCTGGTTGTCGGTGAAGAGCTGCAGGGTGTCGACCGGCGGCTCGATCACCGCGAACTGGAGATCGGTCAGGCCGAAGCTCGTGCCGGGCTGGAGCAGCGCCTTGATCTGCACGTCGTTGGTCCGGTTGAACCAGATCACGTCGCGATTGAGTTTTGGAACGTCGAGAACCTCGCCTTCGGGCTCCCCAACGCGCCGAAGGATGTAATCGGTGCGGGTCTGCTTGTTGCCCTCGATGGTCGTCTTCTGGAGCCGGCCCTCGGTCAGCTTGATGCGGACGACCCCGCCCTTGGCATCCTGATCCGGCAGAGTCGCGATGCCCGTGACGATGCCGCGCTCGGTGTAGATGGCGTTGATGTCGGCAACGAGCTGCAACAGCGCGGCGATGTCGACGTTCTTGCCGACATACTTCTTCGCGATCTCGTCGAGCTCCGCCGGCGTGATGAACTTCGAGGAATCGAACTCGACCTTGCGTAGGCGGAATTTCGGCCCGCCCGGCTTCAGGAGCTGGGACTTCTCCCGCTCGCCGCCGATCACCGCAGGACCGGTGAGCTTGGGCGGCGCGCTCTGCTGTTCGAGCTGCCGGCGCTGCCGGTCAATGTCGTTCTGGATCACGCCGGGGTTGATCGACTGGGCGCGAGCGGAGGCGATGCAGCAAGCTGCAAGCCCCACTCCCAACGCTGCCCCCCAAATCCGCATCCCGAATCTCGTTACCATGCCTGTGCGAGACGGCCAACGGACGGCTTCGCCGTCTCGACCGCCGCATCCTTCCAGCCCGGACGACCCACGCGCTGCCCCTGACGGCGCAGCTTGCGCAGGTCGTTCAGTCCCTCGATGTTGACGGCGGGACCGGAGCCGATGGTCTCGACCGGACGCGGCGTCAGCAGCGCATCGAGCCGCGCCTGGCCGGAGAGGCCGAGCAGATAGAACGTCCCGCCATCCTTCTTCGCGAGCCAGGTCTCGATGGTCTCCTTGCCCTCGCCGTCGATCGCGATGTTGCGCACCATGCTGGCACCGGTGAAGTCGTAGCAGCAGGTGTGGCCTGGTCCATAGTTGGTGACGGTGGCCGAGACGCCGTCGGTGTAGAACACCACATAGGCGTTGCTGACATTGGCGTTGCCGATCTGGCTCATCGTGAACACGCCGCCCGGCTGGTAGAGCTGCAGCGTCGGCCAGCTGGACGGCGCCAGCGTGCGGTTGTTAAGCAGCACCTGCTGCGTGGCCGTGGTGAGCATCATCTGGCCCGGGACATAGCCGTTCAGGACCGCGACTGCTTGCGCATTGGTCAGAACATTGGCGTCTACCACCTTGAACTGGTTGAAGATGACGCTGGGGGCGTCGATCGAGATGTTGGCCGAGGTCGCGGCGCCGCCGTCGGAGCCCGTCACATTCACAACCAGCGGGATCGGCGGCGTCGAGCCGATCTGCTCGATGTTGACGTTGATCGTGGCCGCGGCGAGGTTGACCCCCTTCGTCGCGGTGATGGAGCGGATCGTCAGATCACCGGTCGAGCTCAGCTTGACAACGTCGCCGCTGATCCGGTCGAGCGAGAGCGGGCCCACCGAACTGAAACGTGTGTTGCCGTTGGCCGAGATCGATCCGCCGCGGATCGCGCCCACATCGGAGCGCAGGTCGATGTCGCCGGCGTCGCCCGGGATGCCCGTCGTGGTGAGCTGGCTGAAGACGATGTCGTTGACGGCATGCAGGGTCTGGGTGCCGCCGCTGATGGCGGTGCCGACGGTGATCCCTCCGGCCGTCGCGGTGACGTCGAGCGTGCCACCCACGTTGAGATTATCCCAACGAACGACGGTGCCGCTCAGGACCGCGTTGCCGGTCGTGGCCGTGAGGTTATGACCGGTGTTGGTCCCCGCCGCGATCAGCCGTGCCGAGCCATTGGCGGAGACCGAGCCCAGCGTCGGCACCCCGCCTGACATCACCGTCTGCGCCAGGATGAAGCCGTTGTCGGCGGTGACGTTGATGCTGCCGGCGTCGCCGTTGATGCCCGTCGCCGTCAGCGCGTTGAACGTCACGTTGTCGCGGGCGTGGATGGTCTGCGTGCCGCCGCTCTGCGCCGTCTGAAGCGTGATGCTGCCCTGGCCTGAAGTCACGCCCAGCGTCGTGCCGACATTGAGGACGTTCCAGTTGACCGGGCCGCTCGCGGTCAGCAGGCCCGAGCCGGTCGTGGCGGCGAGCGTGTTGCCCGTGATGGTCGTAGCAGCAAGCAGCGTCGCCGAGCCGTTGGCCGAGACCGAGCCCAGCGTGGTCACGCCGCCAGACGTCACCGTCTGCGCCAAAATGAAGCCGTTGTCGGCGGTGACGTTGATGCTGCCGGCATCGCCGGTGATGCCGGTCGTCGTCAGCGCATTGAACGTCACATTGTCATGGGCGCGGATGGTCTGCGTGGCGCCGCTCTGAGCGGTCTTGAAGTTGATGCTGCCCTGGCTTGCCGTCGCGCCCAGCGTCGTCCCGACATTGAGCGTGTTCCAGTCGATCGGGCCGGTCGCGGTCAGCAAGCCCGAGCCGGTCGTGGTGGCGAGCGTGTTGCCGGTGATGGTCGTGGCCGCCAGCAGCGTCGCCGAGCCATGGGCCGAGACCGAGCCCAGCGTGGTCGCGCCGCCCGATGTCACCGTCTGCGCCAGGATGAAGCCGTTGTCGGCGGTGACGCCAATGTTGCCGGCATCGCCGCTATTGCCGGTGGTCGCCAGCGACTTGAACGTCACGTTCTGGCTGGCATGGACCGTCTGCGAACCGCTGCTGTCGGCGGTGCCGATGACGATGCTGCCGTTGTTCGTGACCGCACTGAAGCTGCCGCTCGCGCCGGTCGCGGTCCCCGCCAGCACCTGGTCGAGCGTCAGCGCGCCGGTGCCGATGATGTCCACGTTGCCTTTCACCGCGGAGAGCAGGCTCGCCTCGGTGTCGGTCAGCGCCTTCAGGTAGATGCCGCCGGCGCTCGCGCTCGCCGACAATTGTACGGCGCTGAAGGCAATCCGGCTCGTCGCGCTGCCGATGCCGTTCGATCCGCTCAGCGACAGCTCGGCGCCCGCGCCGGATGCGACGAACTTGGTCTGGCCATCGCCATTGTCGAGGATCGCGCCGAGCGAGGCAACGCCGCCGGCGGTGACAATGATCGAAGGCGCGTTCGAGGCCGCCGCGTAGGACAGCGACGAATTCAGCTGGCCGATCGTCGCATCACCCGTGGTGGTCACCGAGATCAATCCGGCCGCGTTGATGGACGAATAGGCGCCCATCGTCAGCGTCGCGGCAACAAGGGTCACGCCGTCCGAGCTGCTGGTCGCAACCACCGGCGCCGCACTGGTGCCGGCCGCGAAATTCATGCCGCGGTTGGCGAGCAGCTGCATCAGGCCGCCGCTGGTGATGTCGGCATTGACGGTGAGCGCGCCGCGCGCAGCGTTCAGTGTCAGCGCGCCACCGGCCGTCAGCGTCCCATGGGTGCCGCTCGAGCCGACCATGAGATCGCCGGTGACGGCGAGGAGGCTGAGGTCGCCGACCGCAGAGCCCGTCACCGCGCCGGAGATGTTCACCTGGAGCGGCTGGAAGGACGAGCCGTTGAAGCCGATGCTGCCGCCGGCGCGCAGGTCGAGGTCGGCACCCAGGATGTGGATCGCGGTGCGGTCCGTGAACCCGGCCTCGGCATAGATGCTGCCGGTCGCGGCGAGCTGGATTGCGTTGCCCGCGGCGATGTTGCCGAGGATGAGATCGCCGGTGGTCTGCTTCACATAGATGCCCTGCGCCGACGAAACCTGGTCGAGCTGGTCGTTGGACGGATCGGCGAAGGCGATCTGGATCGCGTTCGCGTTGTTCGCAGGATTGCTTCCGGCAGTTCCCGAGGGAGCGCCGACATTGCCGTGCTCCGCGATCAGGGTCAGGTTGCCGATATCACCCGAGATCAAGGCGCCGCTCGCATTGTTGGAGATACTGTTGACGGCGTCGAGCTTGACGTCGCCGCGGCCCGTCACCTGGATGCCATTGGCCTGCGCGGCCGTGATCGGGCCGTAGTTCGCGGTGACGCCGCCGAGCGCGAGGCTGTTCTTGCTGCCGAGATAGATATTCGTCAGCGCCTTGGCCGAGATCGCGATCGGGTTGTCGACGACGACGAGGTTCTGCTGCGACAGGCTGACCGTATAGGTCGTGACATGGGTCGTCGGATCCGTGACCGCGCCGACGGTGAGCTGGCCGGGACCGGCCGTGGCGAGCAAGCCCCTCTGCTCCGGCGTCAGCGACGAGGAATCGACGCTGGTGAAGGTGAAGGTCTGGGGCGCTGCCGAATTGCCGACCGAGCCGCGCGGCGCGTAGAGCATGATCTGGTTGGCGCTGACATTGGCGACGACGTTCTCGTCGATCGGCGGCGGCGCCGCGCCGACGGCCGACGACGACACGGTGTAGGCGAGCTGGCTCTGCGTCCACTGCGAACCCGCGGTGATGATGCTGTAGACCCGCTCGGTCGATGCGAGCGTGTAGCTGTAGTTCGCATTGTAAGTGTTGAGCGCCGTTTGCAGCGCCGTGTTGCTCGGCATGCGCTGATTGGCTGTCGAAACGCCATCGAACAGCTTGGTGAACAGGGTCGTCGACAACGAGCTGCCGAACACGGTCCCCAGCGGATCCGCGGGCGCGGTGCCGAGCAACGTCGTCAGCGAGGTCTTGAGCTCGTCGGTGGTGATCTTGCCGAGCAGGAACTGGTCCCTCAGGAACCGCGTCGTGGCCTCGGTCTTCATCTGCGTCGTCGTGACGTTGGCGGGATCGATGCCGAGCTTGGCAGCCACCTGCGCCCGCAGCACCGTCTGCCCCACCGAGGTCGGGTTGTAGGTGCTGCCGTTCGGGAAGGCGATGTTCTTGAGCTGGAAGTAATCGTTGTAGGCCGACGTCACCATCGACTGGTAGCTGTTGACGGCGTTGGTGGCGGCGTTGCCGCTGAGCAGGTCGAGGCTCGCCTGGACGTCCTGGAGATGCTGGCTCTGCGCCTGGGTCAGACCAACCGCCGCCCGGCCGTTCAGGATGTTGGCCGGGTTGTTGTCGGAGCCCGCCGCCTCAAGGAAGACCGGGCCACCGGTCGACTGGACCGTGCCGAGGCGCAGATCGCCCTTGGACTGGATGATGTAGGTGCCGGTCACCGAGGCGCTGTCGAGAACGCCGCCATCGACGGCGCCGCTCGCCTGCGTCGTGCCCGTCGCCTGGATCACCAGCGGATTGATGTTGGTCAGGGTGGAGGCGCCGTTGACGACCGCGCTCGTCGCGCCGATCGCACCGGAGGTGGAGTTGATCTCGATGTTCTTGCCGATCACGATGGGATTGGCGATGTTGTAGGCGGACGCCGAGTTGATGTCGCCGGTCGCCGAGAGGAAGACGTTGCCCTGTGGCGTCGCGCCCGCCGAATTCACCTTGACCTGGTTGATCGACAGCGCGCCGATGGCCGAGATCGCGATGTCGTGGTCGATCGAGCTGGCGGTCAGGCTGCCGCCATAGATCTGCACCTGGACGGGAGCCTTGGTGGTGCCGAGCGTGCCGATGCCACCGTCACCCCGAAGCGTCACACTCGTCCCTGAAATCACCGGGTTGTTGGCATTGGCGCCGACGGTGATCGACGAGTTGGTGCCGGTGGCGGCAAGCGTCGTCGTGCCCTGCTGGTTGTTGATCGACCCGTTGATGACGATGCCGGAGGTCGAATTGACCACGACGTCGCTGCTGCTGCCGCCGATGAACTTGATGTTGATCGGGTTCGACGCCTTGACCGTGTTGGTCAGCGTGAGCGTCAGGTGATCATAGATCGCCTGGTACCAGTTGTACTGGGCGTCCGCGCCGCAGCACGCGTTGGAATGGGTGTTGAGTCCAACGGGGCTCCCATCCGGGTTCACGCCTCCCGCCCAGTGATAGCTGCCTGTGGCGGTGGTGACTTTCTGATAGTTGCTGCTCTGCGTGCCTGAAACCAGGCTGGTCGAGCGGGTCCAGTTCTCGCCGGTGACCTGATTGGGCGTGAAGCTCCAGCCGTAGTCGAACTGCGTGCTGGTGGGTAGACGATCCAGCGTCGCGGTGTCGACCCATTGATAGAGCATGTTCTCCTGCGTCGCGTACTGGACGCCCGCCGTACCGGTCCTGGCCGTAAGCATCGACGGGTCGATCGCGGCCGCAGTGACACTGTTGGTCTCGTACCGCGACACCTGCTGGCTGCTTGCAGCCTTGGGATCGTAAACCCACCACGTCGTCTTCCCCTTGAGCTGGTCGACGATCTCGACCACGCTCTGGGCAGTGACGCTGGTATTGATGGTGTTGGTGACGAGCTGGAGCCCGCTGGTGTTGTTGACGGTGACCGTGCCGGCGCCACCTTTGATCTCGATATTACCCTGGGTCTGGGTGTTGTCGGTCGAGGTCGAGATGATCTTGCCGTTGAGGTAGACGTAGCCGCCGGCGCCCTGCGCCACGCCATTCAGGATGAGCTGGTCGGTGAGAGCGTTGTACCTGACCCCGATCTTGGCGTCGCCGCTGGCCGACGCCGTCACGGAGCCCGAGATGTCGTAATAGACGCCGTTCCGCGCATTGGCCTGGGCCGCGGCAAAATCCGCTCCGCCGTTGCGATTCTTGAGGCCGTTGCCGCCATAGATGGCATCGTACGCCGCCGCGCCGATGTCGACCGAGTAATTGCTGCTCGAGCCGGCCTGGATGGTGCCGTTGATGTTGATCACCGACGCCGAGATGATGACCGCCTGACCGCTGATGGTCCGGGTGGCTGTCGCGGTGGCCGGCGCATCTGCGGTCTTGGGCGTGATCGCATCCGGCTGGATGTTGATCACCTGGAAGAAGCCCGAGCTGTCGCAGGCTGACGCACAGTTGAACGGCGTCTTGTACGGACCGCTATCGGTGTAGACGTTGCGGCCGTCATAAGTCGTTTTCTTCCACTGCGCGAGCACGACATTGGACGAGTCCTGCGACTGCCCCTCGATGATCTTGAGGGTCGCGATGTCAGGCACGCTGCCGGCATCGGGAGTGCTGGTGTTCCCAGGCGTACCCCTGCCCACCGGCAGGAAGATCGATGAATATAGGGAGAAGCCGTCGTAATACGTCATCAGCATGCGCGCGGTGAAGATCGTGCTGGCGTCGGCGTTGCCGACGGGTTGATACACGCCGTGGCTGCCGTCGGTGCAGCAGTAATAGAAATAGGGGTGATCGGTTCCCGAAGCGATATGCGGAGCGGAATAGTAGTCGCCGTAGGCGCCGAGATAGGTCGCCGCCGTCATCACCGCGGTCAGCGTGTCTTCCGGCCTGTTTTCAGTGGTGGCCCATTGCGAGGTGACCGCGCTGCCGCTGTCGTAGAAGCTCCCGATGCCGCCGAGGAAGGTGAAGGTGCCTTTGGGCACCACGATCTGGATGGTCGCGGCGCTGAGCGACTGCGATGCGACGACGCTGCCGAGATTGTTGATGATCTTGAGCAGGCCGTTCGCGTTGTTCACGGCGCCGTTGAAATAGATGTCGGGCGTGCGCGTCAGCACGTAGCCGTTCTGGTCGATGCCCTGGCCGCTGTCGGGATCCAGGCGGTTGTAGGTGGCGGAGACGTCGATGACCGGCGTCGCGCTCGGCATCGCGGTGAAGGTCACATTGGAGTGCGAATCCGGGTCGACATGGTCGATCTGGCGGTAGGTGATGTTTCCTCCGGTCACATCGGCGACCGTGAGATTGCCCAGGCTGATGAAGTCGAGACCCTTGTTCTCGATCTTGATCAAGGGCGAACTGCGCGCGATGACCGCGGGCGCGGCAGGATTCGTGCCGCTGTTTCCGGTCAGTTTCTGCGCCAGGATCGAGACGTTGCCGGCGGACACCAGAATGTCGCCGAACGCGAAAGCGTTGCCTGGCGCGTCGGAGGTGAACGGCGCCTGCTTGATCAGCGTGTCGATCTGACGCTGGATGTCGCCGGTCGGATCGGTCCCGGACGGCGTCATCGACGCGGGCGCCGTCGGCGTCGCCGCCGCGAGCTGCGAGCGGACCTGCGCTGCGCTCAGGCCGGTCAGCGTCGCCAGCTGGTTGACGACGAGATCGTAGGGATTGAAGTTGCCGACGATGGCATACTGGACCGTCTGGTGGTTCCAGCTCATCACCGGGCTCAAATTATTGGCGTTGGAGACCAGTTCGAGGACCGACGAAGAGCCGTTTGTCAGCAGGGAATACGGACTGGTCGTGCTCAATGTCGGCGTGGTTGCACC
Source organism: Bradyrhizobium japonicum USDA 6 (assembly GCF_000284375.1). NCBI lineage: Bacteria > Pseudomonadati > Pseudomonadota > Alphaproteobacteria > Hyphomicrobiales > Nitrobacteraceae > Bradyrhizobium > Bradyrhizobium japonicum. The sequence continues at coordinate 6,625,184 of NC_017249.1, forward strand.
CAGATCAATCGTGATCGTCAGATCGTTGTTGACGCCGGCCACCACCAGGCCATTGAGCGCGACATCGCCGGTTCCGCTGGTGTGGCTGTGGTTGTCGCTGTTCTTAGCGCTGAAGATGTCCAGATACGGATTGTAGTTGCTGCCGTTGCCAGCCGCCGTGACCTGCCCCTGGGTTGCGCCCAGGTAGATGTCGCGCGCACCGAGCACGCTCGAGGTGGGCGCGAGCGTCAGGCTCGTGGTGTCGTCGGCGTTGGCCGTGCCACGGTAGAGCGCGGAGATCGGAATAGCGGTGTTGTTGTAGACGACCGTCGTGGCCGTCGCCTGCACGCTGCTGAAGACGCTGCCGTCACCGGCGAGGCCCGCATAGATGGTGATGTCGCGCCAGGCCGCGATCTTCGCGTTGTCGCCGACATTGACGGACTGGTTGGCGTGGACCCAGCTGTTGGTGCTGGCGCCGACGCCTGCGATCGCGCCGTAAAGGCTGGCATTGGCGTTGTTGGCCGCGGCCATCTTCGCAGCCGTGCCGATATAGATCTTGCCGACGCTGAAGAGCTCGCGGGCATTGATGTTGACCGCGAGCGTGGCGTTCGCGGTCATGTTGGATTCGGCGCCGCCGCCGGCGAAGAAGCTGGCCGTGGCCAGGCTCGCCGTGTCATTGGTGTTCAGCGTGTTGTAGGCCTCGATGTTGATATACGCCGCCGAGGTCTGCGGATCGCCGTTGAGGCTCAGCACCGTGCCGGCGCCGATATTGGTGTTGACGTGCTGGGTGACGGTCGAGGTGCTGAGCGCGGCAGCCCCCGAGAACGAGCCGCCGGAGCCCGACCGCGCGCCGCCGCCGCCCTGGTTGACGATGTCGTTGGCGATGACGACCATGTTGCCGCCCGCCGAATTGATGATCAGGTGCGTTCCGATCTCGGCGGTGGTGGTGGAGTCCACGTCGTTCTGCGCCTTGCCGGCCGAAACGCCGGCGGTGGACGCCTGATAGGCGTCGCCGCTCGCGGCATAATTCGTGGTGTGCTTGGCATTGATGCGGAGACCGCCGAAATAGAGCGTGTCATCGCTCGTGCCGCCGTCGAACCGCGCATCGGTCACGGCCGTCGAGCTGGTGGTCGCGACCGCCGCCGCGCCGGCATAGGTGCCGCCCGCGCCGACCGTCGCGTTGGAGACGTTGGTATCCGTTCCGGTCGCCGTGATGCGGAGGATACCCGTGTAGCTGCCATGGTTTAGAATATCCATGTCCGCGGGCGCCCCCAGATAGGCATAGGTGTGCGCGCTCGACGACGTCTGCGCGACGGTGGCGCCGAGGGCCAGGAAGCCGGACGAAAGACCCGTCCCTTCGGCGTATTGGGCGCTGTCGTTTTGAGCGGCGATGGTCACGTCGGCGTTGGGAAGCACGATCCCCGTCCCGCCATAGGCCTTCACCGTCGCGTTCTCGGATGCCACGGCCAGGCTGCCCTGCGCGCCGATCAGCGAGCCGCCGCCGCCGGCGAGCGCCTTGGCCCAGGTCGTCGTGCCGCTGGTGGGAACCAGCGCCATCGCGGTCACCCCGAGCGCACCGCCCGAGAAGCTGACATTATCGCCGACATCGGCCGTCACCGTGGCGCCGACCGTGGACTTGGCGATAGCGACGCCGACGGCGCCGCCGCCGACCGAAACGCCGATCGCCTCGCTCGAAAGATCGGGTGTGATCGACGCCGACACCAACGTGCCGACGCCGGACGCGGACGTCGTGATCGAGGCACCGGAGCCGATCTCCGCCAGCACGGACGAGTTCTCGTGGGCTTCCGCATCCGCACCGACGCCCGCGACGATGCCGCCGCCGAGCGCGGTGGCCGTCGTGGACAAGGTGCCGGCGCCGCTGGCGCCAACCGCCAGATTCGTGACGTTGACGGTGGAGCCGTCCAGAACCCGTGCTGCGACCGAGCTCGTCCGGCTTGCCATTGCGACCGAAGCGCCGACAGCCGCGGCGCCGGCGGTGACGCCGCCGGTGAAGACCACCTGGGTCGTTGAATCCATCGCCATGACGGTGGCGCCAGTGCCGGTGCCGCCCGCGCCGGTGATTTGACCGCCAAGCATCGCCACCACGGAGTTGGTGACATTGCCGACCGCGACAGCCGCCTGCGCGCCGAAATAAAGCGCCGCACCGCCGGCGATCGCCTCGGTGTCGATGGTCTTGCCGGCATAGGGTCCGGTGGTCGCGTCCTTAACGACCGCCGCAACGGTCACAATCGGCGCCGTGACGGCCAGGGGCGTATCCGCGGCCACCAGCGCGCCGGAACCGTCGCGCCCGTAGTCACTCAGATTGGCGAGGACGGTGCTGTTGACGCTGGTGTAGCCGATGCCGGCCCCGATGCCGACGTTCTTGGCGAAGCCGGCGCCGAGAAGATACATCTTGGCCGCATTGGCGCTGGTGGCAGTGACATTGACCTGCGTGCCCGTGACGTTGCCGCCCGCGATCTGCGCGACGACGGCGTCGTTGCCGCCGCTCAGCACGCTGCTGACGTCATAGGTCGACGTCACGTTGGCACTGTTCGGATTGCCGGCGGTGCCGCTCGCGACCGCGCCGCTGCCGTGCGCGTTGTTGGTGCCGCTGTTCACGGACGCGATGGTGCCGTTGTTGCCCTGGTTGAGCTGGCCGGTCTGCTGGCCCTGGGTGGCGGCATCGGCGGTGTTGGTGCCGATGATGATGACGCCGACCGTCGCGCCGATACCGACGCTGCCGCCGATGCCCGCGGTGACCGCGTAGGACAGCACCTCCTTGGTGCTGAGCGCATTGACGTTGATCGCGCCGGCCGAGTTCAGATTGCTGTTGCGGCTTTCCGCAATGGTCTGGCTCTTGAAGCTGATGACGTTGGCGGCGGCGCCGACGCCGACCCCTGCCCCGCTCGCCCCGACCGCGAGTGCACCTGCGATCTCCTTGATCGCGACGTCCTCGGTCGCGTTGATGGTCACCGCGCCGGCCGCTCCGCCCGTCACCGATTGCAATGTGGTGTCGTAGACGCCGGCGATGGTGGTGTTGTTGGCGATCTCGATGTTCGCCATGCCGGCGATCGCGGCCGTGCCGGTCGAGAGCGCACCGCCGATCGCATAGGCCTCGAAGCGGTTCTTGGTGGTGGCCTCGACGTCGAGCGCGCCGCTCAGATTGAGCGCGGTCGTATGCGCCGCGCCGTTGCCCTGATAGTGGAACTCGTCACCGACATAGGCTTCGGTCCGGTTCGAGGAGACCTGGACCAGGAACGCCGCACCGATCGCGGCCTGGCTGCCGTAGGCGCCGGAGCCGTTCGCGGAGAAGATGCCGGTGTTGTTGGTGGCGTTCACCGTCAGCGATGCGGCTGTCAGCGCGCCACCATCGACATATGCTTCCGTCGTCGCCTGGAACACGTTCAGCCCGACCGAGCCGGTGTTGAAGCCGATCGCGATCGAGGACGCGTCCTGCTCAGCATTGGCCTTCACGGTGACGGCGCCGACCGTCGCGCTCGACGACTGCACGCCACCGACCGTGGCATTGGTGATGGTGGCGAACGTTTCGCGCTGCATCGTGGTGCTGATGATGGTGGCGCCACCACCGCCATTGCCGGTCGGAGCCACGATGCCCGCACCGAACGCGCCGGAATAGGAGAAGCTCGACGCGGCCACTTCGATCTGCGGCGCCAGCGTCGTCGAGGTCAGGCGCGTGTCGATGGAAGCGCTGTCGATATAGGCCCGGGTCTGCCCGCTCATCACGTTGGTGATCGGGTTGATCATGATGGAGATGCCGCTGCTCGCGGCGACCGAGGCGACGTTGGTCACGACCGCCTGGTGCGAGCTCGCGACCACGGCAAGGCCGCGCACGGTGTCCTGGGTCTCGGTGAGGTCGGGCGTGGTGTCGGTCGGCGCGTGGGCGGTGCCGAGATCGAAGGCATGGGCGAGCGTGCCGCTGTTGACCGACAGCGTATCGGTGCTGCTGGTCCCGAGCGCGTCGACCTTGGTATTTGCCCCGCTGATATAGGCCGCGGTGGTTCCCGTGATCTGGTTGGTGACCAGCGAGCCCGCGCCGCCGGCGGCGCCCTTGCTGATCGACACGGCACCCGCAAACACGGCCGCCTTGTCGTTGTTGCCGGCGGTCACGCCGACGTTGTTGGTGGCGGTGACGTCGGCGCCGTTGATCCCGTTGGTGCCGGCGGCGGTGATGCTGGCGGTGACGTTGGTGCCCATCAGATTGGTGGCGACCGAGCCGGCGAGCCCGACCTGCGAGGACATCGCGATACCGACGGCAACGGTCGAGATGTTGGCGTTCGAGTTCGCACCGACGGCGACGTTGCCCGATGCGGTCAGCTTGGACCCGGTGACGCCGGCGCTGACATTGTTGGCGATGCTGCTGTAGACGAGCGCAAGGCCCGCGGCGCTGCCTTGCGTCGAGGCGCCCGCGACGGCGGCGGTTCCGGTGATGCTGGAATTGTCGGTCGCGTTGACGGAAATGTTGCGGGCCGTGACGGACGATTGTGTCGCGCTGGACAAATTGTTGCCGATGGCCGCCGAAACGGTGTTGGCAATCGAGCTGATCGTGGTGCCGCCGACGCCGGCGAACTGGCCGGTCGCAAGGCCGAAGCCGATCGTGACCGCCTGGATCTTCGAGGAGTCGACCGCGCTCACGCTGACATTGCCGTTGCTGCCGGCTGTCATCAGGACATTGGCGATATAGGCCGAATGCGTGGTCGCGATGGTGTTGTAGACGATCGAAGCGCCGACATTGTTCTTGCCGGCCTGGATCAGGCCCGCAACGGAGACGATGCTGGCGCCCGGACCGTTGCCCGTGCCATCGTTGAGCGCAGCCGCGCTGAAGTCGATGCAGTTCTGCCCGCCCGTGCCGCCGGCGACCGTGCAGGTATCCGTGGCGAGATGATTGTTGTTGGACTTCTTGACGAGGTTGCCGAGCGCGGTATCGAGCGCCGACACCGCGCCGCTGTCCGCCAGCACCGTCACGCGGCCGACATTGATGCTCACCGTCGAGCCGCTGTTGATATAGGCCGTCGTGGTCGGCGTGATCTCGCTGACGACGACCGCGCCGGCAAGCCCGTTGGCGCTGGCCCCGCCCCCGCCTGAGGCCGCACCGGCCGCAATCACGCTGGCGCTGTCGGCCATCACCAGCAGGGTGTCGTAGTTCGAGATCGCCGTGCTGCGGATATGCGCGTCGGTCGCGTTTCCGCCCGTGGGATCGGCGATCGACGCATAGGTCAACCCGATGCCGACGCCGGCCTGGCCACCCGAGATATAGAGCGAGCCGCCACCGATCGCGATGTTCGTGGTCTGGTAGGCGTCGACCTCGAGCGCGCGATTGACCCCGCTCGCCTGCCCCGTGATCGTCGAGCTCTCGATATAGGCGTTGGCGCTGTCGGTGATGATGCCGACGGAGGCCGACAGCGACGCCGAATTGGATTTCGATCCCGCCACGCCGATGGCGACGACGGTCTCCGAGCCGCCATTGAGCGCCTGCACCGTCACCGAACTCTGGTTGTTCATGGTGGTGCCGTAGATATAGGCGAGCGTCGCGTTGTTCGACATCGCCGCCGCGATCGCGCCGCCGATCGCAGCTCCCGTGGCGGACCCTCCGGCCAGATTGAGCGCCGCCGAGCCCGAACCATTGTTGAGCATGGTGTCGTTCAGCGCCTGAACAATCGTGTTGGTCACCACGGCGCCGGTCGTGGTGTATTTGTTGACGGTCGTGTTCTTGATGTAGGCGCTGGTGCCGAGCGAGACGTCGCTCACCGACGAGCTTCCGGCGAGATCGAGGCTGAAGCCGCTGGTGCTCGATCCCGAGGTCGAACCGATCTTGCCCGCCGCCGTCGTCACGCCGGCGGCGCCTCCGGTCGAGGCCGCGCCGGCAGCACCTGCCTTGTCGGAGAAACTCGACGACGCCGGGTCGGAGACGGCTGCCGCGACGGCGGCCGCCGTGATGCGCCCCGAAGTGGTCGCGCTGAGCGTGAGGTTGTCGACATTGACCGCCCCGCTTCCGCCGCTGGTGCCGGCGAACGGATCGTTGGCGCTGAACACGCCGGGCCGGATGTCGGAATGGTTGTCGCCGACATAGGCGGAGGTGTCGGTGTTTGCGCCGAGATAGGCGACCGACAAGCCGACCGCCGAACCGCCGCTCCCGTTATAGCTCATCGCGCCGGACAGCGTCACGACCGACAGATCCTGCTGCGCCAGGATGCCGACGGTCGGCGCGTAGACGGTGGCCAGGCTCGAGATCGACGCGTGCGTCGTGTTGTTCAGGAAGCCGAGCGAGGTGATGCCGTTCAGCGCCAGCGCGCCGGCAGCCTTGCCGGACGACGGTGCGACAGCGACGAACCGGTCGGAAGTGATCGCGTTGACGGCGATGTCGTCCGCCGCACGCAGCGTCGCACGGTCCGAAACGCCGGCGATGGTATTGGTGTTGAACTGGACGAGATTGAGCGCGCCGCCGACCGAGGAGCCGCCCGAGGTGTTGCCGAACAGGAAGCCGAGCGTGCCGACATTGCCGGCCGCGTCGATCGAGGCCATGGTCGTGGTCGCCGCGATCTGGATGGTGGCGTTGTAGGTGTGGAGGTCGCCATTATCCATCCCGACCGACCAGCTGCTGCCGCATGTCGCGGTCGTGCAGGTCGAAGTCAGGCTGGCGCTGCCGGCCACCCACGCGGTCGTGTTGTTGTTGACGACGAAATGGTTCAGCGAACCGGCGATGCCGATTGTGTCGCCGGCGTCCGCCGTGGCATTCGCATAGCTGGTCAGGATGTTGCCGCCGACGCCGAGATTGCCGTTGAGGTGGCCCAGAACCGCACCCAGCCCGTCCCATTTGAGCCAGGTATTGGTGATCGGCTGCTCGGTGGTGGCATCGACGGCGATGTTCGCCGCGTTGATCAGCGTGCCGTTGCCGACGTAGGCGTTCGAATTGTGGGTGAAGTTGCCCCAGGCAACGGCCGCGCTGATCGCGGTCCCCTCGCCTGTCGACACGTCCTTCGTGATCGCGCTGGACGTCGCATTGCTGCGAACGCCGCGATCGATGACGTTGCTGGCGACGGCGACGTTGCCGCTGGCATATATGCTCGGCGCGCCGCCGCTCGGACTCTGCGCGATCGCGGCGGTTGCGCTCTGCGTGCTGTTGGCCAGCGAGAGCGCGCCTGCAACCTTGAAATCGAAGCTCAGCGGCACCAGCGAGGTCATGTGGTCCATGACGAAGTGCGTCGGCGAAGCGACGTTCGAGACCGCGAATTCCTGGATCGCCGCGACCAGCGCCGGCAGGCCGGCGATGGACGAGGCCATCGTGGAATTGCTCGTGGTGTCGGACGTCGCCTCGACCAGAACGGAACCGTTCATCCGGTCGCCGGCACTGGTTCCGAGCGATGCGCCGAGCGTCGCGGTCGCGGACGTCGTGACGTCGCTGATGGCGACCGCCGCGCCGACAGCGCCGCTCGCATTCGGCCCGCTCGCCGCAACAGACGTTGCGCTGGTCGAGAACGAATTGTTGTTGATCGCGCGGACCTTCAGGGTGCTGCCGCTCGTGTTCACCGTGCCCGCCGCAATATGCGCGCCGGTCGCGACGTTGGCGGTCGTCGTCACCGATCCCGTGGAATAGGCCACTGTCGGGACGATCTGCGCGCTGGTCGACGCAGCGACGGCGGAGACCGCAATGGTCGCATCGTTGAGCGCCTTGATCTCGAGGTTGCCGCCGGCGTTGACCGTCGCACCCGAGGCCACGTTGGTCGTGGCAGTGCCGTCGATCTTGCCGACGACCACACCGGCCGCGACCGGCGTGAGGCTGCCGAGCAAGGTGGTGGCGACTGCCGGATCCGACACGGTCTCCGTGGCGTGTGCGGAAATGGTGACATCGCCGCGCCCGTTGATGTCGGCATGGCTGTTGATGTTGATGGTCGCCGTGGCGCTTGCGGCGAGATAGCCGCCATTGAGCCCGAGCACCGAGGCGGCAAGCGTCGAGCCGACGAGCGCGAAATCACCGGCCACAGAGCCGTTCAGGAAGCTCGACACGGCCGTCGAGGTTGCGGTGATCGAGACGATGCCGCCAGTGATCTTGCCGTCGACCGTGATCGACGTCGCGGCGGTGGCTTGGCCGGACAGCTTGATGTCGCTCGCCGTTGCCCTCAGCGTCACGTTGCCGTCGGCGTAGGTGGTCCCGCCGAAGTTGACTGACTGGGCCAGGATCTGCGCGCCATTCATGATCTCGATGTTCGGCGCGTCGATGATGACATTGTTGGCGTTGCCGGTCGAATGGCCGGAGCCATCGAGACGGCGGGCATCGATCATCGCATGCGCGGCGAGCGTGATGGAATGATCGGCCTGGATGAGGTAGTCGGCGCCGGCGCTGAGCCCGGCGAGCGCATTCACGATGGAGCTGTTCGACAGCGTCACGCCGGTGTCGCCCTGAGCGGCATCACCCACGACCACGTCGGTCGGGTCGATCAGCAGCGTGCCGGCCTTGCCGTTGTCCGCACTGAGATCGACCTTGATGCCTTTCCCAATGTCGATGATCCCGTTCGCGCTGAAGTCGACGAGACCGGCATTGCCCGTCTTCGCGCTGGCATCGAACCTGGCGCCGCCCGCGACGGTCAGGTTCTGCGCCGCCTTCAGGCGGATCTCTCCGGCATTGCCGTTTGCGCTTGCGATGTTGAGATTGGCCTTCTTGCCGACATCGATGTTGTTGCCGGCCTGAACCGTGATGTTGCTCGGCGTCGCGCTCTTGCTCTGCGCGGTCAGGCGCCCGTTGATCCTGGCGTTGTTGACGGCGCCGATATGGATCGAGCCGTTGCTGACGGTGATCGCGCTGGCGCTGCGCAGGCCCTTCGAGTTGACGGAGGCTGCGAATTTCGCGGCGTGATCGAGATTGGCGATGTCGCGCTGGCTGGCGCCGCCGACATAGACGTTCTGCCCGGTCAGGCGCACGCCGTCCTGGGCATTGACCCGGCCGTAGATGCGGATGTTGCCGTCAGGCGAGACCGGGAACGAGCCGGCCATGAGGTTGCCGACCGCCGATTGGTTGATCTGCCCGCCTGCGCCGATCAGGCTGTCGGTGAACTCGCGCGTCGGCGTCGAGACGTTGAGGCTGCCGACATTGACCGTGCCGGAACGGCCGACCACGAACCCCTTGGGATCGGCGAAATAGACGTTACCGCCGATCGCGCCGTTCATATAGGAGTTCAGCGTGCCGTTGACGTAAACTGGCGCGTCGCGAACGATGTTGACGAGGTTCTGCGTGCCGGTCGGCAGCTGCAGATTGACGGTGTTGCCCTGCCCGACGCTGAACTGCGAGAACGAGTTGAAGGCGTTGTTGCCCGAGATCGTCGACGTCGTGACGTTGGTCACGCTGCCGGAGGTTTGCAAGGACGTGCCCGTGCGGCCATCCGGGGTGATCACGTTCGCCGTCTGCGCCTGCAGGCGGACGCTGAACACCGGCAGGAAGACCATCTGCATCGCGCAGAGCAGCGACATCGAACGGAAGCGCGCCAGCCCCCGCAGCGTCGTCAGCTCGTCATTGTGTCGCGTCGCAGATGGTCCGCGCATTTCAGATCCTCTTCATCGGCATTCGCGCCGATCCACAACCGGGTGGGAGAATGTCGTGAGGTCGTCCGGTATCAGAACTGGCCGGGCGGCAGCTTGAAGATGTCGGGGCTCTTGGCGTCGGCCACGTAGAACAGCAGCAGGCTGGTCGGGGTCAGCACACGCTGGTTGTTCTCCTTGTTCTCGAACGTGCCCTGCAGAAGCAGGATCACCGAGCGATCCTTGGCGTCGCTGCCGCGGAACATCACGATGCCGCCGGCGACAGGCATGTTCATCGCGATCGAATCGGGCTTGAAGCCTTCGCCCATGAAATGGGCGCGCAGGATGTTGGCGTTGGAGAACAGCTTCTCCGGCGTCATCGCCGTGTCGGTCCCCTTCGACCAGACCGCGCCGATCTGGATCAGCGACTTGGACTTGTAGCCGAACACATAGGAGAGCTCGGCGGTGCCGCCGTTCGGCAGCAGCTCGGGAACGGAGAGCAGCAGGCTGTGCGTCAGCTCGGACGCGTTGTCCTGCGCCCTGATCGCGTCGGGCTTGGAGCTGAAGTCCTTGGTCATCGCCGCGCGCACGTCGGCTTCGCTCATGCCGAACTTGGCGGAGCGGAAGCCGTCGATCGCCTTGGTCGTCTTGTCGTCCGCACCGGCGGTCGGCGTCTCGGTCGCAGCAGCGACCGGCGCACCGGCGGCAGCCGGCGCCGCACCGGCAGCAGCGGCCCTGGGTGCCGGCGCAGCCTTCTGCTTCGGCACCACTCCCTGGGCCGCGAGCGGCCCGGCTGCAACAGAGGTCAGCAGGCCCACGAGGGCCGGAAGAAGATAGATTTTGCGCATCGAAAACCTTCGAAACAAACCTGAAACAACGCTTCAAAAAATCAGCCGCTCAGAAATCGACTTCTCCGAACTGTCGTCTCAACGAGACGGAAAATGTTGCAACGCCACAATGCGTTGCAGATCGTCACGGAGCAGACAAAGCTCGAAACAGCGACTCTTTGGCCGGGTAGGAATACGGTATCGGACTGCCGAATGCTGCGAATGAACATTCATAAGCGCATTTTTCATCAATTGTGGACACCGCCCTTTCGCGTTAAGCATCGGGCTTGGGACAGACCATCGTGCAAAGAATTCCATGACCGAACGGCCTTCCGCGTTCGGGCTCGATCGCCGCGGCTTCATTCGCCTTGCGGGTACAACCGCTGCAGGATGGATTGCGCTCGGCGCAACGTCAGATCGCATGCGGATCGTTGCCTCGCTGACGGGATTGCCGCTCGACGACGAACTGACCAGACGGAGCATGACCAACAGCCCGACCTCCCGCCTGGGTGGTCTCATCGTCGGCTTGAGGCAGCGAGGCTGGGTCGAAGGCGTCAACTTCCGCCTCGAACTTCGTTCGACCTTCGGCGGACCCGACAAGCTCAAGACCGCGGTCCAGGAGTTGCTAGAGCTCAAGCCGGACGTGATCCTGACCGGCTCGACCATCGAAACCGCCGCAGTCTTTGCCGCCACCAAAACCATCCCGATCGTTTTCGCGACCGCCAACGATCCGGTCGGCAACGGCTTCGTCGAAAGCCTCGCGCATCCCGGCGGCAACGTCACCGGCTTCACCAACAGCACCGCCGAAATGGGCGGCAAATGGCTTCAGCTCATCCGGGAGGCGGTGCCGGATCTCGCGCGCGTCGGCGTCCTCTTCAACCCGACTACCACGCCGCGCGCCGGGCGTTTCTTCCTCGACTCGATCGAGCAGGAGGCCGCGACATCAGGGGTGTCCGTGGCCCCCGCGCCCGTCAATGCGCCAACGGACATCGACGATACCATCAGGCGCTTTTCCGAATCGCCCAGGGCGGCGATGGTTGCGCTGGTCGACAGCTTCCTCGTGATCCACCGTCAGGCGGTCGTGGCGGCGGCGGCCAAACATCGCGTCCCCACGATCTATCCGTTCCATTATTTCGTGGATGCGGGCGGACTGATGAGCTACGGGCCGACACTGGAAGTGCGCTCGGCCGATTACGTCGATCTCATCCTGCGCGGCACCAAGGCCGGGGATCTGCCGGTGCAATCGCCACGGAAATACGAGCTCCTGATCAACCGCACGGTCGCCCGCTCGCTCGGATTGAACATTCCATTCACGCTGCTCGCGCGCGCCGACGAGATCCGCGAGTGAACGAGGCGATCGACCAGGGACATTTGCGGACGCCTCCGGGCCGGTTATTCCGAAAATATCTCTACTCGATCGTCGCCCTCGCCTTTGCAGCACTCGCCATCAACACCGGCTTCGACGTCTGGTTCTCCTATCGCGAGCAGAAGCAGCTGCTCGCCGCGACCCAGCGCGAGCAGGCTGCAAGCGCGGCCATTCAGATCGGCCAGTTCATCGGCCAGATCGAAAGCCAGATCAGATGGCTCTCGCGCCTGCCTCCGGAGCTGTCGAGCAACGAAGACGACCGCCTCAACGCCATCCGCCTGCTGCGCCTCTCGCCCGCGATCGCGGAGATTACCGAGCTCGACTCGCAGGGCCGCGAGCAGGTGCGCGTGTCGCGCCGCGTCGCGGACAGGGTCGGCAGCAAGGCCGATCTCTCGACCTCGCCGGCCTTCCGCGGCGCCAATGAAAGCCGGGCCTATTACGGGCCGGTCTACTTCTTCCGCGACACCGAGCCGTTCATGACGCTCGCCACGCGCGGGACCGGGCGGAATCCCAATGTGATCGTGGCCGACGTCAATCTGCGCTTCATCTGGGACCTCGTCGCCGGGATCAGGGTCGGCAACACCGGCAAGGCCTATGTGGTCGACCGCATGGGGGTCCTGATCGCGCATCCCGATCTGTGGCCGGCACTGCGCCGCAGCGATCTGTCCGGGCATGCGGACGTGCGCGCCGCGCTCGATGGCGTGGGACCGCCTTCGGGCGGCCTGGTCAAGGAGGATCTGTCGGGCCAGCGCGTGCTCTCGACCTATGCGACGGTCCCCTCGCTCGGCTGGCTGGTGTTCGTCGAGCTTCCGCTCAGCGAAGCCTACGCCCCGATCTATGCATCGATCGGACGCGCGACGTTTCTCCTGGTCGTCCTGCTCGCCTTCGCGGTCCTGGTGTCCCTCTGGCTCAGCCGGCGCATGACCGTGCCGATCCAGATCCTGACGCAGGGCGCGCGGCGGATCGGCAGCGGCGATCTCGGCCTGCGGCTCGCGATCAAGACCGGCGACGAGCTGGAAGCGCTCGGCGACCAGTTCAACCTGATGGCCGCTCACTTGCGCGAATCCTACGCGACGCTCGAGCGCAAGGTGATCGAGCGCACCTACGAGCTCGAGAAGGCCCGCGACCACGCCCTGGCCGAGCATGACGCGGCCGAGCGCGCGCGCAGGGCCGCCGTGCTGGCCAACGAGACCAAGTCGCGCTTCCTCGCCGTCGTCAGCCACGAGCTGCGCACGCCGCTGAACGGCGTCATGGGCGTGCTGCAGCTGCTCGACGACGGCAGCCTCGGCGAGGCCCAGCGCCGCCACCTCGCGACCGCGGAGGCATCGGGCGAAACACTGATCGCGCTGGTCGATGCCATCCTGGAATATGCCCGTCTGGAGGCCAGCACCGAAACTCTGGAGACGCGCGACTTCCGCCTCCAGCAGCTGATCGAAACCGCCGCGGAGCTGATGTGTCCGCAAGCCTTCGGCAAGGGCCTGACCTTCGACCTCACCTGCGATGCGACGGTCGACACCTCCGTGCATGGTGATCCGGTCAGGCTCAATCGCATCCTGCTCAATCTGATCGGCAATGCCATCAAGTTCACCCCGCACGGCGGGATTGCGCTCGCGGCGGCCGCCGAGCAACGTGACGATCATGTCATGCTGCGCGTCACCGTTCGCGATACCGGCATCGGCATTGCGCCCGACATGCACGAGCGCATCTTCGACGATTTCGTCCAGGCCGACGACAGCATCGCCCGGCGGTTCGGCGGCACCGGCCTCGGACTGGCGATCGCGCGCCGGCTCACGCGCCTGATGCGGGGCGAGCTGACGGTGGAGAGCACGCCGGGCGCGGGCAGCACGTTCACGCTTCAGGTGCCGCTCGGCCGTGCCGCAAGCGGCGTCGCGCAAGGCGCGGTCCCGCCGCCGTCGCGGCAGCTCCGCGTGCTGCTGGTCGACGACGATCCCGTTAATTGCGAGGTCGGCGAAGCCATTCTGAACCGGCTCGGCCATCGCGCGACGATTGCGAGAGACGGCGCGTCGGCCATCGCGCTCGCCCGCAATCAGGCGTTCGACATCATCCTGATGGATCTGCACATGCCCGACATGGACGGCGTCGAGGCGGCCTCGCGGATCGGCAAGCTCGATCTGCCAAAAATGCCGCGCATCATCGCCGTGACCGCCGACGTCTCCACCAGCGCCCGCGAGCGGCTCGCAGGCGCCGGCATCGCCAAAATCGTCAGCAAGCCGATCCTGATCAACGCGTTGCGCGAGGCGATCGAGGACGATCCAGCGCAGAAGACGCCCACGGCGCAGCTTGCGGCCGGCGCATTGATCGACCGGCATTTCCTCGACGACCAGCAAGAACTCCTGGGCGCCGCGCAAATCGAAAAGCTCCACCAGCTTCTTCGGCAAACGAGCGAACGACTGATCGACGACATCGCCAAGGCCGCGGAGATTGGCGATCACAGGCAGCTCGCGCGATCCGCGCACCAGCTCGGCAGTGCGGCAAGCGCGCTCGGCCTCGTCTGCCTGTTCGAGCGCAGCCGTGAGATCGAGCTGGCGGCGCCCTCGATGTCTCCCGCCGAGAGCGAGAGTGCCGCCCGCGAACTCGCTGCGCTTCGAGATGCGTCGATGAGTGCGCTCGACGAATTGCTCCGGCCGGCCGAGCAGCCTTCGGTCAGTTAGGGAGCCTCAGTTGAGGACCGCTTTTAACCCAAGGCCGACATGCGCGGCGCGAATCCTCTTCAAGGATACTTACGCTTTCCCAAGTCGGATATGGTGTTGACCAGAATCAAGGGGGCAAAGGTGCAATTTCCAATGAGGCAAATCATATTCTCAATAGTCGCTGTTTTGTCGTTCTCATCTGCGCGTGCTGAGATGGTCAAGATACCTTGGCATACTTCAGCGCAGTCCTTGCCTTGGATTCCCGGCAACGAATACATCGACGGCAGGTCGAAAAACTTCATGGACGGCACCGTCGAGGAAAAGGGCAAGGTAAAAGCCGAGGGCGAACTGTCGGCGGACATCATGCGGCCGCAGGGCGCCAAGGGACCAATCCCCTTCGTGATCATGCTGCACGGCTGCGACGGGTTCGGCCGGGTCGAGAGGAAATGGGGGCGCGACTACGGCGGCAGATTGGTCGGAGCGGGCTATGGTGTTCTCCTGCTCGACAGCTTCGGCAGCCGGGGATTGGGACCCGACGGCGTCTGCTCGGATCCCAGCCAGTTGACTTGGGCGCGGCGCCGGGCTGACGATGCGTATGCGGCGCTGGACTGGCTCATCGGACAGAAGATCGCCGATCCCAAGCGAGTCTACGTCCTTGGCCGCAGCAACGGTGCGACCACGACCCTGATCATCATGAACCGGGCGATCGGCGACCTGCACGAGCACATGTTCGCGGGCGGCTTCGCGATGCAGCCGTCCTGTTATTTGATGAAGAACGTCGAGTTCTACGCCCCGGTCCATCTGTTCCTAGCAGAGAAGGACGAGGCGACCAGCCCCATCCTCTGCGGCCAGATGGCCGAGAGCAAGCGGTCGATTCCCGTGAAGACGGTGCTGTGGAAGGGGGCGAACCACAGCTTCGAAGATCACGAGCCGATCCACGTTTTCCATGGCTACCATGTCGGATACAATGCCGCGGCTGCGGAAGGCACCATCAAGGCAATCATTAGTGCGTTGAACGAGGCCAAGAAAGCGGAAAACTGACCGCGCGGAGTCGCACAGCCTGTAGGTCTGCGACTCCGGCCGAATGGCGGCGGATAGATGCGGGAAGTCCGTCTGAACGACTTCCGCTCGTGGCCCGGAGGCGAAATCGCCGCACGTCCCCCTTCTCGGCGGCTGGCGGGGCGAAGCAGCCTTCGGCAGGATCACCGCTCGACGAGACCACGCCCCCAGCCTCAGCGCGTCCGCACGCCTGCCTCGTCCTCGCGGCCAAAACGTTCGACGAGGAAGTCAATGAACAGCCGCACCTTCACCGACAGATGCCGCGTCGGCGGATACACCGCGTAGAGCGCAAGCGGCGGCGCGGAATAATCGTCCAGCACCGTCCGCAGCTCGCCCTTCTTCAACGCATCGGCCGCGATGAACTCCGGCAGCAGCGCGAGCCCCCTGCCCTTGATCGCGACGTCGCGCAGCACCTCGGCGTTGTTGACGCAGAGCGACCAGGCCGGCTGGATCCAGTGATCGCCATCGGCGCCGGTGAGCTTCCACTGATTGCCGGTGAGCAGGAAGCCGTAGGTCAGCGAGGCGTGCTCGCGCAGATCCTGCGGATGCTTTGGCGTGCCGTGACGCGCGAGATAATCCGGCGAAGCGCAGATCATGCGCGCCACCGGCATGATTTTTCGCGCGATCAAGCTCGAAGATTCCAATTCCGCAATCCTCAAGGTCACGTCAAAGCCGTCCTGGACGGGATCGAGCAGATCGTCGCTGAGCACGATCTGAAGCTGAAGCTCGCCATAGCGCGCCATGAAGTCGGCCAGCACCGGTCCAAGTCGCATCGTGCCGAACGACATCGGCGCGTTAACCCGCAGCAAGCCGCGCGGCGCCGACTGGGCCTGCGTCACCGCCTGGTCGGCCGCCTCGATCTCCGAGAGGATCACCACCGCGCGCTCGAAATAGCGCTGGCCGTTCTCGGTGGGGCTTGCGTGCCGGGTGGTCCGGTTCAGGAGCTGAACGCCAAGGCTCTCCTCGAGGTCGGCGATGTATTTGCTGATCGCCGAGCGCGACAGCCGCAGCTGCCGGCCCGCCTCGGCAAAACTGCCGCTTTCGACCACTTTGACGAAGGCCCGGAGGCTGGCGACCTTATCCAAGGGCCGGCCCCGGCGATTGTTTCCAAATCGTAGACATAGACGTCATATTTGCATGGATTGTCTCCAATCCAAAGCGGAACGATATTTCCAGCCAGAGCAAGACCGCTCCCCGAATTCTGGAGGACGACAATGTCTGGACTGCACCACGTCACCGCGATCGCCGGCGACCCCATCCGCAATTTCGGCTTCTACACCCGGGATCTCGGCCTGCGCTTCGTCAAGAAGACGGTCAATTTCGACGATCCCGGCACCTACCACTTCTATTACGGCGACGAGACCGGCCGCCCCGGCACCATCCTGACCTTCTTCCCCTGGGCCGGCGTGCCCACCGGCCGCCGCGGAGTCGGCGAGACGCATCAGACCGCCTTCCGCGTGCCGCAGCGCTCGCTCGGCTACTGGACGCAGCGCTTCACGGAGAAGGGCATCGCCTATGAAGCCCTGGAGAAGCGTTTTGGCGAGTCCGTGCTGCCGTTCACGGACCCTGACGGCATGGCGCTCGCGCTGGTCGGCATTCCCGGCGCCGAGAACGAGCCTGGCTGGAGCAATGGCGACGTGCCGGCCGAGCACGCGATCCGCGGCTTCCACGGCGTGACCCTGCTGCTCGACAACGCGGCGAAGACGGCGGCCGTCCTCACCGACGTGTTCGGCTTCAAGGAGACCGGACGCGAGGGTTCTGTGATCCGCTTCAAGGCGCCGGGCAATGCCGAAGGCAGCGTCGTCGACATCTACGAAGCCAAGGGCTTCCTGCGCGGACATCAGGGCGGTGGCTCCGTCCACCACATCGCCTTCCGCGCGGCCGATGACGCCGAGCAGGGCCGGATGGCGCAAAAGCTCGTGAGCAATCACGGCCTGCACCCGACCGAGCAGAGGGACCGCAACTACTTCCGCTCGATCTACTTCCGCGAGCCCGGCGGCGTGCTGTTCGAGATCGCGACCGACATCCCCGGTTTCGCCGTCGACGAACCCGTAGCGACGCTGGGACGTGATCTGAAGCTGCCGAGTTTCCTCGAAGCGCAGCGCAAGCAGATCGAAAATGTTCTGCCAAGCCTGGAAGAAAGCGCGTCATGACCGAGAGCAAATTCATCCATCGTTTCGAGCCCGCGACCAACGCGGGCTCCCCCCCTCTGCTGCTGCTGCACGGCACCGGCGGTGACGAGAACGACCTTCTCGGGCTCGGCAAGATGATCTCGCCCGGCTCCGCGCTGCTCTCGCCGCGTGGCCGCGTGCTCGAGCACGGCATGCCGCGCTTCTTCCGCCGTCTCGCCGAGGGCGTGTTCGACGAGGACGACGTGCGCCGGCGCGCGCTGGAGCTCGGCGACTTCGTCGCGGATGCGCGGCAGCAATACGGCATCGCCGCGCCGGTTGCGGTCGGCTTCTCCAACGGCGCCAACATCGCAGCCGCGCTGTTGCTGCTGAAGCCGGACGTCCTGGCAGGCGCGATCCTGCTGCGTGCGATGGTGCCGCTGTCGGATCCGCCCAAAACTGATCTGCTAAAGCCGGAGCTTGGCGGCAAGCCGATTCTGCTGCTGTCCGGGCAGTCCGATCCGATCGTGCCGGCGACCAATTCGGCAAAGCTTGCGGCGCTGTTGTCGGAAGCCGGAGCGCGCGTCGACCACAAGGTGTTGCCGGCAGGCCATCAATTGTCGCAGGCCGACGTCACGCTGGCCCGCAACTGGATCGGCAGCGTCGACGCCAAAGCGGCATGAACCAAAGAGCGGCGCATCGTTCACGAACGGTGCGCCGCCCATTCGCCTTGCGAACCGTCAGGCAGATTTTCGAAGCGGTTGTTTCCTCGGTTGCGGTCTCGCCGCGCGGCCGGTGGCGGCGATCGCCTCCATCTCGTCGACGAGGCCGGACCGATCGATATCGACTTTCATGGCCTCGCCGAGGAGACGGGCCGCCTTCCTGAATTGCGGCTCTGCAATCAATCGGTTCACCGCCGCGGCAATTTCCGCTTCGGAGGCGGTTGGAGGCAATTGAAGCCCTGCCCCCTTCGCCTCGACGCGCGCGGCGTTGGCAGCCTGGTCCCGCCCCATTGGCAGGATGAGCTGCGGCAGTCCGTTGACGAGTGAACGCGTGGTGGTTCCGTGGCCGCCTTGCGAGATCACCACGGAAACATCCTTCATGACGAGGTCATGGGGAGCGCCGCGGACCAAATGCACATTGTTCGGAGTCCGGAGATCGGCGACGTCGACATTGGGACCGGCTGTTGCAAGGGCATCGATCTCGACCGCTTCCATCGCGCTGATAATGCGCTGAAACAGCTCGCGCTGACCTTGCGCGCCCGTGCTGCATGCGATCAGCCCGCGAGGACGACCCGACTGGGCCGACCATGGCGCTCGCCAAGCCTCCGTCTGCCGGGATTTTGACCAATTCGGTACATCGAGCAGCGGTCCGATGTAGCGGAAATTGTCGGGCAGCGAGTCAGCTTGAAAGTCGAACGCTCGACTGGTCGCCAGCAAGAGCCGGTTGGCCCGATCGAACAGATCGAAGACATCTGCCAGAAGCGGAAGACCCAGATCGGCACGCGCGCGGTTGAAACTAGGCAGAAACACATTGAGTGTTTCGGCAAGTCTGGCATTGGCGGCGTCGACTGCGGCGCGCTCTTCCGGCGTTTTCGGTTGACCCAGTCCGCCGACAGCCGGCGGCATTCCCGGCAGGGGCCGAATGCTGACATGAGGGGACAGAAGAGCGAAAGGCACGCCTGACGCCTCCGCCCCGAGCGCAGCACCAAACAGCACGTCGAGCACGAGAACGGCATCCGTCGGCATACGGCCGATCTCATCCCGGACATCGGCCGCGTAGAGCGCGGCAGGATCAAAGATGGCCTGGCGTAGAAAGTCTTTCACATCGGAGACGTCCACCGGATCCGCAGCCTTTCCGGTCGGGGCGCGGCGCCATGCTACAAATGCAAAACCGGAGGCCTCGACTTCAGAGCGCATCGCCGGATCCGCCATCACCCGGATGTGATGTCCATTCCGGTGCAACCTCCGCGCCGCAGTCAATAGCGGGCTCAAATTCCCGAGGGTCCCCCACGACACCAGCAGAAAATTATAAGACATCGGAGAACCCTTTCGTCACGGTTGCGAATTCGCTGTCGCAATCCATCCTGCACATCCCAATGCAGGCTTCCGGACCGACGCGCGGCCGCTTGTGTCTGCGCGGCCACGCCAAGAATGACGCGGCGCGCGCTACCGAACGATGTCTCCTCTGGGGGAGACGGTTACAGCCGTAAGGAGAGGATGGCCGCTTATGGGCCAAAGCGGACATTTGAGCTGATGGCCAGGTCCGCTAAGCGGCAAAAGCGGTTCAACAGTTCAGGACGCGGATTTGTCCGCTAAGGGCCACGCGCCGTGACTCAGCTCAGATCGCAGGAATTACGGTAATCTGGTGGACAACAATTAGAGCGGGGGCGGCTCCGGCTGCTTCGGCTTTGGGCCGAAAGCCCTCGCCGTATCCCGCTGAGGCCGGTTCACTTTGGATAGAGCGAGTTGCCGTGCATACTCCTGGTCACCAGTTACCTTGTACTGCGCGCTTGTCAGCGAGGCGAGGAACGCCACCATGTCATCGATCTCCGGCTCCGTCAGCGCTAACGGCTGCATGTCCTTGTCGAGCCAGGGGTTCGTGATTCCATCGCCCTTGTTGTAGTGATCCATTACGTCCCACAGGGTCTGCATCGATCCGTCGTGAAAATAGGGTCCGGTCACGAGAACATTTCGTAGGCCCGGCGTCTTGAACGACGCGATGTCGTCCTGCTTTCTCGTCACGAGGAAGCGCCCGAGGACAGACATCTCGCTCGTGATCGCCGCGGTGTCGATACCCGTCACATGTCCTTTCGCCAGCTCTCGCTCAGCCTGCTGCGCCAGGGGAACCACGTGATGCCGGAGGATGCCGATGCCAACGTTGTGAAAATCGCTATCCAAGAAGAGGGTTGCGTCCGGCTGGTTGTCCGTCAAAGCATGGCAGAGGTGGCAACGGGCCTTGGCGTTGAACAAATCCCAGCCGCGCCTGGCCGAGTCGCTGATGGCGTTGCCGTCTCCGGCGATGAAATGGTCGAACGGGGAATCGAAGGAAGCCAGTGTCCGTTCATACGCTGCGATTGCGCTCAACATATCCTGCTCGTTCACGTCCCGGCCGAAGGCCTGCATGAATTGAGCCTGATAGTCCTTGTCGCCGGCGATCCTGGACAGCGCATCGCCGATACTGGCCGAGCCCATCTCGAACGGATTCGTGATTGGCAGCGCAGCCTGCTGCTCTAGCGTATCGACCCGGCCGTCCCAGAATTGCGTTTTGTTATAGAGCGCATTCAACACGGTTGGGGCGTTACGTTGGCCGACGCGGCCATGGATACCGACTGCCAGGGGCCTGCCGTCGGTGAAGGCCCGCGCCGGATCGTGGCAGGTGGCGCAGGAGACCGTACCGTCGCCTGAGAGCCGAGGCTCGAAGAACAGCTTCTGACCCAATGCGACTCTGGCAGGTCTGAGCGTGGACGGCGAGATAACATACTCGGTCAAAACCGTGGGGAAGCCAACCTGAATTGATGAACGGGGCTGGGCTAACGGGCCCGGCTTGGGCAGGGGCGGTGCCTGCCCTGGCGCCAGTGCGGGCGGTGCGCCTGCACCGGCGTCTTGCTCTTGGGCTCGCGGAGCAACTACCGCGAAGGTATTCGATAGGAGCAATAGGATCACGAGAGATGTGGCGCGCATCATAAGTGGGCACCTCATAGCGGCGGCAGAGGCTCCAGCGGGCACACAAGGCGCGCGGGCGCGGTCGATGGGAATTGGAATGAGACCAGTCTTTCCCGACAACCGCGCGCACTCATGGGGGCAGACCCATGATGGGGAAAGTTCGCATGACCCTTTCGAGGTGTTCCGGCCTGTAAAATCGAGCGAGCTTTGGCGCGAGTGTGGAGACGCGCAGAGCCGGCCTCGCTTCCATCAGGCGCGCACCGATCACCCGGGCTTCCTCGACCCTTCCAGACATTGCGTGGCATGCCGCCAGAATGAATTGTGCGTTGAGATAGTTGGGCCGGTGCAGCACAGCCGACTTGGCCCATGATGCCCCGTCCTCATATCGATCCGTCAGGAAGTGCGCAAACGCTATGCCGGTCTGCATCAGGAAAAGAAACGGATCCATTGGGCTTAGACGCCCCCGGCATGGAACTGCTTAAGCGCCGCCTCTATGTCGCCGCGCCGTATGTGCTCCCAGCCGATGGTATACCGTGCGACAGCCAGGTTCGGGTTAAGTTCATACGCCCGGGAGACGAGGGCCACGCCATCGTCCATCTCGTATAATACGGCGGCAATCGCCTGCCCGGCTCTCACGAGTACGGTTGGATCATCCTTATCGAGCTCGATCGCACGCCTTGCCAACCGTCGGGTGTCGTTCAGTTCCTGATCCGCGTCGATCGTCCAGCCGAAGATCTTTCGTTGCAGATAGCAATAAGCACCAAGCGCGTATGCTGAGGCCAATCCGGGATCGATCTCGACAGCAAGCCGGATCAATCTGAGGGCCTCAATGTTCTGTTCGCGGGTGAATTCATAGAAGCTCGAGAGTGCACGAAGATAGTAGTCGTAGGCCTGAAGATTTTCGGTTGGCTTGCGCTTTGCGCGCTCTATCTCGGCGCGCTCCAATTGAGGAAAGAGTGCGCTAATCACGCTACTCGTCACTTGGTCCTGCAGATCGAAGATATCCTTGAGCTGGCTGTCGAACCGGTCCGCCCAAAGATGAGCACCCGTCGTGGCCTCGATCAACTGCCCGGCAATGCGAACCCGATCGCCGGATCTGCGCACACTGCCTTCGAGCACATACCGAACGCCCAGCTCGCGCCCGACCTGCCTGATATCGATAGCCTTGCCCTTGTAGGTAAAAGTGGACTGTCGCGCGATGACGAACAGCGACTTGGACCGTGAAAGGCCAGTGATGATGTCCTCGACCATGCCGTCGGCGAAGTACTCCTGCTCTGGATCGGAGCTCAGGTTGGTGAATGGGAGAACGGCCAGCGACGGCTTGTCGGGAAGTGCGAGGGCAGGTTTAACCGTCTCCCTCTGGATTTCTGTTCCTGCCACAGTCGGGGCGCCGTCAGCCTCCTGCACCATGCCAATAAAGCGATAGCCCTTCCTTGGCAGCGTCTTGATCAACCGCTGCTTCTCCCCGGAATCGCCAATTGCGGACCGAGCGGCATTCAGGCGGGTCGTCAGCGCGGCATCCGACACGCACCGTCCCTTCCAAATGGCTGTGATGAGCTCATCCTTGCAAACCACGCGCTCGCGGTTGCGGATGAGGTAGTCCAGAAAGTCAAAGGTCTGCGGCGCCAGGGCGACGACGTTTGTCTCGCGGTACAGCTCGCGGCGGCCGGGATCCAGTTCGTAGTCTTCGAAGAGATAGCGCAAGGCGCGAAATCCCTCTGGACGGTCTCCGGTCAGGCCCGGCAACACCTGGAAAGTAAAGAATAAGCCGTCCGTAAGGAAAATGTAAGCAGCGGATCAAGCGTGCCGGGCCGGATTTTGGCAGCATGTCAGGGTGGAAACAAGGTGCCCGAGGATGCTGCGATGAGCATGATTTATCAGACAACGGGCTTGGTCCAGACGACAGACTCTCAGCGACGCAATGTCAGCGTTTTCAGGAATTGCTGGAACGCTTTTCAAGAGTGGCGGAAATGGGAGCGGCTGCGGCGTGATCTTTGTAGCCTGAGCGATCAGGAGCTGAAGGATATCGGGATTACCTATGGCGAGATCGATTATGTGGCCTCGAACCGAAATACTGACCCGCGAGGCATACGATCGGCCGGATGATGTCGACCTCCGGCACCGCTTTTTCGAGTGGCCATAGTCAGACTCCACCGAGCGCGCAGCCACCTTTGGCGCGAAGCAGACAATGAACGATCCTGCTTGCCCTCGTTCCATCTGTCGGTGGTGAGCCTCCAGTCCTTTCCGTCCTTCTCCCAAACCCCGACATATTTTCCAGCCGGTTCCTGGCCGCCGGTCCCTTGGTGGCTGCCCGGCAGCCGCGCTCATTCAACCACCTCGTCGGCGCGTAGCAGGAATGACTCCGGTACTTTCAGACCGAGTGCCCTGGCGGTCTTCAGATTGATGACGAGGTCGAACTTGGTCGGCTGCTGGACTGGCAAGTCGGCGGGCTTCGCCCCGCGCAAAATCCTGTCGACAAAGGTCGCGGCAAGCCGCCATAGGTGGGTTGCGTCCACGCCGTAGGACATCAGCCCGCCCGCATCGACGAACTCCCGGTATTCAAACATCGTTGGAATTCGCGCGGTCAGCGCTCGGGGCGCAATGGCGAAGGTGAGTGGGACGCCGACGGCATAGAGTGCGTCCGCACGGTCCCTGAGGGCCTCGAAAGCCGATGCGACGTCGTCTGCGCGCCGGATTTCCAATATCGTCGCCTCGAGGCCGAGCGCGGAGGCCGCCGCCTGCACCTCATCCATCCTGTTTTTGAAACCGGGGCTATTGGCATTGACCATAACGGACAAGCGGCGGAAACCTGGGACAACCTCGCGCAACAGCTCGAGGCGCTTGCCGGCAAGACTGATGGGGTTGAGCGCCAGGCCGGTCGCATTGCCATCCGGTCTGGCCAAACTCGCGACGAGGTCGCTGCCGACAGGGTCGCCAGAAATGGAGACAATTGGGATGAGCGATGTCGCACGTTTTACCGCGAGGGTCGGAGATCCCCCCACCGTGACGATGACATTCACCTTGAGCCGGACGAACTCGGTCGCAATCTCGTTGGAGCGTTCGGTATGTCCCTCCGCAGAGCGATACTCGATCGCAACGGTCCGCCCCGCGATCCAGCCGAGTTCGCGCAACCGATCCTCGAAATCTTGGGCCGACCAGGCCGGACCCAAGAATCCGATGATGGGTAGCTTTCGCGACTGCTCCGCCCGCGCCGGGCTCGTGCCCATAACCGCGGCAACGCCGACGAGCGTGATGAACTCGCGCCGCCTCATGGAGTTACTCGTTTGAAGCGCCCGACTGAGGCATACAGCCTAGCATCTTTCAACCGGGAGCCGAGCGAGAAAAGGGCTGGCAGCCCGCCCTAACCGTGCGACGCAATGTCCGCAACGGGGTCACACGCGGAACAACTCAGGTTGAACGCATCGAGCCCGCTTCGCCCCCAAAGAGCGGACATCTGGCGGACATGTCGGGTCGGCAGCTTCGGGCCAAGAGCTGCTCTCCGCCCTCCACCAGCATTCTACCAGTTTAGCGAACCGGCGGAAATTTCCCGATCGACTGCGTCCCCGCTGACTTCCACTCGCGCTTGATGCTGATCGCGCTCAGTATCCGCGCGACGACGATCATCATCAGCACTCCGGCAACACTAACCACGATCTGCATCGCAAGCCCCTCCGAGAGGTCGAGCATCGTAAGTTGGCTGGCGAGCGCCAGAAGGACGCCGAAACAATAGATCGGCAGCGAATTCTGGCCACAGCACTTCGCGCAGCTCAACACCGGCGTCGATAGCCCTTCCCAATTCCGAGGAATGAATCGCAGCGCCACAATTGCAAGAGCCACAAAATGCAGCAGCCGCATCGGACTGAGATTCGATTTATCCGGTGGGGCCAGCAGATCCGTCAAGGTTTGCGGAACCAGCGGCTCGATGCTCCAACTTTGAGCAAGGACCAAGCCGACAATCAGATAAATAACGGCAAAAACAAGCGCCGGGCGCGACATTACCCAAGGCCGGAATTTCTCCCCCTCAATGACACACCATGCGCCCAGCACGATCAGAAGCTGCCAAGCCAGCGGATTAAAGAACCAGACGCCGTTGGGCCAGGCTGGAACTCTCCAACCGAAGACGTGCACGAGCGCGTAGAGCAGCAAGGACGCTCCGAGCGTCACATTCGGCGCTCGCAGCAGCAGCCACAGCAGCGGCGCGAACAGCACGTGAAAAATCACAAAGACTGGCAAGACGTCGGTGTTCACTGGCCGGTATTGCAGGATTGCGGCGTGCGCAAGCGTGGCGCCCGGATGCTCGAGCAGAATTCGCGTATTGCTCTCGTCGGCGAGTTCATTGCTGCCCGCAAGGTAGACGAGGATGGCGCAAGCGAGCGTGAGCAGTAGAAACGCCGCATAGATGTCCCATCCCCGGCGCAGTGAACGGCCGATCATGCCGCTCCAGCCCTCGCGCTCACGTGCCCTGCCGTAGGCCAGAGCGCAGGTTACGCCCGAGATGAACATGAATATCTCAGCCGCATCGCAGAAGCCGTAGTTTCGCGGCGTCAGCCAGCTCCCGATGTTATTGGGAACGTGATCGAGAAAGATCCACCATAACGCGATCCCGCGGCAGACATCGATACGCAGATCGCGGCCAGCCGCCCTGAACCCCGGCGGAGTCTCGCCGAACGATCGCGTCGAGGTGTGAACTCGATCATCCATCTGCCGGCCTTCTGCGTGCGCTCATGGAGTCGATAATGCGCGCCAGCTACCCGATGGATGATGGGGGCTCCTTCGCCCAGCTACTCCTCCGAGCGTCAGGGTCGGGAGGATCGTCGTCCTCCCAAGGCGCTTGCAGGAATTTGTCGCCGCCGCCCCGTATCAAGAGTTGCTTTCTCATTTCCGTGAGGCGGGCGCGGCAGTACTCGCGGTATAATATGTCGACTATGCTGGACATGATCGAACCCCTTCCTGATCACCACGGTTGACGTCCCATGTGACAGACCATTTCACCCGGCGACTGAAAAGGAGCAGTGCCGGGACGTAGTCTGTGTCCGACGGACCTTAATGGTGATGCAGCGATCAAGGCACGACAGGAAATCGGTATCAGAAAACAGTCTCGTTCTGCAGAACTTCTGCCCGCGGATCAATCAGCACGATTAGCCGCGAACAGCGTTGTTAAGTTGGATCTGGTCTTGCACCGTGCCAAGGATTTTAAATGGATCCGATGGCGGCAATTTGAAATAGAGCCATCACAATCACCTCCTCTTAAAGGAGATATTTGCACGCGACATTCGCAATCAAAGATTGTCGTAATTTTCTCGTCGCCACGTGAGCCAGTTCACATCAGCATCAATCACAGTTGAATGAGACTAGCAGACAAAGGATGTGGCTTCTTGGAATCCTGCGCACCTCAAGAGACGGTCGGTGCGCGAATTGCAAATTGCGGATACCGACAGCTGGCCTGTCGCAGCATTTGACCCGATGTCTTATCAAGGCCGGAGGTCACCATGTCTACGGACGTAGCCGATTTCGTCTCGCATCGGTTCTCGACGCGCGAGCATCCGGAGCAGATGCGACTTCCACTCTGGCGCGAGAGCTTTGTGCGGGGGATAGTCCACGCCGACGTCGAGCCTCTGGCGAACATTCCGTTTCGAGCCGACGCAACGTTGCAAGCGATCCGCGGTTTGCGCACGCTCGCACTGAAAGGCTCGCCCATGCGCTTCAAGCGCTTGCGGACCAGCATTGCTGACGGTGACGACTCGATCGGCCTCATCGTCTGCTCACCCGGCAAAAGTCGGCTGTCGCAACGTGGCCGGGACATCGAGCTTTGCGCCGGCGACGCAGTCTCGATTCTGCATTCGGAGCCCGCCACCGTCACCTATGTCGACGGATTACTATTCGGTCTGGCGGTGCCTCGCGAGGCGCTTGCACAGCGCGTGGCAGACGTCGAGGGCCTCGCCATGCGGCCAATCCCTCAGCGAAATGAACCGCTCCGCCTCCTCATGGCCTATCTGAAGTCGGCATTCAAGGAGGGGGCTCTGGCCGCCCCCAAGCTGCGTGATCTAGTCATGACTCACACCTGTGATCTCGTAGCGCTCGCAGTCGGCGAGTGCGCCCCTTTGGGCGAAAGCGACGCGAGTGCGGTCGTGGCCGCTCGCCACAGCGCCGTAATCGGCTACATCGCCGCGCACTTTAAGGAGCCGGGGCTCAGCGTCGAGACGGTAGCTCGTCGCCAAGGCATCTCACCTCGCTATCTGCAGCGCCTGATGGCGTTATCAGGATCATCGTTCACCGGGCACGTGAATGAGCTACGTCTCCAACTTGCGTTCAAACTGTTAACCGAAGCGCGCGTCAGCGCGCAGCTAATTTCCGATATCGCGCTGGAGGTCGGCTTCTCGGATGTTTCGCATTTCAATCGCCTGTTCCGATCTCGCTTCGGCGATTCGCCGCGTGGGGTTCGTTACGCCGGCAGGGATCCCGGCCGAGCCACGTGCCCCTGATCGGCGCGTGCGCGAGATCCTGCTAGCGAATCCGCATTGGGTTATAAGCTGCCCTCGGCTGCCTGCTTTACTTTGGTCGGCCCATCCCTCGGGAGCAGACATTGCGGGCGTTGATGAGCTCGTCCTTGCTGACGACGCGCTCCCTTCGGATCAGGTATTCGAGCAGATCGAACACCTGTGGTGTAATGGAAACGATCTCTGCCCCGCGATGAAGTTCGCGCCGGTCGATGTCAAATGCGAATTCCTCGAAGCGATAGCGCAAGTTGCCAACCCTCACGTTGTCCTTCCTTCGCAGGAAGGCATTTTCGCACGCCCAAAGAATATGCCGCTGGTATTAAAACTGTAAACCGAAGGTGGAGCGGGTTTTGAACTGTGGCATCGCATCTGACGCAGCGGAGCTCAACTTCCGGTTTGGCTCAAAACGGCGCTTGGGAGGTCGGCCGGTCACTTCCGGTCCGCGGACCGCTTCGCAGTTCGCTTGCACTTCGCGTTGGGGCCATCAGTAGAAGTAAGCCGTCCTCACTCGATCACTTCGTCGGTGCGGGCGAGAAGCCCTGGCGGTACAGCCACGTCGAGAGCCTTTGCCGTTTTGAGGTTGACTGCCAACCACAGCTTGCTTGGAAATTCGATGGGAAGATCGCCCGGGTGTGCCCCCCTCAGTATCTTGTCCACAAAATAGCCGGCGCGACGATAGCACCAGCGCAAGTCCACACCATAGCTCACAAGGCCGCCGTGGACAACGTGCTCGCGATATCCGAAGACGGTCGGCTGCCGCTTCTCGAGGGCGATAGCACCGATCTGCTCGCTCATGTTGAGCAGCAGGCTTGTCTGAAGGACAACGGTGACCTCCACCCCTTCGTTCGCCAGCGCAGCGAGCGCATTCGGAATGTCTTGCGCCGTACTGGCATCGGCTTCGACCACGCTGAGGCTCAAAGCCCCACAAGCTGCCCTCAAATCCCCGACTTGAGGCGGACCCTTGGGATCGTTCATGTTGGTGAGCAGTCCGACGCGCCTTGCCTTCGGCACGATTTCTCGCGCGAGTTCAATTTGCTTGGTCGGCAAACCCGCGATGTAGGGTTCAATGCCCGTTACATTTCCTCCCGGGCGAGCTTCGCTGGCAATCAAGCCGAGATGGACCGCATCGGCAAGCGCGGGACAGACAATTGGTATTGTCGATGTTGCGTTTCGGGCAGCGACGGCTTCCAGTGTTGCCGGCACAGCGATGATATCGGGTTTGAGCAGAGCCACCATCTCCTCAATCGATGGTACCCGGTCCCGGAAGATGTCCATTCGCCGAATGATATCGATGTTGCGGCCTTGCTCGTAGCCGAACTCCGAGAGCCCCTTAACGAAATTGCCGAACGCCAAGTCTACTATGAATTGGGGCAACTTCACCCCCGGAGGTGCAGCTCCTGCCCATGCGATGAGCGGACGTTTTCGCGCGGGCTGCGCGATTGAGCCTCGACCAAACAATGTCGATCCTGCTGTAGCGCCAAAAACGCCGAGATATCCGATGAACTCCCGCCGTCGCATGTGTCCCTCCTGTACGGGCCACGCTATTGGCTGGTGAGGTTAGCACCTTGCAGCGGTCTGTGCGGCAATTTAGCGAGCCCGTTGCCCAAGCCGCATTCGCCGGGGGATGGTCGAGATGGGTCAAAAGCCGACAGCGCGCCAACGCCCCAACACGTCAGCCTGGGGCACAAGCCGAAATCAGCATCGAGCAACGCCACGTCTGCGAAGGACCAGGAGCAGCCGTTGCACACCGGCCCATGAATGAGAGAGGTCGCCTCGCGAACGACCTCTCCTTCGTGCCCGGCAATGTACGCTTGTTGCGATCAGCGTTTTTGAACAGCGGCCGCGGAATGTCGTGCTGCCGGACATACCGATGTTCACGACACGGGTCTACGTCTTGCACGCATTCGGGCGGCAACTCCCCCCTGCGAGCCCGCCTGTTCATCGATTTTCTTGTCGAGGCCTTGGGCGTGTCGCGCAATTTGTCACTCTGAACTTTAGGAATTGGCCAGAACGCGGTCCGACGCGCGAGCAGGGATTTCCGCTACGGGCAAAAGCAGTCCTCAACCGACGTCGCTTGAATTGGCCAACACTTCAGACCAGCAATCCTGATCCTCTCGGCCCGGCGAAATCTAAAGCGCGGACAAGCCGGGCGGCGGCTTGCCCATGTTGGAGGCCTGCTCATAGGCATAGGCCAGACGCAGCAGCTTGTGCTCGCTCCAGGCACGACCCGCGAAGGTGATACCGAGCGGATAGTCAGGCGTGTCCCTGTCGTCGGCTCCCGAGATGAAACCGCCCGGCACCATGACGCTGGGATAGCCCGCCTTCGCTGATATCACGCAGCCCGCCGCGCCGGGAAACAGCACCGCGTCGAGCTTGTGCTGGTTCATGTATGCGTCCATGCCGCGCGTCTTGGCGGAGAGCAGGTCCATGGCCCGTGCCGATTTGTACTCGCGCTCGCTCAGATCGCCCCTGGTCATGTTGGCGGCGAGGAACAGGTCCTGGCCGAACCGCAGCGCCGTCTCCGCGTTCGCCTCGTTGAAGGCCACGATGTCGGCCATGGTCTTCATCTCTGTGTTCGTCGTCCAATCCCTGAGGTAACGGTTGAGATCGCGCTTCAGCTCGTAGAGGAAGACGATTGGCGGCGCCGCCAGATTACCCCTGTTGCGACTCAGGGGATTGCGGTTGAGCACATTCATGCTCGTACCAGGGCCGCCGATCCAGCCAGATGTTGGCATGTTGGCACGCACGATGGCGGCGCCCAGATCCTCGAGCACCTTGATCGCGTCGGCCATCACCTTGGCCGACCTTGGCGGCAGCTTGCCGTAGTAGCGATCGTTCAGCGGATCAGCCGGGTCGCTCGGCACACCGATGCGCGCGCCCTTCATCGCGTCGGTTGCGAGGTCGGCGGTGTAGTCGGCCGGCCGCCGCTGCCGCTGGGTCGCGGGGTCGAGTGGGTCTTCGGCCGCGAGCACGTTCAATAGCATCGCCGCGTCGCGCACCGTGCGCGTCATCGGTCCTGCAGTGTCCTGGCTGTGCGCGATCGGCACGATCCCGGCCCGACTGACCAGCCCGACGGTCGGCTTCACGGTGACGAGGCCGTTTTGGCTCGCGGGATACAGCAGCGAGCCCGACGTTTCGGTGCCGATCGAGGCTGCGCACAGGCCAGCCGCCACCGCGACGGCCGAGCCGGCGCTCGATCCGCCCGGCGGCACGACCGGGATGCCGCGATCATCCATCAGCGCCGGCGCGTAAGGGTTCTTCACCTGACCGCCTAGCGACGAATAGCCCGCGGGCATGTCGGTCGCGAGGATGTTGGCGAACTCCGTCAGGTTCGCCTTGCCCAGGATCACCGCGCCGGCCTTTCGCAGCAGCTTGACGACGGTCGCATCTCGTTTGGCGCTCGCGCCCTCCAGCGCCAGCGAGCCCGCCGTCGTCGGCTGCTTGTCGCCGGTCGCGATGTTGTCCTTCACCAGGATCGGGATGCCCGCCAGCGGCCGTTTGGCCGACGGCTTTCTGTCGTCGAGCTTGCTCGCGATCCCAAGCGCGTCGGGATTGATCGCGCGCACGGAGTTGAGCGCTGGCCCGTTGCGGTCATAGGTCTCGATGCGCGCGAGATAGGCTTTGGTCAGCGCCGTGGCAGTGACCTGCCCGCTGGCCAGCGCATGAGCGATATCGCTCATCGGCGCATTGTCGAGCTTCAGGGTGATCGGTGCTTCAGCGCTGACGGCAGCCGCGGCGATGCCGGCATCGCGGCGGGATGGCTTCTTCATGGCGTGCCTTGCCTGACGGCGCGTCCCGAACCATGACGCCGCGATGATCGCATATTGCCGGTGTTTTGCCCGACGGGTCAACCGCATCGCGCGGGCTCGGCAAGCCATCGAGCGGACCGTGCAAGCCAATGACGCAAGCCATTGAAATATCTAACCCCGGCTACTGTGCATGGGGTTGTTTTTCAGGTTTTTTTTTGGGTTGCCCAAAAAGATTGACCTCTCCCTGATGGGGAGAGGTCAACGTTGAAGCGACAGGTTCGACTTGATCGAACGGCCCCTACTCCCAGGACCAGGTCGAGAAATCGTTCTCGTATTGCGGGACGTCCTTCCAGACGCCCTTCAACTTCTTGTTGGTGATGGTGATGAGCTGCGGCTGGTACAGGAAGCCGGCGACCGCATCGGTGGCCAGCATGCGCTGGGCATCGCCGAGCAGCCTTGCGCGGCCGGCCTCGTCAGGCGTCGACACGATCTGCTTGTAGAGCGCGTTGAAGGCCTCATTGTTGTAGCCGAGGTAGTAGTCCGGCTCGGTGATCTTGACGAGGTCGAACGGCTCGACATGACTGACGATGGTGAGGTCGAAATTGTGCGGGCCGTTGCCGGCGAACACCTGCGACAGCCACTGCGCCCATTCGACATTCTCGATCTTGGCGATGATGCCGACCTTGGCGAGCTGAGCCGCCAGGATCTCGCCGCCCTGCCGCGCATAGGACGGCGGCGGCAGCTTCAGCGACAGTTCGAGCGGCGTGGTGACGCCGGCTTCCGCCAGGAGCTTCTTGGCCTTCTCGGGATCGTAGGGGTTGATGCCGGTGGTGTCGACGAAGCCGAGCGCGCCGGGCACGTAGAAGCTGCCGATCGGCGTGCCGAAACCGTCAGCCGCGCCGTCGATCATCGCCTTGCGGTCGATCGCGGCGAGGATGGCGCGGCGGACGCGGACGTCGTCGAGCGGCTTCTTGCGCTCGTTGATGCCGACGATGGTCTTGGCCCGGGAGCCGCCGACCATCACGTTGAAGCGCGGATCGGCCTTGAACTGTCCGATGGCGCGCGCTGCCGCAACGCGCGGGAACGCATCGACGTCGCCCGAGAGCAGCGCCGCGGTCTGCGCCGCCGGATCGGAGATGAAGCGGATCGTCACCTTCGACAGCTTGATCGCGGCGGCGTTGCGATAGTCGGCCCATTTGTTCAGCGTGAGCGAGGAACCCTTGGCCCAGGCCCCTAACTGATAGGGCCCGGTCCCGACCGGCTGCGTGCCGTTGGTCGGCGCGCTCTTCGGCTCGACGATCGATCCGCTCGCCTGCCCGAGCAGGAACGGCAGGTTCGGTTCGGAATATTTCACCATGATCACGACCGTGTCGGCGTCGGGCGCGTCGACCTTCTCGAAGGCCTGGAACAGGCTCTTGTCCTTGTTGGTGCTGGTCGGGATCGCGTTGCGCTCGAACGAGAACTTCACCGCCGCGGAATCGAACGGCTCGCCGTTCTGGAATTTGACGCCCTTGCGCAGCTTGAACGTGTAGGTCTTCAGGTCGGGCGAGGCCGTCCAGCTCTCGGCCAGCAAGGGCGACACGGAGCCGTCCTCGTTGATCTTGGTCAGCGTCTCATAGATGTTGTAGAGCGTCACTTCGGCGATCGCGGCCGCGGCGGCGATGGTGGGATCGAGCCCTGGCGGCTCCAGCGCCATCGCCATCACGACGCTGTCCTTCTTGCTCTGTGCCAGCACCGGCAGCGGTGCTGCGACAAGTGCGGCGGCAAATGCGACGATCGATAATTTCTTGAGCATGCGTAACTCCCCGGCCTTCTCTTGTCTCAGCCTACGCCAATTCCATAGGGGACACTAACCTTCCATGGCCGCGTGCGGCAATGCCATCACCGCCTCCGCCTTGTGGCAGGCGGCGAGATGGGCTTCGCCGACCGTGCGTAGCAAGGGCGGAACCTCGCGGCAATGCTGGTCGGCCAGCGGACAGCGCGCGACATAGGGGCATCCGCTTGCCGCCGCCGATTGCGAGGCGATCGCCTGGGCCCCGCGCCGCCGCCGGCCCCCGCCGGCGCGCGCCCGCGGCACGGCGTCCAATAGAGCCCGCGTATAGGGATGGGCACAGCGCTCGAACAGGTCCTCCGGCCTGCCCTGCTCGACGATCCGGCCGAGATACATCACCGCGACCTCGTCGCAGAGATAGTCGACCACGGCGAGGTCGTGGCTGATCAGGATGTAGCTGAGGCCGAACTGCTCCTGGAGGTCCTGCATCAAATTGAGCACCTGCGCCTGCACGGAGACGTCGAGCGCGGAAACCGGCTCGTCGGCGACGATGAGCTTCGGTTGG
Source organism: Bradyrhizobium japonicum USDA 6 (assembly GCF_000284375.1). Classification (NCBI taxonomy): domain Bacteria; kingdom Pseudomonadati; phylum Pseudomonadota; class Alphaproteobacteria; order Hyphomicrobiales; family Nitrobacteraceae; genus Bradyrhizobium; species Bradyrhizobium japonicum. The sequence continues at coordinate 6,658,949 of NC_017249.1, forward strand.
GTGATCAGCGCGCGCGCGATCGCGATGCGCTGGCGCTGGCCGCCGGAAAATTCGTGCGGATATTTGTCCATGTCCGCATCGCGCAGGCCGACCTGGCGCAGCACCGCGGAGACGCGAGCGCGAAAAGTGGTGCGGTCGGCATCTTCCAGCACGGTGAGCGGCTCGGCGACAATGCGCGCGATGGTCTGGCGCGGATCGAGCGATCCGTAAGGATCCTGGAACACCATCTGGAAATCGCGGCGCGCGCGGCGCAACTCGTCGGCCGAGATGCGGTTGAGATCGCGCCCGAGCAGCGCGACCTGCCCCGACGTCGGCCGCTCCAGCGCCATCACCACCCGCGCGAAGGTCGACTTCCCCGAACCGGACTCGCCGACGACGCCGAGGCTCTTGCCGGCTTCGACCCGCACGCTGACGCCGTTGAGCGCGCGCACCTGGCCCGGCGGGCGGAACAGGCTTTCGCGCGGCAGCGTGTAGCGCTGCTCGAGATTCTTGACGTCGAGAAGCGGCGCTGCGGTCATGCGGGCAGCGCTCCGACATTCGCGGCCATGGAGACATCGGTGCGCACGCAGCGCACGCCGTGACCGGGACCGACTTCGACCATCAGCGGCAGCGCCACGCGGCACTTGTCCTCGACCAGCGGACAGCGGTCGCCGAACGTGCAGCCGGCAGGCAAGTCCGCAAGTTCGGGCACCGTGCCCGAGATCGTCGTCAGCCGCGTCCCCTTGCGCGCGCCGAGCTTCGGCCGGGCGCGGAACAGGCCCTGCGTATAGGGATGACCCATGCGGCGGAACACCTCGTCGGTCGGCCCGCTCTCGACGACCGTGCCGCCATACATCACCATCATCCGCTGCACATTCTCGGCAATGACACCGAGATCGTGCGAGATCAGGATCATCGACATGCCGCGCTCCTCGACGAGATCGGCGATCAGGTCGAGGATCTGGCCCTGGATGGTGACGTCGAGCGCCGTGGTCGGCTCGTCCGCGATCAGGAGGTCGGGCTCGCAGGCCAGCGCCATGGCGATGGTGACACGCTGGCGCTGGCCGCCGGAGAACTGATGCGGATAGGCGTCGATCCGTCTTGCGGGATCGGGCAGTCCGACGCGGTCGAGCAAGGCGATCGCTTCACGCCGCGCCTGCGCCGCCGAATACCTCTTGTGACGCCGCAGCGGCTCGCCGACCTGATGGCCGATCGTGTGCATCGGGTTGAGCGCCGTCATCGGTTCCTGGAAGATCATGCTGATGCGGTTGCCGCGCAGCTTGCAATAATCCGCATCCGACAGACCGGCGAGCTCGCTGCCGTCGAGCCTGATGCTGCCGGTCACGACAGCACTGTCCGGCAAGAGGCCCATCAGCGACAGCGCCGTCACCGACTTGCCGCAGCCGGATTCGCCGACGAGACCCAGCGTCTCGCCGCGCTTGAGGGTGAAGCTGACGCCGCGCACGGCCTGTGCTGGTCCGCGGCTGGTGTTGAGGCGAACGCCGAGATTGGCGACCTCGATGAGCGGCAGAGTTGAGCGCTCCCCCATCGTCACCGCTCCCGCGCCAGTCGCGGATCGAGCAGATCGCGCAGTCCGTCGCCGAGCAGATTGAGCCCGAGCACGGCGATGGCGATCGCCGCGCCCGGATAGACCGCGAGCATCGGCGACTGGAACAGCAGGGTCTGCGCATCGTTCAGCATGCGTCCCCAGGACGGCTGCGGCGGCTGCGTGCCGAGACCGAGATAGGACAGCGCGGCTTCGGCAAGGATCGCGAGCGCGAACTGGATGGTGACCTGCACGATCAGGATCGACAGGATGTTGGGCAGCACGTGCTCGATGGTGATGCGGAATTTGCCCTTCCCCGACGCGCGCGCGGCCAGCACGAATTCGCGCGCCCAGATCGCGTTGGCCGACCCCCGCGTCAGCCGGGTCAGCGTCGGGATCTGGAAAATGCCGATCGCGATGATCGAGGTCACCATGCCCGGCCCGACGACCGCGGCGAGCATGATCGCGGACAGCACCGCCGGAAAGGCGAAGGTGAAATCGGAGAAGCGCATGATGATCTCTTCGGTCCAGCCGCGCTTGGCCGACGCAATCAGGCCGAGGCAGACACCGAAGGTGAGACCGATGCTCACGGCGATGATGCCGACCAGAATGGTCGAGCGGGCGCCTGCGAGCAGCAGCGAGACGATGTCGCGGCCGAAGGAATCGGTGCCGAGCCAGTGCGCCGCCGACGGCGGCCGGAGCTTCGAGGCGATGTCGATCTCGTAGGGCGACCACGGCGTCCACACCAGCGACAGCAGCGCCGAGGCGAGCACCAGCAGGCTCAGCGCGCCGCCCAGCACAAAGCTGCGGTGACGCAGCGCTCGGGCCCAGAAGGTGCGGGCCGGCGGCCGACGCGTTGCGATCGGGGCGTCGACCGAAGTGGTCAGTGGCGCGCTCACAAATCGTGGACCTTGATGCGGGGATCGATGAAGGCGTAGAGCACGTCGACCACGAAATTCACGATGACGACCATGGCCGCAAGCAGCATCACGCAATTGCGCACCACGATCAGGTCGCGGTTGGCGATCGACTGGAAGATCAGGCGGCCGAGGCCCGGCAGGTAGAATACGTTCTCGATCACGATGGTGCCGGCGAGCAGATTGGCGAATTGCAGCCCCATCACCGTCATCACGGGGATCATGGCGTTGCGCAGCACGTGGCTCCACAGCACCTCGCGCTTGCCGAGACCCTTCGCGCGCGCCGTACGGACGAAATCTTCACGCAGCACTTCGAGCACGGCCGAGCGCGTGACGCGTGCGAGGATCGCGGCCTGCACCACCGCGAGCGAGACCGCCGGCAGCAGCAGCGACTTGATGCCGAGCCAGATGCCATCCTCCCAACCGGGAAAGCCGCCCGCCGAGAGCCATTGCAGCCGCACCGAGAACAGGAGGACAAGGAGGATTGCGAACCAGAAGTTCGGCAGCGCGATGCCCACTTGCGTCAACGACATCACACCGACGTCGCCGAGCTTGTTGTGGTTGGCCGCGGTGTAGATGCCGGCCGAGAGCGCCAGCGTCACCGTGATCAGCATCGACATGATCGCGAGCGGGATGGTCAGCACCAGCCGCTCCGCGATCAGGCTCGCGACCGGCGTACCGTAGACATAGCTGTTGCCGAGATCGCCGACGAGGAGGCCCTTGATCCATTGCAGATAGCGAACCGCCAGCGGCTGGTCGAGCCCGAGCTTGACGGTAAGCGCGCGCACCGCGTCGGCCGAGGCATCGGCGCCCATCAGCATCTGCGCCGCGTTGCCCGGAAGAGCGTCCAGCACCAGGAAAATGATCACGGATGCGCCGACCAGCGTCGCCAGCAAGGTCAACAGACGTCGAAGAAAGAATACGCTCATGCGCGCTCGGCTTCAGGGCTCATCCGCCGCACGATCAACATGTCCGGGCGCCGGAGGCAAGTCCTTTGCGGCATGTGCCTCACCTCAGCCGGGCCGGCGGGACAGAAGATCGTGCGAGGCCTCGAACAGCGCGCTCACCCGCAGCAGTTCGGCATCGGCACGGAAGCGGCCGACGAGCTGAAGCCCGATCGGCAGGCCGTCGCGGCCGAAGCCGCAGGGAAGACTGATCGCGGGGTGCCCGGTCATGTTGAATGGCATGGTCCACGGGAACCAGTGCGGCCGGACGCTATCGAAGTGCTTGCCGTCGATCTCGATGGTGCCGAACAGGTCCTGGTCGATCGGCAGCGCGGTGCGGGTAAGGGTCGGCATCGCCAAAAGATGCCCGCGCGCAAGCAGGGATTGCACGCGGCGGAACAGCGCGGTGCGCGCGAACATCGCCTCCTGATAGGCGACGCCGCTGACATTGGTCGCGAGCGCGACCTGCTTGACGAAGGCCTCGCTGAGGACATCGCCGTGCTCGGCCACCAGCTTGGCAAAACGCGTGCGCCAGACGGTGTGGTTGATGGCGCGCCAGATCGGCTCGATGTCAAACCCCTCGCCGGAGAACTCCTCGAGCTCGGCACCGAGACCGGCCAGCCGGTCGAGGCTCGCCTTGAAGCTGGCCGCGACATCTGACGACACCGGGCGACCGAGCGGCGACGCACAGAACAGGATCTTTTGCCCGCGCAGATCGCCCCGAGGCGCGCCGGTCCCTATGAAATCGGGTACGGGCACGCCGATCGACCAGGGATCGCAGGAGTCCTCCCCGGCCATCGCCTGCATCATCAGCGCGGTGTCGGCGACGGTGCGCGTGGTCGGCGTGACGTAGGTCTGGTTGCCGAAGGCATCCAGCGCCTGGCTGTGCGCGATCACGCCGTTGCTCTGCTTCAGCCCGACCACGCCGTTGCAGGCGGCGGGAATTCGCGTCGAGCCACCGCCATCGGTCGCAATCGCAAGGGGCGCGATGCCGCTCGCAACGGCCACTGCGGCGCCGCCGGAGGAACCACCAGACGAGCGTTCCGCGCTCCACGCATTGCGGGTCCGGCCGAACAAGGGCGAGTCGGTCAGGCATTTGCTGCCGAATTCGGGCGTCGTGGTCTTGCCGATCAGGATCGCGCCTTCCGCGCGGAGTTTTGCGACCGCGACGGCATCCTCGGTCGGCACATTGTCCTTGTAGGGAACGGCACCGAAGGTGGTCGTCACGCCCCTGGTGTTGACGATGTCCTTGACGGTGACGGGAAGGCCGTGCAGCAGGCCAAGCGGCTCGCCCGCCATCACCTTGCGCTCGGCCGCGCGGGCCGCCGCCATCGCCTCGTCGCCGCAGAGCGTGATGAAACAGTTCAGCTCGGGCTGAAGCGCCTCGGCTCGCGCGAGCACGGCGCGGGTGACTTCGACAGGCGAAATCTTCTTCGTGGCAATGAGGCCGCGCAGTTCGGTTGCAGATAGCAGGCAGGGATCGCCGTTCATCGTCACATCACGCTCCGAAGCCGGCCCTCGTTGGCCCAGCCATTGCATTGACAGCGAGAATGACAGTTTTGTTAACTCGCCGTCCAATACGTTTTTGGACGCCAACCCATACGTTTTCGGTATGCCAATGGATCTTCGCCGGCTCCGTTACTTCGTCGCCGTGGCCGAGGCGCGTAGCGTCGGCAAGGCCGCCGAACGGCTGCGGATGGCGCAGCCGCCGCTCTCGGTCCAGATCCGCAAGCTGGAGGCCGAGGTCGGCGCGCCGCTGTTCCGCCGCGGCACGCGCGGCATGGACCTGACGGAAGCGGGCCAGGCCCTGCTGGTGCGCGCCGGCGAGGCGCTGTCGCTTGCGGCCGACGGCATCGAAGCCGCGCGCGCGGTCGCGGCCGGGAGTCGCGGCCGGATTTCCGTCGGCTACATGTTCGTGCTGGCGAACGCGATGCTGCCGCGCCTGATCCCCGAGCTGCGGCGATCCATTCCCGGCGTCGATCTCGACTTCGCCGAGCTCAGCGCCTCGACGCGCGAGGCGCGGCTGCTCGACCGCAGCGTCACCGTCGCGCTGTGCATGCCGGCGATCCACCATCCCGAGATCCAGGTGGCGCGGATCGGCGCGCAGCCGTTCATGCTGGCGATGCCGAAGCGCTCGCCGCTTGCGCGCCTGAGCACAGTGCCGATGGCGCGACTCCAGGGCCGCCCGCTGATCGCGCTGCCGCCGCCGGAGCAAGACCCCGCCTCCTCCGCGGTCTCAGCCCTGCTGCGGCGGCACCAGGTCGTGATGCCGATCGCGAGCCGGGTGGAGACGGTGCATTCGGCGATGAGCCTCGTTCTCGCCGGCGAGGGGCTTGCGATCCTGCCGGCCTGCGCGAAGCTCGGCGCGCCGCAGGGCATCGTGTTCAGGCCGCTGCGGGAGGCGAACGACTCCATCGATATCGCGGTGTGCTGGCGGCGGGATTCGCAGAGCCCGCTGATCCGCACCTTCCTCAAATGCGCCGAGAAGGTCGTCGCGCGGCTGTGATGCGGAGCCGGGCTAGACGCTCCACGTGACTTCATGGCTCCACGGCGGATCGGCGCCCGGGCGGGTACAGGTCAGGCCGGCGCATTTGGCGGCAAAGGACAGCGCGCGGCGAAGCTCGTCCGCGCCGGTGTCCTTCAGTTGCTGCCGGCCGATGCGGCCCTGCTTGTGCAGGGCGAACAGGAGCGCCGCCTGAAAACTGTCGCCGGCGCCGATGGTGTCGGCGATCTCGACCTTCGGCGCCTGAACTTCGATCTGCCCTGCGCTCGCGTGCCAGGCAATGGCCCCGTTGTTGCCGCGGGTGATGACGACGAGGCTCGTGCCCTGCCCCAACAGCACCTTCGCGCGCTGCTCGTGGGGCTCCTCGCCGAAGAGATACGCGAAATCGACATCCGACATCTTGATGAGATCGGCGTGGCCTGCGAACTCGGCCATGCGCGCGAGATAGGCCGGCTTGTTCTTGACCAGATTGGGCCTGCAGTTCGGATCGAAGGAGATCGTCGACGACGCGCGCGCGTCCGCGATCAGGGCTTTCGTCTCGGCCGCGCCCTGGTCGTTCACCAGCGTGGTCGAGCCGATATGGACGGCTTCGATACTCGCGAACGGAATTGCGCCGCGCCGGTAGGTCCAGTTTCGCGTCGCGGTCTCCGCGTCATAGAACGCATAATGCGACTCGCCCGCGACGATGCGCACGAAGGCGAGCGTGGTCTGGTGATCGCTGCGGGTGGCCAGCCCCAGTTCGACGTTCGACGCGGTGGCGTGGTCGGCGATCATGCGCCCGAACATGTCGGTCGAGACGCCGCCGACGAAGCCGGTCGGCGCGCCGAGCCGCGCCATGCCGATCGCGACGTTGAGACAGGAGCCGCCGACCGCCGGCATCACCGCCTCGCGCCCCTCAGTGTTTCGCGTCGGGACGAAATCGATCAGCGCATCGCCGCAGGCAATCAACATCCGTTTCAACCTCCAGCCCCCTCCCGCATCGCTTCGCGGCTGCCGCGATCGACCTCGCGCAGCAGCTTGTAGACCTCGCGCTTGCGGGCATGAAACGCGGCCATGCCGGGCGCGGTCGGCTCGCTCTTCCGTCCCAGCGCCGACATCTTCGCCATGGTCTCGCCGATCGAGGCATAGGCACCGCCGGCCACCGCGCCAAGCATCGCGGCGCCCAGCAGCACGGGCTCCTTCGTTTGCGGCAGCGCGACGGTGAGACCGGTGGTGTCCGCCATGATCTGCCGCACCAGCGGGCTGCGGCTCGCGCCGCCGCCCATGATCATGATGCTGGAATGGACGCCATGCGCGGCAAAGGCCTCGATCACCTCGGCGAGTCCATAAGCCAGACCGCAGAGGCCGGCGACGAACAGCCGCTCCATCGCACCAACGTCGCTGTCGAGATCGAGGCCCGCGATCACCGCGCGGGTGTCGGGGTCGGCGTAGGGCGAGCGGTTGCCGATGAATTCGGGAAGCACATGGACGTCGCGGGCAAGCAGCGCGGCGCGGCTGGCGTCACCGGGGCGCGCGATGATGCGCCGCTCGAGGTACTCGATGAGGTCGACGCCCTCGCTGCGCGCCGCCGCGCTCGCCTCGGCATGGCCGGGATGCGACTTGAGGAGATGGTCGATCGCCGCGCCGGCAGCCGACTGGCCGCCCTCGTTGAGCCAGAAGTCCGGCACCATGCCGGAATAATAAGGGCCCCATACGCCGGGCACGAAACACGGCTCCTTCGTCGTCGCCATGATGCAGGCCGACGTTCCCATGATGTAGGCGAGACGGTCGCCGACATCGGTCGCACCGCCTCCTCCGTCGCGCCCGCCGATCGCGCCGATGCCGCCGGCATGCGCATCGATCAGCGAGGCGCCGACCGGCGTGCCCGGCGCCAGGCCGAGCTCCGCAGCCGCCGCTCGGGTAAGGCCTTCGCCGAGCCGCGTGCCGGGCGCGACGATCTCGGTGCCGATGCGAGCGTATTTCTCGCTGACGAAATCGGAGAGGCCGATGCGCTTGAAGAACGGCGCGCTCCAGCCGCCGCCGTCGTGTGCGAGGTAGTTCCACTTGCAGGTGACCGTGCAGGTCGAGCGCTGCAGCGAGCCGGTCGCGCGCCAGGTCAGATAATCTGCCAGGTCGAAGAAATGACCGGCGGCCTCGAAGCTTGCGCGCATGTGCCGCTTCAGCCACAGCAGCTTCGGCATCTCCATCTCGGGCGAGATCGAGCCGCCGACATAGCGCAGCACCGCGTCCCCGGTCTCGTTGATCAGCCGTGCCTCGGCCGTGGCACGATGGTCCATCCAGACGACCACATTGCGCTGGCGGTCGCCGGAGGCACTGACGGTGACCGGCTCGCCTTGCCGATCGAGGACGACCAGCGAACATGTGGCGTCGAAACCGATGCCGCCGACGCTGTCGGGCGCGATGGCAGCTTCCGCCATCGCCGCTCGCACCGACTTGGCGCAGGCTTCCCAGATGTCCGAAGACGACTGTTCGACGATGTCGCCGGCCTCGTGCCAGATCCGGATCGGATGCTTGGCGGTGGCAAGGAGGGTGCCGGACTCGTCAAACACCCCTGCCCGCGTGCTTGTGGTCCCCACGTCGACGCCGATATACGCTCGCGGCATTGTCGCTCCCGGTCGCTCTCGTCAGTTTTGACGCAAGCCTACCAGCAAGTGTAGCCGCCATCCACCAGCACGATGCTGCCGGTCATCAGGCTCGCGGCCTCCGAGGCCAGGAACAGCACGACGGAGGCGATCTCCTCGACCTGCCCCATCCGCGCCATCGGGGTTCCACCGATCCAGGCGTCATACATTTTCGGGGTGCTTTTCACGAAAGCATTGAGCGGCGTGTCGATATAGGTCGGCGCCACCGCGTTGACGCGGATGCCGCGGGCGCCCCATTCGGCGGCCAGCGACTTGGTCAAATGGTGCACGCCGGCCTTGGAGGCGTTGTAGAAGCACTGTTCCTGCGGCTTGTTGACGATGAAGCCCGACATCGAGCCGACATTGACGATGGCGCCGCTCTTGGCCTTCAGCATGTGCTTGCCGAATTCGCGGCAGCACCAGAAGGTGCCGTTGAGATTGACGTCGATGACGTTGAGCCAGTGCTCGTCGGTGACGGTCTCGGCCGGCGTCTCGCTGCGGGCGATGCCGGCATTGTTGACGAGGATGTCGACCTTGCCGTGGCGGGCGACGAGGTCAGCCGCGACCTGCGCCACGCGCTTGGTGTCGGTGACGTCCATGATCGCCGTCTCGATGTCAAAACCCTTCGCCTTCAGGCTGGCCTTCGCGCTGTCGGCGACCTTGCTGTCGCGGTCGCCGATGATGACCTTCGCGCCGGCTTCAGCCAGCGCTTCCGCGCAGGCGAGGCCAATGCCTTGCCCGCCGCCGGTGATGAACGCGGTCTTGCCGCTCAGCTTGAATTTTTCGAGGTACATGGTGGTCTTTCCGTTTCTCGCCGTCTCTTGCCGTTTTTTGCCGTCTCTTGTCAGCCCCGAAGCGCGTTGCCGCTCTCGTCGAAGCGATGGATGCGCGCGGGATCCGGCACCAGCGATACACGGTCGCCGGCATGCAGGCTCAATTCGCCGATGTAGCGCGCCGTCAGCATGCCGAGCGGCCCGGCATCGACATAAAGGAAGGTGTCGCTGCCCAGATGCTCGGCAACCGCGATCGTTCCCTGCCAGCCGCCGGCACCGTCGCGCTCGATCTTGAGATGCTCCGGCCGCACGCCGATCGTCGCCGCGCCCTTCTGCAAGGCGTGCTCGCCAGTGACGAAGTTCATCTTCGGCGAGCCGATGAAGCCGGCGACGAAGAGATTGGCGGGCCGCTCATAGAGCTCCAGCGGCGAGCCATATTGCTCGATCTTGCCGCCGTTGAGCACGACGATCTTGTCGGCCATGGTCATGGCCTCGACCTGATCGTGGGTGACGTAGATCGCGGTGGTGCCGAGCTGCTTCTGGAGCCGCGTGACTTCTATCCGCATCTGCACGCGCAAGGCCGCATCCAGGTTGGACAGCGGTTCGTCGAACAGGAACGCCTTGGGCTCGCGGACGATGGCGCGGCCGATTGCGACGCGCTGGCGCTGGCCGCCGGAGAGCTCGCGCGGCTTGCGGTCGAGATAGGGCGTGAGGTTCAGCGTCGCCGCAGCAGCCTCGACCTTGCGGTTGGTTTCATCTTTGGAAAGGCCCGCCATCTTCAGGCCGAAACCGATATTACCGCGCACGCTCATATGCGGATAGAGCGCGTAGGACTGAAACACCATCGACAGCCCGCGCTTGGCCGGCGGCGTGTCGACGACGTTCTTGCCGTCGATCAGGATCTTGCCGCCTGAGACGTCTTCGAGCCCGGCGATCAGCCGCAGCAGCGTGGTCTTGCCGCAGCCTGAGGGACCGACGAACACCACGAAGGAGCCGTCGGCGATGTCGAGGTCGGCGCCCTTGATGATGTGCACGGGGCCGAAGGATTTCTGTACGTCCTGAAGTGTGATCTGACCCATGATCCGCCAGCCCCTTTACTTCACCGCGCCGAAGGTGAGCCCGCGCACGAGCTGCTTCTGGCTGAACCAACCGAGGACGAGAATGGGCGCGATCGCCAGCGTCGAGGCCGCCGACAGCTTTGCCCAGAACAGCCCTTCCGGGCTCGAATAGGAGGCGATGAACGTGGTGAGTGGTGCGGCGTTCGAGGTCGTCAAATTGAGCGTCCAGAACGCCTCGTTCCAGGCCAGGATCAGATTGAGCAGCATGGTCGACGCCAGCCCCGGGATCGCCATTGGCGTCAAGACGTAGACGAGCTCGCGGCCGATGGTGGCGCCGTCCATGCGCGCGGCTTCGAGGATGTCGCGCGGGATCTCCTTGAAATAGGTGAACAGCATCCAGATCACGATCGGCAAATTTCCGAGGCACAGGATGAAGACGAGGCCGATGCGGGAATCGAGCAGGCCGAAGGTCTTGAAGATGAGATAGATCGGCACCAGCACGCCGACCGGCGGCATCATCTTGGTCGAAAGCATCCAGAGCAGGATGTCCTTGGTGCGCTTGGTCGGCGAGAATGCCATCGACCAGGCTGCGGGGATCGCGATCAGCAGCGCAATGAGTGTCGAGCCGCCGGCGATGATGATCGAGTTCATCGCGTGGTGGAAATAATCGCTGCGCTCCTGCACGGTCGCGTAGTTTTCCGTGGTCCAGTGGAAGAACAGGAAGGACGGCGGAATGGCGAAGGCCTCTAACTCGGTCTTGAAGCTCGCCAGCACCATCCACAGGATCGGGAAGAAGATCAGGAAGCCGAAGAACCACGCTCCAATCGTCGATATCACCACCCGCTGCGTCGTTGCCATCCGCGCCATGTGTCACGCCTCCAGATTGCGGCCGACGATGCGGACGAGGAAGAAAGCGACGACGTTGGCGATCACGACCGCAACGAGGCCGCCTGCGGAGGCGCTGCCGACGTCGAACTGGATCAGCGCCTGCGAATAGATCAGGAAGGCGATGTTGGTGGTTTGCAGGCCCGGTCCGCCACCGGTGGTGACGAATATCTCCGCGAACACCGTGAGCAGGAAGATGGTCTCGATCAGGATCACCACGGTGATGGGCCGCGCCAGGTGCGGCAACGTGATGTAGATGAAGGTGGAGACGGCGCTGGCGCCGTCCATCTCGGCGGCCTCCTTCTGCTCCTCGTCGAGCGATTGCAGCGCGGTCAGCAGGATCAGGGTCGCGAAGGGCAGCCATTGCCAGGCGACAATCAGGATCACCGCGAGCAGCGGCGCGTCGGTGAACCAGTCGATCGGCGTCAATCCGACCAGCTTGGCGAGCCAGGCGAACAGGCCGGAGACCGGGTGCATCAAGAGGTTCTTCCAGACCAGCGCGCTCACCGTCGGCATCACGAAGAACGGCGCGATCACCATCAGCCGCACGATGTTGCGGCCGATCACGGGCTGGTCCATCAGCAGCGCCAGGGGGATGCCGAGCAGGATGGTCAGCGCCAGCACCGAGCCGACCAGCACCAGCGTGTTCTGGAGCGAGGCGAGGAAGGCGGGATCGGTGAGGAAGTAGCGGAAATTCTCCAGGCCGACGAACGCCTCGGAGCCGGGATCGAGCAGGCTGTAATGCAGGGTCGAGAAATAGATCGTCAGCGCCAGCGGAACGATCATCCAGATGAAGAGCAGCCCGACCGCAGGCGTCAGGAGCGAGCGCGCAAGAAACTGCGTCTGCCGGGTTGCCATCCTTGGCGTCTCCGCTGGAGGAAGAAGGCGGCCATCCATTCGGGGCTGGCTGGTGGATGGCCGCCAGTTTGAGCTCAGGAGGGAGAGCTCGGGTTCACTTGATGTAGCCGGCGCGCTTCATCTCGCGCTCGGTGGCGGACTGCGCCGCCGCCAGCGCGGCATCGACCGTCATCGATCCCGCGAGCGCGGCGGAGAATTGCTGGCCCACCTGGGTGCCGATGCCCTGGAATTCGGGGATCGCCGCGTATTGTACGCCGACGTAAGGCACCGGCTTCACGGTGGGCTTGTTCGGGTCGGCAGCATCGATCGAGGCCAGCGTCAGCTTCGCGAACGGCGCGACTTTCAGATAGTCCTCGTTCTGGTAGAGCGAGGTCCGCGTGCCCGGCGGCACGTTGGCCCAGCCCTCCTTCGACGCCACGAGCTTGGTGTAGTCCTTGCTGGTGGCCCAGGCGATGAACTTTTCGGCGGCTTCCGTCTTCTTGGAGCCGGCGGGGATCGCGAGGCTCCAGGCCCACAGCCAGTTGGCATTCTTGCCGAGGCCGGTGTTGGGCGCGAGCGCAAAGCCGACCTTGTCGGCGACCTTGGACTCCTTCGGATTGGTGACGAAGGACGCCGCCACTGTCGCGTCGATCCACATACCGCACTTGCCGGCGTTGAACAGCGCCAGATTCTCGTTGAAGCCGTTCGAGCTCGCGCCAGGAGGGCCGGCCTCCTTCATCAGATTGACGTAGGTCGTGAGCGTCGTCTTCCATTCCGGCGTGTTGAACTGCGGCTCCCACTTCTCGTCGAACCAGCGCGCGCCGTAGGAATTGGCCATGGCCGACAGGAACGCCATGTTTTCGCCCCACCCGGCCTTGCCGCGAAGACAGATGCCGTAGGTGCCGGCGCTCTTGTCCGTGAGCTTCTTGGCGGCATCGATGATGAAATCCCAGGTCGGCTTTTCCGGCATCTTCAGACCGGCCTTCTCGAACAGGTCGGTGCGATACATCACCATCGAGCTCTCGCCGTAGAACGGCGCGGCGTAGAGCTTGCCGTCCACGGAGACCGCGTCCTTGATCTTCGGCAGCAGGTCGGCGACGTCGTAATCGGCGCCGAGATTGGCGAGCGGCACCAGCCAGCCCTTCTTGGCCCAGATCGGCACCTCATAGGTGCCGATGGTCAAAACGTCGAACTGGCCGCCCTTGGTGGCGATGTCCGTGGTGACGCGCTGGCGCAGCACGTTCTCCTCCAGCGTCACCCATTTGACGGTGATGTCCGGGTTCTTCTTGGTGAATTCGCTGGTCAGCCCCTGCATGCGGATCATGTCGCCGTTGTTGACGGTGGCGATGGTCAGGGTCGTTTCGGCCATCACAGGGACGGCCAGCAACAGGCAAGACGCGCCGCAGACGGCGCCGAGGACGTGTTTCACGGTGACCTCCCTAGGATCGCGCTTCTGAGCATATGCCCACGCGTTGGGCGTATGTTCGGACGAGGTGCAGCGCTTGTCAAGCAGGCGCCGGGCGTTCCCGCAACTTATGAGTGCTGCGGTGCGGGAGGGATGGGAGGTGCTGCCTCACCCACACTGTCGTGCCCCGCAAAGGCGGGGCATCCAGTACGCCGTGTCGTGAGTGGCTTGCCTCAAGTGGGGCCGCGGCGTACTGGATCGTCCGCCCCAGTGCGCAATTGCGCACAAGGCGGACGATGACAGCGTTTGGTGGGGAAACACCGCCTGCTTCGCAGGCGCACGAAGAGCGACCGCCCGCCCTACCGCTCCAGAATCGCCCTTGCCGTCGCCTCGTCCGTGATCAGGCCGTTGATCAGGTGCCCGTTCAGTGCGGCCGCGATCGCCGGCACCTTGGCCGCACCGACCGCGGCGCCGATCGTCGTGGTCTTGGCCGGCACCTCCGGCGGAATGCTGGTGAGGCGCTTGTTGGTGCCGGCCTTGAGCAGGCGGCCCTTGGAATCATAGGCCCAGCCGGTGATTTCACCGATCGCCCCCTGCCGCATCATCTCGAACAATTCGTCGCGGGTAACGAAGCCGTCGATGTGGATTTGCGCCTTCTGGTCCATCTGACCGATGCCGACGAGGCGCAAGTCAGCCTTGGCCGCGACCGCCTTCACCTTCGCGATCGGCTCGATCCGCACCATCTTGTTGCGCTCGTCCTCCGACGACATCAGGAACGGCAGCGGCATCGGATAGTGCCGCGCGCCGGTGCGGTCGGCGAGCCGGCCGACAGTGTCGTAGAAGCTCGCCGAACCGTCGGCGGAGATGTTGCCGACCAGCGAGACGATCTGGTGGTTGGGCCGGTCGATCGGCGTCACGCGCTCGACCGCGGCGCGCACCGCCCGCCCCGTGCCGAGCGCGACGATGACGGGCGTTTCCGAACGCAACGTCGAATCCAGCAGATTGGCGCAGCGTTCGGCGATGCCCGCCGTGGCCTGCGGCGCGGCAGGATCGGCCGGCACCACCTCGCAATGGCTGAGGTCGAAGCGCGCCTTCAGGCGTGCCGCCAGTTCCATGCAGGCGGCGATGGGATGTTCGAGACGGAAGGTGATGAGACGCTCGGCGAGGCACAGCGAGACCAGCCGCTGCGCGGAGGCCCGCGAGACCTGGAGCATCTTTGCGATCTCGTCCTGGGTGTGACCGGCAATGAAATAGAGCCAGCCGGCACGTGCGGCATCGTCGAGCCTGGACTTTTCGTTCTCGACGGCCATGGCGGCCTATGCCTCCCAGAAATCGCTCATGTGCGCGAAGACCCGATCGGCCCCGGCGCCGGACAATATAGCCTGGCCGTCGCGCCCGCGATAATGGCTGCCGCCGACAAATCCCCAGACCGTCATGCCGGCGGCCTTCGCGGCCACCACGCCACTGACGCTGTCCTCGATCACCAGCGTGCGCGCAGGCCGCGCGCCCATCTTCTCCGCCGCGTGGAGAAAGAGATCCGGCGCGGGCTTGCCGTGCGTGACCATCTGCGCCGTGTAGATCCGGTCGCCGAAATGGGGCGCGAGACCGGTCACTCTCAGCGACAGCGCGACGCGGTCGAGATCACTCGACGAGGCCACGCAATTCGGTACGCGCAGGCCGGACAGGACGGTATCGGCATCGGGAATCGGATGGAGCGCCCTCTCGAAGGCGATCAGTACGCGCGACTTCAGCCGGACCGGAAAATCGGCTGGCATCGCCTGGCCGAGTTCGCGATAATGCTGCGTGACCGCGCTCGTGCTTCGTCCGAGAA
This sequence comes from Bradyrhizobium japonicum USDA 6, assembly GCF_000284375.1. Taxonomy (NCBI): domain Bacteria; kingdom Pseudomonadati; phylum Pseudomonadota; class Alphaproteobacteria; order Hyphomicrobiales; family Nitrobacteraceae; genus Bradyrhizobium; species Bradyrhizobium japonicum. The sequence goes on from NC_017249.1 coordinate 6,674,248, forward strand.
ACAGCTCGAGCGCCTGCGCAAGTGTCAGCGATATCCCAAATCCGGACAGCTCGTCCACAAGGCACTGGCAGCTCAAGAGCTCGCTGTCGACGAGCACTCCGTCGCAGTCGAAAATGACGAGATCGGGCCTTTGCCGGCTTCGGTCCATCCGGCCATTCGATCATATACCCATCCTTTGAGCAATAGTTCACCGAAGAGGGCGCGTGGCGGGTTCGCCGGGGTCAATGGGCGACCTGTCGATAGATCGCCGGCAACGCCGCAGGCAAGCGGCAGATGTTGCCGACGATGGCGTAGCCGCTGCGGCCGAACAGCGTCGGGACGTAGGATTGCGCCGTCGCATCGACCGTCACGCCGAAGACCGCGATGCCGAGCCGCCGCGCCTCCTGCACGGATTTGCGGGTGTCCTCGACCGCAAAGCGGCCCTCATAATGATCAACGTCGTTCGGCTTGCCGTCGGTGAGGACGAGCAGCAGCTTCTTGCGCTGCGGCTGGCGCGCCAGCTCGGCCGAGGCGTGACGTACCGCCGCACCGATCCGTGTGTAATAGCCAGGCTTCAGCGCGCCGATCCGGCGCTCGATCGCCCCACTCATCGGCTCGCCGAAGGCCTTGACCGTTTCGAGCCGCACCCAGGAACGCCGGCGCGAGGTGAAGGTGAGGATACTGTGGTGATCGCCGCAGGCCGACAGGCCGTGCGCAAGCACCAGCAGCGCCTCCTTCTCGACATCGAGCACCCGATAGCCGTCGACCCAGGCGTCCGTCGAGAGCGAGACGTCCACGAGCAGCGTGACGGCAAGATCGTCCCCTGGCGGTCGCATGGCGACATGGACGCGATCGAGACCGCCTCCGCCGCTTCCGGCGCGGAGATCGCACCGCGCGCGCACGAGTGCGTCGAGGTCGAGGTCGTGCCCATCGGCTTGGGCGCGCATCAATTCATGACGCGGTCGCAACACCTCGAAGCGGCGGCGCACCTGGCGGATATGCCGACGCATGGCGTCATCAGGCGTCCAGCCCTCACCCAGCTCGGAGGCCGCACCCGCGAGCACGCGGCAATGATCGGGCAGATAGGAGCCGCTGCGATAGTCCCATTCGGGATAGGTCAGGTCCGCGTGCAATCGCGATACATCGAGGGCTTCCGGTGGCAGGTCGAGATCGAATTTGAGCCGGCTCGCCGGCTTGCCGCTGCGGCGGCTGAGCGCGATCTCCTCGAGGTCGTCGGCTGCCTTCTGCGCATCCTCGTCCTCACTGTCGTCAGCCGGGCGGTCGACATTGATCATCTCGGCCATCGCGAGGATCTTTTCAAAGCGATTGAGCACGAAGGGATCGCGGCGATTGGTACCGTCTTCGCGCTCGCGGACGGCGAAACGCTTGCGATCGTCCGATGGCGCTGGCGCGCCGGTCGGCGCCCACTCGTCGTCGCCTTCATGTGTGGGCGACAGCGCCCGTGTCCAGCAATCGCCCCAGAGCGGGCATGGCAGGATCGAACGATAGCCCGGCGGCGCCCTGTCCGGCAGCGGCCCCGTCCCCATCATCGCCGGCCACAGTTTTCCCACCGGCGGCGTATCGGCGCCGAGCAGAGCAAGCACGATCTGCTCCATGTCCTGCTCGATACGCGGCAATGGCCGGTGTGGCCGCGCCATGGCCGTGGCCGCGGCCAACCGGGCGTAGTCCTCGGCAAGGCCGGGACATTCCGTCAGCACAAGCACCGCGATTTCGCTGGTCCGGCGCAGCGTCAGCAGATCGCGCCGCAGCGGATCGGCCTCGGCGATCGCGTCGACCGGTGCAAAGGCAAACCACGCGGCCAGCCACCGGTACAGCGCGGCATTCAGCCCGCGATCGGCGAAGATCGCGATGTTGTCGGGCAGGAAGATCGTCGCGGCATCGCGCCGGGGTTGCGCGAGCCGCTCGTCGCCGAGCCCGATGCGCTGCCGCCATCCAAGCCGATGCCCGGCCCGGCGGGCACTCGCGCTCGCGATCTGCACGCCTGTCTCCCCGCCAAGCGCGCGGAACATGATCGCGATCCGGCTGCGCACCTCCGCGAGCGACACCGCGTGTTCGGCATAGGCCGGATAGCTCGCGGTGCCGCCCACCAGGCGATGCCAGGCGCGACCGACGGTTTCTTCAAGCTCGAGGAAATCGAGCATCGCATCACTCTCAGGAGATAACGGCGCGTGCGACGTCGAGCAGCGCCGCCTTGACGTCTACGTCATCGGTGAGCGGTTCGATCATGCCGGCCAGCACCGCATCCGTAATTGAGGCTCCCGCCGCAATCAAGGTGGCGCAATAGACGACGAGACGGGTCGAAACGCCCTCCTCCAGGTCGTGCCCCTTCAGCGCGCGTAGCCGGCCGGCCAGCTGGACCAGCGGCCGCACATAATCGGGCGCGAGCCCGCTCTCGGCCGCGACCACCGCGATCTCCTGCTCCGGCGGCAGGAAGCCGAACTCGACAGCAATGAAGCGCTGCCGCGTCGACGGCTTCAACGCCTTCAGCAGGGTCTGGTAACCGGGATTGTAGGAGACCACGAGCATGAATCCCTTCGGCGCGACCAGCTCCTCGCCGGTCCGCTCCAGCGGCAGGATGCGGCGGTCGTCGGTGAGCGGATGCAACACCACCGTGACGTCCTTGCGCGCCTCCACGACTTCGTCGAGGTAGCAGATTCCGCCCTCGCGCACTGCGCGCGTCAGCGGACCGTCGGTCCACACGGTGTCGCCGCCCCTCAGCAGGTAGCGGCCGGTAAGATCGGCGGCAGTGAGATCGTCGTGGCAGGCGACGGTGTGAAGCGGCAATCCCAGCCGCGCCGCCATGTGGGCGACGAAGCGCGTCTTGCCGCAGCCCGTCGGTCCCTTCAGCAGGACCGGGAGCTGATGCCGCCAGGCGTGCTCGAACAGCGCGCATTCGTTGCCGCTCGGAGCGTAAGCCGGGAGCACGAGCGCGGGTGCCGACAAGGCGTGAAGTGCTGCTGTCATGGTTCTTCTCCGGAAATCATTCTGGAACGGCGGCCGCGACTTGCGCGGCCGCCTTGTGTCTATTCGGCCGGTTGCAAGGCGCCTGGGATAGTCGCCTGCTTCTCGCGGCCGGGCACCAGCACTGCCCAGACGAACATCAATGCAGAGATCGCGACGAACACGCCGGAGCCGAGCCGCACCCAGTAGAAGAAGGCAAGCTGGTCCTGCACGTCCATGTAACTCTGGCCAAGCACGCGCTGGAGATGGACCTGAATCACGCCGGCAAAGGTCAACGCGAAAGTCATGGTCATCATCGCCGTGCACATGATCCAGAAACTGGTCATGCTGAGCCACTGGTTATAGGGCGCACGTCCCTTGATCTGCGGGATCGCATAAGCCATCACCGACAGGTTCAGCATCACATAGGCGCCGAAGAAGGCGAGATGGCCATGTGCGGCGGTGACCTGCGTGCCGTGGGTATAGTAGTTCACCGAGGACAGCGTGTGCAGGAAGCCCCAGACGCCGGCGCCGAGGAACGCCATCACTGAGCAGCCGACCGACCACAAGAGCGCGGCGCGGTTCGGATGCTTGCGGCCGGCCTTCCAGGTCATCTGCACGGTGAAGATCACCATGGTGAAGAAGGGCGCGACCTCCAGCGTGGAGAACAGCGAGCCGATCCACTGCCAGTAACCGGGCGCGCCGATCCAGTAGAAATGGTGGCCGGTGCCGAGAATGCCCGAGAACAGCGCAAGGCCGATGATGACATAGAGCCACTTCTCGACCACCTCGCGGTCGATGCCGTTGAGCTTGATCATGAGATAGGCCAGCACGGAGGCCATGATCAACTCCCAGACGCCCTCGACCCAGAGATGCACGACATACCACCAGTACATCTTGTCGACCGCGAGATTGGCCGGATTGTAGAAGGCGAACAGGAAGAAGATGGCGACACCCCACAGGCCGAACAACAGGATGTTGGTGACCGTGGTCTTGCGGCCCTTCAGCGCCGTCATCGTCACGTTGAACAGGAACATCAGGCAGACCACGACGATCCCGACCTTGATGATGAAGGGCTGCTCGAGAAACTCGCGACCCTCATGGTAGTGGAAGAGATAGCCGGCCACAGCCACACCTGCCGCGCCGAAGAACATCCAGAACTGGATCTTTGCGAGCAGCGGGCTGTACAGCTCGGTCTCGGTTTCCTCCGGTAGCAGGAAGTAGGTCGCGCCCATGAATCCGATCAGCGACCACACGATCAACGCGTTGGTGTGAATCATCCTGACGATGTTGAACGGCAGCAGCACCGACAGCGTGTTGGGCAGGACGTAGATGGTTCCGGCAAGCAGGCCGAACAGGACCTGCGCCAGGAACAGCGTCAGCGCGCCGTAAAAGTACAGCATCGCGACTTTCTGGGTCTGATATTTCATCTCGGGTTCTCTCTGTCTTGAAGCGGATGCGGCGTGCTCAACCGGCCTTGTTCGGCGGCCATTCCTGGCGCTTGATCTTGCTGGTCCATTGCAGGAAGTCGGCGAGATCGTTGAGCTCCTGGTCGGTGAGGTTGAACTGCGGCATCTGGCGCCGGCCCTCCGCGCCCGATGGCTGCGATTGCATCCAGGCCTTCAACGTCTCGCGCGCACCGGCCGGATCCTCGTTGCCGCCCCAGCGATCCCAGACATTGCCGACTTCGGGGGCGAAATAGGCGCCCTCGCCCAGCAACGTGTGGCAATTGATGCAGGAGTTCTTCTCCCAGACATGCTTGCCGCGCGCGACCGACGATGTCAGCGTCGTCGCGTCCGTCGAGGTCGTCGCCATATAGTAGTGGCTGTGCGCCGTCAGCCCGATGAAGATGGCGAAGAAGAAGGCCGAGCCGCCGTAAAAGACGTTTCGAGCCGCCGACTTGGTCAGGCGTTCAGCCATTGCCAGTCCTTTCCGTTGTGAGTCCAGTCGTGAGGAAGCAGTGATGCTGTATCTTGCCGATTGGTGCCGACGGGTCTTTGTCCGGGCGCAATCAACGCTGCGTTGGCGGCGTCAGATCAATGCGATGACGGCGGAGGCGAGCCACGCAACCAGCACCACGATCAGGATCCATGCGCTCACCAGACCGCGCCAGAGCGCCGGCGCCGCGCGGAGATCCATGAAATCAAGCGCGATGCGGCGGCCCTTGATGGCGGCGAAGATCAGCAACAAAGCGTCGCCGAGCAGCGGTCGCGGCACCAGCTGTGGCACCAGCATGGTCGCCAGCGCGAGGCCGATCAGCGCTATCCAGGTGATGTCGAGGCGATCGGGCATCATCACCGCAGCAGATACAGAATCGGGAACATCACGATCCAGACCAGATCGACCATGTGCCAGAAGGCGGCCCCGGTCTCGACGCCCGATATGTCGGCGCGGCGGCAGACCACGGCGAGAATCACGATGCCGAGGCAGACGTGCAGGAGATGGAAGCCGGTCAGGAGGAAGTAGAGCGTGAAGAACGGGCTGGTCTCGAGGCCGATCCCACGACCGATCTCTTCGGCATATTCGGTCAGCTTGATCGCGATGAAGAGGCCGCCGAGCGCCATGGCGGTGAGGAGCCATCGGCGCGAGGCCTGCTTCTCGCTGGTCCGCGCGGCCTTCGTAGCCCGGGCCGCAGCCCAACCGCTGGTCACCAGCACGATTGTGTTGAGACCAGCGAGATTCGAATCGAGCACCGCCTGCCCCGCCGCGAACACTGCGGGGCGGATCGCGCGCGCGACCGTGAAGGCACCGAGAAACAGGCCGAAGGCGACGAGCTCGCTGAAGATCAGCACCCAGATCATGGGATCGCCGGGGAGATCTTCCAAGATTCCCCAGCCGGTTCCCTGTTGTTCGCAATCGGCCGCAGACATCGTCTTTCCGGATCAGGACACCGGCCAGACTTAGCTCAACCGTCCAGTTCGGAATTTGTCGCAGGACAAACTGGGCGGCCACCGGCGGAGATGTTTGCGCCGACGCAACGTCCCGCTCGCCGGAGCGCGGTACGAACAGACTCAGGGTTCGCAACGAGCGGTGAGCAATGACATGAGCGATGCACAGATCGGGCTAATGACCGCGACCCCCATCATCATCGCCTTTGCCATCGCGCTCCGGCGCATGGGCGTGCTGTCGACGGTGGCGACGGTATCGGCGGTGAGCCTCTCCGTCGCGATCGCGACGGTGCTGTTCACGACGCAGTAGCCGGGCACTGCCGATGAGGAAACGATCAGCTATCGCCGGTCGGGGGCCATTCTCGGCAGGATGAGCTGAAACCGCGTCCCCGCGCCGGGCAGGCTCTCGAGCCGGATCTGCCCACCCAGCCGGTCGACTACGATGCTGTGAACGATATGCAGACCGAGGCCGCTGGCGCCGTCGTGCCGGCGCGTGGTGAAGAATGGGTCGAAGGCCCGCCGTTCCACATCGGGAGCCATGCCGCAGCCGTCATCAGCAAACAGCAGCTCAACGTGGTCATCATTGAGCGCACGGACCGAGACGTTGATCGTCCCGGTCTCGCCATCGGAGAATGCGTGCGTCATCGCATTGACTGCGAGGTTGGTGAGCACTTGGCCGAAAGGCCCGGGATAGCTGTCCATGGCGAGATTCGTTTCGCAGTGGAGGCTGAACGCGATGTCGCGCACCCGCAACTGCCGCTCGAACTGCGACAGAACCTGGCCGGTCAGCTCGCCTGCGTCGAAGCTGCGCCGAAGCGACTCGGTCTGGTCAGCCGCCACCTGCTTGAAGGATTGCACCCGCTCGGCGGCGCGACCGAGATTCGTGACCAGCTGCGCCGACGCATCGCTGACCAGTTCCAGAAACCCTGTCAGGGTCGAGCGCTTGAGATTACCCCGCGCGACCTCCGCCGCGAACTGCTCCGCCTTGCGCTGGAGCGTCGATGCCACCGTCAGACTGCTGCCGAGCGGCGTGTTGATCTCGTGCGCGACACCGGCAACCATGCGCCCGAGCGCCGCAAGCTTTTCCGCCTCGATCAGGGTGTCCTGGATATCGCGCAGATGGCGAAGCGCGGTCTCAGCGGCGTCCCTCGCGCTGCGAATCTCCCGCTCGGCGCGCTTGCGTTCGGTGATCTCCTCCGCCGCCACGTTGACCGCGACAATCTCGCCATCGGGCATTCGCAGCGGGTGCCAATAAGTAACCCAGGAACGCTCCTCGACCTGATCGGCCCGCTGCCCCGCCACCTCGATACCGATCACGGGCTCGCCCGTCGCGACGATCGAGCGCACAATCTGCTCGACGGAATCCGCCAGGGCCGGCACGCAGTCCCTGACCGTACGTCCAAGATGGCCTTCGATGGATATGCCGCAGATCTCGGTCAGACGCTGGTTGATCAGCAAATAGCGGCAGTCCGGCGACAGACAGGCCAACCCGATCGGGGCGGTGTCGTAGATCAGCTGCAACGCCGGCAAAGTCGAGACCAGCATCACCTCCGAAGCCGGCGATAACCTCACTGTACTCGTCACTCAGGTTCCCCGTGGTCCCTTGCGTCGACCACATGAGATTAGCACGGAATTGGCGATCGGTTGATCTAGATCAAGAAGACGCGCCGGCGCCTCTCGTTCCGAGGCTCTGGAGTGAATTGCCTCGTTCAAAACAGAACAAAGGCGCCGATCAATAAACCTGCAGCAAAGGAGCCTAGCCCGAGGGTGCAGACGGAAACGATGCGCAAGAGGATGCGAAGCCGGCCCTCAAATTCATCGTCTGTCATCTCGTGGATATGAGCCGCCACTGGTGCTGCCCTGCCCGTGCCCTGCTCGGCACCCCCGGATCTAGCCCCCAAATCATGGTCATCGCGAGGCATCGGTTCCGGTCGCGATGCCATGATCGAAATTGACGAAAATTGTAGTCGCCTGGCGGGGCGGCGCCAGAGCCTCCCCCGCGACGTGATTTTGCGCCTACCGCCGCTGGTTATACACGTCGATGCACACGGCGCCGAGCAGCACCAGGCCCTTGATGACCTGCTGGTAATCGATGCCGATGCCGAGGATGGACATGCCGTTGTTCATCACGCCCATGATCATGGCGCCGACCACGGCGCCGCCGACGCGCCCGACCCCGCCATAGGCCGAGGCGCCGCCGATGAAGCAGGCGGCGATGACGTCAAGCTCGAAGCCGAGGCCCGCTTTCGGTGTCGCGGTGTTCAGCCGCGCGGCAAAGACGAGGCCGGCGAGAGCCGCGAGCACGCCCATGTTGACGAAGGTGAGGAAGGTCAACCGCTCGGTCTTGATGCCCGACAGGCTTGCCGCCTTGGCGTTGCCGCCGACGGCATAGATCTGCCGGCCAATCACGGTGCGGCGAGTGACGAAGCCGTAGAGCGCGATCAAGGCGCTCATGATCACCAGCACGTTCGGCAAGCCGCGATAGGTCGCGATCAGGTAGGTGAAGTAGAGCACGGCGCAGGCCAGCACCACGCTCTTGCCGAGGAAGAACGCGTAAGGCTCGACCTCGATGCCGTGCGACTGCTCGCGCGCGCGGCTCTTGGCGCTGGCATAGACCAGCCCCAGCGCCAGCACCGCGCCGATCAGCATCGAGGTCGGATGCAGCGTGCCCGCTTCGGGCAGGAACTCCGGAATGAAGCCCGACGACAATTTCTGGAAGGTCGGCGGAAACGGCCCGAGCGACTGCCCCTGCAACACCGCGAGCGCAAGTCCCTTGAACACGAGCATGCCGGCCAGGGTCACGATGAAAGACGGTATCTTGAAATAGGCGACCCAATAGCCCTGCGCCGCGCCGATCGCTGCGCCGACCACGAGGCAGGCGATGAAGGCGAGCGTATAGTCGACCTTGTACGTCACCATCAGCAGGGCAGCGACCGCGCCGACGAAGCCCGCGACCGAACCGACCGAGAGGTCGATATGGCCGGTGACGATCACGAGCAGCATGCCGAGCGCCATGATGACGATGTAGCTGTTCTGGAGCACCAGATTGGTCAGGTTGAGCGGCTGGAGCAGCGTGCCGCCGGTCATGACCTGGAAGAACAGCATGATCGCGATCAGCGACATCAGCATGCCGTAATTGCGCAAATTGTTCTTGATGAAACTACCGTTCCGGCGCTCCTCGGGCAGCGAAACCGTCTTGTCGGTCATGGCTGCAATCCTCCCATCTCCGCGGCCTCAGGCACGCCGTTTCCGTTGCTTCGTTCGTTGCGCATGATGGCGCGCATGATCTTCTCCTGCGTCGCCTCTGTGCCCTTGAACTCCCCGACGAAGGCGCCGTCGTTCATGACGCAGATGCGGTCGCAGATGCCGAGCAGCTCGGGCATCTCCGAGGAGATCACCACCACGCCGCGCCCGGCCTCCGCAAGCTCGTTGATGATACAGTAAATCTCGTATTTGGCACCGACGTCGATACCCCTTGTCGGCTCATCCAGGATCAGTACCTTGGGGTCGGTCATCAGCCATTTCGACAGCACCACCTTCTGCTGGTTGCCGCCGGAGAGCTGGCCGGTCTCCTGGTAGACGTCGGAGCAGCGGATGCGCATCCGGTTGCGGTAGTCGCTGGCGACTTTCAGCTCGGCGATGTCGTCGATCACCCGGCCGGGTGCGACCTGGTCGAGGCTGGCGAGCGTGATGTTCTTGCGGACGTCGTCGGCCAGGATCAAGCCGAGCTGCTTGCGGTCCTCGGTGACATAGGCAAGGCCGGCGTCGATCGCGGCCGCGACGCTCGGCAGCACGATCTCCCTGCCCTCTAGCCGGATCCGGCCGCTGATTGTGGTGCCCCAAGAGCGGCCGAACAGGCTCATGGCAAACTCGGTGCGGCCGGCGCCCATCAGCCCGGCAATGCCGACGACCTCGCCGCGCTTCACGCCGAAATTGACGTTCTTGATCACCTGCCGCTCGGGATGAATGGGGTGATAGACCGACCAGTTCTCGACGGTCAGGACAGGCTCGCCGATCTTGGCGCTGCGCTCGGGAAAGCGATGGGCGAGATCGCGGTTGACCATGCTGCGGATGATGCGGTCTTCCTGGATCGGCTCGCTGCGGCAGTCGATGCTGTCGACGGTGCGGCCGTCGCGCAGCACGGTGATGTGGTCGGCGACCTTGGCCACCTCGTTGAGCTTGTGCGAGATCAGGATCGAGCCGATGCCCTGCTCGCGGAAGGCCATCAGGCGTTCGAGCAGCGCGGCGCTGTCGGCCTCGTTGAGGCTCGCGGTCGGCTCGTCCAGGATCAGCATCCGCACCCGCTTGGACAGCGCCTTCGCGATCTCGACCAGCTGCTGCTTGCCGACGCCGAGATCGGTGATCAGCGTATCCGGCGATTCCTTCAGGCCGACTTGCGCCAGCAGCTCGCGGGTGCGCCGGTAGACCTCGTCGCGATCGATGACGCCGAATTTTGACGGCGGATGCGACAGGAAGATGTTCTCCGCGATCGACATCAGCGGGATCAGCGCCAGCTCCTGGTGGATGATGATGATGCCGAGCGCCTCGGAATCGTTGATGTCGCGGAAGCGGCGCTCCTCACCCTCGAAAACGATGGTGCCCTCGTAGCTGCCGGCCGGGTAGACGCCGCTGAGCACTTTCATCAGTGTGGATTTGCCTGCACCGTTCTCGCCGACAAGCGCGTGGATCTGCCCGGCCTCGACCGAGAAGTTCACGTCACGCAGAGCCTGCACGCCTGAAAAGCTCTTGCTGACGTTGCGCATCTCCAGCATGGCGGTCATTCTCATTGTCCTCTACTTCGCCTCTCCCCGCCTGCGGGGAGAGGCCGAAATGCGCGCGCAGCGCGGATTTCGGGTGAGGGGGAGTCTCCGCGAGGGCAGCTGTCACCGCCCCCGTGGAGAGCCCCCCTCACCCTAACCCTCTCCCCGCACGCGGGGAGAGGGAATAGACCTCTTACTGGAACTGCGACTTCTTGTAGTAGCCGCTGTCGACCAGAGTCTTCTCCCAATTGTCCTTGTAGACCACGACCGGCTTCAAGAGATAGGACGGCACCGTCTTGGCGCCGTTCTCGTAGGTCTTGGTGTCGTTGACGGTGACCTGCTTGCCGGCGAGTGCGGCGTCGACCATGTCGGCGGTCACCTTGGCGAGATCGCGGGTGTCCTTGAAGATGGTCGAGTACTGATCACCGCGCAGCATCGCCTTGATCGAGGGCACCTCGGCATCCTGGCCGCTGATGATCGGCATCGGCTGGCCGGCGCTGCCATAGCCCACGCCCTTCAGCGACGAGATGATGCCGATCGACAGGCCGTCATACGGCGACAGCACCGCGTTGACCTTCTTGTTGCCGTAGTAGGCGCTGAGCAGATTGTCCATGCGGGCCTGCGCGGTGGCGCCGTCCCAGCGGAGCGTCGCGACCTTGTCCATGCCCATCTGGCCGGAGACGACGACGAGCTTGCCGCTGTCGATGTACGGCTTCAGCACGCTCATCGCGCCGTTGTAGAAGAAGTAGGCGTTGTTGTCGTCGGGCGAGCCGCCGAAAAGCTCGATGTTGAACGGGCCCTTGCCGTCCTTGAGGCCGAGCCCCTGGACAAGCGACTCCGCCTGGAGCACGCCGACCTGGAAATTGTCGAAGGTCGCGTAATAGTCGACGTTCGGCGTGCCGCGGATCAGGCGGTCATAGGCGATCACGGTGATGCCTTTTGCCTTCGCCTGCTTGAGCACGTCGGACAGCGTGGTGCCGTCGATCGCGGCGATCACCAGCGCTTTCGCACCCTTGGTCACCATGTTCTCGACCTGCGAGAGCTGGTTCGGGATGTCGTCCTCGGCATATTGCAGGTCGGTGTTGTAGCCGCGCTCCTTCAGCACCTTGACCATGTTGTTGCCGTCGTCGATCCAGCGCGCCGACGATTTGGTCGGCATGGCAATGCCAACCGTTGCCTTGTCCTGGGCGGAGGCGGTGATGCCCGAGGCCATCGTCGCTGCGCCGGCAAGCGCCAGCGCGAGGAATGTCGTCTTCAGTTTCAGCATGTTTTACTCCCTTGGGTGTCAGACTGTTTCTTCGTTTCGTCGAGAACGCTGGTCGTGTGCGGCTTCGAGCCTCCTATGCGAGCATGACGTCAGGCTCCGCGCGGCCACGCGCAGATGCCTGTAACAGGAAAGTGCAGCCGGCCTGCGGATCGGCGGCGCGCGCCGCCGCGTCCATATCCTGCCAGGCCGACGTGACGAGGAGGCGCGACAGATCAGGGCCGACGAAGGCCGGGCAGCTCGACTGCTTTGCCGGCACGCGCAGCGAGCGCAGGCGCTCGCCTTGCGGAGAGTAGACATCGATCCGGCCCGCACCCCAGCAGGCGTTCCAGATCTGCCCGTCGGCGTCGCACACCGAGCCGTCGAGGCCGCCGATGCCGGTGTGGCGCAACAGAACGTCCGGCTCGCCTCGCGGCAAGCCGGTCGCCGGATCAAGCGGAACGGCGTAGAGCACGGCGCGCGCGGTGTCGGCGAAGTAGCCGGTCGCCCCGTCCGGCGAAAAGCAGATCGAATTGGGAATGGTGATGCGGGGGAACAGCATCGAGATCTTGCCGCGATGGAACGCGTAGATCGCGCCCGCTCCTGCTTCCGCATTGCGGCCCATGGTGCCGATCCAGAACGTGCCGGACTGATGCACGCGGGCATCGTTGGAGCGCGTCGCGGGATTGTCGGCTTCCAACGGACAGACCAGCGTCAACGCGCCGTCGGCGAGCTTGCGGATGTAGAGGCCGTCCTCGGCGACGATCAACTGGCGCGCGGCGTCGATGCGCCCGAGACCGCTCGCCATCCGGCCGAGCGCGTGGACGCGAATGCTGCCGCTGCCGAGATGCGCCTCGAACAGCCGCCCCTCGCGGATATCGAACCACCAGGCCGTGTCGGTGCTCAAATCATAGGTCGGCCCCTCGCCGAGATGGCATGGATCGTCCGAGAGAACCGAGGTCGGCACCTCTTCCATCATGGCGTCCTCACTCCAAAGCGATAGACCGTGTGATGGCGGTAGACCTCGCCGGGATTGAGGCGCGGGCTCGGAAAATCCGGCCGGTTCGGCGCATCCGGCCAGATGTGCGGCTCGAGACACATGGCATCCGACTGCCGGATGAGCTTGCCGCCCTTGCCCGAGATCGTGCCGTCGAGATAGTTGCCGGAATAGACCTGAAGGCCGGGCTGATTGGTCAGGAGCTCCATGATGCGCCCCGAACGCGGCGCCTCCAGCCGGGCCGCGAAAGCAAGCTTGCCATCTCGCCCGAGACGGTAGGTATGGTCGTAGCCCCTGCCGTTCCGCAATTGCTGATCGCTCTCGCGGATGCGCGCGCCGACGGCCTGGCCGTCGCGGAAGTCGAACGCCGTTCCGGCCACCGCGCGCGGGGGCCCAGGCAGCGGGATGGCGGTGGGATCGATGGCGAGGAAATGCTCGGCCGCGACCGTCAGCTTGTGGTCGAGAATGGGCGTGCCTGAGGTCGCGCCTTCCAGATTGAAGAAGCTGTGGTTGGTCAGGTTGACGACGGTCGGCCGGTCGGTTCGCGCCTCCATCGTCAACGACAGCTCGGCCGGGCCGGTGACGCGATAGGTCAGGCGCACGTCGAGCCGGCCGGGATAATTTTCTTCGCCATGCGGACTCGAATAGGTGAGCGTCACGCCCGGCTCCGCACCGTCGTCGATCCCGGCGATCTCCCAGAGCTTGCGATCGAACCCGTCGAGGCCGCCGTGCAGCGCATTCGGACCGTTGTTGACCGGAAGCTGCACCGTCTCGCCGTCCAGCGAAAATCGTCCGTTGGCAATGCGGTTGGCGTAGCGGCCGACCGTGGCACCGAAGAACTTTCGTTCGGCGAGATAACCGGCGAACGCGTCATGGCCGAGCACGACGTCGTCGCAACCGCCTTTGGCGTCTGGCGCGATGAGCGCCTGGATCACTGCGCCATGGGTGATGATGCGGGCTTCGAACCCGCCCTCCCCGCGCAGCACGATACGCTCGACGTTGCGGCCGTCCGGCAGCGTTCCGAAGATGTCTTTTGTTATTTTTGAGCCAGCCATGTTCAGTCCACAAACGGTTCGACGATGTTGCGCCTGCCGAGCAGGAAGGCATCGGCAACGAGACGCAGCGGCGCCAGGTCGACGTCGCGCGCGCCGGTTGCGACGAGCTTGACGAAACGCCCGTACAGCTCGCGATATTCCTGATCGGGCGCCTCGGCAACGGTCTCGCCGTCGATCACCATGCACCGGCCGCCGCCCGACAACGTCATTCGACCCTGGTCCGTTTCGACGAAGATATCCCAACTCTGCGGTCCGGTCTGGCGGAAATCGAACTCGGCGGTCACAGGCAGGCCGCCAATGTCGGTCAGCGTCAGGTTCGCGGCGATCGGGGCCTGGCAATTGGCTGGAAAGGCCAGCTCGGCTGCGGTGACGAACACCGGCCGGGGCAGAATACGGGTCAGGATCGAGAGCGCGTTGATGCCGGGATCGAACACGCCGAGCCCGCCCGGCTCCCAGATCCAGCCCTGCCCGGGATGCCAGACGCGAACGTCTTCCTTCCAGTTGATGTGCACTGACTTGATCCGCCGCGTGAGAAGCCACGTGCGCGCCGGCTCGACCGCGGGCGCATAGCGCGAATGCCAGGTCGCAAACAGCGTTCGCTTGGCCTCCTCCGCCATCGCGATCAGCGGGTCGAGCTCGGCGACGCCGGTGCCGGGCGGCTTCTCCAGCATCACGTGCTTGCCGGCAGCGAGCGCCGCGGCGGCCTGGGCACGCCGTACCTGAGGCGGCGTGCAAAGCGAGACGGCATCGATCGGCGGTCCCTTTTCCAGCAATTCCTCGATGGTCGCAAAATGCGGCACGCCCGGCAGCGATGCGTTGCGGCTCGCGACGGCCGCGAGCGTCGCGCCCGCCGTCGCGGCAATCGCACCGACGTGCTGGTCGCGCGCGATCTTGCCGAAACCGACGATGGCAATACGAAGTTCGGTCACGCTTTTTCTCCAGTATCCGCTGACGGCAGCGCCTCGGCCTCGTGGCGGCGCATACCGTTGTGAATGACATAAACCATCGCTTCCGAGGCGGTCTGGGCGTCGCCGGCGGCGATGCCATCGACGATCTTCTGGTGCCAGAGCAGCACGGTGTCACGGTCCTCCGGCTCGACCGGTGCGCTGAGCAGGAAGGAGGCGCGCAGGGCGGCCTCGATGACGTGGCCGATCGAGCGCATGAACAGATTGCCCGAAGCGCGCGCCACCGCAACATGGAGCGCGAGGTCGGCGTCGGCAAAGCCGACGGAATCGGAAGCCTCAAACCGCATGCGGTCCATGCAACGACGGAGTTCGGCGAGGTCGTCCTCGGACCGCTGCGCCGCCGCCAGCATGGCCGCGCGCGGCTCGACCGCGAGGCGAATCTCCGCGAGGTCGTTGAGGAAGCGCTTGTCGATGCCGGCGTCCAGATGCCAGGCCAGCACGTCGGCGTCGAACATGTTCCAGGCAGCGCGCTCGCGCACGACGGTGCCGACGCGGGCCTTGGTGGTGAGCAGCCCCTTGGCGACCAGGGTCTTCACGCTCTCGCGCAGCACCGGCCGCGACACGCCGAACATCGCAATCATCTCGGCATCACCAGGCAGGCGCGTTCCCTCGGCGTAGCGGCCGGCGATGATGTCGACGCCGATCGAGCGGGCCACTTCCGCATGGTTGGAGTGGGCCCGGCGCGTCGGGATGACGACGATGCGCGACGTCATGTGGCTGCTCCTGCGCGCTTCGCCGCCGGCCGCCGCGCGAGCGCGACCAGCCCCTGCTGCAAGGCGATGAAGGCGAACAGTAGCACGCCGGTCGCGATCTTGGTCCACCAGCTCGACAGCGTTCCGTCGAAATTGATGTAGGTCTGGATCAGGCCCTGGATCAGCACGCCAAGGAAGGTGCCGATCACCGAGCCCTGCCCGCCCGTGAGCAGCGTGCCTCCGATCACGACGGCCGCGATGGTGTCGAGCTCGACGCCGACCGCGGAGAGCGAGTAGCCGGCGCTGGTGTAGAAGGAGAACACGATGCCGGCGATGCCCGCGAGCAGGCTCGACAGCATGTAGATCTTCACCGTCATCTTGCCGACGGCAACGCCCATCAGGCTCGCGGTGGCCCGGCTGCCGCCGAGCGCATAGACATTGGCACCGAACCGGGTGAGATGCAGCAGCAAGGCGCCGCCGATCACGATCACGATCATAATGATCGCAATCGCCGTCAATCGCCCTCCGCCGGGCATCCGCAGCGCGAAGTCCGACACGGTGGAATAGACCGGCGCGGTGATCGGCACCGATTCCGTCGAGAGCAGGAAGCTCGCGCCGCGGGCCAGGAACATCCCCGCCAGCGTCACGATGAACGGCGGCAGATCGAAGACGTGGATCACCGCGCCCATCGCCGCTCCGAAGGCCGCCGAGAGCGCGAGGATCGCGACGAAGGCAAGCAGCGGCGGTACGCCCCAGCGCTCGATCGCAAGCGCGACGAACACCGTGGTGAAACCGATCACCGAGCCGACCGAGAGGTCGATGCCGCCGGAGATGATGACGAAGGTCATGCCGGTCGCGACGATGCCGAGAAAGGCGTTGTCGGTGAGGAGATTGCCGACCACGCGGGTCGAGGCGATGTTGGGGAATTGCACGGCGCACAGCGCAAAGCCGGCAACGAGCACGATGGCGGTGATGAGGACGGGCGGCAGGCCTCTCATGCTTTGGACCTCCGCAGCCGCGCGGCGATCCCGGCAATCCCCGAAAATTTCGGCGATTGCAGCAGCAGCACCGTCATCACCACCACGGCTTTGACCAGCAAATTGAACTCCGGCGGATAGCCCGACAGCAGAATTCCGGTGTTCATGGTCTGTATGATCAACGCACCGAGCACGGCCAGCACGAGGCTGAAGCGGCCGCCGAACAGGGAGGTGCCGCCGATCACCACCGCGAGGATGGCGTCGAGCTCCAGCCAGAGGCCGGCATTGTTGGCATCCGCGCCCATGATGTCGGCCGCTGCGATCACGCCGGCGAGCGCGGCGCAGATGCCGCACCAGACGTAGACCGCCAGGATCATCGCACGCGTGCCGACGCCGGCAAGCTCGCTCGCCCGCGCATTGCCGCCGGTCGCTTCGATCAGCAGTCCGAGCGCCGAGCCGCGCACCACCGCGCCGGTGAGAATCAGCATACCCAGGGCGATCGCAACCGGCACCGGCACGCCGAGCACGGCGCCATTGCCAAGCCAGACCAGATCCGGCGAGGAGAAGGTCACGATACGCCCCTCGGTAATGAGCTGCGCGATGCCGCGTCCCGCCACCATCAGGATCAGCGTCGCCACGATCGGCTGCATGCCGAGCACCGCGACGAGAAATCCGTTCCACAATCCGCAGATCAGGCCGGCGCCGAGCGCGGCCGCCAGCACGACGGCCAGACTGTGAGTGTCAGCAAGGCTCGCCGCGATCGCGCCCGAGATGGCCATGACCGCACCGACCGACAGATCGATGCCGCGCGTCGCGATCACCAGCACCATGCCGAGCGAGAGCAGCGCCACCGGCGTACCGCGGTTGAGCACGTCGATCAGGCTGCCGAACAGCCGGCCGTCCTGGAGGCGCAGATCAAAGAATTGCGGCGACACGATGCGATCGACCGCCAGGATGACGATCAACGCGAGGATCTGGGCAAGGCCGCGGCGCGGCAACAGCGCTGTCATGCCCGGCCCTCATGCGCGACAGCGGCGCCATCGGCGGCGATGGCCGCGAGGATATTGCCGACGTCGATCGCCTCGCCCGCGAGCTCCTCGACATGGGCGCGGTCGCGCAACACGACGACGCGGTCGGAATAGGTCACGATCTCATCCAGCTCGGAGGAGATCACGAGCAGCGCCAGCCCGTCGTCGCAGAGCTCGCGGATCAGGCGGATGATCTCGGCATGCGCGCCGACGTCGATCCCGCGGGTCGGCTCGTCCAGCACCAGGAGGCGCGGCGAGGTCGCGAGCCAGCGTGCCAGCAGCACCTTCTGCTGATTGCCGCCGGACAGCAGCCCCACGGCGCGCTCCTGATCGGGCGGGCGAATGTCGAGCATCTTGACGTAGCGGCCTGCGATTTCGTCCTGCTCGCGGCGCGACAGCGGCCGGTGCAGGCCGCGCTTGGCCTGGAGCGCAAGCACGATGTTCTCGCGCACGGTGAGCTCGGCGACGATGCCGTCGGTCTTGCGCTCTTCCGGGCAATAGCCAAAGCCGTGGCGCACGCCGTCGCGCGGCGATTGCAGCCGCACGGGCGCCCCCTCCACCCTCGCTTGCCCGCCATCGGCGCGCTCGGCGCCGAACACCAGCCGCGCCGTCTCGGTCCGGCCCGAGCCGAGCAGGCCGGCGAGACCCACGACCTCGCCATGGCGCAGCTCGAGATTGAACGGCGCGACATAGCCGACCTTGCCGTAGTTCTCGAAACTCGCGCAGACCTCGCGCGCCTGATGCTCTCCCGCCGACGCGCGGGCGCTGGTGGTCTCGGCCAGCTCGCGGCCGAGCATCATCCGGATCAGCTCGAGCCGCGGCAGCGAGGCGGTCTCGCGCTCGCCGACCAGGCGGCCGTTGCGCAACACCGTGATTCGGTCGGAGATCTCGTAGACCTGATCGAGGAAATGGCTGACGAACACGATGCCGATGCCGCGCTTGGCGAGCTGGCGCATGATGCCGAAGAGAATCTCGACCTCGTGACGGTCGAGGCTCGCGGTCGGCTCGTCCAGGATCAGCACGCGGGCGGAAAGATCGACCGCGCGCGCAATCGCGGTGACGTGCTGGATGGCAACAGAATAGCTGCCGAGCGGCGCGGCGACGTCGATATCGAGGCCGAAGTCCGTGAGAAGCGCCTTGGCGCGACGCCGCATCTCGCCTTCACGCACGATGCCGAAGCGCATCGGCTGTCGGTCGAGGAACAGGTTCTGCGCGACCGAGAGATTCGGCAGCAGATTGACCTCCTGGTAGACGGTGGCGATGCCGGCCTGAAGCGCGGCCTTGGCCGAGCGCGGCGCGACCTCCTCGCCGCCGAGCCGGACGATGCCGGCATCGCGCGGGAATACGCCGGTGATCACCTTGATCATCGTGGATTTGCCGGCGCCGTTCTCGCCGAGCAGCGCATGAATCTCGCCGACACGAAGCGTGAAGTCGACCTCCTGCAACGCACGCACAGCACCGAAGCTTTTGCTGATCCCGCGCACCTCCAGCAGGGAAGGAGCAGGATCGGGGCTGTTCTCCATAACGACGTCACTCCCACCGGTGCCCGCTTATGCTGCGGACACCCAGCCTATTCGTTCGCGCAACGGTTTCCAAAGAGGGGAGCGCCGGACCGCGGGGGAGCGGTCCGGCACGGCACCCCGCCTCAGTAACCGAGGCCCTTCTTGCTGTCGTAGATCTTCTGCGGATCGTCGGCCGCGGTATAGAGCTTGGAGTCGGTCTGGATCCATTTGGGCGGAACGGTGCCCTTGTCCTTGAAGGCCGCGATGGCATCGAGCGCGGGGCCGGCCATGTTCGGGGTCAGCTCGACGGTGGCGTTGGCTTCGCCGGCAGCCATGGCCTTGAAGATGTCGGGGACGGCGTCGATCGAGACGGTAAGGATCTCCTTGCCCGGCTTGAGGCCGGCTTCCTTCATCGCCTGGATCGCGCCGACCATCATGTCGTCATTGTGCGCATAGACGGCGCAGATCGACTTGCCGCCGCCTTCGGCCTTGATGAAGCTCTCCATCACCTCCTTGCCCTTGGCGCGGGTGAAGTCGCCGGTCTGGCTGCGCACCACCTTGAGGTTCGCATGCTTGGCGATGGCGGTGTCAAAGCCCTTCTTGCGGTTGGCGGCGACGCTGGCGCCGACCGTGCCCTGCAATTCGACGACGTTGCACGCCTTGCCGCCGACGGTCTTGGCCAGCCAGTCGCCGGCAACCTCGCCTTCATGCACGCTGTCGGAGGTCACGGCGGTGAGATAGAGCTCCTTGCCGGAGGGATCGATGTCGCGGTCGAGCAGCACGACCGGGATCTTGGCTTCCTTGGCTTCCTTCAGCACCGAGTCCCAACCGGTCGAGACCACAGGTGCAAGGAAGATCGCATCGACGTTCTGCGCGATGAAGGAGCGGATCGCCTTGATCTGGTTCTCCTGCTTCTGCTGCGCGTCGGCGATCTTGAGATTGACCTTTCGCTTGGCAGCCTCCTGCTTGGAGACCGACGTCTCGGCCGCGCGCCAGCCGGATTCCGATCCGATCTGCGAGAAGCCGATGGTGAGCTCGGCGGCGCTGGCCGGCAGCGCGAGCAGCAACGCGGCCGTGGCGCTGGCCGCAAAGAGGGCTTTGAGGGTCATCAGGCGTGTCTCCCAAGAAGTCATCTTGTGTTATCTCGGGCGCCGATTGGTAGCATGGCACCCGCAGGCCGGCCCTTGAGGCGGCGGGAGGGACTATTTCACGGAAGATGAGTTCCGACTAGTCATATTATTTGACTATTAGCACGAAACTTCGATTTGACGGGATGGACGGTTTCTATGACACGCCCAGAGCGATTTTGTTCCGTGGATGCAACGGGGAGATGAAGGTGTATGTACGGCTCGCTACCTCTCCTCCGCGTCATTGCGAGCGCAGCGAAGCGATCCAGAAACTGTCCACGGAGGGACTCTGGATTGCTTCGCTGCGCTCGCAACGACGGTGTGGATAGGGTTCGGCCTAGGTCGACCAAATCGACTCGCGGAGAGTCCGGCTCACCTGGACTGCATATTCGATGCAATCCGGCCTCTCCCCCGCGTGCGGGGAGAGGCGAAGGGCAGCGGAGCTAGATCAGCTTCCGTTGCGCGAGGTTCTTCATCAGCGCACCGATTCCAAACGTCCAGGGCTCGCACTCGTCGCTGGTGCGCATGCGGTTGACGAGCTTGCCGAGCTGAGGCGCTGCGATCGTGACGATGTCGTCGCGCTTGTGGGTGAACCCCTGCCCCGGCGCATCGCGATCCTTGACGGGGGCGAACATCGTGCCGAGGAACAGCACGAAGCCGTCGGGGTATTGATGGACCTTGCCGATCGTCTGCTCGACGAGGTCCGTCGGATCGCGGCTGATCATGCTGATCGAGGAATGGCCGTCGAGGACGAAGCCGTCCGCGCCCTTCACGTTCAGGCTGATATCGAGCTTGCGCGCGTCGTCGAGTGTGAAGGTGTCGTCGAACAGACGCAGCAGCGGGCCGATCGCGCAGGAGGCGTTGTTGTCCTTGGCCTTCGACAACAGCAACGCCGAACGCCCCTCGAAGTCGCGCAGATTGACGTCGTTGCCGAGCGCGCCCCCGACGATCTTGCCGCGGCTCGAGACGAACAGCACGAGCTCCGGCTCGGGATTGTTCCAGGTCGATTTCGGATGCAGGCCGGCATCCATGCCAGTGCCGACTGACGACAGCGTCGGCGCCTTGGTGAAGACCTCGGCATCCGGACCGATGCCGACTTCGAGATATTGGCTCCAGGCGTTCTGATCGATCAGCACCTGCTTCAAATGC
Organism: Bradyrhizobium japonicum USDA 6; assembly: GCF_000284375.1. NCBI lineage: Bacteria > Pseudomonadati > Pseudomonadota > Alphaproteobacteria > Hyphomicrobiales > Nitrobacteraceae > Bradyrhizobium > Bradyrhizobium japonicum. The sequence continues at coordinate 6,695,571 of NC_017249.1, forward strand.
ATCGCCTGGTCGGAGCCCGGCTTGAGTTTTGACAGATCGTCGCCGATCAGCCGCGTCACTTCTTTCCGGATCGCTTCGGCCGAGGCCGGATTGCCCTTGGCCCGCTCTTCGATGACGCGCTCCAGCATCGAGATGGCGAAGGTGACGCCGGCGGCCTTCAGGGTCTGGAGATCGAGGGGCGCAAGCAGCCACGGCTTTTTCGGATCGCGCCCATCCGGCGCCGTGTTAGCCACGATCGCTTCGAGATCGCCGATGCGCTCGCCCTTGACCGCGGCGAGCGCCTTGGCCGGATTGTCTTCCTCGCAGAGCGCGCTGACGGTCGGAAACTTGGCGGTGACGTCGAAGACGCCGTCTCCACGGACGGCGACAACGGCCGGACCGTTCGCCTGCGGCAGCCAGACGCGGCCGACCAGCGTCCCCTTCGTTCCATCCTCGGGGAGAAGATCTCTAACAGTCAGTGTCGTCATGGCCGCGTCCTCGCTCTTTCTCGGATCGGCCGCGCTGAAATAGCAGCCGATCCCATTGGCGAAGACCAATAAACGTCTGGCAGGGGAAGTCCAGACCGGCCGCGAAGAGCCGCTATGCCCCTGCCCGGGCCTTTATGCGCCTGCTCGCGCTTTGCGCGCCGCGATCTGCTGGAGCGCCCAGCGCGCGTTCTTGCGAACGTCAGGGTCGGCATCGTCGGCGATGACGGCAAGGAATGCCTCGCCGTCGGGATGGGCAATCTCGCCGAGCGCGGCGGCCGCCTCCTTCCGCAAATTGGCCTGGTCGTGGTGGATGCAATTGCCGATCGGGCGTACCGCGCGCTCGATCTTCATCTTGCCGAGGCTGCGGATCGCCTTCAGCCGCACCTGCCAGAATTCATCGGCGAGCGAACCGACAAGCTGATCGGCCGCGAGCGAACCGTTGACGTTGAGGCCCAGCGTTTCCGCGGCCATCTCGCGTACCATCCAGTCCGGATCCTTCAGCCCGCGTGTGATCGTCTCGGCCGCGGGCTTCAACTGCGAGAACGCCAGCGCGCTCACCGCGGCGCGGCGCACATGGGCGTCGGGATCATTGATCAGCGCGGTCAGCGCGGGAATGGATTCCTCCAGCTTGAGGAAGCCGATCACGCCGATCGCCTGCACGCGAACGGCCGCATCTTGATCCAGGAGCGCTTCCAGCGCCGGCTTCAGCGTGTCCTTGCAGCGCAGCTCCTTCAGCGCGCGCAGCGCGCCCATGCGGACGAAGGCATGGGCGTGCTTGACCAGCGGCAGGATGATCTCGGCGCAGGCCGGATCCTTGAACTCGGCCATGCTGTCGGCCGCGGCCGCCGCCACGATTCTTTCGGGATCGACCAGCAGCTTGACCAGCCCACTCGCAGCCTCCGGCCCGTCGAACTCGCCGAGCGCCATCGCGACCTGCTGGCGCACGCCGGCGTCGGGATCTGCGACCATGTTGGCGAGATGTGCGACGGCTGCGGGATCTCCGGAATGCCCGAGCGCGATGATGGCGACACGGCGCTCGGCGGGATCGGCGGCCTGCAACCGTTCATCGGCGTCTTCGAGGTCGTCATAGGACTCGAACGGGCTCGACATGATCACCTCAGCAGATAGGGAATGTTGACGGTGACGGCGCCGGTCGGGCAATCGGCCTCGCACGGCATGCAATACCAGCACTCGTCATAGGCCATGTAGGCCTTGCCGGTCATGTCGCTGATGCGGAGCACGTCAAGCGGGCAGACGTCGACGCACACGGTGCAGCCCTTGTCGGCGATGCATTTGGCGTCGTCGACGACCACCGGAACCGATGTCTGATAGGACGCGAGAGGCATTTTATGTCTCCTGTTGCGATGTTGCGGTGGATCAGGCGGAGGCGCGGATGCGTTGCTTGTCGTAGAGGTCCTTCTCGTCGTCGGCGATCGGCACGACATAGGGCTCCACGGCGCGCTTCTCGCTGGTCATCTTGCCGTTCTGCTTGGAGAGCAGCGTGTGGCAGAACCAGTTCTCGTTGTCCTTCTCCGGGAAATCCGTGCGCCAGTGATAGAGGCCCCAGCGGCTCTCCTCGCGGTACAGCGAGGCGTGCACCGCCATGTCGGCGCAATCCATGATCGACTGCACTTCGAGCGCGCGAAGCAGCTCGTGTGCGTTGCGCGCGATCATGTGTTCCTGCATGTCCTGTCGCGTCTCGGCGAGGCGGCGCATGCCGAGCTCGTATTTGCGCGTGACTTTCGGCGGCTGGAGATAGTCGTTGACGAGGCGACGGGTCTTGTACTCGACCTGGTTCGGCGGAATGCCGTCTTCGCGTTTGGTCGGCGCCAGCACGCGGTCGCGCTCCAGCGCGACATCGGCCGCATCGAACTCCGCAAAGTCGTGGTTGTCGGCGAATTCCATGGCGTCGATGCCGGCGACCGAGCCGTTGGTAAAGGCGCCGAGCATGTAATTGTGCGGCACGCTTGCCATGTCGCCGGCGGCATAGAGGCCGGGCACCGTCGTGCGCGCATTGTCATCGACAAATACGCCGGAGGCGCTGTGGCCGGAGCAGAACCCGATCTCGGAGATGTGCATCTCGATCGACTCGCTGCGGTAATCGACCCCGCGCCCCTGCTGAAACAGGCCGCGCGTGGGACGCTCGACCTTGTGCAGCGTGGATTCGATCTCCGAGATGGTGTCGGGATGGAGATGCTTGAGCTGGAGGAACACCGGGCCCTTGCCTGACAGCAGCTCGTTGTAGAATTCCAGCATCATCTGGCCGGACCAGTAGTCGCACTCGATGAAGCGTGATCCCTCGTTGTTGGCGGTGAAGGCGCCGAAGGGACCGGCGACATAGGCGCAAGCCGGGCCATTATAGTCCTTGATCAGCGGATTGATCTGGTAGCATTCGAGGTTCGCCAGCGCTGCACCGGCGTGATACGCCATGGCATAGCCGTCGCCGGAATTGGCGGCGTTCTCGTAGGTGCCGAACATGTAGCCGGAGGTCGGAAGGCCGAGGCGGCCGGCGGCGCCCATGCAGAGGATCACGGCCTTGGCCTTGATGACGAGGATCTCTGCCGTGCGCGTGTTGACGGAGATCGCGCCGGCGATGCGGCCGTCGGACGATTTGAGCAGCCGCGTCGCCATGTAGCGGTTGGAGATCAGGATGCGGGCGCGGCGAAGCTGGCGATAGAGCGCCTTCTTGACGGTCTCGCCGTTCGGCATCGGAAGGACGTAGGTGCCGATATGGTGCACCTTCTTGACGGCGTAGTCGCCGTTCTCGTTCTTCAGGAAGCGGATGCCGAAACTGTCGAGCTCTTCGATGATCTTGTAGCAATTTTGCGCGTATTTATAGACCGCCTTCTGATCGACGATGCCGTCGTTCGCGATGGTGATTTCCTTGGTGTACTGCTCCGGGGTCGCATAGCCGGGAATGACGGCGTTGTTGAGCCCGTCCATGCCCATCGAGATCGCGCCGGAGCGCTTGACGTTGGCCTTTTCGAGCAGGACGACATTGGCCTTCGGGTTCTTCAGCTTCGCCTTCAGCGCCGCCATCGGACCGGCCGTGCCGCCGCCGATCACCAGCACATCGCAGGAAACCTCCGAAAGTCCGTCGACGATCTCATCTAGTGCCATCGCTTGCTCCTGGTTCGCCGGTCCGGCGCCTTCGCATCAGATTTGTTCAGGTGGTCGTCCGACGATAGCAATTAGTTGTCGCCGGGACGCGATTTGCGGCTCAGCGCTCGACGAAGGCCTTTTCAATGACGAAATGGCCGGGCTGGCTGTGATTGCCCTCGACAAAGCCGCGCGCGGAAAACATCGCGGGCAGTTCCTCGAGCATCGCCGGGCTGCCGCACAGCATGATGCGATCGGTCTCGATATCGAGGCCGGGTTGCCCGATGTCGTCGAACAGTTGGTTGGAGCCGATCAGGTCGGTGATGCGACCGCGGTTTTTGAACGGCTCGCGGGTCACGGTCGGGTAGTAGACGAGCTTGTCGCGGATCAGCGGACCAAAGAATTCGTGATTGCGCAGGCCGTCGACGAGGTGCTCGCCATAAGCGAGTTCCGAAACCTGGCGGCAGCCATGGGCAAGTACGATGGTCTCGTAATTCTCATAGACGTCGGGGTCCTTGATCAGGCTGGCGAAGGGCGCGAGGCCGGTGCCGGTCGAAAGCAGCAGCAGGCGTTTGCCCGGGATGAGGTTGCCGGTGATCAGCGTGCCCGTCGCCTTGCGGCCGACCAGGATGATGTCGCCCTCCCGGATCTTCTGGAGGCGCGAGGTCAGCGGGCCGTCCGGCACCTTGATCGAGAAGAATTCGAGCGCCTCCTCGTGATTGGCGCTCGCCATGCTGTAGGCCCGCATCAACGGCTTGCCCTCGACTTCCAGCCCGATCATCGCGAACTGGCCGTTCTGGAAACGGAAGCCCGGATCGCGCGTCGCCGTGAAGCTGAACAGGGAGTCGGTCCAGTGCCGGACTGACAAAACCGTTTCCTTCTGAAATGCGCTCATGGTCTCTCCTCAGCCATCGTTGGCGCACAAGGTTTCGGAGAGAGCAGAGTCCGGCAATTCGGAAGTGAAATTCCCGGTCGATTAGTTTCACATTTGGTGGGCGGTGACTGAAGAGGAGGCAGACGGCCACGCGTCCGCGCTGGCAATTAGTTGCTATTCGTGCGCGTCCGCGCCGACATAGAAGGAAGCTGGAGGTTCGTCATGACCATGACCTTGGTGGCGCCGACTGTGGCCGACTATGAAGCCAGCGCCGATCTCGCGACGCTCGTCATCCGCACCACACGGGACGATGCGGTCGGAATCACTGCCGAGCAGCTCCGCCTCTCCTGTAAATGCGCCCATTGCACACGCGCCCGCTTCGACGATCGCTTCCCCGAACGCTTTCCCGGCATCGCCATCACCGAGATCGGCGATCTCGGCTATGGGCTGAACATCTCGTTTTCGGATGGGCACAACAGGGGGATTTACCCGAAGCCGTATCTGCTGAGCTTGGCGGGGCGCTAGGCTCCGCAAACTCCGCCGTCATTCCCCGCGAAGGCGGGGAATCCAGTACGCAGCGCCCCCTCCGTATCCCATTGACGTCTCTGGAATACTGGATCGCCCGCCTTCGCGGGCGGTGACACCGATGTGAGCGGCAGCGGCGTGCTACAAGCGCCCCCCATCTGGCACGGACATTGCTCCTCTTTAGAACGATTTGAACGTTCCGGAGGCAGACGATGTTGCAGGCCGCCAATGTGGTTCGCGGGACGGTTCCCGCAACGGTCCGGCCGGCCGGCAGCTCGTCGCTGCTGCTCACCGAGAACCAGCAATGGATCGGCGGACCGCCGCCGCTGATGGACAAGCTGTCACCGCGCGAGCGGGAGCTGGTGCTGAAGCAGGGCCGGCGAAAGGTGCTCAACCGCGGCCAGACGCTGTTCAGCCAGGGCGGCAAGCATGACGGTATCTGGCTGATCGAGAGCGGCCGCATCCGCGTGTTCTACACCTCGCCGCTCGGACGCGAGATCACCCTGGCCTATTGGCACGTCGGCAATTTCGTCGGCGGGCCCGAAGTGTTCGAGGGCACCGTGCATCAATGGTCCGGCGTCGCATCCAGCAATTGCAGCGTCGTGCACCTGCCCGGAAAGGAGCTGCGGTCGCTTGCCGCAGAGATCCCCAACCTCGCCATCGGCCTCATTGAAGGCCTCACCTTCAAGGGCAAATGCTATTCGGCGCTGGCGCAGATGCTGGGAACACGCTCGATCACCCAGCGCCTCGCGCATCTTCTGCTGCATCTGGTCGAACTCTACGGCGTCGAGGATGCCGACGGCCGGGTGATCGCGGCGGCCTTCACTCATGCCGACATCGCCCACATGGTCGGCGCGACCAGGCAATGGGTCACGATCAGCCTGAAACGGATGCAGGAGAAGGGAATCGTCGTCACCAAGCGCTCGCAGATCGTGGTGTGCCGGGCCGACGCTTTGGAGGAGATGCGCGGCCAGAGCGGCGACTAGGGTCGATGCACAGGCAAGCGGCTTTATAGTGCAGGACTGCCCAAGGAGTATGCAATCAGCTTTTCCCGGCAACTAATCGACTGCGGCGGTCACTCCGGATTTGCCCTGCCCGCGGCCTCACCCAATCATGGCAACCACAGCACATCCAACCGAATGAGGATGAGAATGGTCCGCCATCTTCCCACGCTCTCGATCGCGATGTCGGTGACCTCGCTGGCGCTACTCTTGGCGCAGCCGGCCTTGGCGGAAACCGTCACGCTCGGCATTGGAACGCAGGACACCACGACCAACACGGTGACCGCCGGCGTCGTCATCCGGCAGCTGCATCTCCTCGAGAAATATCTGCCGAAGGACGGCAAATACGCCAACATCAAGTTCGAGCTGGAGTGGCAGAATTTCACCTCCGGCCCGCCCGTCACCAACGCGATGATGGCGAACAAGCTGCAGATCGGCATGATGGGCGACTATCCGCTGATCGTGAACGGCTTCACCTTCGAGAGCAATCCGGAGAGCAAGAGCCGCCTGATCGGCGTGGCCGCCTACAGCCTGTCCGGCTCCGGCAACGGGCTCGTCGTCCACAAGGACTCGCCCTATTACGATCTCGCCGATCTCAAGGGCAAGCTCGTCAGCGTGCCGTTCGGCTCGGCCGCCCACGGCATGGTGCTGAAGGCGATGCAGGACCGCGGTTACGCCTCCGACTTCTTCCAGCTCGTCAGCCAGAGCCCCGAGGTCGGTTCGACCAATCTGCAGGAGAAGAAGATCGACGCGCACGCCGACTTCGTCCCCTTCGCCGAGCTGCTGCCCTTCCGCGGCTTCGCGCGAAAAATCTTTGACGGTGTCGAGACCAATCTGCCGACCTTCCACGGCATCGTGGTCCGCACCGACTTCGCCGAAAAATACCCTGAGGTCGTCGTTGCCTACTTCAAGGCGCTGATCGCCGCCAACCAGTGGCTGCGCGACGATCCCAAGCTCGGCGCCGAAAAGATCCAGGAGTGGACCGGCATCAACAAGGAAGTCGTCTATATCTTCCTCGGTCCCAGCGGCAACATGACCACCGATCCCACGGTGAAGCCGGCGCTGATCGATGCAGCCGCGACCGACGTCAAGGTGCTGCAGAATCTCGGCCGCATGAAGGAGTTCGATCCGAAGAAGTGGGTGGATGATTCCTACATCCGCAAGGCCTATGCCGAGATGAAGCTCGACTATGACGCCCAGCTTGCGAGCACCAGGAATTACGAGATCACGGGCGAAGATTCCTTCTGCAAGAAGCCGATCACCGACCCGCGCAAGGCCGGCGAGGTCTGGGTCGACGATGCCGGCATCCTGCCGTTTGCGTCCGCAGCGTGCACATTAGGGGCCTATGCCGACTACAAGGCCAAAGGCAAGAAGATCAACGTCGCCTACGTCTTCGACACCACGCGCGGAATCAAGCTGTTCGCCGACCAGGCCTTCTTCGCGGTCGGCAACGGTGAGGTCGCGCCGTTCCTGCTGAAGAAGGACGCGGAAGCCCATGCCGCCAAGATCAATGGCAAGGTGCTCGGCTTCGACGACGCGGTGAAGGCGGCGGTCGGCGGAGGCAAGACGTGAGCAGTCCCGCCCTCGTCAGACATCCCGAGGACAGCATGCCGGCAGCAACAGCAATCGCCGAGGCGGGCCCCGTGCCCGCCCCTTCCCCGCCCGCGACACCGCCTTCGTTCGGCACGCTCGCGCTGCGCTGGTACCGGCTCAATCGGGCGGGGCTACGCGCGACGGCGATCGGCATCATATCTCTGCTCGCCTTCCTGCTGGTGTGGCACCTGCTCACGACCTATCGCGTCGTGTTCTTCGTGCGCTTCACCAACGTGCCCTCGCCGCTCGCGGTCTATGCGAGCTTCACCAAGGCGATCCACGATCCCAAATTCCTGCTGCACATCCTCTTGAGCTGCCGGCGCATCCTGTTCGGCTTCTCGCTCGCGGCGGTGGTCGGCGTACCGCTCGGCCTGATCATGGGCCGCTTCAAGCTGGTGCATGAAATCATCTTCCCGGTGGCGGAGGTACTGCGGCCGATCCCGGCAATCGCCTGGGTGCCGATGGCGATCATGCTTTGGCCGACCAACGAGCAGAGCATCGTCTTCATCACCTTCCTCGGCGCGTTCTTCCCGATCCTGGTCAACACGCTGCATGGCATGTCGCTGGTCGATCCCGTGCTGGTGCGCGCCGCGCAATGTCTCGGCGCGCGAGAACGGTCGATCTTCCGCGAGGTGTATTTTCCAGCTTCGATGCCGCACATCTTCACCGGCCTCACCGTCGGCATGGGCGTGGCCTGGGTGTCGCTGATCGCCGCCGAGATGATCTCGGGTCAATACGGCATCGGCTATTTCACCTGGGAGGCCTATTCCCTTGTCCAGTATGCCGACATCGCGCTCGGCATGATCGCGATCGGCGTGCTTGGCCTTGGATCGAGCCTGCTTATCAGGGGCGCCGGGCAGTTGGTGATGCCGTGGAGGCTAAAATGAACGAAATCCTGACCAAAGCACCGCAGGGCCATATCGAGGTCAGGAATTTCTCCCTCAGCTATGAGAGCATCGATGGACCGGTGCAGGCCGTCACCGATACGCAGATTCATGTGAAGCCCGGCGAGTTCGTCTCGATTGTCGGCCCCTCCGGCTGCGGAAAGTCGACGCTGCTCAATGCCGTTGCCGGCTTCCTCAAGCCGACCACCGGTGTAGTCACCGTCGACGGCGAGCGGGTCAACGGCCCCAGCGCCGAGCGCGGCATGGTGTTTCAGCAATATTCGCTGTTTCCGTGGAAGACGGTGCGGGAGAACGTCGAGTTCGGCCTGAAGATGCGCGGCATGCCGCGCTCCCAGCGCGAGCGCGCGGCGCGCACGCTGCTCGGGCTCGCGGGGCTCGAGGCCTTCGAAAAGCATTATCCGGAAAAACTCTCCGGCGGCATGAAGCAGCGCGTCGGCATCGTCCGCGCGCTCGCCACGGGCCCGAAGGTGCTGCTGCTGGACGAGCCCTTCGGCGCGCTCGACGCGCAGACGCGCGTGATCATGCAGCAGATCCTCACCAACATGTGGCAACGGCTGAAGATCTCGGTGCTGTTCGTCACCCACGACATCGACGAAGCCATTTTCCTCTCCGACCGCGTCTACTGCATGACGGCCCGCCCCGGCTCGATCAAGGCGGAAATCCCGATCCCGCTGGAGCGGCCGCGGCAGCAATCGATGATGATGTCGTCGGAGTTTTTGGCGCTCCGCCGCGGGCTGATGTCGCTGATCCGCGAGGAGAGCCTGAAGGCGATGGGCGGCGAGATCAGCGACATGGGCATGCAAGGGCTGAACATCGAGCTGCATGGGCATTCGCTGGCGGATGTGATTTAGGCGTTGCCGAGAGACGCGATCTCGTAGGGTGGGCAAAGCGGAGCGTGCCCACCAATCTTGTACATGTGCCGAATTGAATGGTGGGCACGGCGCTTCGCGCCTTTGCCCACCCTACGGCAGTTTCGCTTAATCACTTAAACCAGTGCACCAGCGCGATGCTGATGCCGAGCAGCAGCATCAGCGACAATGTCACCGCCGCGGTTACGCGGCCGCCGACATTCGCCAGCACCTTCACATCGACGCCCAGCCCCAGCGCGGCCATGGAGACGACGGTGAGGAAGCTCGTGATCTTCGTCACCGGTCCCACCACCGTGCCGGGCACGATCTCCAGCGAACGCAGGGTCGCCAGCGCAAGGAAGCCGAGGATGAACCAGGGGACCAGGCGGAAGAAGCCGACATTGGATTTCTTGGCGCCGGCATGCCAGCGCGAGGCGACCAGGGAGAGACCGACGACGACGGGCCCGAGCATCAACACGCGCATCAGCTTCACTAGCGTGCCGATCTGCGTCGAGATGAGCCCGGCCGGCACCGTCGCGGCCAGAACCTGCGGCACGGCGTACACGGTGAGGCCCGCGAGGATGCCGTACTGCGTGGCCGACAATTGCAGCAGCGGAATCAGCAGCGGCAGGCCCAGCACCATCATCACGCCGAGGATGGCGGTGAAGGAGATCGAGGATGCGATCTCGTCGCTGTTGGCGCCGATGATCGGCGCCACGGCTGCGATCGCGGAATTGCCGCAGATCGAGTTGCCGCAGGCGATCAGGATCGACAGGCGCGTCGACAGGCCGAGCAGCCGGCTGATCCCGAAGGAGACGCAGAGTGCGACCACGACGACCGCGGCGATCGAGGCGAGCAGCGCGATGCCGGAAGCCGCGATCGCAGCAAAGCTGATGGAGGCCCCCAGCAGCATGACCGCGACTTCGAGCAGCTGTTTCGCGCTGAAGGCGATGCCGGCCTGCCAGCGCGGCGCGGGTTTCCAGAAGCTGCGCAGCGCCATGCCGAGTAGGATGGCCATGACCAGCGCCTCGACATAGGGATGCTCGAAAACGCCCAGCTCCAGGTGCTCGAGCAGGGCCGAGACACCGGCGACGGCGATGCAGAGGAGGATGCCGGGAATCAGCGCGACGACGCGGCTAAGGGCAGTGGTCGGCTTGGCGTCGGTCGGGCTGGATGCTTGATTCTGCGACACAAATCTCTCCCAGAGGAGAAAGATTTATACGCACCACGCTCTCACTGGGGAACAAGTTTTCGGCATATCAGGGCCGAGAGAAATTCTCTCCTCAGCCCGGAATAAGCGGGATCAGAAGATCAGGCTCTTGGCGAGCGAGGCGACCCGGCTGAAGCCGTCATAGATGCCCGGCTCGAAGAAGGCCGCGCGCGCCAAAACGATGCCCGCGACCAGCGACCAGAACACCGTGGTGCCGGCCCGCAGCAGGAGCTTTGAGGCGCGCGACTTCGGCTGGGCGTCCGTTGCGGACACCAGCTGCTCGCCGAAGGGTTCAAATCCGGTGCGTTCCATGGCCGTCAATCCATCAAATCGTGATGGGAATGTCGTCGTTTCGGCCCCAAACGGCAATGGAAGCGATTGGCGTTTTTGCCCTGCGGAGGGGAAACTCCTTCCGTCGGGCACCCCCGAGGCAATAGTTTTCTTCTTTTGCCCTATTCGGGCACCGTAACCACGGCTTAGAGGGCCAGATAACGCCGCCGGATCGCGTCGTTGGCCTTCAGCTCGTCGATCCCGGCGGCATAGACGATCTGGCCCTTGTCGATGACCGTGGCGTGGCTGGCAAGCCCGAGACAGAAATGCATGTTCTGCTCGGCGATCAGGACGGTCGCACCGAGCTGGCGGAGCTGCCGCAACAGCTCGCCGATCCGCTGCACGATGATCGGCGCGAGGCCTTCGCTCGGCTCATCGAGCAGCAACAGCGCCGGGTTGCCCATCAGCGTGCGCGCGATGGCGAGCATCTGCTGCTCCCCGCCCGAGAGACGTCCGGCAATGCGATGGCGCAGCGGCTCCAGCAGCGGGAAGACGTCGTAGATGCGCCTGATCGGCCACTCGTCCTGGCCTTCCGGCCCCTTCTTGCGACCGATGACGAGATTGTCCTCGACCGTGTGCTCCGGAAAGATCTGGCGATCCTCCGGCACGAAGCCGAGACCGGCGCGCGCGATATGGTGCGGCTTCTGGCCCGAGATCACCGCGCCGCGCAGGCTGATCCTGCCCCGCCGCGGTGGCGCCAGTCCCATGATCGCCTTCATGGTCGTCGATTTGCCCGCGCCATTGCGGCCCAAAAGCGCCATGGTCTCGCCCTGCCGCACCGAGAGGCCGACGCCGAACAGGATCTGGCTCGTGCCATAGTAGACGTCGAGATCGGCGACTTCGATAATGGTCGCGCTCATGCGGCAGCCCCCGCATGTTCGGTGCCGAGATAGGCCTCGATCACGGCACTGTTGTTGCGGATTTCGTCGGGCGTGCCGGTCGCGAGGATGCGGCCGTAGCAGAGCACGACGATCTTTGGGGCGATCTTGAACACGATGTCCATGTCGTGCTCGATGAAGACGACCGTGATTTTCTGCGTCTCCCAGAGCTCGCGCACCTTGTCGATCATGCGCCAGCGCTCTTCCGGGCCCATGCCGGCAGTCGGCTCGTCCAGCAGCAGAACCTTTGGTTCGAGCACCAGCGCAAGTGCGATGTCGAGCAGTTTCTGGTCGCCATGCGACAGCGTTGCGGCCGTGCGATTGCGCTTTCCCGCGAGGCCCAGCAGCTCCATCACATGCTCGGCGCGGTCGCGCGTCTCGGGCAACGGAAAGCGCTTGTGCAGCACCGCGGACGAGCGCTGATCGGCGCTGACGGCGGCGAGCATGGTCTCTTGCACCGTCAGTGACTTGAAGATGCTGGCCACCTGGAAGGCGCGGCCGATGCCGTGGCGCACGATCTCCGGCGGCGAGCGGCCGGCGAGATCGATGCCGTCGAGCAGAACCTGACCGGAATCCGGCCTCAAGGCGCCCGTAATCAGGTTGAAGAACGTGCTCTTGCCGGCGCCGTTCGGGCCGATCACCGCGGTGAGCGAGCCGTCGGGAAAGTCGAGCGTGACGTCGTTGGTCGCCTTCACGCCGCCGAAGGATTTTGCGAGGTTGCGGATCTCGAGCATCGCTAGCGCCCCTCGCCTGCGTCGCGCCGGTGCGAAAACCAGTCGGCGACGAAATCCAGCAGGCCTTTGCGCAGGCCCAGCGCGAAGAACAGGATGACCACGCCGAGCACGATGCCGTGGTACTCGGTGAAGCGCGTGACGGTGTCGTTGAGCAGAAGCAGCAGCACGGTGCCGACCATCGGCCCCAGGAAGGTCGAGACGCCGCCGAGCATGTTGATGAAGATGCCCTCGCCCGAGATCGTCCAATAGGCGAATTCCGGATAGGCGCCGGAGACGAACAGCGCCATCACCATGCCGCCCATCGACGCGAACAGCGCCGCCAGCACGAAGACTGTCAGCTTTGCCCGCCAGACGTCGATGCCGAGGAAGCTCGCGCGCGCGGCGTTGTCGCGGATCATGCGCAAGGTGTAGCCGAACGGCGATTGCGCGATCTGGCGCATCGCGAGCAGGCCGAGGATCAGGAGCGCGCAGCTCGCGACATAGAGATGGACGTGGTTGGCAAGATCGATGCCGAGAAACACGGGTCGCGGAATGCCGCCGCGCAGGCCCTGGTCGCCGCCGGTGAAAGACGCCCAGGACAAGATGGTCGAGTGGATCAGCATCTGGAAGGCGAGTGTGACGAAGGCGAAATAGATCTCCTTCAGCCGCACGCAGATCGCGCCGATGATTGCCGCGATCACCGCCGTGATCGCCAGCGTCGCGATGAAGGCCACGGGAATCGGCACGCCCAGCTTCTGCATGATCAGGCCGAAGCCGTAGGCGCCAAGGCCGAAGAACATGCCGTGGCCGAACGAGGTCAGACCGGTGTAGCCGACCAGCAGGTTCAGCGAGGTCGCGAACAGGCCGTAAGCCGAGCAGCGGATGACGAAATCGAGCAGCGCCTTGCTGCCCGTGAACAGCGGCAGGCTCGCCAGCACGGCGAACGCGATCACGGCGATCAGGACGTCGCGATAGCGTTGCAGCGCCGCACCGCTGCGCACCGGCGCCAGCGTCTCGGCGCGTCCGGCCTCGAGCTCAGTCATGCCGCCTCCTTGCCGAACAGGCCGGTGGGCTTGGAGACCAGCACGATCACCATGAACAGATACATCAGGCCTTCCGTGAACAGGGGAAAGCCGAGCGAGCCGAAGGAGCGGATAAGGCCGAGCAGCAGCGCGCCGATCAGAGCGCCCAGGATCGATCCCATGCCGCCGATCACGGTGACGATGAAGGATTCGATCAGCACCGAAAATCCCATGCCGGGCGTGAGCGAACGCACGGGCGCCGCGAGCGCACCGGCAAGGCCAGCCAGCATGCCGCCGAGCGCGAACACGCCCCCATAGATCAGGCCGGTGTTGATGCCGAGCGCCGAGACCATGCCGGGATTATGTGCCGCCGCCCGGATCACCTTGCCGATGCGGCTGCGCGAGAGCCCGATGCCGAGCACGATCGCCGCGACCAGCGCGACGCCGATCAGCAGCAGGTAATAAGGCGGAACAACGCCGCCGGCGATGAACAGCGGCATCACCTGGAATGCCGCGGGCATGCCCATCGACCTGAATTCCGGCCCCCAGATGATGCGCACGACATCGTCGAAGATCAGCACGAAGGCGTAGCAGACGAGCAGCTGCATCAGCACGTCGGCGCCATAGACGCGGCTCATGAAGACGCGCTCGAAGATCAGGCCGAGAAGCGCGGTCCCGGCCGCCCCCGCGAGCATCGCAAGCGCAAAGCTCCCGGTAAGCTGATAGGCCGTCATCGCGAAATAGGCGCCGAACATATAAAAGGCGCCGTGGCTGAAATTGACGACCTTGAGCACGCCGAAGATCAGCGTCAGCCCGACTGCGACCAGGAACAGGAGCATGCCGATGATGAGGCCGCTGGTGGTTTGCGTCACCAGGCAGGCGGAGCTGGAGAGGCAGCCGGCGAGCGCGTCGAGATCCACGGGAGCACTTTCATTGCGACGCGCCGGACCTGGCGCGGAGAGCCAAATAGAAACGGCGGAGACGGTCGCCCGTCCCCGCCGCGCATCGGATCAGGTGTAGCCCTTGCTCTTCTTCCACTCGGCCTCGAGCTCGAAGATGGTCTTCCAGTCGCCGGCCCTGACCTCGGGCACGTAGGGCTCCTGCGGGATCGTGGTGCCCCAGCCGATGGCATAGCCGACCAGCGTGTGGTCGTCGCCGCGCATCGTTACGGTGCCGTCGGCGCCGAACGGGCACTTGATGGTGAGGCCCTTCAGCACCTCCGCGATCTTCTTGCCGTCGGTGGAGTTGGCCTTCTTGGCGGCTTCGGCCAGGAACATCACGGCCGTTGCGTTCTGCCACGACCAGTTGGTCGGGTACTCGTTGTATTTGGCCTTGTAGGCATCGCCCCAGGCGGCGTTCTCCGGCGTGGTCGGGAAGGTCTTGATGTAGCGGTTGCCGGAGTGGATGCCTTTGGGCAAGTTCTTCACCACGGTGAGCGCGGTGTAGTCGGCCATGTTGACCGCGAACACCTCCATCTGGCCGAACATCGCGTAGATGTTGGCCTGGTCGATATAGGAGGTGAGATCGCCGCCCCAGAGGCAGGAATACAACGCCTGCGGCTTGGCCTGGAGGATCTTCGTCACCACTTCGGTGTAGTCGGGCTGGAACAGTTTTGGCCAGGACTCGCTGATGATTTCGACGTCGGGCGCAAAGCGCTTCAGGTACAGCGTGAACTCACCGGTGGTGTCGCGGCCATAGGCATAGTCCGGCGAGCAGGTCGCCCATTTCTTCAGGCCCTTGGCTTTCGCGATCGAGGCGGCATAGCTGCCGCCGACGATGGAATCGTGGATGCCCTGGCGCACGCAGCGGAACGCGTTCGGGATGTGCTGCTTCGGATCAGCCGTGAGCGAGGACGCCTCCGAGCAGGTGTGGACGCAGAGCACACCGAGATCGCGCGCCACTTCGTGAACCGCAAACGATCCGGACGACGCCTCGCCGTCGATCAGCCACTCGCAACCATCCGTGTTGACGAGCTCGCGCGCGACGCGGGCGGCTTCCTGCGGCTGGCCCTTGGAGTCGCGGATCACCATCTCGATCTGACGGCCGGCAAGTCCGCCGGCAGCGTTGACCTTGTCGACCTCGAGCATCACCGCATTGCGCGACGATGTGCCGAGCTGCGCGACGCGGCCCGACAGAATCGTCGGCATGCCGATCTTGATCGTCTTGGCTTGCGCGCGCGCCACCCACGGTGCGGCAACACTCATCGCACCGGCACCCATCAGCGCCAGCGTTGAACGGCGGCTGATGCCCGGCATGCGGGTTCTCGTCATTTTCCCCTCCCTCTTTCGGGTCGGCGTTTCCTGGTCCCTTGCCGGAGATCGTCTCGTCTCCGTGTTCCCAACAATTTCAGAGGCAGGGGGTGACGTCAAGCCAAAGATGAATTACGAGTCATAATTCATCAAAGGAGGAAGCGAGGCCGGTAATCGGCCCAAAACCCGCAAAATGATCAATCTTTCGAGCTTCATCACCTTTCATGCCCGGCGCACGCCGGACCGGCCCGCGCTGAAATATCGCGGCGAGGAGATCTCCTACGCCGATTTCGATGCGCGCATCCGGCAAGCGGCCGGCTGGCTCGTCGCGCAGGGCATCGGCGCTGACGACGTCGTGGCCGTGCTGATGAAGAACAGCGCGGCGTTCCTGGAGCTCATCTTCGCCACCAGCCATCTCGGCGCGGTGTTCTTGCCGATCAATTTTCGACTGTCACGCGACGAGGTCGGCTTCATCGCCGGCAATGCCGGCGCGCGGTTGTTGATCGTCGATGAAGAACTCGCCGCGAATGCAGCGGGCGCGAAAATTGTCGTGCTGAACGAAGCCGCGCAGCAAAGCATCACGCACCTCGCGGGCGAGGCCGCACCCGCGCCGATGCACGTCCGCGCGCCGTCCGACCTGATGCGGCTGATGTACACCTCGGGTACGACCGACCGCCCCAAAGGGGTGATGCTCACTTACGATAATTTCTACTGGAAGTCCGCCGACCAGACCATCGCGCTCGGCATCAGCGCCGAGACCCGACTGCTCGTCGTCGGCCCGCTCTATCACGTCGGCGCGCTCGACCTGCCGGGCATCGCCGTGCTCTGGCATGGCGGCTTCATCCGCATCGAACGCAGTTTCGAGCCGGAGACCGCGCTTGCGGCGATCGCCGAGGACAAGCTCAACGCCGCATGGTTCGCGCCTGTGATGACCACCGCGATGCTCACCTGCCCCACCCGCGATCGCTACGACGTCTCCAGCCTGAGATGGGCGATCGGCGGCGGCGAGAAGACGCCGGAGGTGCGCATCCGCGCGTTCTCGGAGTTCTTCCGCCATGCGCGCTACATCGATGCCTATGGCCTCACCGAGACCGTCGGCGGCGACACTTTCATGGAAGCCGGCCGCGAGATCGAGAAGATCGGCTCGACCGGGCGCGCCATCGCCCATGTCGAGATCGAGATCCGTGACGAGGACGGAGAGAGGCTGCCGCCGAACGTCAATGGCGAGATCTGCCTGCGCGGACCGAAAATCACGCGCGGCTATTGGAAGGATTCGCAGAAGACGGCGGCGGCCTTCTTCGGCGATTGGTTCCGCAGCGGCGATGTCGGCTATCTCGACGAGGAAGGCTTCCTGTACCTGACCGACCGCAAGAAGGACATGATCATCTCGGGCGGCGAGAACATCGCCTCCTCCGAGGTCGAGCGCGTCATCTACGATTTGCCCGAAGTGCGCGAAGTCGCAGTGATCGGGCTGCGCGATGCGCGCTGGGGCGAGCGGCCGGTCGCCATCGTCGTGCTGGCCGAAGGCGCGAGCCTTGAACTCCCTGCCCTCACCGAGCACTGCCGCGCGCGCCTGGCGAGCTTCAAGGTGCCGAAGGAGCTCGTCATCCGCGACAGCCTGCCGCGGAATCCGAGCGGAAAGATCCTCAAGCGCGTGCTGCGCGCCGAGCTGGAGACCTCTGAATGACGCAAGCGAATGCCAAGGTCACAAAGCTCAACCGCGTCGAGCGCAACGCCTGGACCAAGCAGAAGATCTTTGACGCCGCCACGAAGGTCGTCGGCAAGCATGGCTACGCCGAGGCCTCCGTCGCCCGCATCACGGAAGAAGCCGGCGTCGCGCAAGGCACCTTCTACAATCATTTCGAGAACCGGCAGCAGCTGCTCGACCAGCTGCTGCCGAAGATCGGCCTCGACATGGTGGAATTCATCCGCGCCCGCACCGGCACCGCCGATGCCGCGCGGCAGGAGATCGCGCGCTTTTCCGCCTTCTTCGACTTTATCCGCGAGGTGCCGGAGTTCCTGCGCATCCTCAACGAGGCCGAATTCTTCGCGCCCATCGGCTACCAGAAACATCTCGACAACATCTCGGTCGCCTATGTCCGCATCTTGCGCCGCGCGCGAACGGCCGGCGCGATCGAGGATTACAGCGACGAGGAATTCGAGGCCATCGTCCACATGCTGATGGGCGCGCGCGGCTATCTCAGTCGCCGCTACTCCTATTCGGCAGGCGGCGTCACCGCCGTGCCCGACCACGTCATCTCCGCCTATCGCAAGCTGATGACGCGCGGCCTCTTCAGTGCATCCGGAGATCAGGACACGCCATGAACATCGCATCTCCACCAAAGCCGCTCGATCTCGTCTCCGCGATCGCCGAAGGCGATATCCGCTGCCTGCTGATGGTGCTGGTGCACATGACCGGCGATGAGCGCTGGCTCGAGCCGCCGTACCTGCCCAAGCGCGACATCCGCCTCATTCCCGATCCGGAAGCCGGCGTGCCCCGGGAGGTCCAGGACGAGATCCGCGCCGCAGTGGTCAAGCTGTTTGCCGGCGACACGCCAAAACCTGTCATCACCGATCCCGGCGAAGCGCTGCTGCTCAAGATGATGCGCGCCTGCCTCGGCGAGAACGTCGCGCCGGAATATGCACCGCTGATGCGCGAGGAGATGGGCTTTGTGGCGCGCGAGCCGCAGTGGACGAAGCGTCCTTCCGACGAGAAGCTTGCCGCCCAGCATGTGCTGATCGTCGGCGCCGGCGTCTGCGCCATCGCGCTCGGCGTCGCACTCGGCCATCTCGGCATCCCCTACACCATCGTCGAGAAGAACGAAGAGCTCGGCGGCACCTGGTGGATTAACCGCTATCCCGGCTGCGGCGTCGATACGCCGAACCATTCCTATTCCTACTCGTTCGGCTCGGGCAATGCATGGACGCGCTATTTCTGCCAGCGCGAGGAGCTGCTCGGCTATCTGCTGACAGTCGCCGAGGAATACGGAATCCGCAAGCATTTGCGGGTCAATACCGAGCTGACAGCGTCGCGCTGGGACGAAGGCAAGCGGCGCTGGATCTCGACGCTGAAGACCCAGAACGGCGAAGAGACTTTTGAATCCACCGCACTGGTCTCAGCCATCGGCCAGCTTAACGATCCCTCGCGCGCGCATTTCAAGGGCGAAGACAATTTCAAGGGTACGATCCTGCATTCGGCCCTGTGGTCGGACGACGTCAATCTCGAAGGCAAGCATGTTGCCGTGATCGGGACCGGCGCGACATCGATGCAGCTCGTGCCGTCAATCGCCGGCCGCGTCGCCTCCGTCACGATCTATCAGCGCAGCGCGCAATGGGCGCGCCCTGTGAAGGGCTATTCCGATCCGATCAGCGAGGGCGCGCGCTGGCTGCTCGCGCACCTGCCGTTCTATGTGCAGTGGTATCGCTTCAACATGTTCTGGCGCTATGGCGACGGCCTGCTGCCGTTCCTGCGCAAGGACCCGGCCTGGCCGCATCCGGAGCGCGCCGTCAACAAGGGCAATGACCGGCATCGCCAGGAGCTGACCGATTTTATCCTCACCGAGCTGAAGGACCGCCCCGACTTGATCGCCAAATGCGTGCCGACCTATCCGCCCTATGGCAAGCGCATCCTGCTCGACAATAACTGGTTCAGGACGCTCACGCGGGACAATGTCGGGCTCGTCACCGACACGATCGATCATTTCGATCGCGACGGCATCGTCACCGCTGACGGCGAGCACCGCCCCGCCGACATCATCGTCGTCGCCACCGGTTTCAAGGTGACGGAGATGGCGGCACGCCTCAACATCAGCGGCCGCGGCGGCAAGGATCTGCGCGAGGCCTGGGCCAACGACAATCCGACGGCGTTCCTCGGCCTCACCGTGCCGGACTTTCCGAACTTCTTCTGCATGCTCGGCCCGAACTCCGGCCCCGCCCATGGCGGCAGCGTCATCTTCCAGTCGGAATGTCAGAGCCGCTATATTTCCGCCTGCCTCGCCGACATGATCGAGCAAGACGTCGCCGCCATCGACGTCCGTCAGGACGTGCTCGACGACTACGTCCGCAAGGTCGATGCCGAGCACGAGGCGATGATCTGGACCCATCCCGGCATGAGCACCTATTATCGCAATTCGAGCGGCCGCGTGTTTTCGGCAATGCCCTGGCGGTTCGTGGACTACTGGCGCATGACGCATGACCCGGATCTGGGGCAGTATAGGCTGACGAAGGGGTAATTGTTGTCGCCACCGCCCAGCTATAGCGTTGGCGCTGCGCTCTCACCACGTCGTCATTGCGAGCGCAGCGAAGCAATCCAGAGTCTTTCCGCGGAGACAGTCTGGATTGCTTCGCTACGCTCGCAATGACGGAATATGCGGCATGAGCCTCCCGTATGGCAGGCAACGCCGCGCGTTCGAAAGGAAGTACGCCAATGCCCAGGCCGCTTGTCCGCATCTACACCGACTACAAGAGCCCTTACGCATTCGTCGCCAACAAGCGCCTGTTCGAACTCGAGGAGACGCGCGGCGTCGAGCTCGAATGGCTGCCCTATACGCTGCGCGTCGCCGAATTCATGGGGACGGTCGAGGAGCGCACGCCGCATTTCTGGCGCAAGGTGCGTTACGCCTATATGGACGCGCGGCGCTATGCTAATGCGCAAGGGCTCGTCATGAAGGGGCCACGCCGGATCTACGACGCCTTCTATTCCAGCGTCGGCATGCTGTTCGCACAACGGCTCGGCATCTTCCGCCCTTATCACGACACGGTGTTCCGCAAATTCTGGAGCCATGAGCTCGAGATCGACGATCTCGCCGCAATCACGGACGTCATCACCGCGTGCGGCGGCTCGGCGAGCGAGTTCGAAGCCTACGTCAACGGCTCTGCCCGCGTCGAGCACGACCGCATCATCGACGAGGCCGAGGCACTCGGCGTGTTCGGCGTGCCGACCATGGTGTTCAACGGCGAGCTGTTCTGGGGTGGTGATCGCATCGACATGCTGATCGAGCGGATCGAGCGTCCGGAAACGATCGAAGCCGCGCTTGGCAGCCGCCACCGCAAATCAGTGTAGCCATTACGCGGCGAGGCCGCTCTCGACCGGGGTAAATTCCAGCCCAAGGCTCTCGGCAACCGCCTTGTTGGTTATGCGGCCACGATGCACGTTCAGTCCGTTGCGCAAATGCGGATTTTCCAGGACCGCGGCAAAGCCCTTGTTCGCGAGCATCAGGCCGAACGGCAGCGTCGCGTTGTTCAGTCCCTGGCTCGACGTCACGGGCACCGCGCCCGGCATGTTGGCGACGCAATAATGCACGACGCCGTCGACCTGATAGGTCGGATCGGCGTGCGTTGTCGGATGCGAGGTCTCGAAGCAGCCGCCCTGGTCGATCGCGACGTCGACCAGCACGGCGCCCGGCCGCATCGACTTGAGCATCCCGCGCGTGACGAGCTTTGGTGCACTGGCGCCCGGCACCAGCACTGCCCCGATCACGACGTCGGCGGCGAACACCTCGTCCTCGACTGCCTCGATGGTCGAGAAGCGGGTGCGCACCCGCCCGAGAAAGACATCGTCCAGCTCGCGCAGACGGGGAACCGAGCGATCGATCACAGTGACTTCCGCACCGAGACCCGCCGCCATGCGCGCGGCCTGCGTTCCCACCACGCCGCCGCCGAGCACGACGACGCGCGCCGGCTGCACGCCGGGCACACCGCCGAGCAGCACCCCGCGGCCGCCGGCTGATCGCTTGAGCGCGGCGCCGGCGGCTTCGATGGCGAGGCGGCCGGCGACTTCGCTCATCGGCGCAAGCAGGGGGAGGTGACCGGCCGCGTCGGTGACGGTCTCATAGGCGACCGCAGTGCAACCCGAGGTGAGCAGGCCCTTGGCCTGTTCGGGATCCGGCGCAAGATGGAGGTAGGTAAAGAGGATCTGACTTTCGCGAAGCTGGGCCCATTCGCTTTTCTGCGGCTCCTTCACCTTCACGATCATGTCGGAGCTGTCGAAGATGTCGCGGGCGTTCTCCGCGATCGCGGCCCCTGCCCGCTGGTACACCTCGTCAGACGCGCCGATGCCGCTGCCGGCGCCGGTCTCGACCGTCACCTGGTGCCCGGCCGCGACATATTCGCGGACGGCGCCTGGGGTGAGCCCGACGCGATATTCCTGCATCTTGATCTCCTTGGGCACACCGACGCGCATTTTGGGCTCCTTTTGATTCACCTCACGATCGTAACGAGGTGGCCAGTTTGGTTTCGTGCAAATATCCGCTAGCTTCGACCTCCCCGCGCCGGTTTCCGGCGTGCAAACGCCCTTTCACGCTGGAAACGAAACCTTGGCCCTCGACCGGAAAGATCTCGCCATCCTCGCGGAACTCACCACCAATGCGCGGGCCAGCCACACCGAGCTCGCCGCGAAGGTCGGACTGTCAAGCACGGCGCTGGCGCGGCGGCAGAAGGCGCTGGAGGACGACGGCTACATCCAGGCCTACCAGGCCGCGCTCGATCTCGCGCAATTCGGCCTGACCACGACGGTGCTGGTCCGCATTGCGCTGGAGAGCCAGAGCGACGAGGCGCTGAAGGCGTTCGAGGCGGAGGTGGTGAAATGTCCGTCCGTCGTGCGCTGCTTCCTGATGTCGGGCACCGACGACTACATCCTGATCGTGCTGGCCCGCGACATCCAGGATTTCGAGCGCATCCACCGTACCGAGTTGTCGCGCCTGCCGCGCGTGGCGCGGGTCCAATCGAGCTTCGCGCTGCGCGAGATCGTGAACCGCGCGGTGCCGACCGTGGTTTTCGGCGAAGCCAAGCGCTGACA
This sequence comes from Bradyrhizobium japonicum USDA 6, assembly GCF_000284375.1. Taxonomy (NCBI): domain Bacteria; kingdom Pseudomonadati; phylum Pseudomonadota; class Alphaproteobacteria; order Hyphomicrobiales; family Nitrobacteraceae; genus Bradyrhizobium; species Bradyrhizobium japonicum. The sequence continues at coordinate 6,718,081 of NC_017249.1, forward strand.
CTGTGTCGCGGGCGCCGTAATTCCCGGCAAGGAACCAAGCAGCCGGTCGTAAGTTGGACGCCATTGGCAAGCGGAGGCGACGGCGCCTCCGCGTCAGCTCGGCTGACGTCTCGGCTCGGTCGCCGTCGCAGGGAGCAGGACATGAGCGATGTCACGCACGAGATTCCCGAACGCATTCCAGTTCATATCGTCGTCAATGGCGTCGGCCACACGCTCGATCTCATGCCCTGGACCACGCTTCTGGATGCCCTGCGTGACCATCTTGCGCTGACCGGCACCAAGAAAGGCTGCGATCACGGCCAGTGCGGCGCCTGCACCGTGCTGATCGACGGACGGCGCGTCAATTCCTGCCTGACGCTCGCCGTCATGAAGGACGGTGCCGAGATCACGACCATCGAGGGGCTTGCCAAGGACGGGACGCTTCATCCCGTGCAACAGGCGTTCATCGACCACGACGCCTTTCAGTGCGGCTATTGCACGCCGGGACAGATTTGCTCGGCGGCGGGCCTTTTGGCCGAAGGCCGCGCCCGGGATGCCGACGAGATCAGAGAGCTGATGAGCGGAAATCTCTGCCGTTGCGGCGCCTATCCGAACATCGTCAGCGCGATCCAGCAGGCAATGGGCCGACCATGAACAACTTCCAGTATTCCCGCGCCACCGACATCGCCGATGCGATCCGCCTGCTGACCGCCGATCCCGGCGCCAAGCTGATTGCCGGCGGCACCAATCTGATCGACCTGATGAAAGAAAATGTCGAGCGGCCCTCCCGGCTGATCGACATCTCCCGTCTGCCGCTCCGCGACATCGAGGAGACGGCCGACGGAGGGCTGCGCATCGGCGCCTTGGTGCCGAATTCGGACCTCGCCTACCATCCGCTTGTCGAGCAGCGCTATCCCCTGCTCGCCGCCGCCATCCTCGCCGGCGCTTCCGCGCAGTTGCGCAATATGGCCTCCGTTGGCGGCAACCTGATGCAGCGCACGCGCTGCGCCTATTTTTATGACACGGCGACGCCCTGCAACAAGCGAGAGCCGGGCAGCGGCTGCTCGGCAATCGACGGCCTCAACCGCAACCACGCAATCCTCGGCGCGAGCGCGTCCTGCATCGCGACCAACCCGTCCGACATGAGCGTTGCACTTGTCGCGCTCGGTGCGCTCGTGCACATCGCAGGTCCCTCCGGCCAGCGCACGATCGCATTGACCGATTTCCATCGGCTCCCGGAGGATAATCCCCATGTCGATACAAATCTCGGCACCGGCGAGATCATCGCGGCCGTCGAACTGCCCAAGCATGGCTTTGCCCGCAACTACAGCTATCTGAAAATCCGCGACCGGCTGTCCTATGCTTTTGCTTTGGTCTCGGTCGCGGCCGCGCTCGAACTGGATGGCAACGCGATCAGCGAAGCTCGCCTGGCGCTCGGCGGCGTGGCTCACAAGCCCTGGCGCAGCCTTGAGGCCGAAGCGGCGTTGCGCGGCCGGGCGGCGACGCCGGACCACTTTTCGCGCGCGGCCGATCTGCTGCTGCTCGGGGCAACGGCCCGCGCGCATAACCGCTTCAAGATCGAGCTCGCACGCCGCGCCATCGTGCGTACGCTGATACAGGCCGCGAGCGCCACGCCACAATCACAGGCTCACAAGAAAATCGCGTGAGGGACCGATGAACGCCTATGTCGGAACGCCAACGTCCCGCGTCGATGGCCGCGCCAAGGTCACCGGAGCCGCCAAATATGCCGGCGAATTTCCGGCGGACGGCCTCCTCCATGGCTTCGTCGTCGAGGCCACGATTCCACGCGGACGCATCGCTCGCCTCGACGCCAGCGACGCGCTGCAAGTGAAGGGCGTGGTCGACGTGCTCACGCATGTGCATCGTCCGCCCCTCGCCGACAATGACGATGCCTGGAAGGACGAGGTGGCGCCGGAGAAGGGCTCGCCTTTCCGCCCGCTCTATGACGACAGGATCAGGTTCAACGGCCAGCCGATCGCGCTCGTCGTGGCGGATGACTGGGAAACCGCCAAATTCGCCGCGACCCGCGTGCGTGTTGAATACGAGCGGGAGGCATTTGCGACCGATCTCGAATCCGAACATGAGAAGGCCGGCAAAGTGGATCGGCCGCACCAGCCGCGCGGCAACGCTGCCGCGGCGCTGGCTGGGGCCGCTGTCCGGCACCAGGCGGATTACGTCCTGCCGACCGAGCACCACAACCCGATGGAGCTCTATGCGACCACGGTGGTCCGCGACGGCAGCGGCAGGCTTACCGTCCATGACAAGACGCAAGGTGTCCAGAACGTCCATAAATTTCTATGCAGTGTGTTCAACAAGAAGCACGATGACCTCCGCGTGGTCTCGCCCTATGTCGGCGGCGCCTTCGGCTCCGGATTGCGGCCGCAATACCAGGTCGTGCTGGCGGTGCTTGCCGCGCTCGAACTCAAGCGATCCGTTCGTGTCGTGCTGACACGGCATCAGATGTACGGGCTCGGCTACCGGCCCATGACCATCGAGCGTGTCGCGCTCGGCGCAAAGCCCGACGGCACGCTCGATGCCGTCACGCACGAGGCCACCGCCGTGACGTCGCGCTACGAGGATTTTTCGCGCAATGACACCGGCTGGGCGGAACAGCTGTACAAGAGTCCGAACAGCCTCTTCTCCCACAAGCTCGTCGAGCTCGACCTCTCCACACCCTGCGACATGCGCGCGCCCGGCGCCGCGTCCGGCGTCTGCGCGCTCGAATGCGCCATGGACGAGCTGGCCGTCGCGCTCAAGCTCGACCCGATCGAGCTACGGCTGAAGTGCTATTCGGACCGCGACCAGAGCGAAGACCTGCCCTACACCAGCAAGCAGCTGCGCGAATGCTACGCCCGCGGCGCGGACGCCTTCGGCTGGACCCGGCGCAATCCTGCGCCGCGCTCCATGCGCGACGGCAAGGAGCTGGTCGGCTGGGGCATGGCGACGGGGGTGTGGGAGGCGCTTCAGATGCCGGTCGCCGTCCGCATCGTGCTGACGTCGAACGGCCATGCCGAAGTATCCTGCGCCGCCTCCGATATCGGCACAGGCACCTACACCATCGTGGCACAGGTGGCCGCCGACGCACTCGGGCTGCCGATCGAGAATATCGACGTGAAGCTTGCCGATTCGACCTTGCCGCAGGCCCCCGTCGAAGGCGGTTCCTGGATGGCGGCGTCGAGCGCGCACGCCGTGCTGGGCGCGGCCGAAGACATTCGCCTGGAGCTCGCACGGCTCGCCAAGGCGATGCCCGCCTCGCCCCTCGGCGGCGTCGATGCGCCCGACGTGATCCTTGTCGACGGCGCGATCGCCAAGGCCGGCGACAAGGCTCGTGCCGTCTCGATCGCCGATGCGATGCGCCATGGCAAGCTCGAGCGGATCGAGAAGCAGAAGCTCAATCATTTCGCGGAGGACAGGTCGCACGCGCGCAACACCCATTCGGCGGTCTTCGCCGAGGTCAAGGTCGACGAAGAATTGGGCGTCATCCGCGTCACGCGCGTCGTGAGCGCGGTCGCAGCCGGCCGTATCCTCAATACCAAGACCGGCCGCAGCCAGATCATGGGCGGCGTGGTCTGGGGCATCGGAATGGCGCTGCACGAGGAGACGGTGATGGATCACCGCTTCGGCCGGATCATGAACGCGAACATCGCCGAGTACCACATTCCCGTGAATGCCGACGTTCACGACATCGACGTCATTTTCGTCGACGAACCCGACGACCGGATCAACAGGCTGGGCGTCAAGGGCCTTGGCGAGATCGGCATCGTCGGCGTGCCTGCGGCAATCGCGAACGCGATCTATCACGCCACCGGCAAGCGCATCCGGCGCTTCCCGATCACGCTGGACAAGTTGCTGGACTGATCGCCCGTCACACGATCCCCGCCGGATCGGGCGACTGTCATAGAACTGTCATCGAAAGTGCAGAGACCTGCCAGTCTCAGTACATTCGGGACACACCATGGATTATTTCAAGCGCTTCAACTTCCTGTTCGCCGCACCTGTGTTCGACGCCGACGATCTGGAAGGCATCCGCTTCAACCAGATTATCGAGGAGATCCAGCGCTCCGGCTTCGAGGTCGTGAGGGCCCGCAGACTGGAGGACGCCGAGATCGCGGTGCAGACCGACGCCGCGATCGGCTGCATGGTGGTGGACTGGGGCAAGAAGGGCCTCGAGGGGAAGACCTCGGCGCTGATCAACCTGATGCGGCGCCGCGGCCTCGACTTCCCGATCATCCTCCTGATCCGACGCAAGCGCTTCGAGGATTTGCCGGTCGAGGTGCTCGACTTCATCGACGGCTATGTCTTCCTGTCCGAGGAGACGCCGACCTTCATCGCCAAGAATTTGATCAGCCGGCTCAAGCAATATGCCGAGAACCTGAAGACGCCGTTCTTCGGCGCGCTGGTCGATTATGCCGAGGAAGGCAACCAGCTCTGGACCTGTCCGGGTCACAATGGCGGCGTGTTCTACAACCGCAGCCCGATCGGCCGGGTCTTCGTCGAGCATCTCGGCGAATCCGTGTTCCGCGACGACCTCGACAATTCCGTGCTCGACCTCGGCGACCTCCTCACCCACGAGGGTCCCGCCCTGAGGGCGCAGAAAGAAGCCGCGCAGATTTTTGGCGCGGAGAAGACCTATTTCGTGCTCAACGGCACCTCGACCTCGAACAAGGTCGCGCTCGGCGCCCTCGTCACCGACGGCGACCTCGTTCTGTTCGACCGCAACAACCACAAGGCCGCCCATCATGGCGCGCTGATGATCAATGGCGGCGTCCCGGTCTACGTACCGACCATCCGCAATGCCTGGGGCCTGATCGGCCCGATGCGCTGGGACATGCTCGACGAGAAGGCCCTGCGCGAGGCGATCCGGAACCATCCGCTGGTGACGGACAAGGACGCCTGGCGCAAGGAGCGGCCGTTCCGCGTCGCCGTGGTCGAGCAGTGCACCTATGACGGCTCGATCCACAGCGCCGAGATGATCCTGAAGCGCATCGGCCATCTCTGCGAGTACATCCTGTTCGACGAGGCCTGGGCCGGCTTCATGAAGTTCCACCCGCTCTATGCCGGCCGCTTCGCCATGGGGCTGGCGAACCTTCCTCCCGAAGCGCCCGGCATCATCGCGACGCAATCCACCCACAAGCAACTCGCGAGCTTCTCGCAGGCCTCCCAGATCCACATCAAGGACCGCCACATCCGCGGCCAGAAGCGGCGCGTCGAACACCGCCGCTTCAACGAGAGCTTCATGCAGCACGCCTCGACCTCGCCGTTCTACCCGCTGTTCGCCTCTCTCGACGTCGGCGCTCAGATGATGAAGGGCCGCTCGGGCGAGGTGCTGTGGGACGACACGATCCGGCTCGGCATCGAGCTGCGCAAGAAGATCCGCGCCATGCGCCGGGAGTTCGAGGAGAAGGAGCAAAATCCGGATCGCCGCTGGTTCTTCGAGCCCTTCGTTCCCGATCGCGTCGCGATTCCCGACGTCAGCCGCCCCGGCGCCGCGCACAACGTCGCCTGGGAGACCCTCTCAACCGATGAGCTCGCCACCAATCCGGCGCTGTGGCAGCTCTCGCCAGATACCAACTGGCACGGCTTTCCCGATCTCGCGGAAGGCTTTGCCATGACCGACCCGAACAAGCTGACGCTGCTGACGCCCGGCTTCGATCGCACCACCGGCGCCTATGCCGAGCACGGCATCCCCGCGCCTGTGGTCGCGCAGTATCTGCGCGAAAACCGCATCGTCCCTGAGAAGAACGACCTCAACTCCCTGCTCTTCCTGCTCACCCCCGGCGTCGAGGCGAGCAAGGCCGGCACGCTGATCTCCGGACTTGTCGCATTCAAAAGGTTGCATGACGACAACGCGTTGCTGGCCGACGTCATCCCTGAATTCTACCAGCGGCGCCAGGCGCGCTATGCCGGCGTGCGGCTGCGCGATCTCTGCGGCGACATGCACCGCTTCTTCCGCGCCGCCGATGTCAGCGCCCTCCAGGCCCGGCAGTTCATGCCCGAGCACATGCCCGAGATCGCGATGTCGCCCCGCGATGCCGCGCGCTATCTGTTCAAGAACGACGTCGACTATCTGCCGATCGAGGCGATCGCGGGCCGCATCGCCACCACGCCCTTCGTGGTCTACCCGCCCGGCATCGCCACCATCGTCCCTGGCGAGCGGCTGACGGAGCGGGCCAAGCCCATGGTGGATTATCTCAAGATGTTCGAGACCTGCTTCAACAAGTTCCCGGGCTTCGATGTGGAGATCCAGGGCGTCTACAAGGAGATCGATGCGCAGGGCCGCATCGGCCTCTATACTTACGTCGTTGCCGAGTAGGTGCCGATGAACGAAACAGCGATTGCGCGTACAGATGACGAACCGGTTCTGGTCCGCCCCTCACGGGAGAGCGATGTCGAGGCGATGCTGGCGATCTACCGCCATCACGTCCGAAATGGGGTGCCGCGCGACGTCGAGGGAACCGGCGCGCCCGAACCGGACGATCTGCGCGACCGCCGCAAGAACCTGAAGCAGACCCGCCTGCCGCATCTGGTCGCGACCTACCGCGGCGAGGTGGTCGGCTATGCCTATGCCGTGCTGTTCCGCAAGCGTCCGGCCTACCGCTACACCGCCAAGCATTCGATCTACGTCCACCACGAGCATCTCGGCCGTGGCGTCGGCCGGCTGTTGCTGCAGGGAATGATCGATGCGTGCGCGGCGGCCGGCTTCCGCCAGATGATCGGCTATATCGACGCCGACAACGCGCCGTCGCTGGCGTTGCACGAAAAGTTCGGCTTCGCGCGCGCCGGCCTGCTCTGCGGTGTCGCCTATCGCCACGGCCGCTGGTCGGACACGGTCATGGTGCAGCGATCGCTCGGCGCGGGCGTCACCGCTCCGCCGACGCTACCGGCACCGGGCCGTTAAACCTTACGAGGGAAAGTCAGCCGGTTTGACCTGGATCCGGTCGGCATGCAGCGACCAGTGATGCAACGCCTGGTCCTTGCAAAACCTCGCCTTCGCCCGCTCCCTGGCTTCGTTCTCATCGGTGGCGTCGATTTCGAGCGTGCCCTGGCAAACCTCGATCTGCCGGCCGTACTGGCCGAGCACGTCCTTCATGAACCTGACGACATAAGTTGACATGGGACCTCCTGCCTGCGCCAGCCTGCCCCGGCGGCACTCTAATCCCATTTAGCCTGAACCGGGAAAGGAGATTTTGACGCGGATCAAAGTCGATGAGGCAGTGCGGACAATCCATTGCGGAACCGGCCACCCGGGTCTAAGCCGGGATGCCGGCCGCTTCCATGAGGATCTTGCCTTGCACTTTGTCTCCGACACCGAAGTCACGAAGGTTTTGACGTTTCCGATCCTCATCGCGGCCCTGGAAGAAGCGCACCGCCGGCCGAAGATGGAGGTGCTCGACGCCTTCCTCGGCGGTGAGAAGGCGCAATACGTGATCCGGAGCGCGGTCGATCCCGGCCGGTACATGGCCAGCAAGATGTTCACCAGCTTTCCGGCCAATCTGGCGGAAGGGAAGATGCCGGCGGTGCAGGCCGTGTGCGTGCTGTTCGACGGCAAGAATGGACGGCCGTTGGCGGCGATGGACGGCACAGAGATCACGCATTGGCGTACGGCTGCGGACTCCGCCTTGGGCACGAAATTGCTGGCATCACCGAATCCCGAGACGCTGCTTTGCGTCGGCGCCGGTGAGATGTCGGAATGGCTGATCCGGGGGCATCGCACCGCGCGGCCGTCGCTGCAACGCGTGCTGATCTGGAATCGGAGCCCGGACCGGGCGGATGATCTCGCCCAGCGACTGACGGCGGACGGCGTGACGGCGGAGGTGATCACAGATCTCGACGCCGCGACGCGCGAGGCCGACCTCATCACCACCTGCACGAGGTCGCATCAACCGCTGATCAAGGGCCAAAACCTGCGGCCAGGCACGCATCTCGACCTCGTCGGCGGCTACACGCCACAAACGCGCGAAGCCGATGACGAGGCGGCAAAGCTGTCGCGCGTCTTCGTGGATCGGCGGGAATCCGCCTTCCACGGCGTCGGCGACATTCTGCAACCGATCGCGAGCGGCGCGATCAGCGAGACCGATGTCCTCGGCGACCTCTACGACCTCGCCGGCGGCCGCGTGCAAGGACGAACGTCACCGTCCGACATCACCTTCTTCAAGAACGCGGGCGGCGGCCATCTCGACCTCATGACTTGCGAGGCCGTGTTCCAACAACTTGGCGCGAAGCTGGGGTAGAGACGCCTTACCCCGGCGTTATGCCGATGGAGGGCGGACGGGTAGGATGCCGGCAAGACAGGCCGACATCAGCCATCACGTCTTGATATCGAGCAGCGTATCTTCAGTCTCGGCGTAGGCTTGAATGACCTTCGCATTGGCAATGAAGCTGTACTTTGCGGTCGCAAGCTCAGCGAATTCGCTGGCGAGATCGACATTGGGCGCGGCGACCAGGCCGTCCTCGTTTGCGAAGGGAGCGCCGGGGTCGGATTGCGCGATATAGCTCGGCGAAACCGCCGACACGGTCGCAACCGTACCGCCCGGCGTCGAGCCGCTCGATTGAGAGACCTGATCGACCCGCAGCGGCACATAAGCCGCGGGAAAAGTCGGGCCGATGCTGGGACTACCCGCACCGGCCGATGTGCCCGATCCACCTGACGCAGGTAGCGGGCCGGTCGTGCGGATGTTGGCGATATTGCTCGCGGCCACGTTCACGCGCAAACTCGCCGCAGAAAGTCCGGATGTCGCAATCGAAAATATGCTCATGAACCCTGATCTACAGCACAAGTCATACGTGTTCATTCACGCCATCAATAAAATCCGCCGCTTTCTGTTTTCATCCTCGTAACCAACGATCAGAGCGCGATCAGATTTCGCGCGCCCTTAGGGCGCGTACTCATGAATTCGCATATGTCCGCTTCGCTCCGACAGCGACCGCCGTTGTGCAGCCGCAGCAAATGACGCGATGGGCCAGTTGCAGAGGTGATCGCCTCAAATTGGGTAGCGCCATTTCAATGCGCGTCGCACAAGCAAGAGCGCTGCGAGCACGATGACCAATGAGGCGAGATAAGCCGCGACAGCCCACTGCTCGTGAGGCAGATAACTTGGGGCCAACATGAGCATCACGAGCACGCAGAGGAGTGCCGTTTGCGCGTGGAACAGCGGCGAGCGCAGCATTCCCGTCGGTTTCAGTTCCGCGAGCCGGTCGCCCGCTCGTGTCGCACGACGGTAGAAAAAAACTAAAACCGCCAAACCCACAATCCACGCCATGTAACTGAAGCTACCAGCGCAGGATTTAGAATAGCTTTATCCCTGGCGGAAAAAGCAACCGATGTGATGTCCACCTTGGGTCATTTTCGACCGATTCAGCGGAAATTGTTGGCTGGTCGATGTCCGCTTTGGCTTTAATGAGTCCGCGCCCTACCCCGGCGTCACACCGAACGCCTGCTTGAAGCGCTCCGCATAAACCGGCCAGACTTCGGGGTTGATGATGCGCGGCGGGCGTTCGCCGTCGAGCGTGTCCAGCACCTGCTCGGCGGCGATGCGGCCCATGTTCTGGCGCGCCTCGATCGTCACGCCCGCGGTGTGCGGGCTCGCCAGCACGTTGTCGAACTGGAGCAGCGGATGCTCGGGCGGCGGCGGCTCCTTCGACCAGACGTCGAGGCCGGCGCCGGCGATGCGCTTGTCGCGGAGCGCCTGGAGCAGCGCATCCTCGTCGTGAATGAAGCCGCGCGCCGTGGTGATGAAATAGGCGTGCGGCTGCATCAGCGCGAATTCGCGCGTGCTGATCATGTTGCGGCTTTTCTTGTCGAGCGGACAGGAGATCGAGACAAAATCGGCGCGGCGCAGCAACTCGTCGAGCTCCACCTTCTCGCCGCCCCGCTCGGCCATCACCTCAGCCGTCAGGTACGGATCGTAAGCCAGCACCTTCATGCCGAGCAGGCCCTTGCACAGCGCGCCAATACGGCGGCCGACATTGCCGAGGCCGATGATGCCGACGGTCTTGTGCTCGACCTCGTTGCCGACGAGCTCGTTGCGGTTGACGTTGGCCTCCCTGCGGAGCTTGCGGTCGGACTGGATGATGCGCTTGGACAGCGTCAGCATCATCGCCAGCGCATGCTCGGCGACGGAATGCGCGTTGCCGCCGGACTGGTTGACGACCAGCACGCCCGCATCGGTGCAGGCCTCGACGTCGACGGGGTCGAAGCCCGCGCCATTGCTGGAGACCAGCAACAGGTTCGGCGTGCGCTTCAGGAAGGCGGCATCGACATGGAAATGCGGGGCAAGTTCGTCGCGGGCGGCGCCGATCTGGTAAACATGCGCCGCGTTCAGGATCGGGGCGTAGAAATCTTCGGGGCTTTCGTTCTCGATGCGATCGAGCCGGACGTCGGACCGCGCCTTCAGGATGTCGATATAGATCGGATTGGCCAGGTATTTGACGTAGAAGACGCGCTTGCTATTGACGGACATCAGGACCCTTCCGGCTCTCTCAAGGAGACCCGCAAGGCCAGCGCTCCCCGCGCTCCGTCCATGCGTCCCTCCCGTTTTTGCATTATCGCCGCTTATGACATGGCGGTGCCGGCCACGGCAGGCCGTCTGGCGCAGATCACGGTGCCGGCCCGGACATGTTGACAATCCCGCTGCCTGCGTCAAGTTCGGCAGACCGCCGCGACGGCCAGAACCAAGAAGCATGCGCGGCTCAAGGGAGAACGTAATGGCGCTTGCGGAACAGCAGACCTCGCCCCAGGCGGCACAAGGCGCCAGCGACAGGAGCTGGCACGGCATCGTCCTGCAGACCCTGAAGCGGAACGAGATCAGCCTGATCCCTTACGTGCCCGACCGCGTGCTGACGCCGCTGATCAAGAATCTGCACGCCGACCCCTTCTTCACCACCTTTGCCACCGCCCGCGAGGAGGAGGCCGTCGGCATCGTCTCCGGCGCCTGGATGGGCGGGCGTCGCGGCGCGGTGCTGATGCAGACCTCCGGCTTCGCCACGCTCGCCAACGTGCTGGCCTCGCTCGCGGTGCCCTACCAGATCCCGCTGATCATGTTCGTCTCCGAGCGCGGCACGCTTGGCGAGTTCAATTACGGGCAGTCGCTGGTCTGCCGGACCATGCGCCCGGTGCTGGATTCACTCGCGCTGGAGCACCACACCATCACCCGGCTCGACGAGCTCGAATTCATCGCCGACCGCTCGATCAAGCAGGCCGTCACCACGCAGGCGCCGGTGGCGCTGATCCTCAACCCGCTGCTCACCGGCGGCAAGGTTTTCGACAAGTGAGGCCGGCAAGAATGAGCACAGATTCGGACAATCGCAACACCAAGGTCATGAACCGCTTCGATGTCACCTCGCGCCTGATCGCCAAGCTCAAGCACGAGGAAGCGGTGATCGGCGGCATCGGCAACACCAATTTCGATCTCTGGGCCGCCGGCCATCGCCCGCAGAACTTCTACATGCTCGGCAGCATGGGGCTGGCTTTCCCGATTGCATTGGGCGTCGCGCTGGCCCAGCCCGATCGCCGCGTCTTCGCGCTCGAAGGCGACGGCTCGCTGCTGATGCAGCTCGGCGCGCTCGCGACGATTGCGGCGTTGAAGCCGAAGAATCTCATCATGATCGTGATGGACAACGGCATCTACCAGATCACCGGTGCGCAGCCGACACCGGCCGCTGGCGTCGCCGACATCGTCGCGATCGCCACAGGCTCGGGACTTACCAACAGCGCCTGGGCCGCGGACGAGGAGGATTTCGAGCGGCTGGTCGACGGGGCCATGTCCGCCTCCGAGCCGAGCCTGATCGCGGTCCGCATCGACGACAAGCCGGGCGTCGGCACCACCCGCAGGGATCCCGTCCAGATCCGGGAACGCTTCATGCACGGCCTGGGCGTGCGCGAGCCACTTTAACGTTTCGTCATTAACTACACGGCGATCTGATCCCCGCCCCGTAACAGGCCGTTGCCAATCCGTGCTATCGGCACCGGATGCCTATTTTTGTTCGATTTTTTGCCTGGCTGCTCGCGGCCGCCGTCACTTTCGCAACCCTCGGCCCGCCCGGCCTGCGGCCCCATTCCGATCTCGGCCAGGACGGCGAGCACGCCCTCGCCTTCATCTTGGTGGGACTGGCCTTCGGCCTCGCCTACCGGAATCGCCGCTGGGCCGTCGCCGCCGTCGCGGTGGTCCTGATCAGCGCGCTCGAGCTGATGCAGTTCTGGGCACCGGGACGACATGCGCGGCTGGAAGATTTTTTGGTCGATGCCGGCACCGCCTGCATCGGCTTTGCGCTCGCCGCCGTCGCCGATTGGATCATGGCGCGCTTCCGCGCCAGTTCGGCCCTGACGAACTAGGGCCCCGCGGAGTGACGCTCCGCAGGGCCCGGCTCTTCAAAGCCTTCACGCTCTGACCGATCAGTCGATGATCTTGACGACGCGGCGCGTGCGCGGTTCGACGATGACGCGGCGGTCGTTCACGACCGCATAGCGATACTCGGTGTAGTTCGGCACGGGGCGCAGCACCACGGTCGGGGGCAGCGGCTCGCCGACGACGACGCGCTCGTGGATCACGACGGAGTCGTCGCGCGGGATTCCGCCGAGCACGGCATTCGGAATTTCGAGGCCCGCGCCGACGGCCGCACCGACAGTGCCGCCGACCATCGCGCCGATCGGCCCGCCGATGTCGCCACCGGCGCGCGCGCCGTCCCTGGCGCCCTGTTCGGTCGTTGACTGGGCAAAGGCTGCACTCGACGCCAGCAGCGACACGGCAGCCAGCGAAATCGCAAGACGGGTCTTCATGTCCACACTCTCCAGTGTTTGTTGATGCGCCGTCAACCGCGGGACCGGAGCATTGTTCCGGTTCCCCCATGATGAAAGGCACGTCAAATCTGGAGACTGTTACCGGGTAACAGTTCAGGTCGTGGCGATCTCGTGGCCCGCCATCAGTTCCAGTGCGCGCACCATCGCGGAATGATCCCAGGCCTTGCCGCCATGCGCCGCGCAGGACGAGAACAATTGCTGCGCCACCGCCGTGCTCGGCAGCGACAGGCCGAGCGCGCGCGCACCTTCCAACGCGAGGTTGAGATCCTTCTGGTGCAGCTCGATGCGGAAACCGGGCTCGAAATTGCGCTTCACCATACGCTCGCCGTGCACTTCGAGAATCCGTGACGAGGCAAAGCCGCCCATCAGCGCCTTGCGTACCAGCGCAGGGTTTGCACCGGCTTTCGATGCGAACAGCAGCGCTTCGCTCACCGCCTCGATCGTCAGCGCGACGATGATCTGGTTGGCCACCTTCGTCGTCTGGCCATCGCCATTGGCGCCGACATGCGTGACGTTCTTGCCCATCTTGTCGAAGATCGGCTTCATGGTGCCAAAGGCCCGCTCCGGGCCGCCGACCATGATGGTGAGGGTCGCGGCCTTTGCCCCGACCTCGCCGCCCGACACCGGCGCGTCGAGATAGTCCGCCCCCAGCGCCTCGATCTTCTTCGCAAACTCCTTGGTCGCCAGCGGCGAGATCGAGCTCATGTCGACGACGATCTTGCCTTTGGAAATGCCGCTCGCGACACCGTCCTTACCGAACAGCACCGCCTCCACATGCGGGGTGTCGGGCACCATGATGATGACCGCATCCGCCTCCTCCGCGACCTCCTTGGCCGACTTGCAGGCGATGCCGCCCGCCGCGATCAGCTCGGACGACACGGGCGCAACGTCGTGGAGCAGCACGCGATGGCCCGCGGCCAGAAGGTGGCCGGCCATCGGCCGTCCCATGGTGCCAAGTCCGATGAAGCCGATGTCGATCATGTCTACGTTTCCTCAGGTCTCAAATGTCTGCGCGGCGTGCCAGGACAGGCCTTCCAGCGTCGTGGTGCGCGGCTTGTATTCGCAGCCGATCCAGCCGCGATAGCCGATCGCGTCGAGGTGGCGGAACAGGAAGGGGTAGTTGATCTCGCCGGTGCCGGGCTCATGGCGGCCCGGATTGTCGGCGAGTTGGATGTGCGCGATCTGCGGCAGATATTCCTGCATGGTGCGGGCGAGATCGCCCTCCATGATCTGCATATGATAGATGTCGTACTGGACGAACAAATTGTTCGACCGCACCTCGGAGATCAGCTGCACCGCCTGCTCGGTGCCGTTGAGAAAGAAGCCGGGAATGTCGAGCGTGTTGATCGGCTCGACCAGGAGCTTGATGTTCTCGCGCGCCAGCGTCGAGGCGGCAAAGCGAAGGTTGCCAACCAGCGTTTCGTTGAGCTCGCGCGGGTCGGCGTCGGCAGGCGCGATGCCGACGAGGCAATTGAGCTGCTCGCAATCGAGCGCCTTGGCGTAGTCGATGGCACGGAACACACCGTCGCGAAATTCACTGACGCGATCGGGCAGGATCGCGATGCCGCGCTCGCCCGCCGCCCAATTGCCCGCTGGAAGATTGTGCAGCACCTGCGTCAGCCCGTGAGCCTCGAGCTGCTCGCGCAGCAGCGCCTTGTCGAAATCGTAGGGGAAGAGATACTCGACCCCGGAGAACCCCGCTGCTTTCGCCGCGGCGAAGCGGTCGGGAAACGGCATCTCGTTGAAGAGCATGGTGAGGTTGGCGGCAAATTTCGGCATGATGCTGTTCCCCCTATTCCGCCGGCTGCAGCACGCCCGGCCGCGCGGTCGAGACCTCGTCGAGCGGCAGATCCAGCACCTCCTCGAACTCGACGATGTTGTCGATCTCCGTGCCCATCGCGATGTTGGTGACGCGTTCGAGAATGAACTCGACCACGACGGGCACGCGGTGCTTCGCCATCAATTCACGCGCGGTCGCAAACGCGGCCTGCGTATCCTTGGGATCGGTGACGCGGATCGCCTTGCAGCCCAGGCCTTCGGCGACCGCGACATGGTCGACGCCGTAGCCACCGAGCTCCGGTGCGTTGACGTTCTCGAAGGAGAGCTGGACGTGGTAATCCATATCGAAGCCGCGCTGGGCCTGGCGGATCAGGCCGAGATAGGAATTGTTCACGACGACGTGGATGTAGGGCAGATTGAACTGCGCGCCGACCGCGAGCTCCTCGATCAGGAACTGGAAGTCGTAATCGCCGGATAGCGCGACGATCTCGCGATCCGGGCATGCCGCACGCACTCCGAGCGCGGCAGGCAGCGTCCAGCCGAGCGGGCCGGCTTGCCCGGCATTGATCCAGTTGCGCGGCTTGTAGACGCCCAGGAACTGCGCGCCGGCGATCTGCGACAAGCCGATCACGGTGACATAGGTGGTGTCGCGGCCGAACGCCTTGTTCATCTCTTCATAGACGCGCTGCGGCTTGATCGGGACGTTGTCGAAATGGCTCTTGCGCAGCATCGTCTTCTTGCGATCGCGGCAGGCCGCGGGCCACGCCTGGCGCTCGCGCAACCTGCCTGACCGCCGCCACTCCCTGGCGACGGTGACGAAGAGCTCGAGCGCGGCCTTGGCGTCCGAGACGATGCCGAGATCGGGATTGAACACGCGCCCGATCTGGGTCGGCTCGATGTCGACATGCACGAAGGTGCGGCCCTTGGTGTAGGTCTCGACCGAGCCGGTGTGACGGTTGGCCCAGCGGTTGCCGATGCCGAGCACGAAGTCGGATTCCAGCATGGTCGCATTGCCATAGCGGTGGCTGGTCTGAAGGCCGACCATGCCGGCCATCAGCACGTGGTCGTCGGGGATCGCGCCCCACCCCATCAGCGTTGGCACGACCGGCACGTTGGCAATCTCGGCGAATTCCACCAGCAGGTCCGAGGCGTCGGCGTTGATGATACCGCCACCGGCGACGATCAGCGGCCGCTCGGCGGCATTGAGCATCTCCAGCGCCTTCTCGACCTGCTTGCGCGTCGCGGTGGGCTTGTAGACCGACAGCGGCTCATAGGTCTCGTCGTCGAACTCGATCTCGGCCAGCTGCACGTCGAGCGGCATGTCGATCAGCACCGAACCCGGCCGGCCCGAGCGCATGATGTGAAAGGCCTGGCTGAACACACGCGGCACCAGCGCCGGCTCGCGCACGGTCACAGCCCATTTGGTCACGGGCTTTGCGATCGACTCGATATCGACGGCCTGGAAGTCTTCCTTGTAGAGCCGCGCGCGCGGCGCCTGACCGGTGATGCAGAGGATCGGAATGGAATCGGCGATCGCCGAATAGAGCCCGGTGATCATGTCGGTGCCGGCCGGCCCCGACGTGCCGATGCAGACGCCGATATTGCCGGCCTTCGCCCGCGTATAGCCCTCGGCCATATGCGAGGCGCCCTCGACATGGCGCGCGAGAATGTGGCGGATCGACCCGCGCTTCTTCAGCGCCGAGTACAGCGGATTGATCGCGGCCCCGGGAACGCCGAAGGCAGTCGAGATGCCCTCTTTCTCCAGAATTCGCACGGCAGCATCGACGGCTCGCATCTTCGCCATATCGGACCTCGCTTGAGTTGCGTCAGCGAGTGCGATCATCAGGCGTGCAAGATGCGATCTCAACGAGATCGATTTTATTTTCCACGATGCGGCAACCGCGGAAAAACTGCGGCGGTCTCAAGCGGTTAGATCGACATAGGCGTGAAAGCCGCTACTCGAACAGTGGCGCCAGCTCCATCTGCGGCACCAGCACGAGGCCCTTGTCTGTGATGCGAATTTCCGGAATGACCGATAGCGGAATCAAATTGAAGCCCATGTAGGGGATGGTGCAGCCGGCTTCCGCCCATTCCTTCTTCAGCACCTTGACCGCTTCGGCGACCTCGGTGACCCGTTTGTCGGAGAGCAGGCCGGCGATTGGCAGCGGGACCATCGCCCTCACCTTGCCGTCGGCGACGACGCAAACGCCGCCCTGCTCCGCCTTGATGGCCGATATCGCCGCCTGCATGTCGCCCTCGTTGGTGCCGGCGACGATGATGTTATGGCTGTCGTGCCCGACGCTGGAGGCGACCGCCCCGCGCTTCAGGCCGAAATCCTTCAGCAGGCCGTAAGCGACATTGCCGGCCGACTTGCCGTGGCGCTCGACCACCGTGACGAAGCACAGGCCGTAGCGCTCAAACAGCGACGGCCAATCCTTGGCCGGCTCGATCGCGAGCTTCTCATGGATCAGCGTAATGCCCGGCAGCGCGGTCTTGATGGCATTGACGGTACACGCCTTCGCCGGCAGCTCCGGCGTCAGCTTGACCTCCTCCGGAAGCTTGACGGTCGCATAGGCCGCCTTCGGATATTGATAGCGTTGCGACAGCGCCTGATCGAGCCGCGGCGTGATCTTGCCATGCTCGACCACCAGCTCGCCGCCATACCAGGTGCATTGCGGCTTGAGCTGATCGTCCATCAGTACGAGATCCGCGCGGCGGCCGCCGCCGAGCCCGCCAATATCGCCCTCCATGCCGAAGCGTGTGGCGCCATGCAGCGAGCCCATCGACCAGGCCTGTTCGGGCGACATGCCGGCCTTTACGGCCTCGCGCACCACCCAGTCGAGACCGAACAGCAGAAGATCGTCGGCATCACGGTCGTCGGTGCACACGGCCGTACGTTTGTGCGACGCGCCGAGCTCGGTGATGGTGCGGATCGCCTGCGGCAGCGAGTGCCAGGGCGTGGTCGGCGGACCGCCGCGCAGGAACACCCAGACGCCGGCGTCGAGCAGATCGTCGGCGATGTCGCGATCGATCGCCTCATGGGTGTCGGTGACGCCGCTCGCCGCATAGGCTGCGACGAATTCGCGGCCGTAAACGTGTCCGGACACCGGCCGTCCCCGCTTCAAGGCAGCGGCAAGGATGGCATGGCTACGCTCGTCACCCATCGTGACAGGCACGAAATCCATCTTCTCGCCGAGCGCGACCGCTTCGGGCCAGCGGTCGAACAGGCCGGCGATCTTGTCCGGCGTGAGATCGCCGCCCGCGGTCTCCAGTTCCGCCGACGTGGCCGGCACCGTGCTCGGCACCGTCAAAAAGATCGAGAGCGGCGCCTCGCGCGCGTCCTCGAGCATCGCCTCGACACCGGCGACATCCATGACGTTGCCGATCTCGTGGCTGTCGCAGAAGATCGTGGTGGTGCCGTTGAGGAGCGCAGCCTCGGCATAGGCGCAGGCCGTCACCATGGAGGATTCGATGTGGATGTGCGGATCGACCAGCCCCGGCGCGATGAGGCCGCCGGCGGCGTCGTAAAGCGGCACTCCGCCCCAGACCTTCTTCGCCGCCCCGGCCGGCTTCACCGCTGCGACGCGGCCGCCGGTGATCCAGACCTCCCGACCGGGATGGATGCGCTCCGAATAGGTCGAAAGCAGCCGCGCCCCCGTGACCACGAGATCCGGTGCGACGCGGGCGGAGGCGACATCGGCCAGACGCCGGGTCATCGAATGCAGCGGTGCGACGGCGAAGCGGGTAAGTCTGGTCATCGGACCCTCGCGTGGCGTTACGGCCCAGCGATGGTTACGCCCTGCGCTATAGCGGGCAAGCGCAAATATAACGGCAGGCCCTGCTTACGCCTTGGGCGCCGAACTGCCCGTCGTCCCCACCCTTGCAGGCCTGCGCGGGTTCCGCCTTCTCGGCGGTGCGGCGGCGGCGGGCTTGACCCGAATTCGCATCGACCGGCCCTTTGGCTCGTCGATCTCGAACGAATTCGTCTTGCGCACGAGGTCGCTCAGCTTGCGGAACCCGAACGTTCTCGGATCGAAATCCGAGGCCAGATTGGCGAGCTGCCGGCCGACTTCACCGAGCGCGACCCAGCCGTCCTCGCTCTCCATCTGGGTGATGACCTTCTTGATGATGGGCGTGGCGGCATCGGGCGGCTGAAGCGACGTCGATCTTGAGGCGGCATCCTGGGTGGTCGCCGGGACGGAGACCAGGTTCTCGGTGTAGACGAACCTTCGGCAGGCCTGCCTGAAGCTTTCCGGCGTCTTCTGCTCGCCGAACCCGAACACATCGACGCCCTGCTCACGGATGCGGGCGGCCAGACGGGTAAAATCGCTGTCGGACGAGACCAGGCAAAAGCCGTCGAACCGGCCGCTGTGGAGCAGGTCCATGGCGTCGATGACCAGGGTTATGTCGGAAGCATTCTTTCCCGTCGTATAGGCGAATTGCTGCTGCGGGATGATGGCGTGTTTGGACAGGATGTCGGCCCAGCCCCTGGACCGTGCATTGGAGAAGTCGCCGTAGATGCGGCGGACGCTGGCTTCGCCAATCTTGGCAATCTCCTCGAACAGGCCATCCGCAATCTTCGCAGAGGCGTTGTCGGCATCGATCAGAACGGCGAGACGGGGCGAGCGAAGTTCCGACGGCATGGCGTTTCCTCAACGGGCTGGACGCAGCATTAGAGGACGCGCGCGCCGGGACGGCTAGTCCTCGTTCGCCTTGAAGCGCCCCATCCCCTTCAGCACGAACGGGGCCAGCAGCGCAACCAGCGCGATGCCGAGCAGCGTCGCCGAGATCGGGCTCTGGAGCAGCGTTATGGGATCGCCGAGACTGATTGCGAGCGCTCTGCGCAGCTGGCTCTCGGCGATCGGACCGAGGATCAGGCCGACGACGACGGGCGCGATCGGAAAGTCGAACCGGCGCATCAGGAAACCGAGCACGCCGAAGCCGGCCAGCATCGACAATTCGACGACCGAGGGCTTTGCGGCGATGGTGCCCATGGTCGCGAACACGAGGATGCCGGCATAGAGCCAGGGCTGCGGGATCGCGAGCAGCCGCACCCACAGGCCGACCAGCGGCAGATTGAGCACCAGCAACATGCAATTGGCGATGAAGAGACTGGCGATCAGGCCCCACACGAGGTCAGGCCGCTCGGCAAACAGCAGCGGCCCCGGATTAAGGCCGTACTGCTGGAACCCCGCCAGCATCATCGCGGCCGTCGCCGAGGTCGGCAATCCCAGCGTCAGCAGCGGCACCAGCGTGCCGGCGGCGGAGGCGTTGTTGGCGGCCTCCGGTCCCGCGACGCCTTCGATCGCGCCTTTGCCGAATTCTTCCGGATGTTTTGTGAGTCGCTTCTCGGTGGAATAGGACAGGAAGGTCGGGATCTCCGCGCCGCCCGCGGGCAGCGCGCCGATCGGGAAGCCGAACATGGTTCCCCGCAGCCACGGCTTCCACGAGCGCTTCCAGTCTTCCTTGGTCATCCACAACGAGCCGCGCACCGGCTCGAGCTTCTCCTCGGTGTGGTGGCGGCGCGATGCGACGTAGAGCGCCTCGCCCACTGCGAACAGGCCGACCGCAAGCGTGGTCACCTCGACGCCGTCGAGCAATTCAGGAACACCGAACGCAAGCCGCGCCTGCCCCGTCAGCTTGTCGATGCCGACGAGGCCCAGCGTCAGGCCGATGAACAGGCTGGTCAGGCCGCGGATCGGAGAATCGCCGAAGGTCGCCGACACCGTGACGAAGGCGACGCACATCAGCGCGAAGTAGTCCTCGGGACCGAAGCGAACGGCGAAATCGACCAGCCACGGCGCAAGGAACGCCAGCCCGATGGTAGCGATGGTGCCGGCGACGAAGGAGCCGATCGCGGATGTCGCAAGCGCCGGCCCGCCGCGGCCGGCCTTGGCCATCTTGTTGCCTTCGAGCGCGGTCGCCATCGAGGCGCTCTCGCCGGGCGTGTTGATCAGGATCGCGGTGGTCGATCCGCCATACATGCCGCCGTAGTAGATGCCGGCGAACATGATCAGCGAGCCGCCGGGGTCGAGCTTGTAGGTCACCGGCAGCAGCAGCGCGACCGTCAGGGCCGGGCCGATGCCGGGCAGCACGCCGACGGCCGTGCCGAGGAACACGCCGATCAGCGCATAGAGCAGGTTCATCGGCTGGACGGCGACCGCCATGCCGTGGGCCAGCGCCGCAAAGGTGTCCATCACAGCAGTCGCTCCAGCGGGCCGGTCGGAAGGCTCAGCGTCAACAGCCGGTCGAACGCGAGATAGATGAGGGTCGACATCACGAGGGCGATGATGCTGTCGACGACGATGGCACGGCGCCCAAACGCCGCCGACGTCGTCACGAACAGCGCCGACGTCGCCAGGATGAAGCCGCCGCCGAAGCCGATGATGGCAATGAGGAGCGCAAGGCCTACCAGGATCAGAACCACCGGCACGGGATCGGCGCTCTCGCGCGCCGGCAGATTGCCGCGCAGCGCGTCGATGAAATTGCCGATCGCGAGCAGCGCGAGGCCGGTGGCGACCACGACCGGCATTGCCTCCGGTCCCATCCCGTACATCGCAGTGGATTGCAGCCCGCGCGCATCCCAGACCAGCACCGCAGCAAGACCTGCGAGCAATACAGCGATGACTATGCCGGCGCGATCGACGCGCCGCGGCAGGACGGGATCGCCTGAGGTCATGACTTGACCAGGCCGACCGATTTCAGCACGTCGGTGACGCGCACGGTTTCCTTCTTCAGGAAGTCGGCGAAGGCGTCGCCGCCGAGATAGGCATCCTCCCAGCCCTTCTGCTTGAGGATTTCCTTCCAGGCGTCCGACTTCACCATCTTCTCGACCGCATCGCTCAGCGTCTTGCGCTGCTCCGGCGTGATGCCGGGAGGCGCGACCACCGAACGCCAGTTGGCGATCACGAGGTCGATGCCTTGTTCCTTAAAGGTCGGGATGTCGCTGCCGGCGATGCGCTTCTCCGAGGTCACGCCGATCGCGCGCAGCTTGCCGGACTTGATCTGCCCCTCATACTCGCTCAGCCCCGAAATGCCCGCGGTGACCTTGCCGCCGAGGATCGCCGCCAGCGATTCGCCGCCGCCGGAGAACGGGATGTAGTTGATCTTCTTCGCATCGGCGCCGACGGCGCCCGCGAACAGCGCCGCCATGACATGGTCGACGCCGCCGGCCGAGCCGCCGGCGAAGGTCACCTTGGCGATGTCGGCCTTCACCGCGGCGGCCAGATCCTGCGCGGTCTTGATCGGCGAATTCGCCGGCACCACGATCACCTGGATTTCCTCGGTGAGGCGCGCGATCGGCGTCACCTGCTCGAGCGTGACAGGCGACTTGTTCATGGCGAGCGCGCCCACCATGACGAAGCCGTTGACCATCAGCTGGTTGCCGTCGCCCTTGGCGCCGTTGACGAACTGCGCGATGCCGACGCTGCCGCCGGCGCCGGGAACGTTGACGACCTGCACGCTGCGCGCGACGCCCGAAGCGACCAGCGCCTGCTGCATCGAGCGCGCGGTCTGGTCCCAGCCACCGCCCGGGGCCGCCGGCGCCATCAGCTTGAGCTCGAGCTGCTGGGCCAAGGCGGGCGCGGCCGCTGCAAGGGTCAGCGCGACGGCTGCGCCGACAAGGCGCGCGGGAAATTTGAACATGGGGGCATTCTCCAGGGCTCGTGCGGACGTCGTTGATCGGTTGCCGCATTGTGTCGTTTGGTCGCATATCAGCCAAAACGGCCGATGCTGTCCAGCGACAGGCCCGGTTGCTTGTTAGCCAGACTTCGGCATCACCCCGCCGAGCGCGACGGTCAATTCGCCGGCGACTTCGCGCACGATTTGGCCGATTTCCGGCAATCTGTCGTCGGTCAGGCGGCTGGTCATGCCCGAGACGGAAATCGCCGCGAGCGGCTCGGCGCAGTCGTTGTAGACCACTGCGGCAATACAGCGCAGGCCCATACAGGCTTCTTCATCGTCGAGCGCAAAACCCTGCTTGCGGATCTTCTCGAGCTCCTTGAACAGGTCGCCCGGCCGCACGATCGACTTCTCGGTCAGGCGGGGCATGCCGTGATGGCGGATGACCGCGCCGACGTCCTCGTCCGAATAAGTCGCGAGCACTGCCTTGCCGACGCCTGACGTCACCATGGCGACGCGGCCGCCGACCTGGGTCAGCGAGCGCATGATCTCGCGGCTCTCCATGCGGGTCAGCACGATGATGAACTCGTCGTCGACGACGGCGAGGTTGGCGGTCTCGCGGGTGAGATCACGCAGCTTGCGGAGATATGGAATCGCCTGCGTGGAGAAATTACGCCGCCGGGCAAAGCTCGCGCCCACGGTAAAACTGCGCACGCCGACATGCCATTTGGATTCGGCGCGGTCGAACTGCACGAAGCGGCGGTTTTCCAGCGTTGCCAGCAGGCGGTGGACGGTGGAGGCCGACAGGCCGGTGCGCACGGCGAGGTCGCTGAGGCGATAACCCTCGTCGTCTTCGGCCAGCGTTTCGAGGATCGACAGCGCGCGGTCGACGGACTGCACGCCGCCATCGCGCGCGTCGTGGTCGGCCTCCGATGGCGATCGAGGCTCGAGCGATTTGCGCCGGATCACGTTCTTGCTCATCGCGACCTGCCGCTTGTGCATCCGTCATTCCGGGATGGTGCGCCGGGACTGCGCGCAGCGCGGACCTGGCGTACCAGACCCGGAATCTCGAGATCCCGGGTTCGATGCTTCGCATCGCCCCGGGATGACAGGAGAGGTTACGCTCAGAGCAGCCCTGCCCCGCGCGCCCACTTGTACTTGGCGCCGAGCACCTCGACCGGAAGCTCGGTGGAGTAGGCGTAGGCCGGGATGCCGTTCTGGTAGAGATATTCGGCGGCTTCCTCGACCTCGACGTCGCCGGCGAGCGAGGCGACGATCGGCTTCACGAAGCCCTTGGCCTCCATCTCCTTCTTCACCTCGACCATGTTGCGGGCGAACACCATCGGCGGCGTGACGATGGTGTGCCAGTAGCCAAGGATCAGCGAATGGATCCGCTCGTCCGACAGGCCGAGCTTCACCGTGTTGACGTAGGTGATCGGCGGCTCGCCGCCGGTGATATCCACAGGATTTCCGGCCGCACCGAACGGCGGGATGAACTTGCGGAAGGCCGCATCCAGATCCGGCGGCATCGACATCAGCGAGAGGCCGTTGTCGACGCAGGAGTCCGACAGCAGCACGCCAGAGCCGCCCGCACCGGTGATGATCAGCACGTTCTCGCCCTTCGGCGTCGGCAGTACCGGCACGCCACGGGCGAATTCGAGCAGCTGTCGCAGCGAGCGGGCCCGGATCACGCCGGACTGCGCCAGGACGTCCTCGTAGATCTTGTCGTTACCGGCGAGCGCGCCGGTGTGCGACGAGGCCGCCTTCGCGCCGGCCGAGGTGCGGCCGGCCTTGAGCACGACGACCGGCTTCTTCTTGGAGACGCGCTTGGCGGCTTCCGCGAAGGCGCGGCCGTCCTTGAGGTCTTCGCAGTGCTGCGCGATCAGGTTCGTGTTCGGATCCTGCTCGAAGAAGGCCAGCAGATCGTCCTCGTCGATGTCGGACTTGTTGCCGAGGCCGACGATCGCCGAGACGCCCATCTTGGCCGAGCGCGAGAAGCCGATGATAGCCATGCCGATGCCGCCCGACTGCGACGAGAGCGCCGCGTGGCCCTTGACGTCGTAAGCCGTACAGAAGGTCGCGCAGAGATTGGCAGGCGTATAATAGAAGCCGTAGATGTTCGGCCCCATCAGGCGGATGTCATACTTCTTGCCGACCTCGACGATCTCGGCCTGGAGCTCCGGCGCGCCGGCTTCAGCGAAGCCCGACGGAATCAGCACCGCACCCGGGATTTTCTTCTCGCCGCACTCGGTGAGCGCCGCCGCCACGAACTTCGCGGGGATCGCGAACACGGCCGTGTCGATCACCCCCGGAACGTCCTTCACGCTCTTGTAGGCCTTGTAACCGAGGATCTCGGCGGCCTTGGGGTGGATCGGATAGATGTCGCCCTTGTAGCCGCCGTTGATGAGGTTCTTCATCACGGAGTTGCCGATCTTGCCGTCCTCGGCGGAGGCGCCGACCACGGCGACCGCCTTCGGCTGCATGATGCGGCTCATGGCCGCGACGATCTCTTCGGTCGGGCGCGGCTTCGGCTTCGGCACATAGGCGAAGTCGACGACGATGCGCACGTCGGCGGCGATCGCGTCCTTGGCCGTCGCGAACACCGGGTTGAGATCGAGCTCGACGATCTCAGGGAAATCGGTGACGAGCTGCGAGACCTTGACGATGACGTCGGCGAGCGCCGTGCGGTTCACCGCCTCGCCGCCGCGAACGCCCTTCAAAATCTCATGCGCCTGGATGCCGTCGAGCATCGAGAGCGCGTCTTCCTTGGTCGCAGGCGCGAGGCGGAAGGTGATGTCCTTCAGGACTTCGACCAGTACGCCGCCGAGGCCGAAAGCGACCAGCTTGCCGAACGAGCCGTCGGTGATCGAGCCGACGATGACCTCGGTGCCGCCGGCCAGCATCTGCTGCACCTGGACGCCCTCGATCTTGGCATCGGACTTGTACTTCTTGGCGTTGGAGAGAATGGTCTCGTAGGCCTTCTCGGCATCCTCGGCCGTCTTGAGGCCGACGATGACGCCGCCGGCTTCGGTCTTGTGGAGAATGTCCGGCGAGACGATCTTCATCACCACCGGGAAGCCCATCGAGGAGGCCATCTTGCCGGCCTCGCCCGCCGACCTGGCCACGCCCTCCTTCGGCACCGGAATGCCGTAGGCGTCGCAGACCAGCTTGCCTTCCGGCGCGGTCAGGCTGGTGCGGTTGTCCGCCTTGACCTGGTCGAGCACTTTGCGGACGGCATCTTTGGAATTGGACATATGGCTTCTCCCTTGACCTCAGTTCGTTCTTTTCAAAGCGCGCGCGTAGCGGCTGCCGGTGATGCTTGCCATTCGCCGCGCTCTGTTCCATGTCGCGGAACGGAGTGGCACAAAGCCCACATTACTCCGCCGCTTTGGATCAAAAATGGCTGGCGATGGCATTTGGTATGCCAGAAGCCAACTTGTCAAGCTGCTGCATGACTTAGAACGCCGCAAAAAATAGCCAGCTTGACATTCTGGCATGTGGTATGCCAAAAACTTTCCCGTTAATATTCCTGTAAAAGACGACTCCCACTGGAGGAGATTCGTCGTGTCACTGCGGAAACCAACCAAGGCGTTGCCGAACATGACCGAGGCAGATATCGCAATCGTTCGTATTGCCCCGGAGAGCAGCTTCAAGAACAAGGCGTATGACGCCTTGAAGGAAGCCATCCTCAAGATGGACATCTACTCGACGCCCGAGCCGGTGATGCTCGACGAGCGCGCGCTGTCCGAACGGCTGGGTGTCAGCCGCACCCCGATCCGCGAAGCCATCGCGATGCTCGAGCAGGATGGCTTCGTGAAGACGGTTCCGCGCCGCGGCATCATGGTGGTGCGCAGGACCAAGAGCGAGATCGTCGACATGATCCGCGCCTGGGCGGCGCTGGAGAGCATGGCGGCCCGCCTGATCACCACCACTGCACGCAAGAAAGACATCACGGCGCTGCGCGACTTCTTCAAGGATTTCGGCAAGGACCGCCTGCCCGAGGATCACGTCGAGGAATATTCGCGCGCCAACATCGCCTTCCACCAGGCATTGATCTCGCTGTCGGAATCGCCGGTGCTGGTCGATCTCACCAACGATCTGCTGCTGCACGTGCGCGGCTACCGCCAACTCACCATCGGACGCAAGGACCGCACCGCGACCTCGCTGCCCGAGCATCTTGCCATGATCGAAGCGCTGGAAGCGCGCGACACCGAGCTCGCCGAGAAGCGCGCCCGCGACCACACCCTTGGCCTTGCCGCCTACGTCGAAGCGCACGGTCAGGAACTGTTCACCTAGCAACGTCCACCAGAAGGGCGAGCCATTCGCCCGCAAAGCCTAAAACGGCATATGAGACCAGGGAGACAAGGCCCATGCTGAATACCGCGACCAAGTCCGAAGCACCGGGCACCGAGCAGGAATTGACGGATGGTTTTCATCTCGTCATCGACGCGCTCAAGCTGAACGGCATCAACACCATCTATAATGTGCCGGGCATCCCGATCACGGATTTGGGCCGCATGGCGCAGGCCGAAGGCATTCGCGTGATCTCCTTCCGCCACGAGCAGAACGCCGGCTACGCCGCGGGCATTGCCGGCTACCTCACCAAGAAGCCCGGCGTCTGCCTCACGGTGTCGGCGCCCGGTTTCCTCAACGGTCTCACCGCGCTCGCGCACGCCACCACCAACTGCTACCCGATGATCCTTATCTCGGGCTCCTCCGAGCGCGAGATCGTCGACCTCCAGCAGGGCGACTACGAAGAGATGGACCAGCTCGCGATTGCCAAGCCGCTGTGCAAGGCGGCCTATCGCGTGCTGCACGCCCAGGACATCGGCATCGGTCTCGCCCGCGCCATCCGCGCCGCGGTCTCGGGCCGTCCGGGCGGCGTCTATCTCGACCTGCCGGCAAAGCTGTTCGGCCAGGTGATGAACGCCGATGCCGGCCAGAAGTCGCTGGTCAAGGTGATCGATGCCGCGCCCGCGCAGATCCCCTCGCCCGCTTCGATCAAGCGCGCGCTCGACGTGCTCAGGGCGGCGAAGCGTCCGCTCATCATCCTCGGCAAGGGCGCGGCCTACGCGCAGGCCGATGAAGAGATCAAGTCGTTCGTCGAGAAGAGCGGCGTGCCGTTCCTGCCGATGAGCATGGCCAAGGGCCTCCTCCCCGACACGCATCCGCAATGCGCTGGCGCCGCGCGCTCCACGGTGCTGAAAGAATCCGACGTCGTGCTGCTGATCGGCGCCCGGCTGAACTGGCTGCTCTCGCACGGCAAGGGCAAGAGCTGGGGCGAAGCGCCCAAGAAGTTCATCCAGGTCGACATCGAGCCCAGGGAAATGGACTCCAACGTCGAGATCGTCGCACCCGTCGTCGGCGACATCGGCTCGGTCGTCGCGGCGTTCAACCAGGCCATGGCTTCGGGCTGGACCGCCCCGCCCGCCGAATGGACCAAGGCGATTTCGTCCAAGCGCGAAGAGAACGTCGCCAAGATGGCGCCGAAGCTCATGAACAACAAATCGCCGATGGACTATCACGGCGCGCTCGGCGTGCTGAAGAACGTGATCAAGGACCATCCCGAGGCGATCCTCGTCAACGAGGGCGCCAACACGCTCGACCTCGCCCGCGGCGTCATCGACATGTACAGGCCGCGCAAGCGCCTCGACGTCGGCACCTGGGGCGTGATGGGCATCGGCATGGGCCAGGCGATCGCAGCCGCGCTCGAGACCGGCCACCCCGTGCTGGCAGTGGAAGGCGACTCGGCCTTCGGCTTCTCCGGCATGGAGGTCGAGACCATCTGCCGCTACAACCTCCCGATCTGCGTCGTCATCTTCAACAATGACGGCATCTATCGCGGCACCGACGTCAACAGCGTCAACGCCGATCCCGCGACGACCGTGTTCGTCAAGGGCGCGCGCTACGACAAGATGATGGAAGCCTTCGGCGGCGTCGGCGTGAATGCCACCTCGCCCGACGAGCTCAAGCGCGCCGTCAACGAGGCGATGGCCTCGGGCAAGCCGACGCTCATCAACGCGGTGATCGATCCGGCCGCGGGCTCGGAGAGCGGCCGCATCGGCAACCTCAATCCGCAGAGCGTTCTGCAGAAGAAGAAGTAAGGCATGATCCGGAAAAGCGCGCAGCGGTTTTCCGAAGAGATCATGCCCAAACAAAAGAGCTAAAGCGCCAAGCGCGCTTTAGCCTCCTCTCCTTCAACCCTATTCCCTGCCGGGTGCAGGGGCAGACACAGAGTACGGAGCAATACGATGACCAAAGCGCTCAAGGGCGTTCGCATTCTCGACTTCACCCACGTCCAGTCCGGGCCGACCTGCACGCAGCTGCTGGCATGGTTCGGCGCCGACGTGATCAAGGTGGAACGTCCGGGCGTGGGTGACATCACCCGCGGCCAGCTGCAGGACATCCCGAACGTGGACAGCCTGTATTTCACCATGCTCAACCACAACAAGCGCTCGATCACGCTCGACACCAAGAACCCCAAGGGCAAGGAAGTCCTCACCGAGCTGATCAAGAAGTGCGACGTGCTGGTCGAAAACTTCGGCCCCGGCGTGCTCGACCGCATGGGCTTCCCCTGGGAGAAGATCCAGGCGATCAACCCGAAGATGATCGTCGCCTCGATCAAGGGCTTTGGCCCCGGACCGTACGAAGACTGCAAGGTCTATGAGAACGTCGCGCAGTGCACCGGCGGCGCCGCCTCGACCACCGGCTTCCGCGACGGCCTGCCGCTCGTCACCGGCGCGCAGATCGGCGACAGCGGCACCGGCCTGCACCTGGCGCTCGGCATCGTCACCGCGCTCTATCAGCGCACGCATTCGGGCAAGGGCCAGAAGGTCACCGCCGCGATGCAGGACGGCGTGCTCAACCTCGCCCGCGTCAAGCTGCGCGACCAGCAGCGCCTCGCGCATGGTCCGCTCAAGGAATACAGCCAGTTCGGCGAAGGCATTCCGTTCGGCGACGCCGTGCCGCGCGCCGGCAACGATTCCGGCGGTGGCCAGCCCGGCCGCATCCTGAAGTGCAAGGGCTGGGAGACCGATCCCAACGCCTACATCTACTTCATCACCCAGGCGCCGGTCTGGGAGAAGATCTGCGACGTGATCGGCGAGCCCACCTGGAAGACCGATCCGAACTACGCCAAGCCGGCCGTCCGTCTGCCGCGCCTCAACGAGATCTTCGCCCGCATCGAACAGTGGACGATGACGAAGACGAAATTCGAGGCGATGGAGATCCTCAACAAGGACGACATCCCCTGCGGTCCGATCCTGTCGATGAAGGAAATCGCCGAGGACCAGTCGCTGCGCGCCACCGGCACCGTGGTCGAGGTCGATCACCCGACCCGCGGCAAGTACATCTCGGTCGGCAACCCGATCAAGCTGTCGGATTCTCCGAGCGAGGTGGAACGCTCCCCGCTGCTCGGCGAGCACACCGACGAGATTCTGCGCAGCGTGCTCGGCTTCAGCGATCACCAGGTCGCCGACATCCACAAGTCCGGCGCGCTCGACCCGCCGCAGAAGCAGGCCGCTGAGTAAGCGGACTTACACCAGACTAACGAAAGGGCCGCCTGAGAGGCGGCCCTTTTTGCGTGAGAATGCCGTTGAGCACACAGGCTCGAACCAAAAACTGAAAAACAACCCCATACACAGTAGCCAAGTTCCTGATCACAAATTAATTTCTCTTTTGCCGAAATTCCTTTGACCCGTCGGGCAAAACAGGGGTATTATGCCATCATCCGAAAAAATGATGGTCCGTGCTCAGTGGAAGCACCGGGCCACCGTGCGGTATCGAGGCGGCCTTGCTTTGCTCCACCCGGTGGCGGAACACGCTCCAAACATAGCGTTGCAAAGATGCACCCGACGCAGAAATAGGGCGCGGAGCAAGCAGGTCAGTTAGAGAACGGCAACGGCCAGTTTCGGCGGATTCTTGATGGCAGTTCACCCCCTATGACAGTTCGCCCCATTCCGCCGGCTGACAGCCGTCATTGCGAGGAACGAAGCGACGAAGCAATCTAGACTACTTCTTCGTCCAAACTCTGGATTGCTTCGCTTCCGCCGTCGCTCTTCGAGCTATGGCGGACAAGTCGCTCGCAACGACGCATTCCGCGGCGTACCGCCGCGGATTCCTTTGTCCGACGTTCACCGTCAGAGCGCCTCTAATCCGAGCCGGCGGAACAATTTCCGGTCGGCTTCGTCTTGCGGATTGCCCGCCGTCAACAGCGTGTCGCCGACAAAGATCGAGTTTGCACCGGCAAAGAAGCACAGCGCCTGCATCTCGTCGGTCATCGCCGACCGCCCCGCCGAGAGTCGCACGAAAGAGGCCGGCATCATGATACGCGCCAGCGCGACAATACGCACGAACTCGATCGGACCTATCGGCGTCGCCTTCGCCATCGGCGTTCCCGGAATCGGGATCAGCATGTTGATCGGCACGCTCTCCGGCGCTTCCGGGAGGTTGGCGAGTGTAACCAGCATGTCGACGCGGTCCTCTTCGCTCTCACCCATGCCGAGAATTCCGCCGCAGCACACTTTCATGCCGGCCTCGCGGACATGCTCCAGCGTATCGAGACGATCGGCGAACGTGCGGGTGGAGATAACGCTCGGATAGTAGCGCTCCGAGGTATCGATATTGTGATTGTAGTAATCAAGCCCGGCTGCACTCAGCCGGTCGGCCTGATCCCGGTCGAGCATGCCGAGCGTCATGCAGGTCTCGAGCCCGAGCTCCTTCACGGCTCCGACGACCTCGACAATGGCATCCATGTCGCGCGGCTTCGGATTGCGCCAGGCCGCCCCCATGCAATAACGCGTCGCGCCGCTCTCTTTTGCCTTGCGTGCCTCGGCAACGATCTTCCCGACCTCCATCAACTTGGAGGCTGCAAGGGCGGTCGCATGATGCGACGACTGGCTGCAGTAACCGCAGTCTTCCGGACAACCACCCGTCTTGATGTTCAGCAGCCGGCTCAACTGCACGCGATTTGGGTCAAAATGCTCCCGATGTACGGATTGTGAACGGAAGAGCAGATCGTTGAAGGGCAGCCGGTAAGCCGCCCATGCATCTTCAACGGTCCATCTTTGAGACCTTTGCGGCCTTTCCTTTGCGGGGATTGTCTCCCCGTCGTTCGCATCGAGCATTACACATCTCCTGACATTGCGGCGGGACAATCGCACTATCGCAAACCTGGCGCCAGTCCGCAGGCTCCTTGGAACATAAGCGGCGGCGTGCCGTTGTTGTCTAAGCCGGCGTGCTATCCCGACGTACGAGCAACGCGGCCGCCAAGGCGAGTAACTGAAACACATCGCAAAAGCATCTGCGCAACGCTGCAGAATTGGCCTTCTTCTCGCCCCGAAAGGTAGCAAGCCCACGCACAGCGTTTGCGGGTGGGAGGCGTCGGCCAGCACTTGTCCTGTCACAGCTTGTTGATCAAAACGAGGTCGAAATGTTGAGAGATCAATCCTCGGATCGAGCCAGGCGTGAAGCCAACAAGGCGTTCAAGCCTGTCAAAACGCAGAAGCCGATGAATGACTATGCGAAGGATCAGCACTCCTTCAACGAGAATCGCGAACGGCTGAAGGCGGAGCGATTGGCCCGCGAGGCCAAGCCGAAGGGCCACTCTGAATAGGACGCGTTCCCTGCCGGGTTACGATGTTGCACCCGCGCGATGAAGGCTGGCGCTGAGCGCGCCGCGTCGAAATCGATGCTGTGCTAGCCTCGTGAGCGTCGACACGATGCCCCGCTACCGAGCGCTCACCGTACGCCACCAGCAAGCAGCTCTCGTAAGGACCGCACCACTCTCCCTCCAGCCAATCGACTGTGGGTACCGAAAGGCTGCCAAGCGCCACACGTGCCGGCTCCGCCGCGCTGAGATAGCAGATCGCACCCGACAGTACGGGATCGGACTGGAAGCGTGAACGACTTGCTCCCGGCGCTGGCGTCGAGGCAAAGTGCTGGAAACAGGGAGGTCAGCATGTCACTGCTTGGTCAGGCCGCCGTCGCGATGTGGTGGAGCGTCCGCCCCGGGCAGCGTGCGGAATTCGGCGACTGGCATTCCCACGAACATTTTCCCGAGCGGATGAGCATTCCCGGCTTCCGGCGCGGATCGCGCTGGACCAGCACGACGGGCACCGAAGGCTTCTTCGTGCTGTACGAGCTGGAGCGGTACGAGGTGCTCACGTCGAAGGGATATCTCGACCGGCTCAATGCGCCGACGCCATGGTCGACCAAGATGATGCCGCACCATCTCGGCATGGTCCGCAGCCAGTGCCGCGTCGCCGCCAGCTTTGGCGGTGGCGTCGCGACCTCGCTCGCCACCATCCGGCTTTCGCCGGAGGCCGGGCGCGAGGCGGAGTTGCAGGCACATCTCTCGGAGACGCTCGGCACATTGGCACAGATGCCGGGACTGACCGGCGCCCACCTCCTCCTGACCGACACGCCGCGGACCAGCTCGCCCACCACCGAGCAGCAGATCCGCGGCAAGGACGGCGCCGCGGACTGGATCATGCTGTTGTCCGGTTACGATGCCGACGCGATCGAGCAGGTGACCGCCGACCGACTTTCGCCGGCGGCGCTTGGCACCCTGGGCGCGCAGGACGATCCGACGATCGGCCGCTACCGGCTCGCCTTCACGATGACGCCGCAGGATGTGGCAACGATCTGACGGATCGGTCGTCCGGCCGGCCGCGAGGTCGATCTCGCGCCGGGCGAACTCGATTCGATTGAGCGCGCAAACGGCCAACCGTTGCGCATGGGGGGTGTGCTGACAATCGAGCTCGCGGCAGATCGCGGCCAAGGTCGAGAAGCGCATCGCCCTCGCCTTGCCCCGCCGGCTTCGGTGCCCCCCCGTTTATCTGCGATGCCATGTCGGATCGGCGGCATCCCGGTCGTCCTTGAGACATGAATGGGCCGTAGACGCCAAGGTCGGGCCCATCAATGCAAGAGATCAATGGAAGAGGATGAAGGAACATGCCCAGCACTGTACGTCTGCACCGCGTTCTCTCGACCAGTCCGGAGAAAGTCTATCGCGCCTTCCTCGAGGCGGATGCGCTGGCGAAATGGCTTCCGCCGAACGGCTTTACCTGCACCGTCCATCACCTCGAGCCCAAGGTCGGGGGCACGTTCAAGATGTCGTTCCGGAATTTCACGACGGGCAACAGCCACGCCTTCGGCGGCGAATATCTCGAGCTCGTCGCGGGCCAACGTCTCCGCTACACCGACAAATTCGACGACCCCAATCTGCCTGGCGTGATCGAGGTGACCGTGATCCTGAAGAAGGTCTCGGTCGGCACCGAGGTGGACATCACCCAGGCCGGCATCCCTGACGTGATTCCGCCGGAAGCCTGCTATCTCGGCTGGCAGGAATCACTGCGCAACCTCGCAAGGCTCGTGGAGCCGGAGATCAATCAGTAACCTAAAGCCACCATCCGCGGGCGATCTGTTCGATCCGAGGCGCGGATCCACCCACGTCATTGCGAGCGCAGCGAAGCAATCCAGAGTCCCTCCGCAGAACCATTCTGGATTGCTTCGCTGCGCTCGCAATGACGGAGAATGAGGAACCCTCCGAGAGAAT
Organism: Bradyrhizobium japonicum USDA 6; assembly: GCF_000284375.1. NCBI lineage: Bacteria > Pseudomonadati > Pseudomonadota > Alphaproteobacteria > Hyphomicrobiales > Nitrobacteraceae > Bradyrhizobium > Bradyrhizobium japonicum. The sequence goes on from NC_017249.1 coordinate 6,751,833, forward strand.
AACTCACATCGAACCTGCGGATATCTGCAGGGTCGCATTGAACTGCGGCTGCCAACGATGCAGATCTGATTGCGAACGACTGTTACGCGCTCTTCGGCATAATCCCACCGCTTGCGGTCCATCGATCCGGATCGGGGCTGTGTCCGATCAGCGCGAGGCCGTAGGCGATCGACTCGAACTGATCGCCCGACATCAGCCGCTCGTTGCCGAACCGGTCGGCGAACAGCTTTCGCACCGCCGGCACGAACGAGGTCCCGCCGGTCAAAAACACCTTCTCCACCTCGCGCGCGGTGATGCCGGCCTCGCCCAGCACCTTGTCGACGGTGGCGCCCAATCTGGCGATGTCGTCGGCGATCCAGGCGTTGAAGTTCTTTCGCGTGATGGTCGAGCCGATATCGACCCCGCCGCCTTTGAAGCGGAATTCCACCTGATCCCGCGCCGACAGCGCCACCTTGGCGTCGGACACCGCGCGGTACAGCGAGAAGCCGAGGTCGAGATCGACGATGGAGATGAAGTCCTCGAGCAGAGCGGGCTTCAGCGCGGTGCGCGCAAGCTCGCGGAGCTCGCGCAGATCGCCATTGCTCTTCATCATCGCGAGCTGATGCCAGCGCGCGAGGTTGGTGTAGTGGCCGGTTGGGATCGGCAGCACCTTGTCGAACGAGCGGAAGCTGGACCCCTTGCCCAGCCGCGGCGAGACGACGTGGTCGACGATGCGGTAGTCGAACGTGTCGCCTGCGATGCCGATGCCGGCGTGTCCAAGCGGCTCGGCACGCAAGGCACCGCCCACGCGCGAGAAACGCATCACCGAGAAATCGCTGGTGCCGCCGCCGAAATCCGCAACCAGGACGGTGGCGTCACGCTCCAGCCGGCGGGCGAAGGAGAACGCGGCGCCCACGGGCTCGTAGACATAGCGCGCGTGGCCGGCGCCCAGGCGTTCGAACGCGGCCCGATAGCGCTGCATCGCCAGCGCCTCGTCGGGATTGCCACCGGCGAAGCGCACCGGGCGGCCGACCGTAATGGTTGACGTCTCGAAGCCGAACCTGTCCCCGCCGTGGCGCGCCAGCGTGCGCAGGAATGCCGCCAGAATATCCTCGAACTTGTAGCGCTGCCGGAACACCTGCGTGGTGTTGAAGCTGCTGCTCGCTGCGAAGGTCTTGAACGACTGGAGGAAGCGGTAGACGTGGCGGCCTTCAAGGAACTGCTCGATCGCCCACGGGCCGCCCTCGGCCTGGGCTCCGGCTCCCGGCCGGTCCTCCCAGAAGCACAGGGCCGACACGAAGACGCTGTGCCGGTGTCCGCCATGGTCGAAGCGGATGGCCTCGACCCGGCGGTCGTCCGCCGCGAGGGCAACGACCGTATTGCTGGTCCCAAAATCGATGCCGATCGAGACGGCGGCCGAGGCGCTCGACATGAACCACTCTGACAGTTGGTTGGAAGGGGGCAGACCACTAACGGCTTTGACCGGCCCTGCCAAGGCCCGGATCCTCACGATTTCCGTCAAAATCCGCTCAAATGCGCGGCTTCAGCAGCCGTTTTGCAATTTTCAGCCCGGGACGGCCCCTTTAACGCATCATTATGCTGCAATGCGGGATAGCACATGCTGCTATGCAATGGCATGCATAGACAGTGGCATCTGGTATACATAGATTGCCCTTCGAAATGAGACAGCAATACTGACTGTCTCGAGAAAGGGAATTCCGATGTCCAAAACCGCTTCCGTCGCGCTCGCCCCTCCGCCTCGCTGCTCGCCCGCTTCCTGGCCGCGGTCGACCGCTTCCTGATGGCGAGCGCCGAGATTTCGAATCACAACGGCGACCTGCCCCGCTTCGGCCTCTAAGACGGAGGTCCCAGCGCAGCCGACACGGCGCGCGGTTGGCAGATCCCGCAGACGCGACGTTTGATCAAATGGCCCCGCATGTCGGGGCCATTTGCTTTTGAGCCTGTCCTTGAATCCGCGGGCCGCTCGCCGACACAACTGCGACGATTGGTCCGCCGACGTGACCCGCTGATCCAATTGTTTGTCTACTGGCATCTCGCATACCATTCGTTCACCAAGAACGATTGCACCGTTGAAAGTGCAAGACAGGGGACAGGAACGTTCGAGTGCGCGGCACGCTCGCCGCGACCTTGCCGCGCTCCTCGCCGGAGCCTTAGCCGAAAGGAGCGGATGCCGGGCAACGTCCCCGCTCGTAGAGTTTCGTTTGGAACTGCCATGGGAGATCGACCGCACAAGGTGCCCCCAAGCAGGTGAATCGAGATGGGCTGACGCAAGCCGACAAAGAGCGGCTGCGTTCGAGGTTCGACAGGGAGAGAAGCAAGATGAAGCCATTCGTTCTGAATGTCGCCTTGGCGGCAATCGCGATGTCGTGCGCCAGCAGCACCGCAAGCGTTGCTGCCTGGGAGCCGGTCCGTCCGGTCGAGTTCATCGTGCCCGCAGGCACCGGCGGCGGCGCCGATCAGATGGCGCGCACCATCCAGGGCATCGTCACCAAGCACAATCTGATGAAGCAGCCGCTGGTCGTCATCAACAAGGCCGGCGGCGCGGGCGGCGAAGGCTTCCTCGACGTAAAGACGTCGACGAACAACCCCCACAAGATCATCATCACGCTGTCGAACCTGTTCACGACGCCGCTGGCGACGGGGATTCCCTTCAACTGGAAGGACCTGACCCCGGTCGCAATGCTGGCGCTCGACGAGTTCGTGCTCTGGGTGAACGCCGAGAAGCCGTACAACAGCGTCAAGGACTACGTCGACGCCACCAAGAAGGCGCCGAGCGGCTCGTTCAAGATGGGCGGCACCGGCTCGAAGCAGGAAGACCAGATCATCACGGTCGGCATCGAGAAGGTGATCGACGCGAAGTTCACCTACATCCCCTACAAGGGCGGCGGCGAAGTCGCGGTGCAGCTCGTCGGCAATCACGTCGATTCAACCGTCAACAATCCGATCGAGGCGGTGGCGCAATGGCGCGGCGGTAAGCTCCGTCCGCTTTGCGTCTTCGACGCCCAGCCGATGGCCTATGACGAGCCGATCGCCGACGGCAAGGCCTGGAAGGACATTCCGACCTGCAAGTCGCAGGGCCTTGCGATGGAATATCTCATGCTGCGCGGCATCTTCATGTCGCCCAAGGCGACGAAGGACCAGATCGAATATTACGTCGAGCTGTTCAAGAAGGTCCGCGCCACGCCGGAATGGCAGGAGTTCATGAAGAGCGGCGCCTTCAACACGACGTTCCTCGCCGGAGCCGATTACGCCAAGTGGATCGAGGCGGAGGAGAAGCGCCACGAGGGCCTGATGAAGGAAGCCGGCTTCCTCGCATCGGGGAACTGAGCCGCGACATCGACGACGGCCGAGGACGCTTGCCGTCCTCCCGTTTGCCGCGACCGCACACGACTTGCGATTCCGCCTGGAGGTCCCATGACTGAACGATCCGGATCCGACTCTGGCCCGGCACACAAGACGCTGGAAATCGGCATGGCGCTGCTGATCGGCGTCTTCGGCCTGGTCGTGATCTTCGGCAGCATCAAGGCCGGTATCAACTGGGGCGCGGAGGGCCCGCGCGCCGGCTTCTTCCCCTTCTATGTCGGCGCGGCCATCGTCGGCGCAAGCGCCATCAACCTCTGGAGCGCGCTGCGCGAGGACGATGGCCGGCTGTTCGCCGAATGGGGACAGCTTCGCCAGGTCATGAGCGTCGTGGTGCCGACCGCGATCTATGTCGGCTCGATGCCTTTCATCGGCCTCTACGTGGCGTCGATGGTGTTCATCGCATGGTTCATGCGCTGGCTCGGCGGCTATCGCTGGCTGACGGTCGCAGCCGTGGCGATCGGCATGCCGGTCGTGACCTATCTCGTTTTCGAACGATGGTTCCTGGTCCCGCTTCCCAAGGGGCCGCTCGAGGAATGGCTCGGTTTGTAAGAAGCCGCGCATTGATTCAATTGCTGTTGCAGGACGTCTTGATATGGAAGAGTTGGCCAATCTGTTTCACGGCTTCGCGGTCGCCCTGCAGCCCTACAACATCATGCTGATGATCATCGGCATCACGCTCGGGGTCATCATCGGCGTGCTGCCGGGTCTCGGCGGCGCCAACGGCGTGGCTATCCTGCTTCCGCTGACCTTCAGCATGCCGCCGACATCGGCGATCATCATGCTGTCCTGCATCTATTGGGGCGCATTGTTCGGCGGTGCCATCACCTCGATCCTGTTCAACATCCCCGGCGAGCCATGGTCGGTGGCGACCACCTTCGACGGTTATCCGATGGCGCAGCAGGGCAAGCCCGGCGAAGCGCTGACGGCCGCTTTCACCTCCTCCTTCGTCGGCGCGCTGTTCGCCGTCATCATGATCACGCTGGTTGCGCCGCTGGTCGCGGGCTTTGCGTTGAGATTTGGTCCGGCGGAGAAGTTCGCGGTGTATTTCCTCGCCTTCTGCAGCTTCGTGGGCCTCAGCAAGGAGCCGCCGTTCAAGACCATCGCGGCGATGATGATGGGCTTTGCGCTCGCGGCGGTTGGCCTCGATTCGATCACGGGGCAATTGCGGCTGACCTTCGGCGTCACCGAGCTGCTCAACGGCTTCGACTTCCTGATTGCGGTGATCGGCCTGTTCGGGATCGGCGAGATCCTGCTGACCATGGAGGAAGGCTTGGCCTTCCGCGGCGGCAATGCCAGCATCAACCTCCGCGTCGTGCTGCAGACCTGGCGGGAGCTGCCCAGCTACTGGATGACCTCGCTGCGCTCCTGCCTGATCGGATGCTGGATGGGCGTCACGCCCGCCGGCGCGACGCCGGCCTCCTTCATGAGCTACGGCATCGCCAAGCGGCTGGCACGACGCGGCAACAATTTTGGCAAAGGCGAGATCGAGGGCGTGATTGCGCCGGAGACGGCCGCCCACGCCGCCGGCACCTCGGCGCTGCTGCCGATGCTCTCGCTCGGCGTGCCCGGCTCGCCGACCGCCGCGGTACTGCTCGGCGGACTATTGATCTGGGGCCTGCAGCCCGGTCCGATGCTGTTCGTCGAGCAGAAGGAATTCGTCTGGGGCCTGATCGCCTCGATGTATCTCGGCAATCTCGCCGGCCTCATCGTCGTGCTCACCTGCGTGCCTCTCTTCGCCGCGATCCTGCGCGTGCCCTTCGGCATCATCGCGCCGCTGATCCTGGTGCTGTGCGCGATCGGCGCCTATTCGGTGCACAACAGCACCTTCGACGTGATGCTGATGCTGGTGTTCGGCGTGCTCGGCTATCTCCTGAAGAAGTGCAACTACCCGCTCGCGCCCCTGGTGCTCGCCATCGTGCTCGGCGACAAGGCGGAGGAAGCCTTCCGGCAATCGCTGCTGGGATCGCAGGGGTCGCTCGGCGTGTTCTTCTCCAACGGCCTCGTCAGCACGATCATGGCGCTCGGTCTCGTCGCCCTGTTCTGGTCCGCGATCCAGGAAGGCTACAGCCGGTTGCGCACGTCGATGGCGTGACCCGCGCGGCCTGCGTCAGGCTGCCGCGAGAGTCGCGTCAAATCCGCCGCACCCCCGACTTCTGGAATAAGGAATTCCAGGAATTACGCGCTCACCGGCGGTCGCGCGCCGATGCGCGCGGGCGGCGCACGCCGCCGTGCGAACGCTGAAGATCGAGCGCATTCCGGCTTCCCACAGCCTGTTTACAGCCTCGCGCGACAAGAAAGAAATCCCACGAAATCAAAGCATTGAGTGCGCACGATCGCTGCTATCGCCGCAACGCCGCTGGAATAGGGGCTTTACAATTTGCCTGCCAAAGCGCATGTGGACTGATCCCGCGATATTTCGCCGCACCCTCCAGTCCCCGAGTTGAATCTTGGCATAATGAATACCAAGATGCGGGACAGCGCACGCATAAAAATGATCGGCGCCTTCGGGAGGGTTTTTTATGACGGACATGGTGCAGTCAACAGTGGCCCCTAGTGCCGCGCGCGTCAGCGATGCCTATCGCTGGACGCAGTTGGCGGTCGGTGTAGCGGCGATGGTGATGATCGCCAATTATCAGTACGGCTGGACGTTCTTCGTCCCCGACATCCAGAAGAAGTTCGGCTGGGATCGCGCGTCGATCCAGTGGGCCTTTACGTTGTTCGTGCTGTTCGAGACCTGGCTCGTGCCGGTCGAAGGATGGTTCGTCGACAAATACGGTCCGCGCATCGTCGTGCTGGTCGGCGGCATACTCTGCGCCCTCGGCTGGGTGATCAACGCGCAGGCGACCACGCTCAACGGCTACTATCTCGGCATGATCATCGCAGGCATCGGCGCCGGTGGCGTCTACGGCACCTGCGTCGGCAATGCGCTGAAATGGTTTCCGGACAAGCGCGGTCTTGCCGCGGGCATCACGGCCGCGGGCTTCGGCGCCGGCTCTGCGCTGACCGTCGCGCCGATCCAGGCCATGATCAAGGACAGTGGCTTCCAGACCACCTTCCTCTATTTCGGCCTCGGACAAGGCATCATCATCTGCATCCTCGCCTTCTTCCTGCTCGCGCCGAAAGCAGGCCAGGTGCCGGCCGTGGCGGCGAACGCCAATCTGGTGCAGACACGTCGCAACTACCAGCCGACCGAGGTGCTGCGTCAGCCGATCTTCTGGCTGATGTACTTCATGTTCGTGATCGTCGGCGCCGGCGGCCTGATGGTGACGGCCAACCTCAAGCCGATCGCGGTCGACTGGAAGGTCGACAGCGTTCCGGTGACGCTGATGGCGGTAACGATGACGGCGGTGACCTTCGCGGCCACGATCGACCGCGTGCTCAACGGCCTGACGCGTCCGTTCTTCGGCTGGATCTCCGACATGATCGGCCGCGAGAACACGATGTTCATCGCCTTCGGCATGGAAGGCGTCGGCATCTGGATGCTCTACCTCTGGGGCCACGACCCGGTCTGGTTCGTGCTGCTGTCGGGCTTCGTGTTCTTCGCCTGGGGTGAGATCTACTCGCTGTTCCCCTCGACCTGCACCGACACGTTCGGCGCCAAGTTCGCGACCACCAATGCGGGCCTGCTCTACACCGCAAAGGGTACCGCCGCGCTGCTGGTCCCGATCGCCAACTACATGCAGCAATCGTCGGGCACGTGGGACAGCGTGTTCATCATCGCGGCCGGCGCCAACATCCTGGCTTCGCTGCTGGCGATCATGGTGCTCAAGCCCTGGCGCAAGGTCGTGGTCGCGAAATCGACGGCCGCCTGACGCGCTTCACCGCAACTGCTTCAAGCACGACGCCCGGCCTCACGGCCGGGCGTTTTCGTTTTTGCAGAACCCGCCTTGGCTACCGCTGACCTGAAGGGAACCGTGCACTTTTCTTGCGCTGCGTCACAAGATTGGGCTTGCCTTCTGGAATATGGTATACCAATGTCCCCGCCGTGCTTGCGACGATAAGCCACAATATTTGCGACACTGGGTCATCTTGCAATCCCAGACCGCAATCAATCAGGCGCGTTGGGAGGTTATTGATGATTTCCAGCACGGATGGCGCCGTCACAGCCGCGCCTCTTCGCACCGGTTTCCGTTGGTTCCAACTCGCCATGGGCATCGTCTGCATGGCGATGATCGCCAATCTGCAATACGGCTGGACGCTGTTCGTCGATCCGATCGATGCGGCGCACCATTGGGGACGCGCCGCGATCCAGCTCGCCTTCACCATCTTCGTCGTCACCGAGACCTGGCTGGTGCCGATCGAGGCCTGGTTCGTCGACAAATACGGTCCGCGCATCGTGATCATGTTCGGCGGCGTCATGATCGCGCTGTCCTGGGTGCTCAACTCCTACGCTGACTCGCTCGCCCTGCTCTACGCCGCCGCGGTCGTCGGCGGCATGGGCGCGGGCGCGGTGTACGGCACCTGCGTCGGCAACGCGCTGAAATGGTTTCCCGACCGCCGCGGCCTCGCCGCCGGCGCGACCGCCGCCGGCTTCGGTGCAGGTGCCGCGCTCACGATCGTGCCCATCGCGACCATGATCGCATCGAGCGGCTATCAGCACGCGTTCCTCACCTTCGGCATCGGCCAGGGCCTGATCGTGTTCGTGCTCGCCTTCTTCATTCAGCCGCCGCGGATCTCGATTCCGCCGAAGAAGAAGCAGCTCAACCTGCCGCAGACCAAGATCGACTTCACCCCGCCGCAAGTGCTGCGCAGCCCGATTTTCTGGGTGATGTATCTCGTCTTCGTCATGGTCGCCTCCGGCGGCCTGATGACCGCGGCGCAGATCGGCCCGATCGCGCACGACTTCAAGATCGCCGACACGCCGGTGACGCTCGCGGGCTTCCAGATGGCGGCATTGACGTTCGCGATCTCGCTCGACCGCATCTTCGACGGTTTCGGACGTCCCTTCTTCGGCTGGGTCTCCGACACGATCGGCCGCGAGCACACCATGTTCATCGCGTTCGGCACCGCGGCGGTGATGCTGCTGACGCTGTCGGCCTATGGACACATCCCGATCGTGTTCGTGCTCGCGACCGCGATTTATTTCGGCGTGTTCGGCGAAATCTACTCGCTGTTCCCCGCGACCTGCGGCGACACGTTCGGCTCGAAATACGCAACCACCAACAACGGCATGCTCTACACCGCGAAGGGCACGGCATCCCTGCTCGTCCCGCTCGCCAGCGTGATCTCGGCAACGTACGGCTGGAAGGCCGTGTTCGTGGTCGCGGTGGCGCTGAACGCGACGGCGGCGCTGACGGCGCTGTTCGTGATCAAGCCGCTGCGCCGCTCCTTCATTCTCGGCAAGGAAGCCGAGAGCGCCAACGCCGCGACCGGCACCGCCAAGACCGGCAGCGCCAAGACCGAGACAGCGTAGCGACCACACACGCCTTTCAATCGGTCGAAAGGGGCGCAGCGATGCGCCCCTTTTGCTTTTTGGCACGATGACAAACGTCAGTATTCCTGCCGCAAGAATTTTCGGATCAGCCAAATCGAATGCTTGACGATTGGCATTATGTATACCACACTTCCCCTGTCATTCACCCAGGGAGGTCGCAATGCTGGTCGGAGACATTCTGCGCAAGAAGACACCGCGCGTTGTCACGGTGCGAATGAACGAAACGGTGGGTATCGCCGCCAAGCTGATGCGCGCCAACAACATCAGCGCGCTGGTGGTCAAGGACGTGGTCCGCTCCGAAGGCAACACCGCGGTCGGCATGTTCACCGAGCGCGACGTGGTGCGCGCCGTCGCCGAGCATGGTGCCAACGCGATCAACGTCAAGGTCTCGCAGCTCGTGTCGGTGCAGCAGCTGGTGTCCTGCAGCTCCTCAGACACGATCGAGCACGTCCGGCATCTGATGAACCGCAATCACATCCGTCACCTGCCCGTCATCGACGACTACAGCCTCGTCTCCGTCATCAGCATGCGCGACATCGCAGCCGCCGTTGACGAAGCGCTCAACGGCACGCCGCAAGCAGCAGCTTAAAGCGTCACACTTCCCCTGCGACTACCGGCCCCGGCTCGGACCTCTCCGAGCCGGACCGGATCTTTCGTCCCAAAATTCCGGACACCCGCGAGGATTTCATGAAGATCTGCATCTACGGCGCCGGCGCGATCGGCGGATATCTCGGGGTTCAGCTCGCACGCGCTGGCGCCGACGTCAGCCTGGTCGCACGCGGTGCCCACCTTGCCGCGATGCGCGAGCGCGGGCTGACCCTGCTCGCGGGCGAGGAGAAGCACACCGTGCATCCGCGCTGCACCGACGATCCCGCCGAGCTCGGCGTGCAGGACTACATCATCATCACGCTGAAGGCGCATTCGATCACCGGCGTGATCGAGAAGATGCAGCCGCTGCTCGGGCCGCACACCCGCATCGTCACCGCCGTCAACGGCATCCCCTATTGGTATTTCTACAAGCACGGCGGCCAATACGAGAATTCGACGCTGGAGAGCATCGACCCCGGCGGACGGCAGTGGCGCGAGATCGGCGCCGAGCGCGCCATCGGCTGCATCGTCTATCCCGCCACCGAGATCGAAGCGCCCGGCGTGATCCGCCACGTCTACGGCAACAATTTTCCGCTCGGCGAGCCCTCGGGCGAAATCACCTCGGACGTGCAGCGCCTCGCCGATCTCTTCGTCGCCGCCGGGCTGAAAGCGCCGGTGCTCGACCGCATCCGCGACGAGATCTGGCTGAAGCTCTGGGGCAATGTCTGCTTCAACCCGATCAGCGCACTGACCCATGCAACGCTCGACGTGATCTGCACCGATCCCTCCACGCGTGCGCTGTCGCGCGCGATCATGGTGGAGACGCAAGGCATCGCCGAGACGTTCGGCGTCAAATTCCGCGTCGACGTCGAGCGCCGCATCGAGGGCGCCCGCAAGGTCGGCGCGCACAAGACCTCGATGCTCCAGGATCTCGAGCGCGGCCGTCCGATGGAGATCGACCCGCTCGTCACCGTGGTGCAGGAGATGGGCCGCCTCACCGGCATCGCCACGCCCGCGCTCGACTCGGTGCTGGCGATGGTGACCCAGCGCGCCCGCATCGCCGGCCTCTATGACGGCGTCTCGGCACCTCACGATCCCCGCGCACTGGCGGTGGCATGATGGCGGGCGAGATGAAACAATGGCTGCGCTTCCGCCATGCCGGTGCGACCGGTTTCGGCACGCTAACCTCATCGGGCATCAGCGTCCATGAAGGCGAGATGTTCGGCCGCAACGCGGCGACCGGCAAAACGCTTGCACTGTCGGAGGTCGAGCTGCTCGCACCTTGCGCGCCCAGCAAGATCGTCGCGCTCTGGAATAATTTCCACGCGCTCGCCGCCAAGCTGAACCAGCCCGAGCCGCCGGAGCCGCTCTATCTGCTGAAGGCGACCACCACGATCACGACGCCTGGCGCGGTGATCCGCCGCCCCTCTTATTACGACGGCAAGACCACCTATGAGGGCGAGCTTGGCATCGTCATCGGCAGGGCCTGCGCCCGCGTCTCGCCGGCGGAAGCGGACAGCTTCATCTTCGGCTACACCTGCGTCAACGACATCACCGCCAACGACATCCTGACCAGCGATCCCACCTTCCCGCAATGGGCCCGGGCCAAGGGCATCGATGATTACGGCCCGTTCGGCCCCGTCATCGCGACAGGCCTCGATCCGACCAAGCTTGCTGTGCGCACCATCCTCAACGGGGCGGAGCGGCAGAACTATCCGATCTCGGACATGATCTTCACCGCGCAGGAGCTGGTCAGCAAGATCTCCCACGACATGACCCTGCTTCCAGGCGACCTCATCGCCGTCGGCACCTCGGTCGGCGTCGGGGTGATGAAGGAGCCGGTGAATATTGTGACCGTCGCGATCGACGGCATCGGCGAGCTGACGAACGAGTTTCGGCTGTAGCCCTCCCAGTCATTCCGGGCGCAACTCCGTCGTGCCCCGGAATGAAAGCCCACCGGCCATTTTCGCCGCAGCGCGGCAAAATTGATCCTGCGCAAATCGCGCCGTCGCGGCTGCCTTTATCCTTTCCGGCAATCGATTTCTGATGCCAGGGAGGACGCCATGTCGAATGCCGGCTATGCGCTTTTGTGGACGGCCTTGTACTTTGCTCTCGCGTTCGCCGCGATCTTCGTGGTCTGGTTTGCCGACAAGATGCGCTCGAACTTCCTCGGCAAGTGATAGCGAGCACGACGTCGTAGCCCGGATGAGCGGAGCGTATACGGGACAGACCGTGACGCGGTCCCGCATATCACTACGCTCATGGGGACTACAGGCCTCGCATCTTCGGGAAAACTCGGCAACTCCAGCAGGCCCTTCCACCGTCTGCTGGCACAACCAGTCGTGGATTCGCGCGACCAAGCGCATCAGGCAATCCGCGCGCCCCTTGATCTCGGTTCCGCTCTCCAATAGCAACTATGGCGAGAATGTGTCCCGGGTGGGGAAGTCACGATGTGGCTGTTTTTCGTGGTTGCCTGGTTTGTCCTGCTAGCCGCCATCGCGATCCTCGCCCAGCAGGCGTTTGGTTACGACGTCGCGCACCTGCCCGCGATGTTTGCGGACCTGCCGATGCCGCAGCGTCTCGCAACCGGCGCGATCGTGACGCTCGGGCTGGCGCTGATCGGCGCCCCCGCCTGGCGGCTCTCGCGCCAGGACCGGCGCCTCAATACCCTGCGCGACCGCCTCAAGAAGACCCGCGAGGACGTCGTCGTCGCGCACGCCCTGCAAAACCACCTCGACGCCACCGTCCAGCACCTGATCGAAAGCGATCCCCGGGAGGCCGTCTCCGCCCTCCATGACAAGCTGGGCGAGGTTGAGCAGCGCGCGCTTCTCCAGCAGGGCCGCAACGAATCCACCGACATGCACGACCAGCTCGCCGAGATCCGCCGGCGCCAGCAGGGGGTGCGAGAGATGGTCGGCAAGGTCGCCGATCAGCGGCGCGCGGTCGAGCCTGTTTTCACCGAGATCCGCGACCGCCAGAACCAGCTCGAACGCTCCCTGCTCGACCTCGAGACCGACGACCGCAAGAACAACCTCGCCGACCGCCTGAAGGACGTGGCGCGCGACGTATCGGCGCTGCTGTCACGGGTGAACGCGGTCCAGGACACGTTCGTGACCCTCAACCAGTACAGGGAAGATCTGGCGAAATCCCATGCCGAGCTGGTCCCGCTGCGCTCGTCGGACGCCGGCATCAACGCCCTGATCGGCGAGCTCGGCCTCAGCCATGACCGGCTGGCCAAGAGCATCGACGAGCTCGAGACCGGCGGCGAGGCGCCGCTCGACACTCGCGTCGAGACGCTCTCGAAGAACAAGATCGAGATCGCGCAGCGCCTCGCCCGCATCGACGACAGCTTCAACATCCTGAAAGCGATCCGGCTCGATTTCGAGGAGCTCGGCCAGCGCCAGGCCCAGCTCGAACGCTCGCTCGCCGACGTCGAAACCGACCCCGACGGCAAGACCCTCGTCGATCGCCAGAACGCGCTGAACGATTTCGTCCTCCAGTCGCGCCAGCGGCTCGGCGCGTTGCAGGAGACGCTGGCGACGCTGAACGCCTTCAAGACGGAGCTGTCGAAGTCGCAGGCCGATCTCGTCCCGTTGAAGGCGCCAGTGTTCGGCATCGAGGCCATGATCGCCGAAGTCGGCGCCACCCGCGATCTCCTCGCGAAAGCCGTCGGCGAGATCGAGGCGAACGGCGACGTCACCCTCGCCTCACGTGTCGATGCCCTCGCCAGGAGCAAGCGCGAGGTTGAAGACCGCCTCGCCCGCATCTTCGACAATTTCAACGCGCTCGATGCGCTGCGCAAGGACATCGGCGGCATCTTCTCGACGATCCGGAACAGCCTGAACCGGATCGGATGAAGGCGCACGGCGCGTTCGAACCGCGACCCGCGACCGTGCGACCAACCACCGCATGCGCATCATCCTTGGTCTCCTCTCTGCCCTGCTCGGCGCACTCGCCGGCTGGTTCGCCCTTGCCACACTGGTGATCGCGTTGTCGGGGCCGGACCGCGATGGCGGCATCGCCATGGGCGCCTTCTTCGACATCGGTCCGATCGGCGGCGTCGCCGGCCTGATCGCCGGCGTCTGGCTGTTCACACGCATTGGCCTCGTTCGAAACAAGGCATTGCCTCAAGAGACGGGATCATCCGAGACCGCACCTCGCCCTGGGACGCGCTTGTCGTTTCCCTTTGCTGCGACGCTTTTGTCCGTCGCGGCCATCCTTTGCTGGTGGGGATGGCATGAATTCATCCGCTCGCCCTATCTCAGCCACGGCTACATGACCCTCGAGCTGCAATTCAGGCTTCCTGCCGGCACAGCGCTGCCGGACAACAAGGACGATGTGCGGATCGAGGTCGAGGAAGCGGAGGGATACGCGATGGCCGGACCGGCTGCGAATTGGCGCGCGCATGATGGCGACCGTCCGGCGATCATTGCCTCGGCCTCGCTGATGTACAAGACGCGCCATCGGGCCGTTCGCCTGACGCTCCCCGGCATTCCCACGCAAAGCTGGCCGATCGATCTTCCCGCCAATCCGGATCCGACGCCGGGCTATTCGCCCTGGCACGCTGCGAGCGAACCGTCGCCGACGAAGGTCGAGATGCACTTTCGCCTCACCGCCGACCACTGAAGCGCAGAGCGCAGGATTGCGGACTGACCGACGCACAGCGCCGCGCCGAAACATCCAGACACATCACATCTCCGCGCACCCGATCAATGCCGCCAACTTGTCCCGCGCGCGCCGCAACTTGGACGCATTCCGACGTCCTTTTGTGAAGCGTGTCTGGGGGCACGGCACTGCCGTGTTTGGACTAAACCTTCTAGGGGTATCACTGTGAAGAAGATTGTAATTGCTCTGGGTGCGACGCTTGCTCTGGTGACGGCTGCGAACGCTGCGGATCTGCCGCGTCGCCAGCCCGTCTATCCTGCGGAGCAGGCGCCGATCGGCAAGATGCCGATTGGCAAGAGCCCGATTGGAAAGGCCCCGATCGGCAAGGCGCCCGCCCCGGTCGCTGCGCGCTACTGATAGCGGCATCGCTGCATCAGTGTAACGGCCGGCAGTCGAGGGGGCACAGCGTGAAGAACAAATCTGATCGATCGGGATCCTGCATCCTCGCGGGATTCGCCCTCGCGGCGATGCTCGCCTGCACGACCCCCTCGGCCTCGGCCCACGAAGCGAACAAGCGCGTTGCCGATGCCGATGCGCTTGCTACGACCGACTCCGTATCACGGCCGGCGCCGCAATCGACGCGGCGCCCCGTCGCACGCGCAGAGAAAGGTCCCTACTACGTCGACTTCCGCGCGCGGACGGCGGCGAGCTGGGGCCATGCGTTCGTCTGGTACGGCAAGACCAGCGAGCGCGCCGTCGAAGTCGCGGGCCTCACGCCCGCCGGCGACACCTGGGCTTATGTGCTCGGTCACCTCACCTGGGTGCCAGCCGAAACCGGCGCGAGCTACGGCGATCTCGATCCGGACTATCTGACCGCGAGCTATCGCGTCTATCTGAACGAAGCCGACGCCAAGCGCGTGTTCGCCTACATCAAGAAATTGCAGGCGAGCTCGCCGGTCTGGAATGCCGAGACCACCAACTGCACCGGCTTCATCGGCGACATCGCCGAGTTCATGGGCCTGCAGGTTCCCTACCGCTGGCAGCGCCCGGAAAACTTCGTCAACAGCCTCAAGGAAATGAACGGCGGCCGCCAGATGGTGCGGCTGTCGGCGGAGTAGCCGTTCACTCCATACCCGGTGTCATTGCCCGCGAAAGCGGGCAATCCAGTATTACAGAGACAGCGAGGCTAGAGCCGAGCAGCCGCGGCGTACTGGATACCCCGCCTTCGCGGGGTACGACGGGGGAGTTTGAGGAAAGGGCTTGCCTCATCGGGCAACGACGCCCCTCGATTATCCGCTCCACGGAATCCCCTCACCCCCCGCATGATCGCCCCGCCCCACCGCACGGCGCCGCAATAGACATTTCCCGACCCCGGCGGCATCCTGCCGCCATCAACCGACAACAGAGCGCCACGCGAGGCGGGGGAAACAGATCATGCTGCAGACACGGTTCACAAAGCTCGTCGGCGTCGAGCACCCGATCGTCCAGGGCGGCATGCAATGGGTCGGACGCGCCGAGCTGGTCGCCGCGGTCGCGAACGCTGGCGCGCTCGGCTTCATCACGGCGCTGACCCAGCCGACGCCGGAAGACCTCACCAAGGAGATCGCACGCTGCCGCGACCTCACCGACAAGCCCTTTGGCGTCAACCTCACCATCCTGCCCGCGATCAAGCCGCCGCCCTACGCCGAATACCGCGCCGCCATCATCGAGGCCGGCATCACCGTGGTCGAGACCGCCGGCAACAAACCGCAGGAGCATGTCGACGAGTTCAGGCGGCACGGCGTCAAGGTCGTGCACAAATGCACCAGCGTCCGCCACGCGCTCTCCGCCGAGCGCATGGGCGTCGACGCCATCTCGATCGACGGGTTCGAATGCGCCGGCCACCCCGGCGAGGACGACACCCCCGGCCTGATCCTGATCCCGGCCGCCGCCAACAAGATCAAGATCCCGATGATCGCCTCGGGCGGCTTTGCCGATGCCCGCGGCCTCGTCGCCGCGCTGGCGCTCGGCGCCGAGGGCATCAACATGGGCACCCGCTTCATGGCGACCAAGGAAAGCCCGATCCACCAGCTCATCAAGGAGAAGATCGTCGCCAATGACGAGCGCGAGACCGAGCTGATCTTCCGCACCATGCGCAACACCTCGCGCGTCGCCAGGAACGAGATCTCGACCAAGGTCGTCGCCATGGAGAAGGAAGGCGCCAGGTTCGAGGACATCCGCGAGCTCGTCGCCGGGGCCCGCGGCAAGATGGTCTACGCGACCGGCAATTCCGACGAAGGCATCTGGTCGGCGGGTCAGGTGCAGGGCCTGATCCAGGACATCCCGAGCTGCGCCGAACTCGTCTCGCGCATCGTGCGCGAAGCCGAAGCCATCATTCGCAGCCGGCTCGAAGGCATGATCGCTCATCCGAGCGCGCAAGCCGCTGAATAATCACTGCAAGAAGCGAGAGTAATTCATGAAGGCTTATGTCTACGGCCCTGACGGCGCTCAGATTTCCGACGTCGCTCAACCAAAGCCTAAGGGCACGCAGGTGCTGGTCCGCGTCCGCGCCTGCGGGCTGAACCGCGCCGACACCGGCATGCGCAAGGGCCACGCCCACGGCACCGCCGGCGGTGCCGGCACCGTGCTCGGCATGGAATGGGCCGGCGAGGTCGCCGAGCTCGGACCGGATGCCAAGGGCGTGAAGGTCGGCGACCGCATCATGGGCTCGGGCGGCGCGGCGTTCGCCGAATACACCCTGGCCGATCACGGCCGGCTGTTCCGCGCGCCCTCGAACATGAACTTCGAGGAAGCCGCCACCCTGCCCGTCGCGCTCGCGACCATGCACAATGCGGTCGTCACCGTCGGCGGCATTCAGCGCGGCCAAGCCGTGCTGATCCAGGGGGCGAGCTCCGGCGTCGGCCTGATGGCGATGCAGATTGCGAGGCTCAAGGGCGCCAAGCTGGTGATCGGCTCGTCGACCGATGCCTATCGCCGCGGCCGGCTCAAGGAGTATGGCGCCGACCTCGCCGTCGACTCCTCCGACCCCAAATGGGTGGACGAGGTGCTGAAGGCGACGAACGGCGAAGGCGTCGACCTCATCGTCGACCAGGTCTCGGGCAAGGTCGCGAGCCAGAACCTCGCCGCCACCAAGGTCAAGGGCCGCATCGTCAATGTCGGCCGGCTCGGCGGCACCCATGCCGATTTCAACTTCGACCTGCATGCCGCACGCCGGATCGACTATGTCGGCGTCACCTTCCGCACCCGCACCATCGAGGAGGTCCGCGAGATCTTCGACGAGGTCCGCAAGGACATCTGGGGCGCGGTCGAGTCGCGCAAGCTCCAGCTGCCGATCGACAAGGTCTATGCCTTCGCCGACATCGACAAGGCGTTCGCGCACATGGAGGCGAACAAGCATCTCGGGAAGATCGTCGTCACACTGTAGCGGCAGCGGGGGTCTCGTAGGGTGGGCAAAGCGCAGCGTGCCCACCCTTTCAGCTGGCGATCGCGAAAAGATGGTGGGCACGGCGCTACGCGCCTCTGCCCACCCTACGAGAGCTGGGCAAGTGGCTTAAGCCCGCATTCAATTCAGAAGCATTCGCAATAGCTTCGCTCCTGCAACTCACTCGCGACTACAGCTGTGGATCGTCGCTTGATGTTCAGCCCTAGGCTGCTAAATCCCGGCCATGAGCGCACAGCACAACAAGACCTCGGTCGCCGCGATCTCGATCTTCGCCAGCGGCGGCATGGCGGCGGCCAAGTTCGCGGTCGGCATCGCGATCGGCTCGCTGGCGCTGATTTCCGAGGCCCTGCATTCCGCGATCGACCTGGTCGCGACCATCATCACCTGGGCGGTGGTGCGGGTGTCCGACAAGCCGGCCGACGAAGAGCACCATTACGGCCACGGAAAGCTGGAGAGCATCTCCGCGCTCGGGGTCACCGCCCTGCTCTACGTGCTGGCCGGGGGCATCCTGGTCGAATCCTACAGCCGCCTGCGCGAGGGAACTCCGCCGCCGACCATCTCGGCCGTACCGTTCGTGGTGCTGGTGATCGACATCGTCGTGAACCTGTGGCGTGCCCGCGCCCTGCATCGTGCCGCGCGGGAGACGCGCAGCCAGGCGCTCGCGGCGGACGCGCTGCATTTCGCCTCCGACGTGCTCGGCTCGTTCGCCGTGATCATCGGCCTGATCCTGGCCGCCCTCGGATTCTGGTGGGGCGACGCGGCGGCGGCCGCCGCCGTCGCCGTGATGATCGCCCTGCTCGGCCTGCGCATGGCCGGCTCGACCGTGCAGACGCTGGTCGATCGCGCCCCCGAGGGCGCGCAGGAGAAGGCCACGGCCGCGATCCTTGGCGTGCCCGGCGTGATCGACGTCGAGCGGCTGCGGCTGCGCATGGTGGGCGCGACCACGTTCATCGACACCATCGCGAAGGTGCCGCGGACCTATCCGATCGACCGCGTCGAGGAAATCAAGCGCAAGGCCCAGGCGGCGGTCGACAAGGCATTCGGCGATGCCGACCTCACCTTCACCGCCGTCCCCGTCGCGCGCGACAACGAGACCGTGCGCGACCGGATCATGGTCATCGCACACAATTCCGGCCTCGCCGTCCACCACGTCACGGTGCACGACCTCGGCGCCAAGCTGATCGTCGGCATCGACCTCGAGGTCGATGCCGGGATGCAGCTCGACGCCGCCCATGACATCGCCAACACGCTGGAGCGCAGCATCCAGGAGGAGTTCGGCGCGGACGTCGAGGTCGACGTCCATATCGAACCATTGGAACCGGAACTGCCGTTCGGGGTCGATGCCGTGCCGGACCGGGTGCGGGCCATCGCCTCCGCCCTGACGGAATATGCCGCCGGCGGCGAGATCTACGACATCCACAATGTGCGTGTCCGCAACACCGACGCCGGCGAGATCGTCAACTTCCACTGCCGTGCCACGCCCTCGATGAGCGTGATCAAGGTGCACGAGCATGTCGACGCGATCGAGCGCGCGCTCCGCCGCGCGTTCCCGAGCGTGAAGCGCGTGATCAGCCACGCCGAGCCGCCGCGGGCGTGACGCGACATGTGCGAGGGGTCACACGTTCTCGTTTCGGACTCGCCGCGCACGTAAGTTTGCGGACGCGCGACGCGCAAACTGCGCGTTGGATAAGAATAAATTCGCGTTAACGATTCGTTGACTCTCGACAGCCTGCGAAAACTGGATTCAAATCGGTCATGATTCGGAAGCGATGTGGGGCTGCTTCCGAACTCAAGTTGCAAGCAGGTTTTCCAGGGGGCAGAAGGCATGTCGCGTGCAGACGCCGCGAACGCGTGCGTCCAATCCGATTCGATCAAGGGATTGGCGCAATCGATCGCGAAACCTGCCTATCATCGGCTCCTGATCGCGGAGCCGGCGCTGCGCCGTGCCGTGCCGACGCTGATCATCGCGTTCCTGATCACGATCTGCCTCGGCGCGTTCGTGCAGGTCGTCGATCAGACGCGCCAGAAGCGGCAGGTGCTCCGCCACGACATCTCGGCGCTGGCCGACCTGCTCGCTGAACGGATCGATCGCCTGACCTCCTCGCGGCAGGAACGGCTCAAGAACATCGAGAACCTGCCGACGCTGCTGCCCGATCTCATCCCGTCCTGGGGCACGGCCTCCGGCCGCCACGTCGTCGTCACCTCGGCCGGCGTCGACCGCCGCATCCTCGCCCGCATTCCGATCGACCGCGACCCCTCAGGCAACGACCGCCTGCTCGATGCGATCACCACGGCGCAACTGCTCGCGGCGCCGCCGCGCGACAACAACGTATCCGACATGACCCTGCCGAACGGCAACGCCGCGATGGTGACCTCGCGGCAGATCAAGTCGCTGCCGGGCCTCGTCACCGTGATCCAGGAGCGCAACGAGCCGATCTGGGGCTCGGACGCTGCGCTGTCGGTGACGCTGTCGGCGACCACCGGCTTCGTCGTCCTGATCCTCGGCTTCGCCTTCCACTGGCAGTCGACCCGCGCCCGCGAGGGCGACCTCATCAACGACGCCGTGCGCGGCCGCATCGACACCGCGCTCAACCGCGGCCGCTGCGGCCTGTGGGACTGGGATCTGTCGCGCGGCCGGATCTTCTGGTCACAGTCGATGTTCTCGATGCTCGGCCTCGACGGCCGTAACGAGCTCCTCACCTTCGGCGAGGTCAATGCGCTGGTGAAGTCCGACGACATCGACCTGTTCGAGATCGCCGACCAGCTCATCTCCGAGAAGATCGACCATATCGACCAGACCTTTCGCATGCAGCATGTCGACGGCCACTGGATCTGGCTTCGCGTCCGCTGCGAGAAGACGCGCGGCGCGACCGATTCCAGCGTGCACCTGATCGGCATCGCCGTCGACATCACCGAGCAGAAGAGCCTCGCCGAACGCACCGTCGAAGCCGACCTCCGCCTGCGCGACGCCATCGAGACCATTCCGGAAGCCTTCGTGCTGTGGGACGCGAGCGACCGCCTCGTGCTCTGCAACTCGCACTTCCAGCGCCTGCACAAGCTGCCCGACAGCGCCGTCATCCCCGGCACCTCCTACGAGACCGTGCTCGAGGTCGGCCGCATGCCGGAGGTACGCACCCGCCACAACGAGACCGCCAGCCAGGGTCCTGGCGCACGCACCTTCGAGGCGCAGCTCGACGACGGCAGCTGGCTGCACATCAGCGAGCGCCGCACCAAGGACGGCGGCTACGTCTCGGTCGGCACCGACATCACCCGCATCAAGGAGCACGAGCAGAAGCTGGTCGACAACGATCTGCGCCTGCGCGCCACCGTCATCGACCTGAAGCGTTCCCAGGCCGCCCTCGAGCGCCAGACCAACGAGCTCGCCGACCTTGCCGAGAAGTATCAGCGCGAGAAGACCCGCGCCGAGGAAGCCAACCAGACCAAGTCGAAATTCCTCGCCAATATGAGCCACGAGCTGCGCACGCCGCTCAACGCCATCATCGGCTTCTCCGAGATCATGGGCTCGGGCATGTTCGGCGAGCTCGGCTCGGAGAAGTACCAGGAATACTGCCAGGACATCCTGACCAGCGGCCATTACCTGCTCGAAGTCATCAACGACATCCTCGACATGTCCAAGATCGAAGCCGGCCGCATGAAGCTCGACATGGAAGAGCTCGACCTCGGACAGACGCTCGCGGAGTCCCTCCGCGTCGTCTCCGGCCGCGCGCAAGACAAGCATCTGACGCTCGACGCCGGGATCGAGAAATCGATCTCGGTCGTTGCCGACCGCCGCGCGACCAAGCAGATCATCGTCAACCTGCTCTCCAATGCGGTGAAGTTCACGCCCGACGGCGGACGCATCGTGGTGCGCAGCCGGCAGCTCGACGACACGATCGTGCTGCTGATCGCCGACACCGGCATCGGGATCGCGCCGCATTCGCTGGCACGGCTCGGCCGCCCCTTCGAGCAGGTCGAAAGCCAGCTCACCAAGACCTATCACGGCTCCGGACTGGGACTTGCGATCGCGCGCTCGCTGGCGCAGCTCCACGGCGGCTCGATGCGGCTGCGCTCGAAGATCGAGGTGGGCACCGTCGTCCGCGTGACCCTACCGCGCGATGCGATCAAGGCGGCGTCCGGGATGTCGGCTGCGGCCTAGAGCATTATCGTTCTGATTGAATCAGAAACCGAAGCTCTGGATTCCTGTTTTGACGCGTTTTCTTCACGCGAACCGGTATCCACTTCGCTCGAAAACGCTGTAGACCCTACAATTGAAGCGACGGCGCGACTTCGCGCGCGACGTTGACCAGCGCCGCGATCAGCGGCGTCATCGGATCGCGCTGCGGGATCACCATGCCGATGCTGTAATTGACATCAGGATCGGTGATCGGGATCGAGCGCACCGTATCGGACAGGCCGAGCGTCTCGGCGAGCTTGGCCGGCATCACGCTCGCCCAGCGTCCCGTCTTCACATGCGTGAACAGCACGAGCAGCGAGTTCGAGGTCAGGGTCGGCGTCGCCTCCGCGCCGACCGAGCGGAGCGCGCGGTCGATGATGCGGCGGTTCTGCATGTCGGGCGTCAGCAGGCACAGCGGCACCTGCCCGACCTCCTTCCACGTCACCGTCTCGCGATCGCCGAACATTCCATCCGGCGCGGTGAGCAGGCGATAGCTCTCGTTGTAGAGCGGAATGGTGCGCACCTTGCCGATCGGCTCGTTCTCGATATAGGTCAGCCCCGCATCGACCTCGAGATTTTCGAGCAGCCCCAGCACCTCGGATGAGGTGGTGGACTGGATGCGGAAGCGCACCTCGGGATGCTTGGCGCGGAACGGCGTCGTCAGCTGGGCGACCATGCCGAGCACGGTCGGGATCGCCGCGATGCGGATTTCGCCGGAGAGCTGATGCTTCAGCCCGTTGATCTCGTCACGCATGGCGCGGGCATCGCCCACGATCCGCCGCGCCCAATCCAGCGCCCGCTCGCCCTCGGGGGTAAAGCCCTGGAAGCGGGAGCCGCGCTGCACCAGCATCACGCCGAGGATCTCCTCGAGCTGCTTGAGCCCGGTCGACATCGTCGGTTGCGTCACGCCGCAGACTTCTGCCGCGCGTCCGAAATGCCGCTCCTTCGCCAGCGCCAGCAGCAGTTCAAGCTTGTCGATCAACCGGTCGTCCCCTCGGATGCCATCGTGGCATGCAAGCTAGCACGGCAGGTCATTACCAACACGGAAAAACCGGCAAGCGGAACGCGATTAATTGCATTCCCGTATCGTCCGATTGCATTTCCAGATCGATCGGAATTCGCAATCGCAGCATGAGACAGCTTTATTGATCTTCGAACGATTCCAAATAGTTTGCGATCAAGGGACGCTCAATCTGAGAACAAAGAATGACAGCGGTTTACGAGCCTTGGGACGAGACGCGCGGCGCCGAGATCATCGCCGAACATGCGAAGCAAGAGGGCGCGACGCTGGTCATCCTGCATGCCCTTCAGGAGGCGTTCGGCTATGTGCCGGAGGCGGCGATTCCCATGGTGGCGCAGGCGCTGAATCTGTCGCGCGCCGAGGTGCATGGTGTGTTCACATTCTACCATGATTTCCGCCACAAGCCGGCCGGGCGTCATGTCCTGAAGCTGTGTCGCGCGGAAGCGTGTCAGGCTGCGGGGGGCGATGCTCTCGCCGCGCGCGCCGAGGCGAAGCTTGGCGTGCCCCTCGGCAAGACCACCGCCGATGATCGCGTCACGCTGGAGCCGATCTACTGCCTCGGGCTGTGCGCGACCGCACCGTCCGCCATGCTCGACGGCCGCCTCATTGGCCGGCTCGATGAAAAGCGCCTCGATGCACTCGTTGCGGAGGCCCAGCGATGAGCATGCGTCTATTCGTCTCACGCGACGCGGGTGCGGTGGCCGTTGGCGCCGACGAGGTTGCGCTGGCGCTGGAACAGGCTGCGGCCAAGCGCGGGGTGGCGATCGAGATCGTCAGGACCGGCTCGCGCGGCATGTACTGGCTGGAGCCGCTGGTCGAGGTTGCAACGCCGCAGGGCCGGATCGCCTTCGGCCCGGTCACCGAGGCCGATGTGCCCTCCCTGCTCGACGCCCTCGCCAGCAACACGCCGCATCTGCTGCGGCTGGGCGCAACCGAGGAGATCCCCTGGCTGAAGCGCCAGACCCGTCTCACATTCGCCCGCTGCGGCGTGATCGATCCGCGCTCGCTCGACGACTACCGCGCCCATGGCGGCTACAAGGGCCTCGAGCGCGCGCTGTCGCTCGGCTCGGATGCAATCCTCGCCGAGGTCACTGCATCCGGCCTGCGTGGCCGCGGCGGTGCGGGCTTCCCGACCGGCATCAAGTGGAAGACCGTTGCGCAAGCGAAGGCCGACCGCAAGTTCATCGTCTGCAACGCCGACGAAGGCGACAGCGGCACCTTTGCCGACCGCATGATCATGGAAGGCGACCCCTTCCTGGTGATCGAGGGCATGACGACCGCCGGCATCACCGTGGGCGCGACCAAGGGCTACATCTACATCCGCAGCGAATACCCGCACGCAGTCGAAGCGATGAACGCGGCCATCAAGGCGGCGAAGCGCGGCGGCTATCTCGGCGACAAGATCGGCGGCTCCACCTACAGCTTCGATCTCGAAGTGCGGGTCGGCGCCGGCGCTTACGTTTGCGGCGAAGAGACCTCGCTGCTGGAAAGCCTCGAAGGCCGCCGTGGCCTGGTGCGCGCCAAGCCGCCGCTGCCCGCGCATCACGGCCTGTTCGGCAAGCCGACCGTCATCAACAACGTGCTGTCATTCGCGGCGATCCCCTTCATCCTCGCCGAGGGCGCCAAGGCCTATGCCGATTTCGGCATGGGCCGCTCGCGCGGAACGATGCCGATCCAGCTCGCCGGCAACATCCGCCATGGCGGGCTGTTCGAAACGGCGTTCGGCGTGACGCTCGGCGAGCTCGTCGACGACGTCGGCGGTGGCACGTTCACGGGCCGTCCGGTCCGCGCGGTGCAGGTCGGCGGCCCGCTCGGCGCCTATTTCCCGCGCGCGCTGTTCGACACCCCGTTCGACTACGAAGCCTTCGCCGCCCGCGACGGTCTGATCGGTCATGGCGGCATCGTCGTGTTCGACGACAGCGTCGACATGCGCAACCAGGCGCGCTTCGCCATGGAATTCTGCGCCATCGAATCCTGCGGCAAGTGCACGCCCTGCCGCATCGGCTCGACCCGTGGCGTCGAGACCATCGAAAAGATCATCCGCGGCGAGCGCGTGAGCGAAAACCTCGCGCTCGTCGAAGACCTCTGCAACACGATGAAATTCGGCTCGCTCTGCGCACTCGGGGGCTTCACGCCCTACCCCGTGCTCAGCGCATTGAAGCATTTCCGGGAAGATTTCGTCCCGGCCCCGACCACGCTTCAGGCCGCGGAATAGGAGAACGACGATGTCTCTGATCGAAGAAATCGACTACGGCACACCGCGCTCCAAATCGACGACGATGGTGACGCTGACCATCGACGGCAACCAGGTCACGGTGCCGGAAGGCACCTCGATCATGCGGGCCGCGATGGACGCCGGCCACCAGATCCCAAAACTCTGCGCGACCGACATGGTCGACGCGTTCGGCTCCTGCCGCCTCTGCGTCGTCGAGATCGAGGGCCGCGCCGGCACGCCGGCCTCTTGCACCACGCCTGTCATGAACGGCCTCGTCGTGCACACGCAGAGCGAGCGGCTGAAGAAGCTGCGCAAAGGCGTGATGGAGCTCTACATCTCCGACCACCCGCTCGACTGCCTCACCTGCGGCGCCAATGGCGATTGCGAATTGCAGGACATGGCGGGCGCGGTGGGCTTGCGCGACGTGCGCTACGGCTATGAGGGCGAGAACCACGTCTTCGCGAAATCCCATGGCGAGATCAACGCCGCCTGGATGCCGAAGGACGAGTCCAACCCCTATTTCACCTACGATCCGTCGAAGTGCATCGTCTGCTCGCGCTGCGTCCGCGCCTGCGAGGAAGTGCAAGGCACCTTCGCACTGACCATCTCGGGCCGCGGCTTCGACAGCCGCGTTTCGCCCGGCATGAGCGAGAGCTTCCTCGGCTCCGAATGCGTCTCCTGCGGCGCCTGCGTGCAGGCTTGCCCGACCGCGACGCTGACGGAAAAGTCGGTGATCGAGATCGGCCAGCCCGAGCACTCCGTCGTCACCACCTGCGCCTATTGCGGCGTCGGCTGCGCCTTCAAGGCCGAGATGCGCGGCGAGGAGGTCGTGCGCATGGTGCCGTACAAGGACGGCAAGGCCAATCGCGGCCATTCCTGCGTCAAGGGCCGCTTCGCCTGGGGCTACACCAACCACAAGGAGCGTATCCTCAACCCGATGATCCGCGAGCGGATCGAGGATCCCTGGCGCGAAGTGTCCTGGGATGAAGCGTTCTCGTTTGCCGCTGCCAAGATGCGCGGCATCCAGAAGAAATACGG
This sequence comes from Bradyrhizobium japonicum USDA 6, assembly GCF_000284375.1. Taxonomy (NCBI): domain Bacteria; kingdom Pseudomonadati; phylum Pseudomonadota; class Alphaproteobacteria; order Hyphomicrobiales; family Nitrobacteraceae; genus Bradyrhizobium; species Bradyrhizobium japonicum. The sequence continues at coordinate 6,777,713 of NC_017249.1, forward strand.
CCGTGACGCCATCGGCGGCATCACCTCGTCACGCTGCACCAACGAGGAAACCTATCTGGTGCAGAAGCTGATCCGCGGCGGCTTCGGCAACAACAATGTCGACACCTGCGCCCGCGTCTGCCACTCCCCGACCGGTTATGGCCTGTCGCAGACCTTCGGCACGTCGGCCGGCACGCAGGACTTCGACTCGGTCGAGGACACCGACGTCGCAGTCATCATCGGCGCAAATCCCGCCTCCGCTCACCCGGTGTTCGCGTCGCGCCTGAAGAAGCGGCTGCGCCAGGGCGCCAAGCTGATCGTGATCGATCCGCGCCGGACCGAGATGGTGGAATCGCCGCACGTAAAGGCGTTGCACCTGCCGCTGATGCCCGGCACCAACGTTGCGGTCGTGACCGCGCTGGCGCATGTCATCGTCACCGAGGGCCTCGCCAACGAAGCCTTCGTGCGCGAGCGCTGCGACTGGGCCGAGTTCGAGGAATGGGCCGCCTTCGTCGCCCAGCCGAAACACAGCCCGGAAGCCACCGCGATCCTCACCGGCGTCGATCCGCAGGTGTTGCGTGAAGCCGCGCGCATCTATGCCACCGGCGGCAATGGCGCGATCTATTACGGCCTCGGCGTCACCGAGCACAGCCAGGGCTCGACCACCGTGATCGCGATCGCCAACCTCGCGATGGCGACCGGCAATATCGGCCGCCCCGGCGTCGGCGTGAACCCGCTGCGCGGCCAGAACAACGTGCAGGGTTCCTGCGACATGGGCTCGTTCCCGCACGAACTGCCGGGCTATCGCCACATCTCGGGCGACGCCGTGCGCGACCAGTTCGAGGCGCTGTGGAACGTCAAGCTCAACCCGGAGCCGGGCCTGCGCATTCCCAACATGTTCGACGCCGCGATCGAAGGCACGTTCATGGGCATCTACGTGCAGGGCGAGGATATCCTCCAGTCCGATCCCAACACCAAGCACGTGGTGGCGGCGCTGTCGTCGATGGAATGCGTCATCGTTCACGACCTCTTCCTGAACGAGACCGCAAACTACGCCCACGTCTTCCTGCCCGGCTCGAGCTTCCTCGAGAAGGACGGCACCTTCACCAACGCCGAGCGCCGCATCCAGCGCGTCCGCAAGGTGATGACGCCGAAGAACGGCATGGCCGACTGGGAGGTCACCATCGCCCTCGCCAAGGCCATGGGCTTCGAGATGAACTACAGCCATCCGTCCGAGATCATGGACGAGATCGCGGCACTGACGCCGACGTTTACCGGCGTCTCCTACGCCAAGCTCGACGAACTCGGCTCGGTGCAGTGGCCCTGCAACGAGAAAGCGCCCGAGGGCACCCCGGTGATGCATATCGGCGGCTTCGTCCGCGGCAAGGGCAAGTTCATCGTCACCGAATATGTGGCGACCGACGAGCGCACCGGCCCCCGCTTCCCGCTGCTGCTCACCACGGGCCGCATCCTCAGCCAGTACAATGTCGGCGCGCAGACGAGGCGCACCGAGAACGTCGTCTGGCATGCCGAGGACCGGCTCGAGATTCATCCGCACGACGCCGAGCAGCGCGGTGTGCGCGACGGCGACTGGGTGCGGCTCGCGAGCCGCGCGGGCGAAACCACGCTGCGCGCGGAGATCACCGACCGCGTCTCACCGGGCGTCGTCTACACCACCTTCCATCACCCGGACACGCAGGCCAACGTCATCACCACCGACTATTCGGACTGGGCCACCAACTGCCCCGAATACAAGGTCACGGCGGTGCAGATCTCGCCGTCGAACGGCCCGTCCGACTGGCAGAAGGCCTATGACGCGCAGGCGCAGCACTCCCGCCGCATCGCGCCGGCCGAGGCCGCGGAGTAACACCATGCACGTGCCGGTCCAGGCCATCGACCGCGAGATCTGGCGCGACGGTGTCGCGTCCGAAGGCGCGCGCCTGATCCCGGAGGAGACGCCGCTGGCGCTGACCTATAATGGCGGCACCTATGCCGTCATGATGGGGACGCCGCAGAACCTCGAGGATTTTGCGGTCGGCTTCAGCCTGGACGAAGGCATCATCAAGTCGGTCGACGACGTCAAGTCGCTCGAGGTGGTCCGCCTCGACGACGGCATCGAGCTGCGCATGTGGCTGGCGTCGGAAGATGCCGCGCGCATCAGCGAGCGGCGGCGACACATCGCCGGCCCGACCGGCTGCGGCATTTGCGGCATCGATTCGATTGCCGAGGCCGTGCGGCCTGCGGCCGTCGTCCCGCAGGGACAGACGTTCACGCCCGAGCAGATCATGACGGCGATGCAGGCCATCGCGCCGCTGCAATCGATCAATTTGCAAACCCGCGCCGTTCACGCTGCTGCATTCTGGTCGCCTGCCGGCGGCATCATCGCGCTGCGCGAGGACGTCGGCCGCCACAACGCGCTCGACAAGCTGGCCGGTTCACTGGCACGCAGCCGCACCGGTGCGAGCGGTGGCATGGTGCTGCTGACCAGCCGCGTCTCGGTCGAGATGGTGCAGAAGACCGCCGCGATCGGCGCGCCGGTGATGGTCGCCGTCTCCGCCCCGACCGCGCTCGCGGTGCGCACGGCGGAAGCCGCCGGCATCACATTGATCGCCATTGCCCGCCAGGACGGGTTCGAGGTGTTTTCGCATGGCGGCCGGGTTGTCGCCCGCCATGCCACGGAGGTTGCCGATGTCGCCTGACCGCTTGATCTACATGGCCAACCAGATCGGCACGTTCTTCCGCAGCCAGGGCCACGACAAGGCCGTGCCGGGGATCGCCGACCACATCAAGAAGTTCTGGGATCCCCGGATGAAGCGGGCGATCTTCGCCCATCTCGACGCGGGCGGCGCAGGCCTGGAGCCGAACGTGCGCGAGGCGCTCACCTCGCTGAAGCAGACGACGTCCCTTCCAGCAGCGCCGTAAATACGCGCCTCACCTCGCTCTGCGTTTCCTTCACGCGTGCCTCCAGCGACGAGAAGTCGGGCGCATCGCCGGCGCGCGCCATCACGCGCTGAAGGTCGGTGCCGGCGGTCTCCGGCTTGAAGCGGTCGCTGACGCAGAGCCGCAGAATCTGCGTCAGGTCGTGATAGAGCCGCGCCGCCGCGCGCAGGATCTCCGCCTCCGATTGCGGGAGCGCGCCGAGCTTGGCGGCGTTGTCCAGAACCTGAAGGGTGCTGACGTCGAGAATTTCAGGCTTGTCGTGGGCGTGCACGAGCTGGAGATATTGCGCGATGAAGTCGATATCGACCATGCCGCCGGCGGCGTATTTGAGATCCCAATGGTCGCTCTCGCCCTTCTCCTGCGCGATGGCGCGCCGCATGTCGGCGACGTCGTTGGCAATGGTCGCCCGATCGCGGCGGCGGGTCAGGACATCGCGGATGATGCGCTCGATCCGCTCACGGAACTGATCCGAGGCCGACACCACGCGGGCGCGGGTCAGGGCCATGTGCTCCCAGGTCCAGGCCTCGTTCGCCTGGTAGTCCGCGAATGAGACGAGGCTCGATGCCACCGGACCGGCGCGTCCCGACGGGCGCAGCCGCATGTCGATCTCGTACAGCACGCCGTAATTGGTGCGTGTGGTGAAGGCGCTGATCAGGCGCTGGGTGAAGCGCGCGAAATAGTGGGCGCCCTGAAGCGATTTTGGCCCGTCGGAGTCCGGATTGTCGCTGTCGAAATCGTACAGCAGGATGAGGTCGAGATCGGACGATGCCGTCATCTCGCGGCTGCCGAGCCGGCCCATCGCGATGATCGCGGTCTCCTGATCCTTGATACGTCCGTGTTGGGCGGCGAAGCGTTCGGCGACAAGATCGTGCACGGTGTGGACGATGCCTTCGGCGACATCGGCGAAAGCCGTGCTGGCCTGCTGCGCCGAGACAGTACCGGAGAGAATGCGCGTGCCGATCAGGAACAGGCTCTCCTGCCCGAACAGGCGGAGACGGTCGAGAAATTCCTCATAGGAGTCGGCGTCGCGCACCGTCGCGGCCAATCGCGCCGACAATTCCTGCTTGTCCGGCATCGCGCCGAAGAATCTGGGATCGATCAGGCCGTCCATGAGCTGCGGCTTCCGCGCCAGCATCTCGCCGAGCCGCGGTGCCGCGCCGAGCACCAGCGCCACGAGCGCGACGAGATCGCGGTTCTGGCCGAGCAGCGTGATCAGCCGGCCGCCAAGCTGGAGTGCCTGGAGGAACTGATCGAACGCCACGACGGCGCGATCCGGCTCCTCGGCCCGCGCGAGGCCGTCGATCAGGGCCGGCACGAACTCGACGAAAGCGCTTCGCGTCTGGTCGTTGCGGAACACGCGGTAGTCGCCGGTGATCCAGTCGCGTATGGTCTGCGCGAGTGCGGCCGGCTTCTTGAAGCCGAGCGTCGTCAAATATTGCAGCAGGCGCGGATCGTCAGGACCTGCACCGTAGTCGAGCGCCGGCAGCTTTGCCGTGCCGGTCGGGTCATCGCCCTCGAACAGTTTTTCGTAGTGTCCCTGCACGATCTGGAGCTGCCGCAACAGGTCGCGCGCAAAGGCTTCGCGATCCGGATAGCCGAAGAAGCGCGCAAAGCGCTCGACCGCCTCCTTGTCTTCCGGCAGCGCATGGGTCTGCTCGTCGGCGATCATCTGGAGGCGGTGCTCGACGCGGCGCAGGAATTCATAGGCGATGGTCAGCTCGTCACGCGCGGCAATGGTGATCCAGTTGCTGGAGGCGAGAATATCGAGCGCGGCGAGCGTCGGCCGCACCCGCAACTCCGGATGGCGACCGCCGGCGATCAGCTGCTGCGTTTGCGCGAAAAATTCGATCTCGCGAATGCCGCCGCGGCCGACCTTGACGTTGTGCCCCTCGACCGCGATCTCGCTCTGGCCGCGATAGGTCTGCATCTGCCGCTTCATGTCGTGGACGTCCGCAAGCGCGGCGAAGTCGAGATGCTTGCGCCAGACGAAGGGCGCGATTTCGGCGAGCAGCGCCTCTCCCGCTTTGGGATCGCCGGCGCAGGCACGCGCCTTGATCATCGCGGCACGCTCCCAGGTGCGCCCTTCCCGCTCGTAATAGTTCAGCGCGGCGTCTCGCGAAATCGCCACTTGCGTCGAGGACGGATCGGGACGCAGACGCAGGTCGACGCGGAAGACATAGCCGTCATAGGTACGCTGCTGGAGAATGCGCGCGATGCCCTGCGTCACCCGCACGAAGAACGGCTGTGGCTCGATGTCGGGCGCGAGCGTCGTGGCATCGGGATCGAAGAACACGATGAGGTCGATGTCGCTGGAATAGTTCAGCTCGCCCGCCCCCATCTTGCCCATCGCGAGCACGATCAGGCCGCAGCCCTCTTCCGGAGCTTCGGGATTGGACGGCAGGATCTTTCCACGTGCGGCTTCCTGCCGCAGCTGGTACTGGAGCGCAGCCTGCACCGAGGATACCGCGACATCGGTCAGCGCCGCCGTCACCCGCATCACCGGCCAGACGCCGCCAATATCGCACAGCGCGGTGAGAAGCGCCGCTTCGGCCTTCATCCTGCGAAGCCGCCGCATCACCTCGGCTTCGTCGGTCGCCGCGAGGACCGCGTCCCTCGCCTCCGCGATGAGCGCGGCCAGATGCGCGTCCGGATCGCATTCGAGCAGCCGGATCAGGCGCGGCGCGTCGGCGCGCACGAGATCAAACAGATAGGGCGAGAATTCGGCGATGCCGGCCAAAATATCCCGCGTGAAGGGATGGACCAGCAGGACAGCGAGACGGGCTGATTGAACCGGCTCAAGCTCGGCCAGCCAGTTTTCAAGACGTCGTTCATCAATTGTGGAAGCGGCAATATGGGGAGCCTCCGCGAAACGCGCGGCCAGGCCCTCTCCATGCTTGTCCGCGTTTCCCGGCGCGGAGTGGTTCATGCCACCTTCTGTGGCACATCCTGCATTGGCGGAGCAACCCTGTCGCCGGCACGCGCCGGGAGCACCAGCGTGGCGACGAGGCCGGGCTGGGCATCACCCAGCCGCAATTCTCCACCATGCAATGTCGCAACCGCGGCGGCAAGGCTGAGACCGAGGCCGGAGCCCGGCAGCGTGCGGCTGGCTTCAAGCCGCACGAATCGCTCGACGACATGCTTGCGGTCGGCTTCGGGGATACCAGGGCCGCGATCGGTAACGCTGAGCAGCACCTGGTCGCCCTCGCGCTTCGCCTCGATCATGATCTGCCTAGAGTCCATGCTGACCACGGTTCCGCTGGTCTGCGCGACCGGCTTGCCGTATTTGATCGCGTTCTCGACCAGGTTGGCGAGCGTCTGGCTGACCAATTCGCGGTTGGCGTGAACCGGCGTCGGCTCGGCCTTGACCTTCAAGGTCATGCCGTCGTCTTCGGCCAGCGGCTCGTAGAGCTCGTGGATGCCATTAGCGACATCGGCGGCGTCGAAATCATCCATGTTGCCACGCGCCTGGCCGGACTCGGCGCGCGCGATCATCAAGAGCGCGTTAAAGGTGCGGATCAGGCCATCGGATTCCTCGATGGTCCGTTCCAGCGCGGCGCGGTAATCGCCCTCGCCGCCCGATTTCGCCAGCGCCTCCTCCGCGCGGTTGCGCAGGCGCGTCAGCGGCGTCTTGAGGTCGTGGGCGATGTTGTCGGAGACTTCCTTCAGCCCCGCCATCAGCGCCTCGATCCGCTCCAGCATCGCATTGAGGTTTTCGGCGAGGCGATCGAGCTCGTCGCCGCTGCGCCCGACCGGCAGGCGCTCGCTGAGGTCGCCGGTCATGATGCGCTGGGCCGTGCCGGTCATCGCGTCGATGCGGGTGAGCACGCGGCGCGCGACGAAAATGCCACCGCCGAGGCCGAGCACCACCACGATCAGGACCGACCATTGAGCCGCCTTGGCGACGATACCGAACAGCCTTCGCCGCTCGGCGAGATCGCGGCCGATCAGGAGCCGGAAGCCGTTTTCCAGTTCAGTGACGCGCACCAGGGCGCGGTGATCGCGGTCATCGGCATCCTCGATGCGGCGGTAGGCGGTCTCCGACCAGCCGCGCGTCGCCATCACGCCCGGAGCCAGCGAGCCGACATTGCCGGCGATCGCCTGCCCCGTCGGCGTGGTCACGAGGTAGAGGTTGGCGCCCGGACGCAGCGCGCGATACTCGATCGTTCGCACGAGGCCAACCAAGCCGCGGCGATCATAGATCACGTTGATCTCCGAGGTCTCGGCGTTCACCGTCTGGGTGATTTCCTCGGTGATCAGCCGCCGCGTATTCCAGGCGAAATAGCCGAGCAGCGAGGCGGCGAAGATCGCGAACAGGAACAGGTAGACCAGCGTGAGCCGGAATGCCGTGGTGCGGACGAGTTTACCGAATGCCGTCACGGATCAGGTACCCAATCAGAGCGCTGCGCGTGCTATCACCGGTCATCGCAACTTCTCATATTCCATTTTGTTTCAAATAGTTACCGCATTTTATGCCGCTTGGTTCCCGGCCATCTCTGGCGAAAAAGCGGCAAGTTGGCGCGGCTCTCTTCCCAGGCATCTGGTCAGCGGAACGGGAACGTTAAAGTGGCACTCAATTCGAACCAAGTTAAATCCCCGCAAGCTGGCGTTCATGCGGACGGCGGGGCCACCTGGTCGTGGGCGGGAGCGGCGATCGGGTGCGGCCTCACCAATGCGATCGCGGAAGCCTATATCGACGACCAGTTCGGCGCAAAATACCAGACGGTCACCCGCGCAGGCGCCTGGCTGCAGGACCGGATCAACGAGCTGAAGTCGAAGGCGGCGGCAGCCGATCGCGCCGTCCTGGAGTTCAAGGAAAAGAACAACATTGTCGACCTCGGCGGACCGAACGTATCGGCCGGCAGCGCCAGCCGGCTCATCGGCGAACAACAGCTGTTCGAACTGAACAGCCAGCTCGCCGCCGCGCGCGGCGCCACCAGCGAGGCCAAGGCCCGGCGCGACCGGATCGAGCAAGTCCGGAAAATGGACGTCAGCGAGGGCGCCGTCGCGGATATCCTGAAAAACGAGGTCATTCCGCGGCTTCGCAATCAGTACGTCGACCTGCCTGCGCGAGAGGCCAACATCTCGACGAGATATGGTGCGGATCATACGGCCGCGATCAACCTGCGCGACCAGATGGAGGAGACGCGCCGAAACATCCGCGGGGAGCTCGGACGGATCGCTGGCAGCTACAAGAGCGATTACGAGATCGCCAAGACGCGCGAAGAGAGTTTGGAGCGGTCGCTGGCCAGCCTGGTATCCGAAGGGCAGCTCACCAACCGCGATCGGCTTGGATTGGCCGAGCTCGAAAGCTCAGCCAAGGTATATCACACGCTCTACGACACTTTCCTGCAGCGTTATATGGAGGCGATACAGCAGCAGGCCTATCGCAGCCAGTATGGCAGCGACTTCATCAGCGTGACGCCGACCAATCTGTACGGGCCCGGCGATAATTATCACCCCGAGCTGAGCCACGTCGTCGCCGCCCTGATCCGCCGCTTCCACGAGGCGAAGGTTTCGGGAGCAAAGAGCGTCATCGTGTGGGGCACCGGCACGCCGCGGCGCGAGTTCCTCTATGTCGATGACATGGCGGATGCCTGCGTGCACCTGATGAAGACCTATTCGAGCGCGGAGCTTGTCAACATCGGCACCGGCGAGGACATCACCATCGCCAGCGCGCTGCACAGGCCCATCAGGGATACCATTGAAGCAGATTTGTGCTGTTGCGTCCGCATTCCGGCGGGATGGTATCGGCATCTCTGGCCCGACCCAACCGGCACATTTGACCTAAATCAAGCAGGTATCGGTTAGCGGTGACAGCCTCAATCCGCCAAATGGACTGCGGGAGGTCGGAATATGAAAATCCGTTGCCTCACCCTTGCGACCACAGCAAGTGTTCTCGCCCTCGGTTGCATCTCCGCGTCGGCTCAGCAGGTCACGGGCACCCCAGGCTCGCCTGCAGCCACGACTACAATTGACGGCAAGCTGCTTCCGCCGCCGCCTCCAGAATTTGGAGGGGTCATCAACGAGAGAGCGTCGGAGTCGAAGGCGTGGTGGGCACCGCGTGTCGTACCGCCGAAGGGCGCGCCCAATGTGTTGCTCATCATGACCGACGACCAAGGCTTCGGAGCGCCGAGCACCTTCGGCGGCGTTATCCCCACGCCCGCGATGGATCGTATCGCTGCGCAGGGCCTGCGCTACACCAATTTTCATTCCACCTCGCTGTGCTCACCGACGCGGGCGGCGCTCATCACCGGCCGCAATCATCATTCGGTCGGCTTCGGAGTCGTCGGCGAAATATCGACGGGATTCCCAGGTTACGACTCGATCATTCCGATCGAGAAGGGCACCATCGGCACCACCCTGAAGGCGAACGGGTACGCCACCTCGTGGTTCGGCAAGAACCATAACACGCCCTCATATCAATCGAGCCAGGCGGGGCCATTCAATCAATGGCCCAATGGCATGGGCTTCGAGTATTTCTATGGTTTTGTGGGCGGCGATGCCAGTCAGTGGCAGCCAAATCTGTTCCGCAACACCACAGCGATTTATCCATTCCAGGACAATCCAAGCTGGAACCTCACGACCGCGATGGCCGACGAAGCCATCCAGCACGTGAAGCAGCTCAAGGAGATCGCGCCCGACAAGCCGTTCTTCGTTTATTACGTGCCCGGCGGCACGCACGCGCCGCACCATCCGACGCCGGATTGGATCAAGAAGATCAGCGACATGCACCTGTTCGACCAAGGCTGGAACAAGCTGCGGGAGACGATCTTCGCCAACCAGAAGCGGTTGGGCATCATGCCCGACCACGCCAGGCTGACGCCATGGCCGAAGGAATTGCCGCAATGGGATTCCATCGGCGAGTTGGAGAAGAAGCTCTTCATCAAGCAGGCAGATGTCTATGGCGCCTACCTTGCCTATACCGACCATGAGATCGGCCGCGTCATTCAAGCCGTCGAAGACCTCGGAGAGCTCAACAACACGTTGATCATCTACATCGGCGGCGACAACGGCGCGAGTGCCGAAGGAATGATCAACGGTACGCCCAACGAGTTCACGACCTTCAATGGCGTCCCGGTGCCGGTGAAGGCTCAGTACCTCTGGTACCCGTTCTGGGGCTCGGACAAGACTTTCCCGCATTTTGCCGCGCCCTGGGCGTGGGCGATGGACACGCCATTCAAGTGGGTCAAGCAGGTGCCGTCGCATTTTGGCGGGACCGCCCAAGGCGTCGCCATGTCCTGGCCCGGCCATATCAGCGATGTGGGAGGTATCCGTCGCCAATTCCATCACGTCATCGATATTGCTCCGACCATCCTCGAAGCAACCGGCATTTCGCAACCTGACACGATCGACGGTATCAAGCAGAGCCCCATGGAAGGGGTGAGTATGGCGTACACATGGGACAAGGCGAACGCCAATGCCGAGACGGCCCACACGACCCAATATTTCGAGATGCTCGGTAATCGCGCCATCTATCACGATGGCTGGGTTGCGGCGACGACGCCGATCACGCTTCCATGGGAGCTAAGCAGCGCGCCCCCGCCAGATGTGATCACGGGATACAAGTGGGAGCTCTACAACGTCCGGGAAGACCTCACCCAGTTCGATGATCTGGCCGCCAAGATGCCGGAGAAGGTCAAGGAGTTGCAAGCCGTCTTCGATGTCGAGGCGAAGAAGTACAACGTGCTGCCGCTCGATAACACGACGCTCGCGCGTTGGAATACGCCGCGCCCAAGCCTGACGGCCGGGCAGACCGTATTCACCTATTCGGGCGAACTGACCGGTGTGCCGGCTAGCGCCGCGCCGAGCATCCTCAACAAGTCCTATACCATCACGGCCGACGTCGAGATTCCCAAAGGCGGCGCTGAAGGGATGATCGTCACCGAAGGCGGACGTTTCGGCGGCTACGGGCTGCTTCTGAGCAAGGGTGTGGCGGGCCTTCGGCGGGGTAAGCCCGTGTTCCTCTACAACCTGCTCAACCTCAAGCGCACGATCTGGTCGGGACCGGAGTTGAGCGTGGGCAAGCACACCATCGTCTTCGACTTCAAGTCGGATGGGCCCGGGTTGGGCAAGGGCGGTACAGGCGTACTTTCAGTGGATGCCAAGGAAGTAGACCGGAAATCCATAGAACACGGTACGCCGATCACGTTCCCGGAGGACGAGACCTTCGACGTCGGCCAGGACACCCGCACCGGGGTCGCGATGCTCGAGTATCGCTACGATCCTCCGTTCAAGTTCACGGGCAAGATCAACAAGCTGACGTTCAAGCTCGGACCTGAGTTGAAGAACCCGGCGCAAGCCAAGGCAGAACTTGGACCTATGCCAGCGCCGGAGCCGGATCCCATTGAAGAGTCGAAGTCTCAAAAGCCATCCGCGAACATTGGGAAGAAATGAAAGGCGCATTGGCGTTCGCCGCCATCAGCGAAGCTGCAACGGGATTGGCGCTGTTGATCGCGCCGTCGCTGGTTGGCCAGTTGTTGCTGGGCGAGCAGCTTTCCGGTGTCGCAACGCCGGTCGCGCGTGTCGCGGGCATTGCGCTGATTGCCTTGGGGATCGCCTGTTGGCCAGGGTGGCCGACACTCCCGGGCATGTTGATCTACAGCGGAGCCGTCACCCTATATTTGGCCTACCTCGGTTTCGCAGGTGGCTTGAGCGGCGTCCTTCTGTGGCCGGCGGTCGTCCTTCATCTCATACTGACAGTGCTCTCGATGCGCGGCGGTCCGCAAAGCCGCGACCTCTGAATTTTTCATCGACCCGGAAGCTTCAAAATTCTTCCGGCTCAGTGCCTTGCGTATTGAAGAGCATCCAAAGCTTTAACGGATCCCATCCCGGATCATGTACCCGGCGCCGCGGATCGTGTGCAGCAGCGGCCGCTCAAAACCCTTGTCGATCTTGGAGCGCAGCCGCGAAATGTGCACGTCGATCACGTTGGTCTGCGGATCGAAATGGTAGTCCCAGACGTTCTCCAGCAGCATGGTGCGGGTCACCACCTGGCCGGCATGCTTCATGAGGTATTCGAGCAGGCGGAATTCGCGCGGCTGGAGCGTCAGCTCGTCCTTGCCGCGGGCGACGCGATGGGACAGCCGGTCAAGCTCGAGATCGCCGACGCGGTAGAGCGTGTCCTCGGCCGGACCGCCGCGGCGCCGCGACAGCACCTCGACCCGGGCCAGCAGCTCGGCAAAGGAATAAGGCTTCGGCAGATAGTCGTCGCCGCCGGCGCGCAGGCCCTTGATGCGGTCGTCGACCTGCCCGAGCGCGGAGAGAATCAGCACCGGCGTCGAGTCGTCCTTGTCGCGTAGCGCACCGATCAGCGACAGGCCGTCGCGCTTGGGCAGCATGCGGTCGACCACCAGCACGTCGTAATCGCCGTTATCGGCCATGGCGAGGCCCTCCTCGCCGTCGGCGGCGTGGTCGGCAATGTGTCCGACTTCGCGAAACGCCTTCACGAGATAGTCGGCGGATTCGCGGTCGTCTTCGATGATGAGGAGGCGCATCGTGCGTTCGGCGGCGGTCAAGGGGGTCAACCTTCTCTGAACATGGCGCGAGCGGCAATCGCATGCAAGCCAAGCGAACGGGACTTGGGTAGGCAAAAAGGCGGGCGGTGAAGCTGGGGGGACCTCACCGCCCTAGGCCTTCCGACGGAGGGGGCGTAATTCCACCGGAAGGTAGGCTGGGGGAGCGGGCCTTGCGCTGCTCCCCCGAAGGGCGTCGGCGGCGGGGGCGACTGATGCCGAAGACACCCCTCATCTCGTAGACCTCCTGACGGCTTAGCCCTTGGCGATGGGCACGGCGACGAAGCGCGACTGCCCGCCGCTCTTCACGCGCATCAGGACGCTGTTCTTGTTGTCGGTCCGCGCCGTGTTGATGGCGTCGCGGACTTCGCCGGCGGTGCTCACGCTCTTGCCGCCGACTTCGAGAATGACGTCGCCTTCCTTGAAGCCGCGTTCGGCCGCGGCGCTCTTCGGATCGACTTCGGTGACCACGACACCTTCCTTGCCGGCTCCCGCCACGGAGTCGGCGGGCGCGACGGTCATGCCGAGCTTGGGCACATCGGTGCCGCGGCTCGCACCCTTGCCGCTATCCTTGCCGGTGTCGGCCTTGGCCTCGATCGTGTTCGGCAGCTGGCCGAGGGTGAGGTTCACGACCTTGTCCTGGCCCTTGTGCAGCACGTTGAGCTTCACGGTCGCGCCGGGCGCCATGCCGCCGATGGTGCGGGCAAGCTCGCGGGCGTCCTTGACGGATTCGCCGTTGACCGAGGTGATCACGTCACCGGACTCGATGCCGGCCTTCGCCGCCGGACCGTTCGCCTGCGGCTCCGCCACCAGCGCGCCTTCAGCCTTCTTCATGCCGAGGCTGTCGGCGATATCGGACGTCACCGGCTGGATCTGAACGCCGATCCAGCCGCGGCTGACCGAACCCTTGTCCTTGAGCTGGGCCACCACGCTCTTCACGGTGCTCGCGGGAATCGAGAACGCGATGCCGACGCTGCCGCCGGAGGGCGAGTAGATCGCGGTGTTGACGCCCATCACCTCGCCGTTGGTGTCGAAAGCGGGACCACCCGAATTGCCCTTGTTCACGGGCGCATCGATCTGGATGAAATCGTCATAGGGGCCGTTGCCGATGTCGCGGCCGCTGGCCGAGACGATACCGGCGGTCACGGTTCCGCCGAGGCCGAAGGGATTGCCGACCGCGAGCACCCAGTCGCCGATCCGCGGCTTGGCGTCAGCGAGCTTCGCGAACGGGAAGTTCGAGCCGCCCTCGACCTTGATCAGAGCGAGGTCGGTGCGCTGGTCGGTGCCGATCACCTTGGCGGTATAGGTCTTGCCGTCGTCGGTCGTGACCTCGACCTTGTCGGCCCCGTCGACCACGTGGTTGTTGGTCACGGCAAAACCGTCAGCCGAGATGAAGAAGCCGGAGCCCTGGCCCTGCACGACGCGGCCGCGACCGCCACCACCCTTCTGGCCCGGGAAACCATCCGGACCGCCGAAGCGGCGGAAGAAGCGCTCCATCGGCGAGCCCGGCTGGAACGGCGAGGAGGAATCATCGCCATCGTCGTTGCTCGCGGTCTTCTCTTTGATATTGACCTTCACCGAGATCACCGACGGTTTCACGCGCTCGACGATGTCGGCGAACCCGATCGGACGCTCAACCTTCCGGACCTCGTTGTTGACCTGCGCATGCGCCGGGCTGGAGAACAGATCGCTCGGCGAGGTCGACGGGCTGAAGCCGTGGACGGCAATCCCGAGGCCGGCGACGACCGAGGCCATCAGCGCGATCCTCCGCGCGGAGAAAACCGACCGGCGGGGCTGCCGGTAGGACGGAAGGTTCGTGAGGTCGGGACGGTCGGTCATGCAGGAATCTCCAAGGCCTTGAATTCTTTTGGTGCCGGATGGCAGCACGTTACGAACCTGAAGATGGGGGCTCCCGCCTTACCGTGCGCTGGCGACGGGGTTAAACTTTTGTAATGAAGGGTCGCGCCGTTGCGGCAGTTTATCGCACGCCGAAAGTGTGGCTCTACAGGAACTTAATCGAGTTCCCCTGACGAGCGCAGGGCACGCCTTTGGCGAGGTCAGCTCGCCCTGACGCTGACGATGAATTCGTCGACTTCACGCTTCAGGGTTTCGGCCTGCTGCGACAGATCGACGGCGGAATCGCGCGCTTCGGCCGCCATGCGGCCGGTCTCCGCCGACGTCGAGGTGATCTGGACGATGTGGTTGGAGACGTCCAGAGTTCCATGCGCGGCATCCTGCGCGCTGCGGGTGATGTCCTGCGTGGCGTTGCGCTGCTGGGCGGTGTCGACCTCGATGCCCGACATGATCGACGAGATCTCCGACAGCGTCTTCGAGATGCCGTCGATCGCGCCGCGCGTCTCCGCGGTGATGCCCTGGATGCTGGCGACGTGCGAGGTGATCTCCTCCGTCGCCTTGCTGGTCTGGTGCGCGAGGCTCTTCACTTCGGAGGCAACCACGGCAAAGCCCTTGCCGGCGTCCCCTGCCCGCGCCGCCTCGATGGTGGCGTTGAGCGCCAGCAGGTTGGTCTGCGAGGCGATCGCCTGCACGAGTTGCACAACCTCGCCGATCTTGTCGGCGGCATCCGACAGCGTGTGGATGGTGTCGCGGCTCTTCTCGGCCTGCGTCGCCGCGCCTTCGGCACGCTGCGTCGCGTCGGTGACGCGCCGGCTGATCGTACCGATCGAGTTCGTCATCTCCTCGGCCGAGCCCGCGACGATCTGCACGCTGGCGCTGGCCTGGTTCGCCGCGCTCGCGACCGCATTGGCCTTGGAGCTGGTGTCGTTGGCCGTCCGTGACAGCGTTTCGGCATTGCTCTTCAGGTGCACGGCCGAGGACGCCACGCTGTCGACCACACTGGCAACGAGATCGTTGAAGCGCTTGATCCGGGCGTCCAGGAAATTCGACCGCTCGGCCTGATGCTGCGCTTCGTGCAATTGCTGCTCGGTGAGGCGCCGCCGCTCCAGGCCGTTGGTCTTGAAAACCTCTAGTGCACCGGCGAGCAGGCCGATTTCGTTGGTGCCGCCGAGGCCCGGAACAGGCGTCTCGAATTTCTGATCGGCGACCTCGCGCATGGCGTGCACAATTGCCGCCAGCGGATTGAGGATGCCGTTGCGCACGGCAAACCAGGTGGTGAGGCAGATCGCAACGGCGACCACCGCGATCACGCCGCAAGCGATCAGAAAATAGGAGAATGCCAGCTGCGCCTGCTGGTAGATCAGCATTGCATGCTCGCGCGCGGGGCCGCTCAGCGCGGCGAAATCCGACGACAGGCCGGTGATCTCGTTGTTGAGGTAGAGCACCGCGACAAAGCCGGTGCCGCCGCCGATGCCCAGCAGGAACAATAATGCAGCGACGACGGCGCCGACCAGGAAGCGGATCGTCAGATTGCTGTTCGTGAACATCGGCTGAGGACTCAAAAATCTGGAATCGAATTTCGCGACAAGCTTCCAGACAAAGGTCAACAGAGCATGAAACAGGCTGCGGCAGACGGCCTACGTATCATTACGTAGGCCAGGACGACTTGAAGTCGCTAAGACGACTTCGTCTCGTCCGACATCAAGGCGGCGAGCCGCGCCTCTTCCTCGGGCGTGAGCGGCGGAGCTGGCAGGTCTGCACCGCTTCGCGCGCGCCGGCGGATTTGCAGCCAGAGCGCCAGGCCGCCGCTGATCAGCAGCAGCGGCGCGAGCAGCCACAACAGCACGGTCTGCCGCTCGAAGCGCGGCTTGAGCAGCACGAATTCGCCATAGCGCGCGACGAGGAAGTCGAGCACCTGCGAATTGCTGTCGCCGGCCGCGATCCGCTCGCGCACCAGCAGCCGCAAATCGCGCGCCAGCGGTGCGTCGGAATCATCGATCGACTGGTTCTGGCAGACCATGCAGCGCAGCTCGCGCGACAGGTCGCGCGCGCGCGCCTCCTTCGCGGGATCCGACATGATCTCGTCGGGCTGCACGGCGTGGGCGGCGGGCAAAGCCAGCAGCATGAGCGCAACGATCGTGACCATCATCCGCCGCATCGGATCACTCCGCCGGCTGAAGGCGCTGCTTGGCCCGCGCCGGCTTCGGTGCGCCGACCCGCAGGCGCCGGTCGGACAGCGACAGCATGCCGCCGAAGGCCATGAGCACCGGTCCCCACCAGATCAGCAGCACCAGCGGCTTGTGATAGATGCGCACCGCAATGGCGCCATCGGCAGTCGCGTCGCCGAGAGAAACGTAGAGTTGGCTCGCGCCGCGCGTCAGCAATGCGGCCTCGGTGGTCGAGGACCCGCGCGTCGTGAAGTTGCGCTTGGACGGCGTCATGACGCTGATCTTCTCGCCGTCGCGGCTGACGTTGAACTCGGCGATCATCTCGCGGAAGTTCGGCCCCTGACGCTGGGCCAGGCCGTCGAGCTTGAGATCATAGCCGGCGACGTGTGCCACGTCGTTCTGCTTCATGGTCGCGATATATTCGCTGTTCCAGGTGGTCTCGCAGACGATCCCGATCAGCGCGACGCCGAGGCCCGCATGGGCAAACGCCGCCCCCCAGGCCGAACGCGGCAGGCCGCGGGCCCGGTGCAGCGTCGTTGCGAACGGCAGGCGAAACAAGCCTGTCCGTTCGGACAGATCGGTCACGGCACCGGCGATGACGAAGACTCCGAGCCCAATTGCCAATGGCGCCAGCGCACTGCCACCACGGGTCCAGGCCCAGACGATGGCGATCACAACGAGCGCGGCAACGCCAGCCGCGAGCAGCCGCTGGGTGACGCCGAGCAGATCGCCGCGCTTCCACGCCAGCATCGGCCCGAACGGCACCACCAGCAGCAGCAGCGCGAACAGCGGAACGAAAGTGAGATTGTAGAAGGGCGCGCCGACCGACATCTTGAAGTCGAGCGCCTCCATCGCCAGCGGATAGAGCGTGCCGAACAGCACGACCGCGCAGGCGACGCTGAGCAGCAGATTGTTCAACACCAGCGCGCCCTCGCGCGAGATCGGCGCGAACAGGCCGCCTTGCTTCAAGGAGGTGGCACGACCCGCAAACAGCGAGAGGCTGCCGCCGATGAACAGGCAGAGGATCAGCAGAATGAACACGCCGCGCGTGGGATCGGTGGCGAAGGCGTGCACGGAGGTGATGACGCCGGAGCGCACCAGGAAGGTGCCGAGCAGCGACAGCGAGAAGGTCAGGATCGACAGCAGGATGGTCCAGACCTTCAGCGCGTTGCGCTTCTCCATCACCAGCGCTGAATGCAGCAGCGCCGTGCCGGCGAGCCACGGCATCAGCGAGGCGTTCTCGACCGGATCCCAGAACCACCAGCCGCCCCAGCCGAGCTCGTAATAGGCCCAGTACGAGCCCATCGCGATGCCGAGCGTCAGGAAGATCCAGGCCACCAGCGTCCACGGCCGCACCCAGCGCGCCCACGCCGCATCGATCCGCCCCTCCATCAGCGCCGCGATGGCGAAGGAGAACGAGATCGAGAAGCCGACATAGCCGAGATAGAGCATCGGCGGATGCACGGCGAGGCCGATGTCCTGGAGCACTGGATTGAGATCGCGTCCCTCGATCGGTGGATTGGCGATGCGCAGGAACGGGTTCGATGTCACCAGGATGAAGAGGTAGAAGGCGCTCGCGATCCAGGCCTGCACGGCCAGCACATGCGCGCGCAGCGACAGCGGCAGATTGTTGCCGAAGGCGGCGACCATTCCGCCGAACAGCGCCAGGATCGAGACCCACAACAGCATCGAGCCTTCATGGTTCCCCCACACGCCGGTGATCTTGTAGATCAGCGGCTTCATCGAATGGGAGTTCTCGTAGACGTTGGCGACGGAGAAATCCGAGTTCACGTGCAGCATCACGAGGGCGATGAACGACGCACCGACGAACAGCAGCTGCGCCAGCGCGGCGGAGCGCGCCACGTTCATCAGCGCGGCATCGCGCAAGCGTGCGCCGATCAGCGGCACGATGGACTGGATCAGCGCCAGGCCAAGGGCCAGCACCAGCGCGTAGTGTCCGGATTCCGCGATCAACGCACTGCTCCCTGCGGGTTGCCCTGCGCGGTCGTCGCCGCGGGCCTGACGCTATCAGAAGCTTTGGCGCCGTAATCGTCCTTCCAATGCCCCTGCTTCTTCAGGGCATCGGCGACTTCCTTGGGCATGTAGGTCTCGTCGTGCTTGGCGAGCACGGTGTCGGCCTTGAATACGCCGTTGGCGTCGAGCGCGCCTTCGGCGACCACGCCCTGCCCTTCACGGAACAGGTCGGGCAGGATGCCCTTGTAGGCGACCGGCAGCTTGGCGCCGCCATCGGCAACCTCGAAGGTCACGGCGAGATTGTCACCGCGCTGGAGCGAGCCGGGCTGCACCAGGCCGCCGAGACGAAACCGCTTGCCGGGCTCGACGTGCTTTTCGGCGACCATCGTCGGCGTCGAGAAGAACACGATGGAGTCGCGCAGAGCGTTGAGCACAAGCGCGGCCGCAAGCGCGAGCACTGCGAGGGAGCCGCCGATGATGGTCATACGTCGCTGCTTGCGCGTCATGGCGTATCCGTTCTCCGCTCGCCTCGTCCCGACATCGTCATCCGTCGAGCCCGAGAGTCTTGAGGCCTTCGTTGAGCTGGCGCAGCCGCGCGGCGTCGTTGGCGACCGCCTGTCGGGCGTCGGTCGAAGCGCCCATTGCCCTGTCACGATCGCCCATCACGAGATAGGCGCGCACCAGGCGCAGCCACCCCTCGACATCATCGCCGTTCTGCTTCAGCCGGGTGGCCAGGCGTTCGACCATGCCGCGCACCATCGCGTTGCGATCGCCCTCGTTCATGTCCTTGGAGGCTGCGACCGTCTCGTCCGACAGCGCCGGCATCGTAGCGCCACCGCCGCCGACCCGCGCGAGCGAAGTCTGCACCAGAGGACGCCATGGCGCATCCGCCGGCGCTTTCGCCAGCAGTGCGCGCCAGATGTTGGCGGCATCGTCCTTGCGGCCATCCTGCTCGGCGGCGAGCCCGAGGAAATAGTTCGCCTTGGGATCGTCCGCGTTCAGGCCACGCGCGCGCTCGAATTCGGTCTTGGCCTCGGCGGTCACCACGCCGCCGGCAGCAGCCGCGATCGCCTCGCCGAGATCGGCCCGGCGCTCCGAACTCTCACCATTGTAGGTGAGCGAGTTGCGATAGGCTCGCACCGCATCGTCGAAGCGGCCGAGCCGCACCAGCACCGGCGCGAGCACGTTCCAGCCACGCCCGTCGGTCGGATTCTTTTCCAGATGCTGCTCGACCTGCACGACGAGATTCTCGAGCGCCATGCCGGACCCGGCCCCGCGCTCCCGCTGCGCCAGGGGAAAGTCCTGAAGCCTGGGCGAGCCGAGCGGCATGTAGACGCCGATCGCAATGAGCGGCAGGCCGGCAAGCGCCAGCACAGCCGCCGCGCGGCGCCATTTGAGGCTCGATGTCGGTTCCGATGCGGGCTCGCTCCCGGCCGCGGCAAGCAGCCTGCGGCTGATCTCGACACGTGCGGCCTCGGCTTCCGGTGCGGCGATCAGTCCTGCGGCGAGATCACGCTCGATCTCGGCCAGCTGGTCCTTGTAGACCGCGACCTCGCTCCCCTGACTTTGCGCGCGTCCGCCGCGCCCGAGCGGAAGAAGCACGGCGAAGATCGCCGCGACCGTCATCAGCGCGAACACGAACCATAGCGTCATCTGGCAAGCTTCCGGCGGCGCGCAAACCGCGCCCATAGGTGGCTTTACACCACGGCCGGACGATGCGGCAATTGACAATTGTCAATTTGGCGCGACCGCACACAGTCCCCGAAACTGTGAAAATCCAACGGCTTAACGGATCTCGAAGTCCGCGCTTTGAGCGGCGTCCTCGCCGTGCCCGTTGAAGGCCCTCAGGAAGTATGTTCCCGGCTCGATTGCTTCAGGCAATTTGATGCGCAACGCCCCGACGGGAACGGGCGATGCAACCCTGGTGACGGTCTCAGGCAGTTGCCGGCCGCTTGCCTTCTCGATCAGCACCACCTTCGCGCCAACCATCAGCCTCTGATACTTGACAACGATGACGCGGTTTTCAATTTCGATGGAGCTGATAAGGGGTTTCATGCGCCCACAGATAGAAATTCCAAAAATTTGCACGGCGACCGTAGGGCCCGCCACCGGCACCGTCAACCACAAATTGTGATCACAAAAAATGCGCTTGATCAGCTTGCCCGCGACGATTTGCGCTCGCCCGTGGCCGCGTTCTCCGCGGCGCGGCTCATCAGCGACGCGTAATCATCGCCGAACAGCACCTGGCAGAAGCGGATCGCGGCCCGCACCTGCTGCTGCCGATAGGTGCGGACCTTATGATCGGCCGCGCGCAGCGACTGCACCAATTGTTCCGTCGAGCGTTCGACATATTGCTGGAGATCGGAATAGGTGCGCAGCGTCACTTCGTTGATCGCAAGTTCGCTCGCATAGTTGCGGCAGGTCGCGACGAAATCGATCAGCGCCGCGGTTTCCTCGACCTCGGTGCTGTCGATCCGCGCCCCCGGCGGAATGTCCTTCTCGGCCCGCTGGCGCAGGATGCGGCGAACCCGGCCGGGAACGCTGTCGATCTCCGATTGCAGCGCATTGGAGATGTCGGCCCGGATCGAGGTCAGCTGCTTGCCCCAGACGGAATCATTGCGCAGATCGAGCTCCGTGCGAAGACCGCGCACACCGTCATGCAGCGCCTTGAGATTATCGGCGACGTTCTCGAAATGGCCGCGCTTGATGTCCATGCGCAGGATCGAGGCAACGCAGGACAAATCATGCAGCGCGATCGTGACGGCCACGCCGTAGGGCGTCGCTGCAACGCGGATCTCGTCGTCGGACGCGGCAATCTTGATGGCGAGGCGGATGATCTGCCACGGCGCGGTCATCCGCTGCACGACCATCGATAGCGCGAAGGGCAGCATCTGCGGCGTCTGGAGCGCGGGGATGTTGAGCGTGGACGTCACTGACGCGATCTGGGCTTCGCCGAAGGCACGCAGGAAGCGCGGCAGCTTCTCGTTCAGCGTGGCGATGGCTTCCCGGACCTGAAGCACCGCTCCGATCGAATAGAGGTCCTCGATCACGTTGGGCGGGCCGACGCGGGCGAGCGCGCGCGACTTGTCGCCGCCGCCAGGACCTGTCAGCCCGAAGATGGCATCCGCGGCCACCGCCTGGAGTTTCGAGGCGAGGGCTTCGACCTGCCCTGCACTGTCTGAAGCCGGCATGCGCGCCAGTGCCGCCTCGAATTCGTTGACCTTGTCGGGGGCGCCATCGCGGCCGAGCCATTGCCAGATCGGATGCAGCGAGGAGCGACGGATCTGGCCGACCCTGACAGGGGCACCCGTCTCGACCAGGAACGGTTCCAGCACCTGGAACAACAGCCGCGACAGATCGTCCGTGCGCGGCGGCGCAGCCTCGTCGACTTCGGTCTTGCGGACGATCTTGCGCAGCTGCTCGAGCACGAGGGTCGCCACCGCCGTGTCCTGGCCGCGCTCGAGCGCGCGCTCGAACTCCCGCATCAGCAGCGCCTGCGACTGCGGCGGGAGCTGCGCGAGGTATTCCCTCAGCCGCTCGATCGATGTCTGGCTCATGCGCCCGGGTAATGCACGATAAGATGGCAGACGTGGGATGCGTCCTGCGCGATCATAGATGGGCCCACTTAAGAAGCCGTTTAGGAAGTCGCTCCGAAATAGCTCCGGTTTGGTCCCGATCGGTGCCGGACCGGCCAAATAGTCGTGCCGGAACAAAGGATTATATTCCGGGGAGGACCAGCTCTGCCCGCAGGCCGCCGGTCGGGGCGCCGGCGAGCGAGAGGCTGCCGCCATAGAGCGCGGCGAGGTCGGTCACGATGGACAGGCCGAGCCCCGAGCCGGGCTTGGACTCGTCGAGCCGCTGGCCGCGCCGGGAGACCTGGGCGCGCTCGGCCTCCGACAGGCCGCGGCCATCGTCGTCGACGATGATCCGCAGGCGCGGGCCGGCGCCCGCCTGGTGCGGCGCTTCCACCAGAACCTCGATGAAGACCTGCGAGGCCGCCCATTTGCAGGCATTGTCGACGAGATTGCCGACCATCTCCTCCAGATCTTGCCGCTCGCCGCGAAATTTTGCGGACGGATCGGCCTTGGCCTCGACCAGGATGCCGCGATCGCGATGGATCTTCTCCATGGTCCGCCGAAGCGCCTCGATGGCGGGCGCGACCTCCGTCACGGTCGCCACCACCGAGACGCGTGCCGCGATGCGCGCGCGCTCCAGATGATGGGCGACCTGGTCGCGCATCACGTCCGCCTGCTCCATCACCTTGGCCGCGAACGGATCGGCGATGTGGGCGCCGGCCTCGTTCACGATGACAGAAAGCGGCGTCTTGATCGCATGGGCGAGGTTGCCGACATGGGTGCGCGCGCGCTCGACGATCTCGCGATTGGCATCGATCAGCGCGTTGGTCTCGCGCGCCAATGGCGCGATCTCGACCGGGAATTCACCTTCGAGCCGCTCCGCCCGGCCCGAGCGGATGTCGGCGATGGACTCGGAGATGCGCTTGAGCGGCGCGAGACCGAAGCGGACCTGGAACACCGTGGTCAGCAGCAGCACGATGCCGAGCGCGGTGAAGGTGCCGCCGAGATAGTAGTCGAAGCTCCGCGTCTCGTCGAAAATCTCGGTGTCGTCGCCGGCGACGCTGACCAGGTATTTGCCGTCCGCGCCGAGATCGACCGGCCGCTCCACCATGCGGAGATTCTGCCCCTCGGGCCCGTCGACATAGGCGAGGCGAATGCCGGCAGCGGTGAGCTCGGTGCCCTGCTCCTCCAGCTTCGGCAGCTTCTTGTCCCAGAGCGAGCGCGAGGAGCGCACCTCCGGCTTCTCGGTATCGGTCCGCGTGATCTGCCAGTACCAGCCCGACAGCGGCAGCTCGAACAGGGGCTCGCCGAGCGACTGGAATTGACGGTCCGGCGGCTCGTCGGGGGTCGCGACCTCGGCGATGAGGGTGCGCAGATAGAGATTGAGCCGGCGGTCGAAGGCGCGCTCGGTGGCGCTCTTGTAGACCGACGACAGCACCACGCCGGTGATGGCCAGGATCACCACGAGCCACGCCGTCGCCGACAGGAACAGGCGGTTGGCAAGCGAGCTAGCGGGCATCGGAAGTATCCCGGCAGGCGCAGGGTGGCGGGGCGTCGGACGTCATGGCCGGACCAAGGCCCCTGTTCGGCCTGCCGTCAAGTCCTGACGCCTCAAGCGCCGGGAGCAGGCGGCGGGGTCAGGAGATAGCCGAGGCCGCGGACGGTCTGGATGATGTCGACATCGAGCTTCTTGCGGATGCGGCCGACGAAGACCTCGATGGTGTTGGAGTCGCGGTCGAAGTCCTGGTCGTAGAGGTGTTCGACCAGCTCGGTGCGGGACACGACGCGCCCCGAATGGTGCATCAGATAGGCCAGAAGCCGATATTCGTGCGAGGTCATCTTGACGGGATTGCCGGAGACGCTGACCCGCCCGGTCCTGGTGTCGAGCGTGACGGGGCCGCAACTCAATTCGCTCTGGGCATGGCCGGTGGAGCGGCGCAGCAGCGCGCGGATGCGCGCCAGCACCTCCTCCAGATGGAACGGCTTCGGCACGTAATCGTCGGCGCCGGCATCGAACCCCTGGACCTTGTCGCTCCAGCGATCGCGGGCGGTGAGGATCAGGACCGGCATGGTGCGGCCGTTGCGGCGCCAGGCTTCCAGCACCGAGATGCCGTCCTTCTTGGGCAGGCCGATGTCGAGCACAACGGCATCGTAGGGCTCGTTGTCGCCGAGATAGTGCCCCTCCTCTCCGTCGAAGGCGCGGTCGACGACATAGCCGGCGTCCGTCAGCGCCTTGGTGAGCTGGCGATTGAGATCAGGGTCGTCCTCAACAACAAGCAGGCGCACGCTTCTCTCCAGACATAGGCCGCATGAACACCGCTACAGATGAGCAATTCCGGCGTGAACTGAATATGAACGCGGGGAACCGGCCGCGTTACTTTTTGGTCATATAGAGCTTCTCATGGGCCCACGCGACGGCGCCCGCCAAGCCACCGGACGAGTTGGCGGGCGTGGCGGGCGCAATGTGCCGCGTTGCGCGGCGAGTCGGAAGGTCCGAACCGTCCCCTCGATCGGCCGTCAGGTCCGGAAGAACACGAACCAGATGACGGCAAGGATCAGGATCGCGAGCCCGGTCGAGATGGCAAGCAGGGCGGCCACTGACGGCCCGGGCTCGCCCTGACGCGCCTCGGTGGCGGTTTCGACGATCTGATCGTGCTCTCGCGTGGTTGCCATAGTGCCCTCAATCTCTGGATGTCGGCCGCGGTGGTCGCGCCCCTCTCGTGGCCTGATGTCTGGAGCCAACGCGTGATTGGATATGATGTTCCGGCTTTTGCCGCTGCATCGGGCTGCAAACGCGCCTCAGGCGGCCGGTTAACGCAGTTGCAAGATTCCGCAATCCGTCTTGCTATGATTCGTTGTTCCCCGATGGTATCCTCGTCCTCTGTCCCCGTTGCGTTTGGAGTAGCCCATGGCCCCCCGCGCCAATTGGAAGGGTTTTCTGCGTCTGTCGCTCGTGACCTGCCCGGTCGCGCTGTATCCGGCCACTTCGGATACCGAGAAGGTTTCGTTCAACCAGATCAACCGCAAGACCGGCCACCGGATCAAGTACCTCAAGGTCGACGCCGAGACCGGCGACGAGGTGACCTCCGAGGACATCGTCAAGGGCTACAAGGTCGACACCGACACCTATATCGAGGTCACCAAGGACGAGCTCGACGACATCGCGCTGGACTCCACGCACACGATCGAGATCGACGAGTTCGTGCCGAAGACCGATATCGACAGCCGCTATTTGATCCGCCCCTACTATCTCGTGCCTGACGGCAAGGTCGGCCACGACGCCTTCGCGGTGATCCGCGAGACCATCCGCAGCATGGACAAGGTCGCGATCGGTCGCGTCGTGCTGACCAACCGCGAGCACATCATCGCGCTGGAGCCGCTCGAGAGCGGCCTGATGGGCACGCTACTGCGCTATCCCTACGAGGTCCGCAGCGAGAAGGAATATTTCGACGACATCCAGGACGTGAAGCTGACCAGGGACATGCTCGACCTCGCCAAGCACATCGTCGAGAAGAAATCCGGCGCGTTCGAGCCCGAACTGTTCGAGGACCACTACGAGACTGCGCTGATCGACCTCATCAACAAGAAGCGCAGCGGTGCACCGATCGCGGCGAAGGCGGCGCCGAAGACCGGAGGCAACGTCATCAACCTGATGGACGCGCTGAAGAAGAGCATCGCCAGCGAGAAGGACATGGCGCCCGCGGCCAAGGCCACCAAAGAGGCCGTCAGGGAGACCGTCAAGGGCAAGAAGCCGAAGAAGCGCGTCGAGGGCCAGCGCGAGATGCTGCTGCCGATCGCCGGCAAGGGCGGCAAGACAGCAGCAGCCAAGGAAGCGCCCCCCAAGAAGGCCGACAAGCCGGTGCGCGCGCCGGCACGGGCGAAGAAAGCCGGTTAGACGCAATCCGCGTCTGCAATCGCGCCGTGATGTCTCCCCTCGCCGATCGGCCGGCCTGACATGCCCTGGTCGACGACGTTCGACGATCCCGTTCGCGCAAGTCACAAGCGCAAGCTGCTGACGCTGCAAGACGCGGCGGACTACATCATGCAGCTGCCTGAGGACGCGCAGCACGAGGCGCACTGGCAGACCGCGATCGAGACCTTGATCAACGCAGCCGAGACAGGCGGCGGCTGGGTGATGTTCGCCCGCATCGCGATGTTGCGGGCGCTGAATGCGGACGGCCGCGGCCAATGAGCGCCTTGGCTGTCGTCCTTGGTTGTCATCTCTGGCGCGCATCCGTGCCGACCGTGACGAACAGGCTCAACAAACCGTTAATCGGCGCCCTCGTGTCCGGCACGACAGGGTATTCCTACGGGCGACAAAATTAACCGTTGGTTCCCCTTATGCGCAGCATGGTTCCGGCTCCGATCGAGCCAAGGTTCGCGTGCCCCGTGCAGCAGGACGTCAGAAAGAACTACATCAGCATCGTGAACGACGCGCCTGATCACGAGCAGGCGGCGAGCACGGCGCCGCGGCCGCAGCCTGGTACGATGAAGGACCTCGTCGGCCGTCTCGCGACCGTGCTGAAGCGCCGCCTCCCCGCCGCACCGGGCCCGACCATCACGCCCTGACAGACGCCGCGGCTTCCGCGTGTCCTTGCGGGGGGCGGTCGATTTGAATCCATTTGGATGGATCGATGGAACCTTAATTTAATGGATGCCATCGTATGTGACGGAGGCGCGGCCGCCCGGGCTTCATTCTTCCGTCGCGCAGAAAAATCTATTCGATCTATTACCAGTCCGAAAACGACGCTGCCACACATTGGATCGGATGAAGAGGAGTTGGCAATGACTTTGCTTAGGTCTTTCCTTGCCGATGAGACTGGCGCAACCGCCATCGAATACGGCCTGATTGCCGCCGGCATTGCGCTGGCGATCGTGACCGTCGTGAACAACACGGGCAGCCAGCTTCTCAACAACAAGTTCAACTCGATCAGCTCGTCGCTGAAGTAAGGGCCGCCTCGTAACGGCCGCCCTGGCCTGAGGCGACGTCCCTGCACGCGCCGACCTCGGCGCATGCTCCCTCCCCGATCTCATCATTGCGAGCGATAGCGAAGCAATCCAGAGTCCTCCCGCGGAGGAATTCTGGATTACCCCGCTGCGCTCGCAATAGCGCGTGGCCCGTAACGCACTCAAAATCGTGTCCCGGACGCTACGCAACGTCCTTCAAGCAACCACATCCTCGCGCTCCCGCGCTTTGACGGCCTTTTGAGTCCTGATAGTCTTCGGCCCGGCGTGGTTCGACGGGCCATGCTCAATCATTGGACCAGAGCGATTTGAAGGATGCGGATGAGAAGCGTGACGATCTTGGCTCTCAGCCTCATGTTTGTCGGCGCCTGGTCGCACGACGGCGCGAGAGGACAGACTTCGGTCGCACCGCCGGTCTCGCTTGCTCCGCCCAACGCATCGCCGCCGCGCGCGAACGCCAAGACTTCCAGAATTCCGCCGGCGACACCCGGCAGGGAGGTTTCGCCACCTGTGATCGGCGGGCCTCCGCCGATGCCTAATCCAGCCGCCGACTACGACGGCTTCAGCGTAGGCACCGTCGACGACAGTGACGCCTCAAGCCAGGTGACGCCGCCTGTGAGGTCACGCGCAGCAAAGGGCGCCAAGTCCAATTCCACGTCCAATCCCGATACAAATGGTCTCGGCGGCCAGTCATCGGTCGATCAGGAAGACGAGGCGCTGAAACGAAAGCTGACGATCTGCAAAAACTGCAAGTAGGGCGTTCGTAGACCGGATTGCGCTTCTGCCTTCGCTCTTCGAGCTACGGCGGACAAATCGCTCCATCCGGGCTACGGCAGCGCGCTGCATGGCTGACCTACCGCGACCGTCGCCTACCCGTGCTTTACCCTCCTGCAAATTCCTGATCCTCTCACCCCAATCGGCCGGAGCAACCGGCCAAGCCTGAGGAGAGAGACGCCATGAAGCTCGGCACCGCCATTGCGGAAATCATGAAGCGCGAGGGGATCGAGATCCTCTGCGGCTATCCGGTCAACCATCTGATCGAGCATGCGGCCAAGGCCGAGATCCGGCCGGTGATGGTGCGGCAGGAGCGCGTCGGGGTGCACATGGCGGATGCGATCTCGCGGGTGACGTCGGGGCGTTCGATCGGCGCGTTCTGCATGCAGCACGGGCCCGGCGCCGAGAACGCGATGGGCGGTGTTGCGCAATGCTATGGCGAATCCGTGCCCGTGCTGGTGCTGCCGATGGGCTATCAGCGCCGGCTCGCGCATATCGAGCCGAACTTCAATTCCAGCGAGGCGATGAAGCCGTTCGCGAAGTCGTCCGAGCCGATCATTCTGGCGGCCGAGGTGACCAACATTTTTCGCCGTGCCTTCACCAAACTGAAGAACGGCCGTGGCGGTCCCGTCATCGTCGAGATCCCCGCCGACATGTGGAACGAGGAGGTGCCGGAGCCGCTGAACTACACGCCGGTGCTGCGCACGCGCTACGGCGCCGATCCTGTTCATGTGAAGGAGGCGGCAGCCCTGCTCGTCAACGCGAAGCGCCCCGTGATCTATGCCGGCCAGGGCGTGCACTACGCGCAGGCCTGGCCGCAACTGAAGCGGCTCGCCGAGCGGCTCGCCATTCCCGTCACCACCAGCCTGGGGGGCAAATCATCGTTCCCGGAAACGCATCCGCTGTCGCTCGGCTCGGGTGGCCTCGCGGTGCCGCGCGCGGTCCCGAAATTCCTCGCTGAAGCCGACGTGATCTTCGGCATCGGCTGCTCGTTCACGGAAACCAGTTTCGGCATCGCGATGCCCAAGGCCAAGACCATCATCCACTCCACGCTCGATCCGAACCATCTCAACAAGGATGTGGAAGCCAAGGTTGGCCTCGTCGGCGATGCCGGCCTCGTGCTCGATGCGCTGCTGGAGGAGATCGGCAAGACCGTCGCGGCGGATCGCGACGCATCAGCGGTCGCGGCCGAGATCGCCGCTTCGCACAAGGAGTGGCTGGCGAAATGGATGCCGAAACTCACCAGCAATGACGCGCCGCTCAGCCCCTATCGCGTGCTCTGGGATCTCCAGCACACCGTCGACATCAAGAACACCATCATCACCCATGATGCCGGCAGTCCGCGCGACCAGCTCTCGCCGTTCTGGAAGGCGGTCGAGCCCCTCAGCTATCTCGGCTGGGGCAAGACGACGCAGCTCGGCTACGGCCTTGGGCTCGCGATGGGCGCAAAACTCGCAAAGCCCGACAAGCTCTGCATCAATGTCTGGGGCGACGCCGCCATCGGGTTCACCGGTATGGATTTCGAGACCGCGGTGCGCGAGCGCATCCCGATCATGTCGATCCTGCTCAACAATTTCTCGATGGCGATCGAGTTGAAGGTGATGCCGATCTCGACCGAGAAATACCGCTCGACCGACATCTCCGGCGACTATGCCGCGATGGCGCGCGCCTTCGGCGGCCATGGCGAGCGGGTGACGAGGCCGGAGGACATCATCCCAGCTATCAAGCGCGGCATCCAGAAGACAAAGGAAGGCGTGCCGGTGCTGCTGGAGTTCATCACCAGCAAGGAGACCGAGGTGTCGCGGCCGGGGACTTGAGCCTGCACCAAAGGACAGCAGTCAGCGGCAAGGATATCGCTGGCGGGATGGGATTTGGGATGGAATAATCCGGCTTTCAGCGATTGGGCCCGGCCCACTAGGCGCCGGGCCATATGGATTTCCCGAATGACCGCGCTTCCGCAGGACGTGGCCGCCGAGCTGAGACGCAGGATTGCAGAGCTTGAACAGCAATTGCGGGCGGGCGCGGACGAGAATGCGCGCCTGCAAAACGAGCTCGCCGTCGCGAGGGACCGCCAGAACGCCAGCACCAAGATCCTGCGAACCATCGCCAGCTCATCCGGCGATGCCGACGCCGCGCTGCATCAGATCGCGGAAGCCACCATGGGTCTGTTCGGCGCGCCGAGCGCGGCCATCCACATCGCGGACGGCGACGGCTGGTCAAAAATCATCCGGGTCGGCGACAGCTCCAAGCGCGTCGGCGCCGGCGTGCCGCTGTCCCAGCTCAAGATCGGCGGCCGCAACATGCCCGGCGTCATCGTCGCCGAGAACCGCCAGGTCCACGTCCCCGACCTCGACAACGTCGATCCCGCCATCGCCGACTGGCCCGGCCTGCCCTTCGTTCGCGCCGCCGGCACACGCTCGATGTCGGGCTCGCCGCTGCGGCTCGACGGCAAGGCGATCGGCGCGCTGATCGTCTACCGCGACCACATTGCGCCCTTCACCGACGACGAAATGGCGCTGCAACAGAGCTTTGCCGATCAGGCCGCGATCGCCATCGAGAACACGCGGCTGTTCAACGAGGTGCAGCAGCGCACCAACGATCTCGGCGAGGCGCTTCAGCAGCAGACCGCGGTCGGCGACGTGCTCAAGACC
Organism: Bradyrhizobium japonicum USDA 6; assembly: GCF_000284375.1. Taxonomy (NCBI): domain Bacteria; kingdom Pseudomonadati; phylum Pseudomonadota; class Alphaproteobacteria; order Hyphomicrobiales; family Nitrobacteraceae; genus Bradyrhizobium; species Bradyrhizobium japonicum. The sequence goes on from NC_017249.1 coordinate 6,808,105, forward strand.
ATCAGCCGCTCGACATTCGACCTGCAGCCGGTGCTCGACACGCTGGTGGCGACCGCGGCCCGGCTGTGCGATGCGGAGATGGCCTTCATCATGCGCCGCGAGGGCGAAGAATATTGGGCGGGCGCGGCGGTCGGCTACACCCAGGCCTATATCGAGTTCCTGCAGACCCATCCGCTGAAAGTCGATCGCGGCACCATCACGGGCCGATGCATCCTGGAAAGACGGCCGGTGCAGATCCTCGATGTCGTCACCGACCCCGAATATACCTTGCGGGAATCGAGCACCCTCGCCCACCAGCACACCGCGCTCGGCGTACCGCTGCTGCGCGAGAACGAGCCGATCGGGACAATCGTGCTGGCGCGCCAGCGCGTCGAGCCGTTCACGCAGAAGCAGATCGACCTCGTCACCACCTTCGCTGACCAGGCGGTGATCGCGATCGAGAATGTCAGGCTGTTCAACGAAGTCCAGACCAAGGCGCGCGACCTCTCGGAGGCGCTGACCTACCAGACCGGCAGCGCCAACATTCTGAAAGTGATCGCCTCGACACCAACCGACGTCGAACCGGCACTCAAAGCGATCGTCGAATGCGCCTGCGAGCTATGCGACTCTTACGACGCCACCGTGGTGCTGAAAGACGGCGACGACCTCCGCTTCAGCGCCCATCATGGCCCGATCCCGATCGACCTGGAGAAATGGCCGATCAACCGCCGCTGGACCGCTGGCCGCGCCTTCATCGATCAAGCCCCGATCCACGTCGAGGACCTCCACGACGAGACGAATGCGGATTTCTCCGATGGCCGCGAGCTCGCGCTCCGGATGGGCCATCGCAGCATCCTCAGCGTGCCGCTCGTGCGCGAAGGTGAAAGCATCGGCGCCATCATTCTTCGGCGCAAGGAGGTGCATCCGTTCACCGACAAGCAGATCGCGCTGTTGCAGACCTTCGCCGATCAGGCCGTGATCGCGATCGGCAACGTCCACCTGTTCGAGGAAGTACAGGCCCGCACCAAAGAGCTCGCCCAGTCCCTCGACGATCTGCGCGCCGCGCAGGATCGCCTCGTCCAGACCGAGAAGCTCGCCTCCCTCGGCCAGCTCACCGCCGGCATCGCGCATGAGATCAAGAACCCGCTCAACTTCGTCAACAATTTCGCGGCGCTGTCGGCCGACCTGACGGCGGAGCTGAACGAGCTGCTCGCGTCTTCAGCGCTCGCCGAGAACATCCGCGGCGAGGTCGACGACCTCACCGCGCTCCTGAAGGACAATCTGCAAAAGGTGGTGCAGCACGGCAAGCGCGCCGATTCCATCGTCAAGAACATGCTGCTGCATTCCCGCGCGGGCAGCGGCCAGCTCGGGATGGCCGACGTCAACTCGCTGGTCGAGGAGAGCCTCAACCTCGCCTATCACGGCGCCCGCGCCGAAAAGCCGCAATTCGACGTCGCGCTGAAGCGCGAGCTGGACCCCGGCGCCGGCACGGCCGAGCTGTTTGCACAGGAGATCACGCGGGTGCTGCTCAACCTGGTCTCGAACGGCTTTTATGCGGTGGCGAAGCGCAAGTCGGACGATGGCGCGGCCGGCTACGAGCCGGTCGTGATCGCCGCCACGTGCGACCGCGGCAGCCATGTCGAGATCCGCATCCGCGACAACGGCACCGGCATTCCGCCGGAGGTGAAGGACAAGATGTTCAATCCCTTCTTCACCACCAAGCCGGCAGGCGAAGGCACCGGCCTTGGCCTGTCAATGAGCCACGACATCATCGTGAAGCAGCACGGCGGCACCATCGACGTCGATACGCGCCCCGGTGAATTCACCGAGTTCACCATCCGTTTGCCGCGCAGAAGTAATTTCACGGACAAAACCCGGGGTAAGCCGTGACTGTGATGGTTCTGGTTGTGGATGACGAACCCGACGTGGAGACCTTGTTTCGACAGCACTTCCGGCGCGATCTCCGCGCCCAGCGCTTCGTGATGGATTTTGCGCGTTCGGCGGCGGACGCGCTGACCCGCATCGCCGACAATCTCGGGCAGTCGCTGATCCTGATCCTGTCCGACATCAACATGCCCGGAATGACCGGGCTCGAAATGCTGCCGAAGGTGAAGGAGATCCGGCCCGAAGTGGCGGTGATCATGGTCACCGCCTATGGCGATGCCGACACCAGGCGCAAGGCGCTGGAGAACGGCGCGACCGGACTTTTGACGAAGCCGATCGACTTCACGCTGCTGCGCCAGGAGATCGACAACCGGCTGGCCCAGGCGGGATAGGGCTGCCAAAAGGCTGTGGGCGCTGGCTCCGGCCGCAGGAGATGTGATAATCGGGCTTGGTACCGCGTACGTCGCGGCGCTTAGCCGGATTATCAATGACCGCGCCTCCCCAGGACAAGGCCGCCGAGCTCGAACGGCAATTGCGATCCCAAGCGGCCGAGAATGCCCGCCTGCAGGCCGAGCTTGCCATTGCGCGCGACCGCCAGAACGCCAGCATGGAGATCCTGCGCACCATCGCCAACTCCTCGGGCGATGCGGAGGGCTCGCTGCAACAGATCGCGGAAGCGACCATGCATCTGTTCGGCGCGCCGAGCGCCACAATTCACATTGCGGAAGGCGACGGGTGGTCCAGGGTGATCCGGGTCGGCGACAGCTCCATGCGCGTCGGCGCCGGCGTGCCGCTCGCCCAGCTCAAGATCGGCGGCCGCAACATGCCCGGCACCATCGTGGCCGAGAACCGGCAGGTTCATGTCCCCGATCTCGACAATGTCGATCCGGCCATCGCCGACTGGCCCGCCATGCCTCACGTTCGCGCCGCCGGCACGCGTTCGATGTCCGGCTCGCCGCTGCGGCTTGAAGGCAAGGCGATCGGCGCGTTGATCGTCTACCGCGACCGTCTCGCGCCCTTCACCGATGACGAGATGGCGCTGCAACAGAGCTTTGCCGACCAGGCCGCGATTGCGATCGAGAACGCGCGCCTGTTCAACGAGACGCGGGAATCACTGGAACGGCAGACCGCGACCGCCGACATTCTGAAAGTGCTGGCGAGCTCGCCCTCGGACGTGCAGCCGGTATTCGACGCCATCGCCGCCAACGCCAACCGGCTGATTGGCGGCTTCTCTACCGCGGTGCTGCGCTACGTCGACGGCGCGGCGCACCTCGTGGCATTCACGCCGGGCGATCCGGCCGGCGACCGCGTGCTCCAGGCCTCTTTCCCGGTGCCGTTCGCGCAGTTCCCAGCCTACCAGCTCACGGCCCATGGTGAATCGGCGCAGCTCCCCGACACCGAGCTCGAGCCGGCGGCACGCGACATCGCGCGCGCCCGCGGCTTTCGCAGCATGCTGTTCACGCCGCTGATGAGCGAGGGCGAGGCCAAAGGCGTCATCATCGCCACGCGGCGGACGACCGGCGCGTTCGCCGAGCATCATGTGCGGCTGCTGCAGACCTTCGCCGACCAGGCGGTGATCGCGGTCAAGAATGTCAGCCTGTTCAACGCCACCAGGGAAGCGCTGGAACGGCAGACCGCGACCGCCGACATCCTCAAGGTGATCGCGGCCTCGCCGGCCGACGTCACGCCGGTGTTCCAGGCCATCTCCGACAGTGCCAAGGCGCTGGTCGGCGGACATTCCTCCACCGTCACCCGCGTCATCAACGGCATGCTGCATCTGGCCGCCTTCACCACCGACAACGAGGCCGGCAACGCGGAGCTGCGCAGCTCGTTCCCGGCGCCGCTTGCGGCATCGGGCATTCACAGCCGGGTGGCGACGAGTGGTGAATACGCCTTCCGCAGCGACATGCAGAACGAGCCCGACCTCACGGAGGCCATGCGGGAGCTGGCGCGGACGCGCGGCTATCGCAGCATCCTCGTGATTCCGATGCTGCGCGACGGGATTGCAATCGGAACCATCGGCGTGACGCGCCCCGAGGCCGGCCCTTTCCCGGACAAGGCGATCAGCCTGCTCAAGACCTTTGCCGACCAGGCCGTGATCGCGGTCGAGAACACGCGCCTGTTCAACGAGGTGCAGGACCGCACGCGGGAGCTCGCCAGGTCGCTCGACGATCTGCGCGCGGCGCAAGACCGTCTGGTCCAGACCGAAAAGCTGGCCTCGCTCGGCCAGCTCACCGCCGGCATCGCGCACGAGATCAAGAACCCGCTCAACTTCGTCAACAATTTCGCCTCGCTCTCGGCCGAGCTGACCGACGAGCTGAACGAGGTGCTTGCGCCCGTCCCGCTCGCCGCCGATCTGCGCGCGGAGGTCGACGAGCTGACGGGGCTGCTGAGGGACAATCTTGGAAAGGTCGTGCAGCACGGAAGGCGCGCCGATTCCATCGTCAAGAACATGCTGCTGCATTCGCGCGAGGGCGGCGGCGAGCATCGGCTGAGCGACATCAACGCGCTGGTGGAGGAGAGTCTCAACCTCGCCTATCACGGCGCGCGTGCCGAGAAGCCGCTGTTCGGCGTCACGCTGAAGAGCGAGCTCGACCCGGCGGCGGGTTCGGCCGAGGTGTTTCCGCAGGAGATTTCCCGGGTGCTTTTGAACCTGATCTCGAACGGCTTCTATGCGGTGACCAGGCGCCAGATGGGCAGCGGCGCCGGTTACGTGCCGATGGTGATCGCCGCGACCCGCGACCGCGGCGACAGCATCGAGATCCGCATCCGCGACAACGGCACCGGCATTCCGGAAGACGTGAAGGCGAAGATGTTCAATCCGTTCTTCACGACCAAGCCTGCCGGCGAAGGTACTGGTCTCGGGCTGTCGATGAGCCACGACATCATCGTGAAGCAGCACGGCGGCACGATCGACGTCACGACGGAGCCCGGCGTGTTCACGGAGTTCACGATCCTGTTGCCGCGAAAGAGCAGCTTTCCGGACCCGACCGGAGGATAGCGTGGCTCGCGAGGTGGCTTCATGAATCCAGCGCGGCTCATTCGGCGACAATTGCTGTCGCTGTCCGGCGTCGGCCTCGCGCTGGGTGCGCTGTTCTTCGCGGCCGCGCTGACGCCGACGCTGATCCCGCGCAGCTATCTCACGCAGGGCGCCCTCGCCGGCGGTTGCTTTGCGATCGGCTATTTCGCCGGTGTCCTGTGGCGTCGGCTGTGGCACTATCTCGAACTGCCCGAGCCTTCGGCGCGCGCAAGATCAGTTGCGAATGCGCTCGTCGCAGTCGGCTGCCTGCTCGTCGTCATCCTCGCTCTCGGGCGCACCGCCGAATGGCAGAACTCGATCCGCACCGTGATGAAGATGGCGCCGGTGGAGACCGCCCATCCGCTCAAGGTCTGCGCCATCGCCCTGATCACGTTCGTCGTGCTGCTGGCCCTGGGGCGGCTGTTCGCGCTTGTCGCCCGCTTTCTCGCCGCGCGCACACCACGCCTCGTTCCGCGGAAGGTCGCGAACGTGATCGGCTTGCTTGTCGCGGCCCTGCTGTTCTGGTCGATCGCCAGCAATGTCCTGATCCGCACGGCGTTCAACGCACTCGACTCCTCCTTCCGCGAACTCGATGTTCTGCTCGAGCCCGAGCGGCCGCAGCCGACAGATCCCGGTCGGACGGGAAGCCCGGCGTCGCTGGTGAAATGGACGGAGCTCGGGCGCATGGGACGCCGGTTCATTGCCTCAGGCCCGACTGCGACGGAGATCAGCGCCGTTACGGGAGGGCCCGCGCAGAATCCCGTGCGCGTCTATGTCGGGCTCGGCAGCCGCTACACCGCGCAAGCGCGCGCCAGGCTTGCGCTCGAGGAGCTCAAGCGCCAGCACGGCTTCGACCGCAAAATCCTGATCGTCATCACGCCGACCGGCACGGGCTGGATCGATCCGGCCGCGATGGATACGGTCGAATATCTCCACCATGGCGATGTCGCGAGCGTCGCGATGCAGTATTCCTATCTCAACAGCCCGCTGTCGCTGCTGTTTCAGCCCGAATACGGCGCTGAGGCGTCGCGCGCGCTGTTCGCGGAAATCTACGGCTATTGGACGACGCTGCCGAAGGATAAGCGGCCGAAGCTGTATCTGCACGGACTGAGCCTCGGCGCCATGAACTCGGAGAAATCCGCGGAGCTGTTCGAGACGATCGGGGATCCCATTGCCGGCGCGCTGTGGAGCGGGCCGCCGTTCGAGAGCCGCATCTGGCGCTCGGTCACCGCGAACCGCAATCCGGGATCGCCGGCCTGGCTGCCGGAATTCCGCGACAGCCGCTTCGTCCGCTTCATGAACCAGAACGGACCGACGGTGCCGCCGGATGCGCCCTGGGGGCCGATGCGGGTCGTCTATCTGCAATATGCCAGCGATGCGATCACCTTCTTCGCCTACCGCGACGCCTATCAGGCGCCGGACTGGATGAATGCGCCGCGCGGACCGGACGTGTCACCGGAGCTGCGATGGTATCCTATCGTGACGATGCTGCAGCTCGCCCTCGACATGGCGGTCGCGACCGCGACGCCGATGGGCTTTGGCCATGTCTATGCGCCCGAGCATTACGTCGATGCCTGGGTCGCGGTGACAGATGTCGGGGACTGGTCTGGCGACGCGCTGGCGAAGCTCAAGGAACAGCTTGCGGCGAAGGCGCGAAAGACGAGCGCAGGTGATGCCGACGACGATCCCGATCGCGGCGGCTAACCCCTACTCCGCCATCTCCACCTGCTGCGTGACGGAGGGGCCGGCGAGCGGCCGCTCCTCCATCATGATCAGGCAGAGCGCAGCGGTGGTCATCAGCGCGGTGGCGGCGCCGAAGACGTAGCGGAAGGCGTGCCGCATGTCGTCGGCGGGAATGGCGACGGCGCCCGCGGCGTGATGCTCGCCGGCCAGCGGAACGTCGGCGCCGAGCGCGATCAGCAGGATCGCCGCGAACGCCGCGACCGTGAACGAGGACATCAGCGAGCGGAAGAAGTTCATCGCGCCGGTGATGGTGCCGACTTGCGGGCGCGCGACCGAATTCTGCAGCGAGACCACGCAGACAGGGAAGGTCGTGCCGAGCCCGAGCGCGAACGCAGCCATCAGCGTCAGCAGACCCCACAGCGGCAAGGTGGTGACCGTGAGGGCGAGGCCGCACAGCGCGGCCCAGGACGTGCCGATGATGGCAACGCGCTTGTAGTGTTTTGCGCGCGCCATGGTACGGCCGGCAATCGCCGCGCCGCAGGTCGAGACCGCCGCGAGCGGAATCAATGCGAGCCCCGCCTCGCTGGCGCTGAGATGGTAGACCGACTCGTAATAGAGCGGCAGCTGCACGGTGAGGCCCGTGATCGCACCGAGCCCGCAGCCGCCGGCTGTCAGGGCGAAAGGCGCCACCGAACCCGTCAATAGCTTCAACGGCAGGAACGGCTCGTCGGCCCGCCGCGCGTGCCAGACGAAGGTGACCGCGAGCGCGACGGCGCCGCCCACCATCGCAAGCACGGTCGGCGAGAGCCACGGATAGCGCGTGCCGCCCCAGGTCAGCACCAGCATGAAGACCACCGCAGAGGCCATCAGCAGCACGCCGCCGAGCCAGTCGACCTTGCGCTTGCGGTGGAACACCGGGATCTTCTTCATCTTCGGCAGCAGCATCGCGATCGCAGCGGCCGCGAGCGGGAGATTGATCCAGAAGATCATCGACCAGTGCAGATGCTCGGCGAACACGCCGCCGATGACCGGACCCAAAATGCCGCCGACCATCCAGACGCTGGAGAAATAGGCCTGGTACTGCCCGCGCTCGCGCGGGGAGACGACGTCGGAGATCACGGTCTGCACGACCGGCATGATGCCGCCGCCGCCAAGGCCCTGAAGGCCGCGCGCCAGGATCAGCATCGGCATGCTCGGCGCGATCGCGCACAGCACGGAGCCGGCGACGAACAGACTGAGCGAAATGATGATCATCACGCGGCGGCCGTAGATGTCGCTCAGCGTCCCGAACACCGGCGCGACCGCGGTCGAGGCGAGCAGATAGGCAGTGATGACCCAGGAGAGATTGGAGACGTCGTGAAACTGGCGCCCGATGGTCGGCAGCGCGGTCGCGACGATGGTCTGGTCGAGCGCAGCCAGGAACATCGTCAGCATCAGGCTGATCACGATGGTCCGGACCTCGTCCTGCGACAACGGTGCCGGCGGCGCGAGCGAGGGCGCGTCGTCGACGCTCAAGACCTCGCTGGGAAGGCGGGACAGCTCTTCGGCAATGTCGTCAGGCAACGCCTGAATGTCGGCAGAACTGCTCTGCCGGTCGAACTTGTTCATCTCGATCGGAAGCCGTGAGGCGGCGCAACGCCGCGAAGGATTCGTTCTATGGACACAATGTAGAGAGGAAAGTTCTTCTCAGGCAGGCACCGCGGCGCATGGGTGCATCCCGCCACGGGGTCATCGCGATGACGTGATTCGAGGTCGCAGGCGGGTCAGTCCTTCGGACGTCGCTTCAGGCGCGCCCGTTTCGGCAGCTGCGCCGGCCATTGCACGATATGGTCCTCGAGCTCCTCGTCCGGGATCTCCTCCTCGCTGCCCTCAACCCGGCCGCGAACGGAGACGCCAGCTTCATGAACGGTGTTGGGATCGCCCGAGACCAGCGGATGCCACCAATAGAGGTCGCGCCCTTCCGCGACCAGCTTGTAGCCGCAGCTCGGCGGCAGCCAGTTCAGGGTGCGGACATTGGCCGGAGTCAGCCGGACGCAGTCGGGAACCTTGGCGGACCGATTCGGATAGTCCTTGCAGCCGCAGGTCCCGGCATCGAGCAGCTTGCAGCCGACATGGGTGAAATAGATATCGCCGGTATCCTCGTCCTCGAGCTTGTTCAGGCAGCAGCGGCCGCAGCCGTCGCACAGGCTCTCCCATTCGGCCGTCGACAACTCTTCCAACGTCTTGGTTTTCCAGAAGAATCCTTCCTGGCCTGAGGGTCGTTTGGGAGCTGCGGTCATGCGCCTCAACAAGGGTTCGAAAGAGCTACGGCTCGTTCCATCTACGGCGTGCGGCCGGGACGCTGCAAGCAACGCCCAATTGAGGCCCGTAATGAACCGGGGTCAATTAGGCCTGTTGTTCAAAATCGCGAGCCTGACCATTGGTTTATGGGCCCTGCTCGGCTAGAAGGAACAGCAAGTCCCCCGGACGCGAAACCGGCGCCTTGGGTTTGCCGTAACATTCCCTCAAGACGTCTCGGTGCCGCCCGGCCGGGTGCCTGAACGCTGTCGAGCCGAGCCTCAAGGGTTCTAGGTGGTCCAGAACACACCATCCAACTGGAAAAGCCGCGTCCGGAATTTCTTTCTGGACCTCGACGCGCGCATCGATTCCTCGCTGTTCTCCTCCGCCAAGGGCATCCGCGAGCTCTACGAGCGCTACTCGACCTTCATGGACCGCTTCTATGTCGGGCGGTGGAAGCGCTGGGTGTTCATCGAGCCGCTGTCGGAGGCCGCGACGCTGGGCCTCGGCGGCCTGGTCGTGATGCTCACCCTCGCCATCCCCGCCTTCCGCGAGACCGCGGACGAGGACTGGCTGAAGAAGTCCGACCTCGCGGTGTCCTTCCTCGACCGCTACGGCAACCCGATCGGCAGCCGCGGCATCAAGCACAACGACTCGATCCCGCTGGAAGACTTTCCGGACGTGCTGATCAAGGCGACGCTGGCCACCGAAGATCGGCGCTTCTACGAGCATTTCGGCATCGACATCGCCGGCACCGCGCGTGCGCTCGTCACCAACGCCCAGGCCGGCGGCGTCCGCCAGGGCGGCTCCTCGATCACCCAGCAGCTCGCCAAGAACCTTTTTTTGAGCAACGAGCGTACCATCGAGCGCAAGGTCAACGAAGCCTTCCTCGCGGTCTGGCTGGAATGGCGCCTGACCAAGAACGAGATCCTCAAGCTGTACCTCGACCGCGCCTATATGGGCGGCGGCACTTTTGGTGTCGACGGCGCAGCCCACTTCTACTTCAACAAGTCCGCGCGCGACGTGACGCTGGCGGAAGCCGCGATGCTCGCCGGCCTGTTCAAGGCGCCGACCAAATACGCCCCGCACATCAACCTGCCCGCGGCGCGTGCCCGCGCCAACGTCGTTCTCGACAACCTCGTCGACGCCGGCTTCATGACCGAGGGCCAGGTGTTCGGCGCCCGCCGCAACCCGGCCTTCGCGGTCGATCGCCGCGACGAGGCCTCGCCGAACTACTATCTCGACTACGCCTTCGACGAGATGCGCAAGCTGGTCGACACCTTCCCGAAATCCTACACCGAGCGCGTCTTCGTGGTGCGCCTCGCGATCGACACCAACGTGCAGAAGGCGGCGGAAGACGCGATCGAGAACCAGCTGCGCCAGTTCGGCCGCGACTATCACGCGACCCAGGCCGCGACCGTCGTCTCCGATCTCGACGGCGGCATCCGCGCCATGGTCGGCGGCCGCGACTACGGTGCGAGCCAGTTCAACCGCGCCACCGACGCCTACCGCCAGCCCGGCTCGTCGTTCAAGCCTTACGTCTACACCACCGCGCTCCTCAACGGCTTCACGCCGAACTCGATCGTGGTCGACGGTCCGGTCTGCATCGGCAATTGGTGTCCGCAGAATTATGGCCATTCCTATTCCGGTTCGGTGACGCTGACGCAGGCGATCACGCGCTCGATCAACGTCGTGCCCGTCAAGCTGTCGATCGCGATCGGCCAGAAGGAGCAGCCGAAGGCGCCGAACCCGGCCAAGCTCGGCCGCGCCAAGATCGTCGAGGTCGCCCGCCGCTTCGGCCTCAAGGCGCCGCTGCCCGATACGCCGTCGCTGCCGATCGGCTCGGACGAAGTCACCGTGCTCGAGCACGCCGTCGCCTACGCCACCTTCCCCAACCGGGGCAAGGCGGTGACGCCGCATTCGGTGCTGGAAGTGCGCACCGGCGCCGGTGATCCGGTCTGGCGCTGGGACCGCGACGGTCCGAAGCCGCGGCAGGCGATCCCGGCCTCCGTTGCCGCCGACATGGCCGGCATGATGAGCCACGTCGTCAGCGAAGGCACCGCGCGCCGCGCCGCGCTCGACGGCATTCCGACCGCCGGCAAGACCGGCACGACCAATGCGTATCGCGACGCCTGGTTCGTCGGCTACACCGGCAATTTCACCTGCGCGGTGTGGTACGGCAATGACGACTATTCGCCGACCAACCGCATGACCGGCGGCTCGCTGCCGGCGCAGACCTGGCACGACATCATGGTCGCCGCGCATCAGGGCGTCGAGGTCCGGGAAATCCCCGGCATCGGCATGGGCCAGAAGCTGCCGCCGCAGCCGGTGGCAGCGCAGGCCAACGCGGCGCCGAAAGTGCTGGAGACCAAGCCCGGTCCGCCGCCCGTGCTGACCAAGCGCGGCGCCGACGTCCTGGTACGCGTCGAGAAGCTGCTCGATGACGCCGCCAGGACCGCGACCAAATCAACCAGCAACGACGCCAACGCGGCCAAGCCGGCCTCGTCGACGAGCGCGCTCGCCTTCCCGCAGAACTATGCGGAAGAGAATGCGAATGCATCCGCCCCGCGCAAGAACTGATCGAAACCCGTGCGGCTGATCCTGATCACATTGACGGCCCTTCTGCTCGCGAGCGTGGTCGGCGTCGGCGCGACCTGGATGACGACGACGCGCGGCACCGAGATCGGCGCGCTGACCATCGGCGCCTGGACCGCCCGCCCCCGCACCGGCACCGCCGACGTCGATCCCTATTCGCGCGCCACCATCGTGCGCAACGGCGAGCTGCCGATCGGCACCGGTGACGGCGTCGCCTTCACCGCGACCGCCGACGACAAGAAGAAGGCGCTCGACGGCCGCTGCGACGTCGTCGTCTCCGGCGTGACGCCGCCGGCGCGGTTCTGGACGCTGACGCTGTACGACCGCAAGGGCCACCTCGTCGCCAATTCGCTGCAGCGCTACGGCTTCACCAGCCAGGAGATCGTGCGGCAGTCCGACGGGACGTTCGAGATCCGCATCGCTTCGCGCTCGCGCGCCGGCAACTGGCTGCCGACCGGCGGCATCGAGCGCTACGCGCTGATGCTGCGCCTCTACGACACCCCTGTCGGCGTTGCGACGCGCACCCAGCGCGATGCGCCGATGCCCACGATCAAGACGGTGGGCTGCTCATGATCCGCCTGATGTTCACCATCGTCGCGGGCGTGGTGCTGGGCCTCGTGGTCCATCTCGTCAGCGTGCTGGCGCTGCCGCGGATCGCGACCCAGGACGCCTATTCGCGGCTGACGCCGATGACCAAGCTCAACGCCGTGACGCAGCTTCCGCTCGCCGATCCCAACAATTCGCCGATGCCGTTCATGGACCCGGCCTTCGCGATCGCGATCTGCCGCTATGACCTCACGGGCGGGCCGCTCAAGCTCACGGTGCCGGTGAGCCAGGCCTACACCTCGGTGTCGTTCTACACCCGCAACGAGATCGCCTATTACGCCATCAACGACCGCTCCGCCGGCAAGAAGGTGATCGAGCTCGACCTCATGACCGAGCCGCAGCACAACGAGCTGCCCGAGGACGAAGAGATCACCGCGGCCGACCGCTTGATCATCGATTCCCCCAGCACCACCGGCCTGATCGTGATGAAGGCGCTTGCCGCCGAGCCCGGCCTGATGCAGCAGGCGCAAAGCTCGCTTCAGGCTGCGACTTGCGCGCCCCAGACCGAACCGCCGGCCAAGGCCGAGACGCCGCGCGGACGGCGTTGAGCTCCGCGTTTCGGCACGCTCAAAACAAAAACATGAAAAACAACCCCATGCGCAGTAGCGGGGGCATTGAAGCTACTAGCTATTTTGCGTTCAAGCCAGGCAGGCTCGGTCGAACTGAGGCATCCCTGCCCGCCGCACCTCCGCATCTTTGACACGTCGGGCAAAACACTGGCATATTGGCATCATCGAAGATTAGCAGCATCCGCGCGGAACAGTCCGTCGCGGTTTTTTTATGTCGGAGCACGCGCGCTCAGGATAGCGGCTTCTCTGGCTGAGCCATCCGCGACCACTGCAACGCGAGCGGACCCAACGCGATTCCCGCGGCGAGAACGATGAACACCAGCAGCCAGCCGCTTGCGCTCTGCGGCCCACCCGCAACATCGAGCGCAGCGCCGGTTCCCCAGGCACCAACGGCCGAGAGACCGAAGCCCACGGTGGAGTGCAGGGCCAGAGTTGCACCACGATGCTCGGAGACGGCCGCCGCGGACATGCCGGCAGTCAACGCGCCGGAATCGGCAGGCACGGTCAGGCCATAGATCAATAGCAGCGGCGCGAGTACCCATGCTGGCGCTGTTGCGTTGAGGCCGATGATGATTGCAACGCAGGCCGATGCGATCATCACCACCGTGATCGCCCGATGGCGGCCGAACTTCAGCGCGGCCTCATTGCCGAGGATGCTTGCGGGCATCGAGATCACCGCGAAGCAGAAGCTCAGCACAACGGGACTCAACCACGAAGGCGCGCCTTGATGAGCGATGACGAACGTCCAGAACCCGACCAGCCAGGTGCGGATGCCGTAGAGCTCGAAGCAGTGCGCGCCGTAGCCGAAGATGTATCCGAGCGCTTCGCGGTTGGCGAAGACAGGCGCGAAATTGAGAAGACGCCCTGCCTTCGGCGCGGGCCGTCGCTCCTGCATCAGAAGGCACGCGACGACCATCGCGATGGGACCAAACCCGGTGACGAGGAATGCGCTTCGCCACCCCCAGCGGTCGGCGATCACTTGCGCGACCAGGAACGAGAGGCCGACGCCGACGGAGAAGCTCGACGTGTACAGCGTGACGGCCCGTGAGGTGTCGCCGGCAGGAAGCCGATCCGTCAGCGCTTTCAGGCCCGGCATGTAGGCGCCGGCAAATCCAAGTCCCGCAACGGACCAGATCGCAGTCGCCGACCAGAACCCCTGAGCGAAGATTCCGAACGCCGCGGTTGCGATCCCGCTCACGATCGAGCCCCAGAGCAGGACGAGTCGCGCGTCGATCCGGTCGGTCAACGTCGTCAGCACGGGCACCGCGAGCATGTAGCCGAAGGCATAACCACTCGCCATCAAGCCGCCTTCGGCGGCGGAAAGCCCCCATGCCGGCATCAGGTGCTGCGCCAGATTTGCGGACAGCGTGACATGCGGCAGCAGATTGCCGACCTGCCCTATGCACATCACCGCAATCAGAGACCGACCGCCGAGCTTACGAATTTTGTTCTCCCACCTGAAGCGGCGTTGAGTTTGCCCGCTCCGTACGAAGCAGCAAGAGCGCGAAGAAAGCCGAGACCGAGACGAGCGCGCTGATCCACAGAGCACTGCTGCCGATGTGCTCCACCATCAGCCCCAGTGCGAGCGGCGCGGCGGCACCCGTCAGTCTAGAAGGCAGCGAGATCATGCCGACCCGCTTGCCGAATCCGGCCGGCCCAAACAGCGCCAACGGAAGTGTACCACGGGCAATGGTGATGATGCCGTTGCCCGCTCCGTACAGCACCGTGAAGGTCGACGCGAGCAAGGGTCCGCCCGCGACCAGCGCAACGACACCGATCGGGTTCATGAGCATGGCCAGCCTCGCCGAGAGCAGCGGGTGAAACCGGGCGAGCCATCCTGCTTCCAGCAGACGCGCGCCGACCTGCGCAGGCCCAACCAGCGCCCCCGCGAGCAGGGCCTGAGCCGGTGTCGCGCCGAACGCAACCAGCATGGTCGGCAGAATGGCCGAGATTCCCGAACTGACGAAGCTAGCTGCCGCGAACATGTAAGCCAGCAGCACCATCGCGAAGGTCTCGCTCTGGCGTCCCGTGCGTTGGCCTGCTCGGGCACTCGGTTGAGGCATCTGGTCCAATGGAACCGCACGCGGCAGCGAGAGATTGAGCGGCAACGCCAGAGCGATATGGATCGCTGCCCAGACCTGGCAGGCCACGCGCCAGCCGTACTCGGCCTCCAGCCACGTCGTAAGCGGCCAGCCGAGCGTGCTGGCGAAGCCGGCGATCAGGGTGATCCCGGTAATGGTTCGCCGCGCATGGGTCCCGTAAATGCGAGCGAGCGTCGCGAAGGCCGCCTCGTAGAGGCCCATGCCCATGCCGATCCCGAGTAACACCCATGCGGTGATCAGCACCGCCACGCCATGGGCCACGGACAGCAGGAGCAAGCCTGCCACGAACACGAGGTTCGAGATCACAAGCAGACTGCGCCCTCCAAACGTGTCAATGGCATGCCCGACGCGCGGGCCAAGAAGCCCTGAGATCACGAGCGCCCCTGAGAGCGCGCCGAACACGTAAGTCGGCGCGAGACCAAGATCACGCGCGATCGGCGCAGCCAGGATCGCAGGAAGATAGTAGCTCGACGCCCACGCAATTGTCTGCGCGGTGCCGAGCGCCAGCACAATGGCGAGCGGACCTCGAGTCTGGCCCGCAGAAACTCGCGTCATGAGCAGCCGCACCCCGCAGCGCCAGCCTTCTTGGCCGATTCATCAGCGGCACAGCAGGCTGACGACGCCTCCTTCGGCGGGCCGCCGCAGCAACCTGCTTCGCTCGCTGCCTCCAAGCCCCCTCGTGTACAGACGCCGGTCTCCGGCAACACAAGCTCCACCCTCGCCGCGGCTTCCTTGTCGCCAGCGAGATCGGCCGCAATCGAGCGAACCTGCTCATAACCCGTCATCATCAGGAAGGTCGGAGCGCGGCCGTACGACTTCATGCCCGCCATGTAGAAACCCGCTTCATCATGCACGAGCTCGCGAGCCCCGTGGGGACGCACCGTCCCGCAGCTATGCTCGTTGGGGTCGATCAGCGGCGCGAGAGCGACCGGTGCGTCGATGGCGGGATCAAGCCGCAGACGCAGTTCAGACAGAAAGGAGAAGTCGGGACGGAAACCTGTCGACACGATCAGCTCGTCCACGACCACGCTTCGCCCACCGCAACAGGACCCTACCGCGATCTTGAGGCGACCTTCGGAGTCCGAGAGGTGCGTGACGCCGAATTCGGTTTCGACCTTGATCTTCCCGGAGGCAACAAGCGCGGCGAAGGCGCTGCCGAGTTCGCCACGCGCCGCGAGTTTATCGTTACGGCCGCCGCCAAAAGCCTTCGCGGGATCGGCGCCGCGCAACAGCCAGACGGGCCGAGTGCCCGGCACCTCGTTGGCGAGATGTACGAGATCGATCAGCGTGCCCACCGCAGAATGGCCCGCGCCGAGCACCGCGACAGTCTTCCCGGCATATTTTGAACGGCCGGCCCCCCGCACATCCGGCATGCCGTAGGCAATACGGTCGCCGCGTTCGGACTCACCGATCGCCGGCAAACCGTTGGGGCCGGCTGGATTGGGAAAGAACCATGTGCCTGAGGTATCGATCACGGCATCTGCGCGCAGAACCTCGGGCCCCTTGCCGTTCTTGTAGCGGATTTCGAAAGGCGCCTGCTCTCTGCCCTTTGTCTTCGCCTTGTCGAAGCCGACGCGGCTGATGGCCGAAACGCGGCTGGAGGTCCGGATCATCTCGCACAGCGACGTTCGCGTCGCGAGCGGCTTGATGTATCCTTCAAGAAGTTCGCCGCCGGTCGGATAGGCCTGAGGGTCCGGTGAATTCCAACCCGTCGGCGCAAGCATGCGTGCGGCGGCCTTGTCGACGTTGTACTCCCAAGGCGAGAACAGCTGGACATGCTGCCACTGCCGGATCGCGTATCCTGCCTCGGGGCCGGCCTCGAGTACGATGGGCGACATTCCGCGTTCGAGCACATGCGCGGCGGCTGCGAGGCCGACGGGCCCCGCTCCGACGATGGCTACCGTCTTTTCACTCATTCGAGTTCTCCCATCCTTCTAGAATCATCGAATAATTTCAACCAAAAAAATCAGGCCGCGCTTTGCGCGTCCTTGCATCCGACTTCGTCGGCGCAACACTCCGCCGCCAGGAAATCGACCAGCCCCTGCATGGCCTCGAAGTTGGCGTGACAGACGAGGGTCGTCGATTCCCTGATCTGACTGACGAGCCCGACCGAGACCAAGGCCTTGATGTGATGCGACAGCGTCGATGCCGGGATCTTCAGCTTTGCCTGCAACCGACCGACGGACATACCCGAGTGCCCCGCCCGTACCAGGGCGCGATAAATCTGAAGCCGGGTCTGATTGCCCAGGGCTTCCAAGCGTGCTGCTGCGTCCGCTATCTTCATGCGTGCACCATGCACCTGATCGTCCGCGCCGTCAACCATATTTCTAGAATATTGGAAATATTGATTGCGCTTTTTGGGCTCAAGCTGGCTTTAACAGCATTTTCCCCTGCCCTCAGTGTCAGTCCAAGCCTAGATCAATATCTCGGGCGGTGCGACTTCGCCCACTCGCGGGCATGCGCAATGGGCGCGCGCGGCGGCAGGATCGCGCGCAGCTTCTGCGTTGTCGGCAGGCTCTCCATGCGCTCCCGCCATCGACAGAAGGCCGGATATTTCGGGTACATGGCCTTGCCTTCCTCCGTCAGGCTGAACGCAAATGTGCTCGGTAAAAGGTAGAAATCCGCGATCGAGAGCTCTGGACCGAGGAGGTAGTCCCGACCATCGGCGAGCTCGCGCTCGATGGTCACGAGTGCGTTCTCGACCTTGGGCAGTGCGTGCGCCACCACCTTCTCGTCGGATGCAATCCCGAGCTCGGGAAACACCAGCCGCTCGTGGGTCACATGGTAGATCATGTAGGGATAGACGTAGGAATCGACGACACCGATCCATTGATTCATGCGAGCCCGCGCGTGCGGGTTCTGCGGCGTCAGCCGCGCTCCCGCGAACACCTCGTCGATGTAGCCGACGATGGCGCGCGTCTCGTAGACGGTGAAGTCGCCGTGCCGGAAGATCGGAACGCGGTTGAACGGATGGAGCGCGAGATGCTCGCTCCTGCCCATCACGGGCTCAAGGTCCTCGAAGCGGTAGGCCACGTCCTTGTGGGTGAGGACAAGCCGCACGATGTTGACGAACGTGCTGCGGGGAAAGCCGTAAACGATGGTCTCGGACATCTTTTCTCCTCCCGGTTCGCTTGCTGTCGATCGGGCTCGATCAGCGCCAGAACGGCTTGTTCGCTTGCTCCAAGGCCTCTTCCCGAGTGAGCCCGAGATCGGCACGGAGATGGGGATTGGCGGCAATCGCGCGAAGATCGTCGCGCTGATTTATCCGCTCGATGCGGGCAAGCCATCTGCCGATCAACGCCTCCCATGAATTTTGTTTATGATCCGCAGCCGTCGCGCTGCGTCGAACTCGCGCCGGAAAACCGCGAACGGCAATAGGTATTGACATTTATTGCCTCCAACTCCCATCATTTCGTGTCGTGGCCGCCTGCATAGGGCCGACAGGGCAAAGTCCGCAAAGCATCGTTTCTCGGGCCAGCCCGAATTTTTCTCATGAAGTCCCTCAGGAAGGTTCGTCATGCGCCCGCGTTTGCCGCCGCTGAACGCACTAAAGGCCTTCGAAGCCGCAGCCCGCCACGAGAGCTTCACGCGGGCCGCCGAAGAGCTGTGCGTCACGCAAGGTGCGGTGAGCCATCAGGTCAAGGCGTTGGAAACGGAGCTCGCCATCAAGCTGTTCAGCCGCGAGCGCCAGCGCCTGATCATCACGGAAGCGGGCCGCGACTATCTCGCGGTGATACGCGATGCGCTGGACCGAATTGCCGCGGGTACGGAGCGGCTGTTGCAGCGACAGAACGCAGGCGTGCTCACGGTCAGCACGTCCCCGGATTTTGCCGCCAAATGGCTGGTGCATCGCCTCGGCCATTTCGCGGAAGCGCATTCGGGAATCGATCTCCGCGTCTCGGCAACGATGCATCACGTCGATTTTGCGCGTGAGGAGGTCGATCTTGCGGTCCGCCATGGCGATGGAAACTGGCCGGGCCTCGATGCCACAAGGCTCTGCACGGAACGGCTCTTCGCCGTCTGCAGTCCCAAGCTGCTGTCGGGACGCCGCCGCATCGGCGGGGTCGCGGATATCCTGAGATTTCCCCTGATCCACCTCGACAGCAGATCCGACTGGGCAGATTGGCTACGTGGCGTCGGCATTGACGACGCCGATGTCACGCATGGTCCGGTGCTCAATCGCGCCAGCATGGTCATCGATGCCGCAATCAACGGCCAGGGCATCGCCCTCGCCCGCACGACGTTAGGGGCCTGGGACCTGATCAATGGACGGCTGGCACTGCCCTTCCCGGAGTCGGTGCCATTGTCGAAGAGCTATTGGATCGTCTGCCCCAAAGCGACCGCGTCACTTCCGAAGATTGCGACATTTCGTGACTGGCTGCTCGCGGAGGCCGCGAGCGACCTGCGCCTGCTTAAATCCGTCACCGGGACTTCAAAGGCTGCGAAGCGGCGATAAGGCCCTCGTTTCCGGCGATTTTCTTACGCGCGGAGCAATCCGCCACGGGTTCTTCATATTGAGGCAACTGACATTATCGGAGTGCGAGTTGCACCACTGACGCCACCAGTGACAATCCCGCGAGCAGCAAGAGAGCCAGCACCGTGTTGCGGAAGGTCTCGTCGTTGATCTTGCCGAAAAGCTTGAAGCCGGACCAAAGGCCAGCGACCATGAAGGGAACACCCAATGCGTACAGCGTCAGCGTTTCCTTCGTAATGGTACCGGCTACGGCCTGAGAGCTCGAGATGACAACGAACGCCACGAACAGCACTGGCTGAAACACCGCGCGCTGCATGTCCTTGGGCCAGCCACGCCATTGGCAGGAAATCGTCGAGATGACGCCGCCGAGCCCGGTCAGGCCGCCAAGCAAGCCGTTGGAGACGCCAATGGCGATATCGGCCCCGACTCCGATCTTCACCGGAGCGAATACGGGCTTCGTCAGGCCATAGATTGCGTAGAGCACCAGCAGAACCCCCACACCAAATCGGAGGTAGCCGGGGTTCAGGCAAGCGAGAATGCTGACGCCGATCGGGATGCCGATGACAGTTCCGAGCGAGAGCGGCCAAGCCTTCCGAAGGTCGAGGACATGTCGCAGCTTGAAGATGCCGTAGCCCTGCGTGAGCAAGCCGTAGCCTGCGATCAAGGTAGCGGTCTGCATCGGCGTGATGATGTGCAGCCATACGCCCGACACCACGAGGCCCATGGCGAATCCGGAAAAGCCGCTGACGAAGCCGCCAGCGAGCGCGGCAAGTGCGAAGAGAGCGAAGACAGGTACCTCCATGGGTCGTCTCCCCAAGAACAATGCAGGCGAGCACTTGGATGGATATCCATCTGACGGGGAGGTCGCGGGTCCCCGCAATCTTTGGCTCAACTCTTCGTGCTGGCAGTCTTGTCCAAGGCCGCGCGCAAGCCTTCGGCGAGCTTGACGGCGTCGTCGTTCGCCCAGAAGTGCATGAAGAAAAGTCGCGGCTGCTCATCCAGCATGTGGCTATGCAGCGCGGTCACCTCGATGCCGTGCGTGCGCAGCGCCAGAATGACAGGGTTGACCTCGTTGCCCGTCAGCACGAAGTCGCCCGTGATGGCCGCCTTCCCGCCCCCGGTCGGCTGGAAGTTGATACCGATCGCAACGCCCATGGGAGCGACGGGGGTCAACGGCATGCCGTCCTGCGTGATTGGATCACGTCGCTTCACGTTGAATTGGTAGACCCCACCGTTGGCCTGGCCTTTGCTGCCGATGATCTGGTCGAGCTTCGCGGTGTCGAGGTCTACGGCGGGCGCCGGGCTCGCCGGCGCTGCGACGGTCAACGGAGTCTTGCTTTCGGCAAGTGCATCGTGGATCGCAGAGGCGAGCTTGACCGGGTCCCCGTGCCCGGCGACATGCATGTAGAACGTCGCCGGACTGGCGCGCAGCAGATGATTGTGGATGGCGGTGATCTCGAGCCCGTTCGCGATCATCTTTGCCATCACGGGATTGATCTCGGTTTCGAGCAGCACGAGGTCGCCCATGACCATGGCGCCGCCGTGCGCAGGCTTGAACGCGACCCAGCCGCCGAGCGCCAGCGCCGGCTTGATCGTCACCCCGTCCAACGTCACGGAGAGATCGCTGCGGGGAAAGCCGTAGCGGTGGACGTCGTCCGAGACGGCGGGCTTGCGGCCCAGCGTCTCGTCAACCTTCTGCCAGTCGACGTTCTGCGCTTGAGCCTCCGAGACCGAGCCAAGGAGGCACGCGCCGAGACCGATGAACGCGAAGAGTGTGTTTCTCATTGATGTGCTCCTAAGCGATGCGAGCGCCGCACGGCGCCGGGGATCGGCTGAGACGACCTCGTCAATGCGCGCATCGATAAGCGCCGGCGCATTCGCCGTACCGATCGGTCCAGATAATTTGCCGGAAGAAATGGAGGGGTATGGTGCTAACATGCTGCGCCCTTGGTGATTAAGGACGCGATACTTGGGCATGTCGCCTCACGGGGAGATCGCACATCCCCGTAGCGGCCAATTAAAGCCCAGATGGCCGAACTGTCAATCTGCTCATTTTGGGGAACGCAGAGATCATCGAGGCACGGCACGAGGATTTCGCCGATCGAATGGAACGAAGTCGATTGCACGACAACTTGCCCTCGGCGAACGCGAGCCGGGTTCCAATCGGGTCCGGATCGTTCGCTAACGCTCCTCGGTCGGATGCACCCATTTGTACGGCGTGATGCTTTGCGCCGCGCGTGATCGTCGTGCGGTCATACACTTCCGGTTGACTTCCAGATGTATCGGCCAAATCGCGGCTCAATCCGCTTCCAGTGAGGCGTACTTCTTCTCGAAAGCCCACACCTCCTGAAAACCAATCAACGAGCTGAACTCGTTGAAGTCATAGAGCGGCTCCAGCACCGGCTTATCTTCGGCCAGCGCACTATAGATGTTGTTCAGAACATAAGCGGTGGCGAGCAGGCCGGCCGTCGGATAAATAGCCATCCGGTAACCGATTTCCCTAAGTTTATCCTGGCTGAGAATGGGGGTCCGGCCCCCGTGTAGTTGGTTCGAGACTAGCGGCACGTCCAAGGCCATTCCGATCTTTCGCATCTCCGCTTCTGACTCCGGACTCTCGATGAAAATGATGTCGGCCCCGGCTTTAGCATAGGCTTCGCCACGGCGGATCGCCTCATCGAGACCGAGTTGCGTGCGAGCGTCCGTGCGCGCGATGATTAGGAAATCTTTCGACGAGCGCGCATCGTTGGCGACGGCCAACTTGTTGACCATTTCCTTGACGGAGATCACGTGCCGGTTCGGCGTGTGGCCGCATTTCTTGGGGTTCTGCTGATCTTCAAGCTGGATCGCCGCGGCTCCGGCCTTCTCGTAGCCGCGGACCGTATGATGAACATTCAGCAGACCGCCGTACCCGGTATCGCCATCGGCGATCAGCGGCTTGTGCACGGTTTGGGCGATAATCTGCACGCGGTCCAGCATCTGCGAATAGGTCGCTAGACCGGCATCAGGCAGTCCGAGGTAAGACGCCACGACCCCATAGCCTGTCATGTAAAGCGCGTCGGCCGTGGTGCGATCGGCGAACTTAGCCGAGACCAGGTCGAAGACACCGGGACAGGTTACAAACGGCTTTTCCTCGATCAACCTTCTAAGAGTTTTGGATGTCATCGTGATCTCCTCAACTGATTTTGGATGATGAGGTGGCTGCGATCGTCACGATTGCCCGGAGGCGGCCAGCGCCGCAGTCCTCCTGCGCGGAAGCATTCAACAGATTGCTCATGGCCTCTATTGCTATCCGTCAATAGCTATTTGATAGTAGCAATATGAAAATTCAACGCTTGAACCTCGACATCACGCAATTGCGAAGGCAGTTGATGGACGCTTCCCGCCGGTTGCGCAATGAAGCCACCGCGGACGATCGATCCTGGGCGCGGTTGCTGGTGCTGGGTGCGATCGACCGCCACGTCGAATCGGCCACACCTTCGGTGCTCGCGGCCGATGAAGGCATGCGCTCTTCAAATCTTGCTGCAGCGCTGCGCTCCCTCGAAGCGCGCAAGCTGATCGTGCGCACGCCGGACACGAAGGATCGGCGCAAGGTTAGGCTTCGGCTTAGTTCAGCGGGGCGGCGATTTCTTGATGACAGCCGCGCCCGCGGCGAGCGCTGGCTCACCGAAGCCATGGATGCATGCCTCACAGCCAGCGAGCGCTCGGACCTGATCAAAGCCGGGGCGTTGCTCGACCGCATCACAGCTTATTCCAAGGCGGCAATGCCGCGCAGCCGAAAATCGTGAGAATTCCGTAGGACTAATTTCAGTTTGAATGCCAGCAATTGGCCGATAGCGGGCCTACCGCGCCTGCTGCGCGACGGCAGCTTTTGATCCAGAGTAGACGACGGCCCTCGCTCTCGCAATGTCAGCAATTGCCCCGTGCGGACGTCGTCCAGTTCCTTGCAGCAGCTAACGTGAGCCCGTCGCAGGTTGATGATCGGGACTCGCCTGAACTAGCGCTCTTCGGTCGGATGCACCCATTTGTACGGCGTGATGCTTTGCGTCGCGGTCAGCTTGATCATGTGGACGGGCGGTGCGGAACGCCCTTTTCGGCATGACCGGCACTTGAGCGAGGCTTCCAGCTTCCAGATCGGCGTATCGCGCGGGCGGCGGATCGCATCGAGCGGCAGGCTCGCGCGCGCCTTGCACCTGTTGCACTCGACCTCGAGCCAGCCCATGCCGCCGTTGAGGCATTGCGCGATCGTCGGAGACGGCTGCGAGGGGCCACCATAGCCTTCCATGCGGACCGACCAGGCCTCGGCTTCAGCCCGATCGGCCGCACGGACCGCCTTCCTGGCTTCTTGGCGGGCGTGCCTGGCGGAAATCTCCGCCCCCATGATCCGGCCGCTCCAGATGACTTCCCGCGATTTGGTGCCCATGCCGCCACCAAAGCTGCGCCCGACAGCGTTGGCAAATTATCGATCGCTAGTGGGTCGGATCCGCAATTCGGTACTGCGTGTCGTGGGTGTGGACAACTGATGTTGCAGTTCCCAAGGCGATGCACCCAATCCCCCCGCGGGTTTTCTCATGGTGGAGCGAAGGTCGCCATGAAAGACGACCTCCGCTCCCCCCTATTCGGCGGCTTGCGAAACGCGCCCGGTCCATTCATCGGCAGGAGCCGATCGCTCGCCCGATGGAAGCCCCCGTCCCTTCACCAAGCCGAAAATTGCAGGGATTACGACCAGCGTCAGCAGTGTCGATGACGTCATGCCGCCGATCATCGGCACCGCAATGCGCTGCATGATCTCCGATCCGGCCCCGGTGCTCCACATGATCGGCAGCAGACCGGCCATGATGGCAACCACCGTCATCATCTTGGGCCGCACGCGCTCGACCGCGCCCACCATGATGGCATCGTGGAGATCCCGGCGCGTCAGTGGCCTCCCCTCGGCGCTGCACCTGGCTTTCACCTCGGCCAGCGCGTGATCGAGGTAGATCAGCATGACGACACCCGTCTCGGCGGCGACGCCTGCGAGCGCGATGAAGCCGACCGCGACGGCAACGGACAGGTTGAAGCCGAGCCACCACATCATCCAGATGCCGCCGACCAGCGCGAACGGCAGCGACAGCATCACGATCAGGGTCTCGGTCATCGCCCGGAAGTTCAGGTACAGCAGCAGGAAGATGATCGTGAGCGTCACGGGCACGACGATCTTCAGCCGGGCGGCCGCGCGCTGCAGATATTCATACTGGCCGCTCCACACGACGTAGGTGCCGGCTGGAAACCGGATGCTCTCCGTCACGGCGCGTTGCGCGTCAGCGACGTAACTTCCGATGTCGCGATCCCGGATGTCGACATAGATGTAGGTCGCGAGCTGGCCGTTCTCCGTCCGGATCGACGTCGGCCCGCGCGCGGGTTCGACCTTCGCCACCTCGCCGAGGGGCACGGCGCCGCCCGACGGCATCGGCACCAGGATGTCGCTGGCGATGGCCTTGGGATTGTCGCGGAGGTCGCGCGGATAGCGCATGTTCACCGTGAACCGCTGCCGTCCCTCCACGGTCGTCGTGACCGTCTGACCGCCGAGCGCGGCCGCGATGGTGTCCTGGACGTCCTGGATCAGGATGCCGTAACGGGCGAGCGCCTCACGGTCGGGAACGATCTCGAGATAATAGCCGCCGATGCCGCGCTCGGCGTAGGCCGACGACGTGCCGGGCACGGTCTTGATGACGCGCTCGATCTGCTTCGCGAGCCGGTCGATCTCGGCGAGGTCCGTGCCCATGACCTTGACGCCGACCGGCGTGCGGATTCCGGTGGAGAGCATGTCGATGCGCGCCTTGATCGGCATGGTCCAGGCGTTGGAGACGCCCGGAAACTGCAACGCCTTGTCCATCTCGGCGATGAGACTGTCGACGGTAACGCCGGAACGCCACTGCTCCTTCGGCTTCAGGTTGACGACCGTCTCAAACATCTCGGTCGGGGCGGGATCGGTCGCAGTGGCGGCTCGTCCCGCCTTGCCGTAGACCGAAGCGACCTCCGGGAACGACTTGATGATGCGGTCCTGCATCTGCATCAGTTCGGCCGCCTTGGTGACCGAAATGCCGGGCAGCGTCGTTGGCATGTAGAGCAGCGTTCCCTCGTTCAGCGCCGGCATGAACTCGGTGCCGAGCTGGCGCGCCGGCCAGATCGTCACCGCAAGCACGACGAGCGAAGCCAGGATGACCAGCGTCTTGGCGCGCAGAACCCCCTTGATCACGGGACGGTAGACCCAGATCAGGACGCGATTGATGACGTTCCTGCTCTCCGGGACGATCCTGCCGCGGACGAAGATCACCATCAGCGCCGGCACCAGGGTGACGGACAGCAGGGCCGCTGCGGCCATCGAGAAGGTCTTCGTGAACGCCAGCGGGCTGAACAATCGGCCCTCCTGCGATTCCAGCGTGAAGATCGGCATGAACGACACGGTGATGATCAGCAGGCTGAAGAAGAGCGCGGGGCCGACCTCGGATGCCGCGTCGATCAGGACCTGCACGCGCGACTGATCGGGCCTCGCCCGTTCGAGGTGCTTGTGCGCGTTCTCGATCATGACGATGGCGGCGTCCACCATGGCGCCGATGGCAATCGCGATGCCGCCGAGGCTCATGATGTTCGATCCCAGCCCGAGCAGCTTCATGGCGCCAAACGCCATCAACACGCCGACCGGCAACATCAGGATCGCGACGAGTGCGCTGCGGACATGCAGCAGGAACACGATGCAGACGAGCCCGACGACGATGCTCTCCTCAAACAGCGTATGCCTGAGGGTATCGATGGCCGCATAGATCAGGTTCGACCGGTCGTAGACCGGCACGATCTCGACCGATTTCGGCAGGCTGCTCGCGATCTCCCTGAAGCGCTTCTTGACGTTTTCGATGACGTCGAGGGCGTTGACGCCGAACCGCTGCAGCACGATGCCGCTTGCGACCTCGCCCTCGCCGTTCAATTCGGCGATGCCGCGCCGCTCGTCGGGCCCGAGCTCGACGCTGGCGACGTCCCGCAGCAGCACCGGGGTGCCGTTGCTCGTCTTCAGCACGATGTTGCCGAGATCGTTGATGCTCTTGATGTAGCCCTTGCCGCGGATGACGTATTCGAACTCGGAGAGCTCGACGGTGCGGCCGCCGACGTCGGCGTTGCTGGAGCGGATCGCCTCACGTATTTTCTGCATGCTGATGCCGCGGTCGCGCATCCGCTGCGGGTCGAGGACCACGTTGTACTGCTTGACGAAGCCGCCGACGCTGGCGACCTCGGCGACGCCTTCGGCCTTGGCCAGCGCGAATTTCAGATTCCAGTCCTGGATCGTGCGCGTGTCCGCCAGGTTCAATTCCTTCGATATGACGGCGTATTGGTAGACCCAGCCGACGCCGGTCGCGTCGGGCCCGATGGTCGGGGTGACGCCGGCGGGAAGCCTGGACGCCGCGCCGTTCAGGAATTCCATGACGCGCGACCGCGCCCAATAGATGTCGGTGCCGTCCTCGAAGATCACATAGACGAAGGAGACGCCGAAGAACGAGAAGCCGCGGACGACCTTCGATTTCGGCACGGTGAGCATCGCCGTCGTCAGCGGATAGGTGACCTGATCCTCGATCACCTGCGGCGCCTGACCGGGATACTCGGTGTAGACGATGACCTGCGTATCCGAGAGATCCGGGATCGCATCCAGCGGAAGGTGAACCAGGGCATAGAGGCCGGCGGCGGCCGCGAAGCCGGTCCCGAACAGCACGAGCAGCAGATTGCGCGCCGACCAGGCGATGATGCGGGCGATCATTTGCGATCTCCCGTTGCATCGCCAGGGCCGGCGTCGGAGGCCTGGGACGCCGCCTCGCCAAAACCCTTCAGCGCCGCCTTCAGGTTGCTTTCCGCATCGATCAGGAAGTTGGCGGAAGTCACCACCGCCTCGCCGTCCGCGAGACCCTGGCGCACCTCGACATAACCGCCGCCGCGACGGCCGAGCTTGACTTCCCGCGGCTCGAAGCGCCCTTCCCCCTTGTCGACGAGGACGGCCTGCCGGCTGCCGGTGTCGAGCACCGCGCTGTCCTGTATCGCCAGGACGGGCGCGGCATCGGCCGTGTCGATGTCCGCATCGACGTACATGTCCGGCAGCAGCACAGCGTCCGGATTGGCAAGCTCGATCCTGACGCGAACGGTTCGCGTGTCGCGGTTCACCTGCGGATAGACGACGGCGATTGTCCCGGTGAAGCTTCGGCCGGGGAAACTGCGCGCGCGCACCGCGACGGACTGCCCCACCGCGATGTTGCCGAGATCGCGCTCGGCCACGTCGACCAGCGCCCAGACGACCGAGGTGTCCGCGATCCGGAACAGGACGTCGCCGGGATTGGCCCGCATCCCTTCGATCGCGTTGCGTTCGAGCACGACCCCGTCGCGCGGCGCGGACCAGCGTATGGACACGGGCGCGGTGCGCGTCTTGTCCATCTCCGCGATGACGGACTCGGGAACGTCGAGATTGACCAGCCGCTGCCGCGAGCCGCGGCCGTACATCTCGACACCGCCGACCGTCTTGGAGGTGATCGTCGCGAGATATTCCGCCGCCGCGGACGCCACCGCCGAACTGTAGATCTCCATCAGCGGCTGGCCGGCCTTCACGCGCGTGCCGGTCGTCACGTCGGCGACCTTCTGCACGAAGCTTTCGGCGCGCATCGCGATCACCGACACGCGGCGTTCATCGAGCTGGATCGTGCCGGGCGCCTTCACCGAGACCCGGATCGAGCGCCGCGCGACGGGCTCGGACTTCACGCCCGCGCGCTGGATCTTGCCGGGCGACAGCTTCACCGTGCCGTCGTCGGCGTCGTCGCCTTCGTAAACGGCGACATAGTCCATCCCCATCGGATCTTTCTTTGGGACGGTCGACGTATCGGGCAGCCCCATGGGATTGCGGTAGTAGAGGATTTTTCGCGGCGAAGCCGCCTGCGCCTTCGGCGGCGCCGGCGCGACGGCCGCGCCATCGTCGTCGTAGACCGGCAGATAGTCCCGCCCGCGGTCGTCCTTCTTCGGACCCGCGGACCAGAGCGGCGCACCGCTTGGATCGCGGTAGTAGAGCGGCGTTCGCTCCGCGGCAGCCGCAGCCGATGTCATGTCGGCCTCAGCGAGCCAGCCCGCACCGTTCGAATGCCAGTAGTCGCCGGCCAGGACCAGGCCGCCGCCCAGCACAAGTGCCGTCAGGAGACGCAGCGTTTTCATGTCGTGTATCCGCGCGCCCGGGAGCGCGCGTCCGTGTGAAGGAAAATGGGGAATGTCGGGCGCCGCCGGGCAGCGCCCGAACGCTCACTTGACCGCCGTGACGATCACCTTGCCGGTGACCGTCTCCGGTTCGCCCTGCACCTTCACGGACAGCGTCATCTGGTAGCGGCCAGCCATCGGCAGGTCCGTCTTGAAGGCGTACACACCCGGCTCCCTGGACGGCAGCGGCGCGACCGCCGATTCCATCTCGGCCATCCCGTCCGGGGCCATGTCGAGGCGGGTCTTGAAGATGACCGCGTCCGGTATCGGCTTGCCGGTCTGCTTGTTCGTCAGCCGAACGGCGAGCGTGACGTCTTCGCCCTTCTTCATCTGCGGCGTGACGGGCTCGAAGGCGTAGTCGCCCGCGCCCGCCATCGCGGCGGACGCGGCAAGCGAAAGGGTGGCGGCGAGAGCCGCGGTGCTGATTTTGGAAAGCATTGTCCTGTCCTCATGAATTGATCTTTCGCCGTGGCGCGTGAAGCGCGCACGTCAGTCGTCGTCGCGAGCAGGCATGCCGCTCGCGTCTCGGGCTTTGCGAGATCAGATTCGAGGAGGTCGGAAAGGAGGACTGCCGCCACGGAAGGAAACGACCTGATCCGGGGGAATAGCCATCGTGCTGGCCACGACGGCGAGACGTTCGAACGCCACAGGCCTGACATCACCGAGCGCGATGGTCCCGCCGACGCAGCAGAAGCCCATCCCGCACTTGTAGTCGCCGCTATGGGAGCCCGTTCCCTTCATGTCGGGACAACAATCGTCCATCGACATGGCGGCGTCGCCGCTCATGTGCATGGCCGTCTGCATGCCATCCGACGACATTGCGAGGTTCGCCGCGGACGCGCCAACCGGCAGCATCGCCAGGGAGATGGCGATGGCGACTGCCAGGATGGTACGGACGAACTGCATCAATATCGACTTACCTTGTCGGGCCGGAACTCGGTCTCAGTAGCATATTCGGACACCAAAGGCAGTCATTGATCGTGGTCAAGCGTTCGTTACCCAGGCTCGTCCGGAGGCCGGGTTGGACGTTTCGTCGCGGTCCCTCGGACTATCGTGCAAATCGGCAACACAAGGCCGCCATCGACCGACCGGTCCGTCCAGCAGCCCGCGGGGATGTTGACGCGCCCATCCCCGGATGCCAGTTTCGTGATCGGTAGTGCCCGCAAGGGCTCTTCAAGGGAATGCGGTGCGTCCACCTCAGTGGGCAATTCCGCGGCTGCCCCCGCAACTGTAGGCGGATAGCCGACGACCAAACGAACCACTGGAGCCCCGCTTGGGCCTCTGGGAAGGTGGTCGAAGGCGATGACCCGCGAGCCAGGAAACCTGCTACCAGCCATGGTCACGCGCGAACGCATTGGGCGGGGTGCCCTGATGTCGGACAAGTAGCCGGTGCATCCGCCGCCTGGGGCGAAGGTGGATGACTAAGGCAACCGCGGTGACGGTTTGTTTGCGTCGCCGCAGAGCGTTGTCATGCAAAATCTTTATTTCCGTGCTGGCGCGAGGCCAGCGTTGTCGCGTGCTTTCCTGATTACCCTGCTCTCGTCGGTGTCCTTGTGGTCCGCGGCGCTCGCGCAAAGCGCGGCGCAGGACAACCGCTCCCGGGAGGTTGGCCCGGTGATCGTCACCCCGCCTGCTCAGAGACAGGCTCCCGCCATAAGCCCCGGCACCCAGAAGCCGCGCGCGGCCCGGCGCGCCGCGGGACGCAATCGTGGCGCCCCTGCTGTCGCCGTTCCGGCCACGCAAGCTCCGAGCGGCCCGGTGCAGACGCCGCTCAACACGGCCGCCGTCACCGACGTCGGCTCCCGGCTCGGCATCACGGCGCGGGAAATGCCGGCGACCGTCGAGGTCATCAGTCAGAAGACGATGGAGGATCTCGGCATCAGGACCACGACCGACGTCGCCAAGGCGGCGGTCGGCGTCATCGGCGGCGATGCGCCCGGCGCGCCCGCCATCTTCTCGATGCGTGGCTTTTCCGGCGACCAGATCTCCACGCTCTACAACGGCATCCCGATCGGGCCGTCGACCATGACCGGCCGTCCCATGGACGTGGCTGGCCTCCAGCAGGTCGAGATCATCAAGGGACCGGACTCGCTGGTGGCGGGCCTCGGCGCGACCGGCGGCGCCATCAACTACGTGAACAAGGTGCCGCATACCGGGCCTATTATCAACGACGCCTTCACGTCCTACGATTCCTTCAACGGTTATCGCGCCGGTTACGGCTCGGGCGGCAGCACGCTGATCAACGGCCTCGACTACCGCTTTGACATCAGCCATTTCAACAACAAGGGCTTTATCGACGACACCTATTCGAAGCTCAGCAACGTTTCGGGCCAGCTGAACTATCGCGTCAACGAGAACCTGAAGATCTGGGGCGCGGCCGAATACAGGCAGGACAACGACCGCTTCTACTGGGGAACACCGCTGGTGCCCGCGAACGCGCCGGGCATCGTGCCGACGAACGGCATCGTGTCCGGTCGGTGGAGCAACTATTACCTCGGCGGCGGCACGCCGGTACCTGTCACCATCGACGCGCGCACGCTGACCACGAACTACAACGTTCTCGACAATCACAGCGGCGCTGGCGAGCTCTGGCTACGCAGCGGCTTTCAATGGGACATCACCAACAACGTCTCGCTGAAAAGCCAGGTCTATGGCTATGACGCCCACCGGCACTGGTTCAACAACGAGATTTCGTCGTTCGACCAGACCGTAGGCAATTTCGCAGGCGCGCAGAGTATCTATCGCGAACGTCTGGCGCTGGATCACGCCCAGCGACTCTACGGCAACATCACCGACCTCACCGTTAATTCCAGTCTCGGCGGAATGGACAATCGCTTCGTCGCCACCGTGGCGGCGAGCAGCAACCAGTTCAACGTCTCGCAGGACACGCTGTTCTTCAACGACTACGTCGACCTCCTCAACCCGGATCGCGGCCTCTACGGCCCGCGCAGCGACGAGAAGATCTACACCCATCTCGACACCACCTCGCTGTCGTTCGAGGACCGGCTCAAGCTGACCTCGACCTTCGCGCTGATCGGCGGCATCCGTTTTGAGAATATCGAGCTATCGCGGACCCGCTTCGACGAGAATGGCCTCCTGAAAGCCAACTATCCTTTCTCCAAGACGTTCAATCCGGTCACCGGACGCATCGGCTACACCTGGGACATCGCGCCCGGCGTAATGCTTTACAGCCAGTACGCGACGGCAGCCGACCCGACGGTGGCGAACATCTTCATCCTCAGGCCCACGACGCCACTGCTGCTCACGACGTCGCGGACCTACGAGACCGGCGTGAAGCTGCTGTCGGCCGACAAGCGCGCGGAGGCCACGTTCTCGGCCTTCGACATCGAGCGCAAGAACGTCTACGTCCCCGAAAGCGGCATCCTCTTCAACGTCGCCGGCAAGATCGCCTCCAAGGGCGTCGAGATTGCCGCCGCGGTCAATCCGGTCGCAGGCCTGAAGCTGTGGGGCAACGTCGCCTTCGTGCAGTCGCGCTTCATCGACTTCACCTATGTCGACGGCAATGGCGACTTCCAGTCCTATTCGGGCAAGACGCCGCCCAACGTTCCCAACTTCATCGCCAACGCCGGAGCCTCCTACCGCTTCGACACGAAACTGCCGGTGGAGATCGGCGGCCTCGTCCGTCACGTCGGCGACCGCTTCAACTTCCAGGACAATTTGGTCACGATGGACGCCTACACGATCTTCGACGCATACGCGTTCGTCGATATTCCAAAGGCGTACTTCCCGACCGTCGACCAGACCCGGATCAGCTTTCGCGTGAGGAACCTGACCAACAAGCTCTACGCCGCCTGGGGCGATCCCGGGTACACCGACCAGATCATCCTGGGCGCGCCGCGCAGCTACGAGGTCGCAGCTTCGTTCAAATGGTAGTCGCGGATCACCTTGCCCTCGCAGTGGCGGGAGCTGTCACGCGACAGTAGGACGCAATCGCAAATCGATTGCGCCGTTGAAGCCGCAGGTCTGGAGAGCTATCGATCAACGAAACCTGCCTGCCATCGGGAGGAACGCATGAGCACCATCACCGGCGGTTGTCACTGTGGCGCGATCCGCTATCAGGTCGAGGGCGAAGCGATCGTGCATGCGCTGTGTCACTGCCGCGATTGCAGGCTTCACGCGGGCGCTCCCGTCGTCGGCTGGACGATGTACGCGGACGATGCCGTCAAGGTGACCAAGGGCGAGCCCAAGGTGTATCAGTCCTCGGAACATGCCCGGCGGCACTTTTGCAGCGACTGCGGAACCGGCCTGTTTTATGTCAATGCCGACATGTTGCCCGGGGTCATCGACGTCCAGAGCGCGACCTACGACGATCCCGATGCCGTACCGGCGACGATGCACATCCAGGTCGCAGAGCGCCTTGGATGGATGGAGCGCGCGCACGAACTGCCGACATTCGACCGCTATCCTCCGCCACCGTAGCAGCGCGCGCGAAGCGTTCGCCGTCTAGATGGAACCGCACAAACACCATCTTGCAACGACCGGATGATCTCACGTAGATTGATCGGCGTGGGGACGAAGCAGACTCCCCGTGAGACCTCGGTCCAAGCTCTGCGCAGCACGCCATTCGTGGAGCTTGCGCATGGATACCGAACGCCACTCTCCTCTCCGCCATACCGTTGCCATCCTCTCCCGCGGCGACGCTGCCGCGCGCCGGGACGCGACGGCGCAAAACAGCCGCTTCGTCCGCGTTTTCGAAGCACTCGCTGTGGTCGGCATCGACGCCCGGCCGGTGATCTACGACGAGATCTTCGCCGACGCCGTCCGCGATCAGCTGCTCGCCGTCGATGGCGTGCTCGTCTGGGTCGATCCGATCCATCAGGGCAAGACGCGCGAAGCCCTCGACCCGCTGCTTCGCGAGGTTGCGGCGCAGGGACCATGGGTGAGCGCCCATCCCGACGTGATCCTGAAGATGGGCGTCAAGGACGTGCTCTACCGAACGCGTCATCTCGGCTGGGGAGCCGACACGCATCGCTATGACACCGCCGCAAGCTTCCGCGACGAATTTCCCGCGCGCCTTCAGGCGAACGGTCCGCGCGTGCTCAAGCAGAATCGCGGCAATGGCGGCCAGGGGGTGTGGAAGGTGGAGGCCCTGCCCAACGCGGACGGCATGGTTCGCGTGCTGCATGCGCAACGCGGCAGCCTGCCCGAGGACATGCCGCTCGATGCCTTCCTCGCCCGCTGCGAACCGTATTTCGGATGGGGCGGCTGCGTCATCGACCAGGCGTTCCAACCCCGCCTGCCCGACGGCATGATCCGCTGCTACATGAGCGGCGCCAAGGTCGCGGGCTTCGGGCATCAATTGATCAAGGCCCTGATCCCGCCGCCGCCGGAAGGCCCCGACGCACCCGAGGCGCAGCCGGGTCCGCGGATCATGCACGGACCCGACGCTTCGCAATTCCAGGCGCTCCGAAGATCGATGGAGGACCAATGGACGCCGCAGCTGATGGACACGCTCGGCATCGACGAACCGTCGCTGCCGGCGATCTGGGACGCGGACTTCCTGTACGGGCCCCGCGACGCCGCAGGTACCGACACCTACGTCCTGTGCGAAATCAACGCGAGCTCCTGCTTCGCGATTCCCGACGACGCGCCGGCCGCCATCGCGCGAACGGTGAAGCACCGCTTGCTCCGGACTCAAGCAGTGCGTTCGGGCGCATAACGGGACGGCAGGATACCCCGATAGCATCCAACACTAGTCACATGAATCTAAAGTTCGCCACATAAAGTCTGCTGGGCTTTGTGGCAAAAGCGTTTGACGGAAGCCAAGATCTGGTCTGCGGACTTGGTCCATTTGAAGGGCTTCGGGTTGTTGTTGTGCAATTCGATGAAGGTACGGATGTCGGCTTCGAGCTGCCTGACGGAGGTGTGAACACCTCGCCGGATCTGCTTTCTGGTGAGTTCAGCGAACCAGCGCTCGATCTGATTGATCCACGACGCGGAAGTCGGCGTGAAGTGGACATGATAGTGCGGCCGGCGAGCGAGCCACGCTTTAATCTTGGGGGTCTTGTGGGTAGCGTAGTTGTCCATGACGATATGGACAGCGAGCCCCTCAGGGATTTGAGCGTCGATCTCTTTGAGAAACTTCAAGAACTCGAGCGCCCGATGGCGCTTG
Organism: Bradyrhizobium japonicum USDA 6; assembly: GCF_000284375.1. Classification (NCBI taxonomy): domain Bacteria; kingdom Pseudomonadati; phylum Pseudomonadota; class Alphaproteobacteria; order Hyphomicrobiales; family Nitrobacteraceae; genus Bradyrhizobium; species Bradyrhizobium japonicum. Next base: position 6,842,678 of record NC_017249.1, read on the forward strand.
TAGCATTTGCCAATGACGAAGCCGGAAGCGACATCGAGCGCGGCAAACAGCGTGGTCGTACCATGCCGCACATAGCTATGCGTGCGACGTTCCGGCACCCCAGGCATCATCGGCAAGACCGGCTGCTCGCGATCGAGTGCCTGGATCTGGCTTTTCTCATCGACACTGAGGACAACGGCTCGGTTAGGCGGCGACAGATAAAGCCCGACAATATCGCGCACCTTATCGACGAATAGCGGATCGCTCGATAGTTTAAATGTCTGGCTGCGGTGCGGCTGCAAGCCGAACGCCGTCCACATTCGGCGGATCGTGGTGTGAGAAAAGCCAGTATCCGCAGCCATCGAGCGGATCGACCAGTGCGTTGCGTCGGGCGGCGTCGTACGCAATGTCCGCTCGATTACCTCGGCAACCTGATCATCGTCGATGGTTCGAGGGCGGCCCGGGCGGGCTTCGTCAAGCAGGCCATCACAACGATCCTTCAAGAATCGGCGGCGCCACTTGCCGACGGTGTGTTCATGGATGCCAAGTTCGGCAGCCACAGACTTGCTTGGCAGACCATCTGCACACCGCAGGATCGCGCGGCATCGCTCAGATAGCGATCGGGCTACACGATGACGACGAACTTGCCTCTCCAAGTACGCCCGCTCCTGCGAACTCAGCACCAACGGCGCGATCGGCCGGCCTTTCACACCTGCATTCGCCACGAGCGCTCTCCTCTCTAGAGATCCGAGCGATCAACTAATGTCACGAACTTCCGTTCCAGATGACTAGGGCGTGGACTCATAACGCGCCGCCAGCCGTAACCGGATAGATGCGAGTTGGACGAAGGCGAGGTAGTTTCCCGCAAGCCTGTCGTAGCGCGTCGCCACACGACGACATTGTTTGATCCTGTTGAAGAACCGTTCGACCTGGTTGCGAGCGCGATAAAGGTACGAGCTGAAGCAGATCGGATCGCTGCGATTGCTTTTCGGGGGATGCTGGCCCACGCCCCCTTTTTCACGGCCAGCTCTCTTATCCAGTCGGCGTCATAGCCACGGTCGGCAAGCGGCATTGACCCGGGCTTCAGGCGAGAGGCAGTTTTCCGGCAAGTCGAACGTCGTGGGCCTCGCCGGGGCTCAACGCCAACCGTACCGGCAAACCATTGCGATCGACCACCGCGTGGATTTTACTCGTCAAGCCGCCGCGTGACACTTCCCATCGATTGGCGCCGATTCCCAGTGATGCAGGCTCCATGCTGATGCACGCGGACAATCGAGGTGTAGATCATCTGGACAGCGGCATCGTAGGCAGCAGCAAGCGCGTCTATGATGCGGCCCCAGACACCAGCCCGCCGCCACGGACGAAGCGGTTGTAGCATGTGGTGTACGGACCAAACGTCTCGGGCAGATCACGCCAAGGTGCTCCAGAGCGCAAGACCCAGAAGATGCAGTTGAGGACACGACGGTCGCTAACCCGAAGAACGCCGCGCGGCTTGTTCGGCAGCATGGGCTTGATGGCAATCCATTCATAATCGGCGAATTCGTAGCGCACGATTCGAGCCCCCAGTTTGGATGCTTGAATCACGGGGTCTAGCCAGGCGCAACGCTTCCGGGCAAGCCCCGGCTGGACGCTTACGGGGGTAGAAGCGGACATCAACCGACCGACGACCCCGCCGAAACCGTCGAAAATGACCCAAAGCCGACCTCTTACCTTTCGGGGAAGAGCAGAGACAATTCGGCCCGCAACTGCCAATTTGGCGTGCCGGTTGGACGAACAACGTTGTAGTAGCCGGATATGTACGCACTCACAGGCTGGTCGCCGAGCTTGAAGATTCGACCAACACCGCCACCAACCGGTACGGTCCACTGCTGCCCTGATGCTGCCAACCAGTTCGCGGTGATCACTGGTGAACTTGTCAGGAACCAGCCGTGCGCCATGTTGTAATTGACAAATGGCTGCGCGAGAAATTGGTTCACGCTCTGGCGCAGTGGATCGCCGCCGACTGACCATTGATTGTTAACGAGCACGCCGATCACCCAGTGTCCGGGCGTTGTCAGGAAGACGGCTGTGGGACCGAGCAGAACTTTCCCCTGTCCAAGAATAGGATCGGTCGCAGACGGAACTGTAAACACGGGGCCGAGGCCCCAAATCAGTGAGCCTGGATGAGTGGGGGTGAAAAAGAACTGCTGAGTAATGTCGCCAATTCCATTCGTGTTGTTGTTGAAGAACGGACTGGGCTGACTGACGACGGGCATGATGGTGCGCGAGATCACGTTCCAGTCCGCGTTGATGCGCAGCGGTATGACTGGCTGAATGTTGAGAACTTCCTGGGTGCGGTTGAACGGCCCCGCGTTGAAGTTCGTATTGCTCTGGAACGGGACGCTGACAAGATCGGCGATGGGATTCTGCGATTTTTTGGCGAGGTCTTCGTCTTCGGAAGGTTCCGCAGAATGCCCGGCTCTCGGCGTGACCGTATCGGGAAGGCCACGCTCAAATTTGTAGTTAGCGCCAAGCTTGACCATTTGAAGGTCGCGGTTCAGCTGGATCGGCGGGACGGTGGGCGAAGTCCAGTTTCCTAGCCCAATGTAGTCGTATTCGAGTTTGAGCGTCCAATTCGGCTTGAAGCCGTACTCGACACCCACTCCTGCCAGCCAACCGGCGCTGGTGTTGGACCCCTGCCAGTTGACGCCGGGGAAGCTCAGCGTGGCATTGCTATGCACCCAGCCGCCGCCAAGTTTGGCATAGAAGAGCCACTCGTCCTGTACGAGGCCGGCGCGGCCTGCGATCGTTCCAATCCAGTTCTGCCTCACGGTGCCGAGGGTAGGTGTCGGAAGCGGAGGATGGCCAAAGGTCGCCCCATCGAAATCGCCTTCCACGCCAAACAAGAGATGACCGACCTGGAAATTGTAGCCGGCCTGAACGCCACCGATGAATTCGGTGATGCCGCCATAGAAATTGTTGCCTGGAATATTCAGGCTCCCGTTGGTCCACGCCCCACCGAGATTTGCGCCGAGATAAAACCCCGACCAATTGTACGTTGGCGAGGGAAGCGGCGCAGCCTTCACCGGCATATCCGCGGCACGCGCGGTGACACTCACACAGATTGCGAGCAGTGCAGCGCTTCCAAGGAACGGCTTCATGACGCCCCCAAAACAGGGTAACGATACTGCCATTTTTTCCCGTAGCCCCATTCAACTATAAAGCGTTGCTTTCCGCTGTCTCTCACGGGCCACACCCGCGAAAAATCCGATTTGCCGTATTGGGCGAGACTGCGTCCAAACAGATGCTGCGAAACGCCGCATCACGTCATCGCGAAATTAGCTCCTCAAAGGGGTTTGGGAGGCCAAATGACGCAACAATTTTCGCTATTCGTCGGCACGTTCACAACCTTACTGGCGATTATTAATCCGTTTGAGGTTCTACCTGTGTACCTAGCGATGCTGTCCGGCAAGGACAACGTGGCGCACCGATCGGTTGCCCGGAGATCTTGCCTTTACGCTCTGCTTCTTTGCTTTTTCTTCCTGGTCTTTGGCACGTTCCTGCTGCGGTTGTTTGACGTGCCCCTGAGCATGGTCCGTATTGCCGGAGGATTAATCCTTATGAAGATCGGGTTTGAGCTTTTCTCTCCTTCATCCGGCGGGATGGCGAGACCCGCGGCGGAGGCGAATGGGACCGACGGCGCCTTTGTGCCACTGGCAATGCCGCTAATGTTCGGACCTGGCGCGATCGCCACCATCCTCGGTATGACGTCCACGATCAAGAAGTCCTCAAATGAGCTTGCCTCATTCATGGCCATCGCGGCTGCGATCGTTGCCACAATGCTAGTCACCTTCCTATGTCTTGCCTATGCGGCGAAGCTGACGCGGGCTCTGGGCCGGCTCGGGATCGATGCGGCCACACGGATTGTTGGCTTCTTTGTCGCAGCCATGGGCGTCGGGCTGGCGTTTGATGGCGTGATCGAGGCCTTAGTGAGCCACGGCATGTCGTCGCTGCACTAGCACGACGACGGGCACAATCCGGTTCAACCATCTCGTGAATGTCGCCTGTTGGCCCATCGCGACATACTGCGCTGCCGCACGAACTTGGTCGCTATGGGAGCAAAGCGGACGTGGTCACCAGTCACATGACGCCGCGTACACGGCTTAGTGCGTCCCGCACCGGCAGCGCTCGTAATCGACGGGATCGTGGCTGTTGACGATGCTCACGCGGTCGCCGTGGTTGAGCTTCAGCGCGCGCAGCCGCGCCTGATTGGCGATCCGCATCTTGCGATCCATGTCGCCGCGGCGCTGGAAGTAACCCAGCATCAACGGCACGCGCGGCGATGGGGCGAGCTGGGCGTGGTGGAAATAGCTGTCGCCGGCATGCAGCAGCCATTTGTCACCTGATCGCACCGCGATGCCGCAGTGGCCGAGCGTGTGGCCGGCGAGCGGGATCATCAGGATGCCGGCTTCCTTGTCGCCGAGCGCACGCACGCCCTTGAAGCCGAACCAGTCCTCGCCGGCCTCACCATAGAATGTCCAGTCCGGGCCACGGCTCCACTGCCCCGTGACATAGCGCCCTTCGGGCGGCGCGGGCTTGCGCAGCACCGCCATGTCGTATTCGGCGCGGTGGACGTGGATCGCGGCATGGGGAAAGTCCGGCACGCCGCCCGCGTGGTCGCGGTCGAGATGCGTCAGCAGCACGTGGCGCACATCGCCGGGTGAGTAGCCGAGCGCCTTCACCTGCTCGACCGCCGTCTCCGCCGGATCCAGCCTTGGCGCGGTTTGGCGCAGCCATCGATCACCCAGCCGATCGGGCGCTGCGATATCGCCGAGACCGATGCCGGTGTCGACCAGAGCGAGGCCGTCATTGGTCTCGATCAGCAGGCAATGGCAGACCAGGCGGGCGCGCTGGAACAGGCTGCCGGTGCCGTTCACCAGCCGGCGGCCGATCGGACACATCGTGCCGGTGTTGAGATGGTGGATCTTCATCGCGCGTTCCTGCCTGTTGTGAGCGGAAGCGTTCTTGCCACCTGATGATCCATAGGTAAAATATCGAATAGTGATATTATCTCTAGGCTAGTCCTATGGACATCCGCGAGCTTCGCTACTTCGCCGCCGTCTACCGCGAGCGCAATCTGACCGCAGCCGCGCGCGCATGCTTCGTGTCGCAGCCGTCGATCTCGACCGCGATCACCCATCTGGAGGCCGAGCTCGGCACCACGCTGTTCATCCGGCACAAGAAGGGCGTCGCGCCGACCGCCTCGGCGGAACAGTTTCATGCGCTGGCCCGCCGCATCATCGACGAGGCGGACGCCGCGCGCAGCCTCTTCAGGAAACCGAATACGAAGACCACGGTGACGCTGGGACTGATGCGCACGCTCGACGTCCCCCGAACGATCGCGCTGCTGAAGCCGCTGACGGCGCGCGCCGACATCGCGCTCCGCCTCGTCGGCAGCGACGAGCGCGCCGATGCGCGCATCATCTCGAAGAGCATGCTCCGCGCCGACGAGCATTTCGTCGCGCTGTGGAGCGAGCGCTATGTCGCCGCACTTCCGCCCTCGCATCCGCTGACGCTGAAGGAGAAGCTGCGGACCGCCGATCTCGCCGGCGTCCCCCTGATCGACCGCTGCCATTGCGAGCAAAGCGAGTTCTTCGGTCGGAGTTCACAACGAAGGCAGACCGCGGCGATCGCGCAATCGGAGGATTGGGCGATGGCGCTGGTCGCGGCCGGCGTCGGCATTGCCATCGTCCCGGAAGGCGCGGCGCGCGGCAATCCCGACGTCACCGTGCGCGAGATCGAGGTCAAGGTTCGGCGCGAGGTCGGCCTCGCCTACCGCGCATCCGTACCGCTGGCGGATGCGCTGAAGGAGTTTGTCGGGAAGCTTCAGAAGCAGCGGCGCAAGCCGGATCGGATCGATCCACGGCGTAACAAGCGCAGGAAGTCCTAGCCCTTCGTGACCACGGCGCGCCCGTAGGGCGGCTGGCTCATGACCGGCGGATTGGCGGTCTGGGCTGCGAGCTCGCCGATCAGGCGGTCGGCATCGGCCGCCATACCGTCGGGCGCCTGGATCACCAGGCGCTCAAGCGCCCAACGGTAGGAGGAGACGCGCTGCTCCAGGCACTGCTGCACCCACTGCACGATCAGCGAGTTCTCCTGCATCCGCGCGACCGCATCGTCCCTCTCCCTTGGCGAGAGCTCGGAGACGCGCGTCATGCTGGCATCGCGCTTCCTGTCGAGATCGATGACGCGGATCGCGGAGGCGAAGAACGGCTCGAAGCGGGTGATGTCGTTGCGGACGTCCTCGATCAGCTGCGCATAGCGCGACGAATGCGAGCGATGCGGCTCGTCGATCAGCGTACGCCCATACATGGTGCGGTCGAACACGACCTTCTGCTGCCAGGGCGACGGCAGCGCCCTGTAGTCGCCGAATACGCTCTTCCAGGCCGGCCGCGACAGCGGCGGCTCGATCATGGGATAGGCGAGATCGCGAAGCTGGCGCTCCGCGTCGGTGAGCTGGAATTGGGACGACTTCAGGCCGAGACTGCCGGTGGCCTCGGCGCCGAGCCAGCGGTGCATGTCGTCGCTGCGCATGTCAGCGCGGGTGCGGCCGAAATCGCCGCCGCTGCACGCGCCGAGCGTCGCACCAACGAGTGCAAGAAGGACGGCCGTTACGACGGGCCGGATCTGGCGGATGGCATCCGGCATTGCAAAGGCCGGATGCTAGCGGCGACGACGACGGCGCCCCGGCGCTGTGCCCTGCTCCGGCCCGCGATCGCCGCTCGTCTCTTCCGTCTGGCGCTCGATGCGGATCACGGGGAGGATCAGAATCGTTCCCGTTTCCGTACGCGGCGTGGCATCCCCCGACGAGCCTGCCCGGCGACCGGCCGGAAATTCGATAATGGTCCCCATATCAGCTCTCTATCAATTGCCGCGCGACCGAGCGCACTGGTGCAACGTGCGTTCATTAAGATCAGTTCATGGTTAACGGGGTGTAAACGCGCCTTCCGGACCGTAACTTCACGGGCGGCCTCCCGCGTCCCGTTGCGGGACGACAACACCTGAAATGATGGGGTCGACTTCACGCCTCGTTTTCCTTAACGAGCCTTTAAAGGAACCCGCGTTAGGCTCGCGGACGAGTATCTTTTCCAGGTCGCGTATCTCTCCATGACCAAGTCGCTGTTTCCCGGATTCGACGGGCTGATGAGCCTCTCCCGTCGCGAAGGCGTCGATGTTCGCCCGACGCTGCTGCGCGTGCTGACGGACCTCTATGTCCAGGCCCCCACCCACAGCGACGACGAGCAGCGCCAGTTCATCGAGCTTGCGACGCGGCTGATCGATCAGGTCGACGATGCGACGCGCGCGGCCGTCAAGGCGAAGCTTGCGATCTATCCGCAGACGCCCGTCCCGGTCCTGCAGAAACTCGGGCTGGTTGCGACCCAGGAAGGCCGCAGGGTTCCGCTCGCGCGCGAAATTCGCAACTCCCCGCAGGCGGCTTCACCTGCTCGCACGCCGACCGACGCCGAGTTGCGCATGGCCGCCAACATGGCGATGCAGCCGAAGGAAGCGGCCGAGATCCACGACATGTTCTTCCGCGCGGATGCGACCCAGCGCGCGCTGGTCCTGTACAATCTGGCGCAGACCCCGCTCAAGGCCGCGCCGCGGATTCCGACCGTGCGCGCCAAGCGCGCGATCCAGATCCTGGAGATGGCGGCAATCGCCAATGATGTCGAGAATTTCACCTACGAACTCGGCGACAGCCTGATCCTGCCCTCGCGCGTCGCAGCGCAGATCGTCGACGATGCCGGCGGCGAAGCGCTTGCGGTCGCCGCGCGGGCGCTCGACATGCCGAGCCCGAACTTCCAGCGCATCCTCCTGTTCTTCAAGCCGGAGATCGGCACGTCGGTCGATGCGGTGTACCGGTTGTCGCGGCTCTACGACCGGCTCAGCGACCGCTCCGCGCTGGTGATGCTGGCGGCCTGGCGCGGCTCGACGCTCGCGGTCACGCGCGCAAAATACCAGTCCTCGCTGCATGACAGCGAACGCCAGCGCGCGCGTGCGGGGGCCAACCAGACCCGGCCGGGCGTGCAGCCAGGCTCGGCGCCTGCGGTGCGGACGGGCACCGACGGATCGGACCGCTAGGTCTTCGCCAATTCGAGGAAGTGACGGCCTGTGCGGTCCTCGGTCTCGACGATCCAGGCATCCGGATCGAAGCGGATTTCCTTGGTGAGGCGCTCCTCGATGGTGTGCTCAGGCAAGGGCTCCTGCGCGACCGGCACGAAGAAGCGATCGACCGGGCGGCCGTCGTCATAGACGGTCTGCGGTGCCGGCGCGTACAGCATCGCATTGCCGTCGAGCAGCGACACCTTCACGAATACCGCCCCCGCCTCCTCGGCACCGCGACGGCGCACCGCCCCGAACACGCCCTCGGTCTGGCACCGGCGCAGGTAGGCGGAAACCCAGATGTTTGATTTCAAACGCATGAAGGGCACGATAGGCCAGTGCTGCAATCAGCACCAGCCTGCGCACAGCGATGACGCTTATTCGACCGGGTGGCCGATCGCGGCCGCGAGCTCGCGCAGCAGGCGGTCGGACACCTGACCCGTCACCTGCATCTTGTGCTCGCGCTCGAATTTCTGGATAGCGGACTGCGTCTCGGCGCCCATCGTGCCCGTGATCTTCAAATTGCCATAGCCGTACTCGGACAGTGCGCGCTGCACGCCGGCGATACGCCGCGCGGCCGGGCTCTGCGCCACGGGAATAGGCGCCGGCGGCCGCGCGATGGCGACGGAAGGCGGCGCGGACGTCGTTTGCTTGACCAGATTGGTCATCGGATCGCTCGCGCGCGGCGTCGATGCAGTCGCCTCGACGGGCTTCTCCGGGGCCTTCTCAGCGGCGCGCTCGGCAGGTTTGGGCTCGGCGCGAAACTCCGTCGCTCTCGGCTCCAGCGGCGAGGTATCGGCGCCGACCGGACGCGGACGCGGCAACGGGTTCGACAGCGGCACGGACGACGGCGCGGGAAGATTGATCACGGTGCCGAACATCGGCGCCGGATGCCGGCCAGTCTGAAGGAACAGCGCGTTGGCAACGATCGCGCTGACCGCGGCGACGGCGACGAGACCGGCCAGCGTGTCCTTGGGACTGTGCAGCAGGATGCGCATCGCAAGATTGCGCTCGGTCTCGACATCGATGACTGCGGCCTTGGCGCCACGGCGGCGCGGAGCGGCATCGTCCTTGGCAGACTTCTTAGGCACTTTTCTTCACCAGAGCGGGTTGGTCGTGAGATTGGTCCTGAAGCTCATGGCGCGGCACCGGCGTCAGCGTCGCGATCTTGCTCTCGGCCGCCATCCTATCGGACGTCTTGGCCTGCGGCGGCGTGTAGACGAGCGGCAATCTGACGGTGACGGAGGTGCCCTCGCCGAGCCTGCTTTGTACAGTCAATTCGCCGAGATGCAACGCCACCAGACTCTTCACGATCGAAAGTCCGAGACCCGTGCCTTCGTGACGGCGCTGATAGGTCTTTCCGGCCTGGAAGAACGGCGCGCCGATGCGCTTGAGATCATCCGCCGCAATGCCGACACCGGTGTCGCTGATGCGCAGCGCGAGCTGCGATCCGGACACCGCGGCCGATACGGTGACCTGACCACCGCGCTCGGTGAACTTGATGGCGTTGGCGACGAGATTGAGCACGATCTGCTTGAAGGCGCGCGGATCGCCGGTCATGACAGGCAGGTCCTGCGGCGCATCGGTGACGAGGTCGATGCCGTTCTCCCGCGCCTTCAGCGCCAGCAGATTGCAGCAATGCATCAGAGAGGCGCGCGGCGCGAACGGTTCCGACGCAATCTCGAAATTGCCCGATTCCATCTTGGACATGTCGAGGATGCCGTTGACGACCGACAGCAGATGCTGGCCGGAATCGTTGATGAGCTGGGCATATTCCTTGCGCTGGGCCGCACCCAGCATCAGGGTCTGCTCCTGCGCGATCATCTCGGAGAAGCCGATGATGGCGTTGAGCGGCGTGCGCAGCTCGTGGCTCATGGTGGCGAGGAAGCGCGTCTTGGCGGCATCGGCCGCTTCTGCGGCGCTGCGGGCCTGATCGAGCGCCTGCTCCGCGAGCTTGCGATCGGTGACGTCGCGCATCACGCCGACGACTTCCGCCTCGGGCGTCGAGTCACTGTCGATATCCTGGCGGCCCATGTCCTGATCGAGCGGACGGCAGCGCATCTCGACCCAGATGAAATCGACCTGGCCGCGCTCCGATCCGGCCGGCTCCCGCCGCAGCCGGAACTCGACGCTGCGCACGTCGCCGCGCGCGGCATCGGACAGCGCGGTCAGATAGGCCGGACGATCGGCGACATGGACGCGGTCGAACAGGCCGTGGCCGAGCAGCTGCGCGACGGGCATGCCAAGCATGGCTTCCACCGCCGGCGAGATGAACTGCACCGCACCGTTGCGCCGATGCCGCGAGATGACGTCGCTCATGTTGCGCGCCAGCAGGCGATAGCGCTCTTCCTCGCGCAACAGCAGCGCAACGCTGGTGCGCGCGAGCGATTCCGCACCGAAGGCGAGGCCCGCAGCATAGAGCGTCGCCGAGGCGACACCGAACGCCATCAGCACGCCGCGTTCTGCGGCGCTGGCGTCTCCGGCCGGCAGCCAGCCGAGCTGTCCGGCAAGGATCAGGACGCCGGCGCAGGACAGCGCAAGCAGGGAGGCGAAGGCCGCGACGCGGCGCGAGGCCGACAACGCAGCTTCCAGGGGAACCACGACCAGCCAGATCGCGGCGAATGATTCGATGCCGCCGGTGGTGCCGGCAACCGCCATGATCAGGCCGGCGAGCGCCAGCGACGACAGCACATGGGCGCCTTCATAGCGGCCGGTGCGCGACAGGAACCATGACAGGAGAATGGGGGCGATCAGCCACGCGAAGGCGGCGACCTCGATCGCGCTCGGCGCGCCGCGCGTGGCGAGATAGACCGGGAATGCGGCAAACGCGGCGAGGCTGCCGAGCAGCCGCGGCGCCATGAAGGCACGATGGCGCGCTCGCGTCAGCGCGTCGTAACGCGCGGAGGGATGCAGCAGTGCATCGAGACAATCGCGGATGATACTCAAAACTGTCACGGGTCTCGCGCTTCGGCCCACTCGTCGAGAAGACGCGCCGGAACGCCTCCTTATCGTTGAGCCACCGTGTCAGAGCGACCTTAAACGAGTGCTAAGGCAATGCGGCCCGCCGCCGGACACCGTGTCATCGCGGACATTTTTAGGCGATTTGACCACGTCATCATCGGGGATGGTGAACACAGGGTTTCCCCATCGCCCGCATGGTTTCGAATTGGTGGACAAGCGGCGCCGGCGGAATCACAGGCTCCGGCGTCAATCGAAAATTTACGACGTGGCGGTTCGGGAAGATTCTTGCGTAGATTTTCCGCGAATTAAGCGGAAGGCAATCACTTGCGATTTATCGAGAGTTGCTAGGTCCGACGCCTCGCGGGCATCGCCGCGGCGGGATCTAACATACAGGTCGATAAGATGCGCTTTCTGCTCCGCATCACATTCTGGCTCGGGCTGGTGCTGGTGCTCCTGCCGCGGGACAAGACGCCCGAATCGGAGAAGCTGCCGCAGATCGGCGCCGCCGATGCGGTGCAGGCTGCGACCGCGGCCGTCTCCGACGTGACCCAGTTCTGCAAGCGCCAGCCGGCGGCCTGCGAGGTCGGCGGACAGGCCGCGACCATCATCGGCCAGCGCGCACAGGACGGCGCGAAGAAGATCTACCAGATCATCAACGACAAGAAAGAGCAGCTCGAGAAGACCGACAAGAAGGCGCCCGATCATACCGGCTCGATCGCGATGGCCGGCGAAGGCGATGCCGCCTCAAGCGAGGCGCCGCGCGACACCCTGAGCCAGGACGACCTCGCGCTGGAATGGCGGGGGCCTGTGGCGGCGCAGGCGAATTAGCGCCCAAACCCTATCGATTTTGCGTCCTCGCATCCTTATATTGGCCTGAACGGGAACATTGGGCCAGCATGACGACGATCGACGAAATCAGGGATAATTTCGAGCTTCTGGACGAGTGGGACGACCGCTACCGGTACGTGATCGAGCTCGGCCGCACCCTGGAACCGATGCCCGCGTCCGAGCATTCGGCCGAGAACAAGGTGAATGGCTGCGTCAGCCAGGTCTGGCTCCAGAAGCTGGTCGATCGCGATGGCGGCGCCCCGATCCTGAAATATCGCGGCGACAGCGACGCCCACATCGTGCGCGGGCTGGTCGCGATCGTGCTCTCGCTTTACTCCGGCCGCACGCCGCAGCAGATCCTTGCGACCGACGCGATCGCGGTGTTCGACGAGTTCGGCTTTCGCGATCATCTGACGCCGCAGCGTTCCAACGGCCTGCGCTCGATGGTCGAGCGCATCAAGACCGACGCGAAAGAGGCGCTCGCGGAAGCCACCTGAAGCGGTTATTTCCGCTTTCGCTGCTGCTGCCCCAGTCCCATCTGCTTGGCCAGTTGCGAGCGCGCCACCGCGTAGTTCGGCGCGACCATGGGATAGTCGGCCGGCAGGCCCCATTTCTCGCGATATTGCTCCGGCGTCATGTTGTACTGGGTGCGCAGATGGCGCTTCAGCGACTTGAAGCGCTTGCCGTCTTCCAGACAGACCAGATAGTCCGGCGCGATCGACTTCTTCAGCGACACCGCCGGCTTGGCCGGCTCGAGCGGCGCCGTCTCGGCGCGGCCTGACGAGACGCGCACCAGGGCGCCATGCACCTGGCTGATCAGGTTCGGAATCTCGGCCGCCGGCGTCGGGTTGTTGCCGACATAGGCGGACACGATGCTCGCCGTCAGCTCGATGAAATTCTTAGCCCCGTTGTCCGACATGGGCCCGACCTCTCCCTGACCTTGCGTCTCACCGGATTGACGACGCCTAAGTATTCCGTGTCAACAATACATTCGGCCGAAATAAGACGACTGACGAATATGAGCTGATTACTGACGAAGTGACAAGAACGATGGCGCTCTACTTGGATGCGGCGGTCTCACGACCGCTGGTCGAGATGGGCACGCAGTTCGTCGATCGAGGCAAAGCGCATCATGCCTTCCGGCATCTGCGCTTCGATCGAGCCGTCGGAATAGAGCGAATAGGCCATGCCGTCGACGATACCCGATTTGAGCACGGTCACGGGCGCCTGCTCGACCGCCGGTTCGGGTGGAGGCGGCGGCGGGCCGGGCTCGGCAAAGGGCGACGGCGAGCGCGGTGGCGGGCGACGCCCGGCAGCCGGCGGTTCCGGTGGCCGCATACGGTCCGGCCTCGGCCAGGCATCGTCGAAGCTCGCCGGCTGGCTCTCCGGGGCGGCCGGTTCCGTGGGCTCGTCATGAGGCCGCGGCGGCAAGCTCTCTGTCGCCTTCGCCTCCGCGCGCTCGCGCTCCTTGCGGGAGGACGATGCGAACAACAGGTTGCGGCGGCGCGGCGCTTCCGGAGCCGCGGGCGGTGCCGGGGCTTCCGGCTCCGGCGGCGGCTCGGCGCGCGGACGCTCGCGCGCGGCGGCCTCGCTCTGCCACGGCGGCGGACCCGCAGCCAGGGGCGGCGGCGGCTCGGTTTTCGTCGCAGGTGCCGGGAACGGCTCGGCGCCAGGCACCGCGAGGCCCGGCAGCACGGGCCTGACCCGAACCTCGCCAGGCGCGGCCGATCCGGCCAGCCGGCGGGCGATGCCCTTCAGTTCCACGACCACGACGTGGAGGCCGGCCAGTAACATTCCGGAGCAGACGCCAATGGTGCCGGCGATTATGAGGGTGCTGCCGAGGCTGAACTCCCTGACGGTGAAGCCGAACAGGATCGTAAGGAGGCCCGCCAGGACGGCGAAAATCCCCACAATCAACAATGCCAAGCTCATCGAACTCACCCCTGGTCGCGCAGCCATGCGCGACACCCGATACGGCACGATACCGTCATACGGTGTTCCACGCCAACGGCGAATTAGAGCCTGCGTTCCTAAAGGGAAGGATATCAGGGACTTATTCACATTCCCTTCAGCTACCGCCCGCTACTTCTAAGCTGCTCTCAAGCCTCCGGATTTGCTGCGTCGCATCAGGATTTTAGCCATAATGCCCAATTACTTGGTAATGGAACTGCGCTATAGGGATTCCGGGGAAGTGGCCCGCGGGCACCAGCAGGGCCAAGAGGGGATTCCGGGTCACCAATAGCCATGACATCCATCACGACTTTGGCGATCGACACGCCTCTGCGGCGCTCGGTTGAACGGACTTGCGACGATCTCGCCATGCTGGTGCTGGCTGCGGTCGCCGTCATTGCAGGCTTGACCTTCCGCGACTACGGACTCGGCTGGGACGATTACACCCACGCTGAATATGCCGACCTGCTGCTGCGCATGTTCGGTTCCGGCTTCAGGGACACCGCGGCGCTCTCCTTCGCGAATCTCTACATGTATGGCGGCGGCTTCGACATGGTCGCGGCTCTCCTGCACAAGGTCATTCCGCTCGAGCTGTTCGAGACGCGACGCCTGCTCGGCGCCATGGTCGGCGTGGTCGGGCTTGCGGTGACGTGGCGGCTCGGCCGCCGCATCGCCGGGCCCCTTGCCGGTCTTGCCGCACTCCTGCTGCTCGCGCTTTGCCCGATCTTCTACGGCCACATGTTCATGAACCCGAAGGATGCGCCCTTCGCGGTGGCCATGATCATCCTGATGCTCGGCCTCGTCCGCCTCGCCGAGGAATATCCGCAGCCGTCGCCGCGCACGATCCTGATCGTCGGCCTGGGTGCCGGCCTCTCGCTCGGCTGCCGCGTCCTCGGCGGCCTCGCGCTGGTCTACGCCATGGTCGGCTTCATGCCGTTGTTCCTGGAGGAAACGCGCACCGAAGGCGCCCGCGAAGCAGCCCGCCGCTTCGCCCATGTCGTCTACGTGCTGCTGCCCGGCCTCGTGTTCGGCTATCTCGTAATGGGCCTGATCTGGCCGTGGTCGATCATGGAGCCTGGCAATCCCTTCGAGGCCCTGACCTATTTCTCGCACTTCTTCGAGAAGCCCTGGAAGGAGATGTTCGACGGCGCGATCGTGTCCGTGCCCGACATGCCCTGGTCCTATCTCCCGACGCTGTTCGCGCTGCAGCTTCCCGAGGTGATGCTGGTGCTGATGGGCGGCGCCGTGGTCAGCACCTTCGCGATGCTGCCGCGCCGCGAGGTTCCGGCGCGCCGCAAGACCATCCTCTTGATGCTGACGCTGGCGGCGACCCTGCCGCTCGCGATCGCGATGGTGAAGCGCCCGGCGCTATACAACGGCATCCGCCACTTCGTCTTCGTGATCCCGCCGATGGCGGTGCTCGGCGGCGTCGCCTTTGCCTGGGCCATGGAGCGCCTGCGCACCAACCACCGCACCTGGCAGCCGGTCGTGCTCGCGACCTTCTGCTTCGGCCTCGCGCTCTCGCTGGCCGAGATGATCCGGCTGCATCCCTATCAATACACGCACTTCAACCACATCGCCGGCACCGTGCGCGGCGCCGACGACCGCTTCATGCTGGACTATTGGGGCCTTGCGCTGAAGCAGGCCTCGGACGAACTGCGCGAGCAGATCGTCGAGCGGCAGGAAGTGGCGCCGGGCAACCGCAAATGGAAGGTCGCGGTGTGCGGTCCGCAGCGCCCGGCCCAGGTCGCGCTCGGACCCGACTTCACCATCGGCTGGGATTCCAACGCGGCCGATTTCGCAATGACGCTCGGCGAGTTCTACTGCAAGGGCCTCACCGCGCCTGTGTTGGTCGAGATCAAGCGCGACGACGTGGTGTTCGCCCGCGTCTACGACATCCGCGGCCGCAGCATTTCCAGCCTGCTGTCGATCCCGGCGCCGTAATAGTCTTCTCCGGGCCCTTTCATTTCGCTTCGCTCCATGCGGGCTACGCGTGGCTGCCGCGATTTGACCGCCTTGCCGCCGGCCTCACCCGCGACTACGCTCCTTCCCCGCAACAACGATGTTCGGAGAGATAAGCCATGTCGCCAGCGGAAGCGCGCTTGAAGGAAGTACCGTCGAACATGACGGAGGCGGAGTGGCAGCAACGGGTCAATCTCGCCGCCTGCTACCGCCTCGTCTCGCTGTACGGCTGGGACGATCTGGTCGACACCCACATTTCAGCGCGCGTGCCCGGCCCCGACCATCATTTCCTCATCAACCCCTATGGACTGATGTTCGACGAGATCACGGCATCGAGCCTCGTCAAGGTCGACCTGCACGGCAACCAGCTCTCCGAGAGCGAGTACAGCATCAACCCGGCCGGCTTCACCATCCATTCGGCGATCCACGAGGTGCGCGAGGACGCGATCTGCGTGCTGCATCTCCACACGCTCGACGGCACCGCGGTGTCGAGCAGCGCGGAAGGGCTGTTGCCGCTGAACCAGACCGCCCAGCTCGTCACCCACGACCTCGCCTATCACGACTATGAGGGCATCGCGCTCGACCACGACGAGCGGCCGCGGTTGCAGAAGGACCTCGGCGACCACAACCACATGCTGCTGCGAAACCACGGCACGCTGACGGTCGGCCGGTCGGTCGCCTCCGCGTTCGAGCGCATGTACCATCTCGAGCGCGCCTGCTCGATGCAGGTGCGCACGCGCGCGTTGGGCACGCCGGTCTATCCGGTCGAGGAGATTGCGATCGAGAAGAACACCGAGCTGCTCGCCAACCGCGACCGCGCCGAGCTCCGCGCCACCAACCTGGTCTGGCCGCCGCTGCTGCGCAAGCTCGACCGCGAGCTTCCGGGTTACCGGTCTTGAGATTTTCGGGGTTTCGTGTAGGGTAGCGTTCAACGAACCTCTACGCCTTTTGGAATGAAACGCCGCCCAATTCCGGGCGGCGTTTTTGTTTGCGCCGTCATTGCGAGGAGCGAAGCGACGAAGCAATCCAGACTATTTCCGCGGAGGGATTCTGGATTGCTTCGCTCCGTTCGCAATGACGAGGAGAGTTCGTAGGGTGGATCGGCCAGCGGACTGCGCTTCGCGCAGCCGCGGGCTAGTCTACCCTACCGCACCGCGCCTATTTCACCTCCGCGAGCGCCGCGAGGATCCGCGCCCAGGAGCGGATGCCCTTCTGGAAACTGCGGAGGTCGTACTTCTCGTTCGGCGAATGGATGTTGTCGTCGTCCAATCCGAAGCCGACCAGCAGCGAGTCGAGCCCAAGCGTCCGCTTGAAATCGGCGACGATCGGGATCGAGGCGCCCGAGCCCATCAGCACGGTCTCCTTGCCCCATTCCTCGGTCAGCGCCTTGCTGGCGGCTGCGAGCGGTTTCATGTTCCAGTCGAGCGCCACCGCGGGCGCGGCTGAATGGTCGCCGAACTCGACCTTGCAGTCACCGGGAAGCCGCGCCATCACGTAGTCGCGAAACGCCTTGCGGATCTTCTGGGGGTCCTGCCCCTCGACGAGGCGGAACGAGACCTTCGCCGAGGCATGCGACGGGATCACCGTCTTGGAGCCTTCGCCGATATAGCCGCCCCAGATGCCGTTGACGTCGCAGGTCGGACGCGAGGAGGCCTGCTCGATCAGCAGCCGGCCCTTTTCGCCGGCGGGGATCGACAGACCGATCGGCTTGAGGAACATCTCCGGCGTGAGGTTGAGCTTCTTCCACTGCTCCAGGATATCGGGCGGCAGATCCTTCACGCCGTCATAGAAGCCGGGGATGGTGATGCGGTTGTCGTCGTCGAACAGGCCGCCCAGGATTTTCGTCAGCACCCGGATCGGATTCATCGCGCTGCCGCCGAACACGCCGGAATGCAAATCGCGATTGGCGGCGGTGATCTTCAGCTCTTCATAGAGCAGGCCGCGCAGCGACGTCGTGATCGCGGGAGTGTTGCGGTCCCACATGCCGGTGTCGCAGACCAGCACGTAGTCCGCTTTGAATTCGTCCTTGTTGGCCTCGATGAACGGCACGAAATTCTTGGAGCCGACCTCCTCCTCGCCTTCGATCAGGAAGGTGATGTCGATCGGCAGCGAGCCCGTCACTTTCTTCCAGGCGCGACAGGCCTCGATGAAGGTCAAGACCTGGCCCTTGTCGTCCTCGGCACCGCGCGCGACGATGATCTTGCGGCCGTCGGCGTGGTCGGTGACGACGGGCTCGAACGGCGGGCGGTGCCAGAGATCGAGCGGATCGACCGGCTGCACGTCGTAATGGCCGTAGAAAATCACATGCGGCCGTCCGCCCGCCCCGGTCTTGCCGACGATGGCGGGATGGCCGGCGGTCGGGCGCACTTCAGTGGCGACACCGAGGCTCGCGATGTCCTTGGCGAGATGCTCGGCCGCGGCCTTGCAGTCGGCGGCAAAAGCCGGATCCGCGGAGATCGACTTGATCCGCAACAGCGAGAACAGACGCTCCAGGCTGTTGTCGAAATCCTTGTCGATGTGATCGAGCACCGATTGAAGCTGCGCATTGGCCATGGTCGTATTCCTGACTTTTGAATCTCAAGAGATACCGGGTTTTAGCGCTGCCGCCGCCTCGGAGCCAGCCGCAACCGGCGGATGCCGGATGTGCCATGCGAGCGCACCGGCAAGAATGGCGGTCGCGACAAGGTTATTGCCCCAGGCCTGGATGACATTGGGAAACCATGGCAGCGACAGCAGCATGAGGATGCCGGCGGCGCCCAGCGCGAGCCAGGTTCCCAGCCGCACATTCGGTCGCGCGTCGAAGGCGGCGCGATGCATCAGCACCGTCATCGGGAAGAACAGCCACATGAAGTAGTATTGCCGCGCCAGCGGCGATGCCACCGTCATCAGGCAGAACAGGATGCCGAGCTCCTCCGCATCCGAGCGCGCCGTTCGCCGCGCTTGCGGCGGCATCACCGCGAGGAAGCCGAGCCCGAGCAACGCCGACAACGCCAGCACGATCAAGTTCGCCGTCTTGTAGTCGACGTCGATGACATTCATCGTGCGCGGCGGCTTGTTGGGATCTTCCTGATTGTAGTTGATCGGCCGGACCAGACGGTGCGTGACGGCAATGAGCGACTGGTTGACCCACGACCAGTTCTGCTCATCGCGCTGGCCAAAGCCCTTTTCCGAGCTCGTGCCGACCATGCCCTGGTACCAGGTCTTGAGCTCGGCCGCGTTGCGCTCGAAGCCGCGGATCGGCGCCGGCACGACATAAAGAAGGATGCCGGTGAAGGCGACCGTCGCGACGGTGGCTGCCCACTTCCGCCGCCAGACCAGATAAGGCAGCACCGCGATCGGAAACACCTTGATGGCGGTAGCGAGCGCGAACAGGAAGCCCGCGAGCCAGGACCGTTGACGCTGCAACAACCAGAAGCCCCACAGCATCATCGCCAGCAGCATGAGGTTCGGCTGGCCGAGGTCGAACATGTCGAACACGAAGGTCACGGTGACGATGGCCGGCAGCGCTTCCAGCCATGGGCCCGGCTTGCGGCCCGACCCCGTCATGGCATTGGAGAATACGCCCGTGTACCACCATGCCGCCATGTTCAGGATCGACAGCACGGTGTAGAGCGCGAGCTTGCCGAACCAACTCGGGATCGCGAGCAGGATCGCGGGCAGCGGCGGATAGATGAACTCGAAATACTCGCCGATCTTGTCGGGATAAAGCGACCCGCCGTTGAGGACCTGCTGTCCGGCCCAGTACCACAGCCCATAATCCTTGGTCTTGCCGTGGCCGAAGATCTCGGGAACGAGCACGTCGGCAGTCAAGAGGACGCAGCAGAACAGGAAGAGCAGATCGAGCGGCGCACGCAGCGACAAGGCTCTGTGCGGGCCGAGTTTGTCTGATAGATTCGGTGATGTCACATTATGTCCCGTCGGCAACAAATAGCACGTAGCAGACCGACGGACGCTTGGAGAACCCCCTTCACCTGAAATTATGGTGTTCGGCCTCGCCCGGCGTGCGGGGTAATCGCATCCAAATACTCGCGAGATCTCGTCATGCCCGGGCTTTTCCCGCCTGCGCGGCCGAAGCCGCTTCTGCAAGGCGAAGGTCCGGGCATCCACGTTCTTCAAGCTGCAACCAAGGCGTGGATGGCCGGGACAAGGCCCGGCCATGACGCAGTGGGGCTCTAGTGCCTCAAACCTGGCTTCTCTGCCTACCGACGCAGCAGCCCACCGAGCGCGCCGCGCACCAGGGTGCGGCCGATCGAGCCACCGAGCTGGCCGGCGACCGACTTGCCGAGATTGGCCGCCATCCCTCCGATCACCTGGTTGGTGACCGATCGCGTCACGTCGCGCGCGATCACCTGGCCCGCCGACAGGCGGCCGCGCTTGACATTGGTGCCGAAGATGGTGCCGACCATCGAGCCGATCTGGCCGAGGATGCCGCCGCCACCTCCGTCGGCCGCGCCGGCGTCGGCAGTCGCAGCCGTGCCGGCGATCCGCTTCTGGATCATCTCGTAGGCGGATTCGGCATCGACAGCGGTGTCGTATTTACCCTTCACCGGGCTCGCATCCATGATCGCCTTGCGCTCTTCCGGCGTGATCGATCCGATGCGGGCCGATGGCGGCCGGATCATGACACGCTCGACCATCGTCGGCGTGCCGTTGCCTTCGAGGAAGGACACCAGCGCCTCGCCCTTGCCGAGCTCCATGATCACCTTGGCGGTGTCGAGCTTCGGGTTGGGCCGGAAGGTCTGGGCCGCGGCGGCGACAGCCTTCTGGTCGCGCGGGGTGAACGCACGCAGCGCATGCTGGACACGGTTGCCCAATTGCCCGAGCACGCGGTCGGGCACGTCGACGGGGTTTTGCGTCACGAAATAGACGCCGACGCCCTTGGATCGGATCAAACGCACGACCTGCTCGATCTTGTCCATCAACGCCTTCGGCGCGTCGTTGAACAACAGATGGGCCTCGTCGAAGAAGAACACCAGCTTCGGCTTCGGCAGATCGCCGGCCTCGGGCAGCTCCTCGAACAATTCTGACAGCATCCACAGCAGGAATGTCGCGTAAAGCCGCGGACTCTGCAGCAGCTTGTCGGCGACAAGGATGTTGACCATGCCGCGGCCGTCGCGGTCGGTCTTCATGAAGTCCTTCAGGGTCAGCGCCGGCTCACCGAAGAATTTGGTGCCGCCCTGGTTCTCCAGCACCAGAAGCTGGCGCTGGATGGTGCCGACGGTGGCCTTGGTGACGTTGCCAAAACCCTGGGCCTCCTTCTTGATGTCGGCAAGCGGGCTTTCCTCGGCGTCCGCCCCCTTCTTGCCGGCATCCGGCACGATGGCATCGAGCAGCGCGCGCAGATCCTTCATGTCGATGAGGGTCAACCCGTTGTCGTCGGCGACGCGGAAGGCGACGTTGAGCACGCCTTCCTGCACATCGTTCAGGTCGAGCATGCGCGCGAGCAGAAGCGGCCCCATCTCCGTGACGGTCGCCCGCACCGGATGGCCCTGTTCGCCGAACACGTCCCAGAACACCGTCGAGAACTGGTCGGGTTGAAACGTCAGGCCCATCTCGGTGGCACGCTTGACGATGAAATCCTTGGCCTCGCCAACCTCGGAGATGCCGGAGAGGTCCCCCTTGATGTCGGCCGCGAAGACCGGAACGCCGGCGCGCGCAAATCCTTCCGCCATGACTTGCAGCGATACCGTCTTACCGGTTCCGGTAGCACCCGTGACGAGACCGTGGCGATTGGCGAGCGCGAGCGTCAGCCATGCCTGCTCGTCTCCCTTGCCGACGAAAATCTTGTCGTCGGTGTCGCCGAGCTTGCTGTCCTGTGCGGTCATGCTTCTCTCTGATCTCTCTGCCGTGTTTCGCGTATTGAAACTCGAATGCGCCTGTTCCGTAGTTTAACGCATGTCGCGTGCGGATTAAAACGGTTCAACGCGCCCTGAGCATGCGACATTGTCGGAAACTTACCGGCGACATCAGCCGAAAGTAGGAATGACGCGTTCGCACCGCGGCAATTTTTTGCAAGAATCCACCTCCGCTCTTGCATCGCTGCAACACTTTTTGCGCCTTTGAGGGTGAATCGGAACGTTGCGTGCGTTCATCGCTTGTATTTCACATCGTGCCGGATCAAGATCATTCCGGAAGCAATACTCCGGCATATAAACCGGTTGAGGGGCGGGCCTTATGGACGAGCTGATCGGGCGGCTGGCGTCGAACGCCAGCATAGATAGTGCTGTGGCTGAAAAGACCGTCGGCATTATCCTGGGCTTCCTCCGCAGCGAAGGTCCTTCCGAGAACGTCGAAGCGCTGATCGATCGGATTCCCGGTGCGGAAGCGGCGATCGAGGCGTCCAGGAGCGGCGGCGGACTGTCGCGGCTGATGGGCGGCGGCCTGATGGCCGTCGGCACGCGCCTGATGGGCCTGGGACTTGGCATGTCCGAGATTCAAAGCGTTGCCCGTGAACTTTTCCGCTACGGCCGAGACAAAATCGGAGCTGATCAGATGGGTAAGATCATCGCGGGGACGCCGGGCCTCAGCCAGTTCGCCTGAGCGACGCTTTTCGTATCGAGCATCATGACATATCCGATCTCCGAGATTGAGGGTCTGCCGGCCTTTGCCGCCAACAAGTTGAAGGCGCATGGAATCCGCACGACCGACGCGCTGCTCGAGGCGGCCTCGACCGTGAAGGGCCGCAAGGCGCTCGCCGCCAAGACCGGCATCAGCGAGCAGCAGCTGCTGGAATGGGCCAACGTCTCCGACTACATGCGCATTCCCGGGATGGGCCGGGCCAAGGTCGGCCTCGTCCGCGCCGCCGGCGTCACCACCGTGCGCGAGCTCGCCTATCGGAATCCGGCACGGCTCGCCCAGAGCATGCGGGAAGCCAACGAGAAGAAGAAGCTCGTCCGCGTCCTGCCCTCGGAAAAATCAGTCGGCGACATCATCGCCAAGGCGAAGAAGCTGCCGCCGAAGATTACGTATTAGGGCATCTCCCTCGGCATACGACCTGCCGCGTTAGCTCTCGGTGTCATCCCCGCGAAGGCGGGGTATTCAGTACGCCGTGGCTCCTCCGTATCACCGCACGCCTCGGAATACTGGATTTCCCGCTTTCGCGGGCAATGACAGCGGAGGCGATCGATGCTCCGCGAACACATCGACATTCGCTCCCAATCCCACCTTGAATCCCCCCTCCCCGACCGCTAAAGCGGGCCGCATGAATGCCTCGCCCTCCCCATCCGTCCCGCCGGCCGGCTCGGCCGGGCCCGACGTGCTGCGGACGCTGCTGGAGCGGCCGATTCCGGCAGTGATGGGCGTGCTCAACGTCACCCCGGATTCCTTTTCCGATGGTGGTGAGTTCATCGCGCCCGAGCTGGCGCTTGCGCGGGCGCGGGCAATGATCGAGGCCGGCGTCGACATCATCGACATCGGTGCCGAGTCCACCCGGCCCTACACGGGCGCCCGGCCGGTGACGGCGGCAGACGAGCTGGCCCGGCTGAAGCCGGTGCTGTCAGGCGTGGTGGCGCTCGGCGTCCCCGTATCGATCGACAGCATGAAGGCCGAAGTCGTGGCCTTTGCGCTCGACCAGGGTGCTGCGATCGCCAACGACGTCTGGGGCCTGCAGCGCGACACCGGCATGGCGCAGCTCATCGCCGCGCGCGGCGTCCCCGTCATCGTCATGCATAACCGCGAGACGGTCGATTCCGACATCGACATCGTCGCGGACATGAAGGCGTTCTTCCTGCGCTCGCTCGATATCGCCGCCAAGGCCGGCATCGCGCACGACAAGATCGTGCTCGATCCCGGCATCGGCTTCGGCAAGACGGCCGAGCAGAGCATGACCGCGCTGGCGCGGCTGCGCGAATTCGACATGTTCGGCCTGCCGATCCTCGTTGGTGCCTCGCGAAAACGCTTCATCGCCTCGGTGTCGCCCTCGGAGCCGAAAGAACGGCTCGCCGGCTCGATCGCCGCGCATCTGATCGCCGCACAGCGCGGCGCCAAGATCATCCGGACCCATGACGTCGCCGAGACCTTGCAGGCCCTGCGGGTCGCGAACGCAATCGAGAGCAAGCAATGACCGATACGATCTTCGTCACCGGCCTGTCGATCCACGCCCGCCACGGCGTGATGGATCATGAGACCGAAGTCGGCCAGCGCTTCGTCATCGATCTCGAGCTCTATACCGATTTGTCGGAGCCGTCGCGCAGCGACCGGCTCGCCGACACCGTGTCCTACGCCGAAGTCGTGGCGACCACGACGGCGGCGTTCAAGAATACAAATTACAAGCTGCTGGAGCGGGCGGCCGGCGCGGTCGCCGATGCCATCCTGTCGCACTTCCCGCGCATCCGCGCCGTGAAGATCACCGTGCACAAGCCGCATGCTCCGATCGCCGCGATCTTCGACGACGTCGGCATCATGCTGACGCGCTCGCGGCATCCGTGACATGGCAAGCGTCCTCATTGCACTCGGCGGCAATGTCGGCGATGTCCGCGCGACGTTCCGGAAGGCGATCTCGCACATCTGCGGCATGGCGCAAGCCGCGCTGATCGCGCGCTCCTCGGACTATGCGACGCCGCCCTGGGGCGACGAGGACCAGGATCCCTTCATCAATGCCTGCGTCGAGATCGAGACCAGCCTCGATCCGCATGCGCTCCTGTTCGTGATGCAGAAGGTCGAGCAGAAATTCGGCCGCACACGGAACAAGGAGCGGCAATGGGGCCCGCGCACGCTCGATCTCGACCTGATCGCCTATGACGATGTCAGCTTGCAGAAGCCCGACCTGACCTTGCCGCATCCGCGCCTGTTCGAGCGCGCCTTCGTGCTGGTGCCGCTGGCTGAAATCGCGCCCGACCGCGTCATCTCAGGCATTCGTGTGCGTGACGGGCTTGCCAGCGTCTCGACGCAAGGTATTGAGCGGCTTCCGGATACCGGTTAACCAAAAACAACCGTTTGCAGCGACGGCCGGCCGTGGCAATTTCGCCTGCGAACGACAAGATTTTTGGGAGCCCTTCGCCGCATGACCTCCGTGACTGACGACCTGCCGCTGGCGGCGGATTTCCCCAAGGCAACCGTCGACGACTGGCGCAAGCTGGTCGACGGCGTGCTGAAGGGCGCGCCGTTCGAGAAGCTGGTCGGCAAGACTTATGACGGCCTCAAGATCGACCCGCTTTATCCGCGCGCCAAGGGCGTTGCGCCCGTGGTTGGACGGCCCGCCGCCGCGCCGTGGCAGATCATGCAGCGGATCGACCATCCCGATGCGGTGGCCGCGAATGCGCAGGCGCTGACCGATCTCGAGAACGGCGCGACGGGTCTCGCGCTGGTGTTCGCCGGCGGCAGTGGCGCTCACGGGTTCGGGCTGGAACCTTCGGCCGATGCGGTCGCCAAGGTCTTCAAGGATGTTCATCTCGATGCCGGCATCGGCATCGAGCTCCAGATCGGTCCGCAATCGCGGATGGCGGCGATCCATGTCGCGGAATATGTGAAGAGCAACGGCCTCGATCCCGCCGCCTGCAACATCCGCTTCGGGCTCGATCCGCTTGCGGCGGGCGCGGTGTGGGGTCACAGCCCCTACACATGGGACGAGATCGTTCCGGCCGTCACCGGCGCCATCAAGGGTCTCGCCGCGCTCGGCTTCAAGGGACCGTTCGCGTCCGCCGACGGGCGCGTGATCCACGATGCCGGCGGCTCCGAGGTGCAGGAGCTCGCGTTCGTGCTCGCCTGCGGCGTCGCCTATCTGCGCGCGATCGAGGGCGCCGGCGTTCCGCTGGAGCAGGCGCGGGAAATGATCTATGCGCGGCTCGCCGCGGATGCCGACCAGTTCATGACCATGGCAAAATTCCGCGCACTGCGGCTGCTGTGGGCGCGCATCGAGACGGCGTGCGGGCTGACTCCGAAGCCGTTGTTCATCGCCGCCGATACCGCCTGGCGCATGCTGACGCAACGCGATCCCTACGTGAACATGCTGCGCGCGACCATCGCGACATTCGCGGCCGGGCTCGCCGGCGCCAACGCGATCACCGTGCTGCCGCATACGCTGGCGCTCGGCCTCCCTGATCCATTCGCGCGGCGCGTGGCGCGCAATACGCAAGCCCTGCTGCTGGAGGAAAGCAACCTCGCCAAGGTCAGCGATCCCGCTGCCGGCGCGGGTGGCATCGAGACATTGACCGCGCAGCTTTGCGAGGCGGCCTGGGGGCTGTTCCAGGAAAGCGAGAAAGCCGGCGGCGCCTTCGCCGCGCTTCAGCAAGGCCTGTTCCAGGGCAAGGTCGCGGCCGCGCGAAAGGCGCGCGACGCCAACATCGCCAAGCGGCGCGACGTGCTGACTGGCGCCAGCGAGTTTCCCAACCTGCATGAGAGCGAGACCGCGGTGCTGAAGGCAACGCCGGTCGCGCTCGCGCCTTATGGCGAGCAGAAGTACAAGTTCGACGCAATGCCGCCGATCCGGCTGGCGGAACCGTTCGAGGCGTTGCGCGACAAATCCGATGCAGCGCTGAAGGCCCGCGGTGCGCGGCCAAAGGTGTTTCTGGCCAATCTCGGCACGCCCGCCGATTTCACGGCGCGGGCGACCTTTGCCAAGAGCCTGTTCGAGGCCGGCGGCATCCAGGCGGTCGACAGCGAGGGCTTTGCCGATCCGGCCAAATTGGCCGCCGCATTCAAGGCCTCCGGCGCCGAGCTTGCCTGTCTTTGTTCCAGCGACAAGGTCTATCCGGAACACGCCGACGCCGCGGCGAAGGCCCTGCAAACGGCCGGCGCGCGACATATCTATCTGGCAGGCCGCCCGACCGAGGCCGAGGCGGCACTCCGTGCGGCCGGCGTCACGGGTTTTGTCTTCGCCGGAGGCGATGCGCTTGCGACACTGCAAGACGCCTACCGACGGATGGAGCAGGCATGAGCGAAGCGGGCAAACCAGTTTTCACCGGCGGCTGCCAATGCGGCGCGGTGCGCTTTGCGGTTTCGGCGACCCCCAACAGGGTTTCGATCTGCCATTGCCGGATGTGCCAGAAGGCGAGCGGTGCGCCGTTCGCGTCCTTTGCCGACATCAACCGGACGGACTTCGCCTGGACCAAGGGGCGGCCGTCGTTCTTCCGCTCCTCCTCGATCGCCGATCGCGGCTATTGCGCCGCCTGCGGCACGCCGCTGAGCTTTGGCCGCATCGACGGCGACCGGATCGAGATCATGACCGGCGCCTTCGACCGGCCCGACCAGATCATACCGGCGCGACAGTTCGGCACCGAGTCCCGTCTCGGCTGGGTGGTCGGCATCGCCAATTTGCCGAGCCAGACCACGCAACAGAATTACGGACCGGAGAAGATGGCGACCATCGTCAGCCATCAGCATCCGGATCATGATTGATATGCTAGGATTGGATGATGCTCGGTTTCCTGGCGGAATTTCTGGTCTGGGTGATCGTGTGGTCCATCGAGCATTTCTTCACCAATCCAACGCGCTTGGCCGAAAAGAAACTTCGAAGACTGGTCGAGCGAAACCGCAGGTTTGAGGACTCCAAGGAATGACCCGCATTCCCAATTTCGCCGATGTCGCCTTCGAGCGCGCCGCCACTGCCGCCCCGACCGGCAGCGCCGAGCCGTGGCTGACGCCCGAGGGCATTCTGGTGAAGCCCGCCTATGGCGAGGCCGATCTCGCCGGGCTCGATTTCCTCGAGACCTATCCGGGCATCGCGCCGTACCTGCGCGGTCCCTACCCGACCATGTATGTCAACCAGCCCTGGACCGTCCGGCAATATGCCGGCTTCTCCACGGCGGAGGATTCCAACGCGTTCTACCGCCGCAACCTGGCGGCCGGACAGAAGGGTCTCTCGGTCGCCTTCGACCTCGCCACCCATCGCGGCTATGACTCTGATCATCCGCGCGTCGGCGGCGACGTCGGCATGGCCGGCGTTGCGATCGATTCCATCTACGACATGCGCACGCTGTTCGCAGGCATTCCGCTCGACCAGATGAGCGTGTCGATGACCATGAACGGCGCGGTGCTGCCGATCCTCGCGCTCTATGTCGCGGCCGCGGGCGAACAGGGCGTGGCACCGGAAAAGCTCTCGGGCACCATTCAGAACGACATCCTGAAAGAGTTCATGGTGCGCAACACCTACATCTATCCGCCCGCGCCCTCGATGCGGATCATCTCCGACATCTTCGCCTACACCTCCACGAAGATGCCGAAATACAATTCGATCTCGATCTCCGGCTATCACATGCAGGAGGCCGGGGCGACGCAGGACCTCGAGCTCGCCTACACGCTCGCCGACGGCGTCGAATATCTGCGTGCCGGTCTTGCCGCGGGCCTGGATGTCGACCGCTTCGCGCCGCGCCTGTCGTTCTTCTGGGCGATCGGCATGAACTTCTTCATGGAAGTCGCCAAGATGCGCGCCGCGCGCCTGCTCTGGGCGAAGCTGCTGAAGCCGTTCAACCCGAAAGACCCACGCTCGCTCTCGCTGCGCACGCATTGCCAGACCTCGGGCTGGTCCCTGACCGCGCAGGACGTCTTCAACAACGTGATGCGCACGACGGTGGAGGCGATGGCGGCCACCCAAGGCCACACCCAGTCGCTGCACACCAACGCGCTCGACGAGGCCTTGGCGTTGCCGACCGACTTCTCGGCCCGCATCGCCCGCAACACCCAGCTCTTCCTGCAGCAGGAGAGCGGCACCACCCGCATCATCGATCCCTGGGGCGGCTCGTACTATGTCGAGCGGCTCACGCGCGACCTCGCGGCCAAGGCGTGGAGCCATATCCAGGAGGTCGAGGAGCTTGGCGGCATGGCCAAGGCGATCGAGGCCGGCGTGCCAAAACTGCGCATCGAGGAGGCCTCGGCCAAGACGCAAGCCCGGATCGATGCCGGCAAGCAGGCGGTGATCGGCGTCAACAAGTACAAGCCGACGGATGAGGCTCCCATCGACATTCTCAAGGTCGACAACACCAATGTCCGCCGCCTCCAGATCGACAAACTGACGCGGCTTAAATCCGAGCGCAACCAGACCGACGTCGACGCGGCGCTTGCCGCGCTGACGCGCTCGGCCGGCGAAGGCAACGGCAATCTGCTCGCGCTCGCGATCGACGCGGCACGGGCGAAAGCCACCGTCGGCGAAATCTCGGACGCGATGGAAAAGGTGTTCGGCCGGCATCGTGCCGAGATCAAGTCCATCACCGGCGTCTACAAGCGGGAGGCGTCCAGCATGGGCAACAAGGTCGAGAAGGTTCAGGCGCTGATCGACGCCTTCGAGGAGGCGGAAGGCCGCCGGCCGCGCATCCTGGTCGCCAAGATCGGCCAGGACGGCCACGACCGCGGCCAGAAGGTGATTGCCTCGGCCTTCGCCGACATCGGCTTCGACGTCGACATCGGGCCGCTGTTTGCAACTGCCGACGAAGCGGCGCGGCAGGCGGTCGAGAACGACGTCCACATTCTCGGCGTCTCCTCGCTCGCCGCCGCCCATCTCACCGCAGTGCCTGAACTCAAGGCCGCGCTGAAGAAACAGGGCCGCGACGACATCATGATCATCATCGGCGGCGTGGTGCCACCGCAGGATTACGACGCGCTCTATGCGGCCGGTGCCGAAGCCATCTTCCCGCCGGGCACGGTGATCGCGGAAGCCGCCGAGGAACTGATCCGCAAGCTGAATGCCCGGCTCGGGCATAGCGAGGCGGCCGAGTAGATGATAGACTGGCCCGGTAACCGGCCAGGTTGTGTCCATGACACGTGACGAGATCGTCGCTGCGATACGCGAGAACGCCGATGCCATCAAAGGCAAGGGCGTGTCAAAGCTTGCCATATTGGGTTTGCGCGCCAATGAGGATTACCGTCCGGACAATGACATCGACGTCCTTGTCGAGGTCGAACCGGAGACATCTTTCTCGCTGCTCAACCTGATCGATGTCGAGCAGATCATCGAGGATGCGACTGGCTTGCAGACGCAGGCGACCGTCCGGCACTCCATTTCGCCTCGCTTTGTGGAGAGCATTGCGGGCGACATTCTCGAAGTATTCTGACGCTCACGCAGGAGCACTCCCCTTGAAGTTCATGACCGGTTTGAGCGTCGCCTTGGCGCTTGGCGCAACGTGCGTGTTCTCCGCCCTCGCCGCCGATCCAAAACCCGACGCCGTCGTCAAGACTAAGAGCATCGACGCGCGCATCTTCCTCGACGACAGGATCAAGGCTGATGCGGCGCTCGCGGCGGATTGCCTCACTGAGGGCAGGAAGTGGCTCGACAAGAACGCGGCCGAGGCCGCCGCCGCGCGCAAGGAAGATCCGCAGTTCTTCAAGGATGGCGGCTGGGATTTCGAACGCAAATATGCGATCCGCTCCGTGGTCGGCGATCGCTATGTCAGCGTCTTGCGCAACGACTACATGGACACCCATGGCGCCCCTCCCAACTCGGACGTGAACACGATCCTGTGGGACAAGAGCGAGAGCAAGCGCATCTCGATCCGCCCGTTCTTCACCGAAACCGCCGACAACGGGGCGACCATGAAGGCGATGGTGAAAGCCGTGATCGCTTCGCTGAGAGCCGAGAAGAAGAAGCGCGACACCAGCGAGACCGCGACCGACGAGTGGTTCAAGAGCGTCGAGCCGAGCCTGCTCAAGATCGGCGCGGTGACGCTCGCGCCGTCAACCGAAGCGGGCAAGAGTTCCGGGCTCACCTTCCACTATCCGCCTTACGCGGTCGGCCCCTACGCCGAGGGCGAATATGTCGCCTTCGTGCCGTGGGAAACGCTCAAGACCTATCTCACGGCGGAAGGTATGCGCATCTTCGGCGGCGCGCGGCCGAAGGGCGACGCTGAGGAGCCGCAGTGATGATGTTTTGGGCAGCGACACGTTGCTCACAGTGCCGTGGTAGCGCTACCTTGCAGCGGCGCCGCAAAGCCGACTAGAATGCCTTCATTGACAAGAGCGCCCGGTGTCACGGGCGCCGCTGGGAGGCATTGATGTCCAAGATCACGCGCCGCACTTTTGCGGCCTCTTCCGCCGCGATTGCCGCATCCGCCGCATTCGGTCTCACACCCGCCCGCGCGCAGGCGTATCCGGCCCGGCCGGTCACCGTGATCGTGCCCTGGGGCGCCGGTGGCGGCACCGACGCGACTGCGCGCATTGTCGCAGCCCTGCTGGAAAAGGATCTCGGCCAGCCCTTCAACGTCGTCAATCGCACCGGCGGTTCAGGCGTGGTCGGCCATAGCGCGATCGCGACCGCGCAGCCGGACGGCTACACGATCGGGATGCTCACCGTCGAAATCTCGATGATGCACTGGCAGGGCCTCACCGAGCTGACGCCGAAGAGCTACACGCCGCTGGCGCTGATGAACGAGGACCCGCCCGGCATCCAGGTCTCCTCCTCCTCGCCCTACAAGACCGTCAAGGAGCTCGCCGAAGCCATCAAGGCGGCGCCTCCCGGCAAGTTCAAGGCGTCGGGCACCGGCCAGGGCGGCATCTGGCATCTCGCGCTGGTCGGCTGGATGCAGGCGATGGGCCTGCCCGCCAACCAGGTCGCCTGGGTGCCGTCGAATGGCGCCGCGCCCGCGATGCAGGATCTTGCCGCCGGCGGCCTCGACCTCACGACGTGCTCGGTGCCGGAGGCGCGCGCCATCATCGAGGCGGGCAAGGCGAAGAGCCTTGCCATCATGGCGCCGGCGCGCAACCCGATCTTCAAGGACGTGCCGACGCTGAAGGAGGCGATGGGAATCGACTACGCGACCGGCGCCTGGCGCGGCATCGGCGCACCGAAGAACCTGCCGCCGGAGATCGCAACGAAGCTCACCGCGGCGCTGAAGAAGGTCTACGACTCCGCCGAGTTCAAGGACTTCATGAGCAATCGCGGCTTCGGCACCGTTTGGGGCGATGCCGGCCAGTTCGCGAGCTTCATGGACAAGGGCGACGCCCAGATGGGCGAGGCGATGAAGGCCGCCGGCCTGAGCAAGGCGTGACGTTTCACCTCTCCCCGCGCTTGTCCGCCGAAGCTTCAGCGAAGGTGGATGCGGGGGAGAGGGAACGCACCTCCCGGAATTCTGACAGGACCACTCCCATGCGTCTTCCCGACTCCGTCACGGGATCGTTTCTCGTCGTGCTCGGCGCGGCGGCTGCCTATGGCGGCTGGATCCTGCCGCCGGTGCCGGGGCAGCCGGTCGGCCCCAACGTATTTCCGCTCGTGATCGGCATCGGGCTCGCGCTGTGCGGGCTCGCGATCGTGTTCGGCATCGGCCATTCCTTCGAGGAGGAGGAAGAGCTGGTCCCGCTCGAGGACGGCCAGGTGGCGGCTGCGCCGCCGCCGCCGGGCAAGCTCTACGGCCTGCGCGCCCTGCTGCCGCCGGCGCTGCTGCTGTTCTACGTCGCCGCCGCCGACCGACTCGGCTTCATCATCACCGCGGCGATCATGGTCTACGTCACCTCGACCGCGCTCGGGGCGAAGTGGAAGCTGGCGCTGCCGCTCGCGGCGCTGTCGCCGTTCGGCATCCACCTCATCTTCGGCAAGCTGCTGCGCGTGCCGCTCCCCGCCGGCCTGCTGCCGACGCCCTGGTGATCCCATGCTCAAGACCCTCATTGAAGCGTTCGCGCTGATCTCCACCTGGGAGGTCATCATCGCGATGTTCGCAGCCTCCGTGTACGGGCTCGTCATCGGCTCGCTGCCGGGCCTGTCGGCGACGATGGCGACCGCCCTGCTCGTTCCCGTCACCTTCTACCTCTCGCCGATCGCGGCGATCGCGACCATCGTCGCGGCCTCCTCGATGGCGATCTTCTCGGGCGACATCCCCGGCGCACTGCTGCGCATTCCCGGCACCCCCGCTTCGGCAGCCTATGCCGACGAGGCCTACGCCATGACGCGCAAGGGCCAGGCCGAGCTGGCGCTGGGGGCCGGCGTCTGGTTCTCCGCCGTCGGCGGTATCGCCGGCGTGCTGTCGCTGATGATCCTGGCTCCGCCGCTCGCCGAGATCGCGCTGTCGTTCTCGACCTTCGAATATTTCTGGCTGGCGCTGCTCGGCCTGATGTGCGCCACTTTGGTCGCGCGCTCCTCGCCGGTGAAGGCGATCGCGGGCATGTTCCTCGGCCTGCTGGTGTCCTGCATCGGAATCGAGAATCCCGGCGGCGTACCGCGCTTCACCTTCGGCATCACCGATTTGTTCGGTGGCATCGAGCCGATCCCGGCGCTGGTCGGCGTGTTCGCGGTGGCGCAGGTGATGCGCGCGATGCTGACGCCCGAACCGCCGCCGCTGCCGCGACGAAAATTCGGGAGCATCATGGCCGGCCAGTGGAAGCTGACCAAGAAGTATCACTGGCAGATGACGCGTGGAAACATCATCGGCATCATCATCGGCGTGCTGCCGGGCGCCGGCGCCGACATGGCCGCCTGGGTCTCCTATGCGATGTCCAAACGCTTCTCCAGGGAGCCGGAGAAATTCGGCACCGGCCATGTCGAGGGCCTGGTCGAGGCCGGCGCCAGCAACAATGCCAGCATCGCCTCGGGCTGGGTACCCTCGCTGCTGTTCGGCATTCCCGGCGACACCATCGCGGCGATCGCGATCGGCGTGCTCTACATGAAGGGCCTCAATCCGGGCCCGACGCTGTTCACCGAGAAGGCGTCGAGCATGTATGCGATCTATCTGATGTTCATCATCGCGAACATCCTGATGATCCCGCTCGGCATCGCCATGATCCGGATCGCCGCCTACATCCTGCTGGCACCGCGCTCCGCCATCATGCCGATCATCATGCTGTGCTGCGCGGTCGGCTCGTTCGCGATCGGCAACAACATGTTCGGCGTCGTCACCGTCGCCGCCTTCGGCGTGATCGGCTATGTCATGGAGGCCAATGGCTATCCGGTGGCCGCGATGGTGCTCGGCATCGTCATGGGCACCATGGTCGAGCAGGCCTTCGTCACCTCGCTGATCAAGTCGGACGGCAGCATCCTGCCGTTCTTCGAGCGGCCTGTCGCGGCGATCCTCGCCGCCATGGCAATCGGCGCGCTGCTCTGGCCGGTGATGGTGTGGGTCTGGCGCAAGCTGAAGCCGGTGCAGACGGCAGCGGCAAGATCCCGGTGATAGGGGGCGGGCAGCCCTCGCCTACCCCGCCGGGGCGGGTCCAGCCGGCTCCGCCATGCTGGGCCAGACGGTCGCCTTGTGCTAGTGTCCGGTCATGACCGACGTCGCAGACATTCCGCTCCAGACGCTTGTCAGGAAGCTCCGAGAGCTTGCTCCCGCCCTGAGGGCTGCAGGTGTCATCCGGCTTTACCTGTTCGGGTCGCGCGCGCGCGGCGACGCTCGGCCAGACAGCGACCTCGACGTGCTGGTCGAGACAACCTCGCGCGAGGAAACGCCGCGGTTCGACTACTTTAGAGCCTTGCATTTGATCGAGGACCATGTCGGCCTACGAGCGCAGATATCGATACGGGACCTGCTGAAGCCGCGCATGGCCGAGCGTATCGCGGATGATCTGGTCGAGGTCTTCTGAATGCCGCCGACCGTGGAAGACCGGCTGCGAGATATTCTGGAAGCTATCGCTGACATCGAGAGTGTCGTGAAGGGCTTCACATTCGATCAATTCGTCTCTGAAAAAACCGCCCGGCTGGCAATCGAACGACTTCTCGAGATCATCTGCGAGGCATCAAGATTCATCCCGGATGAGATAAAACGAACCGAGCCGGCAATCGATTGGCGCAAGATGATCGACTTCGGAAATCTACTGCGTCATGCCTACCACATGACGAAGGCCGAGATCGTTTGGGACATCATTCAAATCCACCTTCCACCTTTGAGATCTTGCGCTGAAAGACACATTCGCATGTCGGGCCGCTAGCGGCTGGACGCGAAGACAATCATGACCGGTAGCAAATCCATCGACATCAAGACCCTCGCCCGCGACTTGCGCTCCGGCAGTCGCGCAGCCCTCGCCCGGGCGATCACCCTGGTGGAGAGCCGGCGCGGCGACCACCAGGCGCTGGCGCGCGAGCTGGTGCAGATGCTGCTGCCCGACACCGGCAAGGCGGTTCGCGTCGGCATCACCGGCTCGCCCGGCGTCGGCAAATCCACCACCATCGACGCGCTCGGGACGTACCTGATCGAACAGGGCAACAAGGTCGCGGTGCTCGCGGTCGATCCATCCTCGGCGCGCAGCGGCGGCTCGATCCTTGGCGACAAGACACGGATGGCGCGGCTGTCGGCCTCCGACGACGCTTTCATCCGTCCCTCGCCATCGTCAGGCACGCTCGGCGGCGTCGCCGCCAAGACGCGCGAGGCCATGCTGTTGTGCGAAGCCGCCGGCTTCGACGTCGTGCTGGTCGAGACCGTCGGCATCGGCCAGTCCGAGACCGCAGTCTGCGACATGACCGATTTCTTCCTCGCGCTGATGCTGCCGGGTGGCGGCGACGAGCTGCAAGGCATCAAGAAGGGCCTGGTCGAGCTCGCCGACATGATCGCGATCAACAAGGCCGACGGCGACAACCTCAAGCGCGCCAACATCACCGCCGCCGACTATCGCGGCGCACTGCACATTTTGGCGCCGCGCTCCGAGCACTGGCATCCACCGGTCGAGACCTATTCGGCGCTGACCGGCGACGGCATCGCAAAAATTTGGCAAAAGATCCTCGATCACCGCAAGGCGATGAACGCATCCGGCGATTTCGCCGCGCGGCGGCGCGACCAACAGGTGAAGTGGATGTGGTCGATGCTGGAGCAGCGCATGCTGGCGCGGCTGCGCAGCGAGGCGTCGGTGCGGACCAAGGTCAGGAAGATCGAGGCCGAGGTGGCCGAAGGCCATCTCACGCCGGCACTCGCCGCGGAGCAGATCTTGGAGTTGCTGCAATGAGCGAAAAGCTCCGCATTCTCCTCACCGGCTTCGGACCGTTTCCCGGCGCGCCCCATAACCCGACCCAGCCGCTGGTCGCGCGGCTGGCGCAATTGCGCCGTCCGGCGCTCGACGACGTCGCGCTCGCGAGCCACATCTTCCCGGTCACCTATGCCGCGGTCGACCGGCAATTGCCGGATGTGCTCGCGAAGCAGAAGCCGGATGCGCTGCTGATGTTCGGCCTCGCCGCGCGCACACCGTACCTGCGCATCGAGACCCGCGCGCGCAATGCCGTCACCATGCTCTGGCCCGATGCCGCCAACACCCGCTCCAGCAAGCGCGGCATCGCCGGCCAAGCGGACGCGATGACGTTCGGTCCGCACACGGCAAGGCTGCTGCGCGCCGCGCGCCTCACCGGCATCGACGCGCGCGCCTCGCGCGATGCCGGCGCCTATCTCTGCAATTATCTCAGCTGGCGAGCGATCGAGAATGTGAGGGCGGGCGGACCGCGGCTTGCGGCGTTCATCCACATTCCCCTGCTCGCGCGCAGCGGCGCGGTGCGCCGCAAGGGCGCAGCCCGGATCACGCTGGAGGAGCTGGTGGACGCGGGGGAAGCGATGCTGATGGAGATGGTGGGGTTGGCAAGAAAGAGGCGGAACATACCGGCTTCGTAGCTACGTAGGGTGGGCAGAGGCGCGCAAGCGCCGTGCCCACCATGCATCCGCATCGGTTGTAACAATGGTGGGCACGCTACGCTTTGCCCACCCTACGGCACCGTCTTTGCGGTAAATCTTTAACCCTACCGCGAACAATCCCCGCGCCGTCGGCCACCCTGCGCTACCTAACTCCCGCGGACCCCCGCGTCCGCCGGAGGACGCGTCATGGACCTCAATCGTCGCCATCTCATCGGAGCTTCGACCGCAGGCATCGCGGGCGCGCTCGCTATGCCGGCCGATGCCGCGCGCGCGGCGCCGCTGACATCCCTGCTCGGCCGCGATGCCACGCAATACGGCGTGCGGCCCGGCAGCAGCGAGGACCAGACCCGCGTGCTCCAGCGCGCCATCGACGACGCTGCGCGGGCGCAGATGCCGCTGGCGCTGCCGCCCGGCGTGTATCGCAGCGGATTGCTGCGGCTGCCGAACGGTTCGCAATTGATCGGCGTGCGTGGCGCGACGAAACTCATTTTTACCGGCGGGGCCTCGGCGATCCAGAGCGACGGCTCGGACTCGATCGGCCTCACCGGCATCAGCTTCGACGGCGGCAATATTCTGCTGCCGAGCCGGCGCGGACTGATCCACGTCCTCGGCGGGCGTGACGTCCGCATCACCGATTGCGAGATCACCGCCTCCGGCGGCAGCGGCATCTGGCTCGAGCAGGTGTCCGGCGACATCTCCGGCAACATCTTCACCAACATCGCGGTGACGGCGGTCGTCTCGTTCGACGCCAGGGGCCTCAGCGTCTCGCGCAACACCATCATCGGCACCAACGACAACGGCATCGAGATCCTGCGCACCGCAATCGGCGATGACGGCACGCTGGTCACTGATAACCGCATCGAGGACATCAAGGCCGGCCCCGGCGGCTCGGGCCAGTACGGCAACGCCATCAACGCGTTTCGCGCCGGCAACGTGATCGTGCGCGGCAACCGCATCAGGAACTGCGATTACTCGGCGGTGCGCGGCAATTCGGCCTCGAACATCCACATATCAGGCAACAGCGTCAGCGACGTGCGCGAGGTCGCGCTCTATTCGGAGTTCGCGTTCGAGGCCGCGATTATCGCCAACAACACGGTCGATGGTGCCGCCGTCGGCGTCTCCGTCTGCAATTTCAACGAAGGCGGCCGCATCGCGGTGGTCCAGGGCAACATCATCCGCAATCTGATCCCGAAGCGGCCGATCGGCACCGCCCCGGACGACGATGCCGGCGTGGGCATCTACATCGAGGCTGACAGCTCCGTGACCGGCAATGTGATCGAGAACGCGCCGTCCTACGGCATCGTCGCCGGTTGGGGCAAATATCTGCGCGACGTCGCGATCACGGGCAACGTGATCCGCAAGGCGCTGGCCGGCGTCGGCGTCTCCGTGGTGTCCGGCGCAGGCACCGCGCTCGTCAACAACAACATGATCTCGGAAACCCCGCGCGGCGCCGTGGTCGGGCTCGATCATGCCCATGCGGTGACGTCGGATCTGTCGGCCGACGGCGCGCAGCGCTTCGCGCAGCTGGTGGTCGGCGGCAATGCCCTGCGGCGGTAGGTGCCGCCCTCATCCCCGGCGCCCAAACGCTAGAACGCGTTCCTCAGCAGCGGGTACTTCGCTTGCAGGCCGTCGAGGCTGAAGGTGAATTCGACGACGCGCTCGGGAGCGGCGACGATTTCGGCGGCAGGCGGGGCGAACTGCGGCAGGAGCGTTGCCATTGCAGCCGGCACGGCGGGCGGCGCCTTCACGGCAGGTGCGGTGAACTCCGCCATAGCCGCAGGCGGGGCGACCGGTGACCTCACAGCGGGCGCGGTGAGCGGCGCCCGCGCAGCGGGAGCCTTGAGCGGAGCGACAGCGGCAGGCGCAGTGAACAATGCCACCGCAGCGGGCGTCGCTCGCGGCGCGAGCGGGGCTTCGGTGATTTCGGCAAGGATCTCCGGCGTGGGCGCGAGCCTGACCGGCACGGCGGTCTCCGCGGCGATGTGGACAGCCTTTGGCTGCAAGGTTTTGGGCTGCAAGGTTTTGGGCTGCACGGTCTGCGCCTGTTGGTCGCGCGGCAACACGCGGGACATGGTCGCCGGCGACCAGCCGAATGCGGGCGAGACACTCGCGGCCGCCGCCGCCACGTCACCACCGGTCGCGAGCGCGCGCCAGGTCTGGACGGCGCGCTTGGCTTCCTGGATGTTTTCGAGGAATGCGATCTCGGAGTGATAGCGGCGCCAGCGTCCGGTCTCGAACATTTCGGAGAGATGTTCCAGCCGTTGCTCGGCGAGAGCGCACCAGCGTGCCGCAATGTCGCGGCCACGCGCCACGTCGCGAACAGCCTCTTGGCGATGTGTCATAAACCAGCCCGTCAGGAGAAAAATACGGACGCGACGCAACGCACACGAATCAATTTAGACGCGACATGAATATTTTGTGGAAAAGTTTTGACTTGTCCAGCAACGACACGCCGGTCGTCGTCAATCACCGTAGTCGTGCGGAGAATTGCTGTGTTTTCGAGTCAAGCTTCGCGCAAGCATAACCGGCCTGCGGGGCGACTCGCGGACGCCGACAATGGGCTCCGCCACGTTCGCTCAACCGGAAGCTGATCGCGCCGGGCGGTTCAAGAAATCAGACGCCTGAAAGGAAAAGACCCGTCCGGGGGGACAACCGGACGGGTCGAGCCATATGGGCGCTTGGGGTGGATGGGCGCTCGCGCCTGATATGACTTATGGGGAGGGATGACCGCTCCCACATAATTTGGTCGTGGCAGCCGGCTGAACGTTCAATGCAGCGTTCGATTTCTTGGCCGTCGCACCGCGCGCAAAGTTGTCGCAGCCGCTATCGCGTCGCCGGCCTATCCGCCTGAGAAATCGTGGATTTATCGTCTGCGCTCGATAGCGAGGGTTGTTCGATCGCGCGGATGCCAGGCTCGTCGCGACGCTTCTCGGCATCTTCACGTTTTGTTGTACCGGACGCAGCCGCAACAGGCGTCGCGCTGTCGGCGGGAACAGCCGTCACCGCGGCAAACGCGTCGGCCTCACCGTCGCCGAACAGATCATCACGGCCGGGTGAACCGAGGTCGCGCGCGGTCTTCGCCAGCGTCATGCGCAGCGCCTCCGGCTTGAGCGTGTAATTGCGCTCGAGCAGCAGCGCGGCGACGCCCGAGACATAGGCGGCCGAGAACGAGGTCCCCGAGGTCATCTGGTACTTGCCGTCGGGCGCGGGCAGGAAGATGTCGACGCCGGGCGCCGCCAGCGCGATGTAATTGCCGCGGTTGGACGCCGAGAACAGCTTGTCCTGCTGGTCGGTCGCGCTGACCGCGATCACGTTGGGATTGGCGGCCGGATAGAGCGGCGGCGATTTTGCGCCGGCATTGCCGGCGGCCGCGATCAGCACCAGCCCGCGGGCGGCGGTCGCCGCGATGGCGCGCTCGATCACGGCGTCCTTCGGACCGGCAAAGCTCATATTGACGATCTGCGCGCCGTGCTCGGCGGCGTAATTCAGCGAGCGCAGGACGATGTAGGACGAGCTCTGGGCTCCACCCGTCGAGCCGCCAAAGGCGCGGATGGCGATGATGCGCGCCTCGGGCGCGCTGCCCATCAGCTTGGCATGCGCCACGATGGCGCCGGCAATGCCGGTGCCATGGACATGCGGGCCCTCGGCGCTGCCGAGCGCATCAAAGTTGTCGGCGATGGAGTGGGCGAGTTCGGGATGTTGCGCGTCGATGCCGGAATCGATCACGGCAATCGTCACATTGGCGCCGTGCGCCAGCGTATGCGCCTGCGGCAGGCGAAGCCTGGCCAGCGCATATTGCGCGGGATCGCCCTCGGTCGGCACCGACGATTTCTGATCCTGGAGCACGTAGCGGAAGTTCGGCTGGACCGAGCGCACGCTGCCGTCGGCGGCGAACTCACGCCGCACCGTCTCGGAAGGCCTGCCGTCCGTGATGCGGAACAGGCCGAACGTCGCCCCGATCAGCGGGAAATTCTCCGATGAGACACGCGTCAAGCCGTGGCGACGCGCAAGCTCGTCGGCTTCGGTCGCCGACAGCGCGCCGTCGATCTCGGCCACGAATTCATTGGCGAAGGTGCGCAAGTCGACGGCAGCCGGCGTGCTGCTGCCCCGCCCCTTCCCCGCGCTCTTCTTGCCCGATTTGCCCGCGCCATCGCCGCCTGCGCCCGGCTGCGCCAGGCATTCGCCGTCGGCATCGCGATAGGGGGCGGTGCAGGCGGGGTACAGGTTCGGCGAATAGCGCGCATAGGGCAGCACTGGGACCGGTCTCATCCGCGCCGTGGTGATGGTACGCGGGATGGCAGGGATAGCCCGCGGGCCTGGGGCAACGCCGACAGCCCGGGCGCCGACACCGGGGCTGACGCGCGCGGCGATGCTGGGAGAGATGGTCGGGGTGCGCGTGGGGACGCTGATCGTCGGCGTGCGCATGATCGCCTGCGCCTGCGCAACCTCGACGCCGAGACCGGCCGCGAGCAGGAGTGCAGCTCCGACCGATGAAGCGTAGGCCCCGGCTCGCGACTTACTCTCGGACTTGCGCGTCATCGGTGCAGCGGCGCCTTACGGCGCCGCGACGGCGAGGTTGACGAACTTCTCGCGCGACATCCTGCCGAGCAGCGAGGCGAGCTCGTCCCGGCTCATCGCCTTGTCGAACTGGAGACGGAACATGCCGCCCTTGGCATCGCCGATGATCGAAGCGTGGTAGCTGTCGAGCAGCGCGGTGATGTCGGCGACGCGCGCCTCGGGCGCGAAGCGCACCAGCGCGCGCGCAGGCGCAGCTCCAAGATCGCGCGTGATCGGCGCGCCGACCGACAGCGAAGCAGTCTCGAAGGTCGCGGTCTGGGTCTTCATCAGCACGGCGCCGATGATGCCGGCCTGGAGCAGCAGCGCGATGGCACCCAGGCTCGCCGACCAGGCCAGCGTACGCGGCGACAGGCTCGAGAAGAAGGTCGCGATGCGCGCCGAGAGCGGCAGCGAACCGACCGGCCGCGCCGGCTCGGCATCGATCGCGGAAAACAGCTTCTGCATCGCCCGCGCCGACGGAGCCCCCAAGCTCTCGTTCAGATGGATGGTCTCTTCGTACTCGCCGCGGATCGCGGCATATTGCCTTGCAAGCGCCGGATCACGCGCCATCGCTTCCTCGACGCGGCGAGCGTCACGCGTGTTCAGCGTGCCGGCGGCGTGCCAGGGCAGTAGCAGTTCAATTTCACTGGGCTCTTGCTCCAGCATCTTCTTGCTCAATGCCATCATGGCCAGCCTCGCTCAACGCCGGCTGCCTTCAGCAGTTCGGCCAGTTTCTTGCGCGCATAGAACAAGCGCGTCTTCACAGTGTTCTCCGGAATACCGACGATTTCGGCCACCTCTTCCACGGATTTCTCGTGGTAGTAGACGAGATCGACGATTTCCCGATGGTCCGGCGAGAGGCCCGTCAGACACTCCCGCAACGCCTCACTGGTATCCTTTTTCTGCACCGCGATTTCCGGATCGTCAGACGAATCCTCGATCGCGTTGGCAGCTTCGTCGTCCAACCCAACGTCCTTCCTGCGCCGGAGCGCAGACAGGGCCTTGAATCGGGTGATTGCCAGCAGCCAGGTGGAAACGGCGGATCGACCCTCGAACTTGCCGGCCTGACGCCAGACGTCGAGAAACACCTCGCTGATGAGGTCTTCCGCCGCCTGCTCGTCCCGCACGAGCCTTAGCCCGAACCTGTAGACCCTGACATGGTGCCGCCCGTACAGCACCTGCATGGCGAGCCGGTCACCTTGAGCGATCCTGGCGATCAGGACCTCGTCCGAAGCCGCCTGTGTCACGCTCAATGCCCGTCTCGCAAAGTTGGTCGGGTCGGCGCGGCGGACGGTTCGACGGGCGGGGCGAAATTCTTCAGGCTACCGCAGTCACACGGGGGTCTGTGTGATCTAGCCCACATACGCGAATTTTCCTTTTGCCACCCGCCGCGGTTGGCCGGCTCGCTCGATAACGGTAACATAGTATTGATGCATTCCCTATGCAATGCCGTCCGGCACGGACGGCCTGACATGATGGAACCTTAGCAGCCCTGCACGACGTATGTCTCACCAAGCCCTGCTTTGGCTCGACGCCGTCGCCAACGATGCCTAATCGCCGGCAAATTTCCCCGCCGGCCGCTGTCACCCTGTTGCGCGCTGCACCGTTTGGATTCGATTTCGAAGGATACCAAACCTAAAGGCTTGCCGCGTAGATTTTTGCGCTGACATCCACCCTTGGCGGGACAATGAGCACGGCCGCGACGACCTTACCGGAGAGGAATGCCGCTGAGGTCGCGGATCTCGTTCTCATGCCCGACGCGGCTGCGCCCGAGGTGCGAGCGCGCCGGGTCCGGCAACGCCGGCAGATGTATGTCGGCCAGGTCGCAAGCTACTCGCTCGGCGCCTTCGTGCTGCTGATCTATGCCCATGACGGTATCGTCCCGATGAACGTTCCGTCGCTGTTCTGGATCGGCGGCCTGATGATCATCGGCATCTTCGTCGTGATGTCGGAAGCCGGCGTCGGCGACAGGCACAGCGACCACTATCTCACCGTCTTCCAGATCTCGGCGCACATGGCGCTGCAGTTCATCTTCCTGGTGTCGGTGCCGATCCTCGGCATCGCCTTCATCAGCGTGCTGTTCCTGATCTTCGCCTTCGGCACGCTGCGCATGACCTCGGCGCAGGCGATGTTCACGTGGGCGATTGCGACGACCTGCCTCGCGGCTGTCTTCCTCGCCTCCGACCTGCCGATCGGCATGCCAGTCGCCACGAGGCTCCAGCGGACCGCCTCGATGCTGTGCTTCGTCCTGGTGATCGGCCAGTGCGCCTTCCTCGGCCTGTTCGGCGCCACACTGCGAAAGGTCCTGTACCGGCGCAGCATCGAGCTGAAAGCCGCCTATCAGCGCATCGAGGAGCTCGCCGAGCTCGACGAGCTCACCGGCTCCTACAACCGCCGCTGCATCATGCGGCTGCTCGATGCAGAGGTCGAAAAGTCGCAGCAGGCGTCCGCACCTTGCGCCATCGCGCTGATCGACCTCGACTGGTTCAAGCGCATCAACGACGCCCACGGCCACCCCGTCGGCGACGAGGTGCTGCGCACCTTCGCCATCACCATTTTTGCAAATATCCGCCCGGCCGACTTTTTCGGCCGCTATGGCGGCGAGGAATTCCTGCTGCTGCTGCCGGGCACCGACGGCGGCGCGGCGCGGCGCATGCTCGAGCGGCTGCGCGGCATCGTCGCCGATCTCGACTGGAGCGCATTTTCCCCCGGCATGCGGGTGACGATTTCCGCGGGCGTCGTGACGCTGCGCGACAACGATACTGCCGACACGTTTCTCGCACGCGCCGACAGCGCGCTTTATTCCGCCAAGGCGCAAGGGCGCAACCGTATTGCAACGAGCTGACCAATCCATTTTCTCCTGGCTGCGCAGAAGCCGCAGCCGGATCGAACGCTCCAGGACAGGGCCATGAGATCGAAATCCGAAAGACCATCCGAGAACCTGCTTGAGGAATTGCAGACCGCGCTCTCGCACGGCACCGTCGCGCGCCGGGTCGAGGCCCTGCGCCGCGTCACCGATCTCTTCATCAACAATGCGGTGGATTATTCCGACGAGCACGTCAGGGTGTTCGACGACGTGTTCCAGTGCCTGATCGAGCAGATCGAGGCCTCGGCGAGAGCGCTGCTCGCCAACCGCCTCGCGCCGATCGCGGCCGCGCCGCCCAAGATCATCCGCACCCTCGCCCTCGACGAGGTGATCGAGGTCTCCGGCCCCGTGCTCACGAAATCGGAACGGCTGGACGAGGCGACCCTGATCGAGATCGCGCGCACCAGGGGCCAGGCGCATCTCAAGGCGATCTCGCTGCGGCGTGTGTTGTCGGAAGCACTGACCGACGTGCTGGTGGCGCGCGGCAACGAGGACGTGGTGCAATCGACCGTCAGCAATCCGGGCGCGCGGCTCTCCGAGGGAAGTCTCACCGACCTCGTCACGCGCGCCGAACGCGACGATGACCTCGCCGCCTG
This sequence comes from Bradyrhizobium japonicum USDA 6, assembly GCF_000284375.1. Classification (NCBI taxonomy): domain Bacteria; kingdom Pseudomonadati; phylum Pseudomonadota; class Alphaproteobacteria; order Hyphomicrobiales; family Nitrobacteraceae; genus Bradyrhizobium; species Bradyrhizobium japonicum. The sequence goes on from NC_017249.1 coordinate 6,886,975, forward strand.
CATCGGCCTGCGGCCCGACCTGCCGCGCCATCACTACCTGAAGCTGATCGCCAAGGCGTCCCTGAGCGTGCGCAGGAAGCTCGAGGCTGCGCATCCGGAGCTCGCGGACGAAGTGTCCAGCGTGGTCCAGGAAGCGACCCAGCGGGTCCGCGCCGCCGCCATGACCAGGCAGACCGAAATGGCGCGCGCACTGGTGAGATCGCTGCACGAGGACGGTCGTCTCAACGAGTTCCAGGTCACCAGCTTCGCCGAGCAGGGCAAGTTCGACGAGACCAATGCAGGGCTCGCGGCGCTCGCGGGCGTGACGGTCGAGACCGCCGAGAACATGATGATCGAGAGCCGCAACGAGGGCGTGATGGTCCTCGCCAAGGTCGCAGGCATGCAATGGACGAGCGTCCGCGCGATCATCGCCATGCGCGAAAAGCTCTCGGGCGGGTCGAAGACCGACATGCTGACGCTGCGCGATGCCTACGAGGCCCTGCGCTCATCGACTGCGCAGCAGGTGCTGCGCTTCCACCGCATGCAGCAGGGCACGACGCCGGCGGCGTGAGGCCGCCGTCGCTAGTAGCGCAAGACTTTCGAACCCGCGTAGGCACCGATCGCGGTCACGAGCGCCGTCGCGATCGTGTACCAGGTCGCGACGAACAGCGGCGAGTCGTCGGTGCAGTGCGAGGCGTAGAGCGTTGCGGCAAGGCCGGCCGACAGCAGGCCGGCGAGCGCGCCGGCGAGTGCAGGATGCGACGGCGCGCCGTGGCGCAGGCCGAACAGCGCGCCCGCAAGCAGCGGCAGCGACATCGCGGGGATCGCGAGCATGCACACCCGGGAGTTCTTGCCCACCAGCCGCATCGTCATCGGCATCGCCGGGGCCATCATGGTCTCGCTGCCGATCGCAACCGCAAGCAGGCCGACGGGGAGCAGCAGCAGCCAGCCCCAGCCGCGCATCAGGGCTTCGGGCCGCGACAGATGCAGGCTGACGATGATCGCGGGGATCGCAAGCGACAGCGTGACCGCGAACTTCGTGTCGAAGAACGGATTGTGCATCGCGGTCATCACGTCGGGCCGCACGCCAAGGAAACTGGCGAAGATCAGGATCGAGAACGGTGCCGCCACCAGCAGCGCCATCGTCAGCACGGCGCCGACGCGCGGCGCGCGATGGGCGTTGTCGGCCGCGAGCGAGCGAATGAGTTGATCGGTATCCATGACTAGTGGTCCCGCAGTTTGGCAGTCAGCGCCGCAAGTCCGCGATGCAGCGCGACCCGCACCGCACCTTCGCTCATCGAAAACTTTGACGCCGTGTCCTTGATCGAAGCGCTGTCGACGGCGATCGACTGCAGCACCTCGCGCTGGCGCTGCGGCAGCGTGTCGAGCTGCGTTGCGACCTCGGCCGCCGAGGCCGTCTCCTGCGGCGCCTCGCCCGGCAGCGTTTCGGCGAAATCGTCGATGTTGACGAAGACCCGCCGGCCCCGCCGCCGGAGCGCATCGATCAGCTTGTTGCGCCCGATTGCAAACAACCACGGGGCGAAGGGGGCTTCGCTGTCCCAGGTGTGCCGCTTCAGATGCACCGCCAACAAAATCTCCTGCACGATATCCTCGGCCTGGTCGGGAGGCTGCCCGGCCCGCGCCAGACCTCGCCTCGCGGCAGCGCGCAGCACAGGCGTGACCGCCTTCAACAGGCGATGATACGCCGCATCATCGCCTGCCATGGCCGACCGCATCAGGCCGGTCCACTCGTCCTCACGTCCGCGCACGCCCTCACCATGCAATTCGGCAGCTCTTTCAGTTTGTTACGCCGGCACCAGAAAGATCACGACTTCGTGATCTGCGCCGTGCCTCGCCACGCGATGCGGCCGTCGAAACCCACGACGGCTCATAACACCGATCGGTCCCGTCCGCATCCGGCGGCCGGTTGCGAGGCGGCGGTTTGCCCCGCTTTTGCCCGGGATAGCCCGAAGATTCCCATTTTTTGCCCCGCTGTGGTCACGCCCCGGGGTCTCTGTTCGGTCCCGGGACGGGGGAATTGGGGAGATCGTCAACATGATGAAAGCCAGCGGGCGCGCGGCATTGATTCTCCTTGCCGGCCTTTTCGTGCTGGTCGGAGCCGCTGCACAGGCGGCACCGAATTCAGCCGCAGGCAGCAAATCGGACAGCGCGGGCAACCAGGCCGAGGCCGTCACGCCGAGCAAGCAGCGGCGCCATGCGTCGCGCCACCGCGACAGCGGCAAGGCGGCGCAGAAATCCGACGACAAGGCCGACAAGAAGGACGGCGCGGCGAAGGCCGAAAACGACGTGCCGGCCTTGAGCCGGATGACGCCGGCGGTCGCCAACGCCAACGCGCAGATCGCCGCGGCCGATACGCCGACGGCTGCCGCGGCCTCCGCGATGACCGGACGCGCCAACGACAACGTTCAGGCTGCAGCCGATAATACCGCCGCGCCGAATGACGAGGCTCAGGTGGTGGCGCCCGATCAGCTCAACGACATCGACCGCGCCCTGCAACAGGACCCGCCGGCACAGAAGGCGGTGATCGCCGCAACCGACGCGCGGCCGGCGCCGGTGATGGCGAGCAGCCACAGCTCGGCCTGGGACCAGAGCTCGCTGATCGGCAAGATCTTCATCGGCGTCGGCACGCTGCTGACGCTGGCCTCTGCCGCACGCATGTTCATGGCCTGATATTTGGCCTGATCTTGGGGTGGGGACCTCGCCCGGAACGCGCGTCTCGCCGCGCGTTCCGGGCGGCCTCGTTCCGACAGCTTTTCGGCCCTTGAAGCCCACCGCGCCAGCGGGCACATTGCCCGCCCAATCAAACGCGTGGGTGGAGCATGAGCACGTTCGAACACATCATCGTCGAGAGCAAGGGCGCGGTCGGCATCATCAAGCTGAACCGGCCGAAAATGCTCAATGCGCTCTCCTTCGGCGTCTTCCGCGAGATCGCCGCGGCCGTCGACGATCTCGAGGCGGATGACGCCATCGGCTGCATCGTCGTGACCGGCAGCGAGAAGGCCTTTGCCGCCGGCGCCGACATCAAGGAGATGCAGCCGAAAGCCTTCATCGACATGTTCTCCGAAGATTTCGCCGCGATCGGCGGCGACCGCGTCGCGCGCTGCCGCAAGCCGACCATCGCCGCGGTCGCGGGCTATGCGCTCGGCGGCGGCTGCGAGCTCGCCATGATGTGCGACTTCATCATCGCCGCCGACACCGCCAAATTCGGTCAGCCCGAAATCACGCTCGGCACCATTCCCGGCATCGGCGGCACCCAGCGCCTGACCCGCGCGATCGGCAAGTCGAAGGCGATGGACCTCTGCCTCACCGGCCGCATGATGGATGCGGCGGAAGCGGAGCGCTCAGGCCTCGTCAGCCGCATCGTGCCCGCCGACAAGCTCATGGACGAGGTCATGGAAGCCGCCGAGAAGATCGCATCGATGTCGCGGCCCGCCGTCGCCATGGCCAAGGAAGCAGTCAACCGCGCCTTCGAGACCACGCTCGCCGAAGGCATGAGCGTCGAGCGCAACCTGTTTCACGCGACCTTCGCGCTGGAGGACCGCTCCGAGGGCATGGCGGCGTTCATCGAGAAGCGCAAGCCGGTGAACAAGAACCGATAATGCCCGCGAGCGGTCAGGCTGGTGTAAGGCTTCGCCGCTCTGGTGCAGAATCCCTGTGACGCACCTGCAACAAGCACGGAATAGATGGGGGTTTTCCCCGCGGCAGTTTGCCTGCGGGACCCCGGCTCGTTAAACAGTTAAGAGGCCACCGTCGGCGGGGCGGACAGCCGGGGTTTAGCGGGATTACATGATTGGGCGTGCCGCCAGAGTTGGCCGCGTGATGACGCGACATCGATCGGGCGTGGGTCCTGTGCTTGCGACATGGACCACGCTGGCGCTCTGTTGCGCCCTGCCCTCCGCCGCATGGGCGGAAGCCCTGCCTGAGGCGCTCGCCAAGGCCTACCAGACCAACCCGCAGCTCAATGCCGAGCGCGCGCGGCAACGCGCCACGGATGAAAACGTGCCGCAGGCGCTCGCCGGCTACCGGCCGCAGGTCGTGGCAAGCCTCAGCGCCGGCCTGCAATCGGTGCGCAATTTGCTTCCCGACAACACGATCCAGACCGCCAATCTGAAACCGTGGATCATCGGCGTCACCGTGACGCAGACCCTGTTCAACGGGTTCCGCACCGCCAACAGCGTCCGCGCCGCGGAACTTCAGGTGCAGTCCGGCCGCGAGGCCCTGCGCAATGTCGGCCAGGGCGTGCTGCTCGACGCGGTCACCGCCTACACCAACGTGCTGGCCAACCAGTCACTGGTCGAGGCGCAACGCTCCAACGTCGCGTTCCTGCGCGAGACGCTCGCCGTCACCCAGCGCCGACTCAACGCCGGCGACGTCACGCCGACCGACAGCGCCCAAGCCGAGGCGCGGCTCAACCGGGGACTCGCCGATCTCAACGCCGCGGAAGTCGCGCTGGCGGTGAGCCAGGCGGTCTACGCGCAGGTGATCGGCAATGCGCCGTCGCAGCTTCGGCCCGCCGAAGTCGTCGACCGCTATCTGCCGAAGAGCCGCGAGGATGCGCTGACGATGGCGATCCGCCAGCACCCGGCGGTGATGGCGGCGGGCTTCGACGTCGATGTCGCCTCGACCAACATCCGCATCGCCGAGGGCGCGCTGCTGCCGAGCGCCAGTCTTCAGGGCAGCGCCAGCAAGAGCCGCAGCAACGACCCGACGCTGAGCACCACCGCCGAAGACCAGGCCTCGATCGTCGCCAACGTCACCGCGCCGATCTACGACGGCGGCCAGGCCGCCGCGCAGACCCGGCAGGCCAAGGAGATCACGGCGCAGAGCCGGCTCGTGCTCGACCAGGTCCGCAACCAGGCGCGCACGGCGGCGACCAGCGCCTGGGTCGCCAACGAGGGCGCCAAGATCACGGTCTCCGCTTCCGAGTCCGAGGTGAAGGCGGCGACCGTCGCGCTCCAGGGCGTGCAGCGCGAGGCCGCCGGCGGGCAGCGCACGACGGTGGACGTGCTGAACTCGCAGGCCGATTTGATCCAGGCCAAGGCCCGCCTGATCGGCGCGCTGCGCGACCGCGTGATCGCCTCCTACACGCTGCTCAGCGCCGTCGGCCATCTCGACGTCAAGACGCTCAGCCTCAACACGCCGGACTATCTGCCCGAGGTGCATTACCAGCAGGTCCGCGACGCCTGGCACGGCCTGCGCACGCCGTCGGGGCAGTAGTTTCAAATCGTCTGGCTTGATGCCGATGAAGAGCCGCCGCATCCATCTGATGGGAGCTTCAGGCTCCGGCGTGACGACGATCGGCCGCGCGCTCGCCGGCCGGCTTGCGCTGCCGCATCACGACAGTGACGATTATTTCTGGCTGCCGACCGTGCCGCCCTACCAGACGACGCGCCCCGCCGCGGAGCGCCTGCGCCTGATGCGCGCGATGTTTCTGCCGCGTCTCGACTGGGTGCTGAGCGGAACCGTCACCGGCTGGGGCGACGAGCTCGTCCCGCTCTTCGATCTTGTCGTCTTTGTGACGACGCCGCGCGAGCTTCGCTTGCAGCGCCTGCGTGGCCGCGAGGCTACGCATTTCGGAGCTGATGCCGTCGCACAGGGTGGCTGGCGTCATGAAGAGACGGAGTCGTTCGTCGAATGGGCCTCGCATTACGAAACCGGTGATCGCGAGGGCCGCAGTCTCACAAAAGATGAGGCGTGGCTCGCGGGCCTGCCCTGCCTGGTCGTGCGCATCGACGGCTCACGCGCGCTTGCGGATCTTGTCGAGCAGCTATGCAGCGAAGCGGAGCGGTTACCCGGCTGATGTGATACTATTCCTGTCCCACCTCCAAATAACGAAGCAGGGAGAGAACCATGCTCAACCGACGCAGCGTCCTGCTTGCCTCCCTTGCCGCCGGAGTAGCCATGACCAACAAAGCTCACGCCCGTGCGGCGCAGCCCGCCACGCCGATCGATTTCGACGTTCCGGCCCAGGCCTGCGACTGCCACACGCACATCCATGGTGACGTCGAAAAGTTTCCGTTCTTCGCGGGGCGCGTCTATACGCCGGAACCGGCAAGCCCCGAGGAAATGGCGGCGCTGCACAAGGCGCTGCATGTCGAGCGCGTCGTGATCGTGACGCCGAGCGTCTATGGCACCGACAACTCCTCCACCTTGTTCGGCATGAAGGCGCGCGGCGCGACCGCACGCGGAGTGGCCGTGATCGACGACAAGACCACGGAAGCCCAGCTCGACGCGATGCAGGCGGACGGTTTTCGCGGCAGTCGCATCAATCTCGCCACCGGCGGCGTCAGCGATCCGAATGTCGGCCGCGCGCGCTTCACGGCCGCCGTCGAGCGCATGAAGGCACGCGGCTGGCACGTGCAGCTCTACACCACGCTGCCGATGATCTCGGCGATCAAGGAGCTCGTGCTGGCTTCGCCCGTTCCGGCCGTGTTCGACCATTTCGGCGGCCTCGAGGCGTCGCTCGGACTGGAGCAGCCGGGATTTTCCGACCTGATCGCGCTCGTCAAATCCGGCAAGGCCTATGTGAAGATCTCAGGAGCCTATCGCTCGTCGAACCTCGCGCCCGACTATCAGGACATGGTGCCCTATGCCCGCGCGCTGATCGCGGCGAACCCGGACCGCATCGTCTGGGGCACCGACTGGCCGCATCCGGATTCCAGTCGCGTCGAGGGACGCAAGCCCACCGACATCGCGCCCCTCTATCAGATCGACGACGGCCGGCTGCTCAACCAGCTTCCGGTGTGGGCGCCGGATGCGGAGATGCGCAAGAAGATCCTGGTCGACAATCCCGCGCGTCTCTACGGATTCTGAGGTTCTCCCGCCGCGCGCGATCAGCGCGCGCGGCGGGAGAAGAAGGAAATCAGGACCGGCAAGGTCACCAGGATCACGACCGGCGCGAGCATCATGCCGGTGACGACGACGACGGCGAGCGGCTTCTGCACCTGGGAGCCGATGCCTTCCGACAGCGCCGCCGGCAGCAGGCCGACGCCGGCAACGACGCAGGTCATCAGCACCGGCCGGAGCTGCAATTCGCCGGTGCGTATCACCGCACTCATGCGGTCCATGCCCTCTTCGATCAGCTGGTTGAACTGCGACAGGATGATGATGCCGTCCATGACCGCGATGCCGAACAGCGCGATGAATCCGATCGCGGCGGAGACGCTGAACGCGGTGCCGGTGATCAACAGGCCGAGCACGCCGCCGAAGATCGCCATCGGGATCACGCTCATGGCGAGCAGCGTGTCGGTCATCGAGCCGAAATTGAACCAGAGCAGCACGCCGATCAGCGCCAGCGAGATCGGCACCACGATCGACAGCCGGCGGATCGCGTCCTGGAGATTACCGAACTCGCCGACCCAGTCCATGTGCGCGCCGGGCGGCAGCTGCACCTGCTCGGCGATCTTCTGTTGCGCCTCGCGGATCGCGCTGCCGAGGTCGCGCTCGCGCACCGAGAACTTGATCGGCAGATAGCGTTCCTGCTGCTCTCGATAGATGTAGGCGGCACCGGAGACGAGGCTGATGGTGGCGACCTCGCTCAGGGGAATCTGCGTGACGGTGCCGTTGGGGCCGGGCGCGCCGATGCGCAAATTCTGGATCGCCTCCGCGCTCCTGCGATATTCCGGCGCGAGACGGACGATGATCGGGAAGTGACGATCGGAGCCCGGCTCGTAGAGATCGCCCGCGGTATCGCCGCCGATCGCGACCTTGATGGTGGCGTTGATGTCGCCGGGCGCGAGCCCATAGCGCGCGGCCTTGGCGCGGTCGATGTCAATCTGAATGGTCGGCTGCCCGAGCGAGGTGAACACCGCAAGGTCGGTGACGCCCTGCACTGTCGCCAGCACCGACTTGATCTTGTTGGCGGTGTCGGTGAGCGCCTGGAGATCGCTGCCGAACAGCTTGATGGAGTTCTCGCCCTTCACGCCCGAGACGGCTTCGGAGACGTTGTCCTGGAGATATTGCGAGAAGTTGAATTCGACGCCGGGGAAGCGGTCGTCGAGCTGCTTCAACAACTGCGCGGTCAACTCTTCCTTGTCGTGCGTCCCCGGCCACTGGCTCGCGGGCTTGAGGGGCGCGAAGAACTCGGCGTTGAAGAAGCCGGCCGCGTCGGTGCCGTCATCGGGGCGGCCATGCTGCGACACCACGGATTCCACCTCGGGCCGGGCACGGATCAGCTTGCGCATCTCGTTGACGTAGGTGTTGCCTTCCTGGAGCGAGATGGTCGGCGGCAGCGTGGCGCGGATCCAGAGATTGCCCTCTTCCAGCTTGGGCAGGAACTCCAGGCCGAGCAGCCGGCTGAGCGCCACCGTCATCAGCACGAGACCGACCGCGCCCCCCAGCACGATGCCGCGATTGGCGACAGCCCAATTCAGCACCGGCATGTAGATCCGGTGCAGGATCAGCATGACCTTCGTCTCGGTCTCCTCGAGATGCGCGGGCAAGATGATCGCGGACAGCGCCGGGGTCACCGTGAACGTCGCGAGCAGCCCGCCGGCGAGCGCATAGGCATAGGTGCGCGCCATCGGCCCGAAGATGTTGCCCTCGACGCCCGAGAGTGTGAACAGCGGTATGAAGGCCGCGATGATTATCGCAGCGGCAAAGAAGATCGAGCGCGACACGTCGGCGGCGGCGCTGAGGATGGCGTGGCTCTTCATGCCGAACAGCGTCTCGGGCGACATATGCTCGGATTCCGACACCGGCGTGGTCTGCGTCAGGCGGCGGAATATGGCTTCCACCATGATGACGGTGGCGTCGACGATGAGGCCGAAATCGATCGCGCCGACCGACAGCAAATTCGCGGACTCCCCGCGCAGCACCAGGATGATCACGGCGAAGAACAACGCGAACGGAATGGTTGCGCCGACGATCAGCGCGCTGCGGAGATCGCCGAGGAACATCCACTGCAACAGCACGATGAGCAGGATGCCGACCACCATGTTGTGCAGCACGGTGTGGGTGGTGAGGTCGATCAGGTCCCCGCGATCGTAGATGCGCTCGATGCGCACGCCGGGCGGAAGGATGCTGGAGTTGTTGATGGTTTGAACGAGCTGGTGGACGCGCTTGATGGTTGGCGAGCTCTGCTCACCGCGTCGCATCAGAACGATGCCCTGCACGATGTCGTCGGAATCGTCGAGGCCGGCAATGCCGAGACGGGGCTTTTGACCGACGGTGACGGTGGCGACGTCCTTGACCAACACCGGATTGCCGTTGGTCTGCGAGACCATGGTGTTGGCGAGGTCGTCGATGGAACGGATCAGGCCGACGCCGCGTACCACGGCCGATTGCTGGCCGATATTGACGGTGTTGCCGCCGACATTGACGTTGGAATTGCTGACCGCCTGGAGCAATTGCGGCAGCGTCAGGCCGTTGGCGACGAGCTTGTTGAAGTCGACCTGGAGCTCGTAGGTCTTGCTCTTGCCGCCCCAGCCGGTGACGTCGATGACGCCGGGCACGGCGCGGAAGCGGCGTTGCAGGATCCAGTCCTGGATGGTCTTGAGGTCGAGCACGCTGTAGTTCGGAGGTCCGACGAGGCGGTAGCGGAAGATTTCGCCGATCGGGCTGAGCGGCGAGATCTGTGGCTGCACGTTGCCCGGCAGCGGCGCTAGCTGGGCCAGGCGGTTCAAGACCTGCTGCTGCGCCTCGTCATAGGTGTAGGCGAAGGAGAACTGCAGTTTGATGTCGGAGAGGCCGTAGAGCGAGATGGTGCGGATCGTCGTGAGGTTCTTCAGACCCGCGACCTGGGTCTCGATCGGAATCGTGATGTAGCGCTCGATCTCCTCCGCCGACAGGCCCGGACTCTGCGTCACGATGTCGACCATCGGCGGCGTCGGATCGGGATAGGCCTCGATGTTGAGCTGGTTGAACGCGATCAAGCCGCCGATCAGCACGGCGACGAACATCCCGACCATCAGGAAGCGCCGGTGGACGGCAAGGGCGACGAGACGATCCATTCAGGTCTTCAATTTTCTTGGGTCGTCGGTCAGCTACCGGACGCCGCGCGGTCGATGAACAGGCTGCCCTTGGTGACGATCTGCTCGCCCGGCTTCAGATTGCTGGTAACCTCGACGAGATTGCCATTGATGAGGCCGATCTTGATCTGGCGCAGCTCGACCGACTTGTCCTCGCGCGCGACCCAGATGCGGACCTTGTCGGCCTCGTAGATCAGCGCCTGCTTCGGCACCGCCGGCGCGGCGCGGTCGCCGGCCGAATAGATCGTGACGTTGGCGAACATTTCCGGCTTGAGCAGGCCGTCCTTGTTGTCGATGGTCGCGCGAACCAGCAGGCGGCGCGTGTTGGGATCGATGGCGGCGGCGACGTAGTTGATCTTGGCGGTCAGGGGGTGGCCCGGCAGCGCCATCACGTTGACGCTGATGTCCTGGCCGATGCACACCGCGGCCGCATCGCTCTCGCGCACGAAGGCGGTGAGCCAGACCGTGGAGAGGTCGCCGATCACGAAGACCGGATCGCTGGCGCCGGAATTGACGTATTGGCCCGGACCGATTTTGCGCTGCACGACGGTGCCGGAGATCGGCGAGTAGATCGTGATCTCCCGATCGATGACGCCCTTCTCCTGGAATGCCTTGATGGTCTCGTCGGTGAAGCCGAGGATGCGCAGCTTGTTGCGCGCGGCTTCCAGCGCCGTCCCCGAGGAGCGCACGTCGTTCTGCGCCTGGACCTGGGTCGTTTCAGCCTGCTGATAGTCCTTCAGCGGAATGGCGCGGCCCTCATAGAGGTCCTTGGCGCGCTTGAACTGGATGTCGGCAAGATCGATCGCAGACTTCGCCTTGTTCTGCGCGGTCATCGCCGCGATGAAATCGTTCTGGGCCTGCACGGTGTCGGCGGCCTCGATTGTGAACAGCGGTTGGCCTTGCTTCAGCATCTCGCCCGGCTTGGCGAGCAGCTTGGTCACCCGGCCCGCATAGGGCGAGAACACCGGCGTCGAGCGATCCTCATCGACCGCGACCTTGCCCTCGGTGACATATTCGGCCCGGAAGGTCTTGGCCTTGACCGGCTCGATTGTCAGCGTCGCCCATTCGGACGGCGTCGGCGTGAAATTCTGCGCATTCCTGCGCGACTGGCTGGAGATCTCGGAGTGGCTCTTCTCCTTGGCCCCCACGCGCATGAAGCCATAGGCACTGGCGCCGGCGAGTGCCAGTAAAACTACGGATGTGATCACCCGTTGTTTTGTAAACACCTGCAATCGCTTGGTATTTTCAACTACCATGGGGCCCGGTCGTGTCTGCGACGATTTCGGCAGACGCCTGCCTTATCGGTCGCGCTAATAGTGCTGAATTGGGATTTCAAACAACCTAAAAAACGCCAGCCACCTTTCCGTTTGCGTTAAAATATTGCATCGCGTCAGCTTCACGTCAGTTTCGCGCCGGCCATTGCGGCGGATGACTGCCGAGCGGCATCGCCGGGCGGCTCCATCGCGCCGGCGTTGTCGACAGCAGCGAGGAATGGCGCACCGCCTTCAACGTGCCGAAGCCAGATGGCATGGCCTCGATGAATGCAGCATGTACGGCCTCCCCCGTAAGATCCGGGGTGTCCAGGCCGCCATCGAGCCGGCCGAGATTCCACAGCCAGCGTCCGGTCTGCGCCAGCGATACGCGCACGTGCCAGCTCCCGCCTTCGCGGGCCTGGCGCGCCTTGGCCATCATCGCGCCGAACGCCATCAGATAGCCGGTGGCATGATCGAGCATCTGCGCCGGCAATTCCTTCGGACCGTCGATGCCGGCGGCCTGCCCCTCGGCGTGGTTGAAGCCCGTCGTGGTCTGCACCAGTGAATCGAAACCGCGCCGCTCCGCCCAGGGGCCGGCATGGCCATAGGCCGAGAGCGTGACATAGACGATGCCCGGATTGATGTTCGCTGCATCCTCCGGCGCGAACCCGAGGGCTGCGAGCGCTCGCGGACGATAGCCCTGCGAGAAGATGTCGGCGCCCTTCAGCAGTTCGCGCAGCTGCGCCCTGCCCGCCTCGCTCTTCAGCTCGACCAACGTGGTGAGCTTGCCGCGGCCGGTGTCGATGGTGAGCCAGGGAATGGCCGGCAGCTCCGGCCCCGAAACGAGCAGCACATCCGCGCCGTGCGCGGCGAGCGTGCGGCCGGCAACGGGGCCTGCGATGACGCGCGAGAGATCGAGCACGCGCAGGCCGGAAAGCGGTCGATCGCCGTTCGACAATCCCTGCGGCCATGGCTTGGGCGGGGCCTCGCCGATCTTCTCGATCGAGACCAGCGGCAGTTCGGCGAGCGCGCGCGCCTGCGGCAGCGCGGACCATTCGTCGTAGGAGCGCATCAGGGCGACGACGCCGCCTGCGGCATAGGCCGCAGTTTCAAAATCCTCGCCCCTCCATTGCATCAACGCGGCCTGAACCTTGTCGCGCTCGGGCTCGCAGCCGAGCACGTTGCAGACGGCGTCGCGATGATGCGGGAAATTGGTGTGGCAGCGGACGAAGCGGTTGTCTCCGGTTTTGTAGACGCCGGCGATGGCGTCCCAGGCCGGCGGCGGCGGCTTGTCGTCGAGGCGCAAATAGCGCTCCGAACGGCATTCGGCGACGGCGTGGCGCATGTCGACGGAGACGTCCTGGGGCTCACCGCTGCGCAGTCTCCAGATTTCGGCGGCGGCAAGACCGGCGGCGGCGATCGTCGTCTGTCCGGCGACGGCGACACGAAACGAGGACGGAATTTGCGGCTCCTCGCCGGTCAGCCGCACGCGCTCGAGCGCGGCCTTGTCGCCGCCGGTGGAGGTCCAGAGATCTTTGAGAATATCGGCGGGGCTTTGCATGACCGCTTCTCTCCCTTTCAGATTTGAGCATGGTCTTTTCGGAAATCCGCTGCGCATTTTCCGGATCATGCTGTAGTTTTCGCGACCATGTCATGATCGCAGAAAGGAATGCAATGGCCGCCGTAGATCCGCTCACCGCAGGCGCCGTGTTTATCGCAACGGCGGCCACCGACGCAGTCTATGTCATGTTCACCTCGGCCGTGATCGCGCGCAAGCGCGTGCCGGCGGCGAACTGGAGCGCGGTCTGGTACCTGCTCTCCTCCTACGCCGTGATCAGCTACACCGAAAACCCGTTCTATGTCGCTTTCGCGGCGATCGGCTCGTGGGCCGGCGCCTACGCCTCACTGACCTTCCTGCACCGCCCGCCCGGCGGCCCGCCGGTGGGGGCGTCGCCGGAGTGAGGGCGGCACTCTTTCGGCTCGCACGGTGTCATCATCCGCGAAGGCGGACGATCCAGTATTCCAGAGGCGGTTGTGATTGAAGCGAGAGGCCGCGGCGTACTGGATACCCCGTTTTCGCGGGGTATGACACCGAGAACGAATTCGACATCCTCGCTCAAACAACTAAGCTCCGCACGATCAACAAAAAGGAAAACCAAACAATGGATCTCGGTCTCAAAGGCAAGAACGCCATCGTCCTCGGCGGCACGCGCGGCATCGGGCGGGCGATTGCGGCGACGCTCGCCGGCGAAGGTGCCAATGTCGCGGTGTGCGCGCGCAACGCGGATCAGGTTGCGGCGACCGTCACTGAACTCAAGGCAAGCGGTATCCGTGCCAGCGGCGGACCGGTCGACGTCACCGACGGCGCGGCGTTGAAAGTGTGGATCGAGACTGCTGCAAAGGAGCTCGGCGGCGTCGACCTGCTGTTCGCCAATGCCGGCGCGATGGCGCAAGGCGCGGATGCGGCGTCCTGGGAGCAGAACTTCCGGCTCGACGTGCTCGGCGCCGTGCATGCGTTCGACGCCGCGCGGCCGTTCCTCGAGGCCAGCGGCGAGAAAAGCGGCGATGCCGCCTTCGTCATCATCTCCTCGATCTCGGCGGCGCAGGCCGATCTCGCCAGCTCCTACGGCCCGATCAAGGCGGCGCTGATCCACATGGCCAAGGGACTGGCTCGGCAATACGCAAAGAAGAAGATCCGCGTCAACGTGGTGTCGCCCGGCACGGTCTATTTCAAGGGCGGTGTCTGGAACATGATCGAGCAGAACATGCCGGAGCGCTACAATGATGCGATGAAGCGCAATCCGACGGGCCGCATGGCGACGCCGCAGGAGATCGCAAGCGCGGCGGTGTTTCTGGCAAGCCCGGTATCGGGGTTCACCACGGGCTCCAATCTCGTCGTGGACGGCGCGATCTCGAACCGGGTGAACTTCTAGAGGGCACGCTGTCATCGCCAGACTTGATCGGGCGATCCAGTATTCCAGAGACAGCGTGGCTAGAACCGAGAAGCCGCAGCGTACTGGATACCCCGCTTTCGCGGGGTATGACAGTCGAGTGTGTCGCGTACGATCACGCCAACAAACTCGTCATTGCGAGCGTAGCGAAGCAATCCAGACTGCCACCGCGGAAAGACTCTGGATTGCTTCGCTACGCTCGCAATGACGGTGTGGAGGCATCCTGCCACTCCTTCAATGAAAATCCCGCGATGGCGGCAGGATGCGGACGTTGCGGGGGTGGCGGATTTTTTGCGCCGGCATGTCCGCGTGGGCGCGGGGATCGTCGTTGAGGGGCTCGATCAGATCGGCGCCTGCCGGCACCGGATGCTTGCGGCTCAGCGCGTCGTTGGCGAGCCCGACCAGATCCTGCGAGCGATCGACCATGCGCTGGGCGATGAGATGCGTCACCTTTTCGGGGCTGCTCTGGATATAGCCCTCGACCAGGATGAGGCGCGCGCCCATCACCTCCTTGCGGTACTGCTCCATGACCTTGGGCCACACCACAACATTGGCGATGCCGGTCTCGTCCTCCAGCGTCATGAACACGACGCCGCTGGCGCTGCCCGGCCGCTGCCGCACCAGCACCACGCCGGCGCAGCGGACGCGGCGCCGCTCGTTCTCATGGCTGATGTCCCTGCAGGCCACCACACGCTCGCGCGAAAACATCTCGCGCAAAAACTCCATCGGATGGCCCTTCAGCGATAGCCGGATGGTCTGGTAGTCCGCGACCACCTGCTCGGCCCGCGGCATCTCCGGCAATGGTTTTGCGTGCTCGTCCGGCTGCTCGCGCGCGGTCGCGGCCTCGAACAGCGGCAGCGGCACGTCGTCGGGCAGCCGCCGCACCTGCCACAGCGCCTCGCGGCGGTCGAGGCCGAGCGAGCGGAACGCGTCGGCATCCGCGAGCAGGATCAGCGCACGCTTGGGCAGACCGGTGTCGCGGGCGAAGTCCTCGAGCGAGGTGAAGGGATGGCGGTTGCGGGCGGCGACGATGCGGTCGGCCCAGTCGGTTGCTCCGTCATTCCGGGGCGACGCGCCAGCGTCGAGCCCGGAATCCATAACCACCATCGGGCGTATGGATTCCGGGCTCGCGCCTTTCGGCGCGCCCCGGAATGACGACTGGATGGCTTTCAACTTCTCCTCATCCTCGTCCAGCCAATGAAAGCCGTCGATCTGGCGGAACCCCAGACGCACGGCGCAGTATTTGCCGTCGGTATTCTCCAACGTGTTTTGCGCAAAGCTGTAGGAGACGTCGATGTCGCGCACCTCGACGCCGTTCTTGCGGGCGTCGCCGACGATCTGCGCCGGCGCGTAAAAGCCCATCGGCTGCGAGTTCAGCAGGCCGCAACAGAACGCATCGGGGTGATGATATTTCAGCCATGACGAGATGTAGACGAGCTGCGCGAAGCTCGCGGCATGGCTCTCCGGAAAACCGTAGGAGCCAAAGCCCTTGATCTGGTCAAAGCAGCTTCTGGCGAAGTTGGCATCGTAGCCGCGCGCGACCATGTTGCCGATCAGCTTCTCCTCGTATTGGCCGATGGTGCCGACATTGCGGAAGGTCGCCATCGAGCGGCGCAGACCGTTAGCCTCTTCGGAGGTGAATTTCGCCGCCTCGATCGCGATGCGCATCGCCTGTTCCTGGAACAAAGGCACGCCCAGCGTTTTGTGCAGCACATTGTAAAGCTCGTCCTTGTCGCCATGGTCCGGCGACGGAGACGGATAGCTCACTTTTTCCAGACGGTTTCGCCGTCGCAGATATGGGTGCACCATGTCGCCCTGGATCGGCCCGGGGCGTACGATCGCGACCTCGATGACGAGATCGTAGAAGGTCCGCGGCTTCAGGCGCGGCAGCATGTTCATCTGTGCGCGGCTCTCGACCTGGAACACGCCGAGGGATTCCCCGGCACACAGCATGTCGTAAACCTTGGGATCGTCCTGAGGGACACTCGCCAGCACCCAACGCTTGCTCTTGTGGTGGTCGATCAAATCAAAACATTTCCGGATGCAGGTCAGCATGCCCAGCGCGAGCACGTCGACCTTCATCATGTTGAGCGCGTCGACGTCGTCCTTGTCCCACTCGATGAAGGTGCGGTCGTCCATCGCGGCGTTGCCGATCGGCACATAGGTGTCGAGCCGGTCTTGCGTCAGCACATAGCCGCCGACATGCTGGGAGAGATGGCGCGGGAATTCGATCAGCTCGGTCGCGAGCTCCACCGCGAGGTTGATCATGGGATTGCTGGGATCGAGCCCGGCCTGCCTGACCTGCATGTCGTTGAGGCCCTTGCCCCAGCTTCCCCACACGGTGTCGGCGAGCGCGGCGGTGACATCCTCGGTCAGGCCCAGCGCCTTGCCGACGTCGCGGATGGCGCTGCGCGGGCGGTAATGGATGATCGTAGCGATGATCGCGGCGCGGTGGCGGCCGTAGCGGCGATAGACATATTGCATCACCTCCTCGCGCCGCGAATGCTCGAAATCGACGTCGATATCAGGCGGCTCCAGCCGCTCCTTGGAGATGAAGCGCTCGAACAGCAGATCGACCTTGGTCGGGTCGACCGAGGTGATGCCGAGCACGTAGCAGACGGCCGAGTTCGCCGCCGACCCCCGCCCCTGGCACAGGATGTTCTGGCTGCGCGCGTAGTGCACGATGTCGTGCACGGTGAGGAAGTAGTGCGCATATTTCAGCTCGGCGATCAGCGCGAGCTCCTTCTTCAGGGTCGCGCGCAGCTTGTCATCGATCTTGCCGCCGAAATATTTGTCGACGCCCGCCCAGGTCAGATCTTCCAGATGCCCCTGTGCGGTCTTGCCTCGCGGCACAGGTTCGTCCGGATACTGGTATTTGAGCTGGTCGAGCGTGAAATCGATCTTGCCCGCAAAGCGCATGGTCTCCGCGATCGCCTCGGGAAAATCGCGGAACAGCCGCGACATTTCGCGCGGCGTCTTCAGGAAGCGCTCGGCATTGGCTTCGAGCTTCCGTCCGACCGACTCGATCGTGGTTTTTTCCCGGATGCAGGTCAGCACGTCCTGGAGAGGACGGCGGCCGGGATGGTGATAGAGCACCTCGTTGGTCGCGAGCAGTGGCACGTTTGCTTTGGCGGCGAGATCATCGAGCCGCGCCAGCCGGCGGCGGTCGTCGCCGCGATAGACCAGGCTCGCCGCCAGCCACACACCCTCGGCGCGGCTGTCCTTAAGCTTGGCGAGAACATCCAGCGCCTGCGCGGGCTCGAAGCGATGCGGCAACGTCAGGATCAGGAGCTGGCCTTCCGCAAACTCAAGAAGATCACCGAAGGTAAGATGGCATTCGCCTTTCTCGATCCGCGTGATGTCGTCGCCGCGCTTGCCCCTGGTGAGGAGCTGGCACAGCCGGCCATAGGCGGCGCGGTCGCGCGGATAGACAAAAATGTCGGGCGTGCCGTCGATGAAGACGATGCGCGCGCCGATCAGCAATTTCGGCTTGTGCAGCACCTTGTCATTGTCGAGCTCCTTGTAGGCGCGCACCACGCCGGCGAGCGTGTTGTGATCGGCGATGCCGATCGCGGGAATGCCGAGGAGGCTCGCTTGATGCACATAGGCGCGCGGATCCGAGCCGCCGCGCAGGAAGGAGAAATTGGTGGTGATGCCGATCTCGGCATAAGCTGATGTCGTCATGCGAAGAGACCGTGCACATACCAGTTGGGGGGAATGGGTTTGCCTTCGTCGTCGAACACCTCTCCTTCGTAAAGGCCGTCGCGAAAGATCCAGAAGCGCAGGCCTTCGGCGTCCTCGATGCGGAAATAATCCCGCGTCAGTTGCTTGCCGTCCTGCCGCCACCATTCCATCGCGATGCGCTCGGGCCCTTCCACCCGCACCACCGCATGCAGCGCGCGGCGCCAGGTGAACTGATGCGGCGGGCCGTCGGGCACGGTCGCGAACGGCACCTTGATCGGCTCCGGTCTGTCGAACAGCCGCAGGGGGCGCAGCGGCGGCTCGCTCTCGGTGCGCGCCGGCCATTCGGCCTGCATGGCCACGGCGAGATGGTGCTGGGCAGGCGCGGCCAGTACCGCACATTCCGGGATATGGGTATCCTCAGGCAAATGCACGACGACGCGCTTCCCGCCGATGCGCGCGGCGATGCGGTCGATCAGCGCGGCGAGTTCGTCATTGTCGTGGACATGGGCGTCGAGATCGCGCTGCTCCTGCACAACGATCTCGGTGCGGCTCGCCGACAGCCGCACCATGTCGAAGCCGAAGCCGGGATCCAGCGGATCGGCGAGCGCATCGAGGCGTTCGCGAAATAGCCGGTCGATGACTTTGCTTTGCGTCACCGGCCGCCCGGTCTCGACCATGATCGCGCGCACCACGCCGTCGGTGCGAAAGAAGGCGGCTTCCAGGCGCCGCGCGCCCTTGCCCTGCTTCTCCATCGACGCGATCAGCGTGTCGGCGAGCCGCGACAGCGTCATCGCGATCATGGTGTCGGTGGCGATCGGTTCGGCAAAGCGCTTCTCCACGATGTAATCCGGCAACGGTTTGCGCGGATTGATGGGGGCATCGCCATGTCCCTGCGCATGCGCGAGCAGCGTGGAGAACCGCGCGCCGAATCGCGCCGTGATCTCATGCGGCTCGCGCGAGGCGACATCGCCGATGGTTTTCAGGCCGGCGCGGCGCAGACCAGTGGTGATGGCCTCGCCCGCACCGAGCGTGGACACCGGCAGCCGTCTGATCGCCACCGCCTCCCCGCCATCGGCGACGATGGTGCCGGAGGCCTGCCGCGTCAGCGTGCGCGCGCAGACCGAGGTGCCGGCGATCGCCGCGCTGACGGCAAAACCCTGACGGGCGAGCGCGCGCACCAGCGTCTGCAACAGCGCGGCCTCGCCGCCGAACAGATGCGCGCAGCCGGTGATGTCCAGAAACAGCCCGTGCGGCGGGTCGAGCGCCACCAGCGGCGTGAAGCGGTCGCACCAGTCGGCGACGTCGCTGAGCGTCTTCGCATCGGCCACGACATCGGCGTCGAACACTTTCAAGTCCGGACACATCGCCCGCGCATTCGCGAGCGGCTGACCGATATACAAGCCGAGGCGCTCGGCGGCCTCGTCCAGCGCATGGATCACCAGCGCATTGTTGTCCTTGATGACAACGATGCTCGGATCATTGGCCTTACCCAGCGCGCCGAAGAACCGCTGAATCCGATCGATGGGCAGGCGTGGCAGCCACAGGCTGAGGATACGTCGACGGTTCAGAGAACTGGCACTCATCACATTTCCATTCGATGATCCACCGGCCGCACGGGCCATGACGATTGCGTAAGAGCTCCGCATCGAAGCGCGGCGCGCCCCAGGCACTCCAAGGCGCCGCAGGCATTGAAGCCGGGCCCGGCGGCGAATGCGCCGCGCGCAGCATCCACCGCGTCTCCGCGGTCGAGGGCAGCGGCTGCGCCGCCATCCGCAGCATCAGGCCGGTGACACCGGACGATTGCGCGACCAGCGTCAGCTTGCGGCTCGCCACCAGATCGAACTGCCTGACATCGCCCCAGAGCTCGAGCACGACGGCGCCCAGCGCATCGCAGGCGAGCGCATCGGCCGAGGTGCGCAGCGCGCTCTCGACATCGGCGGCGCGCACCATCACCACGCGGCGCGGATCGAGACCGATTTCGGCAAGCCCGCTCATCGACAGTGCGCCGGTCTCGAGTTCCGAAAAATCTTGCCGCACCCACAGCAGCGGCCGGCGAGCGGTCACGCGCCCGGCGAGGCCCATGACAAAGCCGGTCGCGGCCGCGCCCTGGCGCCCCTCGCAAAACACCTCATGGATCACCGCGCGCGCGAGCCCGCCCTTCAGCGCGCTGTCGACCTCGCCGTGGCCGAGCGCGACGCGATCGTGCTGATGCACGACCTCCGCCGTCTCGATGCGCTCGATCTGGCCGCGCAAGGTCGCAAGCGCATTCATCCGTGCGCCGCTCATATACGCCGCTCCTTCAGAGGTGATTGCCGAGGTTCTCAAAAATAAGAACCTGCGGCTGGCTCATTTGTTCACGATATGTTCTAATATAAAGCTAACAGCGGCCCGGGAGTCAATCGAATTGGTGCTCATCCGGATTCGTAAGCTGAATCAAAGGGATTCCACGATGGACGTACAACGCAAGCTGGAGATTCTGGCCGATGCCGCCAAATACGATGCGTCGTGCGCCTCCAGCGGCACCGAGAAGCGGGATTCCAGCGATGGCAAGGGCATGGGCTCGACCGCGCCGGGCATGGGCATCTGCCATTCCTACGCGCCGGACGGACGCTGCATCTCGCTGCTCAAAGTGCTCCTGACCAACGCCTGCAATTACGACTGCCTTTATTGCGTCAATCGCGCCTCTTCCAACGTGCCGCGTGCCCGCTTCACCATCGACGAAGTGGTCAAGCTCACGCTCGACTTCTACCGGCGCAATTACATCGAGGGCCTGTTCCTCTCCTCCGGCATCATCCGCAGCCCCGACTACACCATGGAGCAGGTGGTCAGCGTCGCGCGCAAACTGCGCGAGGAGCACCACTTCCGCGGCTACATCCATCTCAAGACCATTCCCGAGGCCGACGACGCGCTGATCGCCGAAGCCGGCAAATATGCAGATCGCCTCTCCATCAACATCGAGATGCCTGAGGAGACGAGCCTGCAGCGATACGCGCCGGAGAAGGATGTGCGTGCGATCCGCCGCACCATGGGCCGGCTGCGGCTGAAGCTCGACGAGGCCGCGGAAAACCGCAGCACAAAGACGAAGGCGAGGCCGCAGCGCTTCGCGCCCGCCGGTCAGAGCACGCAGATGATCGTCGGCGCCGACGCGGCCTCCGATCACACCATTCTCCACACCAGCGCCAATCTCTATGGCTCCTACAGGCTGCGGCGCGTCTACTACTCCGCCTTCAGCCCGATCCCCGATGCCAGCCGCGCTTTGCCTCTGGTACAGCCGCCGCTGTTGCGCGAGCACCGGCTCTACCAGGCCGACTGGCTGATGCGGTTCTACGGTTTCGATGTTGCGGAGATCGTTGACGACAGCGCGATGCTGCCGCTCGACATCGATCCGAAGCTCGCCTGGGCGCTGCGCCATCGCGACCGCTTCCCGCTCGACGTCAACCGCGCCAGCCGCGAGGAGCTGTTGCGCGTGCCCGGCTTCGGCACCAAGGCGGTCGAACGCATCATCGCGACACGGCGCACCACCACGATCCGCCTCTCCGATCTCGCGCGGCTGCACGTGCCCCGCAACAAGGCGCTGCCGTTCATCATCCTCAGCGATCACCGGCCCGCCCCGCATCGCCTCGACGAGGCGCGGCTGATCGAACGGTTCAAGCCGAAGGCAACACAACTGGGGTTTGGCTTCTGATGCAGTACATCTCCCTCGACACCGAAACCGATTTCGACGGCTGGCGCAAAGCCGCGCGGTCGCTCGTGCTGCATCATGTGCAGCCAGCCGATGTCACCTGGACCGTACAAGGCGGCGAAGCCGAGTTGTTCGCACCGCCCGCGCCGTCTCCGATACTTGAGGTGAACGACGGCACCTTCAATGTGTCGGCAAAATTCGTCGATCTCGCCAAGGCCGCGATCCTGCATCGCGACGGCGAGCGCTTTGCGATCCTCTATCGCCTGCTCTGGCGCTTGAAGGACAATCACGATCTCATCGAGGTCGCGACCGATCCCGATGTCGCGCAAGTCACCGCAATGGCAAGAGCAGTCCATCGCGACGAGCACAAGATGCATGCCTTCGTGCGCTTCCGCGAGATCGGACGCGAACGCGCGGCGCATTACGTCGCCTGGTTCGAACCGGAGCATCACATCGTCGAGCTAGCCGCACCGTTCTTCGCCAAGCGCTTCGCCGACATGCCCTGGTCGATCCTGACACCCGATCTGTGTGCGCATTGGGATGGCCACGCGCTCTCGTTCACGTCGGGCGTGAGCAAGAGCGAAGCACCCGGCGAAGACCGGCTGGAGGAAACCTGGCGGCGCTACTACGCCAGCATCTTCAACCCGGCGCGGCTGAAGGTGAAGGCGATGCAGACGGAGATGCCGAAGAAATACTGGAGGAACCTGCCCGAGGCGTCGATCATTAAGCCCTTGATCGAGGACGCCGAGCGCATGACCGGCGCCATGATCGCCAATGCCGCAACCGATCCGCACAAGCCCCAGAAGCGGCCGGAGGCTCCGATGCCACGCAAGCTGACTGCCGACGATCTCGAAGCGCTCCGCCAGGAGGCCGCCCATTGCCGCGCCTGCCCGCTCTACAAGGACGCGACGCAGACCGTATTCGGCGAGGGCCCGAAAGACGCCACCATCATGCTGGTCGGCGAGCAGCCCGGCGACAAGGAAGACCTCGCCGGCCACCCCTTCGTCGGCCCGGCCGGCCAGATGCTCGATCGCGCGCTTCAGGAAGCCGGCGTCGACCGCAACAAGGTCTATGTCACCAACGCGGTGAAGCACTTCAAATTCGTGCCGCGGGGAAAGATTCGTCTGCACCAGAAGCCGGCGACGCCGGAGATCCGGGCGTGCCGGCAATGGTACGAGCGGGAAGTTTCGGCAATCCAGCCCGAACTCATCGTGGCGATGGGCGCCACCGCCGCGCAGAGCGTGTTCGGCAAGATCACCCCGATCGGCAAGACCCGTGGCCGGCTCATAGATCTGCCCGAGGGGCGCAAGGCACTGGTGACGGTGCATCCGTCCTATCTGCTGCGGCTGCCTGATCCGGAAGCGAAGGTGCTGGAATATCAGCGCTTTGTCGAAGACCTGAAGATTGCCGCCGGCTTGCAGAAGAAAGCCCCGCGCGCCGCCTAAATGCTGGCAAATACTGGAGGGAAGCGACTTTACGACGCAGCTGTCATCCAGCCTTCAAATCCATCGCGGACAATAGCCCTTTCAAATTAGTTAAGGGGCGTCCAAAAATGACAGATGTTGCATTCGACCGTGCGGTAGGCGATCCGACGCCTGTCCAGCCGGCTTCCAGGCCCAATCTCGACAAGGGATTTAACCCGCTCACGATGATCCTGTTCTTCGGCATCCTTGCCGCGGGCCTGCTGTTCGTTGCCTACAGCATCTATGTCGACGTCAACGCGACCGGCACGAAGGTGACGACCTTCCTGCCCTACATCCTCCTGTTCGTTGCGCTGCTGATCGCGCTCGGCTTCGAATTCGTCAACGGCTTCCACGACACCGCCAACGCGGTGGCGACCGTGATCTACACCCATTCGCTGCCGGCCGAATTCGCGGTGATGTGGTCGGGCTTCTTCAACTTCCTCGGCGTGCTGCTGTCCTCCGGTGCCGTCGCCTTCGGCATCGTCTCGCTGCTGCCGGTCGAGCTGATCCTCCAGGTCGGCTCCAGCGCCGGCTTCGCCATGGTGTTCGCACTCTTGATCGCCGCGATCATCTGGAACCTCGGTACCTGGTATTTCGGCCTGCCCGCCTCCTCCTCGCACACGCTGATCGGCTCGATCATCGGCGTCGGCATTGCCAACGCCGTCATGCGCGGCCGCGACGGCACCTCGGGCGTTGACTGGAGCAAGGCCACCGAGATCGGCTACGCGCTCCTGCTGTCGCCGCTGTTCGGTTTCATCTGCGCCGCCGTGCTGCTGCTGCTGCTCAAGTTCATCGTGCGCAACCCGGCGCTCTATGCCGCGCCCGAAGGCAACAAGGCGCCGCCGCTCTGGATCCGCGGCCTGCTGATCGCGACCTGCACCGGCGTCAGCTTCGCCCACGGCTCGAACGACGGCCAGAAGGGCATGGGCCTGATCATGCTCATCCTGATCGGCACCGTGCCGACGGCCTACGCGCTCAACCGCACGCTGCCGGAGAGCCAGGTCGCCCAGTTCCAGAAGGTCTCGGAGGCCGCCTCCAAGGTGATCGCGGCCAAGGGCGCTGGTCACTCGATCATCGGCGATCCCCGTCCTGCGGTGACGCAGTACATCACCTCGCACCACATCAGCGAAGGCACTTACCCCTCGCTGTCGGTGCTGGTGAAGGATGTCGGCGACCAGGTCGCGAAGTACGGCTCGCTCAACAAGGTACCGGCGGAAGTGGTCGGCAACACCCGTAACGACATGTACCTGACCTCGGAAGCGATCCGCTTCCTGATGAAGGACAAGGAAAACGACCTCAACAAGGAAGAGGTCGCGACCTTGAACGCCTACAAGGGCGGGCTCGATAGCGCCACCAAGTTCATCCCGCTCTGGGTGAAGGTCGCGGTGGCAATCGCACTCGGCCTCGGCACCATGGTCGGATGGAAGCGCATCGTCGTCACCGTCGGTGAGAAGATCGGCAAGACCCATCTCACCTACGCGCAGGGCGCCTCCGCCGAGCTGGTCGCCGCCGCCACGATCGGTGCCGCCGACGTGTTCGGCCTCCCGGTCTCGACCACCCACGTGCTGTCGTCCGGCGTCGCCGGCACCATGGCCGCGAACGGCTCGGGCCTGCAGATGGCGACCATCCGCAACCTGCTGATGGCCTGGGTGCTGACGCTGCCCTGCGCGATCGCGCTGTCGGCCACGCTGTATGTGATCTTCTCGCGGATCTTCTGAGCTTCTTTCCCTCTCCCCGTTCTTACGGGGAGAGGGTTAGGGTGAGGGGCTGCCTCCGCGATCACGGTGAGAGACGGACTCGCGGAGAGCCCCCCTCACCCGATCGCTTGCGCGATCGACCTCTCCCCGCAAGCGGGGCGAGGTGAACAAGAAGCGTTAAGACGCCGCGAGCGATTCCTCGACCAGCTTGACCCAATAGGACGTGCCGAACACGATCGCCTCGTCGTTGAAATTGTAGGCGGGGTGATGCAGGCCGGCGCTGTCGCCGTTGCCGCAGAAGATGAAGGCGCCGGGCCGCGCTTCCAGCATGTAGGCGAAATCCTCGCCGCCCATCAGCGGCGGCATCTCGTGCACATTGGCTTCGCCGGCGACGTTCCTGGCGATTCGCCGCGCCACCTCGGTCTCCGCGGCGTGGTTGTTCACGACAGGGTAGTTGCGCTTGTAGTGCAGGTCGATCTTGGCGCCGGTGATCTGCGCCACGCCCGCCACCACTTCGTGCACGCGCTTCTCGACCAGCTTGCGCACCTCCGGCGACAACGTGCGGATGGTGCCCCTCAACGTCGCAGTCTGCGGAATGACGTTGCGGGCATTGCCGGCGTGGAATTCGCAGATCGAGATCACGGCCGATTCCAGGGGATCGACGCTGCGGGCGACGATCGACTGCAGCGCGGTGATCACCTGCGCGCCGACCAGCACGGAATCGACGCATTTGTGCGGACGCGCGGCGTGGCCCCCGAGGCCCTCGATCATGATGTCGACCTCGTCGGTCGCCGCCATGATCGGGCCCGGCCGGATCGCGAACGAGCCGATCGGAATGCCCGGGCCGTTGTGCATGCCGTAGACCTGCTCGATGCCGAAACGCTCCATCAGGCCGTCCTTGACCATGGCCGCGCCGCCGGCACCGCCCTCCTCGGCAGGCTGGAAGATCACGACAGCATCGCCGGCGAAGTTACGCGTCTCGGCGAGGTAGCGGGCCGCACCGAGCAGCATCGCGGTGTGGCCGTCATGGCCACAGGCGTGCATCTTGCCCGGAGTCTTGGAGGCGTAAGGCAGGTTGGTCTGCTCGTCGACAGGCAGCGCGTCCATGTCGGCACGCATGCCGATCACCTTGAGCCCCTCGCCGGCCGGCTTGCTGCCCTTGATCACGCCAACCACGCCGGTCTGCCCGAGGCCGGTCACGACCTCGTCACAGCCGAACTCGCGCAGCCGGTCCGCAACGAATGCTGCGGTGCGGTGGACGTCGTACAGCAGCTCCGGATGCTGGTGGATGTCCCGGCGCCAGGCCTGAATATCGGGTTGAAGGTCGGCGACGCGGTTCACGATGGGCATGGAGGGTCTCAAGCTTTGTTGGGAATACAGGACTGTCTACCATGCAAGCACGAGTCCACCTAACTCCGGCGGATCGAGGGTCCCCTGTGCTCTCGTCATGGCCGGGGGTTGCCACCAGCTTGTCTTGGCCATCCACGTCTGACTATTAGGACGGAAAGCGCGTGGATGCCCCGGACAAGCCCGGGCATGACGCCTGTTTGGGTGGAAGCAGAATGCCGAGGCGCCTCGAAGGTGAGTTTGACTACATTGTCGTCGGAGCCGGCACGGCCGGCTGTATCATTGCCAACCGGCTCTCGGCCGAGCCAGGGAATCGCGTCCTCATTCTCGAAGCCGGCGGCGACGACAACTGGATCTGGTTCCACATTCCGGTCGGCTATCTCTTCGCGATCGGCAATCCGCGTTCGGACTGGATGTTCAAGACCGAGGCCGAGCCGGGCCTGAACGGCCGCTCGCTGGCCTATCCCCGCGGCAAGGTGATCGGCGGCTCTTCGGCGATCAACGCCATGATCTCGATGCGCGGACAGGCCGCCGATTACGACCACTGGCGCCAGCTCGGCATGACCGGCTGGGGCTATGACGACGTGCTGCCGCTGTTCAGGAAACTCGAAGATCACTTCCTCGGCGCGAGCGAACATCACGGCGTCGGCGGCGGCTGGCGCATCGAGGCGCCGCGGCTGTCATGGGCCGTTCTCGACGCCGTCGGCGATGCCGCCGAGGAGATGGGCATCAAGCGCATCCCGGATTTCAACACCGGTGACAACGAAGGCACCAGCTATTTCCACGTCAACCAGAAGCGCGGCCGGCGCTGGTCGTCGGCGCGCGGCTTCCTCAAGCCCGCACTGAACCGTCCCAACCTGCGGCTCGAGAAGAACGTGCTGGTCGATCGTCTCATCATCGAGCAGGGCCGCGCCGCCGGCGTACGCTTCATCCAGAATGGCGAGGTCATCGAGGCGCGTGCCAAGCGCGAAGTGATCCTCTCGGCAGGCTCCATCGGCTCGGTGCAGGTGCTGCATCGTTCCGGCATCGGGCCTGCCGACTGGCTGTCGCCGCTCGGCATCGACATCGTGATGGACAAGCCCGGAATCGGCCGCAACCTCCAGGACCACCTCCAGCAGCGCGCGATCTACAAGGTCGAGGGCGTGCGCACGCTGAACGAGACCTACTACAATCTGTTCCGCCGTGGCCTGATGGGGCTCGACTACGCCTTCCGCCGCCGCGGACCCCTGACCATGGCGCCGTCGCAGCTCGGCATCTTCACGCGCTCCGATGCGACGCGCGCCCGCGCCAACATCCAGTTCCACGTGCAGCCGTTGTCGCTCGACAAGTTCGGCGATCCCCTGCACCGCTTCCCCGCGATCACGGTGAGCGCCTGCAATCTGCAGCCGACCTCGCGCGGCACGGTGCGGCTGCGCTCGGCGAGCCCGGACGAGAAGCCGATCATCGCGCCGAACTATCTGTCGACCGACGACGACCGCCAGGTCGGCGCCGACGCCATCCGCACCACGCGGCGGCTGATGCAGCAGAAAGCGCTCGCGAAATATCGCCCGAGCGAATATCTGCCCGGTCCTACCGTCGGCGACGACGATGCCTCGCTCGCCAAGGCCGCCGGCGACATCGGCACCACCATCTTCCATCCCGTCGGCACCGCGAAGATGGGCGCGGCGAATGATCCGATGGCGGTGGTGGACGAGCGGCTGCGTTTCTACGGCCTGAGCGGCCTGCGCATTATCGACGCGTCGGTCATGCCGACGATCACCTCCGGCAATACCAACACGCCGACCGCGATGATCGCCGAGAAGGGTGCGACGATGATTTTGGAGGACGCGAAGTAGCGTCCCGTCCCCATGATCAATCCACATCGCTTCTCCATCGGCCCCATTGACGCGCAGATCGCGATGCTGCGATGGGGCGAGAGCGGGAGGCCGCCCGCCCTGCTCGTGCACGGCACCGGTTTCGTCGCCGACGTCTGGGACGAGGTCGCGCGCCAGCTTGCATCGACCTACACGGTTTACGCGCTCGATCGCCGTGGCCACGGAGCGAGCCACAAGCCCGATGCCTATCATTTCCTTGATTATGCCGAGGATGTCTGCCGGGTGATCGATGCGCTCGATCTGTGCGACGTCTACGGCATCGGCCACAGCGCCGGCGCGACCGATCTCCTGCTCGCGACGAAACTTCGGCCAGGACGCTTCACGCGCCTGTTCGTGATGGAGCCGACCGTGATGGACCCGCGCGCGGCACGGCCCAGGGGCTTGAGCGAAGACTCACTCACCCGCGTCCAGGGCACGCTGCGCCGGCGGGCCGAATTCGACAGTGCCGACACCGTGTTCGAGCGCTACCGCACAGCGCCGGCATTTGCCGATTGGACCGAACCATCGCTGCGGGCCTATGTGCGCCACGGCTTCGTGCCGCTGGAGAATGGCGGGGTTCGGCTTTGCTGCACGCCCGAGATCGAATTCGCAATCCTGCGTCCGATCTACGAGGCGATGGAGCAAGTCTATGTCGGCGATGCCCGCGGCAATCCATTTGCCTCGCTCACCGAGATCGACTGCCCGGTACGCGTCACCACCGCCGCGAAGTCGGGACCGATCTACAAGGAGATGGCGTCACGCGCCGTGTCGCTGATTCCGCGCGTCAGCACGCTGGTCTTTGAGGGCGCCGGGCACTGTGTAGCGCAGGAAGTGCCAGAACGCGTGGTGGACGCCGTGCGCGAGTTCGCAGAGTAGGTGTCGTGCCCCGGACGCGTCCGGGACACGAGATCCGCCACCTCACGAAAACGTCATCGCATCCGGGAATAAGTCTCCCCTCCCCCAATCACCTCCCCGAAGCCCAATTCCGGGCGATGTGGAGACGTGCGATGAGCGGACACGATCACGGGGACGGCGTCAGCCGCCGCAAGGTGCTGGAATGCATGACCTGGGCCGGCACCGGGGTGCTCTGGACCATCACGGGCGGCGTGCCGCGCTCGCTCGGCATCATCGATTCCGCGCAGGCCGCCACGGCAGCCGCGCCCGGCATGACCTTCCTCCAGATCAGCGACAGCCATGTCGGCTTCGACAAGCCGGCGAACCCCAACGCGCTCGGCACGCTGGAGGAAGCCGTCAACAAGATCAACGCAATGCCGGCCAAACCCTCCTTCATGATCCACACCGGCGACATCACGCATCTGTCGAAGGCCGCCGAGTTCGACAATGCCGACCGCATCATCTCGCAGAGCAAGCTCGACGTGCACTACGTGCCGGGCGAGCATGACTTCCTCGACGAGGAGGTGAAGTTCTATCGCGAGCGTTACGGCCGCGGCACCAAGGGTGCAGGCTGGTATTCGTTCGACGCCGGCGGCGTGCACTTCATCGGCCTCGTCAACGTCGTCGACCTCAAGGCCGGCGGCCTCGGCAATCTCGGCGCCGAGCAGCTTGCCTGGCTCCAGGACGACCTGCGCGGTAAGTCGAAATCGACGCCGATCGTGCTGTTCGCGCACATCCCGCTCTGGACGGTCTATCCCGAATGGGGCTGGGGCACCGAGGACGGTGGCCGCGCGCTGGAACAGGTGAAAGGTTTCGGCTCCGTCACCGTGCTGAACGGCCATATCCATCAGGTGATGCAGAAGGTCGAGGGCAACGTCACCTTCCACACCGCGCGCTCGACGGCGTTCCCGCAGCCGGCGCCGGGGTCCGCGCCCTCGCCCGGACCGATGAAGGTCGAGGACGCAAAGCTGCGCGGTATGCTCGGCGTCGCCAGCATCAACTTCAAGCAGAACGAGCAGCGGCTCGCGATCATCGACACGCCGCTGCAGGGTTGATCCGGGGCTGAACGGAATCTGACAATGAAAACACTCAATCGCCGCGACTTCGGTGTCGACTTCGGTCTCGCTTTGGTCGCGGCCATCCTGTTGCCCGCAACGACGGCCCGTGCCGACGACATGGAAGTGCATATCGACAATTTCGTTTTCCAGCCGGCCGAGTTGAAGATCAAGCTCGGCACCACCGTGACCTGGACCAACCGGGACGACATCCCCCACACCGTGGTGTCGGCCGGCAAGTTCAGGTCCAAGGCCCTGGACACCGACGACAAGTTCTCGTTCACCTTCACCAATGCGGGCGACTACAAATATTTTTGTTCGTTGCACCCGCACATGACGGGGATGATCAAGGTTGAGTAACGCCTCGAACCAAGGCATCAACGTCTTGCCCGGCCGGTGGTCCCACGCCGGCCGGGCTCGTGTGCCTTCCGTCACACACCGGGACGAAACGAACAAGGACGAAACAACGCGACGCGCAGAACAAGAGGCAAAGCGAGGAGCGATGCCCGCCAACGACGATTTGCAGAAGGCGCAGCGCTTCCGCGAAGCCGCGCTGCCCTATCTCGACGACGTCTACACGCTCGCGCGCTATCTGCTGCGCGATGCCTCCGACGCCGAGGATGCGGTGCAGGAGTGCTATCTGCGCGCGCTGAAGCACTTCGACAG
Source organism: Bradyrhizobium japonicum USDA 6 (assembly GCF_000284375.1). NCBI lineage: Bacteria > Pseudomonadati > Pseudomonadota > Alphaproteobacteria > Hyphomicrobiales > Nitrobacteraceae > Bradyrhizobium > Bradyrhizobium japonicum. The sequence continues at coordinate 6,917,488 of NC_017249.1, forward strand.
CTATCGCGGGCCGGCGATGAAGCCCTGGCTGTTCGCGATCCTGCGCAACGTCTGCAACGCCGAATATGCGCGGCGCGCGCACAGGCCCAGCGCGATCGAGGATACGCCCGGCGCCGCCGAGCAGACGCCGATCTGGCAGGAGAGCGAGGCGAGCCCGGAAACCGAAGTGCTGCGCAGCCGCGATGCCAGCGCCATCCGCAAGCTGATCGACGCGCTCGCCGAACCGTTCAAGGAAACATTCGTGCTGCGGGAGATCAACAACCTGTCCTATCGTGAAATCGCCGAGGCCGTCGGCGCCCCCGTCGGCACCGTGATGTCCCGCCTCGCCCGCGCCCGCGCCATGCTGCGCGCGGCCTGGACGGCGGAAGAGGAGCACTCGAGATGACCTGCGACGAAGCAAAAATCCTGCTTCACGCGCTGCTCGATAACGAGCTCGATGCCGGCCACGCGCGCGAGGTCGAAGCCCACATTGCCGGCTGCCCCGACTGCGCCGCGGAGTTTGCCGCACAACGCGAGATGCAGCGCGTGCTCGCCGACACCGATTTGCGCTATGCCGCGCCCGCCAGCCTGCGGACCCGGATTGAAGCCGCGCTGCCGCAGCCGCAGCGCCGGCAACCGACCCGCCGCTCGGTGCTGCGCGGCTTTGCGATGGGCTCTGCCGTCTCCGCGCTCGCCGCCTCCGGCGTCGTCGCCGTGGTGCTGCGCCAGGACGACCAGCAGCGCATCCTGTCGGAGGTCGTCTCCGCGCATCTGCGCTCGCTGCAGGCCGGCCATCTCATCGACGTGGTCTCCACCGACCAGCACACCGTGAAGCCATGGTTCAACGGCAAGCTCGACGTCGCCCCGCCCGTGATCGATCTCACCGCGCAAGGCTTCACCCTGGTCGGCGGCCGGCTCGACTATATCGACGCCCGCGCCATCGGTGCCGTCATCTACAAGCGCCGGCAGCACGTGATCAATTTGTTCGTATCGCAGACATCGAACGCGGAATATCGCGCGCCGAAGACCGAGACCATGCAGGGCTTCAACTGCCGCCGCTGGGGCAATCGCGGCCTGAACTTCTGGGCCGTCAGCGATATCGGCGCCGACGAGCTCGCCGAATTCGTCGACAAGTTCGAGGCGGCGATGAAGGCGAACGTTGAGGGGTAACGGGCACCACCGTCATTGCGTCGCGGCCCCTGTCATTGGGCCGCGGGTTCGGCCGCTTGGCTCGCAATAGCGATCTAGAACATTCCGTTGCTATGCACCGCCGTGTCGGGCACGGGCTGGCGCACCTCCCAATGCTCGACGAGCTTGCCGCCCTCGAGGCGGAAGATGTCGACGATGGCAAGACCGGGATCCGCGGGCGTGCGCTGCGCGTGGACATGCGCGATGACGAGATCGCCATCGGCTGCGATCCGCTTGACCTCGGCGCGCAGCTCCGGAAACTGCCGGTGCAGCTCGGACAGGTGCTTTCGAATGCCCTCGACGCCATCCGCGATCATGGGGTTGTGCTGGACGTAGCACGGACCGAGATGGATCGCGGCCGCATCGAAATCTCCCCGGTTGATCGCCGTTTCCAGAAATTCGCGCACGATCGCCTTGTTGGCCGACATTTCGCTCATCAGCTTGTTCTCCCATGACACGTCACGCGTTCTGGAACGGCGCGGCAGCGGCGTCGATGTGCGAGGCTTGCAAAGTCATGTCCGATCGTCTCAAAAAGCGACCGTCGGCACGCGGGAGCGGACGTGATGGATGCAAGGTCGGAGGTGTTGGCGGCGTATCGCACCGGCGGCGCGTTCCTTGGCACGGCCCTACTGCGCCGTCCCTGGGGGATCGGCGTCGAGCCGCAGCGGAACTCTGCGCTTCACGTCGTGCTCGCGGGCAGTTGCTGGCTGAAGCTGACGGGCCGTGACGAGCCCATTCGTCTTTCACCCGGCGACGTGGTCCTGGTCGCGAGTGGCGTCGGCCATGCGCTGAGCGATCCGCCGGATGCCGAGATCATTCCCATTCGTGACGCGCTGTCCGCCGTATCAGCCCCGGAGGCGGCCTCGGCGTCCGATGCAACGAGGCTGCTATGCGCGAAATACCAGCTCGACGAGGCTGGGCCTCATCCGATGGTGTCGCTGATGCCGCCCTTGGTTCACCTCACCGCAAAGCAGGTCGAGGCCAACGAGCCGTTGCGACTGGCGTTACAGTTGCTCCGTGTCGAAGCGCAGGGCCGCCGCAGCGAGGCCGAAATCATCGCATCGCGCCTGCTCGACAGCGCATTGGTCCTGCTGTTGCGCGCGTGGATGGACAATCAGCCCGCGGGCAGCGGCAACTGGTTCGGCGCATTGAGCGATCCCGCGATTGCGCGCGCCTTGCGCCTCATCCATGAGCAGCCGCAGGACGACTGGACGGTCGCAGCCCTGGCGGATCACGCCCTGCTCTCCCGCGCCACCTTCGCGCGCCGTTTCACGCAACTGGTCGGAGAGCCGCCGCTCGCCTATGTCACGCGCTGGCGGATGAGCCTGGCGGCGAAAGCGCTGCGTGAAACCGGCCGCTCCATCGACGAGATCGCACGGGCCGTAGGCTACGAGTCCGCGCCGTCGTTCTCGAAGGCCTTCAGTCGCATGTTTGGACGATCACCAGGACGCTATCGAAACGGCAGCTCGTGAATGTATATTTGGCGACGGTAGGAGAAGGCCAAGAAACTCAAGCCCCTGCATCCTGGCGAGGTTCTGCTGGAGGAATTCCTTGTTCCGCCGAACATGTCTCCCCGCTCTCGCCAAGACATGCGGCCTGCCCCGCACGCGGATCGGGCGGATTGCGAATGAGCAGACCGGGATCACCGCCGACACCGCACTTCGGCTGGCCAAGGCGCTCGGCACGACCGCCGAGCTTAGGCTCAATCTTCAGAATGATTACGACATCCAGATCGCCAGACGCGATCTCGGCAAGGCACTCGACCGCATCAAGACCGTGAACAAGCCGAAAGCGGCCTGAGCGATCGGTGACCTTACGCCGACCGCCGCACCGCGTTGTCCACCAGCGTCTTGCCGAGCGACCAGATCGCGCCGGGGACCTTGTGGCTGCCGGCGATGACGTCGTCGAAGGCGCGCTCGATCCAGCCGCAATCTTCCTCGGTGATGGTGAGCGGCGGCAACAACTTGATGGTGTGGCTGCCGTGACCGGCGACTTGCGTGAGGATCTTGTGATCCTTGAACAGCGGCACGGTGATGAGCTGGCAGAACAGGCCCTTGTTGGCTGCTTCCAGCACGTTCCAGGACGCCCGCAGCCGCAGCGACTTCGGCGGGCCGAACTCGACGCCGATCATCAGGCCCTTGCCGCGCACTTCCTTCATCAACTCGTAGCCGGGCACCATGCGCGTCAGCGCGAGGCGCAGCTCGGCGCCACGCTTGGCGGCGGACTCGATCAGCTTCTCGGACTCCATGACGTCGAGCGTCGCGATGCCCGCGGCCATCGCCAGATCGTTCTTGGAGAAGGTGGAGCCGTGCACCACCGCACGGTCCATCTGGTTGAATATCTTGTCGAAGATGCTCTTGCGCGTCAGCACGGCGCCGACCGGCACGTGGCCGCCGGACAGCGACTTCGACAGCAGGACCATGTCGGGCTCGACGTTCCAGTGCTCGACCGCCAGGAAGCGGCCGGTGCGGCCCATGCCGGTCTGGATCTCGTCGGCGACGAACAGCGTGCCGTATTTCTTGCAGAGCGCGGCAGCACCCGGCAGGAACTCGTCGGTGGGCATGTTGACGCCCTTGCCCTGGATCGGCTCGACAACGAAGGCCGCAACCTCGCGCGAGGCCAGCGCCTTTTCGAGCGCGGCGAGGTCGTTGAACGGGATAGAGGTGCAACCGGGCAGCAGCGGCTCGAAGCCGGTGCGGAAGTTCGAATCACCCGTCAGCGACAGCGCGCCATAGGTCAGGCCATGATACCCGTGGGCGCAATAGACGATGCCGGGACGGCCGGTGGCGCCGCGCGCGAATTTGATCGCCGCTTCGACGCATTCGGCGCCGGAATTGGCGAAGAACGCCTTGTCGAGATAGGGGACGTATTTCAGCAGCCGCTCGGCGAGGACGCCGGCGAGCACCGAGACGTCGAACTGGACGAGATTGGGCAGGTCGGCATCGAGCACGCTCTTCAGCGCCTCGCGCATGACCGGGTGATTGCGCCCGATCGCGAACACGCCAAAGCCGGACAACAGGTCGAGATAGCGCGCGCCCTCGCGATCGTAGAGGTACTGCCCCTGCCCCTTCTGGAAGCCGACGTCGTAGCCGATGGTCTTGAGAACCCGAACGAACTGCTCGTTCAGATGCCGATTATGCAGGGTGCTGCGCTGGGCCTGACGGTCCGCGAATAGCTGAGACATGTCTGGATTTGGGCTGTGCATCCGCTACATACTTCGCTTGAGGGCCGGCTCGTCAACTGAAAAGGGACCGTTACCGAAAACGGTCTGTGCGGCCTTTTGCCCTTTTTCGGACCATCTTCGCAAGCACAGCTTTAAACCATGTTGCACTGCCAAGGAACTATCATGCGTTTAGCCCTTTACACCGGACTAATACTGGCTGGCGGCTTCACCGGCCTGACCCCGGCGCTCGCCGCCGATCCGACCGGCGACTGGCGGGTTGCCGATGCTGTCGCCAACATTCGTGTCGCCCAATGCAATGGCAGCATGTGGGGCGCGGTTTCCTGGGAAAAGCAGCCCGGCGGCCGCGATGAATACAATCCGGATCCGTCGAAAAAGACCAGGCCGACGCTGGGCATGGCGACCCTGATCGACATGAAGAAGAAGCCCGGCGTCGATCAGTGGGAAGGGCAGGTCTACAACGCCAAGGACGGCCAGCTCTACAGCGCAACCATCACGCCCGTCGGCACCGACCAGCTCGAAATCAAGGGCTGCGTGATGGGCTTCCTCTGCGGCGGCGAGACCTGGACCCGCGTCGCCCCGCCGATTCCCTTGAGCACCGCCAACGCCATGGCTAAGGGCGCGCCGAAGCCTACCGGCGCGGCGCCGAAAGCCCAAGGCACCACAGGCGGCGGCACGACCGGCGCCAGCGCCACAGCGCCGGCCCCCGCCGCGGCCCCGAAGACCGCCACCACCGCCAAGCCCGGTCAGAAGAACGCCGCCGACTCGATCGGCGACATCTGCCTACTCCCTGAGATTGCGGGGTTTGCCCATTAGGGCCGGCTGGAACAGCAGCACTGCGGCAAGCGTCGTCACCAGCGAGAGTGCGAGCAGCTTGCCCATGCTGGATGTTCCGGGGTGGCTCGACAGCCACAGGCTGCCGAATGCGGTCGCCGTCGTCAGCGCGCTGAAAAAGATTGCGCGCGTCAAGCTGGTCTGGAGCAGGTTTGTCCTGCCAGAGCGCCAGGCCACGACATAATAGATCTTGAAGGCAACGCCGACGCCGAGCAGCAGCGGGAACGCGACGATGTTGGCGAAGTTGAGCGGCAGGCCGATCAACACGCAGATTTCGAGCGTCACCGCGCCGGCGACCAGCAGCGGCACCAGCGTCATCAGCACGTCGACGAACCGCCGCAGCGTGATCCAAAGCAACAGGCCGATCACCAGCAGCGCGTAGATGCCGGCGTGGATGAACGCCTTCACCACGGTGTCACCGGATTTCAGGATCGAGACCGGCCCGCCGATCGCGGTCGGCTCGGCCGCGAGCACCGCTGCTGCAAATTTGCGCAGCGTGTCGTTGTCGTTGGGATCGCCTTTCGGCAACGCCTCGACGCGGATGATGCCGTCCTTGCTCTTCCAGGCGTTGACGAGATCGGGCGGCAGTGAGTTCAGGGTGACCGGCCCGGCCTGCATCGCGTTCCTGAGCTGGCCGAACGCGATCTTCAGCGGCGTGACGAACACGTCCTGCGCCTTGTTCCGCGTGGCCTCGTCGCCATTGGCGAGCTTCTCGAGCGCGTCCGCAAGCCGGCGCGAGGCGACCGCACCCGGGCCCTTCGCGTCACCGGCGGTCCGGCGCAGATTGTCGACCGAGGATTTCAGCGAATCGACGTTCTCCTTGTCGGTCGGCGCCGCGTCGATCTGGTCGGGATTGAGCGCGGGATTCAGCACCTTGGCGCCCTGCGCGAGCAGCTTCAGCTTCGGCGCCTGGTCTTGCGGCACGAAGCTGTCGAGCGACATCACGCGCAGCACCTCAGGCACCTTCTCCAGCTTCGCCTCGACCTGCCTCGCCTGCTCCTCGGACGTGGTCATCACGTTGATGGCATTGGCGCCGGTGTTCGGATCCTTGCGCAAATCGAGGAAGGTCGCGATCGACTCCGCGTGCGGGTTGCGCAGGTTCATCGGGTTGAAATCGAACTTCATGAAGTAGAGCAGCGGCAGACCGGCGAGCGCCAGCAGCAGCGTGCCGCCGACGACCAGCACACGGTGCTTCTCCAGGAAGTGATCGAGCGGCGCCAGGAATGCGTAGCCGACCGGCTCCTTCTCGCCGGGCGGGTTGAGCAGCTTCAGCATTGCCGGCAGGACGGTGATCGAGGAGAGGAACGCGACCAGCATGCCGACACCGGCGATCTGGCCGAGCTCGGCGATGCCCTTGTAGTCGGTCGGCATGAAGCAGAGGAAGCCGGCCGCGGTCGCCATCGCCGCGAGCGACAGCGGCACCGCCGAGCGTTTCGCAGCCCGCACCAGCGCCGCCGAAAGGTCGTTGTGCTTGTAGCGCTCCGAGCGGTAGCGAACGCTGTACTGGATGCCGAAATCGACGCCGAGGCCGACGAACAGCACCGCGAACGCGATCGACAGCAAGTTGAACGAGCCAACCATCATCAGGCCGGCGGCGGTCGTGATCGCAAGCCCGACGAAGAGATTGATGAACACGGCGAAGATGATCTTCGCCGAATGCAGCGCGAGCCACAGGATGAGCAGCACGACGAGGACCGTGCCGACGCCGTTGACGACGGCGCCCTCCTGGACGGTGGCGTATTCCTCGTTGGCGATCGGCACCGGACCGGTCAGCCGCACCCGCGCCTGGTATTTGGTCGGAAAATCCAGTTCCGCCGCGGCCTTGCGGATCGCATCGGTGGCGCCCTTGCCGGGCTCCAGCGCGTTGTAGTCGAGGATCGGCTTGAACTCGATGAAGGCGCGCTTGTCGGAATCCGACAGCGGCTCGTCGCTGACGAGTTCGCGCCATGAGAAGCTGGCGTTGCCCTTGTTGAGCACGGTCTCGACGGTCTGCGCGATCTGGTTGAAGGGCCGCGCGGTGTTGTCGAGCTTGACCTGGCCGCGCTTGACGCCGGCAAGCCCGGTCTCCAGCGCGCCGGTCAGGCCGCGGATCGAGGGGTCGCCCGCCATGATCTCGACGAGGGGCGCTGCGGACTCGAACTGGCTGGTGATCTTGGCGACTTCCTCGGTCGGCAGGAACAAGAGGCCGTTCTTCTCGAAGAACTCGCCGGTGCCGAGTTGCTGCATCGACTGGAAGTTGGTCTTGTCGTCCTTCAGCTTGGCAAACAGCGCGTCCGAAGCCGCGGTCGCCATCTCCGGCGTCTTCGCCTCGACGACCGCCGTGATCGTGGCATCGCGGTCGAAGGCGCGGTCGAACTGCTGATCCCGTTGGCGCCAGTCCAAATTCTGGGCAATCAGCGAATTGATGTCGGTGTTGATGGCGAAGTGCTGGGACGCGTAGTAGCCCGCCCCTACCGCCAGCAGGAGCCCGAGAACGACGACGAGGGAGGCAAACCGGGTGCAGGCCCTGACGATGGCAACGACTACGCTTTGCAGCATCTTTTCTTTCTGCGGTTAACAGCTTGCCGGAAACGCCCGCTGTTTATCGGAGTTCCCCGGCGAAACCTATTGCTGTTTTGAGTGGTTCTCGCCGCACGAAGGTTCGAGGTAAACGGCGACAGACCGTGGCAAAATCATGCGGGGCGGTCGGTATAGCCGGTGACTTGAGGCGGGAAAGTGGCGAAGAGGTGAGCACAAATGTCGCCATTTTGCTCAGAACGAATTCGCTATTATAATACCGCAGATGCGCACGGTAACGGAACCAGGGTTTCATCCGGTCTTTCCTTTTTGCCGATTTTTTGACACAAAGTGCTGTGCCTCCATGCGCCGGGGCCCAGCTAGGGTGGGTGGTTACCGCGTGCGCGAAACCAATGGTGCGGTTATTGCAACTCATTGGGCAGTACCGAGGTGCCGCCGGGGACTTGAGAAGCGGATTGGTGCAACTTGCGTGATGGGCGTCCGATGGAAGTTTATCTAGCGCAGCCGCGCGGCTTTTGCGCCGGCGTGGTGCGTGCGATCGAGATCGTGGAACGGGCGCTGGAGAAGTACGGCCCGCCCGTCTACGTGCGCCATGAGATCGTGCACAACAAGTACGTGGTCGAGAGCCTGAAGAACAAGGGCGCGATCTTCGTCGAGGAACTGTCCGAGGTTCCGCCGAAGGCCGTGACCGTTTTCAGTGCCCATGGCGTCGCCCGCAGCGTCGAGGAAGAGGCGGCCGCGCGCGACCTTCCGGTGCTCAATGCCACCTGCCCGCTGGTCACGAAAGTTCACAATCAGGGGAAGCGCTACATCGCCAGGGGCCGCACCCTGATCCTGATCGGCCATGCCGGCCACCCCGAGGTCGAGGGCACGATGGGCCAGGTTCCGGCCCCGGTGCTGCTCGTCCAAAGCGTTGAAGAGGTTAAGGCCTTGACGCTGCAGGCGGATACGCCAGTGGCCTACATCACCCAGACCACCCTGTCAGTCGATGACACCAAGGACATTATTGCGGCCCTCCAGGCCCGCTTTAAAGATATTCAAGGTCCGGATATCCGGGATATCTGCTATGCGACACAGAACCGCCAATCTGCGGTAAGGGACTTGAGCAAGCTGGTCGACGTGATCTTGGTGGTGGGCGCTTCCAATAGCTCGAACTCAAACCGGCTCCGCGAAATCGGCACTGAGGCCGGCGTCGCGAGTTATTTGATTGCCGACGGCAGCGCGCTCAATCCGGAGTGGTTGAAAGATGCCAAGACCGTCGGCGTCACGGCCGGCGCCTCGGCGCCTGAGGTACTCGTGGATGACGTGATCGAAGCGATGCGGCGGATCGGACCAGTCAAGGTCTCGGTGCTGCCGGGCCGCGAGGAAAACATCGAATTCCGGCTTCCGGCCGAACTGGCTGCGAGCTGACCCACCCGAATTCCAAGCCCAGAAAGAAACCTGTAATGGCTATCCCCTTCTTCAAGGAAATGCGCATCGGCGGCTATTTGCTCAAGCAGAAACTGCTTGGCCGCAAGCGCTATCCGCTCGTGCTGATGCTGGAGCCGCTGTTCCGCTGCAACCTCGCCTGCGTCGGCTGCGGCAAGATCGATTATCCGGATGCGATCCTCAACCGCCGCATGACCGCCCAGGAGTGCTGGGACGCGGCCGACGAGTGCGGCGCGCCGATGGTCGCCATTCCCGGCGGCGAGCCGCTGATCCACAAGGAGATCGGCGAGATCGTGCGTGGCCTGGTCGAACGCAAGAAGTTCGTCTCGCTCTGCACCAACGCACTGCTGCTCGAGAAGAAGCTCGACCTGTTCACGCCCTCCCCGTATTTGTTCTTCTCCGTGCATCTCGACGGCCTGAAGGACCATCACGACAAGGCCGTGTCGCAGAAGGGCGTATTCGACCGCGCCGTCTCCGCGATCAAGGCGGCCAAGGCGCGCGGCTTCACCGTCAACGTCAACGCCACCATCTTCGACGGCCATCCGGCCGAGGAGATCGCGAAATTCCTCGACCTCACCGTCGAGCTCGGTGTCGGCGTCTCGATGTCGCCGGGCTACGCCTATGAGCGTGCGCCGGACCAGGAGCACTTCCTCAACCGCACCAAGACCAAGAAGCTGTTCCGCGACGTCTTCGCGATGGGCAAGGGTAAGAAGTGGAACTTCATGCATTCCGGCTTGTTCCTGGACTTCCTCGCCGGCAACCAGGAATACGAGTGCACGCCGTGGGGCATGCCCGCGCGCAACATCTTCGGCTGGCAGAAGCCCTGCTATCTGCTCGGTGAAGGCTATGCCAAGACCTTCAAGGAGCTGATGGACACCACCGATTGGGAGACCTACGGCACCGGCAAGTACGAGAAGTGCGCCGACTGTATGGCCCATTGCGGCTACGAGCCGACGGCGGCGACCGCAGCTCTCAACAACCCGCTGAAGGCGATGTGGGTGTCGCTGCGCGGCATCAGGACCTCCGGTCCGATGGCGCCGGAGATCGACATGAGCAAGCAGCGTCCCGCGCAGTACATCTTCTCGGCGGAAGTGCAGAAGCGCCTGTCGGAGATCCGCAAGGACGAGGCCGCCGCTGCGCAGGAGAAGGCCGCTCGGAAGGCTTCGACTGCCGCGTAAGCACGCTACTCGGTACGAACGAAAAAGGCCCGGTCGCTATCGCGACCGGGCCTCTTCTTTTGTTCAGCTCACGCGCGAGGGGGGAAGACCGGAGCGATGCGCGGGGCTACGCTCCGCCCTCATGCATCAGACGGGCTGGCGTCACATCAGAAGTGAACCTCGGTGCGCATGCCGAGAACCACGGCATTGTCGGTCTTCACGCCCACGGCGTTATAGCCGCGCCCGCCGGGATTGATCACGTATTGCGCGTCGAACTTGAGGTTCAGCCAGCCGGTTGCCTGCCATCCGTACCAGACTTCGAGCGGAACTTCGTTGCCGCATGCGTTGGGGCTGAGGAAAGAACTCGGTCTCGGCTTGCTGCTCTTGGTGATTTCCGCCGTCACGGGCGCGATCAATCCGGCCTTCCTGTCGCTGGTGAACTTGCTGAACATGGCCAATCACCAAAACGCAAAAGGCCCGGTCGCCAATGGCGACCGGGCCTTTGTTTTGTCGCATCAAGAATCAGGCCGCCTTGGAGACCAGGGCCTCGCTCTCGACGAGCTCGGTGCCGATCAAATAGTCGCGGCAGCCGCGCAAGCTGCGCAGCGCGCGGTTGAAGTCGATGCCGGTCGAGACCAGCGCATGCAGCGTGGCCGGATTGCGCACGATGCCACGGAGCACGGCGGCGAGATCGATCTGGCCGTTCGGCTTGATGGCGGCGCGGGCGAGCGCCGGCAGCGCGCGATGGGCGGGATCGCTGATGACGCGGACCGCGGCAAAGGGCAGCCCCGCTTCGGCGGCGTAGGCGGCCGCGATATGGCTCTCCATGTCGACGGCAGAGGCGCCCGTCTCCGAGTGCAGTGCCGCCTTGCAGGAGCTCTTGGTGACCACCTCCTCGGCGCCGGCAAGGCTGCCGCGCACCACGCGGCGGCGCCCGGACGTCAGGCGGTCGATCAGGTCGTCGCCGAGCGACAGGCCTGCGGCCCAGCGGGTATCGCCGGAGAGCACCTCGGTCGCCAGCACGACGTCGCCGGAGCGCAGCGTCGGGTCGAGCCCGCCCGCCACGCCGAACGAGATCACGCCGCGAATCGTCTCGGGATCCACCACCGTCAGCAGCGCCCGCAACTGGGTCGGGCTGCTCGACGAGCAAATGACCGCCATTCCGGGCCCAGCCGCGATACGGGCCTCCTGAACCAGTCCAGTCACGATCAATATCGGCCGCGGGTCGATGGCATTACCCGCGGCAAGATAGTCCCCCGTCCCCAAAGTCACATCCCGACCCCTACCACCCTGCTGTTGGTGTTCCGCAAGTTCCGATACCGCGCCAACGCCCACAGCGGGAAGAACTTCGGGTAACCGTGATAACGCAGATAGAATACACGAGGAAAGCCTGTGGCGGTGTACCGCTGCTCGTCCCACAGTCCTTTTTTGTTCTGTGTTGCAATCAGGTACTCCACCCCCCGGGCGACGGCCGGGTGATCAACCTCGCCGGCAGCCATCAGGGCAAGCAAGGCCCATGCCGTTTGCGAGGCAGTCGAGGGAGCGGCCTCCCAGCCCTTGTAGTCGAGACGGTAGCTGACGGCGTCCTCGCCCCAGCCGCCGTCCTTGTTCTGGATCGAGGCCAGCCAGTCGGCGGCCTTCCGAATCATCGGGTCGTCATGGCGGACGCCGGCCATGTTGAGGGCACAGAGCACCGACCAGGTTCCGTAAATGAAGTTCATGCCCCAGCGGCCGTACCAGGACCCTTCCGGGTGCTGGGTCTTCCTGAGATAGGCGACCCCGTCGGCCACATGCTTGCTGGTCGTCTCGGTCTCGCCGAGCTGGGCCAGCATGGAGATGCAGCGCGCGGTGACGTCCTCGGTCGGCGGATCGAGCAGCGCGCCATGGTCCGAGAACGGGATGTTGTTCAGATAATATTCGAGGTTGTTGACGTCGAAGGCGGCCCAGCCGCCGTCGTCGCTCTGCATGCCCTCGATCCACTCCCGGCCGCGGTCGATCGCGGCGTCATAGCCGGTCGCACCGTGCTCCCGTCGCATGCGGTCCATCGACATCACCACCACCGCGGTGTCGTCGAGATCGGGATAATAGGCATTGTTGTACTGGAAGGCCCAGCCGCCCGGGCGCACGTCGGGCCGCTTCACCGCCCAGTCGCCCTTCACCTCGAGCTCCTGCTTCGGGATCAGCCAGTCGAGGCCCTGCTTGGCCGCAGGCACGGCCGTGTCACCGCCGGCTTCCAGCAGCGCGTGGGCGGTCAGCGTCGTGTCCCACACTGGCGAAACGCAGGGCTGGCAATAGGCCTCGTCGCCGTTGAACACCAGCAGCTTGTCGATGCCCCGGCGCGTGACCGCGCGCGGCGGATAATTCTCGTCCTTGCCGAGCGCGTCATACATCATGACGATGTTGGCCATCGGCGGATAGATCGCGCCCATGCCGTCCTCGCCGTTGAGCCGCTCCTCGATGAAAGCGAGCGCCGCATCGATCGCGCGCTGGCGCAGGCTCTTCGGAAACATCGGCTCGATCACGCGCAAAATGCCGTCGAGCGCGCGGAACAGCACGAACCAGGCCCTGCTCTGGTGCGGCGCCTTCGCGGTCATGCCGATCGAGCGCGGATCCTGGAGGAACAGCTCGTCGATCCCGACGCCCTTCGGATTCTTCGCCAGCGGCTTCAGCGCGGCGAGAACCATCAGCGGCACCATGGTGGTGCGCGCCCAGTAGGAGATCTTGTTGAGGTGGAACGGCGACCAGAACGGCAGCAGCACGATCTCGATCGGCAGCACCGGCACCGCGCGCCAGGTCATCACGCCGAACATCGCAAGCAGGAAGCGCGTGAAGACGTTGCTGTTGATCGCGCCGCCGCGGGCATGGATCGCCTCGCGCGCACGCACCATGTGCGGGGCGTCGACGGAATCGCCGATCATCTTGAGCGCGAAGTAGGACTTCACGCTCGCGCTCATGTCGAACTCGCCGTCATGCACGAGCGGCCAGCCGCCATGGGCGCCCTGCACGCGGCGGAGATAATTGCCGAGCTTGGCCTCGAGCACGGCGTCCACGGGCTCTGCGAGATAATGGCGCAGCAGGATGTATTCGGCCGGAATCGTGCAGTCGGCCTCGAGCTCGAACACCCAATGGCCGTCGGACTGCTGGAAGCCGAGAACGCCTTGCGTCGCCGACGCAATGCTCGATTCCAGGACGCCCGATTCCAGGATCCTCGCCCTGGATTCTTGGGCTTCGCGGCTGGTCGCGTTCACGGAATCCATGTCGCTCGATTGCTCCGATAGTCGATTGAAAATTGACCGGGACTTTGCCCGTCAGGGCCGCTTTGCGGCCAAAACCAGATCGGCGGCGCGGTCACCGGACCGTACCGATCCCTCGATGGTTGCAGGCAATCCCGTAGCAGTCCAGTCGCCGGCAAGAAACAGGTTTTTCAGCGCAGTCGCCGGCCCCGGACGCAGGGCATTCTGGGCCGGTGTGGCCGCAAATGTGGCACGGCGCTCGCGAACGATCTGCCAGGGGGGCAGCTCGCCGGACACGCCGCCCGCTTCGCAGACGTCGTTCCAGATCGCCTGCGCGAGTTCCTCGCGCGGCATGTCGACCAGGCGGTCGCCGTTGCTGATGGTCACGGACAGCCGGTTCGGGAACGCGAACAGCCATTCCACGACGCCGCCGATCACGCCCAGGATCGGCGCCGAACCGGGCGGCGGTTCAAAGCGGAAATGCGCATTCACGATGGCGCGGAATTCGGTCGGCGTCTTCAGCCCCGGCAGCAGGCTCGCGGCGGCACGCGGCGGCACCGCCATCACGACGACGTCGCCCTCACCGAGCTGGATCACATCCTCGCCGCCGAAATGCAGCGCGCTGGCCTTGCCGTCACCGGTCGTAAACGAACGCAGCTCATGGCCGAGCTGAACGGTGTGGCCGCGCTCCTGCAAGAACTTCACGGCAGGCTCGATCAGCACGGCGCTCAAGCCGTCGCGCGCGATCAGCGGGCGGCACGCCTGTCCGCCGGCAAGCAGCGTCTCGCGCACGATCGCGCCGGCAAGCCCGGCAGAGCCCTCGGGCGGATCGACGTTGAGCGCCGCAAGCAGCAGCGGCTGCACCAGCCGCTGATAGAGGATGCCTTCGCAGGGGATCGACTTGCCGACCAGCGTGTCCTCCGACGCCCAGATCAGCGGCGCCAGCTTGAGATAATCGCTGAGCCCGGTGTCGGGAACGCGGCGGCTCTCGTCGAGCACCCAGGTCGGCAGCCGGCCATCGCCGAGATCGATCTGCCAGCGCTGCCCGGTCTTGATGTCGACGAACGGAAACTGCGCGCGTTCGGGGCCGACGAGGCCCGCCTCGGTGCCGATCGAGCGGGCATAGGCGCGCGCATGGCTGTTGCCCGACAGCAGCAGATGATTGCCGTTGTCGATGGTGAGATTGGTGGCGCCGTCGAAATAGGAACGGCAGCGACCGCCGGCCTGGTGCGTCGCCTCGTGCACGGCGACCTTGAAGCCGGCATTGGCGAGCCGCACGGCGGCGGAGAGGCCGGAAATTCCAGCACCGATGATGTGAGCTGTCTTTTGCATCAGATGAAAGCGTAACGGAGCAGGATCAGGATGCGAGTGACCTTCGACACACGCACCGGCTCGCGCGGCGCGTTGAAGCCGCGCGCGATCAGGAGGTCCAGAATGGAATGGTAGTATTTCGACATGATCCGCGGCGCGCGCACGGCGCGGCGCTTGTTGCGGTTCATGATCTCGTCAGACTTCTCGAAATGCGCCTTCGCACGCTGCGTCAGCGGCTGGCAGACCTTCGGCAGCGCGCGCTCGGTGATCACGCGGTTCGGGTCGTTGGAGGTGATGCCGGCATGCAGCAGCGCCTCACGCGGCAGGTAGAGCCGGCCGAGGCCAGCATCCTCGTCGATGTCGCGCAGGATGTTGGTGAGCTGGAGCGCGCGGCCGAGATGGTAGGCGAGCTGGATGCCGTCTTCCTCGGGCAGGCCGAACACCCGTACCGACAATCGTCCCACGGCGCTGGCGACGCGATCGCAGTAGAGATCGAGCGTCGCCATGTCGGGCGCGCGGATGTCCTGCGGCACGTCCATCTCCATGCCGTCGACGATCGCGAGGAAATCCTCGCGCTTGAGCCCGAAGGTCTTCACCGAGGCGACGTAGTCCTTCAGCCGCGGCGGCGGATGGCCCTGATAGAGCGCGTCGATGTCGTTGCGCCACTCCTGAAGCGCGGCGAGCCGCTCGTCGCGCGGACCGTCGGAATCGGCGATGTCGTCGACCTGGCGGCAGAAGCTGTAGATCTGGAACATCGCTTCGCGCTGGTCATGCGGCAGGATGCGCATCGCAGCGTAGAAGGAGCTGTTCGATGCGGTCGAGCCGTAATTGGCGCTGGGCGAGGTCGCCTCAAGCGTCATGTGCAGTCCCCGGTCTGGAAATGGCCTTGCGTCCGATCGCGCGGCGGCCGACTTCGCCGATCATGCCGGCGAGGCTGAAAGTGAGAAGCTCGAACTTGTTCAGATGCACGCGCTCGCGCAGGGGATCGCGCACCTTCAACAGGCGCACGATGCGATCGGCATAGGCCTGGATCACCGCGACGTCGACGCCGAGGCGGAAATCGCGGATCTCCGCGCTGAGCGACCTGCCCTCGTCGAGCAAGGCTGCGTTGCGCACGGCGAGCGCCTGAAGGCAGGCCAGCATCGCCGGCGGCGACTGCGTCAGCCCGAGCTGCTCGACCGAGGCGCCACTCGCGGCCAGCGCGTCGCGCGGCAGATAGACACGATTGAGCTCGCGAAAATCCTTGCCGCAATCCTGGAGGTGGTTGTTGATCTGGAGGCCTGCGCAGAGCGCGTCCGAGGCCGCCCAGGTTGACGTGCTCTCGCCGTGGACGTCGAGCATGAAACGGCCGACCGGCATCGCCGAGTAGCGGCAATAGTGGATGACCTCGTCCCAGTTCTCGTAGCGCAGCTTGGTCACGTCCATGCGGAACGCGATGAGCACGTCGAGCGCGTGGCGCGGCGCCATGCCTCGCTCGGCCAGCGCCCGCCGCAGAATGACGGCTTCGGCCTGGGTGTCGCCCTCGCCGAGCAGCTCCGCCTCGAGCAGGTCGAGATAAGCGAGCTTCTGGTCGGGCGGCAGCGTCGCGTGATCGGCGATGTCGTCGGCGGTGCGGACGAAATTGTAGTACGCCAGGATCAGCGCGCGATGGCGTGGATGAATGATCCAGGACGCGACGGGAAAATTCTCGTCGCGGTCACCCTTGCCGGATCGCAATTCGCTCGCAGAGGTCATCGAGGGCTGGTTTACAATCGTTTGGACAGGAAGGGCTTTTTCGCTCGCGCGGGCTCATGCCGGCGATGCCGCCGCGGCCCCCATATAGGGGAATACGGCCGCAAAACCAATCCTGTCTCTCGATGGCTGCCCTTCCGGATCCGGCCCGAAAAGGCGGCCCCGGGGCCGCCCTTGGTAGGCCAGTGGCCGAGCTTATTGGTTGTGGTTCTTCAGGACCTGGTCGCAGGCCTGCGAGATCTTGGCCCGATTCTCCTTGAGGCAGGCCAGGATGGTGAAATCGCCCTGGTCGATGACCGGGCGGCAGAACTTCTGCACATCGCGCGTGCAGGCCTTCTGTTCGGCGTCCGTGCCGCGTCCTGCCTGGGCGAATGCCGCCGTCGAAAGGGAGGCCGACAGCAGGGTGAGAGCGACGAGAAGCTTACGCATTGTATTCCTTCATTCTGACGGCAGAACCGCACCTATCCCGGACAGCACAGGGCGGACGACCGGAACGGATTGTTCTGATGGCAAGTCGCCGCGGAAAGTGCGGCCTTGGAGAAGCCACAAGCACTGGCAAATGCGGCCAAATTGGCGCCACATCCACCAAATCGGGTCTTCCCTCACTCTTCATTGGCAGATGTAAGAGATTGATACTACGTCATAATTCTGGCACACCGCGTTTTGATGCGTACCTGTTGCAGAGCTGCATCTCTCGGCCCTGCTTTTGCCGCCAGAAACACACCGAAACAGAGAGAATCGCGCAGGCCGACCTGGCGCGAGGGCGTCGTGAACCACCATCCCTGGCTGTCAGGCTTTGAACCAGACACAGGCTCGGAACACTAAACTTTCGATGTGGCGAGACGTTCATCATAAGCGAACGTCGTTCGAAAACGGGATATTCAAAAATGCAATTCTTTGGGCGATCTGGACAGGCAATCAAGGCGGCCGGCATCGGGGCTGCGCTGCTCTTCTCAGTCTCGGCAAGCCATGCTCAGTCGTCCGGACCGTTTGCAGGTTTCGACGGTGCGTGGACCGGCACCGGCACGGTGTCGCTGTCCGATGGCAGCACCGAGCGCATCCGCTGCAAGGCCGACTACAAGGTCGCCGGCACCGGTCTTAGCCTCAAGCAGGCCCTGCACTGCGCGTCCGACAGCTACAAATTCGACCTCACCAGCGACGTGACGAGCCAAGGCGAGCGAATCTCCGGCAACTGGAGCGAGACCAACCGCAACATCTTCGGCAATCTCCAGGGTACCGCCGGCGGCGGCCAGATCGAGGTGTTCGTCGAGGCCAACGGCTTCGCCGCCAACTTGTCGCTGCGCACCAACGGCACCAAGCAGACGGTGCAGATCTCTTCCAAGGGCGAGATCCGCGGCGTCAACATCACGATGACGAAGGGCTGACGCCCTTCCCGCATCGAGAGGAACACGCCCCCGGTTCTTACGAGCCGGGGGCTTTTTGCTGACGCGGACATGGACCCAATTCGCAGACATCTGCTCAAGGCCGCCGGGCTCTTCGTAGCCAGCCGCGCCTTCGCCGATGACCAGCAGGGAACGAGCATGCAGCCTTCGTCGGTGAAACCGCGTCACGTGCTCTGCTTCCTCGGTAAGGACGAGAGCCTGCTGCATCCGCCGCAGGCGGTGGCCAAGACGATCGCGGATTTCAACTTCGAGATCGACCGCACCTATTCGCAAGCCAAGCCCGATCCGCACATGGAGCGGTCGTTCGGCGTGTGCTGGGATCGCGTCTTCCCGAAAGCCTGGTCTACCGCCGACGAAGCGGCCGTGCTCAACCACAAGGCGGTGCTCTATTTGCTGAGCCCGCCGCTGGAGCAGCAGAAGGCAGTCGCCTTTTCGGCGGCGGCCCTGCGCATCGTCGAGGAGATGATCGAGGCCGGCGCCACCGCCGTGAAGGGCGAAAGCTCAGGCGTTGCCCACGGCCTCGAGCGGTGGCGCAGTCTCGGCGATCAGGCGCGCAAGGGCGCAAAGACCAGTCAGGGCCTTGGCATGACCCTCGCCGTCGCCAAGGCGTGTCGTCTTGCTTTCGCCAAGCGTCCGCTCGAAGGCGATCGCTATTACGAGACCGTCGGCTATCACTTCGTCGGCTTGCCGGAGATCTATGTCGCGAAATCGCGCGGCAACGAGTGGTCGGCAGTGATGCTCATGGAGGAGCTTGCCAACGCCATGGCCGACCGTGGCATCGAAGCGACGCTACGCGATCGCAAGCTCACGCTCTCGCGGGAGCAGGGCTACGCCGAGGACGATTTCAAGTTCAATCCGTACGGCGTCATCCGCGTCGAGGCATAATCAACGGGCGGCGTATGCCGCCGCCCGCTCAGATCGCCGGCTTGTCGGGGCCCTGAAGCCTGGCGTGCAGGTTGATCAGCCACATCGCCGTCGGCCGCAGGATGAAGAGGTCGGCGACGAGGGCCATCACCATCGAGAAGGCGCTGAGCCAGCCGAACAGCCGCAGCGACGGCAGATCGGAGAACACGGTGACGACGAGGCCGCAGGCCAGCACCACCGTGGTCAGGATCAGCGCCGGGCCGACCAGCACGGTTGCGCGCTCCACTGCAAGCGCCGCGCCGACGCCCGGCTTGCTCTCGAGCCTCAAGCGGTTGAGGAAGTGGATGGTGGCGCTCAAGCCCAGGCCGAACGAGACGGTGAGCGCCACGACGCTGGCGAATTGCAGCCCCTCGCCCATCGCCCACAGCACCGTTCCCGACATCACCACGGGGAAGATGCCCGGCAGAATACAGGCGAACATCACCACCCAGGAGCGGAAGGCGAGCCCGATGAAGATCGCGACCAGCGCGAACTCGACGGTGAGGCCGCGGTTCAGCTTCTCGATCATGCTGGCCGAGTTGCGCGCAGCAATCGCGGCAAGGCCCGTCACCGCAATCTCGTAGCCGGGATGCTTCTTGCGAACGGCGTCGAGCTCGGAATCGAGCTTGTCGACGATCGGCAGCAGCTGGCTGGAATCCTTGTCCGGCACGCGGCCCGCGACCACGACGGCGTCCTGTTCGGCGTCGATGAAGCGCCGCACCAGATGCTCGGGGATGACGCTGACATATTCCTTCAGCGTCGCGACGTCGGCGCTGCCGGCCTTTTCCGCAAGCCAGCGGCGCAGGGTCTCGAGCGACCAGACGTTGCCGACACCGGCCGTCTTCTCGACGGTCGCATGCACGTCGGCGATGGTCTGGAGCGTCTCCGGCGAATAGAGCGTTTCACCCTTGGGGAACTGGATCAGCACGTTGACGGGGTTGGCACCGGTGAGCTTGGCATCGAGCCGGTCGCTGGCGGCAACCGCCTGGCGCTTGTCCGGCACCTGGTCGGCGAGCCGATAGCGCGGCTCCAGATTGGCATAGATCACGCCGAGGCCGGCAACAAACAGCACCGCGATCAGGCTGAACAGGCCGGGACGGCCCACCATGCGCACCGCGATCCAGTAGCAGAAATTGCGCAGCGCCTGGACGCCGGCATCCGCGCTCTGGAACTTGACCGCGAACAGCTTCTCGTTGCGCACGAGCAGCACGCCGAACACCGGCACCAGCGACAGCACCGCGACCAGCGCGATGATGGTGGCGGCGAGGCCCGCCTCGCCGAACTTGCGGATCAGGTCGGAGTCCGAGAATTGCAACGCAATGAAGGAAATGCCGGCGGTGCCGTGCGTCAGCACGCAGGCCGGTCCCACCACCAGCACCGCGTTCTTGAACGCGGTGAACTTGTCCTGGCCCGCGATCAGCCGGTCACGCGCGGCGAAGGTGAGCTGCATCGAGTCGGAGAAGCTGATGACCATGATGAGCGGCGTCATCACGTTCAGGAACATGTTGAGATTGAAATTGGCCCAGCCGAGCGCACCGAGCGCCAGCAGGATCGCGATCATCGGCGGGAACGCCGCCGCCACCATGAACGAGATCTTGCGGAAGAAGATGATGGCGATGATACAGCCGGCGAGAATGCCGAGAATGTTGTAGGTGAGCCCGTCGCGCTCGACCGCGTTGCGGATCTCGAGCTGCATCACCGGCACGCCGGAGAGCTGCACGTTGAGGCCGGTATCGCCGAGGTCTTCCTTCATCAGCGCCCGGATGCCGCCGATGGTCTTGGTCAGCTTGCTGGAGGCGACCACCTGCGGATCGAGCGACAGCACGATCAGCGCCAGCGTGCCGTCCTCCGACAACAGCTTGCCGCGGATGATCTCGTTGTTCTTGACGGTCTCGATGAACTTGTCATAGGCCGCGCCCTCAGGCAGCTCGGGCGGGAACAGCGCCGCCGGCAGCTTGCCCGGCGCCGGCGCTTGCCGCGCCGAGAACAGCGAGACCAGGCCGCGCGTGCCGTCGACCAGCTGCAGGTCGGTGACGAAGTCGCGCAGCTTCTCGAGGTTGTTTCGCGCCAGGAGGTTCTTGCCTTCGACCACGACGAGGACGTCGAACTCCTCGGCCGGGAACTTCTTGGTCACCTCTTCATACTGCTTGAATTCGCGGGTGTCGGAGCGGAACAGCTGCGACAGCGAATCATCGATCTTGATCCGGTGGATACCGAACACGGCGCCGACGATAAGCGCGAGCAGGACGATGCAGGAAAGGATCGGCGCCCGGACCGCGATCAGCCCGATGCGCTCGAGCCCGAAGGCGATCGAGGACGTCGGTCCCTGCTCGACCTTGTCGACATGAACCTCATTCTCGCGGTGCTTTTCGAGCATGCCTTGTCCAGTTCCTAAATCGGCTCGGGTCTGTGAGCTTATTGCGTCCCGCGAACGGCTTGAAAATGCCATACCAATGGGAGGCTTGCCCTTTGAAAATGCGCGGAAAATCGCCGCGAGGGGTTTAGCAGGTCAATAGCCCGACTCGCAAGCAGGCGAAGTGTGGCCGAATCGATCAAGATGTGGCGATTTTGCCAGAACGCCCGTCATTCGGGCAAAGCCGTGCCAATTCGACGCGGCGCACGGTCCGCGCTTTCGTCTTTCAGCGCCACGCCGGTGACCTCCCGGGCCATCCCCTCGCGGACCAGCCAGGCGATCTTGAAGGCGGCCTCGTCATGGCTCAACCCGGCCTTGTGGATGTTCGAGACGCAATTGCGCTCGGCATCGGTACGGCCCGGCTTCGGCGCGAAGGTCAGATAGGCGCCGAGGCTGTCGGGCGCGGACAGGCCCGGCCGCTCGCCGATCAGCGTCACCACCATGCGCGCGCCGAGAATCGCGCCGATCTCGTCGCCGAGCGCGACGCGCGCGCCTGAGGCGACAACGACATGTCTGATCGCGACGTCGCCCCCTTCCGCGAGCAGCGGCAGCAGGTGAGACACCAGCGCCACCGCATGGGCGTGGACCGCAGCCGCCGACAGGCCGTCGCCGATCACCACCGCGAGCTGGCACGGCTCCGAGGCATGTCGTGCCAACAGTTCGACCGAGCCGGTATCGAGCTGTCGCCCCAGATCCGGCCGCCGCAGATAATCCCTGCGGTCGACCGCCTGGCTCCGCGCTTCGGTGACGACGAGGCCAAGCGCACGGAGATCGGCGACCAGACACGGCGCGTCGAACACTGCGTGCACGGCATCGCGGGCGCGGGCGTGGTCCAGCGTGAAATCCAGCAAGGCCCTTGTCGGCACGCTCGCACCGCTGCGGCCGAGCGCGACGCGCGCGGGCGTCAGCGACCGCAGATCGAGGGTCGGGCGACGCGGGACGGCCGGATCAGACATGTCGCATCATTCGGCGGGAACGGAGGCCTCGCGCAGCCGCAACGAATAGTTCGAGGCATTCTGCTTGCCGCTGGACGCCGCGCGCGCAAACGTAATCAGATGGTGCGCGATCAACGTGCAGCCGATCAGCCCTTCGAGGTCGCCGCGCTTGATGCGCCCGAGCGCAAACTTCCAGAACACGCGCCTGTAGTCGCCGAGCACACCGACCTTCCAGAAGATGTTGCGCAACATGACGAGACCCCGCCGGATATTGGGCCAGGTCTTCATCTCGTCGGGCGTCGGCATCTTCAGGCGGTGCACATAGACGTTGTCGCATTGATACTGGAAGCGCGCGTAGACCTTCTCGGGCTCGTAGGCAACGCCCATGGCGTGCTTCCAGGAAGCGACGACCTCGTCATAGGGCAACAGGAAGTCGACGTTGGAATCGCGACCGTCATCCTCGATCAGGCGTCCCTCGCGCTCCAGACGGTCCCACAGCGGCGTCTTCGGCAGCGCCTGGAGCAGGTTGATCGTGAGCAGCGGAATCCGGGACTCCTCGACGAAGGCCAGCAGCGCTTCCGAGGTGTTCGGCTTGTCGGTGTCGAGCCCCATGATGATGCCGGACACGACCTCCATGCCGTAGGAGTTGATCGTTTGCACGCCCTCGAGGATCGGGACCATCATGTTGTGGTCCTTGTGCATCGCCTTCAGCGCGTCGGGATCGGGCGTCTCGATGCCGCAGAAGATGGTGATGAAATAGGCCTCGCGCATCTTCTCGAGGATCTCGGGCCGCTTGGCGATGTTGAGCGTCGCCTCGCAGGCGAGCCGCACCACATAGCCGGTCCGCTTCTGCCATTCGATCAGATGCGGCAGCAGGTCCATCGCCGCCTTGCGGTTGCCGATGAAATTGTCGTCAACGAAGTAGACCGTGTCGGTCATCCCGCATTCGCGCAGGCGGTCGAGCTCGGCGATGATCTGCTCGGGCGACTTGAGGCGCGGATTGCGGCCATAGAGGCCGGGGATGTCGCAGAACTCGCACTGATAGGGGCATCCGCTGGAATACTGAATGCTACCGAGGAAGTATTTCTTCACGTCGGCGAGTTCGTAGGCCGGGATCGGAAACTCCGTCATCGGCACGCGGTCCTTGGTGGTGAGCACCACCTGCTCCCCGGGACGCGACGTGTCGCGCGCCAAAATCTCGATCAGCCGATTGGTGGCGTCGCCGAGTTCGCCAACATGGAGATAGTCGAAGGACGGATAATAGTCCGGACAGGCGCTGACGGAGGGACCGCCGAGCGCGACCGGAAGATCGAATTCATGGGCGCGGCGGCAGATGTCGTTCATCTGCTGGCGCTGGATGTGCATGCCACTGACGAAGACCGCCTCCGCCCACGCGAACTCTTCGTTGGTCGCGCGACGGAGATTCTCGTCGACGAATTTGACCTCCCACTCCTCGGGCAGATAGGCCGCAAGCAGCAAAAGCCCCTGCGGGGGCATGAAGGCGCGGACGCCGTCGGTCAATGGATAGGAATGCTCGAACGTCCCGAACGACGAAGTGTACCGCGGAAACACGCACAGAATCCGTCGGGCCGTACCGTTACTTTCAGCTCGCATCAAAGCTCCCCCGCCACGCTCGACATAGCTGCGGAAATTGCCAGCCAGACACATAGCGTAACGCTGTCGCCGGAATTTCTCAATATTGTGGCAGGACCATAATTCCGAGAGGGACCAATGGTTTCCTCAAGCCGCCGGGCGCTCCCGCCGCGTCACGCGATCAGCCGTGAGGCAAAATCGGGCAGCAGGCCTGCGTCGCCGGCAAGACGGAAATCGGCGCCCGCGATCCCCGACTGCACCAGCCAGTCGTCGAATTCCGGCGCGCGGCGCAGGCCGAAGACGTCGCGGACATAGAGCGCGTCGTGAAAAGACGTCGACTGGTAGTTCAGCATGACGTCGTCGGCCCCGGGGACACCCATGATGAAGGTGACGCCGGCGGCCGCCAACAGCGTCAGCAGATTGTCCATGTCGTCCTGATCCGCCTCGGCATGGTTTGTGTAGCAGATGTCGATCCCGAGCGGCAGGCCGAGCAGCTTGCCGCAAAAATGATCCTCCAGCCCGGCGCGGATGATTTCCTTGCCGTCGTAGAGATATTCCGGGCCGATGAAGCCGACCACGCTGTTGACCAGCAATGGCGCAAAGGCGCGGGCGACCGCATAGGCCCGCGCCTCGCAGGTCTGCTGGTCGACGCCGTGATGGGCGCCCGCCGACAGCGCCGAGCCCTGACCGGTCTCGAAATACATCACATTCTCGCCGACCGTGCCGCGCTTCTGCGACAGGCCGGCCTGCTGCGCCTCCTTCAGGAGCGCGAGGTCGACGCCAAAGCTGCGATTGGCGGCCTCGGTGCCGGCGACCGACTGGAAGACGAGGTCGACCGGCACGCCCTGCCCGATCAGCGACAACGTCGTCGTGACATGGGTGAGCACGCAAGCCTGGGTCGGGATCTTCAGCCGCGCGATGATCTCGTCGAGCAGCCGCAGCAATTGCGCGATGACGGCCGGATCGTCGCTCGCCGGATTGATGCCGATGCAGGCATCGCCGGCCCCGAGCAGGATGCCGTCGAGGATCGAGGCGGTGATACCCCTGGCATCGTCGAAGGGATGGTTGGGCTGGAGCCGCGTGCTCATCCGCCCCTTCAGCCCGATGGTGTTGCGAAAGGCGGTGGTGACCTCGCATTTCCGCGCCGCCAGGATCAGGTCCTGGTTGCGCATCAGCTTCGAGACCGCCGCCGCCATTTCCGGGGTGATGCCGCCTGCCAGCTTGCGCAAAACCTCGGGCGTTGCGGCATCCGACAGCAGCCAGTCCCGGAAGGCGCCGACGGTCAGCGAAGCCGCCGGCGCGAAGGCCTTTGCGTCGTGGCTGTCGATGACGAGGCGGGTGACCTCGTCGCTTTCATAGGGGATGACCGCTTCCTGCAGGAATTGCCCGAGCGGGACATCCGCCAGCGCCATCCGCGCCGCGATCATCTGCTCGGCGCTGACGGCCGCGATTCCGGCCAGCCGGTCGCCGGAGCGCGGCGGCGTCGCCTTGGCGAGCAGGTCGCGCAGGTCCGGGAATGTATAGGTCGTGGCGTCGATGGTGTGGCGGTAGACCAAAGGCCCCTCCGGGGTTCATCGGCCAGTGGCCGACTCAAAATCGAATACGCGCTTGGCGGCCGGCGTGCACGCCGATGTTTGGGGCATCGTGGGCGAATCCCGGGCCGGCCCGGCGGAAACCGAGACAATGGAGCCAAGCGGCTGAAATAGCAGACCTTTCTTTCGACTAAGGACGAAGGGGTTGGGCCACGGCGTTAAGACGGCGTCCATCTTCATTCTGCATAGTTTTGCATCAATTTTATACGACCGCGCTCTCCGGCCATTGCCGGCCATTGGGGCCTCTGAAAAGCATGACAACCGACCGTTCTGGGAATGCCACGGGGCTGGCAGGCCGCTTCGCGCTTGCGACCAAGCTCTATGCGATCTTCGCGCTGTTTGCGCTGCTCACGGCGGCGATCGCGTTGCTGTCCGACTACAACAGCCGCCGCAGCGCCGAGTTGACGAGCGCGATCGAGACGGCGAACGCCGCAGCACTCAATGTCGAGCGGGTCAACTCGCTGGTCTACGCGGTCGTGATGGAATCGCGCGGCGTCTACATGTCGACCGAACCGGCCGTCGTGAAGAAATACGGCGAAGGCCTGCTCAAGTTCAACGCCCAGATCCTCGATGTCGTGAAGCGCTGGGAGACCATCGTCAAAGCCGACGATGCCGAGCAGTTCGCCACGTTCAAGAAGCGCATCGAGCAGTTCGTCGAATTCCGCAAAGAGCTGGTGCGCCGCGGCGTCGAGATCAATGCGGCCGCCGGCCGCGAATGGGGCGACAACGACGCCAATCGCGCCGTGCGCTCGGCGCTGAACAAGGATCTCGAGGCGCTGTCCAAGGTCTATGCCGAGCGCGCCAGGCAGATCGCGTTGGAGACCGAGACCAATCGCACCCTCTCCTTCGTGTTGACCTGCCTCGGCGGCGTGGCGCTGGCGCTCGTCGTGATCGGCATCGTCATCATCGCCCGCTCGATCGCGCGCCCCCTCTCCGCCATCACCGCGACCATCGAGCAGGTCGCGGACGGCGCCGAGAATGTCGTGGTGCCGCACTCCGAGCGCGCCGACGAGATCGGCGCGCTGGCACGCGCCATCCAGATCTTCCAGGACGCGATGGGCCGCAACCGCAATCTCGCCTCGCAGGTCTCCCAGGACTCCGCCGCGCGCGAGCAGCGCGCCCGCCACATCGAGCAATCCGTCGAGGCGTTTGGCGAGGCGATCGGCGCGATCATGCGCGGCCTCAGCGACAACGCCTCCGTCATGCGCGAGACCGCGCAGACCATCACCCGCGTCACGGCGGATGCGAGCAGCCGCGCCGGCACCGCCGCGAACGCCACCGAGCAGGCCTCGCACAACGTCACGGCGGTGGCGGGCGCGGCCGAGGAGCTGTCCGCGTCGGTGGTGGAGATCGGCCGCCAGGTGCGGCAGTCCGCAGGTGCAGTCGAGCAGACCGGCCAGCGTACCGAGAAGTCGATCTCCGAGATCGAAAGCCTCGCGGCCGCCACCCAGCGCATTGACGGCGTGCTCAACCTGATCCAGGCCATCGCCGAGCAGACCAATCTGCTCGCGCTCAACGCCACCATCGAAGCCGCGCGCGCCGGTGACGCCGGCCGCGGCTTTGCCGTCGTCGCGCACGAAGTGAAGGCGCTGGCGGGTCAGACCGCCAAGGCGACCGCCGAGATCGGCGAGAACGTCGCGATGATCCAGGCGTCCACCCGCAACGCGGTCGATGCCGTGCGCGAGATCGGCGGCGCCGTGCGCGAGATCAACGAGGTCACCTCGGCCATCGCCGGCGCCATCGGCCAGCAGGACGCCGCCACGCGCGAGATCTCGTCCAATGCCCAATCGGCCGCGCAGGGCAACGAGACCCTGGTTGCCAACATCACCTCGCTGCGCGACGCCATCGGCGAGACCGACACGGCGGCAGCCTCCGTGCTGACGGCGGCGAGCAGCCTGACGGAGACGGCGGACACGCTGTCGCGCGAGGTGGAAAAGTTCTTCCAGAACCTGCGTTCGGGGGCGGCGGACAGCCGTATCGCCAAGGCGGGGTGAGCGCGGCCGCCGCGGCGGGGCCCGCCCAACAAAAATCGGGAAAACAACCCCATGCACAGTAGGCGGGGATAGCTGAATCAATGGCTTGATCGCCGGCGCGAGCGCCTGCTGATTTTACGAAATGTGTTTGACGCGTCGGGCAAAACACTGGCATGATGTGATCATGGCGCATTCAGCCCCGAACGAGACGGGACCATCATTCCGAACCGGAAGGATCGACCAATATGCGAACGCGGCCGTCGGCATCCGCGACTTCACGATAACGGCTCAACTCCGCCTTGAGGTCGGGATCCGAATTGGCCCAGGCCAGCCAATCGAACGGCATTGAGCTCAGCAGGTAGGTATCCACGAGAATCACGTTCGGCCGACCTGCTCGCAGGTCCGCCAACAGCAGCCGCCGCTCGAAATTGATGATGCCGTCCAGTTTCGCTCGCTCACCCTCAGGCAGTTGCGAGCTCTTCTGTTGGAGCATCGAGCCGGCCGCCAACGCCTGCCCACACGTGTTACCCGCCCAGGTCGCATTGATCTGACGGACGAGCGGATGCCCGAGAGCGACGTGATCGCCGATCGTGATCAGCCGCGGATGCTTGGCAAGGGCCAGGATACGCCCCTCCAGCGGCGGGAACGGCCGCACCTGAAGGGACAAGCGGGAGCCGATGCACACAATCGCAGCAAGAGCGCAGATCATGACAGGCAGGCGCAACGTCTTCGTACGAGCCTGCAGCAATGGCGCGGCACTCGCAAACATGCAAAGCGCAAAAGCGGTGTAGGTCCAGCCCTTGCCCTGGATGATGAAACTCGCCGCTCCGCCAACCGCTGCGGCCAGCCACGGCGTTGCGCCGCCTTCCCATTTGAAGTCCTGCGGCGCCAACAGGCGCACAAGGCCGACGGAAGCGACCAGCATAACGGCCGGGAAAAAAAGCAGATCGCCGAAATCCATCCTCAATGGCACATAGGCGGCAGTGACCATCGGGGCAAAGGTCAACAGATAAGCCGGAAAGAAGATGGCGAGCACCGCTCCGTAGCCGATGACGACAGCAGCGGCCACACACGCTTCGGGGGTGAACAAGGGTCTGATGGAGCGTTGACGGAGGACGCAGAGGATGATCGGCAGGCCGACCACGAGGGCAAGGTAGGGCTTGAGGCTCATGGCCAAGCCGGCACCCAGTCCCGCCAGGATCGCAACCGGTCCGGGCGCAAGCCCGCGCCAGCGGATCGCAGCGATGGCGACGAAAGGCGTCATCGCAATGACGGCGATGTGTTCACGCTGTCCGAATACGGCGCTGGGAAAAATTGCGAACAGGAATGCGAGCACGCACGCCGAAATGCTCCTCTCGTCGGCTTCCAGCTTTGCCGCCGCAGCGGCAAGATCGATGATGACGAGTGCGGCAACGATCTCGATCATCACCAGGATGATCACGATGATCTCGGGGGCAATGCCGGTGATGCGCGCAAGCTGCAACGCCGGCATGTACAAATAGACCGACAGCGGCGGATTCAGCTCGAAGACGTCGACGCCGAGCTTTCCGCCATCGAGAACCTTCTCGCCTTCGGTCAGCAGGCAGCTCAAATCCGCGTTGAGAACGACAGGCATTTGAACGAGCAAGGCCATCAGCAGGATCGCCGACACGATGATCCAGCGGTAGCTCATGCTAACCGTGCTTCCTGACATGGCCAGGGGCGTGACCGCCTCTTTTGACGCCGGCAAAGGCCCTCTCCTCGAACGGAAGCGGTCTATTCTCTCACCTGTGCGCGAACCTGCCGCAGCGCGCACTCCGCGCCACTTTCAATCGGGAGTCGTTACTATTGTGCTACAATGGTCTGAAACGATGCCGTAACGACCTGAAACAGTACCGTTTCATGGTTAAATGTCAGGTCGAATGGCGAGACGCTTCGGCTACGCGCGGCATCCTGCGCGCCGTTATGAGCGTTCATCCCACATCAAGGTGCAGGCTCCCCTGGAGAGGGTCAGACGCTACCCCATCACCCCGCCGCGCTTGATCAGCTCCTTGCCGACCGCGGCAAGGTGCACCTGGTCGGGGCCGTCGCCGATGCGGATGAAGCGGGCATAGACGTAGGCGCGGGCGAGGAAGGTGTCCTGCGAGACGCCGGCCGCGCCGTGGATCTGGATGGCGCGGTCGATGACGCGGGCGGCCATGCTGGGCACCACGATCTTGGCGGCCGCGATCAAGTCGCGCGCGGACTTGTTGCCTTCGCGGTCCATCTTGTCGGCAGCTTGCAACGTGAGCAGCCGCGCCTGTGCGATCTCGCAGAAGGAGTGCGCGATGTCCTCGCGCACCGAACCCTGGTCTGCGAGCGGCTTGCCGAAGGCTGTGCGGGACACCGAGCGCTGGCACATCAATTCGAGCGCGCGCTGGGCGCAGCCGATCAGGCGCATGCAGTGATGGATGCGGCCGGGGCCGAGCCGGCCTTGCGCGATCTCGAAGCCGCGGCCCTCGCCGAGCAGGATGTTCTCGGCCGGTACACGGACATTCTCGTAGACGATTTCGGGATGGCCGACCGGCGCGTCGTCGTAGCCGTAGGTCAGCATATCGCGGACGATGCGCACGCCGGGCGTCGCCTTGGGCACCAGGATCATGGATTGCTGGCGATGGCGGTCGGGATCGTCGGGCGCGGTCTTGCCCATCACGATCAGGATCTCGCAATCCTCGTTCATCGCGCCCGACGTGAACCATTTGCGGCCGTTGATGACGTAGTCGCTGCCGTCGCGCTTGATCTCGCACTGAATGTTGGTGGCATCGCTGGAGGCGACCTGCGGCTCCGTCATCGAGAAGCCGGAGCGGATGCGCCCCTCCAGCAGCGGCTTCAGCCAGCGCTCCTGCTGCGCCGGCGTGCCGTAGTTCGCCAGCACCTCCATGTTGCCGACATCGGGGGCCGAGCAGTTGAAGATTTCGGGCGCCCAGAGGACGCGGCCCATGATCTCCTTCACCGGCGCGTATTCGAGATTGGTGAGGCCAGTGTTGTTAGGGTCTTGGCCGTGCTCGCCTGACAGGAACAGGTTCCAGAGCCCCTGCTCCCGCGCCAGCCGCTTCAGGTCCTGGAGGATCTGCGGCGTCTTGTAGCGCGTGGCCTCCGGCTTGACCTGCTCGTAATAGAGCTCCTCGACCGGCTCGACATGCGTCCGCATGAACTGGCGGACGCGCTCCTGCAGCTCCAGCGAACGGGCGGAGTGTTGAAAGTCCATGGGGTTCTCCTGTTCGCAACGCTTAATGATGCCTCTTCCCTTCTCCCCTTGCGAGAGAAGGTGGCATAGGCGGCCTTCGGCCGCCGTTCTTGAGAACGCCGAAGCCAAGCTTCGGCTATGGCGCCGGATGAGGGGTTGGCTCCGCGAGTTCAAATGTCGAGACGACTCGCGGAGACAAACCCCTCACCCGGCTCGCCGCTTCGCGGCGATCCACCCTCTCCCGCAAGGGGAGAGGGTGCACTGTCTCTGCTGCGCCTCACGTCCCGCGCAAGAGCTCGCTCGCCACGATCCAGTCGTTGCCGTCGAACTGGAGCATATAGCCGTCCTTGATGGGGCGGAAATCCTGCGGCGTGGTGTTGAGGGTGATGCCGGGCATCAACAGCGACAGCGGCACGTTCTTGAGGTTCGCCGCCTGCGCCATGATGTTCTCGCGCGTCAGATTGTCCTTGCACTGCTTCAGCAGGACGACCAGCGCCTCGGCGACGGTGTACCCGTACAGGCCGGCGACGTTGTTGATGTCGGCATTGGGCAGGCGCTTCTTCATGAAGTCGATATAGGCCGTCATCGACGGGTCGTCCTTCGGCTGCTCGACAAACGGCTTGAGCGAGCCGAGCGACAGCACGCCCTTGCCGGCGTCGAGACCTGCCGGCACCATCACGGTCGCCTTGTTGGCGCAGCCGCTGGCGAGGAAGCGCGTCGGCTGCCAGCCGACCTCATGGGCCTTGCGGATCGCCTGCGCGCAGGCGCGCGGCGTCACCGAATAGATCATGAAGACATCGGCCTTGGTGTTGGCCAGCGTCAGCACCTGGGAATCGACGGTGGGATCGGTGACCTCGAAGCTCGAGGCCATCGCGAGCGCCTTGTCGGCGTCGGCACCAAGCGCTTCCTTGACGCCGCGAAAATATTCCTTGCCGGCGTCGTCGTTCTGATAGAGCACCGCGAAGCGCGCATTCGGGTTCTTGGCGCGGGCGTAGGCGACGTCGATCGCGGCCTCGCTGGTGTAGTTCGGCGCCCAGGGCAGCGCCATCGACCACGGCATGTTGGCGGGATCGTTCCACTTGGAGGCCGAGCTGATCAAAAAGATCTGCGGCACCTTGTTGCTGTTGAGGTATTTTGCGATCGCCGAGCTCGGCGCGGTGCCCATGGTCGCGAAGATGAAGGCGACGCCGTCGCCCTCGACCAGGCGTCGCGCGGCTTCCATGGTCTTCGGCGGTGAGAAGGCGTCGTCGAGCGACAACAGGTTGAGCTTGCGGCCATTGACGCCGCCCTTCTCGTTGACCTCGTCGAAATAAGCGGAGATGACCCTGCC
Source organism: Bradyrhizobium japonicum USDA 6 (assembly GCF_000284375.1). Taxonomy (NCBI): domain Bacteria; kingdom Pseudomonadati; phylum Pseudomonadota; class Alphaproteobacteria; order Hyphomicrobiales; family Nitrobacteraceae; genus Bradyrhizobium; species Bradyrhizobium japonicum. The sequence goes on from NC_017249.1 coordinate 6,949,394, forward strand.
GGTGATGCCAAGCGGCGATGCCGGGCCGCTATAGGGCATGGTGTTGCCGATCTTGATCTCGGTGTCGCTGACACCAGGACCGTAGGACTTTTGCGCGGAGACGGGCGTGGACAGGCAGGCGACAGCCAGCGCTGCGGCCAGGACCAAAGCGGCTCTCATGGTTTCTCCCCGGTGATGATCGTCCACGCGAGGCGACCGCGCGGCGTGCTGCTTTTTGCCAGCACGTCAGCTCAGCGGAGTTCCGCAAGATGGTCTTGCGTCGAGTTGCTGGTTCATTCGACGTCTCGTTTCGAACCAGCGTATGAACGCCGCAGCAGGGCGAACAGGCTGCCGCCGGTCGCGGCTCCAACGAGATAGACAACGAGGGTTTGGAGCGCGAGCGGCAGACTGAGATTCATCTTGAAGAAGGAGATCGTGACCGTGTCGAGATTCTGCACGGCGAAGACGATGGTCGCTGCGGCGAAAAACACGATCACGGCGAGATGAAACCAGCGCATGACAATCCCTCAGCGTCGCCCGACGCGCGATGAAATCTGGATGAACGGTCATCGCGCTCTTGGGCGATCACGGTCCTTCTCCGGATCAAACCTTAATGGCGCCGCCGCAGGCTAAAGCCCAGACTGACCCAGCCGGCGCCGGCCATGATCAGGTCGATGCCGAGGAACAGGCCGAGGATATAGACGCTGTTGACCGGCCAGCGCGCCAGGATCAAGAGCCCGAGCAGCAGAGTGATGACTGCAGACAGCGCCACCCACACCCACGGGCTTTCCCTTTTCATGCTGAAGGCGAGAAACAGCCTGACGGCGCCCGAGGCCAGCAGCGACGCGCCGAGGAACAAGGTGAGCAGCACCGCGGCGAACAACGGGTTCTCGAAGGTCAGGAAGCCCGCGACGATATAGAGCACGCCGAGCAAGGCCCAGATCAGGAACTTGCCCCAGCTCTTCATCTGGAACGCGCCGATCACCTCGGTGACCCCGGCGATGATCATCATCACACCAACCACGAGCACGCTCGCCACCGTCGCCATCATCATGCTGCCGAGCGCGATGAAGCCGGTGATGAGATAGACGACGCCGAGGGCGACGATCCAGCCCCACTTGGCGTGCAGCGCAGCAATGCCGGACCCAAGACCCAAGTTTGGAGACGTATCCGAAGCACTTGTCATGACGGCTACTCCTGCATGCGAAGTCCCAAGGCACATCTCAGGATAGCACGAGCCGCGCCGGGACAACAGCCAGTAGAGCAGCCCCCGCGGGAGCCCCCATTGACTTAAGTCAAGGGCGGACGGGACGCCTCACGTGCGCGAGCGCTCCATGTCGAGCTCGGCCTTGAGACTATCGAGATCGCGATAGATCGAAGCGACCGCCAGCACGCGCCCGCCCTTGCGGTACTTCAGCAGGCAGTCCCTGCCGTCGATGCTGCCGTCGATCGCGATGTCGTCGAAGCTCTCGGCATGGCCGACATAGTTGATCGGAACGTCATAGTGCTGCGACCAGAAGAACGGCACGGCGTCGAAGCGTTCGCGCCTGCCGAGCATGTTGCGCGCCGCGGCCTGGCCCTGCCGCTCTGCCACCACCCAGTGCTCGACGCGGATGTCCTGGCCCGAATGCGGATCTGGCCAGCGCGCGATGTCGCCGGCCGCGAAGATGCCTGATGCGCTGGTCTCGAGATACTCGTTCACGCTGACGCCGCGATCGATGGCGAGCCCCGCCTGCTCGGCGAGCACAAGGCGCGGCCTGACACCGATCCCGACCACGACAAGATCGGCCTCGATCACACTGCCGCTCTTCAGCGTGGCGCGTTTGCCCTCGAGCTTTTCCACGGTGTCCTCGAGGTGAAAGTGGACGCCATTGTCTTCATGCAGCGCGCGGACGAAATCGCCCATCTCGGCGCCGAGCACGCGCTGCATCGGCCGCTGCTCGGGGGCAACCACATGCACCTCCAGCTTGCGCGCCCGCAAGGAGGCCGCGACTTCGAGGCCGATGAAGCTGGCGCCGATCACCAGCGCGCGCTTCGCGCTGCCGGCCGCCTTGATGATCTCGCGGCTGTCGGCGACGGTCCGCAAGGTGTGCACATGGGGCTGGTCCGCGCCCGGAATCTGCAATTTGACCGGTTCGGCACCGGTTGCGAGCAGCAGCCGGTCGAACGGCAGCTTGTCGCCACTGCCGAGCGTGATGATGCGCGCCTTCGGATCGATCGCTGCAACGTTGGTGCTGAGCCTGAGATCGATGCCCGCATCCTGATAATAGTCCTCGCCCCGCAGCGGCAGCCAATCCTCGGGTGCATTGCCGGCGAGGTAATCCTTGGAGAGGTTCGGCCGGTCGACCGGCATCGCGCCGTCATCGCTGAGCATGGTGATGGTGCCGGCAAAGCCCTCGCGCCGCAGCGTCTCGGCGGCCGCAAAGCCCGCCGCACCGCCGCCGACGATGACGAATTTTTCCGGCGTCGGCGCGCTGCGATGTGACGCTGCAGGCTGCGGCATCTCGCGCTTGCGCTGAACCGAGATCCTGTCTTGGTCGCGCGTGACCTCCCAGACCGCCAGCGCGTTCAGCGCCGGCGGGCGGGTGGCTTCGCCGGTGCGCAAGGAGAAGCAGGCGTGATGCCAGGGGCAGCGGATGGTGTCGCCCACGACCAGCCCTTCGGCGAGCGGGCCATGGTAGTGGCTGCAGGACGGCTCGATCGCGAAGATTTCGCTGCCGGCTTGCACCAGCAGGATGTCCTCCTCGCCGACATGGCCGAGCAGCTTGCCGTCTTTGAACTGGTCGAGCGACACGCCCTTGGTCAGGTCCGGCCCGCTCGGCTTGCTTTCCTCGCCCATGGTCATCTCCCTCACAGCTCTCGCTCAGGATTTGGACGGCGCCGTCAGCGAAAAGTTCCCCGCGACGGCGAAAATCGGCGTTACCCGGCCGCCTTGCGAACGTCGAGCACGGCCTGCGCCCATTCCGCAGGCCGCTCCTGCGGCAGGTTGTGGCCGGCTCCAGCGAAGACACGCCGTTCGAAGATGCCTTCGAATTTGGGCGCGTGATGGGCAGTGCCGGGATTGACGCCGTCGCTGTCGCCGTCGACCGCGATCGCCGGGACACGGATCGGCGGCTGCGCGGCGAGCTTGGCCTCGATCGCAGCATAGGCGGGATCGCCTTCGACCAGCCCATAGCGATGACGGTAGGAGTGGATCACGACATCGACGAAATCAGGATTGTCGAACGACACCGCACTCGTCTCGAACGTCGCGTCGTCGAAGCCCCATTTCGGCGACCACATCGCCCAGAGTTGGCGCGCAAAGCCGCGCCGGTTGCGCTCCAGCGCGCGGCGGCCGCGCTCGTTGTGGAAGAGATATTGATACCAGAACGCCGCTTCCTCCGATGGCGAAGCCGGCTCCATCGCACGCGCGATGTTCTGGATGTTGTAGGAATTGCCGGAGACGAGGGCGATCACGCGCTCGGGATGCAGCACCGAGACCACGCAGGCCGCGCGCCCGCCCCAATCGTAACCGCCGACGACCGCGCGTTCGATACGAAGCGCATCCATGAAGGCCAGCAGATCGGCGCCGAGCGCCGCCTGCTCGCCGGAGCGCAGCGTCGCGGCGGACCGGAAGCGCGTCGGCCCGTAGCCGCGCAGCCACGGCACAAGCACCCGCGCGCCCGCTTCCGCGATCAGAGGCGCGGTCTCGGCATAGGCGTTCACATCGTAGGGAAAGCCGTGGCCCATGATGCAGGGCCAGCCATCCGGCGCGCCGTATTCGAGATAGGCGATGTCGAGGATATCCGTGCTGATGGTTTTTTGTTGCATGATTTGCTCACGGAGTTGCGCGATCTCGTAATCCGGATGGAGCCAACGGATCGGCGCGAAGCGCCGTCCGATGACAGGCTCCGCGAAATCCAGGCGTCGCGAACGCGCTCCATGCGGGCTGCAAGAGCCCCTATTTCTGCGGGCCTGACAGCGAGATCTCGCGCTCGGCGCGGAACACGTTGCTGTAGAGGTTGGCGATCCACTGCCGGCCGATCTCGGTCTTGTTGAGATAGCCGATCTCGGTCTGGATGTGCGGTGCGACGCTGTTCCAGTAGAATTGTGGATAACGGTTCACGATGTCGGCGGGCGAGTCGTAGCCGAGCTGACGATTCATACCGACCTCTTCGAATTCGTAATAGAGCGCGTTGGCCTTGCGCAGATAGTTGGGATCGCCGAGCTGGCCGATGAAATCCGCGGCGCGCAGGATCGAGGCTTCGTCGTCATACTCCTGGCCTTCGCGGGCCGGGAAGCGGGTGCCCTCGATGGCGCGGGCGACGCGCTCACTGTCGATACCGCGGATCGGCGGCAGCCGCCGCCGCACGAAAAGCATCGAACGATCAACGTGATACATCATCAGACTGGCATCCGACGCGCCGCGCGGCAGCGACACCTTGGTGCCGGCCTCGTCGACCACGAAACCGTCTTCGTCGTCCTCCGGAAACAGCCCGCGAACATAGCCGATGTCGTGCGCAAGGCAGGCGATCAGGATATGGATGTAGTCCTCGGCATCGAGGTGCGTGTGCAGATTGCGACCAAGCATGATGGCCTGGGCCGCCAGCGTCACCAGCATCGTATGCTCGATATTGTGATAGAGCGCGTCGCTGTTGCCGATGCATTCCATCGCGGTGCGCGTCGAGGCCTCCACCACCCTGGCATAGGAATCGTCGTACCTGCGACGCATGAACGAGCCCAGCAACTTCTCCAGGGATTCAGCCGCCAGTCTCGGTAACGTCATCATGGATGCAGCCCCGCTTGTCGGTGGTGTCCCACGCCAGCTCCCGACGTCTCATTCGTGTCCTCGACGCAACGGCTAGCATAGCCCATCTTGGGCCAAGTGACCAAACGCCGGGACAAATTTACGGAAATATGTTGCTGTTGTGCCCCGCGCCATCACGGTTGCGGTCGGGCCGCGACACAGCCTGGCCTGGTCCGTCAAGACCGCTTTTATTCCACCAGCAGCACGTCCACGGCGACGCCCAGCTTTTGCTTCGGCGAGCCGACGATGATGCCGTCGACCGGCGAGACGTCGGAAAAGTCGCGGCCGACCGCGAGCACGATGTGATCGTTGGCGACCAGCAAATCATTGGTCGGATCGAAGTCGACCCAGCCCAGCTCAGCCCCGCACCACAGCGACACCCAGGCATGGGTGGCATCGGCGCCCTGCAAACGCGGCTGGCCCGGCGGCGGAATGGTACGGAGATAACCGCTGACATAGGCCGCCGGAAGGCCGAGCCCACGCAGCCCTGCGATCATCACATGGGCGAAGTCCTGGCAAACGCCGTGGCGCTTGTCGAAGACCTCGCCAAGCGGCGTCGAGATCACGGTCGCCTTCGGATCGTAGCGGAATTCGGTGCGGATGCGATGCATGAGATCGGTCGCGCCAGCGAGGATCCCTGCACCGGGCGCAAAGCTCGTGGCCGCATAGGCGCTGACGGGGTGCAGCACCGGCACCAGCGGGCTCGCAAAGACGTAGCCGACCGGTGAGGACGGTCCGAGGCTCGTTGCTTCAAACGCGATCTCGCGGATGCTTTCCCAGGGCGGGCTGACGGCGTCGCGCGCGGGCGGCTCTCGCGAGACCGACACGCGCGAGCGGGAATCGATGCGCAAGTTTCGGTGCGCGGTCTCGACCACCACGCTCTCGGTGAGCGTGCCGAAGAAGTCGCGGCGGACGTGGCGCTCGGACGGGCGCGGCCGGATCTCGACCTTGTGCGAGATCAGCTCCTGGCCATTGCCGCTCTTCGGCTCCAGCCGCAGCGTGCAGCGGGCGAAGCTGACCGGACTCTCGTATTCGTAAGTCGTGACGTGACGGATGTCGTAGATCACGCCAGCCCCGTCAGCTTTTCCGGCCGGCTGGCATTGGGTCCGTGCGGGAAGTAGTGCAGCCCGATCGCCTCGGCGAGGCTGAGCAGGTCCTGCTCCAGCGAGAACAGGGTCTTGACCTCGAGCTTCTCGGCTTCCGCGGTGGCCAACATCGCCTGCACCGCCACCGCGAGCCGCTGCGGCTGCTCGATCAGGCCGTGCTCCTTCAGGCTCGGCAGCGAAGCGATGTGTTCGTTCAGCGTCGTCACCTGGAACGCGACCGAACGCGGATTGTAGCTGTCGAGCACCGCGAGGTCGCGCACCGGTGCCAGGATCGGCGCCAGCAGATAGCGCGAGCGATAGGTGATCTGGGAATCCACCAGCGTCAGCAGGATATCGAGATCCTCGTCGCAGGCCTCGTCATAGGCGAACTGGCGCGCAAAGCGCGTGGTGTTGATGGCGCGCTCGGTGCGGCGGCCGATATCGAGGAAGCGCCAGCCTGCGGCGCGGTTCATGTTCTCCTGCGCCAGTCCTGCAAAGCTCGCAAGCTCCTGCAAGGTCAGCTCGGCCGCGCTCAGCACATCGTCGTCGTCCTCGACCTCGTAGGCGAGGCGATCGGCCATCTCGGTGATGACCTGCCAGGCGTCGGGCGACAGCCGCTCGCGCAAGGATGTCGCCGTGCGCTGCGCCGCGCGCACCAGCGACAGCGCCGAGCCGAAACGCTCCGGGCTCTGCAGCGCTTCGGCGACGATGCGCCCCGGCGCCGTGCGCGAAGCCTGCGAAATCGCGCCCCAGGCCACCAGCAGGCGCTGGATGCGGTCGGCCGATTGCAGCGAGGCCGCGGTGCCCTTGTTGGGCCCGCTCGGCGAACCCAGCGCGCGCACCAGCCGCAGCGTTGCCTCGGCGCGTTCGAGATAGCGGCCGAGCCAGAACAGATTGTCCGCGGCGCGGCTCGGCAGCACGCCGGCGATGCGGCGGATCCGCACCTTGTCGGTCGCAGGCAGCAGCGTCGCGATCGAGACCTTCTTGTCCGAGACCACCCAGACGTCGGCGGCGCGGGCGCCGTCGCCCATCGACACCGCGCGCGCGTCCGCCTGCTCGGCGATCCGGCAGAAGCCGCCGGGCATGATGGCCCAGCCGTCGGGCGTCGCGGCCGCGAACACGCGCAGCACGAAGGGACGCGGCGTGAGCTGGCCCTGCTCCCACACCGGCATGGTCGAGAGCCGCACCACCTCCTGGCCGACATAGTCCATGCCGCGCGCGCTGATGGCGTCGACGAGACGCTGGCGCCCGGCGGCGTCGAGCTCGCTCGCGAGCACTGGGCCGTTGCTGTCGAAGCCGGGAACGCCGCGCCGATAGGCGCCCTCGATCGCGACCTCGTCGAGCCGTGACAACACCTCGTCGCGCGCGATGCGCTGGCCGCACCACCAGGTCGCGATATGCGGCATCTTGAGCTCTTCACCGAGCAGGCGGCGGCTCAGGGCCGGCAGGAAGCCGAGCAGCGCGCGCGCCTCCAGCACGCCCGAGCCCGGCATGTTGGCGACGACGACGCCGTCCTTGCGCAGCACGTCGATCAGGCCGGGCACGCCGAGATGCGAGGACGCATCGAGCTCGAGCGGATCGAGCGAGTTGGAATCGACCCGGCGCAAGAGCACGTCGAGCCGCTTCAGGCCGGCGACGGTGCGGATGTGGATACGGTTGTCGCTGACGGCGAGATCGTCACCCTCGACCAGCAGGAAGCCGAGATAGCGCGCCAGGGTCGCATGCTCGAAATAGGTCTCGCTGAAGCTGCCCGGCGTGAGCACGCCGATGCGCGGCTCGTCGCGATCGGCGCGCGCGCGCAGGCTGTCGCGAAACGCCTCGAAGAACGGCGCGACGCGCGGCACGTTCATCGACTTGTAGAGATCGGAGAACGCGCGCGAGAGCACCAGGCGGTTCTCCAGCGCATAGCCCGCGCCCGACGGCGCCTGCGTGCGGTCGCCGAGCACCCACCAGCGCCCGTCGGGCCCGCGGCCGACATCGGCGGCATAGAGCGAGAGATAGCGCCCGCCGGGCGGCGGCACGCCGCAGACGGGACGGAGATATTCGGGACTGCCGGCGATCGCGGCGGCCGGCAGCGCGCCTTCCGCGACCAGCCGGCCCTCGCCATAGATGTCGCGCAGCACGAGCTCGAGCAGCTCGGCGCGCTGGGTGATGCCCGCTGACAGCTGCTTCCAGTCGGCCTCGTCGATCAGCAGCGGCAGATGGCTGATCGACCACGGCCGGTCGGCGCTGTCGCCGGGCGCACGGTAGGTGACGCCGGCCTCGCGCAAATGGCGGTCGGCCATGCCGAACCGCCGTTCGATCTCGTCCGGCGCGAGCGCGCCAAAGGCGTCGAAGAAGCGGCTCCAGACCGCGCGGGGGGCGCCATCAGGCCCAAGGAACTCGTCGGGGATGCCGGGCAGGCGGCTATAGTCGCGGACCCATTGCGCGAGGCGGCGCTGGCCTCCTTGCGCCTTACCCGTCTTGTCGTCCTGTTCGGCTGCGCCCTCGCCCATGCGCCTCTCCCTGCCCCACCATCATTCTCATTGCAGGAGCGGGGTCCGCAAGTCGAGGGTCAGCGGAAACTCACTTGTGCGTTCCTCGGGCGGGGGCTGCATCGGACCCGGCGTATGGCCGTGGTCCTGGAAGCGCGCCAGCCGCCGCGCCTCGGCCTCGTAGGTGTTGACGGGCTTGGTGTCGTAGCTGCGGCCGCCGGGATGGGCGACGTGATAGACGCAGCCGCCCAGCGAGCGGCCGTTCCAGGTGTCGATCAGGTCGAAGGTCAGGGGCGCGTGAACGGGGATGGTCGGGTGCAGGCCGGAGGCCGGCTGCCAGGCCTTGAAGCGGACGCCGGCGACCGCCTCCCCGGAGCGTCCGGTCGAGGTCATCGGCAGGCGGCGGCCGTTGCAGGTCACGACGTGGCGGCCCTCGACAAAGCCCTCAGCTTTCACTTGAAGCCGTTCGACCGAACTGTCGACATAACGCACCGTGCCGCCGGCCGAGCCCTCCTCGCCAAGCACATGCCAGGGCTCCAGCGCCTGCCGCAGCTCCAGCGTCACGCCGCCATGATGGATACGGCCGAAAGCGGGGAAGCGGAATTCGAGCTGGGCCAGATACCATTCCGGCTCAAAGGGATAGCCGGACTGCTTCAACTCAGAAAGCACGTCAAGAAAGTCCTGCCAGATGAAGTGAGGCAGCATGAAGCGATCATGCAGCGCAGTGCCCCAGCGCACGAATTTGCCGGTCTGCGGCTCGCGCCAGAATTTTGCGATCAGCGCGCGGATCAGGAGCTGCTGCGCCAGCGACATCCGCGGGTCGGGCGGCATTTCGAGCGCACGGAATTCGACGAGGCCGAGCCGGCCCGTGGTGCCGTCGGGCGAATAAAGCTTGTCGATGCAGATCTCGGCGCGGTGGGTATTGCCGGTGATGTCGACGAGCAGATGCCGGAACAGCCGGTCCACCAGCCACAGCGGCGCCTGGTAGCCCGGCGGCGGCACGTGCGAGAGCGCGATCTCGAGCTCGTAGATGCTGTCGTGCCGGGCTTCGTCGATGCGCGGCGCCTGGCTGGTCGGGCCGATGAACAGCCCCGAGAAGAAATAGGACAGCGACGGATGCCGCTGCCAATGCAGCACCAGGCTCTTGAGCAGATCGGGACGGCGCAGGAACGGCGAGTCCTGCGGGCTCGAGCCGCCGACGACGACGTGGTTGCCGCCGCCGGTGCCGGTGTGGCGGCCGTCGACCAGGAAGCGGTTGGCTCCGAGGCGCACCTTGCCGGCATCCTCATAGAGACCTGAGGTGATGTCGACCGCGTCGCGCCAGCTCTTGGCCGGCTGGATGTTGATCTCGATGACGCCGGGATCCGGCGTCACCTTGATGACCTCGATGCGCGGATCGAACGGCGGCGGGTAGCCCTCGACATGGACCTGGAGCTGCATCTCCTCGGCGGTGGCTTCAAGGGCCGCGACCAGCTCGAGATAATCCTCGATGCGCTCGACCGGCGGCATGAAGGCGCAGAGCACGCCGTCGCGGACTTCGACCGACATCGCGGTGCGGACCGGGACCGACGTGTTGAGTTTCTCGGGCGCGGCCCGCGGCGGCGCTTCCGGACGCGCCGGAAGGCTGAACACCGGCAGCTTGCCGTGCGGCTCCATCGGGTCGCGTTCGACGATGTAGGGATATTGATCGGGTGGAACGTAGCCGAGCGAACCGATCGGCAGGCGCAGACCGAGAGGGGAATCGCCCGGCATCAGGAACAGATGATTGCGCCGGAGTTGCCAGCGCTCGCTGCGCCAGCGCGGCGGCGCGTTCCAGCGCTGCACCGGCAGCACGAATCCGCGCGGGGTGTTGAGGCCCTGCTCGAACACCCGCGCGATCCGCACGCGTGCCTCCGGGTCGGACAATTTGGAGTCGGACGGATCGACATTGACGGGAAGCTCGGCTTCCTTCTGAAGCCAGAGCGCGGTGTCCTCGTAGGCCGGCATGATGTAGCCGGGATCGAGCCCGAGCCGCAACGCCGCACCTTCCATGAAGGCCTCGGCGTCCTTCACCTGCGCGGGCCGCGGATTTTCAATCTTGGCGATGAGATCGGCGTTCTTCCAGATCGGCACGCCGTCCTTGCGCCAATAGAGCCCAAAGGCCCAGCGCGGCAGGCTCTCGCCCGGATACCATTTGCCCTGGCCGTAATGCAGCAGGCCGCCCGGCCCGAAACGCGTGCGCAGGCGGCGGATCAGATCGTCGGCCAATGCGCGCTTGGTCGGGCCGACGGCCTCGGTGTTCCACTCCGCCGCTTCGAGATCATCGACGGAGACGAAGGTCGGCTCGCCGCCCATGGTGAGACGCACGTCCTGGCTTGCGAGATCGCCATCGACCTGCTCGCCGAGATCGTTGAGCCGCGTCCAGGATTCGTCGGAGAACGGCTTTGTGATGCGCGGCGCCTCGCGGATGCGCTTGACGCTCATATCGAAGGCGAACTCGACTTCGGCAAAGCCGGCGCCGCCGGAAATCGGCGCCGCCGAGCGATAATGCGGCGTGGCCGCAACCGGGATGTGCCCCTCGCCCGCGAGCATGCCGGAGGTGGCGTCGAATCCGATCCAGCCCGCGCCCGGCAGATAGACCTCGGCCCAGGCGTGCAGATCGGTGAAATCGTTCTCCACCTCGGGCGGTCCCTCGATCGGATCGATGTCGGGACGGATCTGGATCAGGTAGCCGGAGACGAAGCGCGCCGCGAGGCCGAGATGACGCAGGGTCTGGATCAGGAGCCAGGCAGAGTCGCGACACGAGCCAGCCCCGGAGGAGAGCGTCTCCTCTGGCGTCTGCACGCCGGGCTCCATGCGAATGATGTAACGGACGTGCTTCTGAAGCTCGCGATTGAGATCGACCAGGAAGTTGACGGTGTTCGCAGCTTCGTGCGGGATCGTATCGAGAAATTTCGCGAACAGGCGATCGGGCTTGATGGTCTCGAGATAAGGCGCGAGCTCCGTCTTCAGGTCCTTCGGATATTCGAACGGAAAGCTGTCGGCATAGGGCTCGACGAAGAAGTCGAACGGGTTGACCACGGTCATCTGCGCCGTGAAGTCGACCTCGAATTTCAGCTCGGTCGTCTTCTCCGGAAACACGTAGCGCGCCAGCCAGTTGCCCTGCGGGTCCTGCTGCCAGTTCACGAAATGATTGGCCGGAGTGACCTTGAGCGAATAGCTCAGGACCGGCGTGCGCGTATGCGGCGCCGGCCGCAGCCGGATGGTCTGCGGGCCAAGATCGATCGGGCGGTCGTATTTGTAGTGCGTGACGTGGTGTAGTGCGACGTAGATCGACACGGGGTGCGATGCTCCAGCAGCTTTTTTGAGCAGAACACCGGAGGTGACCTCGATCAAGCACTAACAACGGGCAGAGGGTGCCTATGCAAGGTGCGGGCCGCGTGAGTGCGGGGCTATACGTGATTGGCTGGCGACGCTTCTCTTCCCTTCTCCCCTTGCGGGAGAAGGTGGCGCGAAGCGCCGGATGAGGGGTTCTTTCCGCTCGGAAAAGCGCTCGTGAGGATAGAGACCCCTCACCCGTCTCGCCGCTTTGCGGCGAGCCACCCTCTCCCGCAGGGGGAGAGGGTAAGAAGCAGCCCTCCGCCGCCAACGACAGTCGCTACAAAACTGCGCGCAGCGAGCTGCGCCGCGCGCGATCACATCGTCGCACCCAGTACCCACGGCGCAAACTCCGCGCCGCCGAAATCGAAGCTTTCGCTCTTGGTCGGCTGTCCGGACGCGGTCTTCAGGATGAGCTCGAAGATGCGCTGGCCGCACTGCTCGACGCTCTCCTCGCCTTCGAGGATGGTGCCGCAATTGACGTCCATGTCCTCTTCCATGCGCTTGTACATGGGCGTGTTGGTGGCGAGCTTGATCGAGGGCGCCGGCTTGCAGCCAAACACGCTGCCGCGGCCGGTGGTGAAGCAGACCAGGTTGGCACCGCCGGCGACCTGGCCGGTCGCAGCGACCGGATCGTAGCCGGGCGTGTCCATGAAGATGAAACCCTTCTTGGTGATGGGCTCGGCATAGCGCAGTACGTCGACGAGATTAGTGGTACCGGCCTTGGCCATCGCGCCGAGCGATTTCTCCAAGATGGTGGTGAGGCCGCCGGCCTTGTTGCCGGGGCTCGGATTGGCGTTCATCTCGGCGCCCTCGCGCTCGGTATACGCGTCCCACCAGCGCATGAGATCGACCAGCTTCTCGCCGACCTCGCGGCTGACGGCGCGGCGCGTGAGCAGGTGCTCGGCGCCGTAGGTCTCGGGCGTCTCCGACAGGATCACGGTGCCGCCGTGACGGACGATGAGATCGCTGGCAGCCCCAAGCGCCGGATTGGCGGATACGCCGGAATAACCGTCCGAGCCGCCGCATTGCAGGGCCACGGTGAGCTCGCTCGCCGGGACGCTCTCGCGCTTCACCTTGTTGGCATCAGCGAGCGCCTCGCGCACGAAGGCAATCCCCGCTTCGACCGTCTTGCGGGTGCCGCCGACCTCCTGGATGTCCATCGCGCGCAGGCGGCCCGCGAGCTTCTGCTCCTCCATCAGGCCGCCGATCTGGTTCACCTCGCAGCCCAGCCCAAGCACGATGACGTGGGAGAAATTGACGTGACGCGCATAGCCACCGAGCGTGCGGCGGAGCAGCGCCAAGGGCTCGTTCTGCGTCATGCCGCAGCCGGTCTTGTGGGTCAGCGCGACCACGCCGTCGACATTGGGAAAGTCGGCGAGCGGATTGTCGCCGGTGAAGGGATTCTTCTTGAAGACGTCGGCGACGAGGCTTGCGACATGCGCGCTGCAATTCACCGAGGTGAGGATGCCGATATAGTTGCGCGTGGCGACGCGGCCGTCCGGACGGCGGATACCCTCGAAGGTCGCCGGCAGATCGAAGTTCGGCGTCGGCTTGACGTCGGCGCAATAGGCATAGTCCTTGGAAAAATCGCCCATGCCGCAGTTCTGCGTATGCACGTGCTGGCCCGGCGCGATCGGCACCGTCGCAAAGCCGATGATCTGGCCGTAGCGCCTGACCGGCTCGCCCAATGCGATCGGCTTGATCGCAACCTTGTGGCCGGAGGGAATGCGCTCGACCGTGGTCACGCCGTCGGCGACCAATGTTCCCGGCGGCAGGCTCGCGCGCGCGATCAGCACGCCATCATCGGGATGGAGGCGAATGACGGGGCTGATGGTCATGGCAGGTCTCCTGTATCAAAACTATCGTGCCCCGGACGCTGCGCAGCGCGATAGCGATGCGCTGCAGTTCCGGGGCCTGGTTGTCACGTCGTATACTTCACTGGCCTCTGGGTCCCGGCTCGGCGAAGCGGTGCTACGCGCCGCATCGCGTCCGGACACGAGAGTGCCTATGCCTTGCCGCCGGAATCCTTGCGGGTCGCGTTGACCTGCATCTTGGCGTAGGTCGTCATCAGGCCGACTTCGTTGGACAACGTCACCAGCTTGAAGCCCATGTTGATGGCACGCGCCGCGCCTTCCGCGCCGCTGCAATGGATGCCCGGGTTGAGGCCGCGCTTGGCGCATTCCTTGATGATCTTGTCGTAGATCGCGAGGATCTCCGGCTCGGTGCGATCGAGCTTCGGCTCGAGGCCGTAGGAGAAGCCGAGATCGGACGGGCCGATATAGACGCCATCGATGCCCTCGACGTCGAGGATCGCTTCCATGTTCTCGACCGCGGTCCTGGTCTCCATCATCGGCAGCAGGATGGTGTCGGCATTCGCAGTCTTCTGATAGGAGCCCGCGGTGCCGTACATGCCCGCGCGGATCGGGCCGTTGGAGCGGACGCCCTGCGGCGGATATTTGGAATACGACACGAGGTTCTTGGCCTCCTGCGCCGTGTTGACCATCGGGCAGATCACGCCATAGGCGCCGCCATCGAGCACCTTGCCGATGATGCCGGGCTCGTTCCAGGGCACGCGGACCATCGGGGTCACGGGATGCTTGTCCATCGCCTGGAAGCACTGCACCATCGAGAGATAGTCCTGCACGCCGTGCTGCATGTCGACGGTGACGCTGTCGAAGCCGCATTGCGCGATCATCTCGGCCGAGAAGCCGGAGGGAATCGCGAGCCACGCGTTGACCACGGCCTTGCCCGACTTCCAGATTTCCTTGACCTTGTTCGCCACGTTGCCTTCCTTCTTTTGTTGCTTGGACCGTTGTTTGGACCTTCGTCACCATGACGAGCGCCGCGACAGCACGGCTCTGCTGTTACCGCGAACCGGGGCTCCGCGCTACGCTCGCAATGACGCAAGACCTATGCGGTCGCCCGCTGGATGCTGACTTCGCTGACACCGACCTCGCGGGCGGTGTTCACTATCGCCGCCCAGGTGTCGTCCGGCAAGGGGATGCCGTTCTTGGTGCGCTCGGCCCGGGTTTTCCGCTCGGGATCGCCGGGAATCAGCACCTGATCGACCCCCGCCATCGGCTTGGTGGCGCGGATGAAGTCGGTATAGCGCGACACCTCTGCATCGAACACATGGGAGGTATCGACGACCTTCGGATCGACATAGAACGCCAGCATGCCGTTGGCGAAGCGCCGCCCGCCCGAGGTGGCCCCGGTTCCGGTCAGCGCGCCGCCGAGCAGCTCGCACATGAAGGCAAGGCCCGAGCCCTTGTGGTCGCCGAAGGCGCGGATCGCGCCGGTGCCCTTGGTGTGGTCGCGCGGCCCTTCCGGCGTGAAGGGCCCGTAGAGCACGGTCGGGTCCTCGCTGAGGGTCCCGTCGGCATCGACCAGCGCGCCCTTCGGCAGCTTCTTGCCGCCACGGCTTGCGACCAGCACCTTGCCTTCGGCGACGACCGAGGTGGCGAAATCCAGCACGATCGGATCCTGCCCCTCGCGCGGGATGCCGACGCAGTAAGGCGCGGTGGAGAGCCGCTTCTCGACGCCGCCGAACGGCGCCACCAGCAGCGAGCCGGCAGCATTGACGAAATGCACGGAGACCAACCCTTCGGCGGCGGCCATCTCGGCCCAATCGCCGACGCGGCCGATATGGCCGGCATTGCGCAACGCGACCGCGGCAAGGCCCGCCTTCTTGCATTTCTCGATGCCGATCCGAACCGCCTGCGGCGTCACGGTCTGGCCGTAGCCGAACTTGCCATCGACCACCGCGAGCGAAGGCGTGTCGACAACCACCTCTGCGGTCTGGTTCGGGACCACGAAACCCGTCGTCTTCCAGCGGATGTAGACGGGCACGCGGATCACGCCGTGGCTGTCATGGCCGGTGAGATTGGCCGTGGTGAGATAGGTCGCGATCCGCTTCGCCTCCTCCGGCGAGGAGTCTGCGTGACCAAACACCTCGCCGACGAAGTCGATGAGGTTCTGGACCTGGATCGTAACCATGGACAAACTCCCCGGTTATTGTCTGGGCATGATCTTCTCGGAAAACCGCTGCACACTTTGCGCTAACGCGGCCCTCCGGGTCCGGATCATGCCCTAAGCACTTACCTTGGCATGGCCGCCGAGATAGGCGGCGCGGATCGCTTCGTTGCCCCAGAGCTCGTCGGGCTTGCCGCCGAGCACGATGCGGCCGGTTTCGAGCACATAGCCGTAATCGGCCACCGACAGGCCCATGCGCGCATTCTGCTCGACGAGCAGCACCGTCGTGTTGCGCCGGATCTCCGAGATGATCTTGAACACGGCCTGCACGATGACGGGCGCAAGACCAAGCGAGGGCTCGTCGAGCAACAACAGCCGCGGCTTGGCCATCAAGCCGCGCGCAACCGCCACCATCTGCAACTGGCCGCCGGACAGCGTCCAGCCGAGCGCGTTGGTGAACTTGCGGATGTCGGGGAACAGGTCGAACATCGCGTCCGCCTCCCGCGAGATTTCCGAGGTCGGCGCCCGGCGATTGGACGCTCCGAGCATGATGTTCTCTTTCACGGTGAGACCCGGGAATACCCTGCGGCCTTCCGGCACGTGCGAGATGCCCATGCGGACGATCGCTTCCGGACCAAGACCCGCGATCGAATTGCCGTCGAACAGGATGTCGCCGGAGGTCGGCTTGGCGAGGCCGGAGATGGCGCGCAAGGTCGTGGACTTGCCGGCGCCGTTGGCCCCGAGCAGCGTCACCACCTGCCCCTGCTCCACCGCGCAGGTCACCCCGCGCAGTGCTTCGATCTCTCCGTAGCGCACCACCAGGTTGCGGATTTCGAGCAACGGCATCATTCGCTCCCGAGATAGGCGGAGACGACGTCGGGATGACGCAGCACGGCCAGGGATTCGCCGTCCGCGATACGGCGTCCGAAGTTGAGCACGGTGATGTGCTGGGCCGCTTCCGAGACCAGCGTCATGTCGTGATCGATGATCAGGATGGTCAGGCCCTGCGCCGCGATGCGCTTGAGCAGCTCGTGCAGTTCCAGCTTCTCGGTCGAGTTGAGGCCGGCCGCAGGCTCGTCGAGCAGCAGCAGCGTCGGGTTCGAGGCGAGCGCACGGGCAATCTCGATCAGCCGCTGATGGCCGTAGGAGAAGCTCGAGATCAGCTCGTTGGCGCGGCTGCCGAGCCCGACGAAGGTCAGCGCCTCCATCGCCCGCTCGGTCAGGGCGTCGTCGCCCTTCCCGACCATGGTGTTGCCGGGCCGCTCGGCGCCGATCTCGACATTCTCCAGCGCCGTCATCGAACGGAACAGGCGAATGTTCTGGAACGTGCGGCCGAGACCAGAAGCCGTGCGCTGATGCGGCGGCATGTGGGTGATGTCGGTGCCGTCGAGCACGATCCTGCCGGCTGTCGCTTCATAGAGACCCGAGAGCACGTTGAGCGTCGTGGTCTTGCCCGAGCCGTTCGGACCGATCAGCGCATGCACGCCGCCGCGCTTCACGGCGATGTCGACGCCGTCGACGGCCTTGAGGCCGCCGAAATGCTTCGACAGGCCGGTGACTTCCAGCACCGTGTCGCCGCCGATCGTCGCCGGCTTCAATTGCAGGGCAGCCGCGGCCGGCGGCGCCTTGGTCTTGGCGCGCCAGCGCGTGAAGGCGTCCGCAACAAAGCCCCAGATGCCGTCGGGCATGAAGCGGATGATCAGGATCACGAACAGGCCGTAGATCGCGAGATACAGGCCCGGCACGCTCTTGAGGAAGCGCAGCCATTCCGGGATCAGGATCAAGAGACCCGTGCCGATCGTCGAGCCGATCGGCGAAGCCACGCCGCCGAGCAGCGACATGGTCAGGAACACGATCGATTCCGCGAAGGAGAACTGATCGGGGCTGACATAGGCGAAACCGCCGGCGAACAGGCCGCCCGCGAGCCCGCCGAGCAGCGCGCACAGCGCGAAGGCGTAGATCTTGGTGCGGAAGACGTCGATGCCGTTGACGCCGGCCGCCAGCTCGTTGTCGCGCACCGCGCGCATGGCGCGGCCGAGCTTGGTGTCGGAGAGATGCCAGACCAGGTAGCCGACGATCGCCAGCATCGCGACGCAGAAGGCGAGATAGCTCTGCGACGACTGGAACAGCTCGGGACGCTTGATGTTGGGAACGCCGTCGGGACCGTGCGTCAGCCAGATCGCGTTGATCATCACCAGCGTCACGATCTGCTGGAACGAGATCGTAACCATCGCGAGGTAATGGCCACCGAGCCGCAGGGTGGACATGCCGAGGAACGCGCCGGCCAAAAGCGAGATCAGGCAGCCGCCGACGAGGCAGACCCAGAAGCTGACATGCAGGTCCGTCGTGCCGATGCCGACCGCGTAGGCGCCGAGCCCGAAGAACGCGGCCTGCGCCAGATTGATCTGGCCGCACAGGCCGAGCACGACCGAGAGGCCGAACACCGCGATCGAGAACGTGGTGGCCTGCAGCAGGATGTTGTGGACGTATCCGTCGAAGCGCATGGTCGCGGCGAGCGCGACCAGGATCGCGGCACCGATGAAGTACGGCAGGTGCCGGACCAGCAGCGGCTTCGAATGGATGGCGGGTGCCGGAATCGGCATGTTGTCGCTGGGAGCGCTCATGCTTTTTCCGCCACGCGTTCGCCGAAGATGCCCTGCGGCCGGAAGATCAGGAAGGCGATCAGCACCAGGAAGGCGAAGCCGTCCTTGTAGGGCACCGAGACATAGGCGGCGCCAAACGTCTCGATCACGCCGAGCGCAAGGCCGCCGATGATGGCCCCTGCGACATCGCCGAAGCCGCCGATGATGGTGGCCGCGAACGCCTTCAGCGCGATCGTCGAGCCCATTTGGATCGAGACGAACAGCACCGGTGCAACGAGGATACCGGCGAGGCCGCCGAGCACGGCCGAATAGATGAACGTGATCATGATCATGGTGGAGACGGAGATGCCGAGCAGCGAGGCCATCTCCTTGTCCTGCGAGGTCGCCTGCAGCTTCTTGCCGAGCAGCGTCTTCTCGAAGAACCAGAAATTGAAGATCACGAGACAGATGGTGACGCCGATGATCAGGAGATACTGGCTGTCGAGATAGACCGGGCCGACCTGAATGCCCGGCGTCTCAAACCAGCCTTCCAGCACCTGGGGCTGGGGGCCGTAGATCGCGAGCACGGAATTGGCGAGCAGGATCGAGGCGCCGATGGTGGCGATGATCACGGGCAGATAAGTGCGGTGGCGCAGCGGATAGTAGACGCCGAGATTGAAGATGACACCGAGCAGCGCCATGCCGAGCAGCGCAACGATGAATGCCGCCCAATAGGGCAGACCGGCTTCGATCGCGACGACCATCAGATAG
This sequence comes from Bradyrhizobium japonicum USDA 6, assembly GCF_000284375.1. Classification (NCBI taxonomy): domain Bacteria; kingdom Pseudomonadati; phylum Pseudomonadota; class Alphaproteobacteria; order Hyphomicrobiales; family Nitrobacteraceae; genus Bradyrhizobium; species Bradyrhizobium japonicum. Next base: position 6,968,403 of record NC_017249.1, read on the forward strand.
GCCGCGACCATGGAGAATTCGCCCTGGGCGAAGTTCACCACGTTGGTGGCACGGAAGATCAGCACGAAGCCGAGCGCGACGAGCGCATAGACGGCACCGATACCGATGCCGGTGAACAGGAGTTGTAGGGCGAGATCCATGACAAGCGTTCTGTTGGAGGTCAGATTCGTCCAATGAAAGACGTTTCGACCTCCCCGACCGAAATCGGGGAAGTCATTTCGTCAACGTCAGTCGTTGAACTCGATGTGCTTGTCGAAGACGATCTTGCCCTTGTCGTTCTTCACGATGTTGTAGCCGTGGAGACCGTCGCCGTTCTGGTCGAAATTGTATTCGCCCTCGGCACCCGGGAACTTCTTGATCGCGAGGATGGCTTCGCGGACCTTGGCCGGATCGGTGGTGCCGGCCTTGTTGATGCCCTGCGCGAGCACGTTGATGGCGTCGAAAGTCCACGAGCTCTGGTTGTCGGGCGCAACCTTGACCGCGTCGCGGTAGATCTTGCCGAACGCCTTCGAGCCTTCGCTGGAATCCTCGGCATAGTCCGCCACGCCATACGTGTTGTAGAGCGCGGGACCGGCGAGCTTCAGCGCGGTGATGTTGACGATCGAGGGCGAGCCGACCCACGGGATGTTGACGCCGAGCTGACGGAGCTGGCGGGCGAAGATGCCGAGATCGTTCTCGAACGTGAAGTAGGAACCGAGGATGTCGGCGCCGGACTGCTTGATCGCGAGCACGACGGGGGTGAAGTCCTGGCTCTGGTTGGCATAGCCTTGATCCAGCACGGGCGGCGCGCCCAGCTTGGTCAGCGCTTCGGTCAGCGCCTTGCCGCCTGCGGTGCCGAACGCATCGGTCGAGTGCAGCACGGCCCATTTCTTCTTGGCCAGCGTGCTGACGCCGTATTCGGCGATCACGCGGCCGGAATAGCTGTCATTCGGACGGCAGCGGAACAGCCACTGATTGCCCATATGGGTGAGATTCGGATCGGTACCGCCGATCATCACGGGCTTGCCAAGTTTGATCACGTCGGGCGCCATCGCGTGCACCTGGGTCGAACGGATCGAGCCGAGGAAGCCGACGATGTCGGACTGCGCGGCGAGCTTGGAGAATGCGAGCACGATGCCGGGATTGGTGGTCTGGTCGTCCTCGACGATCAACTCGCCCTGCTTTCCCAGGATACCGCCGGCCTTGTTCACAGCTTCGAGCGCGAGCCTGGCGCCCTTGACGGCGTAGCCGCCGGATTCAGCGGCGGGGCCCGTGACGGGCGCGCACATGCCGATCTTGATGGTGGCGCCTTGCGCATGCGCGCTCTTGATGAGGTAGGGCGCGGCAATGCCGGCAGCAATTCCGGCAGCGAAGTCGCGTCTCGTCAGTCTCATTCATTCCTCCCTGGGGCCGGGCATCCTTGTCGGCCCTTCTTTGTCTTGGCTCTTTCACTGAATGCAGAGCCGGATGCTACTTACGGATTCTCTCCGCGTGAGTAAATTGATATTGAGACGCCATCGACTAAGTGCGGAGAGCTCGCGCCCGAAGATGACTAACACCTGCGGCGAAGATCTATTCTCGGCTATTTTTTAAGGGCTTTTCGCGCATTTCACGGCGATCGCGCTGCCCACGCGTTATGCAATGATGACAGTCATGCGTGGCAGGAAAGTCATCATGCAAATTTGCCGTTACGTTTCATCCGTAAGGTCGCTCGCGTCGGTGGAAGCGAGACACAGTTCCAACTCACCGAGCATCTCCTGCAACTCGGCGAGCTTGCGCGCGCCGAAGCGTTGTGTGATCTCCGCGTAGATCGCTTCCGAGGACGGGGCGACCGCGGCCATCAGCTTCACGCCCTCTTTCGAGATCGAGACCATGCTGCGGCGCTGGTCCGCCTTCGCGGTCTTGCGCTCGATCAGATTGCGCGCCTCGAGATCGCGCAGGATGCGCGACAGGCTCGGGCCGAGGAGAAATGCCGTGCGCGCGAGCTCAGTCACCTCCGCGGCCTCGATGGCCGCCAATGCGCGGAGGATGCGCCATTGCTGCTCGGTCAGGCCGTGCTCGCGCAGCTTGGGACGAAATTGCCGCATCACCGCTTCACGTGCCCTCAGCAGCGACATCGGCAGCGAGCGCGAGAAGTCGCGCATCGGCACCTGCCGTGCGGCGGGCTCGCTTCCGTTCGCGGGATCAGCCTGTCTCTTCGCCATGTCGTCCTTTCAAGGCGCAAAATGTTTGCAGTGCAGCAAACCCAAATTGTGTTTGACGCATTCACTTAACATGTTAAGTATCTCCGGGCACCACGATTTGTAAGATCACAGATGGCGCTTTCCAACGACGATATCCAAGCCTGTGCGAACCGTCTGCACCAGGCGGAGAAGACCCGCACCCAGATCCGGCAGCTCTCGCAGGATTTTCCAGCCATTACCATCGCTGACGCCTACGCGATTCAGAAGGCGTGGGTCGACCTCAAGCTCGCGGAGGGCCGCACGGTCAAGGGCCACAAGATCGGTTTGACCTCGAAGGCGATGCAGAGCGCGCTCAATATCAACGAGCCGGATTCCGGCGTGCTGCTCGACGACATGTTCTTTGCCGATGGCGGCCTCGTCCCGACCGAGCGCTTCATCGCCACGCGCGTGGAGGCCGAGCTCGCCTTCGTCATAAGCAAGCGCCTCGCGGGGCCGGACTGCACGATGTTCGACGTGCTCAACGCCACCGACTTCGTCGTGCCGGCGCTTGAGATCCTGGACACGCGCATCGAACGTGTCGATCCCGGCACCAGGGCCACGCGAAAAATCTTCGACACCATCGCCGACAACGCGGCGAATGCCGGCATCGTGCTCGGCGGCCGGCCGATCCGCCCGCTGGACGCCGACCTCCGCTGGATCGGCGCGCTCTGCTTCAAGAACGGCCAGCTCGAGGAGACGGGCCTTGCCGCGGGCGTGCTCAATCATCCCGCAACCGCTGTTGCCTGGCTCGCCAACAAGATCGCGCCGCTCGGCCTTGCGCTCGAGCCCGGGCAGGTCGTGCTCGCGGGCTCCTTCATCCGTCCGATCGAGACCCGCAAGGGCGACACAATTCAGGCCGATTATGGCGCCTACGGCTCGGTAAGCTGCTACTTCGCTTAGGCGACCAAAAAGACAGGGAGTGAAACCGCGATGCCGCATTTCACCATCGAATATTCGGCCAATCTCGACGGCCGCCTCGACATCGGCGCGGTCTGCGAGGTGGTGCGGAAGGCGGCGGTCGAGACCGGCATCTTTCCGCTCGGCGGCATCCGCGTCCGCGCCATCAGGTGCGAGCACTATGCGATCGCGGACGCGCGGCAGGACTACGGCTTTCTCGACATGGTGCTGCGCATCGGCGAGGGCCGCGACCTTCCCACGCGCCAGAAAGCCGGCGAGCACGTCTTCCAGGCGCTTTCAAAACATCTCGATCCCATCTTCGCCGCCAGCAAGTTCGCCCTGTCGTTCGACATGCAGATCAACGACAAGGATACGAGCTGGAAGCGCAACAACATCCACGACGCCCTGAAAGTGGAGGCTGCCCATGGATAAGCCCACGCCGAAAGCCGATGTGTTCCAGGCCAATCGCGACCGCGCAGCACCGCTGCTGAAGAAGCTGCGGGCCGACGGCATCGGCCACATGATCGACGGCAAGACCGTCGCCTCGATCTCGGGCGAAACCTTTGAAACGAAGTCGCCGGTCGATGGCGCCACGCTTGCGAGCGTCGCGCGCGGCAACGCCGAGGACATCGACGCCGCAGCCACGGCCGCTGCGCTGGCCTTCAAGTCCTGGCGCGACATGGGGCCGGCGATGCGGAAGAAGCTGCTGCACCGGGTCGCCGACGCGATCGAGGACAATGCCGACGACATCGCCGTGCTCGAATGCATCGACACGGGACAAGCCTACCGCTTCATGGCCAAGGCCGCGATCCGCGCCGCCGAGAATTTTCGCTTCTTCGCCGACAAATGCGCCGAGGCACGCGATGGCCAGAACACGCCGAGCGACGAGCACTGGAATATCTCCACGCGCGTGCCGATCGGCCCCGTCGGCGTGATCACGCCGTGGAACACGCCGTTCATGCTCTCGACCTGGAAGATCGCGCCGGCGCTGGCCGCGGGCTGCACCGTCGTGCACAAGCCGGCCGAATGGTCGCCGGTGACGGCCGCCATTCTGGCAAGGCTCGTCAAGGAAGCCGGCGTTCCCGACGGCGTGCTCAACACCGTGCACGGTTTCGGCGAGGAGGCCGGCAAGGCCCTGACCGAGCACCCCGCGATCAAGGCGATCGGCTTCGTCGGCGAGAGCGCGACGGGCTCGGCGATCATGGTCCAGGGCGCGCCGACCCTGAAGCGCGTGCATTTCGAGCTCGGCGGCAAGAACCCGGTGATCGTGTTCGACGACGCCGATCTCGACCGCGCGCTCGATGCCGTCGTGTTCATGATCTACTCCCTCAACGGCGAGCGCTGCACCTCGTCGAGCCGCCTGCTGATCCAGCAGAACATTGCCGAGGCATTCATCGAGAAGCTGACCGCGCGCGTGAAAGCGCTGAGGGTCGGCCATCCCCTCGATCCCGCCACCGAGATCGGACCGCTGATCCACGAGCGGCACCTCGCAAAAGTCTGCTCCTATTTCGACGTCGCGCGGCAGGATGGCGCTGTGATCGCCGTCGGCGGCAAGGCCCATGACGGCCCGGGCGGCGGGCATTATGTCGAGCCGACCTTGGTGACCGGCGCGAACGGCAAGATGCGCGTGGCGCAGGAGGAGGTGTTCGGCCCCTTCCTCACCGTGCTGCCCTTCAAGGACGAGGCCGATGCGATCGCGATCGCCAACGACATCCGCTATGGCCTCACCGGCTATGTCTGGACCAACGATGTCGGCCGCGCACTGCGCGTCGCCGACGCGCTGGAGGCCGGCATGATCTGGCTGAACTCGGAAAACGTCCGCCATCTGCCGACGCCGTTCGGCGGCATGAAGGCCTCGGGCATCGGCCGCGACGGCGGCGACTACTCGTTCGACTTCTACATGGAAACCAAGCACGTCTCGCTGGCGCGGGGCACGCACAAGATTCAGAAATTGGGAATCTGACGCTCGTCGAGGGAAACGCCGATGCCCGTACCGCAACACATCTTCGAACCGCCGTTCAACATCATCCGCTCCAGTCACGTCGTGCTCGACGTGACCGACCTGAAGCTCAGCCGCGAATTCTACGAGACCACCGTCGGCCTGCATGTCGAGGATGCCGACGACAAGGTCGTCTACTTGCGCGCAGCCGAGGAGCACCAGCATCACTCGCTGGTGTTGCGCAAAGCGGCGGTGCCCGCCTGCGCCCGGCTCGGCTTCAAGGTCGGCAACGACAAAGACCTCGACAAGGCCGCCTCCTTCCTTTCGGAGAACGGTCTCTCTTACGCCTTCGTCGACCAGCCGTTCCAGGGCCGCACGCTGCAATTCACCGACCCCTTCGGTTTCCAGATCGAGCTCTACGCCTCGATGGACCGCCGGCCGCATCTGCTTCGCCGCTACGACCTCTACAGGGGATGCCATCCGCAGCGGCTCGATCATTTCAACGTCTTCGCCGCCGAGGTGCAGGACACCGTCGAATTCTACGCCCGGCTCGGCTTCCGCCTCACCGAATATGCCGAGGAGGACGGACCGAACGGGCGCATTGCGGCTGCCTGGATGCATCGCAAGGGCAATGTCCACGATTTCGCCATCACCAACGGCAAGGGCCCTCGCCTGCACCACTTTGCCTACTGGACGCCGACGGCGATGAACATCATCCATCTCTGCGACGTCATGGCCTCGCAAGGCTTCGTCAAGAACATCGAGCGCGGCCCGGGACGCCACGGCATCTCGAATGCGTTCTTCCTCTACGTGCGCGACCCCGACGGGCACCGTCTCGAACTCTACACCAGCGATTATTTCACCGGCGATCACGACCACGAGCCGCTGCGCTGGTCGCTGCGCGATCCGCGCCGCCAGACGCTGTGGGGCGCGCCGGCGCCGCGCTCCTGGTTCGAACAGGGCTCGCCGTTCAGCGGGCAAGCCGTGCGCGAGCCGAAGTTCGTCGCCGACGTGCTGGTGGCGGATTAAGCGATGAAACTCCCTCGCCTCGCCACCTATTCCGTCAAGGGTGCAACCCGCTACGGCGCCGTCCTGGAGGGAGGCATCGTCGACCTCTCGACGCGCCACGCCAAGGACTATCCGACGCTGCGCGAGGTGATCGCGGCCGGAAAGCTCGTGAGCCTTGCCGAGGAGGCCGCCGGCCGCGCGCCGGACCATGCACTTGGCGACATCACCTGGTTGCCGCCGGTGCCCGCCCCGGAAAAGATCATCTGCATCGGCGTCAACTATCCCGACCGCAATGCCGAGTACAAGGACGGCCAGGACGCACCGAAATATCCAAGCATGTTCATGCGCTCGCCCCGCTCCTTCGTCGGCCACGACACGCCGCTGGTGCGCCCGCGCGCATCGGCACAGCTCGACTACGAAGGCGAGATCGTGCTGGTGATCGGCAAGGCCGGCCGGCACATCGCGGAAAGTGCCGCGCTCGACCACATCGCGGCGCTCACGCTCTGCAACGAAGGCTCGGTGCGCGACTGGCTGCGCCACGCCAAGTTCAACGTCACGCAGGGCAAGAATTTTGATTCCAGCGGCAGCCTCGGCCCGTGGCTGGTGCCCTACACCAGGGAAGCGCAGATCGCCGACATCAGGCTCACCACGCATGTCAACGGCGAGCTCAGGCAGGACGACCGCACCAGCCGGCTGATGTTTCCGTTCCGCTATCTCATCAGCTATATCTCGACCTTCGCGACGCTCGTCCCCGGTGACATCATTGTGACGGGCACGCCGACCGGCGCCGGTGCGCGGTTCGATCCGCCGCGCTATCTGAAGCCCGGCGATGTCATCGAGGTCGAAGCCGAAGGCATCGGCATGCTACGGAATGGCGTCGTCGACGAAGCCTGAACAACAGTCGAAATGGAATAGTGCAATGACCACCCTCACCGGCGGCGAAGCGATCGTAAGCGGCCTTGTCGCCCATGGCGTCGACACCGTGTTCGGCCTGCCCGGCGCGCAGGTCTACGGCCTGTTCGACGCCTTCCACCAGGCTAAGCTCAACGTGATCGGCGCGCGGCACGAGCAGGCCTGCGGCTACATGGCGTTCGGCTATGCGCGCTCCAGCGGCAAGCCCGGCGTCTTCAGCGTGGTGCCCGGCCCCGGCGTGCTCAACGCCAGCGCGGCGCTGCTGACCGCCTACGGCTGCAACGAGCCGGTGCTGTGCGTCACCGGCCAGGTGCCGACGCAGTTTCTGGGCAAGGGCCGCGGCCATCTGCACGAGATGCCGGACCAGCTCGCCACCTTGCGCACCTATGTCAAATGGGCCGACCGCATCGAAACGCCCGGCAACGCGCCGACGACGGTATCGCGCGCCTTCCAGGAAATGACGTCCGGCCGTCGCGGCCCCGCCTCGGTCGAGATGCCCTGGGACATCTTCACCCAGCGCGCGGACACCTGTGACGCCAAGGTGCTGGAGCCGCTGCCCGCGCCGCTGCCTGACCCTGATCTGATCAGGCAGGCGGCCGCGGTGATCAGGAGCAGCAAGGCGCCGATGATCTTTGTCGGCAGCGGCGCGATCGAGGCGCGCGACGAAATCCTCGAGCTCGCCGAGATGATCGATGCACCCGTCGTCGCCTTCCGCAGCGGGCGCGGCATCGTCTCCAACGCGCATGAGCTGGGGCTCACGATGGCTGCCGCCTACAAGCTGTGGCCGAAGACCGATCTCATGATCGGCATCGGCTCGCGGCTGGAGCTGCCGACCATGTCGCGCTGGCCGTATCGGCCCGACGGGTTGAAGAGCATCCGCATCGACATCGATCCCGTCGAGATGCGGCGCTTCATCTCCGACACCGCCATCGTCGCCGATGCCAAGACCGCGACTGCCGATCTGATCGAAGCAGTCAGCAAGGCCGGCTACGGCAAGACCGCCGGCCGCCGCGCCGCGATCCGCGAGGCCACCGCGACCGCGCTGGCAGAGATCCAGAGCATCCAGCCGCAGATGGCGTATCTCAACGTCCTGCGCGAGGTGTTGCCGGCCAACGCGATCGTCACCGATGAATTATCGCAATTCGGTTTCGCGTCCTGGTACGGCTTTCCGATCTACGAGCCGCGCACCTTCATCACGTCGGGCTATCAGGGCACGCTCGGATCGGGCTTCCCCACAGCGCTCGGCGCCAAGGTCGCCAACCCCGACAAGCCGGTGGTGGCGATCACGGGCGACGGCGGTTTCATGTTCGGCGTGCAGGAGCTTGCCACCGCGGTGCAGTTCAACATCGGCGTGGTGACGCTGGTGTTCAACAACAACGCCTACGGCAATGTCCGCCGCGACCAGCGCGAGCGCTTTAACGGCCGCGTGGTGGCGTCCGATCTGGTCAATCCGGATTTCGTCAAGCTCGCGGAGTCCTTTGGTGTGGCTGCTGCGCGCGTCACCGCGCCGGACCAGTTCAAGGCGGCGATGGACAAGGCGCTGGCCCATGACGGGCCATATCTGATTTCGGTGGAAGTGACGCGGGATTCGGAAGTCAGCCCCTGGGCGTTCATTCACCCGCCGAAGCCGTAGAGCTTCTCACGGGCTCTTCCCAGTCGCCGCCTCGCCCGGCGAGCCGATCATGTCATCGGCCACGCGAGAAATCAGGTCTTCGATACCGGTGGGAAAACTTATGCCGTGAGCATCCTCGTCAGCCATGTATACGATGGCGCGCTCCGGCCTGGAAGGTATCCAAAATTCGTACTTGGCGCGCCACAATACCAGATGAGCAAAAAGCGTCTGCAATCTGACTGAGAGCTCTTTGGCCTGTTGTTGCCTGCCTCCCCCTTTGAAATAATCGTCCTTCGAAAGCCAATCGATGATCTGCAAGTTCAGCGGGTACAAACAGTTGCTCGTATAATTGCGGATGACGCCATGCTCTAACTTCTGTCGGTCGTCCAAAGAGGGATATCCGTGGGCAAGAACGTTGTCATACGACCCATCTAGCTCCGGATGAGCACGGGTGATCTCGTCGCAGAGCCGCCGTGCCAGCGCGTTCTGTATAATGAAGGCCTTCCTCGTCGCCAGCAGCAGGGATAGCAGGTGAACAAGCTGAGCGCGCCGCGCAGTACGGGCCGCCCTCCATTGAAGAGCACTTTCGATCGCAAGCTTCGAGACATATCCCAATGCTGCAATCACAGCACCGATCAGAGCCGTGCTCAGCCATCCCGGTATTTGCTGCATGGGCCCCTCGACTTTCGTACTCGGGTAGCCCCCAAGTCTAGCCGGTTTCCTGCGAGCAAGCACTCTGCTTGATTCAGCGCGTCCTGCGGAACGTCAGATTGATCCGCTGCCGCCCGAGCAGGGCGTGCTCGCCATCGGCGAGCGGCGCGACGCCGTGATAGGCGAGCCGGCTCGGCCCGCCCCAGACCACGACGTCGCCATGGACGAGCCGGAAGCGGCGCGGCTTGTCGCTGCGCGCCAGGCCGCCGAACAGGAAGGTGGCGGGCAGTCCGAGCGAGACCGAGACGATCGGCGCCGAATAGTCCAGCTCGTCCTTGTCCTGATGCAGCGACAGCCGCGTGCCGGGCTCGTAGCGATTGACGAGGCACGCGTCGGGCGCAAAGCCGGTGAACCCGCCCTGCTCCGCCGCGCGCCGGGCCAGATCGCGCAACACCGGCGGCATCGCGGGCCAGGGCGCGCCGGCCCGCGGATCGATCGGATCATAGCGATAGCCGGTGTGATCGGTGATCCAGCCGCGCTCGCCGCAATTGGTCATGGCCACTGACATCTGATAGCCGCCGGGCGTGGTCATGCGCCGGAACGGCGACTGCGCTACGATGGCGCGCACCGCCACAATCAGCTCGCCCTCGATCGGCCTGACGAACCCGCGCAGGAGCACGGCGCCGTCGCCGATCTCCTCACGCGACGGCTGTGCCTCGGCGGCCGTATCGAACAGATCACCCGTCAATCGCAACGCTCATTTGGCATCATGAAAGATCACACCCAGCGTGTGGCGCTGGCCGGACCTGATCCGGCTGACGCCATGGCGGAGATTAACGCGGTAAGTCCCGCGTGTCCCCTGCACTGGACGGTGATGCACGGCAAAGGCGACCGCATCGCCCTGCATCAGCGGCACGACCTCGGCGCGCGACTGCATGCGCGGGCGCTGCTCGGTCAGCACGAACTCACCTCCGGTGAAATCGCGTCCCGGCTCGGACAAGAGGATCGCGACCTGGAGCGGGAACACGTGCTCGCCATAGAGGTCCTGGTGCAGGCAGTTGAAATCGCCGGTCTCGTACTGCAGCAGCAGCGGCGTCGGCCGCGCCTGGCCTGCCTCGTGGCAGCGCTTGAGGAACGCCGCATGCGCGGCTGGATAACGGATGTCGATCCCCATCGCCTCGTTCCAGCGATTGGCAACGCCCTGAAGATGCGCATACAGCGCCGGGCGGAGCTGCGCGATCAGATCGGGCAGCGGGTAGGAGAAATATTTGTACTCGCCACGGCCAAAGCCATGGCGGCCCATGACGATGCGGCTGCGGAAGCCTGCATCATCAGGATAGAGCGCGGCGATGGCGCGGCATTGGTCCGGCGTCAGCAGATTCTTCAGGACGGCGCTGCCCTGGGCGTCGAGCTCGGCTGTGATCTGCGGCCAGTCGAGGGCATCGACGTGGGCGGCGAGGTCGACTGAGGGTTTGGGGGGTGATTTGCGTGCCATTGCTGTCATGACTGCCACCTTCGCAAGACCGCCCCGCCCTTTGCCACCCGATTCCCGACTATCTCCTCGTCATTGCGAGCGAAGCGAAGCAATCCAGAGTCTGTCCGCAGAGGGATCCTGGATTGCTTCGTCGCAAGGGCTCCTCACAATGACGGCGGCGAGGTATCAGCCTCGCACCGGCAGCGTCGTCACATCGTAGCCGTGCTTGATCGTGCGCTTCAGCACGGGGTCCTCGAGCTCGAACTCGAAGCGATCGGCGGGGCGGATGCCGCCCTTGGCCGCAAAGGTGCCGCCGAACATGACGCAGCCGTCGGGGAACTTCGCACCTTCAAAGCCGCGCGCGATGAGGTCGGCGACCGGAAGCATCGCGTCGAGCGTACCCTCCTGGTAGAGCACGCGCTCGCCCTTGATGGTGGCGTAGGAGCGCAGGATCATCCTGTCCCAATGGCCGATGACGTCCTCCAACTCCCAGAGCGTCGATGCGACCGGCTTGTCGCACATCTGCTTGGACACGGTGACATTGTAGGCCTCGACCTTGCGGTCGGTATGGTCGGAGCCGCAGCCGACGAAGATGCGGCCCTGCCAGCCGATCAGCACGAACTCGACCTCACCGGAGGAATCGCCACCGGTGCATTCGATGCTGTCTTCCTGGGTCAGCCGCCGCGCCGAGCCGCGATAGTAGATCGGCGTCGAAGCCGGCGGGGCGATGCCCATCTCTTGCAGCTCGGCGATGTGCTTGTCGCGCGCGACGGGATCGCGGCCGGTCCAGCCGGCGATGACCATCTGGTCGATCGTCAGCGTCAGCGGCGTGGTGGTGTCCTGGGCGTCGACGGTGAAAGTCAGGTCAAACACGAATTACGGCCTCCATGCCGGCAGCAAGTTCAAAGATACGGCGGTCTGATCCGCCCGCCCCTGCCAGCATCAGGCCGACGGGAACGTCGCCCTCGCGATGCGCGGGCAGCGAGATGGCGCAACCGTCGATCATGTTGATGAGAGTGCAATTGCGCAGCGCCCGCAGGTTTTCCCTGGTGAACGCCTTGTCATCGGCGAGATCGGAGATCTTCGGCGGCGTGTTGGCGGTGGTGGGCAGCATCAGCGCGTCATAGGGCGCGACGCGCGCATTGACGCGGGCGATCAGCGAGCGGCGCTCGTTGAGGAGATCGATGTAATCGGCCGCGCTCTGCGCCTCGCCGCGCATGATGCGCACGGAGACCCTGGGGTCGTAGATGTCGCCCTTGGCCGCGATGAGGTAGCGATGCCAGGCGTAGCTTTCGGATGCCGCAAAGCCGCCCTTGGCGTTCATCGGGCCGATGTCGTGAAATTCGGCCATCTCGATGCGCTCGATGACCGCGCCGTGATCGGCGAGGCTCTTGAGCGCGCGCTCGAACGTCGAGGCCACGTCCGCATCGAGATCGTCGAGCGCAATCGTGGTCGGCACTGCGAGCCGCATGCCCTTTACCGGTCGCGGCTTCGGCGGGACGATCGGCTCGTTCGCGAGCACGGCATCGAGAATGGCACAGCAACTGACCGATCGCGCCAGCGGCCCGATGCTGTCGAGCGAGAAGGACAGCGGCACGGAGCCGTCCAGCGGCACGCGGCGCTGCGTCGGCTTGTAGCCGACGATGCCGTTGAAGGCGGCCGGAATCCGGCAGGAGCCGCCGGTGTCGGTGCCGAGCGCGCCATGCGCCATGCCGTCGAGCACGGACACCGCGGCGCCCGAGGACGAGCCGCCCGGCACGTGGCCTTCGGCCCGGTTCCAGGCGCCCTTCGGCGTGCCGTAATGCGGATTGATGCCGATGCCGGAATAGGCGAACTCGGTCATGTTGGTCCGCCCGATCACGACGAAGCCGGCCTTGCGCAGCCGCGCCACCGTCGCGGCGTCCTGATCGGCTGGCGCAGAATCGTCGAGCGCGCGGGACCCGGCGCGGGTGACCTGGCCCTTGATGTCGAAGAGATCCTTGATCGAGACCGGGATACCGGCATAGCGCGACGGCGCCGCCTTGACCTTGCGCAAGCCGTCCATCGCATCCGCGGTCGCAAGCGCGGCGTCCTTGTCGACGTGGATGAAAGTGCGCTGGCCCTCGCCGGCCGGGTCGGCGATCCTGGCGAGGCATGCCTCGACCAGCTTGTGGGAGGTCGTGCGGCCGCTTTCGAGGTCGTCGGCGAGCTTCGCCAGTGTCGGAAAATCGGTCATGTCTGTCTCACGGAATATTGCGCGCGCAATCTATAGCGCCGCCTCGGTTCGACACAAGCATTGTGCGCATGATGGCATGCATGCGCATTGCTGGACCGTTGACGCGCGATGGTCGATTGTCGCATCAAGATCGAAACAGCCAGGCGTGAAAGCCCAGGCCTTATCAAGAATTGCCTTTGGGAGGGTTTTCCGACATGGCCGAACCGCAGCGCGCGCGCCCGAAACCGACGCCGGAGACCCAGCATTTCTGGGACGGCACGAAAGCGGGCGAATTGCGTTTGCAGCGCTGCGACGCCTGCGCGCATGTCTATTTCCCGCCGCGCCCGTTCTGCCCGTCCTGCGCCTCGCGCAAGGTCAGCATCTTCAAGGCGAGTGGCAAGGGTTTCCTCTACAGCTACGTGATCAATCATCGTCCCGCCGCTCCCGGCTTCACACCGCCTTATGCGATCGCGGTGGTCGAGCTCGCCGAAGGACCGCGGATGATGAGCAACATCATCGACTGTCCGCAGACGCCGGAGGCGCTTGCGCTCGACATGAAGCTCGAAGTCGCCTTCGAGGCGCTCGACGACAAGATCACCCTCCCCGTGTTCCGTCCGGCGAAGGGATAGGCCATGCGCAGCAACCAGGTTGCCGTCGTCGGCGCGGCCGAGACCACCGAACTCGGTGTCATCCCCAATATGTCGCAGCTCCAGCTCCACGCGGATGCGGCGCTCAACGCCATCGCGGATGCCGGGCTGAAACTCTCCGACATCGACGGCTTTGCCACCGCGGTCGAAACGCCGCAGCAGGTCTGCCATTATCTCGGCATCAAGCCGACCTGGGTGGACGGCACCTCGGTCGGCGGCTGCTCGTTCATGCTGCACGTTCGCCATGCGGCGGCGGCGATCGAGGCAGGTCTCTGCAAGACCGTGCTGATCACGCATGCCGAAAGCGGCAAGTCGATGATTGGCAAGGCGCCGCGCTCGATCCCCGCCGACAGCCTGCAAGGGCAGTTCGAGGCGCCGTTCGGCGTCTACGGCCCGCCCAGCATGTTCTCGATCCCCGTGCTGCGCTTCATGAAGACCTACGGCATCACCCACGAGCAGCTCGCCTCGGTGGCGGTCGTGCAGCGCGAGTGGGCGGCGAAGAATCCGCGTGCGATGATGAAGGACCCGATCACGGTCGCCGACGTGCTCAACTCGCGCATGATCGCCTACCCGTTCCGGCTGCTGCAGTGCTGCCTCGTCACCGACGGCGGCGGTGCACTGATCCTGACCTCGGCCGACCGCGCCAAGGATTTTCCGCGCAAGCCCGTCTACATCATGGGCACCGGCGAGAGCGTGGAAACGCCGATGGTCAGCCAGATGGAGACTTTCAACTCCTCGCGCGCGTTCAAGACCGCCGGTCCCCTCGCCTTCAAGGAAGCCGGGATCGCGCACCGGGATGTCGACCATCTCATGATCTACGATGCGTTTGCGCATCTGCCGCTGTTTGGCCTTGGCGATCTCGGCTTCATGCCGCATGAAGAAACCGGCCCATTCATCGCCGACGGCAACACCCGCCCCGGCGGCAAGCTCCCGCTCAACACCAATGGCGGCGGCCTGTCCTACATGCATTCGGGCATGTACGGCATGTACGCGCTCCAGGAGAGCGTGCGCCAGATGCGCGGGATCGCGCCGGCACAGCTGCCGAATGCGAAGATTTCGGTGTGCCACGGCGTCGGCGGCATGTTCGCGGCATCAGGCACGATCGTGTTTACGAACGAGAGGTAATCCAAATGACAAAATCACTGCAGGACAAGGTCATCATCGTCACCGGCGCAGGCCGCGGCATCGGGCGGGAGATTGCGCTGCTCTGCGCGGCGGAGGGCGCCAAGGTCGTCGTCAACGATCCCGGTGTTGCCGCCGACGGCGCCGGTTCCAGCGCTTCGCCTGCCGAGGAGGTGGTCGACGAGATCAAGAAGCGCGGCGGCATCGCGGTGCCCAATTTCGAGTCGGTGGCGGAGGCTGTCCCCGCCAGCAAGATCGTGAAGACCGCGACCGACCATTTCGGCAAGCTCGACGGCGTCGTCAACAATGCCGGCATTTTGCGCGACATGATCTTCCACAAGATGAGCGTGGAAGCGTTCGAGGCCGTCATCAAGGTTCACCTGATGGGCTCGTTCTACGTCAGCCACGCCGCGGCGCGGATCTTTCGCGAGCAGGAGAGTGGCTCCTTCGTGCACTTCACCTCGACCTCGGGCCTGATCGGCAATTTCGGCCAGGCCAACTACGCCGCGGCCAAGCTCGGCATCATCGGGCTGTCGAAGTCGATCGCGCTCGACATGGGCCGCTTCAACGTCCGCTCCAACTGCGTCTCGCCGTTTGCCTGGACCCGCATGATCGGCACCATCCCGACCGAGACCGAGGCCGAGAAGGCGCGCGTTGAGAAGATCAAGCAGATGGGACCGGAGAAGATCGCGCCGATCTGCGCCTACCTGCTCTCCGATGCCGCCAAGGACGTCTCCGGGCAGATCTTCGGCGCACGCATGAACGAGCTGTTCCTGTTCAGCCAGAACCGCCCGCTGCGCTCGGTTCATCGCAGCGAGGGCTGGACGCCGCAAACGATCGCGGAACACGGCATGCCGGCGCTGAAGGGCTCGTTCTACAAGCTCGACCGTTCCGCCGACATCTTCCCCTGGGATCCAGTGTAGTCGTTTTCCCAGCTATTGCTGCGTTGCGATCTCCGGTTGTCCGGTCGGAGATCGCCCGCATTACGCCCGATTGCGGGCGAATGGTTTCCTTCCAACAAAAAATGGGAGGCGACTATGACAAAATCACTGACCATTTCTACCGTTACTGACGAGCCTAGCCTCGGGCGCCGCACCCTCCTGAAGGGCGCGGCGGCTGCTGTAGCCGCGACGGGCGTCACCATGAACGCAGCCCTGGCGGCCTCCGTTACGCCGTTCGGCCAGACCGCTACTCCGACGAGGTCGACGGCGCCGTTGCCCTTGGGACCTCTTCCCGGCAGCCGCTACCCGGACTCCCGTCTAGAATCCGCCAAGAAGGGGCCGCCAACGTTCGGGCCCGCGGACTTCCCGGCCTTCGCCGGCACCATGGCGGTTGAGCGTGTTGCAACCGGCTTCCGCTGGGCCGAGGGTCCGGTGTATTTCGCGGCCGGACGATACCTGCTGTTCAGCGACATTCCCAACAACCGCATCATGCGCTTCTCGGAGGATGACGGTCACGTCAGCGTCTACCGTCAGCCCTCGATGAACTCTAACGGCAACACCATCGATCGCGAAGGACGCCTGATCACATGCGAGCATAGCGGTCGGCGCGTGACACGGACCGAACTCGACGGCTCGATCACCATCATTGCCGACAAATTCAATGGCAAACGACTGAACTCGCCGAACGATGCGGTCGTCACCGCCGATGGCGCGATCTGGTTCACCGATCCGGCCTACGGCATCGGTGGCTTCTATGAGGGCATCAAGGCCGACCCCGAGCAGGAGAAGAAGAACGTCTACCGCGTCGACCCGAAAACCGGCGACGTCAAGGTCGTCATCGACGATTTTGTGGAGCCCAACGGGATCACCATCTCGCCCGACGAGAAGAAGCTCTATATCTGCGAGACCGGATTCACGGACGGACCGGACAACCCATCGCATATCCGCGTGTTCGACCTCGACGTGGCGGCGGGGAAGGTGTCGAACAGCAAGGTCTTCGCCGAGATGCCAAAGCCAAGCATCACCGACGGCGTCCGCTGTGACACCGAAGGACGGGTCTGGTGTTCGGTGGGCTGGGGCGATCCGAACGAAGACGGCGTGCGCTGTTATACGCCATCGGGCGGTCTGCTCGGCAAGATTCATATTCCGGAAACAGTGGCGAATTTGAGCTTCGGCGGTCAGCAGCGGAACAGGCTGTATATTTGCGGCTCTACATCGCTCTATGCCGTCTACACCGGTGTGCAGGGCGCACTAAAGCCGTGAACATCAACGAATAGCGAATGGTGAGTAGCGAATAGTCGGCAGCGGCGCGCCCTTCTGTTCGCTACTCGCGCCCTCAACCCGTATTCCTCAACCCCGCCGAGATGCCGTTGATGGTCAGCTGAATCCCGCGCAGCACCTGCTCGTCCGGGTTCTGCGCGCGGTGCTCCTTCAAAAGCTCGACCTGCACGTGGTTGAGCGGATCGAGATAGGGGAAGCGGTGGCGCACCGAGCGCTCCAGCAGCGGGTTACCCTGGAGCAACCGGTCCTGGCCCATGATGTCGAGCAGCGTCTCGATGCAGGAATGCCATTCGCGACGGATGCGGCTGAAGATCTTTTCGCGCAAGGCCTCGTCCGGCACGAGCTCGGCATAGCGCGAGGCGATCGCGATCGAGCTTTTCGCCAGCACCATGTCCATGTTCGACAGCAGCATGCGGAAGAACGGCCATTCCCTGTAGAGCTCCTTCAGGAACGGCATGCCCTTGTCGGGATGCTCCGCGATCCACTGCTCGACCGCGCTGCCAAAGCCGTACCAGCCCGGCAGCATCAGGCGGCACTGCGCCCAGGAGAACACCCAGGGAATGGCGCGCAGATCCTCGATCGCGCGGGTCTTCTTGCGCGAGGCCGGACGGCTGCCGATGTTCAGCGTCGCGATCTCGTTGATGACGGTGGAGGCCCAGAAATAATCGACGAAACCATCGGTCTCGTAGACGAGGCCGCGATAGGCCTTGAAAGCCAGATTTGAAAGCTCGTCCATCGCGGTGAGATATTCGCGGCGCGGCGCGCTCTGGCGCGGATGCAGCAGGCTCGCCTCCAGCGTCGCGGCGGCGAGGATCTCCAGATTGTTGCGCCCGACTTCGGCGTTGGAATATTTCGACGAGATGATCTCGCCCTGCTCGGTGATGCGGATCTGCCCGTTCACCGCGCCGCCGGGCTGCGCGATGATGGCATCATAGCTCGGGCCGCCGCCGCGGCCGACCGAGCCGCCGCGGCCGTGGAACAGGCGCAGCCGCACGCCGTGGCGCTCGAACACGTCGACGAGGCCGATCTCGGCCTTGTAGAGCTCCCAGCCCGAGGTGACGAAGCCGCCATCCTTGTTGCTGTCGGAATAGCCGAGCATGACCTCCTGTACGCTGCCGCGGCTGTCGACGAGGCGGCGGTAATCGTGCAGCGACAGCATGCGATCCATGATGGCGCTGGATGCCTGCAAATCCTCGATGGTCTCGAACAGGGGCACGATGTTGATGGCGCTGCGCCCGGAGGGATGGACGAGACCGACCTCCTTGAGCAGCACGGCCACTTCGAGCATGTCGGACATGCCCTTGCACATCGAGATGATGCATTGGGGAATCGCGTCCGAGCCGAACTTCGCATGCGCCTCCGCGGCGGAATGGAAGACGTTGAGCTCGCCCATGGTCTCGTCGCTGTATTTGACGAATGGCGAGACCAGCGAGCGCGTGCTGCGCAGCTCGTTGGTGAGCAGCGAGATGCGCGCGTCCTCGCCGAGCGCGAGATAGGACATGCCGGGGTTCGCAGCATCCATCAGCTCGGCGATGGTACGCTCGTGCACGGCAGAGTTCTGGCGGATGTCGAGCCGCGCCAGGTGGAAGCCGAAGCAGTCCACCGCGCGCCGCAGCAGCCGCAGCCGGCCGCGGGCGATGACGCGGGCATTGTTGGAGATCAGCGAACGGTGCAGCACGTCAAGATCGGCCTGCAGCTCCCTGACGGTCTCGTAAGGCCTGCCCTTGCCGACCGGCCGGCGCGTGATCTCGACCTCGAGCTTTTCGGCCGTCGCGGTCAGCCGCGCATAGATGCCGGAGACCGCGAGACGATAAGGCTCGCCGCTCCGGTGCGGCGAGGTGTCGGGCGAGCGTTCCGCCAGCGTCCGCAGCTCCTCGGAGACGTCGGCGAGGTGCGCCGCGATCGACAGCTCCGAGCCGAGCACGTGCAGCTCGTTGAGATAGAATTGCATCACCCGGCTCGACTGCAGCCGCAGCGTCCCGCGCATCACGTCGGCGGTGACGAAGGGATTGCCGTCGCGGTCGCCGCCGATCCAGCTGCCCATGCGCAGGAACGAGGCGAGCTCGCTTGCAGCCGCCTCGCCAGCCTCCTCCAGCCGGTCTTCGAGCATGTTGACCAGCCGCGGCACCTCGCGCAGGAAGGTGTAATCGTAGAACGACAGGCCGTTCGCGACCTCGTCGAGCACCGTGAGCTTGGTCCGGCGCAAGAGATTGGTCTGCCACAGCGTCAGCACCTCGCGGCGGAGCTGTTCGTCGCTAGCGGCGGCCTCGTCCGCGGTCAGCGCGACGCGCTCGCGGCGGTCCAGCAGGCTAGCGACCTCCATTTCGCGATCCATGGTGCTCTTGCGGCGAACCTCGGTCGGGTGCGCGGTCAGGACCGGGCTGACGAGCGCGGTCTTGAAGAAATTGCGCAGCACATCGGGGCGGATCCCGGCATCCCTGGCGTGGGCCAGCGTCTCCGCCAGCACGCCGGAACCGGTGCTCTGGGCGGCACTGCGGGCGCGCATCTGGCGAATGTTGTTCTGGTCCTCGGCGATGTTGGCGAGGTGGGAGAAATAGCTGAAGGCGCGGACGATCCGCACCGTCTCCGAGGTCGACATGCTGTCGAGGATCTGCTCGAGCTCGCGGCGGGCGAGCCGGTCCTCGTCGCGATGGAACCGGATCGAGGTCTGGCGGATGCGCTCGACCAGGTCGAACAATTCCGCGCCTTCCTGGTCGCGCACCGTGTCGCCCAGGATGCGTCCCAGCAGGCGGATGTCGTCGCGCAGCCGCGCATCTGCCTCCAGCGCCTGGGCGTCCTCGGCGCGGTTGGCGCGGTTGTCAATGGCGTCGGGTGGCACGGTCTGGAGGGACATGGCTCGCTTCCTTGTTCGAGCTCGCTTCGCTGCCCGGCTCCGCCGAGTGTGCAAGTTTTTGCCGCAGCGCAAGATGAAGTTGGGGGCGGCGCACACTGAAAGGGACGATCGCTCCTTGCGCTAGGCCGGCACGATCACCTTGCCGATCGGCCAGAGCGCGATGCCGGCGAGTTTCAGGTGGGCCCAGGCGAAGGGGATGCCGATGATGGTGATGGCGAGAACCAGCGCGGTCAAGGCGTGGCCGAGCGCCAGCCACCAGCCGGCGAGCACGAACCAGATGATATTGCCGATCACCCCGAGCGGGCCGGTGCCGATGTCGCTCGTGCCGGTGACCTCGTAACGGTTGACCGCTCTCGAGCCGAACGGCAGCAGCGTGTAGACGGCGATGTTGAACGCCGCCCGCGCCCAGGGCAGGCCGATGATGGTGATGGCCATGATGACGGCGGCAACGAGCCAGCCGAACGCCATCCAGGCACCACCGATGAGAATCCAGAGCAGGTTGAGCAGGATGGAGACGGGAGCCATGGATTTGGGAGCCTTGGGATGATCCGCGAGACGATGACCTTGCATATATGGGTGCGATCCCTGGGATCAAAGACCCTGGCGACGGCTGCGTTCGGCGCGCAGCGAGGCACCGACGAATCCAACATCCCCGATCCCTCGCGAAATCTCCTTCGCGCAGAGACAAAGCGTCACCGCGCCGACGCCAATCGCGGTGAGGCCCGAGATGAGAACGGGATTCGGGCAGAATATGACCAGGAAAATGTCGAGCGGAATGTATCCAATTGGCAAGTGCGGCCAGCAAGAAAATGCCAGAACCCAACCGCACAGCATTACGGCGGCAGCGTTCGCTGCGGCCAGGGCCGTGACGACGATCGCGAGACCCTTCTTCATGGAGAGCGCGAGATCAACCAGCTTCACGACGGCACAGCATGCGACCGCGATGATGATCATCAGACCCCAGCCGGAAGCCCCCGCGGCGATGGCCTGGGCCTGAATGCTCCAGGCCCAGGGCGCAATGACACAGGCAAGCAGGGTGAGATTGACCTTCACGACTTCGGGAAACTTGCAACGAAGCGCCCAGGCATTCGCCTTCTCGACAAGATCCAGCAATGCGCAAGCGATCAATCCGGCGGCAAAGCCCCCGAGGTGAACGCCCCAATCGATGCGCGAATTGCCGAACGCAAACGCGATATTCAGCCCGATGTTGATGGCGAAGAAATCGAACCTGAGGTCGAGCTTGCCGAGAATCCAAAGGCAAAGCAGTGCGCCCAAAATGCCCGACGTGGCGCCGGACGCGCCCACTGTCAAATAGGGGGTGGAATGGATGCCATTGCCGATGACGGCACCGAACACCATCGCGCAGAGATAGATGATGAGGAAATAAGCCGGACCGACCCGCTTCTCGAGATGTCCACCCCAAAGCACCAGACACAGCATGTTCACCGTGAGATGGACGAAATTGACGTGCAGAAAGCCATAGGCAACCAGGCGCCAGTACTCATGCCGCGCGATTGCGGCCGAATACATGCCGCCGGACCGATACAGCAACTCCGCCGGTGCCGACGGGCCGCCCGCCTGGATGAAGCAAAATCCCGATGCGAGGACCGTCACCGTCATCAGCGCGTAGACGGCCGCATGAGGGACCTCGAAGAAGCCGGGACTGGCACGGTATGAGGGCATGGGTCATCGCAAGCAGCTGGGCGGGAACCGCAACCTAGCCGAGCCGATCGATGATTGCTACTCCAGCGCGTGCCGGCCGGCCGCGCCTACCGCCCCTCGAACTTGGCCTCACGCTTCTCCATGAACGCCTTCATGCCCTCGGCCATGTCCTGTGTCTTGAACAGCGGCAGAAGCTGGAGGTAGACGTGGTGAACGTGATCGGAGAAGTTCTCGTTGAGGCCCATCCGCATCATGCGCTTGGAGGCCTGCACCGCGAGCGGCGCGTTGGCGGCGATTTCGCGGGCGATGGCGCGGGCGCGGTTCATCAAATCGGCATCCGGTACGACCTCGTTGGCGAGGCCCCATTCGAGACACTCGCGGGCGCTGAGCGTCCGGCCGGTGAAGATCAGCTCGGAGGCCTTGGCCCAGCCGAGCATCCGAGGCAGCAGCCAGGTGCCGCCGGATTCCGGCACGACGCCGCGCTTGACGAAGGCCGCCGCAAGCTTCGAGGACTCCGCCATGATGCGGATATCGCAGCCGAGCGCGGTGTCCATGCCGTAACCGGCTGCGCCACCATTGACGGCGCAGATGGTCGGCTTGTCCATCGCCTGAAGCACGGTGGGCGGCGTGTTGCGCAGATTGATCGTGGTCGGCGAAGACGCGGCACTGAGGCCGTTGCCGTCGCGCTCCTTGCGCAAATCGAGGCCAGCGCAGAATGCCCGCCCCTTGCCGGTGAGGATCACGACCCGGACGTTGCGGTCCTCATTGGCCTCGGTCAGCAGCCGCGCCAGATCGTTCAGCATCGGGCCGGAGATCGTGTTCATGCGCTCCGGCGCATTCAGCGTGATCACCGCGATGTGGTCGGCGACTTCGTAGAGGACTTCGTTTGCGGCGTCGGTCATGACAAATGTTTCCCCGTCCCGTATCTCGTAGGGTGGGCAAAGGCGCGAAGCGCCGTGCCCACCATCGATTCCTTGCGACCGTAATGGTGGGCACGCTTCGCTTTGCCCACCCTACGCAGTGTCAGATCCTGCGTCCCGCCTGCTCCCAATAGGGATCGCGCAGGCGCCGCTTAAAAATCTTTCCGGAGTCTTCGCGCGGCAGGCTCGTGCGAATCTCGATGTGCTTGGGCACCTTGTAGTCGGCGAGCGAGCCCTTGAGCCGGGTGCGGATATCGCCGGCATCGAGCGTGACACCTGGCTGCGGCTCGACCACCGCCATCAGTGCCTCGCCGAACTCGGCATCGGGGATGCCGAACACGGCGCAATCATGCACGCCGGCCACTGCGTGGAGCACGGATTCGATCTCGGCCGGATAGATGTTGACGCCGCCTGAGATCACCATGTCGCGTTTGCGGTCGCAGATGAAGACGTAGCCGTCCTCGTCGATATAGCCGACGTCGCCCGAGGTGATGAAACCGTCGCGGTCGATCTCGGTGCGCTTCTCCGGCTTGTTGTGGTAGGTGAAGTCGGCCATCCCGGCCATGCGGGAATAGATCTCGCCGATATCGCCCACGCCCAGCACGCGGCCGTCATCGCCGATGAAGCGCAGTTCGGCGCCGGGCGAAATCCTGCCGACGGTGCCGGGCTTCTTGAGCGCATCCTCTGAGGTCGCGAAGGTGACGGCGCTGGATTCGGTCGAGCCGTAGAATTCGTAGATCACTGGCCCCCACCATTCGATCATCGCGCGCTTGACGTCGGCCGGACATGGCGCGGCGGCATGGATGATGTGGCGGAGCGAAGAGACATCGTATTTCTTGCGGACCACCTCCGGCAGCTTCATCAGGCGGATGAACATGGTCGGGACCATGAATATCGTGTCGATCCTGTATCGTTCGATCAGGTCCAGAAATTCTTCGGCCTCGAAGCGCGGCATCAGCACCAGCGCGCCGTCGAGCTTGCCGGCGCGAATGCCGAACGAGTTCGGCGCGGAGTGATAGAGCGGACCCGGCAGGATCGCGCGGGCACCGGGCTTGAGCCCATAGATCATCGCGCGCATGCGCTCGCTGGCCGCCGCCTGTTCCGGCGTGGGTGCATTGCGCCGTACGCCCTTGGGGTGGCCAGTCGTGCCTGATGTGTAGATCATGTTCATGGGCTGCGGCACGACCGGGCCGTCATAGGGCTGGTGTTGCGCCAGCCAGGATTCGAAATCGATCGCGAAGTCCGGCGTCTTCAGATGACCGGGATCGATCTTGTAGTTGGACAGGATCTCCGGCGGGGTCAGCACGCTGAGCACGGTGACGCCCTTCGGAATGGCATCGCGCAAGGCATGCAGCATGTCGGCATGCCCGATCAGCACGGACGTGCCGGTATCCCCGAGGATGTAGTTGATCTCCTCCGGCTTGAAGTGCCAGTTGATCGGCACACCATAGGCACCTAACCGCATCGCGGCGTAGGCAGCTTCGAGGAAGGCGATGTCGTTGCGCATCAGCATGCAGACGCAATCGCCTTGCCTGACGCCGATTTTGGCGAGGCCGCTCGCGATGCGATCGGCGCGGCTGGCGACTTCGGCGTGGGTGCGGCGGCGCTCGCCGGAGACGATGCCGAGGAACTCTGACGTTTCGCTCATTTGTTGCTTTTTCCGATCTTTCGTCGGTTCAAAACTGCAGCTACACCCGCGATCGTCATTCCGGGATGCGCCAAAGGCGCAGGCCCGGAATCCATACTCCCGATCGTGGTTATGGATTCCGGGCTCGATGCTACGCATCGCCCCGGAATGACGGGGAGTTACTAATCCGCATACTTCGCCGCGCGCTTCTCCAGATTGGAGCGCACCGCTTCGGTCTGGTTCGCGCTGCCGATCAGCTTCTGCTGCTCGACGGATTCGGCGAGCAGCGCCGGGCCGGGGTCGACCGAGAGATTGTTGAGCAGGCGCTTGGCGGCGCGGATCGCATCGGGGCTCTTGCCGGCGATCTCGCGCGCGACTTCGAGAGCCGTGGCGCGCGGGTCGTCGCAGATGCGCGTCGCGAGGCCGTAGCTCATCGCCTCCTGCGCGGAGAAGATGCGGCCGGTGTAGGTGAGATCGCGCAGGATGTCGTCGCGCACGAGCGAGGCCAGGATCGGCGTGCCGGCCATGTCGGGCACGAGGCCCCATTTGATCTCCATCACCGACATCCGCGCATCGGCCGAGAGAAAGCGCATGTCGGCACCGAGCGAGAGCTGGAAGCCACCGCCGAAAGCGACGCCGTGCACGGCCGCGATCACGGGAACCGGCAACTGGCGCCATCCCCATACCGCCTGTTGCGGAAAGTTCGCCTGGCCATGGGTGCGCTTGGTGAGATCGCGATTTTCGCCACCCGGAATTCCGTTACCGCCCTTCTCCTTCATGGCGGCAAATCGCCCCATATCGAGACCGGCGCAGAACGCGCGGCCTTCGCCCGAGAGCACGACGACACGCACGCCCTTTTCCTTCGAAAGCCGGTCGGTTGCGGCAACAAGGGCCTCGAACATCGCCTGATCGAGCGCATTCATCTTGTCCGCGCGCACCAGGCGCACGTCGGCGACGCCTTCCGAGATCGAGATCGAGACGCGCTCTTCCATGGATGAATTCTCCCCTGTTCTTGTTCAGTGCCGCTTTACAGGAAGCCGGCGGCCGGATTTAGTCAATCGACCAATTAACGGACAATCCCTACGGGGGAAACACCCATGTTCAAGGAAAATCTTCTGGCCGGCCGGTGCATTCTCGTGACCGGCGGCGGCACCGGGCTCGGCAAGTCGATGGCGGCGCGCTTCCTCCAGCTTGGAGCAGAGGTGCACATCTGCGGTCGGCGCAAGATCGTGTGCGACGAGACCGCGACCGAGCTGATGGACCTGCATGGTGGCCGCGTCACCAGCCACGGCGTCGACATCCGCAACGCGCTCGCGGTCGACGAGATGGTCGAGACCATCTTTCGTGACGCTCCCCTCACCGATCTCATCAACAACGCAGCCGGCAATTTCATCTCGCGCAGCGAGGAGCTGTCGCCGCGCGGCTTCGACGCCGTCGCCAACATCGTCATGCACGGCACGTTCTATGTGACCCATGCGGTCGGCAAGCGCTGGATCGCCTTGAAGCAGCCCGGCAATGTCGTTTCCATCACCACGACCTGGGTGCGCAACGGCTCGCCTTACGTGGTGCCGTCGGCGATGAGCAAGTCGGCGATCCACGCCATGACGATGTCGCTCGCGACCGAATGGGGCCGCTACGGCATCCGCCTCAACACGATCGCGCCGGGCGAGATCCCGACCGAGGGCATGAGCAAGCGCATCAAGCCCGGCGACGAAGCCGGCGCGCGCACCAAGGCGATGAACCCGATGGGCCGCGTCGGCACCATGGAGGAATTGCAGAACCTCGCGGTGTTCCTGATTTCCGGCGGTTGCGACTGGATCAGCGGCGAGACCATCGCGATGGACGGCGCGCAGGCGCTGGCGATGGGCGGCAATTTCTACCAGCTCCGCGACTGGGGCGACGACGACTGGAAGACCGCGCGCGAGAGCATCATGGCGCAGAACGAGAAGGACCGGGCGAAGCGGGGATAATGCACCCACCGCTGTCGTCCCGGGGCGCGCATAGCGCGAGCCCGGGACCCATAACCCCAGGATGAGGTTTGCCGAAGACTCATAACCCCGGTCTCGCGCCACAACTCCTCCCTGTGCTTATGGGTCCAGGATCTGCGCTCCGCTTCGCTGCGCTTGTCCGGGACGACAGTGACTCTCCCATCTTGTCTTCACCCGCGGATGACGCCACACTCCCAGGCATAAAAACAAGACGCCACGGGAGAGACATGTCCACCACACAGCCATTGGCGAATCTCGCCGACATGGTGCGCGAGCGGGCGACGAGCCGCGGGAACGCCACCGCCTATGAGTTCGAAGGCCGCGTCACCAGCTTTGCCGAGTTTAACGCTAGGACCAGCAAGGTCGCCAACGCGCTGATCGCGATGGGCGTCAGACGCGGCGACCGCATCGCCTATCTCGGCAAGAACAGCGACCTCTATTTCGAGCTGCTGATGGGCGCGATGAAGGCCGGCGTGGTGATGGCGCCGGTGAACTGGCGGCTTGCCGGGCCCGAGGTCGCTTTCATCGTCGCGGATTGCAAGGCGCCGGTGCTGTTCGTGGGGCCGGAGTTCATCGCGCAGGTCCGCCAGATCAAGGACCAGCTGCCTGGCGTGCGCACTGTCATCACCACCGAAGGCGGCGCACCGGAATGGCAGGATTTTACGGCCTGGCGCGATGCGCAGAGCGGCGATGATCCCAGGGTGCCGATCGACACGAGGGACATCGCAATCCAGCTCTACACATCGGGCACCACGGGCAAGCCGAAAGGCGCGATGCTGTCGCATGCGAACTTCCTCAACCTCGTGCAAACCGGCAATGCCGAGGACAAGCCGGAATGGAACCGGTGGTCGACCGACGACGTGTCGCTGGTGGCGATGCCGATCTTCCACATCGGCGGCTCCGGCTGGGGCGTGATGGGGCTCTATCACGGCGCCCGCGGCGTGATCGCGCGCGAGTTCGATCCGACCAAGGTTCTGGATTTCTTCGAGCAGTCGGGCATCACAAAGCTGTTCATGGTGCCGGCGGCGATGCAGTTCGTGGTGCGGCAGCCGCGCGCGAGGACGGTCGATTTCTCGCGGCTGAAATACATGCTGTATGGCGCTTCGCCGATTCCGGCGGCGCTGCTGAAGGAATGCATCGAGATCTTCAAATGCGGCTTCGTGCAGATGTACGGCATGACCGAGACGACAGGCACCATCGTCGCGCTGCCGCCGGAGGACCACGTCGAGGGCCTCGAGCGGATGCGCTCGGCCGGCAAGGCGCTGCCGGGCGTCGAGATCGCGATCCTGGATGCGGACGGCAAGCCGCTGCCGCCGCGTGAGGTCGGCGAGATCGCGACGCGCTCGGGCTCCAACATGGCCGGCTACTGGAATTTGCCGGAGGCGACTGCCTCGACGCTGCGCAATGACGGCTGGCTGCGCACCGGTGACGCCGGCTACATGGACGAGGACGGCTATCTCTACATCCATGACCGCATCAAGGACATGATCATCTCCGGCGGCGAGAACATCTACCCGGCTGAGGTCGAGAGCGCGCTGTGCGATCATCCCGATGTCGCGGAAGCCGCCGTGATCGGCGTGCCCGACGACAAATGGGGCGAAGCCGTGAAAGCCGTCGTGGTGATGAAGCCCGGCAAGCAGGCGACCGCCACCGACATCATCAACTTCACCCGCGAGCGCATCGCCGGGTTCAAGACGCCGAAGAGCGTGGAGTTCTTGCCGGCGCTGCCGCGGAATCCGTCAGGCAAGATCTTGCGGCGGCAGTTGCGCGAGCCGTATTGGGCGGGGAAGGATCGAAGGGTGAATTAGCCCCGCTGCCGTCCCTGACAAGCGCGGTGCCGTAGGGTGGGCAAAGGCGCAAAGCGCCGTGCCCACCATTTCTCCGCGTTTGCACAGCAGCGGTGGGCACGCTTTCGCTTTGCCCACCCTACGATGCTGGTGGGCGCCCCTAATGCTTCCCCGGCCCCATATACCCGAACAGGAATCCCGCCACCTTGCGCATCTGGATCTCCTCGCTGCCTTCGGTGATGCGGTAGCGGCGGTGGTGGCGGTAGATGTGCTCGAACGGCTTGTGGCGTGAATAGCCCATGCCGCCGTGGACCTGCATGGCACGGTCGGCGGATTCGCAGCAGAGGCGGTTTGCCCAGTAATTGCACATCGAGACGCGGTCGGAGAGCGTGCGCTCGATCTGCTCCTCGTCGAGCTGGTCCATCTCCCAGGCCGTCTTGCGGATCAACAGGCGCAGCATCTCGGCCTGGGTTGCGAGTTCGACCAACGGGAACTGGATCGCCTGGTTCTCGGCGAGCGCTCTGCCGAACGGCTTTCGCTCGCGCGCGTATTTCACACTCTCGTTGATGCAGTAGACGGCAGCGCCGAGCGAGCTCGCCGCCTGGCGGATGCGGTTCTGGTGCACAAAGCACTGCGCCAGCGACAGGCCGCGGCCGACTTCGCCGAACAGCGCGTCCTCCGGCACGAACACATCCGTAAAGCTGACGCGGGGATGGTCGGTCGGCATGTTGAAGGTCCACATGTACTCCTCGACCTTGACGCCATGGCTCTTGGCCGGCACCAGGAAACAGGTGATGCCGCGGGCATCGCCGTCATTGCCCGAGGTGCGCGCAAACAGCGCGCAATGCGTGGCGACGTGCATGCCGGTCGTCCACATCTTCTCGCCGTTGATGATCCAGCCCTTGACGTTGTCACGGGTCGCGGGCACCGCGCGCGTCTCCATGTGGGTGGCGTCCGAGCCGTGATGCGGCTCCGTCAAGCCAAAGGTGATACGGTACTTGCCCTTGATCGAGCCGTCGATCATCGCCTTCTGGTCGTCGCGGCCATAGCGATCGAGCATGGTGACAACGGGAAAATTGCCGACGATGGAGTGCTCGTTCTGGAGATCGTTGTGCAGGCCGAGACCCTTGGCGGCAAAGTGCTCGCGGATCACGGCCATCCAGAGGTTGGAGCCGTCCTTGCCGCCATATTGCTTCGGCACCGGAAAACGCAGGTGGCCGGCGGCGTCCGCGAGATCCTTGGCCTTGCGCAGCAGCGCCTCCCACTCATGCCGCGGCAGGCCGCCATTCTCGAAATCGGTGCGCGCCCATTCGCGGCGATGGTCGAAGAAGCGGATGTTGTCGTCGGCTTGCTCGAGCGGCTTGATCTCGCGGTCGATGAAACGATCGAGCTCTCCGAGATAGGCGACGAGATCGGCAGGCAATGAGAAATCCACGGTGCTCTCCCGGATTCATTTTATGTTTTGCGTTAAGGCGCTAGGCGCAATTTTGCTTCACACGATTAAGGTGAGAAGTGCGCGCGCAAGTCAAGCAAGGCAAGGCGTGTGACAGCGCAAGGCGTGTCCGCGCAATTCGATGGTGTCGCGGCGCCGACGCGCGCTAGTATGTCCGCAATATTCCTTCACGAGAAAATGCGGGAGCGCGCGATGGATCTGAAATTCTCAAAGGTGGAACGCAAGGGGCCGATCACGATCATCACGCTGTCGCGGCCCGAGGTCTACAACGCGCTGCACATCGATGCGCATTTCGAGCTTCAGAAGGTGTTCGACGATTTCTCGACCGACGCCGAGCAGTGGGTCGCGGTCGTCACCGGCGCCGGCGACAAGGCGTTCTGCGCCGGCAACGATCTGAAATGGCAGGCGGCGGGCGGCAAGCGCGGCTGGGACAAGGGCGGCTTTGCCGGCCTCACCTCGCGCTTCGACTGCGACAAGCCGATCATCGCCGCGGTAAACGGCGTCGCCATGGGGGGCGGCTTCGAGATCGCGCTCGCCTGCGACCTGATCATCGCGTCCGAGAATGCGACCTTCGCCCTGCCCGAGCCACGCGTCGGCCTCGCCGCACTTGCAGGCGGCCTGCACCGCTTGCCGCGCCAGATCGGCCTGAAGCGCGCCATGGGCATGATCCTCACCGCGCGCCATGTCAGCGCCAAGGAGGGCCATGAGCTCGGCTTCGTCAACGAGGTGGTCCCGCAGGGCGAGGCGCTGTCGGGCGCATTGCGCTGGGCTGAGATGATCACCAAGAACTCGCCGATGTCGATCCGGGCGTCGAAGCAGACCATCCAGAAGGGGCTTGCCGTATCACTGGAACAGGCGATCGAGGAGCAGCGCGACTATCCGGCGGTGAAGGCGATGGTGGCCTCGCAGGACTATATCGAGGGCCCGAAAGCGTTCTCGGAGAAGCGGCCGCCGAAATGGGTGGGGAAGTAGGAAGTCTCTCCGCCACGACGACGGGCGTTCCCAACATCACCGCTGTCACGCCCCCGCTTGACCGGGGCATTCGGTACGCCGCAGCATCTGGGTTCAATCACTGCCGTCTCTGGAATACTGGATCGCCCGCCCCTGTGCGCAATTGCGCACGAGGCGGGCGATGACGGCGAGTATGGAGCGCGGCCGCCCGACCCGCCTATCGCCCCAGCTCCCGCTTGTATGACGCGTAATTCGGCTGATCGACCGCGAGCTTGTCCATCGTGGTCGCCCACAGATGCTCGGCAAGTCCCGGCGTTGCGAGGTCGATCTCGCCCCTGGCGATGCGATCGGCGAGCGCGCGGTTGAGATCGGCGACCGAGCCGTCCATGCCCAGCAGCGCACGCAGCCGCTCGACCTCCCTTGCATCGCCCCCCTCCTCCTGCGTCAGCTGCCGCGTGACGAGGTCGAGGATGTTGACGGCGACGCGCAGCTTGAAGGCCTGATGGCCGGAGATCAGCGGCGTGATGTCGTTGCGGAGGAAATCGGCGACCGCCTTGATCAGCTCGATCGGGGTCGGTTCGTCCTGCATGTGTCAGCTCCCGCGCGGTGCCAGCAGCCGCAACAGATCAATCTCGGTCTCTGAGGCGCGGCGGCCGATCATGGCGCGCTCCATGGAATGGTCAGGCCCCTCACGAAACCGCTGCATCATGCCGCCGCACATGATGCCCCAGCGCAGCGTGCCCATCACTTCCCAGAATTTGACGCGCGACGGGTCGACTTTGCGGCCTGCCGCTTCGTAGCCCGCGAACAATTCCTCGCGTGTGCCAAAACCGCCCACCGGCTTGTCGATCTCGCCAAAGCGCCAGGAGTTGACGCAGACCCAGCCGAGATCCTCCATGGGATCGCCGAGATGGGCGAGCTCCCAGTCGAGCACCGCGCGGACGCCGTCGGCGCCGATGATGAGATTGCCGTTGCGGAAATCGCCGTGCACCAGCGTCGTCTCTGCCGAGGGACCGGGATCATGGTCGCGCAGCCAGCGCAGCGCCAGCTCGAACACGGGCTTTGGCCAGCTCAGGCTGCGATAGTCGCGCTCGAACTCGCCGATCTCCTGGGTCGCGGACCGGCTGCGCAGTTCGGGCAGCTTGTCCTGCGGCAGCTTGTGCAGGCCGGCGAGCACGCCGCCGATCTGCCGCGCGAGACGCGGCCGCGCCGCCGCGTACTCATCATCGCGCAGAATCTTGCGGGCGATGGTCTCGCCCTCGACCCGCTGCATGATGAAGCCGGTGCCGAGATTCTCGTCCGGCGTCAGCACGTGCATGACGCGCGGCGACGGAACGCCGGCCTCGAAAGCGAGCTGCATCAGCCGCGCCTCAGCCGCAAGGCCCGCCGCGCGCGTCGGCGCGGCGCCATAGCCCTTCGGCGAGCGTCGCAGGATCGCGCCGATCGGCCCATCGGGATGCTCGATGTCGAAGCGCCAGGTTTCCTGGCTGGCGCCGCCGGACAGTTTTGCCGCGCCGGTGACGCCGGTCGCCCCTTCGCACCAGCGCGCGACGCTGCGGGAGAGCTCGGCCTCGATCATTTGCCTTTGAACTGCGCCGGGCGCTTCTCCAGGAACGCGCCAACGCCCTCACGGAAATCGTCCGTGTCGCCGGCGCGCAGCTGGCACTGGAATTCGAGATTGAGCTGATCCTCGAACGAATTTTCGGGGCTGTCCCAGTAGAGCTTGCGGATCAGCGACAGCGCGACCGTCGGACCGCTGGCAAGGTCGCGCGCGAGCTTCATCACCTCCTCCATCAGCACGCCGTCGTCGTAGACGCGGTTGACGAGGCCCCATTCCAGCGCCTTCTCGGCCGGCAGCCGCTCGCCCATCAGCGACAATTCGATCGAGCGCGCCCGGCCGACGAGGCGCGGCAGCAGCCAGGTCGACCCGCAATCCGGCACCAGGCCGATGCGACGGAACGCTTGGAGAAAGTAAGAGGACCGCGCGCACAAAATCATGTCGCCGAGCAGCGCGAAGCTCATGCCGGCGCCGGCCGCCGGGCCGTTGACCGCAGTGACGATCGGGCAGTGCAGATTGCGGATGCGGCGCAGGAAGGGATGAAAGCCGGTCTCCAGCGTCAGGCCGGCCTTGGTCTTCTTCGACTGGTTGTTGCGACCCTGGAGATTCGCGCCGGTGCAGAACGCCCGCCCTGCGCCGGTCAGCACCACGCAGCGCACCTCGCCCTTCTTCTCCTCGATCGCGTCGAGCGCATCGGAGAGGCCGCCCAGCATGTCCATGGAGACCGCGTTCATCACCTCCTGATGGTCGAGCCGGAGGATCGCGACCGAGCCATCGAAATCGAGCGTGACGTGTTTGAACTGCATGGTTTCCTCGTCAGTTGGTACTAGCGATGTTTCGCAGACCGGAATTGGTTTTGCCGGGGGCGCATATTTGATTTTTGTCGCGGCCTTGTCCATGGTGGTCCGAACATACCTTGTCGTCGTATCGCACAATCTTGCGCGCACAGGCTGGCGCGCGCCCGTGCCCAAAACAGGAAACGCGCCATGAACCTTTTCGACCTCAGCGGCCGCGTCGCCGTGATCACCGGCGGCAATGGCGGTATCGGGCTCGGCATCGCGCAGGCGCTCGCCGGCCAGGGCTGCAACGTCTCGATCTGGGGCCGCAATCCTGACAAGAACAAGGCTGCTGCCGCGAGCATGACGGGGCTATCAGGCAAGGTCGACACCCGCGTCTGCGACGTCACCGATCCGGCTTCGGTCAATGCCGCGATGAAGGCGACGCTCGACGTTTTCGGCCGGGTCGACGGCTGCTTTGCCAATGCCGGCATCGGCGGTGGCGGCCGGCGCTCCTTCATCGAGCGCACCGAGGAAGAGTGGCGCACGATGTTTGCGACCAATCTCGACGGCGTGTTCCACGCGTTCCAGGCCGCCGCAAAACACATGACCGAGCGCGCCAATGCCGGCGATCCCTTCGGCCGGCTGGTCGCGACATCGAGCCTCGCCTCGATCTTCGGCACGGCGCGCAATGAGCATTATGCTGCGACCAAGGCCGCGATCAACGCGCTGGTGCGCGCGCTCGGCGTCGAGCTGGCGCGTCACGGCGTCACCGCGAATGCGATCCTTCCCGGCTGGATCAAGAGCGACATGACCGCGGGCATCATGGCCAACGAGAAGTTCGTGGCCAATGTGATGCCGCGCATTCCGATGCGGCGCTTCGGCGAGGCCAGCGATTTCGGCGGCATCGCGGTGTATCTGATGAGCAAGGCGTCGTCGTATCACACCGCGGATACGTTCGTGATCGACGGCGGCTATACGGCGTTTTGATTTCTCGTAGCCCGGATGGAGCGCAGCGCAATCCGGGGGCTTTCCAAAAGTAAGCAATATCCGGATTTCGCTACGCTCCATCCGGGCTACAAACTCTGAGGGCAAGGGCAAAATGTTTTCACACATCATGATCGGCACCAACGACCTCGACAAGGCCAAGACGTTCTACGACCAGCTGCTCGGCACGCTCGAGGTGCGCCCGGCCAGGGTCGACGGCCATCGCATCTTCTACATCACCAAGACCGGCGTGTTCTCGGTGACGAAGCCGATCAACGGCGAGGCCGCCACGTGTGCGAATGGCGGCACCATCGGCTTTGCCGCTAACTCGCCTGAGCAGGTCGACAAATGGCACGCCGCCGGTGTCGCCGCCGGCGGAACGCCGATCGAGAATCCGCCCGGCATCCGCGAGGGCGCAGGGAACAAGCTCTACATCGCTTATTTGCGCGACCTCGACGGCAACAAGATCTGCGCGATGCATCGGATGGCGAACTAGGCCTGCGACATCCACCGCTGTCATGGCCCGGCTTGACCGGGGCATCCAGTACGCCGCGGCCTTTCGGCTCAATCACGGCCGCCTCTGGAATACTGGATCGCCCGATCAAGTCGGGCGATGACGGCGGAGATTGGCGCGCGGGCACGCGGAAACACTCGACACGTTCAAACAACATTTCAAACGCTCTCGCGATATTCCATCGCATGGCATGGGTCGCCTGAAAAAATGCGCGCTCGCGCTTTGGCCGCGCTGCGACTATTCTGCGGCCCAACGCGATCTCAGTGACCCCGGGAGGAACAATGACAAAGCACGCCTACATACCCCGCACCACCAACTACACCCTCAATCCCGGCGACGAGCTCAACGATCTCCGCATGTCGGACCAGGTCCGGCCGCTCTACGACCACGTCAGGAAGTTCATCCGCGACACCGTCGAGCCGATGTCGATCGAGTTCGCCAAGGCGGGCGAAGGCAAGCAGGACCGCTGGAGCTTCACGCCGAAGCAGCTCGAGGTGCTCGAGGTCGCCAAGAACAAGGCGAAGAAGGAAGGTCTCTGGAACTTCTTCCTGCCCGATGACGAGACCGGCCAGGGCCTGAAGAATCTCGACTACGCCTATATCGCCTCCGAGCTCGGCAAGAGCCCGCTGGCGTCCGAGACCATGAACTGCTCGGCGCCGGACACCGGCAACATGGAAGTGCTCGAACGCGTCGGCACCAAGGAGCAGAAGGAGAAGTGGCTGAAGCCGCTGATGAACGGCGAGATCCGCTCGGCCTATGTCATGACCGAGCCGAACGTCGCCTCCTCCGACGCCAAGAACATTTCGACGACCGCAAAGCTCGTCGGCGACGAATGGGTCATCAACGGCGAGAAATACTACATCTCCGGCGTCGGCGATCCGCGCTGCAAGATCCTCATCGTGATGGTGAAGACCAATCCGGATGCGGCGCCGAGCAAGCAGCAGTCGCAGATCCTGGTGCCGCGCGACACGCCCGGCGTCGAGGTGCTCGGGCCCATGTACGTGTTCGGCCAGGACCACGCCCCGCGCGGCCACATGCACATGCGCTTCAACAACGTCCGTGTGCCCAAGGAGAACATGCTGCTCGGCGAAGGCCGCGGCTTCGAGATCTCGCAGCTCCGCCTCGGCCCGGGCCGCATCCATCATTGCATGCGCACGATCGGCAAGGCCGAGAAGGCGCTGGATCTGATGGTGCAGCGTGGCCTCACCCGCGAGGCGTTCGGCAAGAAGATCGCCCATCTCGGCGGCAACATGCAGATCATCGCGCAGGCGCGCTGCGAGATCGAGGCGATGCGGCTGATGGTGCTGAAGGCCGCCAAGGCCATGGACGTGCTCGGCAACAAGGAAGCCCGCGTCTGGGTCTCCATGGTCAAGGCCATGGTGCCGGAGCGCGCCTGCAAGATCATCGACCAGTCGATCCAGATGCACGGCGCCACCGGCATCTCGCACTGGACCCCGCTCGCCGAGATGTACCAGGACGTCCGCCACCTGCGCTTCGCCGACGGTCCGGACGAGGTGCACTGGATGGTGGTGGGACGCCACGAGCTGAGCATGGCGTAAAGGTCTCGCCTCTCTCTTTCCCTCTTCCCGCTTGCGGGGCCGCGACGAGCTGCGCTCGCGCTGAGAGGGTCAGGGTGAGGGGGAGCCTCCGCAAGGACGATGACAGTCGGACTCGCGGAGAGGCCCCTCACCCGGATCGCATCTTCGATGCGATCCGGCCTCTCCCCGCAGGCGGGGAGAAGCGAAGAAAGCAACGGAGCCACCATGGAATACGCCGCCAGCGACCTGACGCCACGCGAGCGCTACAAGGTGCTGACGTCCTTCATCCTGCCACGGCCGATCGCGTGGGTGACTTCGGTCGGGCCGACCGGAATCGTCAACGCCGCGCCGTTCAGCTTCTTCAACGCCTTCTGCGAAGATCCGCCGCTGTGCATGTTCGCGGCAAACCGGAAGCCCAACGGCCAGGACAAGGACACGTTTCTCAACATCCAGCGCACCGGCGAGTTCGTGGTCAACCTCGCCGACGAGCCGCTAGCGAAAGCCATGCATGAGAGCAGCGGCGACTTTCCCCCGAAGTGGGCGAGCCCGACTATCTCGGGCTGAAGCTCGCACCGTCGACGAAGATCGCCGTACCGCGGCTCGCCGACACGCCCTGGGCGATGGAGTGCAAGCTCTGGAAGATGATCGACGTCAACGACGATCGCCGGCTCATCATGGGCGAGGGCATCCACTTCCATATCCGCGACGAACTATGGGACGACAAGGCGATGAGGGTGCACATGGACCGCTATCACCCGATCGGCCGCATGTTCGCGGATCGCTACTGCCGCACGGATGATCGCGTGGTGTTCCCGGCCGCGGAAGGGGCGAAGGGGAAGTAGGCCGCGGGTACTTCTCTTACCTCGCCCGCTTGCGGGGAGAGGTCGGATTGCATCGAAGATGCAATCCGGGTGAGGGGGAGTCTCCGCGAGTCCCAACTGTCACCGCCCTCGGGGAGACTCCCCCTCACCCCAACCCTCTCCCCGCAAGCAGGGCGAGGGAGTAAAGCACCTACGTTGCAGGCTCGATCTTGTCCTGCGTCTTGGTGTCGAAATCGCCGGCGTCGTGCCGCTCGTGGAGCTGGCTGGCGGGATCGCCGGAGACGCGGTTGACCATGCGGCCGCGCTTGACGGCCGGGCGCTTGGCGATCTGGTCGGTCCAGCGCTGCACGTGCTTGTAGTCCTGCACCGACAGGAATTCGCCGGCGCCATAGACCAGCCCCTTGGCGAGCGCGCCGTACCAGGGCCACACCGCGATGTCGGCGATGCTGTATTCATTGCCCGCGAGGTACTCGTTGTCGGCAAGGCGCCGGTCGAGCACATCGAGCTGGCGCTTGACCTCCATCGCAAAGCGGTCGATGGCGTATTCGATCTTGGTCGGCGCGTAAGCATAGAAGTGACCAAAACCGCCGCCGAGATAGGGCGCGCTGCCCATCTGCCAGAACAGCCAGGACATCGCCTCGGTGCGGCTCTTGATGTCCTTCGGCAGGAAGGCGCCAAACTTCTCGGCGAGGTAGACCAGGATCGAGCCGGATTCGAACACCCTGACAGGCTCGGGACCGGAGCGGTCCACCAGCGCGGGAATTTTCGAGTTCGGGTTGATGTCGACAAAGCCGCTGCCGAACTGGTCGCCATTGCCGATCCTGATCAGCCAGGCATCGTATTCGGCGCCCTTGTGGCCGAGCGCCAGCAGCTCCTCCAGCATCACCGTGACCTTCACGCCATTCGGCGTCGCCAGCGAATAGAGCTGGAAGGGATGCTTGCCGACCGGCAGCTCCTTGTCGTGGGTGGGACCGGCGATGGGCCGGTTGATGCTGGCGAACTGCCCGCCGTTCTCCTTGTTCCAGGTCCAGACTTTGGGCGGCACGTAGGCGGGGGCGTCGGTCATGCGGGGGCTCCGGCGAAAAGATGCGCCTGCATTAATTAGCCCGCGAATGGCCGATGGCAAGGGCGCAGAAATGCATTGCCGGGCGGGGCAACTCTACGTTTCGTCATGGCAGGCCACTTCCCCGCCGTCGTTCCGGGCTCACCGCCCCGCGACACCCCGGAAGAACGGGACACCTAAGACGCCGCGGCCTGCGGCTGCTCGGCCCGCCCCAGCAAAAACCCCTCATATCCCTTCGCCGCGACCTCGTCGCAGATCCGGCGGTAGACGCCGACGCCGCCGATATAGGGCATGAAGATGCGCGGCTTGCCTGGGATGTTGGCGCCCATGTACCAGGAATTGGCCTGCGGATAGAGCGTGCCGTAGGCGACCTCGTTGACATGGGCGACCCACTTGTCCTCGGCCTCCCCGCTTGCCTCCATGGTGGCAACACCCTGCCTGCGCATGTGGACGAGGCAATCGGCGATCCAGTCGACATGCTGCTCGATCGAGACGATCATGTTCGAGAGCACCGACGGACTGCCGGGGCCGGTGATGATGAAGAGGTTCGGAAAGCCCGCGCTCATCAGCCCGAGATAGGTCCTCGGGCCTTCCGCCCATTTCTCGTTCAACGTCCGTCCGCCCGGGCCACTGATGTCGATCTTCGCGACCGAGCCGGTCATGGCGTCGAAGCCCGTCGCCATCACCAGCGCGTCGACCTGGTGGTCCCTGCCTGCGACGCGCACGGCATTCGCCGTGATCTCCTCGATCGGATTGGTCTTGATGTCGACCAGCGAGACGTTCGGCCGGTTGAAGGTCGCGAAATAATCCGTATCGATGCAGATGCGCTTGGTGCCGATCGGATGGCTGTTGGGCTGCAGCAGCTTCGCGGTTTCGGGGTCCTTCACGATCTCGGCGATCTTGCCGCGCACGAAGTTCGCCGCGGTATCGTTCGCGGATCGCTCGAGGCCGAGATTGTTGTAGACATACATGAAGGTGAGCCCGCCGCGCTCCCAGCGCGCCGAATATTTGCCATTCCTGGTCTCGTCACTGTCGTCGAGTGCGCCGCGATCGGGCTGCTCGGCGAAAATGCCGTTGCGTGCGACTTCGCGGGCGAAGCGGCGGATCTCCGGATAGGTCCTGCGGAAGTTGTTGCGTTCTTCGTCGGTCAGCGCGGCGTTGCGCGCAGGAATCGAAAAATTCGCCGTGCGCTGAAACACGGTGAGATGTCGTGCCTGCTCGGCAATGATGGGGGCCGACTGGATACCCGATGAACCGGTGCCGATGAGGCCGACGCGCTGACCGGTGAAATCGACCGGTTCATGCGGCCAGCTGCCGGTATGGTAGACAGGTCCCTTGAAGCTCTCGAGGCCCTTGATGTCGGGCTTGCGCGCGTTCGAGAGGCAGCCGGTCGCAAGCACGATGAACTGCGCTTCAACCGTCTCGCCGTCGGACGTCGTCACCGACCAGCACTTCGCGTGCGCGTCGAACGCCACGCGCTCGACGCGGGTGTCGAACTGGATGTCGCGGCGAAGATCAAAACGATCGGCGACGTGGTTGGCGTAGTTCAGGATCTCCGGCTGCGGCGCGTAGCGCTCGCTCCAGTCCCACTCCTGCTGAAGCTCTTCCGAGAACGAGTAGGAGTACTGCATGCTCTCGACATCGCAGCGCGCGCCGGGATAGCGATTCCAGTACCAGGTGCCACCGACGCCACCACCCTGCTCATAGACGCGCGCCGAGAAGCCAAGACCGCGCAGGCGGTGCAGCATGTACATGCCCGCAAAGCCCGCTCCGACGACGACCACGTCGTAGGCCTTCACGGTTCGGACCGGACTCGCTTGCGCTTGCGACATCGGTTGGCGCTCCCTCGCTGTTTTCTCTTTGTTTGCACCAGCATTCTCACAGGCCCACAAAAGCGCAAGAGGCAAATCGGCGGGCTCCGGTCTGCTTATTTTGTGCAGCGGAATGGCTCATCCGCCGCGTGGCGTCTGCACGCAAGATGCGCGACCAAATCCGGCTTGGCATCGCGGGTGACGATGAGCTAGCGTCGAAGCGCCCTCGCTCAAGCAAAGCAACAACAGCAACGCGACGGCTGCCGGGAGAGAGCTATGAAATCGCCGATCTGCGACATGCTGGGCATCGAGTTCCCGCTGCTCGCCTTCAGCCATTGCCGCGACGTCGTTGCCGCCGTCAGCCGTGCCGGCGGCTTTGGCGTGTTGGGTGCCACCGTGCACACGCCCGACACGCTCGAACGCGAGCTGAAATGGATCGACGATCATGTCGACGGCAAGCCCTACGGCATCGACGTCCTGATCCCCGAAAACATCTCGACCGCAGGCGAGAAGGACGTCACCTGGAAGAGCCTGGAGGCGCGCGTGCCGCAGGAGCACCGCGCCTACACGCGCGACCTCCTGAAGAAGTACGACATCGAATTGACGACAACCGATGTAGCCGACAACCAGCCGCAACCGTTCGACGCGAAGACCGCACTTCAGCTGCTCGAGGTCTCCTTCAACCATCCGATCCGATTGATCGCCAATGCGTTGGGCGTGCCGCCGAAGGCGATGATCGAGATGGGCAGGAAGCACGGCGTGCCGGTTGCCGCCCTCGTCGGCGCCAAGGAACATGCGTTGCGCCAGGTCGCGGCCGGGGTCGACATTCTCGTGGTGCAGGGCACCGAGGCCGGCGGCCATTGCGGCGAGGTCTCAACCCTGGTGCTCGTGCCGGAGGTGATCAAGGCGATCAAGAAGATCCGCGACGTGCCGGTGCTCGCGGCCGGCGGCATCATGACGGGACGGCAGATGGCCGCCTGCATGGCGACGGGCGCGGCCGGCGCTTGGACCGGTTCGGTGTGGCTCGCCACTGTCGAGGCCGAGACCACGGAGATCTTCCGCGAGAAGATGATCGCGGCGTCCTCGCGCGACGCGATCCGTTCGAAGGGGCGCACCGGCAAGCCAGCACGCCAGCTCCGCTCGGTCTGGACCGATGCCTGGGACCGCGCGCCGGAAAGCCCCGGCGCGCTGCCGATGCCGCTGCAAAGCGTCATTAGCCGCGACGCCTTCAACGCGATCGACCGCGCGGCGGCGAGTGGCAACGCCAAGGCGTGCGACCTCGTCAGCTATTTCGTCGGCCAGGGCGTCGGCCTGATCGACAGCGTGAAGTCGGCGGGCGCCGTAGTCCAGGAGTTCAAGGAAGAGTTTGCCGAGGCCGTCGAGCACATGAATGCGCTGGTGGCGGAGTAGCAAGCACATCGTCATTGCGAGCGAAGCGAAGCAATCCAGGACTGCCTCCGCGGATACATTTCTGGATTGCTTCGTCGCTTTGCTCCTCGCAATGACGAAACAACTAACATCGTGAATCGAGATTATGACTGACAAGACCAATATCCCCGAAGACCGCATCCCCGTCATCGTCGGCATCGGCGAGATCATCGACCGCCCCAAGGAGATCACCGACGGCCTCGAGCCGTTGGATCTGCTCGAACAGGCACTACGGCGGGCCGAACAGGACGCCGGCGCAAAGCTGCTTGGCGAGGTGCAGTCGCTCGACGTCGTCAACTTCCTGAGCTGGCGCTATCGCGATCCGGAAAAGCTTTTGGCGCAGCGGCTCGGCATTGCGCCGGCGCATTGCTATTACGGCCCGGTCGGCGGCGAGAGCCCGATCCGCTACCTCCACGAGGCAGCAAAGCGCATCGCGCGTGGCGAATGCACGGTGGCCGCAGTCTGCGGCGCGGAGGCGCAATCGACCGCGACCAAGGCGGAGCGCGCTGGGGTCAAGCTAGCCTGGACGCCGTTCGCCCATGACGTCGAGGAGCCCAAGCGTGGGGCGGCCTTCCAGAAGCCGCTGGCGGCGAAGCTCGGCGTGTTCCGTCCCGTCACCGTATATCCATTCTATGAGTCCGCCTCATCCGCCCATTGGGGCCAGACCCCGCGCGAAGCCATGGCAGAGTCCGGCAC
Source organism: Bradyrhizobium japonicum USDA 6 (assembly GCF_000284375.1). Classification (NCBI taxonomy): domain Bacteria; kingdom Pseudomonadati; phylum Pseudomonadota; class Alphaproteobacteria; order Hyphomicrobiales; family Nitrobacteraceae; genus Bradyrhizobium; species Bradyrhizobium japonicum. Next base: position 7,009,716 of record NC_017249.1, read on the forward strand.
CCTGTGGTCGCGCTACTCCGAGGCCGCCGCCGAAAACCCCAACGCCTGGCTGAAGCGGCGCTATGCGCCGGACGAGATCACGACGCCGACGGCGGACAACCGGCTGATCGCGTGGCCCTACAACAAGCTCATGGTCGCCAACCCCAGCGTCAACATGGGCGGCGCGCTGCTGCTCACCAGCCTCGCCAGGGCGCGCGCGGCCGGCATCGCGGAGGACAAGCTGGTGTACCCGCTCGGCGGCGCCTCGGCCGAAGAGCCGCGCGATTATCTCCTGCGCGATCAGTTCCATGAAAGCCATCCGCAGAATGCGGTGCTGAAGGCGGCGATGGATCTCGCCGGCGGCGACGGCAAAAAGTTCGACGCGATCGAGCTCTATAGCTGCTTCCCCTGCGTGCCCAAGATGGCGCGGCGGACTCTGGGCCTCAGCGCCGACGTGAAGCCGACCGTGACCGGTGGCCTCACCTTCTTCGGCGCGCCGCTCAACACCTACATGACGCATGCGGCCTGCGCGATGGTGCGGCGTGTGCGCAATGGTGCCAAGCTCGGGCTGCTCTACGGCCAGGGCGGCTTCGTCACCAAGCACCACGCATTGGTGGTGTCGAAGACGCCGCGTGAGGCGCTGGCGCAGGAGACGAGCGTGCAGGCAGAGGCCGACCGCAACAAGCGCGCGGTGCCCGAGTTCGTCACGGATGTCTCGGGCAGGGGCAAGGTCGAGAGCTTTACCGTGCTCCATCGCCGCGGCGGCGAGGTCGAGCACGGCGTGGTGATGCTGCGGACGGAAGATGATCGACGTACGCTGGGGCGCATCGCGGCCAGCGATACCGCGACTCTGGCGCACTTGCTGAACATGGATCGCACGCCGGTGGGTTCGCTCGGCGAGATCACGATGGCTACGGATGGCGTGCCGGAGTGGCGGGTCGGTTAATCTCCCTCTCCCCGCTCGCGGGGAGAGGTGAAGAAGTCTAGCCCTTCGGCGCCTGCTTCTCCGACGCCGTCGCCGGCTTGCCCTTGGCGCCGGCCCCGGTCACGCGAACCTGGTCGCCGTCGGAAAGGCCATCCGGCGGGACAGTGATGACGCGGTCGTCGGGCGCGATGCCCGAGGCGAGTTCAACCTCTTTGCCGAGATCGCGCGCGATGGTCACGGTCTTGAATTGCACCTTGTCGTCCGCGCCGACGGTCGCGACGCGCAGGCCGCTGCCGTTGAAGATCAGGGCGCTGGCGGGAATGCTCAGCGGCGCGGTGTCGCGCTGAAGGTTGAGCTTCACGCTGGCATAGCCGCCGGGCATCAACTCGCCGTTGGAATTGTCGAGCCGAAGCTGCATGCGGGTGGTGCCTGAGGCGACGTCGACGGCCTGCGAGGACGCCTCGACCGTCGCCTGGAATGTCCGGTTCGGGTATTCCGGCATGACCATGGTGGCCTTGGCGCCGATCTTGATCGCCGGCACGTAGTTCTGGGGAACGTTGACGTAGACGCGCAGCTTGGTGATGTCGGAGACCACGAACATCGCCGGACCGGAGCCGCCGCCGGCGTTGATCAACGCGCCAACGTCGGTATCGCGCGCCGTGACCACGCCGTCGAACGGCGCGGTGATCTTCTTGTAGCCGGCCAGCGCCTCGAGGCGTTCGACGTTGGCCTGGCCTGAGTGGACGGCTGCGTTCTTGTTGGAGAGATCGGCGGTGCGCTCGTCGATCTCCTGCGCCGAGACGAAGTTGGAGGCGACCAGCGTCTTGCGCCGGTTGAGCGTGGCTTCCGAGAGCCTGGCACTGGCCTGCTGGCTGGCGAGGTCAGCACGGGCCTGAAGCAGTTGCTGGTCGAGGTCGGGCGCCTCGATCTCGGCGATCACCTGCCCCGCCTTGACGCGCGCGCCCATGTCGACGCTCCAGCTCTTCAGATAGCCGGAGACGCGCGCGAAGATCGGCGCGCGGTAATAGGCTTCCAGACGGCCCGGCAGGTCGATGGTGGCGTTGAGAGCCTTCGCATTGGGCAGCGTCACGACGATGCTGGGAACGGCCTGATCGTCGGTCCACTCCTTCAGCTTGGAGCCCTGCTCCTCGCGGGCACGAATGCCGGTGCCGACAACGAGGCCTGCCGCAATCAGCGCCACCACGCCGAAGATGCCCAGTTTCCGGTGCGACACCGGGGAGCGGGGTTCAGTGGGCGACATGCGGAGTCTCCAATGGGGCGGCGGCTTTGGCGCCTTGTTTCTTGTGTACCATACTGAACACCACGGGAACAAACATCAGCGTGGCGAAAGTTGCAAAGATCAGGCCGCCGATCACGGCGCGGCCAAGCGGCGCATTCTGCTCGCCACCCTCCCCGAGCCCCAGGGCCATCGGCGCCATGCCGATGATCATGGCGAGCGCGGTCATCAGCACCGGGCGGAACCGGACGAACCCGGCCTCGAGTGCAGCGGCGATGGGGTCACCGAGCTCCTCGTAGCGCTCGCGGGCGAAGGAGATCACGAGCACGCTGTTGGCGGTGGCAACGCCCATGCACATGATCGCGCCGGTCAGGGCGGGCACCGACAGCGTCGTCTCGGTCATGAACAGCATCCAGACGATGCCGGCGAGCGCGGCCGGCAGCGCCGTGATGATCACGAACGGATCGGACCAGGACTGGAAGTTCACGACGATCAGGAAGTAGATCAGCACGACGGCGCCGAGCAGACCGAACAGAAGACCGGTGAAGGCGCTGTTCATGGTCTGCACCTGGCCGAGCAGCACCACGGAGGAGCCCTTCGGCACGTCCTTGGCGGTGTCGGCGATCACCTGGCGGATGTCGGCGGCGACCGCGCCGAGATCGCGGCCCGAGGTCGTGGCAAAGATCTGCACCATCGACTGGATGTCGTATTGCGACACCACCGCGCTCGAGGTCGAGCGCTTGATGTCGGCAATGCCGCCGAGGATCGGCGATTGAGAATTGCCGGCGGCCGTGATCGGCAGCGTCTGGAGCGCGCTGAGCGAGTCGATCTGATATTGCGGCGTCTGCATCACGATCGAGTAGGACACGCCGTTGTCGGGGTTGAGGTAGTAGGTCGGCGCCACCTGCGAGGAGCCGGCGAGATTGACCACGAGGCTGTTGGTGACGTCGCGCTCGGTCAGGCCGACATATTGCGCGCGGGTGCGGTCGACGTCGATGTTGAAGGTGGGATTGTTCGGCGACTGCTGGATGCGCGCATCGGCAACGCCCGGAATCCTGCGAACCTTCGCCAGCAGGCTGTTGGCGTAGGCAAAGTTGGCGTTGATATTGGCGCCGCGGATCTGCAGGTCGATCGGCGCCGGCGCGCCGAAGTTCAGGATCTGGCTGACGATGTCTGCGGGGAGGAACGCGAAGCTGACGCCGGGGAACAGGCGCGGCAGCTGCTCGCGCAACACGCGCACGTGCTCTTCCGTCGGCTTGTGGCCCTCTTTCAGCTTGATCTGGATGTCGCCGTCCTGCGGGCCGATCACGCCCGTGTTGTTGTAGGTCATGTTGATGCCGGAGATCGGCATGCCGATGTTGTCGGTCAGCGTCTCGATTTCGCCGGGGATCAGCTTGCGGATCGCCTTCTGGACGTCGGCGAGCTGGTTGGCCGTCTCCTCCACGCGGGTGCCGACCTGGGTGCGGACATGCATCAGGATATTGCCGGCATCGACCGCCGGGAAGAAGTTGCGCCCGAGGAACGGCACCAGCGCGAAGGACGCGCCGACCACGCAGAGGAAGCCGATCACGAACACCGCACGGTGCGCCAGCGCGAGCCCGAGGAAGTCATGGTAGCCGCCGCGGATGCGCTCGAACCTGGCCTCGAAACCGCGCTGGAACCAGACCAGCGGATTGCGCGACTTCGGCGGGCCGCCCTCGTGATGGACGTGAGCCTGCAGCAGATAGTTCGCCATGGTCGGCACCAGCGTGCGCGACAGGATGAACGACCAGATCATCGCGAACATCACGGCTTCGGCCATCGGCACGAACAGGAAGCGCGCGACGCCGGAGAGGAAGAACATCGGTACGAACACGATGCAGATACAGAGCAGCGAGACGAAGGCCGGCGTCACGATCTGGTTGGCGCCGTCGAGGATCGACTGCTCGACCGGCTTGCCCTGCTCCAGATGGTAGTTGATGTTCTCGATGGTCACGGTGGCGTCGTCGACGAGGATGCCGACCGCGAGCGCAAGGCCGCCGAGCGTCATGATGTTCAGCGTCTCGCCGATCGCCGACAGCATGATGATGGCGCCGAGCACCGAGAGCGGGATCGAGACCGCGATGATGACCGTGGAGCGCCAGCTGCCGAGGAACAGCAGGATCATGACGCTGGTCAGCAGCGCGGCGATCACGCCTTCGACTGCGACGCCTTGAATCGCGCCGCGGACGAACACCGACTGGTCGCCGATGAAGCCGATCTTCAGCGCGTCCGGCAGCTGGTCCTTGACGTCGATCACCTTCTGCTTGATGCCGGCGATGATATCGAGCGTCGAGGTCGCGCCCGCCTTCAGCACCATCATCAGCACCGAGCGGTTGCCGTCGACATGGACGATGTTGGTCTGCGGCGGATTGCCGTCACGCACGGTCGCGACGTCGCGCACATAGACCATCGCGCCGTTGACGGTCCTGATCGGCAGATTGCCGAGCTCGTCGATCTTGAGCGGCGAGTTGTTGAGCTGGATGTTGTATTCGAACTGGCCGATCTTCTGGGTGCCGACCGGCGTGATCAGGTTTTGGGCGGCGAGCGCGTTGGCGACGTCCTGGCCCGACAGGCCACGGGCCTGGAGCGCGGTCGGATCGAGGTCGATCTGGATTTGGCGCTGCTTGCCGCCGAACGGATACGGGATCGCCGCGCCGGGCACGGTGACCAGCGGGGTGCGCAGATTATTGATGCCGATATCGGCGAGGTTCTGCTCGGTCAGGCCATCGCCCGACAAAGCCACCTGGATGATCGGCACGGTCGAGGCGGAGTAGTTCAGGATCAGGGGCGGCGTTGCGCCCGGCGGCATCTGTTTCAGCAGCGTCTGCGAGATCGCGGTGACCTGCGCGTTGGCGGTGCGGATGTCGACGTTCGGCTGGAAGAAGATCTTGATGATGCCAAACCCGTTATAGGAGTTGGCGGTAATGTGCTCGATGTCGTTGACGGTCGTCGTCAGCGCGCGCTGGAACGGCGTGGTGATGCGGCCGGACATCTGGTCCGGCGGCAGGCCGGTGTACTGCCAGACCACGCCGATCACGGGGATGCGGATGTCCGGGAAGATGTCGGTCGGCGTCCGCAGGGCCGCGAGCGGCCCGATGATCAGGAGCAGAAGCGCGAGCACGACAAACGTGTAGGGTCGGCTCAGGGCAATACGGACCAGAGCAATCATTGGTCAGGCAATTCCAAATCGGGGACAGGGAACACGCCCCACGGGTTCCTAGGGCTGATTTACCCGAACACCGCGGAAATGGCCAACGACGGCGCCGCCCCTTGCGGTCACTTCCCTGCTATCGCACTGCGAAATCGCATTCCAGATATGCAGCCTGCGACCGGAAGATTACGGAAGCGGCTTACCCCCGTAAAAAAGCGGCGCCCGCAGGCGCCGCTTTCAGAACCGCGATCGTGTCCCGGCTTAGGCCGCGCGGACGTTGGTCAGGAACTTGCTGACCTCGGTCTTGAGGCGGCTCGAGTCGTTGGACAGCATCTGCGCTGCCGACAGGACCTGCGAGGAGGCCGTGCCGGTCTCGGTCGCACCGCGCTGCACGTCGGTGATGTTGGAGGAGACCTGCTGGGTGCCCTGCGCCGCCTGCTGCACGTTGCGGGCGATCTCCTGGGTCGCTGCGCCCTGCTCTTCCACCGCAGCCGCAATCGCCGAGGAGATTTCGGAGAGACGCTCGATGGTCGAGGAGATCTCCTTGATGGCGCCGACCGAGTCGTTGGTCGCCGCCTGGATGCCGGAGATCTGCTGGCCGATCTCGCCGGTCGCCTTGGCGGTCTGCTCGGCAAGCGCCTTCACCTCGGAGGCGACCACCGCGAAGCCGCGGCCGGCTTCACCGGCACGCGCCGCCTCGATGGTGGCGTTCAGCGCCAAGAGGTTGGTCTGGCCGGCGATGGTGTTGATCAGCTCGACGACGTCGCCGATGCGGGAAGCCGCCTTGGACAGTTCGCTGACGCGCTCGGTGGTGGCACGGGCCTGGCCGACGGCGTCGCCCGCCATCCGCGCCGATTCCTGCACCTGACGGCTGATCTCGCCCACCGACGAAGCCATTTCCTCGGTGGCAGAGGCCACCGACTGCACGTTCGTGGATGCTTCCTCCGAGGCCGCGGCGACCGTGGTCGCCATCCGCTGCGAGCGGTCGGCGGTCGAGGTCAGCGTCGAGGCGGAGGCTTCGAGCTGGGTCGAGGCCGACGACACGGTCTGGACGATCTCGCCGATCATCGTTTCGAAATCGCGGGTGATGCCGTCGACGCGGCGGCCGCGCTCGATCTTGGCTTCGGCATCGGCGGCGGCGGCCTCATCGGCAGCTTTCTTGGCGATCAGCGCCTCCTTGAAGATTTGGAGCACGTCGGCCATGGCGCCGATCTCGGTCTTCTCGCCGCGATGCGGGACTTCGGCGGAGAGGTCGCCCTTGCCGAGCGCCTGCATCGGCTCGGTGATCGAGTTGATGCCGGCGGAGACGTCCTGGACCAGGTAGAAGCTGACGCCGATGCCGATGATCACAGCGGCGCCGAGGATGATCGAGACCAGCATGAAGGCATAGAAATAGCTGTCGGCGGCATCCAGGGCAGCCTGATCCCCGCCCTTGGTGTTGAGCTCGATGTCCTTCCTCAGGATCTCGTCGGCCTGCAACCCGATCTTATTGACCGTCTTGGTATTCAACTCATGCGCCTCGTGCGGGACCTTGCCGGCCTCCTTGCGTGACAGCGCCATGACTTCTTGGGTGCCCTGCTTGTAGGCGTCCCAAGCCTTGGACCACTCCTTGTAAAGAGCCCGCTCCTCAGGAGAGGTAATCATGGGCTCGTAGGCCTGACGGAACTTGGTGTTCGACTCAACCACCGTCGCCAGCGTCTTCTCCGCCGCAAGCTTCTCTTCGAGAGTCTCCGACAACATGTGCTCGCGGATCACGTTGCGGTAGGTGATCACGCCGGCACGCAAGTCGCCGAGCACCCGGACGCTGGGCAGCCAGCTTGTGGTGATGTCGGTCGTGTTGGCGTTCATCGCCCGCATCTTCGTGACGGCGAGCAGGCCCATGCCGGTCATCGCGACCAGAAGGAACGCCACGACACTGATGATCTTGGCGCGAATGGAGATGGTGGCGAACATAATCGGGTCTCGTTGTGCTGGCGCGGGCGCGCGTCCGGGAGGTCTTAACAATCAACCAAAAGGAGCGACGCCGACATCAGACAACAGAGCGACTGAGCAGATGTTAACTACGACTCCGTTCGAGTACGGAGCCTGAAAGAAATGAACAGGCAGCTAAGAACGCCCTGCGCTCAGCGCATGAGCCCAAGCGCGTCCGCGAAGAATTCCGGCCCACCGAAATTTCCGGACTTCAGCGCGAGCAGCATATCGCCTGCTTCAGCGCCGACGGCGCGCAGCACCGGGACGCCCGCAGCGATCTCCGCGCCGACCAGGAAGCCGGGAATCCCGAGGCGATCGACGACGGCGCCGGAGGTCTCGCCGCCAGCCACGACCAGCCGCCTGACGCCTGATTTGACTAGGTTTTCCGCAATGTCGGCCATCGCCTGCTCGATGGCGTGACCGGCCGCATCGCGGCCGTGGCGCGCCTGCAGAGCGGCAACCTGATCCGGTGTCGCGCTCGACGCGATCAGGACCGGACCGTCGGCAAGTCGCGGCTTGGCCCAGGCGATCGCGCGCTGCACTTCGTCCGCTCCCGTAAGAATACGGTCCTGATCGAGATGGAGCACCGCCATGACGCGTTCGGCATTGGCGATCTGCTGAAGCGTCGCCTGCGAGCAGCTTCCGGCGAGGCAGGCTGCCGGTCCGCCGACGGCGGCGTCCGCCCCGCCGCTGCCAGCGGCCGACTTGACCTTGCCCGTCGAGACCAGAGCCCGCGCCAGTCCGAGGCCGATGCCGGAGGCGCCGACCGACAGCCGATGCTGAGCAGCGACGAGGCCGATGGTCTCGAGGTCACGGTCGAACACGGCATCGATGATCGCGGCACCGGTGCCCTTGCCTGATAATTCGGCCAGCCGAGTCCGCACCGCCTCCGCGCCGCGGGTGACGGTCGCGAGGTCGACCAGGCCCACCTGCGTCTTGCTCTGGCGTGCCAGCACGCGCACCAGGTTGGAATCGCGCATCGGGTTGAGCGGATGGTCCTTGAGCGGGCTCTCGTTCAGCGGCACGGCGCCGACGAACAGATTGCCCTGATAGACCGTGCGGCCGGTCTCCGGGAAAGCCGGCGTCACCAGCACGACGGCCTCGCCGCTATCGGCGCGCAGCGCGTCCATCACCGGGCCGATATTGCCCGCATCGGTGGAGTCGAAGGTCGAGCAGATCTTGAACAGCACATGGCCCGCACCGCGGCCACGCAGCCATTTCTCCGCCGCGCGCGAGCGCGACACGGCAAGGCCTGCCTCGATCGAGCGACTCTTCAGCGACACCACGACGGCGTCGACTTCGGGCAGCGCGAGATCGTCCGCGGGCACGCCGATGGTCTGCACGGTACGCAGGCCCGCGCGCGTCAGCGTGTTGGCGAGATCGGAAGCGCCGGTGTAGTCGTCGGCGATGCAACCCAGCGCAAGCGTCACGGCTTCACTCCCGCATAAGGCTTGAACCAGGCGAGGCCATCGGTGGTCTTGCCGCGCGGATTGTATTCGCAACCGACGAAGCCGGTATAGCCGAGCCGGTCGAGCTCGGTGAATAGGAACGGATAGTTCAGCTCCTCGCCGTCGGGCTCGTTGCGGGAGGGAACGCTGGCGATCTGGATGTGCCCGATGATCGGCATCATCTCACGCAGGCGCATGGTGACGTCGCCGTGGATGATCTGGCAGTGATAGATGTCGAACTGGAGCTTCAGGTTCGGAAGCCTCAGCTCTTGAATTAGATCGCGCGCGAAGCCGAAATCGTTGAGGAAGTAGCCGGGCACATTGCGCGCATTGATCGGCTCGAGCACGATGTCGATACCGTGCGGAGCGAAGAACTCCGAAGCCCACGCCACCGACTTGTAGAACGCCTCGATCGCGACGCGCTCGCCGCGGTTGGCAATGCCCGCCATCAAGTGCAGCCGCTTGACACCGGTCGCCTTGGCGTAAGGCAACGCGGTCTCCAGGCTCGCCTTGAGATCGGCGAAGCGCTGGGGAAGAGCCGCAAAGCCTTTCTCCCCGGCATTCCAGTCGCCCGGCGGCAGGTTGAACAGCGCCTGTGTCAAACCGTTGCGCTTGAGGCGCTCGCCGACCACTTCGGCCGGATGCTCGTAGGGAAAGAGGAATTCGACCGCGGTGAAGCCCGCTTGCGCGGCGGCGTCGAAACGGTCGAGGAACGGCACCTCGGTGAACATCATCGAGAGATTGGCGGCGAAACGGGGCATCGGAATCCTCTTGGCTCTACTTGTCGCCGGGAAGTTTTACGCCGGTAACCTGCGCATACATGCGCGCGACCGAGGCGTCGTCATCGCGGCCCATGCCGGCAGCTGACGTCATCAGGAACATCTGGAGAGCGGCGGCCGAGACCGGCACCGGGAATCGGGCGCTGCGCGCCATGTCCTGGATGATGCCGAGGTCCTTGACGAAGATCTCGACCGCACTGCGCGGCGTGTAGTCGCCGTCGAGCACGTGCGGCATGCGATTCTCGAACATCCAGGAATTGCCGGCTGAGGCCGTGATCACCTCATAGACCTTGCGGATGTCGAGGCCCTGCTTGGCCGCGAACGCCATCGCTTCGCTGGCGGCGGCGATATGCACACCGGCGAGCAACTGGTTGATCATCTTGAAGGCGGCGCCCTGCCCTGCGGCATCGCCGAGCTCGTAGAGTTTTGCGGCCATGGCATCGAGCGCCGGCCGTGCCTTTGCAAAGGCGGCGGGACTGCCGGAGGCAAGGATCGTCAGCTCGCCTTGGGCCGCGCGCTGCGCGCCGCCGGAGATTGGCGCATCCAGATAGTGACGGCCGGTCGCCTCCAACTGCTTTGCGAGGCGACGAGCCACATCCGGGTCCATGGTGGCGGAGGACAGGAAGACGCTGTCCTTCGGCAGGGTCTCGGCGGCGCCATCCTTGCCGAACAGGATGGTCTCGGTCTGCGCGGCATTGACGACGACGCTGACGACGATGTCGGCCCCCTTGGCCGCTTCCGCCGGCGTGCTGGCGCCCGCGCCGCCGTCCTTCACGAAGCGCGCCACCGCGTCGGCCGAGACGTCGCAGCCGGTCACGGCATGACCGGCGCGCTTCAGCGAGGTCGCCATGCCGAACCCCATCGAGCCGAGCCCGATGACGGCGATACGCTGATTTTGTGACGTGGAGGCGGACATGCAACTGACCCTTGCGAACGTTTCCTGGACGGCCGCCCTTTGCGGCGGCTCACTGATCCGAATAACACGGCTTGGCCGTGCTGCCAAAGCGTGAGACAAGCGGGCATGACGGCCATGAAAACTGAAACGAGCAACGAGACAAGGCTGCGTGAGGATATCTGCCGCTTCGGGCGGTCCTTGTTCGAGCGCGGGCTGACGCCGGGCTCCTCCGGCAATATCAGCGTCAGGCTGGACGGCGGCTGGCTAGTGACCCCGACCAACGCCTCGCTCGGCTTCCTCGATCCCGCGAAACTGTCGCGGCTGGACGATCAGGGCCGGCTGGTTTCGGGCGATGCGCCGACCAAGGAAGTTCCGCTGCACACCGCGCTCTACGACACACGCGGGAGTGCACGGGCGATCGTGCATCTGCACTCCACCCATTCGGTCGCGCTTTCGATGCTGCCCGAGATCGACCCGCGCGCCGCGCTGCCGCCGATGACGGCTTATTATCTGATGAAATGCGGCGCCACTGCGCTCGTGCCCTATTACCGCCCCGGCGATCCCGCGGTGGCGGATGCGATCAAGGGACTGGCGGGCAATTATTCATCCGTGCTGCTCGCCAATCACGGCCCGGTGGTCGCCGGCGACACGCTGGAGGCCGCGGTGTTCGCGACGGAGGAGCTGGAGGAGACGGCGAAGCTGTACCTGCTGCTGCGCGGGATGAACCCGCGATATCTGTCGCCGGAGCAGGTCAAGGACCTGGTGAAGGTGTTCGGGGTGACGCTGCCGGAGCATGGGCACGAGCATTAGGTGGCGCACGGTCATGGGCGGACTAACGCCGCCTCACCCACGCTTGTCATTCCCCGCGAGGATCGCCCGCCTTCGCGGGCGATGACACCGAGTGCTGGGACGTACGTGCCCAACACTTTGTGGCTACAGCCCCAGATACGCCTTGCGCACGTCGGGATTGCCCCTGATTTCGGCTGCCGGGCCCTGCATCAGCACGCGGCCTGTTTGCAGGATGTAGGCGCGGTCGGCGATCTCCAGGCACTCGGCCATGCGCTGCTCGACGATCAGCACGGTCATGCCGGCGTCGCGGATGCGCAGTACCGCCTGGAAGATTTCGTCGACCAGCTTCGGCATGATGCCTTGCGAGGGCTCGTCCAGCATCAACAGCCGCGGGCGCGTCATCAGCGCGCGGCCGATGGCGAGCATCTGCTGCTCGCCGCCGGACAGCGTCTCGGCGCGTTGCTCCAAACGTTCCTGGAGACGCGGGAACAGCGTGAACACGAGATTGAGCGGCCCCTCGCGGTCGGCGTCACCGCGGTACAGATAACTGCCGAGGCGCAGATTGTCGCGCACCGACAGACGCGGAAACAGGCGGCGGTTCTCCGGCACATAGGCGATGCCGGTGGCGGTGACGTGATGCTGCGCCATGCCGTCGAGCCGCTTGCCGTCGAACGTCACCGTGCCCGAACGCGGGCGCTCGGCGCCGGCGATGGATTTGAGCAGCGTCGACTTGCCCGCGCCATTGGCGCCGGCGACGCAGACGATCTCGCCCTTCTGGACCTCGATCGAGACCGCGGAGATCGCGACCAGACCCTGATAGGCGGTCGTGACTTCATGCACCGACAGCATGACGATCTCCCAGATATGCGCTGATCACCTTGGGATCGCGGACGACGTCGGAAGGCTTACCCTCGACCAGCACCTTGCCGAGGTCGAGCACGATGGCGCGGTCGACCAGCGGCATCACGATCTCCATGACGTGCTCGACCATCAAAACGGTGATGCCGGCATCGCGCACCTTGCGCACCAGCGCGACGCCGGTCTGCGCCTCGGTCGGCGTCAGGCCGGTGAGGACTTCGTCCAGCAGCAGCAGCTTCGGTTCGGTCGCCAGCGCACGGGCGACTTCGAGGCGGCGTTTCTCGGCCGGCACGAGATCGCTCGCGAGCACGTCGGCGCGCGCGGCAAGGCCGGTGAATTCGAGCACCTCATGCGCCTTGCGGCGCGCCTCGCGCATCACGGTGTTGCGGACGAGAGCACCGACGATGACGTTGTCGATGACAGTCATGGTCTCGAAGCTCTTGACCACCTGGAAGGTGCGCCCGACGCCGCGCTGGCAGCGCTCTGCCGCCGGCATGTTGGTGACATCCTCGCCGTCGAACCAGATCGACCCCTGCGTCGGCGGCAGGACGCCGGCGATGAGATTGAACAGCGTCGACTTGCCGGCGCCGTTCGGCCCGATCAGACCGACGATCTCGCCGCGGCCGACCGAGATCGAGACATCGCTGTTGGCGATGAGGCCGCCGAACCGCTGCCAGACGCCGCGGGTTTCAAGGAGCGCAGTCATCGCGTGGCTCCTTTTGCTTTCGAACGTGAGAACAGGCTCACCAGACCGCGCGGCAGGGCAAGCGAGATCGCGACGATCAGGGCGCCATAGACGATGAGGTCAACGCCACGGCCTGAGCCGCCGATATAGGAGCGCGTCAGCTCCGTCATCGGGATCAGGATGGCAGCCCCAAGCACAGGCCCCCAGAGGGTGCCGATGCCGCCGAGCACGGCCGGCAGCGCCATCAGCAGCGAGAACTGGAAGCCCATCACGCTTTCAGGGTCGATATAGGCAAGAAACTGCGCATAGAACGCGCCGCCGATGGCGACGAGGAAGGCGGAGACCGCGGCCGCGCCCATCTTGGAGTTGAACACGACGACGCCGAGGCTCTCGGCCGCTTCCGGATTGTCCTTCACCGCGCGCCACCAGAAACCCCATTTGGAATCTTCGAGCCACCAGGTGACGAACCAGGCGAGGCTGCACAGCACCAGCGCGAAATAGAAGTACGGCAGCTTGCTGCGCATGAACTGGAATTTCAGCCAGCTGTCGCCGCGCACGGGAACGGTGATTCCCATCGCAGCCCCCGCCCATTCCCAGTTCTGGAACAAGAGCAGTCCGATCTCGGCGATGACGATGGTCGCAATCACGAAGTAATGGCCGCGCAGGCGGAAGAAGGGATAACCGAGCCCCATTGCGATGATCGCCGCAATCACGCCGCCGGCGAGCATGCCGAACCAGGGCAGCACGCCGAACTTGGTGAACAGCAGCTCGGTGGTGTAGGCGCCGATGCCGAAATAGAGCGCGTGTCCCAGCGAGATCTGCCCGCAATAGCCGGACAGGATGTTCCAGCTCTGCGACAGCGCCGCATACATCAGGGTCAGGATCAGGATGTTCTGAACGTAAACATCCTTGATCAACAGCGGAGCCAGCGCTGCGAGCCCGGCCAGCACGGCGGCGATGATGAGGTCGCGGCGGCGCCGCGCTGCAAAAGCCTTGTCCATCACATCGACCCGAACAGGCCGCGCGGCCGGATGAAGACGACGAGGAGATAGACGGCATAGATGCCGACGGACTTCAGCGATGGCGGCAGCACCAGCGCGGTCACCGCTTCGACCAGGCCGACAATGATGCCGCCGGCGAAGGCGCCGAACACGCTGCCGAAGCCGCCGAGCGCCACGGTCACGTAGGCGATCAGCGCGAACGACGCGCCGACATCGGGATAGATGTAGAAGAACACTGCCATGATCGCACCGGCGAGACCGACCAGCGCGGCGCCGAGGCCCCAGCCGAACGCGAACACGCGGTTCTTGTCGATGCCGACGAGCGCGACGGCGCCGGGATCCTCGCGGGTGGCTTCCAGCGCGCGGCCGAAGTCGGTGCGGTGGATGAAGAGGTAGAGCCCGGCGAAGGCCGCGATCGAGACCAGCGCGCCGACCAGTTGCGGCTCCGGCAGGAAGATGCCGGCGACCGAGATGGTTTTACCGCCGAGCCAGGACTGTGGAATGCTGCGATAGTCCGGCGTGAAGAAGTACTGCGCGAGGCCGCGCATCACGATCGCAAGGCCGAAAGTCGTGAAGATCTGCACCATGCCGGCATTGGCCTTGGCCCGCATGGCGAAGCGTACAAGGAGCAGATAGACCACCGCTCCGAACACGAACATCGCCGCGGCGACCAATGGGGCCGACAGCAGGGGATCGATCGCGAAGAACGCGAACAGGAAGAAGGACAGGTACATCGCGATCATCAGGAACTCGCCGTGGGCGAAGTTCGTGACGTCCATCAGGCCGAAGATCAGCGCGAGGCCGACCGCGATCAGTCCGTAGAGCAGACCCATCAGAAGGCCGCTCGCGAGACTCTGGATAATGGCTTGGGCTGTCAACTGTAGTCCCCCGTTCGAAACGTCATCGTTTGCTCCGTCATTGCGAGCGAAGCGAAGCAATCCAGCATCTCACCACGGAGACACTCTGGATTGCTTCGTCGCTTCGCTCCTCGCAATGACGAGGCTCGTGCGACGATCTCGATTTGCTCCCCTGCTCCCGCAGCGTCTACTTCATCGGCCAGATCGCCTCGGCGATCGCGGCCTGCGGCGGGAAGATGGTGACGAACTTGCCGCCGACATATTGCAGCAGCACCGGGTCGGCGTCGTTGTTCTGGCCGGCCTCGTCGAACTTGACGCGCTTCCAGGGCATGATGGTCTGCTCGCCCGGGATATCGGTCGCGGCCAGTGCATCGCGGATCTTCTCGCCGTCGGCCGACTTGGCGCGGCTGATGGCGTCGGCCAGGATGATCAGGCCCATGAACTGGCGCGAGGTGAGGTCGTTGAAGTCCTTGCCCGAGCGCGCCTTGAACATCTCGTTGATCTTGCCGACCATGGGACGCTTCTGCGCGAGATCGAGCGAGAAGGTACCGCGCGAGATCACGCCTTCGAGCTTGTCGCCGACGGCATCATAGAGCGCCTTCTCCGAGAAGCCGGCGTCCTGCGCCACGATCGCGTTCGGCTTGTAGCCCAGTTCGGCCATGGTCTTGACCAGCAGGATGCCGTCGGTGGTGTAGCTCGAGGGCATCAGCACGTCGGCATTGGCGGTCTTGAGCTGCTGCACCTCGGCCGAGAGCGAGGGCGAGTTGGCGCGGTACTTGATGTCGGTGACGATCTTGTAGCCGCGCTCGCCGGCGATCTTGGCCTGGGCGTTGCCGGAATCGGTGCCGAAGATGGTATCCTCGTGGAACAGCGACAGCGTCTCGATCTTGGTGCCCTTCTTCTTCATGGCATCGAAGAAGTCGAACATCGCAGCCGAGTACATCTCGTCGTGCGGGGCGGCGCGGAAGTAATATTTGAGGCCGCGACGATGCAGACTCGGCGAGGAGTTGTCGGCCGAGACGAACGGGATCTGGTAGCGTTCGCAGATCTGGCTGACGGTGACGGCGACCGCGCTCTGATAGGTACCGATGATCGCGGAGACCTTCTCCTGCGTGATCAGACGCTCGGCTTCGGCGCGGCCCTTTTGCGGATCGGCCTGATGGTCGGCGAACACGAGGCGGACTTTTGCGCCGCCGAGGCCCGGCAGACCCTCGCCCTTGGCCAGCGGCAGATCGAAATCGGTGTCCTTGTTGATGACCTCGAGCGCGGTCTCATAGGCCTTCTGCGCGTCAACGCCCTGCTGCGCGCTGCCGCCGGAGAACGGATAGATGACGCCGATCACGACCTCCGAGGTCTGGGCGCGTGCAGCGAGCGGCACCAACGCGGCAGTGGCGGTGGCTCCTAGCAGCACGTCACGGCGAGAGATCGTCATGGCAAAAGTCCCCTGTTACTAAATTTCGACTGATCGAATGGAGCGATTGATGGATGCGGTAAAGCCCGAAGAAGCAGCAAACGCTGCCTACTAAATCACGGCCATGTTCCGGTTCTTCAGATCCGTCACCAGCATCAGGCCGGGCGAATGCGTGATCGCGAATGGTAGCCTGGCGGCGTTGATCACCGATTGCGGCGTCACGCCGCACGCCCAGAACACCGGGATCTCGTCGTCGGCGACGGGCACGGGATCGCCGTAGTCCGGCTTGGCGAGATCCTTGATGCCGATCAGGTGCGGATGCCCGAGATGCACGGGTGCACCGTGCACGGCGGGATAACGCGAGGTGATCTGCACCGCGCGGATCGCATCGGCCGGCTTGAACGGACGCATCGACACCACCATGGGACCGGCGAACGGACCGGCCTCGCCGCAGGCGATGTTGGTGCGGTACATCGGCACGCGCACGTTCTGCTCGATGTGGCGGATCGGCATGCCCTCGTCGAGCAACGCCTCTTCGAACGAGAACGAGCAGCCGAGCACGAAGGTCACGAGATCGTCGCGCCAATGCTTGGTCACGTCGGTCGGCTCGTCGACCACTTCGCCGTCGCGCCAGACGCGGTAGCGCGGCACGTCGGTGCGGATGTCGAGATCGGCACCGAGTGCGGGGATGTGCGGGCTGCCGACGTCGGACATGCCGATGATCGGGCACGGTTTCGGATTGAGCTGGCAGAAGCGGTGGAAGGCGCCGGCGTATTCGGCCGGCAGGATCGCCAGATTGCCCTGGACGAAGCCGGGAGCGACGCCGGCGGTAGATCCGACCTGGCCGCCGCGATAGGCGAGCCGCGCCTGGCGGCTCGGGAGCGTGTCGGGCGTTTCAGTTTGCTGCGCTGCCACCAAAACAGTCATTTGTTCGACCTGCCTATAAACTCGACAAAGACAGCCAACACCAAGCATGCTATAAAGTCTAATCTTCCTTTCTAATCGATATCGATAAATTCAATTTATCGATCGGGAAAATCCTTCTCAATGCTGGACTTCAGGTCGATCGAAACTTTCCTTTGGGTTGTGAAGCTCGGCAGCTTTCGCGGCGCCGCAGCACGGCTCAATACGACCCAGCCGGCGATCTCCCAGCGCATCGCCCAGCTCGAGCGCGAGATGGGCGTGAAGCTCCTCAACCGCGATCATCGCGTTGCTTCGCCGACGCCGAGCGGCCGGCAGATGATGGTCTATGCCGAGAAGCTGATCGGTCTGCGCGCCCAGATGATGGCCGAGGTCGGCGACCGCTCGGCGATGCGCGGCGTGATGCGCCTCGGCGTCGCCGAGACCATCGTGCACACCTGGCTGCCGCGGCTCGTCAAAAGTATGAACGAAGTCTATCCGAACCTGTCGCTGGAGATCGAGGTCGACATCACGCCGAACCTCACCGCGCGCCTGCTCGCGCAGGAGATCGAGCTTGCCTTCGTGGTGGGGCCGCTGTCGGCCCCGGGCGTCCACAATCGCGTGCTCGCCGATTATCCGATCGGCTTTCTCGCAAGCCCCTCGCTCGGTCTCGGCAACGGACCGGTGACGCCGGCGGAGCTTGCGCGGTTTCCGATCATCACTTTCCCGCGCAAGACCAAGCCATACGAGGTCGTGCGTGAGGTGTTCGACCGGCCGGAGCTGCCGCCGATCCGGCTCCATGCATCTGCTTCGCTGGCGACCGTCATCCACATGGCGGTCGAGGGGCTCGGCATCGCCGTGATCCCCGACGCCATCGTCGAGAACGAGCTCGCCGACGGGCGGCTGCAACTGCTCGACACCGATCTTGCGATCGCGCCGCTGACATTCACGGCGAGTTGGCTCGCCTCGCCTGACGTCGTCGCGGTGGAGCGCGTCGCCGAGCTCGCACGGCAGATTGCGCAGAGCAGCCTCGCGGTTGACGAGTCCGCGCCGGCGCGTCATTGAAAAAGGCGCCGGACAAAAGAGAGACTGACCGCATGAGCCGAGCCGCCACCAATCTGCAAATCGATTCCGCCCGCCTCTGGGGCTCCATCCACGAGACCGCCCAGTTTGGCGGGACGGCCAAGGGCGGTGTGCGGCGGCTGACGCTGAGCAGCGAAGACAAGCAGGTGCGCGATTGGTTCCGCAAGGCTTGCGAGGACGCCGGCCTCGAGGTGCACACCGATGCGCTCGGCTCACAGTTCGGCCTGCGCAAGGGCCGCGACATGTCGAAGCTGCCCGTCGGCATCGGCTCGCATCTAGATACCCAGCCGACCGGCGGCAAATATGACGGCATTCTGGGGACGCTCGGCGCGCTGGAAGTGATCCGCACGCTGAACGACGCGGGCATCGAAACCGAAGCGCCGATCTGCGTCGTCAACTGGACCAACGAGGAAGGCTCGCGCTTCGCACCTGCGATGATGGCGTCCGCCGCTTACGTCGGCGATTTCACCACCGATGACATCCTGTCGCGCAAGGATATCGACGGCACGACCGTCAGCCAGGCGCTCGACAGCATCGGCTATCGCGGCGACAAGCCGGTCGGCTTCCAGAAGCTCGGCTGCTTCGTCGAGCTGCACATCGAGCAGGGTCCGATCCTCGAGGCCGAAGGCAAGACCATCGGCGTGGTCGATTCCGGCCAGGGCGTGCTCTGGTACGACGGCAAGATCTCCGGCTTCGAGAGCCATGCCGGGTCGACGCCGATGCCGCTGCGGCGCGATGCGCTCGCGACACTCTCCGAAATCGTGCTGGCGATGGAGGCCATTGCGAAGAAGCACGGGCCGAAAGCAGTCGGCACCATCGGCGAGGCCGTGATCGCAAATCCCTCGCGCAACGTCATTCCCGGCGAGATCGCCTTCACCATGGACTGCCGCAGCGCGGATGGCGCCATCATGGACGCGCTCGATCGCGATCTTCGCGCCGCAATTGCCGAGATCGCCGCGCGCCGCAAGGTCGAGGTCAAGATCGACCTGGTCTGGCGCAAGCCGCCGACGCATTTCGATCCCAAGCTGATCGCGGCGGTCGAGAACGCGGCAAAGACGCTCGGCTATTCCTCTCGCCGCATCACTTCCGGCGCCGGCCACGATGCCTGCAACCTCAATACCGTCATGCCGGCGGCGATGGTGTTCGTGCCCTGCAAGGACGGCATCAGCCACAACGAGCTGGAGGATGCCACGCAGCCCGACTGCGCCGCGGGCACCAACGTGCTGATGCACACCGTGCTGGCGATCGCCGGCGTCGCGCCCTGATCGGAGAGAGCCATGCGCGGAGTTTTCGTCGACGCCAACGAAGCCCTCGCCGTGATCATGGAGCGGCTGGAGAAGCCCGGCGATCCCGAGGTGCGGATCCACAGGGATCCCGACATCAAGCCCGAGCAATATCCTGAAGTCCTCGATGGTGCGGAGATCGCCATCGTCGACCACACCGCGCTGCCGACCGAGGTCGCGAAGAAATGCACCGGCCTCAAGCACGTCGTGTTCCTCGGCACCGGCGCGCGCAGCTATATGAATCCGGAAGAGCTCGCCGAGCTCGGCATCTCCGTGCATCTGATCAAGGGTTATGGCGACACGGCAGTCGCGGAGTCCGCGATCGCGCTGATGTGGGCCTCCGCCCGCGTCATCGCGATGATGGACCGCGAGATGCGCGTCGGCAACTGGCTGCGCGAGGACGGCATGCAGCTCACCGGCAAGACGCTCGGCCTGATCGGCTTCGGCGGCATCGCTGCGGAAGTCGCACGCATTGCGGTCGGCTCAGGCATGAAGGTGATCGCCTGGAACCGGTCGCCAAAGAGCCATCCGGGCGTCGAGTTCACCGATCTCGACACGCTGTTGGCGAGAAGCGACGTCGTGTCGCTGCATCTGCTGCTCAACGACGAGACCCGCGGCATGATCACGCGCGAGAAGATTTTTGCGATGAAGCCCGGCGTCATCCTGATCAACACCGCGCGTGCCGCGGTCGTCGACGAGCCCGCGATGATCGACGCGCTGAAGTCCGGCCACATCCGCCATGCCGGCCTCGACGTCTTCAACATCGAGCCCCTGCCCGGCGACCATCCGCTGACAAAACTGCCGAACGTGACGCTATCGGCGCATTCGGCCTTCCGCACGCCGGAAGCGAGCGAGAACCTGATTGAAGCGGCATGGGTCCATTGCCGCCGGATCGTGAAGGGATAAAAGCAACAACAATGGCCGACTATCGCACCATCAAGGCACAGCCGCTCACCAACGTCGTCCGTGCCATCGTCAAGGCGGGCGGCTCCACGGACCGCGAAGCCGAGCTCGTGTCCACCAACCTCGTCGAGGCCAATCTTAGAGGGCATGACTCGCACGGCGTCGGCATGATCCCGCGCTATGTCCAGAGCGTCACCACGGGCGGCCTCGCCGTGAACCAGCATGTCAAGATCGTGCTCGACACCGGTCCGCTTCTCACCCTGGACGGCCTCACCGGCTATGGCCAGGTGATCGGCCATGAAGCGATGGAGCTGGCTGCCGAGCGCGCCAAACGCAACGGCGTGTGTCTCGTCGGCCTCTCCAACTCGCACCACATCGGCCGTATCGGCCATTGGGCCGAGCAGTGCATCGACCACGGGCTGGTCTCGATCCACTTCGTCAACGTGATCTCGCGCCCGATCGTGGCGCCGTGGGGCGGCAGCGATGCGCGCCACGGCACCAACCCGTTCTGTGTCGGCATCCCGCGCAGAGGCAAGGATCCGATCGTGCTCGACTTCGCCACCAGCAGGATCGCGCAAGGCAAGACCCGCGTCGCCCACAACAAGGGCGTCGAGCTCGAGCCTGGCACCATCATCGACAACGAAGGCAAGCCGACCACCAACCCGCGCTACACCGTGATCCCGCCGCACGGCGCCATCCTGCCGTTCGGCGAGCACAAGGGCTCCGGCCTCGCACTCGTGTGCGAAATCCTCGGCGGCGCGCTGTCCGGCGGGCAGGTGGTCAAGGGCCCGTCCGACGGCAAGTACAACGTCCTCAACGGCATGCTCTCGATCATCATCGATCCGGGCAAGCTTGGCACCGGCGAAAACCTCGCGCGCGAAGTCGAAAGCTTCGTCGCCTGGCACACCGGCTCGCCGCCCGCCCCCGGCGTCGACAAGGTGAAGATCGCCGGCGACCCCGAGCGCGAAACCAGGAAGAAGCGTCTGGCCGAAGGCATTCCGGTCGACCCGACCACCTGGCAGGAAATCCTGGAGGCCGGGAAGAAGTTCGGGCTGGATCAGGCTGCGATCGAGAAGATCGCGGGCTAGTCGGGAACGAAGTGCATCGCTGACAATAGCCCGGCCAAGTGCACTATCGCGCAACGAGGTCTGGACTGAGGCGAAGCATCACCGCACTCGTGGAGCGGATTTGAACCGGCCCGCGTCGTCTCACGACGACGCGAATATCCCGGTCCACAGCCGCCCCCGAGGTTCACATGTTCTCCCGTCTTGCAAAGCTCATGTCCGGCTCGAGCGAGCCGTTACCCGAAACCGACTTCTACCGGCATCGGCTCGCGATCTATGAAAGCGAGCTTGGCGAGCCCGAGCACAGCGACCGCGCGGAGCGCCGCATCGACATCCACGCCTTTGGCCGCGATTTCGTGCCGGTGTGCGAAGAGGGATCTGACGAAGGTTATGTCCTTCTCACCAACGGCATGAGTGAGCAGCGGATGCCGGGAGTGCATGGGGACGCGAAGCCGCGTGCCGAGCTGATGTGGTACGTCCGCGAGCCGACGCCGGAGATCTGCGCCAATCTGCGCTGGCTCGCCAATCTGCCGTTCATCGACACGACCTGGTTCGGTTTTGGTCACCGGGTCGCGATGCCCTCGCCGCCCATGGCCGGAACGGAATTTCAGACGTTCCTGTTTCTGACGCCGATCATCGGTCCGGATAAGCGCCTCGCCGAGGCGCTTGAGATATCGGGCGATCCGGTGGAAATCCTGACGGTGAACCTGATCTCGCGCCAGGAGCTGGAGCTGATCAAGTCCAGGGGGCTCGATCCGTTTCTCGATCTGCTCGACGAGCATGACTATCCGCCGATCTTCGATCCGGCGCGGAAATCGTATGTGTAGGGTGGGTTAGCCAAGCGCATGCGCGAAGCTCATCTGCTTGGCGTAACCCACCTCTTCTGTCTCTGCGGATAGGAACAGTGGTGGGTTACGCCTTCGGCTAATCCACTCTACGCAGTTCGCTTCGCCTCAATCCACCATATCCGCAACCGCCTTGCCGCAGGCAGTCGTGTCGGCGTTGCCGCCGAGGTCCTTAGTGCGCAGCGTGCGTTCGGCGAGCGTGCGCTCGATCGCATCGACGATCGACTTGCCGGCGACCTTCTCGCCGAGGTGCTCGAGCATCATCGCGCCGGACCAGATCGCGCCGATCGGGTTGGCGATGCCCTGCCCCGCAATGTCGGGCGCCGAGCCGTGCACCGGCTCGAACACCGAGGGGAAATCGCCCTCGGGGTTGATGTTGCCTGACGGCGCGATACCGATGGTGCCGGTGCAGGCCGGGCCGAGATCGGAGAGGATGTCGCCGAACAGATTCGAGCCGACCACCACATCGAACCAGTCCGGATGCAGCACGAAGTTCGCGGTCAGGATGTCGATGTGGTACTTGTCCCACTTCACGCCCGGAAACTTCTTGGCCATCGCCTCCACGCGCTCGTCCCAATAGGGCATGGTGATGGAGATGCCGTTGGACTTGGTCGCCGAGGTCAGGTGCTTCTTCGGGCGCGACTGCGCGAGCTCGAAAGCGAATTTCAGGATGCGGTCGACGCCGGTGCGGGTCATCACCGTCTGCTGCGTGACGAACTCGCGGTCGGTGTCCGGGAACATGCGGCCGCCGACGGAGGAATATTCACCCTCGGTGTTCTCGCGCACCACCCAGAAATCGATGTCGCCGGGCTTGCGGTTCGCCAGCGGCGACGGCACGCCGGGCATCAGCCGCACCGGGCGCAAATTCACATACTGGTCGAACTCGCGGCGAAACTTGATCAGCGACCCCCACAGCGAGACGTGATCCGGAATCTTGGCCGGCCAGCCGACGGCGCCGAAATAGATCGCGTCATGCTTGCCGATCTTTTCCTTCCAATCGTCGGGCATCATCTGGCCGTGCTTCTCGTAATAGTCCCAGGACGAGAAGTCGAAATGGTCGAAATGCAGGGACACCCCGTGCTTCTTCGCCGCTGCCTCCAGAACGCGCAGGCCCTCGGGCATCACTTCCTTGCCGATGCCGTCGCCGGGAATGACTGCAATCCGGTATTGTTTCTTGCTCATCGAGAACGTCCTTGGTTGGTCCGGCAGCCGCCGCCTTTTTGACCGCACTGCAATGGACCAAACTCGGCAGCAGTGCAACGCTGCACTGCAATGTTGACCGTGGCGCGGCCGAGCGCCTACTGATTTGATCCTGATGTTCCCACCGAGCGAGTACCCTTCATGGATCTGCATCTGCGTGGCAAGCGCGTCCTGATCACGGGCGCGTCCAAAGGCATTGGCGCAGCCGCCGCCGAGGCGTTTGCCGAGGAAGGCGCAAACCTCCTGCTCGCCGCCCGCAGCGGCGACCAGCTCAAGGCGCTGGCGGACCGCCTGCGTTCCGCGCACCAGATCGATGCCGCGACGAGCATCGTGGACCTGCGCAAGGCCGAGGACGTGGCGCGGCTCGCGAGGGAAGCCGCCGATATCGACGTGCTCGTCAACAATGCCGGCGACATCCCCGGTGGCTCCATCGACAAGATCGACGAGGCGACCTGGCGGCACGCCTGGGAATTGAAAGTGTTCGGCTATATCAACCTGACGCGGCAGATCTACGCGCAGATGAAGGCGAAGGGCGGCGGCGTCATCGTCAATGACATCGGCGCGGCCGGCGAAAAATTCGACGCCAACTACATCTGCGGCAGCGCCGGCAACGCCGCATTGATGGCCTTCACCCGCGCGCTCGGCGGCAAGAGCCTCGCCGACAACATCCGCGTGGTCGGCATCAATCCCGGCCCGGTCGGCACCGATCGCCACGTCACCCTGCTCAAGACGCGGGCAAAGCACCAGTTCGGCGATGAGAGCCGTTACAAGGAATTCCAGAAGAGCCTGCCGCTCGGCCGGCCCGCGCATGCGCGCGAGATCGGCGATCTCATGGCGTTCCTGGCGTCCGATCGCGCCGGATATACGTCGGGGGTCATCTATACCGTGGATGGCGGCATCAGCGCGGGCTGGGGTTAGTTTTTCCCGTCATTGCGAGCGCAGCGAAGCAATCCAGGAATGCATCCGCTGTGGCAGTCTGGATTGCTTCGCTGCGCTCGCAATGACGACACAATAGGCACAGGAGTAAAATAGTTGTCTCAAGACTTGATCCGAGAAACGGCCTGCGCCGTCGTCGACAAGCTGCGCTCCAGCGATGTCTCGCCGCTCGAATTGCTGGATGTGGTGGAGAAGCGCGTCAAGGAGGTCGACGGCAAGGTCAATGCGCTGCCGACGCTGTGCTTCGATCGCGCGCGGGATAACGCGAAAACGCTGATGCAGAAGCCGGCCGGCGCGCGCGGACTGCTCGCGGGCCTGCCGGTGCCGATCAAGGATCTCACCGACGTTGCCGGCGTGCTGAATACGCAGGGCTCGCCGATCTTCAAAGACAACATCCCCGCGAAGTCCGACCTCATGGTCGAGAACCTCGAAGGCAACGGCGCGGTCGTCTACGCCAAGTCGAACACACCGGAATTCGGCGCCGGCGCCAACACCTTCAACGAAGTGTTCGGCGCGACGCTCAATCCCTGGGATACGACGAAGTCTGCGGCCGGCTCCTCCGGCGGCGCGGCGGTGGCGCTTGCCACCGGCATGGCCTGGCTCGCCCAGGGCTCCGACATGGGCGGCAGCTTGCGCAGCCCCGCAGCCTTCTGCGGCGTGGTCGGCATGCGGCCGAGCATCGGGCGCGTCGCACATACGCCCAAATCGGCGATCGACCGCAATCTCGGCGTGGTGGGACCGATGGCGCGCAACGTCGAGGATCTTGCGCTGCTGTTGGATGTCATGAGCGGCGACTATGCAGACGACCCGCTCTCGCTGCCCGCGCCTGCGACCTCGTTCCTGTCGGCGGCGCAGTCAGGCAAGAAGCCGAAGCGCATCGCCTATTCGCCCGATCTCGGCATCACGCCGGTCGATCCCGAGGTCAAGGCGATCACGCGCAAGGCCGCGGAACGCTTTGCCGAGGCCGGCGCGATCGTCGAGGAAGCGCATCCGGACTGGCGCGAGGCGCATGAATGCTTCCACGTCCTGCGCGCCTTCGATTTCGCGATCACCAAGGCCAATCTGCTGCGGACCAAGCGCGACCTTCTGAAGCCCGAGGTGATCTGGAACATCGAGGAAGGCCTCAAGCTCACCGTCGAGCAGCTCGCGCGCGCTGAAGCGCAGCGCGTCGGCATGACCGCACGCGCGATCGAGTTCTTCAAGACCTACGACCTGCTGTTGACGCCAACCACGATCGTGCCGCCCTTCCCGATCGAGCACCGCTATGTCGCCGAATGCGCCGGCAAGAAGTTCGAGAACTATGTCGAATGGCTCGGCATCGTCTACGCCATCACGCTGGCCTGCTGCCCGTCGCTGTCGCTGCCCTGCGGCTTCACGGCGTCTGGCCTCCCGGTCGGCGTACAAGTCGTCGGTGCCCCGCGAGCGGATGCGCAGGTGATCGCCGGCGCGAAGGTGTTGGAGGATATTCTGGGTCTGCGCGGCTCTACGCCGATCGATCCCAAGGTGAAGGCATAATCTGAGCCGCACCGGCGGGAGCTTGGCGGCCCCCGCCGTGCGCCGCTCAGGTCCTAGTCGTTCACCTTCGGTCCGCCGTGATATTGATGCGCATCGGCGACGGGCTCCTCCGTCGGTGCGAAAGCGAAGGAGTTCCGATGCGCTTCCGACACCTGGATGGCGGTCGCCGAAGCCATGTGTTGGTGCTTCATTGCGTCATGGGCGGATGCGGCAGAGCAAAGTACGACCAGCATCGCCGACGCGGTGAGAACAGACTTGATCATGATGTGACGTGCCTCTTGTTGAGTGCCACCAGCCATATTCAGGTGGGCCTCGCAACGTAGGATTCCCAGTTTGAATCCGGGCACGCGTTATAGGCACGGCATAAGCATTTCGTGATCGAGGGTCACCTCGCGCCGGCGTGAGCCTCCAGGTTACGGCTGTAACGCGACATCGCGAAGCAAAACACAAAGTAGATCGCGGCGACGAAGATATAGACCTCGACCGAGAATTGCTGCCAGGCGGGATCGATGATCGCGGTCTTGGCCGTCGTCAGCACGTCGAAAATGCCGATGATCAGGACCAGACTGGTGTCCTTGAAGAAGGCGATGAAGGTGTTGACCAGCGGCGGGATGACGTGGCGAATCGCCTGCGGCAGGACGATCAGCCGGTGCTTGCGCCAATATGACAACCCCAGTGCGTCGGCGGCCTCATATTGCCCGCGCGGCACGGCCTGAAGACCGCCAC
Organism: Bradyrhizobium japonicum USDA 6; assembly: GCF_000284375.1. Taxonomy (NCBI): domain Bacteria; kingdom Pseudomonadati; phylum Pseudomonadota; class Alphaproteobacteria; order Hyphomicrobiales; family Nitrobacteraceae; genus Bradyrhizobium; species Bradyrhizobium japonicum. Next base: position 7,036,178 of record NC_017249.1, read on the forward strand.
GGATGACTTCGGCGAGGTAGGCGCCCGCGAACAGGATGATGGCGATCTGCGCGCGCAATAGCTTGTCGATGTTGAAGCCACTGGGCATGAACAGCGGAAACATCACGCTCGCCATGAACAACAGACTCACCAGCGGCACGCCGCGGATCAGCTCGACATAGAGCACCGAGAGCGAGCGGATCGCCGGCAGCTTTGAGCGCCGGCCGAGCGCAACGAGGATGCCGAGCGGGAAACCAAAGGCCAACCCAAACGTCGCCAGGATCAGCGTCACCGGCAATCCGCCCCAACGGTCCTGCGAGACGAAGGAGAGCCCGAACACCCCGCCCCACATCAGCACGCTGATCAGCGCCAGCGCGCCGATCCAGATATAGGCCAGCTCGCGCCGCCACAGGGCGCGGCGGGTGGAGAGATAGAACAGCGCGATGAACAGCACGACCGACAGCGCTGGTCGCCACTGCTCGTCGAACGGATAGGTGCCGAACAGGATGAAGCGATATTTTTCGGGAATGATCGCCCAACAGGCGCCAAGGCCACGCACCGCCTTGCAGGCGCTGGAGTCATTTGCCGGTGTCAGCCAGACGGCGTTCGCGACGCCCCACTGCACGAAGCTGAAGACGCCCTTGGACAGCACCGCCAGCAGCACGACCGTGAGGATGCCGTTCGGGATCGACGAGAACAGGTTGGTGCGCAGCCAGCGCAGCGCCGGATTGCCAATCTGCGGGCGGCGGGCGGCCCGCGGTGCGTCCGGAATATCGGTGATCGCGGTCATGCTCAGCGCTCCACCAGCGCGATGCGCGAATTGTACCAGTTCATGAAGAAGCTGATGCCGAGGCTGATGGTCAAGAACACCGCCATGATCAGCGCGATCGCCTCGATCGCCTGCCCGGTCTGGTTCAACGTGGTGTTGGCGACCGAGACCACGTCCTGGTAGCCGATCGCGACCGCGAGCGAGGAGTTCTTGGTCAGGTTGAGATACTGGCTCGTCATCGGCGGCACGATGACGCGCAGCGCCTGCGGCAGGATGATCTGCCGCAGCATGAAGCTGCGGCGCAAGCCGAGCGCATTTGCGGCATCCCATTGCCCGCGCGGCACGGACTGGATGCCGCTGCGCACGATCTCGGCGATGAAGGCCGAGGTGTAGGTCACGAGCGCGATCAGCAGCGCGAAATACTCCGGCGCGAGCGTCAGCCCGCCGACGAAGTTGAAGCCGCGCAGCTCCGGCCATTCGATCTTCCAGGACACACCAAGCGCCACGGACATTGCCGCCGGCAGCGCGACGATGAAGCCAACCGCAAAGGGCCAGGCCGGCCGCGGCTTGCCGTCGCGCATCTGCTGCGCGATCAGCCATCGCCTGATGAGATAGAACACGGCAAGCCCGAGCACGGCCGTACCGAGCACCCAGAGCTGCGGCGAGCCGACCGGAATCGCCGGCAGGATCAGGCCGCGATTGGACAGAAATACGCCCTCGACCGGCCGCCAGGCCGCGCGCGCGGCCGGCAGTGCCTGCATCAACACGTACCAGAACAGGAGCTGCAGCAGCAGCGGGATGTCGCGGAGCGTTTCGACATAGACGGCGGCGAGCCGCGACAACAGCCAGTTGGCGGAGAGACGCGAAATGCCGATCAGCGTGCCCAGGATCGTCGCGAGCACGATGCCGATCACGGCGACGCGCAAGGTGTTGGCGATGCCGACGACGAAGGCCCACAGGTACGTGTCTCTCGGATTATAAGAGAGCAGGCTGTCGGCGATCGGCATGCCGGCTTCGCGGCCGAGGAAAGCGAAGCCGGTCGTGATGCGGCGGGCCGAGAGATTGGTGACGGTGTTGGACCAGAGGAAGGCGACAACCCCAAGCACGATCCCGACGACGAGCACCTGCCAGAACAGGCCTTGCAGCTCTCGGCGGCCAAATCCGCCGAAGAAGCGACGGCGGGGCGGCGGTCTTGGACTGTCTGAAGTCACAGCACAAAAATCCTTCTGGCGAGCAACGATTTCCGGCGGCGCACGTCAACTGTTGCACCAATCTCAAAAGCGTGCAACAAATGTTTCATGGCCGAGCCCGCGAAATCCTCGCCCTTGAGCGAACTGCGCATTGCGTTGCCATCGCTCCCCCTGCGGTTGCAGGAGGTCGGCCGCTTCGTTGCCGCCAATGACTACGACGCCACCACCCGTTCGATGCGCGATCTTGCCGCCGAGGCTGGCGCCGACCCGGCCGCATTCACGCGGCTTGCCAAGGCCATCGGCTATTCCGGCTGGGACCAACTGCGCGCGGCACTCACCGAAGCGCGGCGGCCGTCGCAGATCTCACCTTTCTCCGGCCGCGCCAAGAGCCGGCGTCACGGCCCGAACGCCGATGTCGCGCTGGTCACCGACAAGCTCGAGGCCGAGGGCGCAGGCCTCCCGCGCATTCCGGCCCAGCCGATTGCGGACGCCGCCCGCGCGCTGCACGACGCCAAGCGGATCTGGATTGCCGGTTACCGAAGCTGCCGGAGCGTCGCGGAGCTCTTGAACTACGAGCTTCGGCTGTTCCGTCCCGAACAGGTGCAACTCGTCGGTGCATCCGGCCCCGACGATCTCGATCTCGGCGCCTTTCGTCCCGGCGAAGCCGTCATCGTCATCGGCTTCCTGCCCTACACGCATGCGAGCGTCCGTGTTGCGCAGGCCGCCCATCGTGCCGGCGCAGCGCTGATCGCGATCGCGGACAGCCTCTCGGCGCCGATGGCCGAAGGCGCCGACCACGTGCTGCTGTTCGAGGCGGCCTCGTCCCCCGGCTTCTTCCCGAGTCTCACGGGCGCCATCGCGATTGCGCAATCGCTCGCGGCGGTAACATTCTCGCTCGGCGGCGCGGCCGCCAAGAAGCGCCTGGAAACCACCGAGGCGCGGCTCGCCGCGGCCTCCACTTACGTCCCAGAGAAAGGTTGACCCATGGCCGCTCGCACCAGCCGCGTGCTGCACCGTTCGTTGCGCGAAACGCCGCCCAAGGCGATCGGCGGCGAAGGCGTCTATCTCTTCGCCGAGGACGGGCGGCGCGTGATCGACGCTTCCGGCGGCGCAGCCGTCTCCTGCCTCGGTCATCAGCATCCGCGCGTGATCGCGGCGATAGCAAAACAAGCCTCGACGCTGGCTTACGCGCACACCGCCTTCTTCTCCTCCGAGCCGGCCGAGGCGCTGGCCGAGACGCTGGTCGGGCATGAACCCGGCGGTCTCGCCTACGCCTATTTCGTCAGCGGCGGATCGGAGGCGATTGAAGCCAGCATCAAGCTCGCGCGGCAATATTTCATCGAGCGCGGCGAGCCGCGGCGGCAGCACTTCATTGCGCGGCGGCAGAGTTATCACGGCAACACGCTCGGCGCGCTCGCCGCCGGTGGCAATGCCTGGCGGCGCGCCCCCTATGCGCCCCTGCTGTCCGGCGCCTTCAGCCACGTGACGCCGGCCTTTGCCTATCACGAGAAGCACAAGGGCGAATCCGACGCGCAGTTCGTGGCGCGACTGGCCGCGGAACTCGAAGGCGAATTTCAGCGGCTTGGCCCCGACACCGTCGCCGCGTTCCTCGCCGAGCCCGTTGTCGGTGCCACCGCCGGTGCGGTGACGGCACCGGACGGCTACTTCAAGGCGGTGCGCGAGATCTGCGACCGGCATGGCGCCCTCCTCATCCTCGACGAGGTCATGAGCGGCATGGGCCGCACCGGCACGACACACGCCTGGGAGCAGGAGGGCGTTGCTCCCGATATCCAGGCGATCGCAAAGGGCCTCGGCGGCGGCTACCAGCCGATCGGCGCGATGCTCGCGAGCGGCAAGATCATCGACACCATCCGCTCGGGCTCCGGCGCGTTCCAGCATGGCCACACCTATCTGGCGCATCCCCTCGCCTGCGCGGCCGCGCTCGCGGTGCAGGACGTGATCCGCGAGGACCGCCTGCTCGACCGCGTCAAGGAGCGCGGCAAGCAGCTCGAGCAGCGCCTGACCGAGCGCTTCGGCAATCACCGCCATGTCGGCGACATCAGGGGCCGCGGCCTGTTCTGGGCGATCGAGCTCGTCGCCGATCGCACCGGCCGCACCTCGTTCGATCCCGCGCTCAAGCTGAACCAGAAGATCAAGGCGGAAGCCTTCGCCAACGGGCTCGGCTGCTATCCCGGCGGCGGTACCGTGGACGGCGTCCGTGGCGACCATGTGCTGCTGGCGCCGCCCTATATCGCTTCGGCTGACGAGATCGATCTGATCGTCGACAAGCTCGGCACCGCCGTCGACAACGTGTTGCGTAGTGTCAATCACTGAGGGGAGAGTCATATGATGAGGAAAGTGGTTATCGCGGCGAGCATGCTCGCGGCATCGACGGTTGCCGCGTCGGCGGCGACGCTCGACACGGTGAAGAGCCGCGGCACGCTGATCTGCGGCGTCAGCGCCGGCTTTGCCGGTTTCTCCGCGCCGGACTCGCAGGGCAATTACAAGGGCCTCGACGTCGATTATTGCCGCGCGCTCGCCGCCGGCGTGCTCGGCGATGCCAGCAAGGTCCGCTACGTCTCGTTGACCGCGCAGAATCGCTTCACCGCGCTGCAATCGGGCGAGATCGACGTACTCTACCGCAACTCGACCCAGACGTATCTGCGCGGCGTGACGCTGGGCCTCCGCCAGGGTCCGATCAACTTCTACGACGGCCAGGGTTTTGTCGTGAAGAAGGACCTCGGCGTCAAGGAGCTGAAGGACCTCAAGGGCGCCACGGTCTGCGTCGCGCAGGGCACCACGCATGAAGTCACGCTCGGCGATTACGGCCGCGCCAACGGCATCGACTGGAAGCCGCTGGTGTTCGACCGTGTCGACACCATGTACCAGACCTTCTTCGGCGGCCGCTGCGATGCAATGACCCAGGACGCCTCCGCGCTCGCCGGCGCGGTGACGACCGCGGCGCCGAATCCGGCCGACTACGTCGTGCTGCCGCAGACCATCAGCAAGGAGCCGCTCGGCCCGTTCACCCGCAACGGTGACGAAGTCTGGAGCGACATCATCACGTGGTTGCATTACGGCCTGATCGAGGCCGAGGAGCTTGGCGTCACGCAAGGCAATGTCGACGAGATGGCGAAGTCACAGACGCCGGCGATCCAGCGCCTGCTGGGTGCCTCCGGCGACCTCGGCTCGCGGCTCGGTCTCGACAACAAATGGCTGGTGACGGTGATCAAGACCACCGGCAATTACGGTGAGATCTACGAGCGCAATGTCGGCAAGGCGAGCCCGCTCAAGCTCGACCGCGGCCTCAACGGCCTCTGGAGCAAGGGCGGCTTGATGTACGCGGTGCCGTTCAAGTAAACACGCGTGTCCCGGACGTGCAGCGTGCAACGCTGCCGTCCGGGGCGCGAGACCTGCCAGGTAATCACCTCCAATGACGACGCCCCCACGCATCGCCCTCATCCATGCCCTCAAGCATTCCATCGCGCCGATCGAGGCCGCGTTCGCGAAGGCGTGGCCAGAGGCACGGCTGATGAACCTGCTCGATGACAGCCTTTCGGCGGATCTGGCCCGCGACGGCGCGCTCAACGATGTCATGACCGAGCGCTTCCTTGCGCTCGGCGATTATGCGGCGGCGACCGGAGCGAACGGAATCCTGTTCACCTGCTCGGCCTTCGGCCCCTGCATCGAGGCCGTCGCGCGCGCACATGCGCCGATGCCCGTGCTGAAGCCGAACGAGGCGATGATTGAGCAGGCCGTGACCATGGGCAAGCGGATCGGCCTGCTCTCGACCTTCCCGCCGACACTAGCCTCGATGCCACCGGAATTTCCGGCCGCGGCCCAGGTCGTGCCGAAACTCGCCGAGGGCGCGCTGGCGGCGCTCGATCGCGGCGATCGCGCCATGCACGACAGGTTGATTGTCGAGGCGTCAGAGGACTTGCGCGATTGCGACGTCATTGCGCTCGCGCAATTCAGCATCGCGGCAACCGCGCCGCTGGTCGCCGAGGCCACCGGCCGCCCGGTCGTGACGACTCCGGACAGCGCGGTCGACAAGCTGATGAGGCTGCTGAAAGCGAAGGTCTAGGCGCCGGCCTCTTTCCGACGTCGCGCATCCTTGATCGCAGCAGCGAGCGCGGCCTTCGTTTCGTTCACAAAATCCTCGACCAGTTCCTCGCGCGTGGCATGCGCGGCCTCGCCGGTGAACAGGCCCTGCTCGGCCAGCATCACCACGCCATGCAACGCCGCCCAGATCTTGAGCGCTTGCCGCTCGCGCAAAAAGCCGACCGCCGGCGCCTCGAGGGCTTCGACCACCAGCGCGAAAGTCTCGCGCGTGGCGTCGTGCAGCTCGCTGCCCTTGGCCGCGCATGACACGGTGCGGGACGCGAACATCAGGCGATAGATGCCGTTGCGGCGCAGACCGAAATCGAGCGTCGCCTGCGCCAGCCGCGACAGTTTCGATTGCTTCGACGGCTTCGCCATCGCCGCGCGTAGAAGTGCACTGAGCTGCCGGAACGCCTCCGCCGTCACCGCCGTTAGCAGCGCATCACGGTCGGCAAAATGCCGATACGGCGCCGGCTGCGAGACGCCGAGCTGTTTGGCAAGCGCCTTGATGCTGATCGCCTCGGCGCCGCCCTGCTCCGCCTCGCGCAGCGCGGCCTTGATCAGGGCGTCACGGAGATCGCCATGGTGGTAGGTATTCTCCGGCTTACGGACGAGTTGTGAACGCATGTTACGTCAAGCCTATAAGTTTGCGCTTGACAGGGGAAGCCCGCCGCGAATGTAATAGCATATAACTTAACGCGACGGCAAATGCCGCCGATAAAATTGACATGAGGATCGCGCGGCCTTCGGGTCCCGCGCACACGACCGAGGAAGCCGCCATGACAGAGCGACTGAGGGTTCACGTCGATCCCGACAAATGCCAGGGCCACGCGCGCTGCAAGGCGCTCGCACCGGAGCTGTTCGAGCTCGACGAATACGGCAACGCCCATGAGGCCGGCGACGGCACCGTGCCGCCCGGCCTCGAAGACAAGGCCTGGCTTGCCAAATCCAACTGCCCGGAAATTGCGATCGATGTGATCGAAGAGTAGCGCGGCCCCTGCCCGCTTGCGTGCTTTCAGTGAACACGAGCCCCAAGGGATTTCCTGCTATGTCCGACGTCAGCCAGCCCGCCGCCCATCCCCCCGTGACCGACTGGGTCCATGATTTCGACCACACCGATCCGCAATGGACGGACGATCCCTTCCCGATCTGGGAGGAGCTGCGTGCCGCGAGCCCCGTGGTGCACACCGAACGGTTCCTCGGCTGCTACATGCCGACGACCTATGAGGCCGTGCGCGAGATCGCCAACGACACCGAGCATTTCTCCTCGCGCCGCATCATCGTTCGTGACGTCCGGCCGGAGATTTCCAGGAACGCGGCTCCGCCGATCACCTCCGACCCGCCCGTGCACAAGCCGGCCAAGCAATTGCTGCTGCCGCCGTTCACGCCGGATGCGATGAAGAAGCTGGAACCGCGGATGCGCGCGATCTGCAACGAGCTGATCGACGGGTTCATCGCCGATGGCAAGGTCGACGCCGCAGCGCGCTACAGCAAGTATATTCCGGTTCAGGCCATTGCCCACATGCTCGGCATTCCCGAGAGCGACAGCGACCTGTTCATCAACTGGATCCACATGATCCTCGAGCTCGGCATCAAGGACGAGAGCAAGCTGCTCCAAGCCGTGCAGGAGATGAGCGCCTATTTCAGCACCCATATCGAGGAGCGGAAGAAGAAACCGACCAACGACCTGATCTCCTATCTCATGAACGCAAGGGACAAGGAGGGCAATCCGCTCGAGGACTCCCACGTGCTGGGTTCGCTGCGGCTGCTCCTGATCGCCGGCATCGACACCACCTGGAGTGCGATCGGCTCCTCGCTCTGGCATCTCGCGAAAACGCCGGCCGACCGCGAACGACTGATCGCCGAACCCGGGCTGATCCCGATCGCCGTGGAGGAGCTGCTGCGGGCCTATTCGCCGGTGACCATGGCCCGCGAGGTGGTCAAGGAGACCACGATCTCGGGCTGCCCGGTCAAGGCCGGCAACATGGTGCTGCTGTCGTTCCCGGCCGCCAACCGCGACCCCAAGATGTTTCCGGACGCTGACAAAGTCGTGATCGACCGCCGCGAAAACCGCCATGCCGCCTTCGGCCTCGGCATCCACCGCTGCGTGGGTTCCAACCTTGCACGCATGGAGATGCAGGTTGCGCTGGAGGAATGGCTGAAGCGGATTCCGGATTTCGCCCTTGATCCGGCAGGCACGGTGACCTGGTCACAGGGCACGGTGAGAGGCCCCCGCCAGTTGCCATTTCTGTTTGGAAAGGCGATGTAGGCCTTTCCAAGACCAACGGAGAGAGGCCGGACGTGACAGAGCAAGCAACCCTACCGGCCTCTGATTACATCGACCTCGCCGACGCCGAGCGGCGGATCAAGGCGATCTTCATCGGCTCGATCGGCAATCTCGTCGAGTGGTACGATTTTTACGCCTATACGGCGTTCGCGCTCTATTTCGCTCCGGCCTTCTTCCCCGGCAACGACCCCGTCGTCCAGCAATTGAACGTCGCCGTCGTGTTCGCGGCGACCTTCCTTATGCGCCCCCTGGGCGGCTGGCTGTTCGGCTACATCGCGGACCATTTCGGCCGTCGCATCTCGCTGACCTTGTCGGTCGTCTTCATGTGCTTCGGCTCGCTGATCATCGCGCTGACGCCGACCTATGCGACCATCGGTTTCGCCGCGCCGGTCATCCTGGCGCTCGCCCGCGTCATCGAGGGCCTGAGCCTCGGCGGCGAATATGGTGCCAGCGCCACTTACCTGAGCGAGGTCGCCGATCCCAAGCATCGCGGTTTCTATTCGAGCTTTCAATACGTCACCCTGATCGGCGGCCAGCTCACCGCGATCATCGTGCTGCTGCTCCTGCAAAAGGTCTTCCTCACGCCGGAGGAGCTCAAGGCCTGGGGCTGGCGCATCCCGTTCGCGATCGGCGCGGCGCTGGCGATCTTTGCCGCGGTGATGCGGCGCAATCTGCACGAGACCGAGGCCTTCGAGGAAGCCAAGAAGGTGGTGAAGCCGACCGGCTCGATCACCAATTTGCTGCGCTACCCCCGCGAGCTGCTTCTGGTGGTCGGCCTCACGGCGGGCGGGACCGCGGCGTTCTACACCTTCACCACCTACATGCAGACCTTCGTCAAGCTCTCGGTCGGGCTGACCGAGGACCAGACCACTTTCGTGATCTTCGGCACGCTGATCTTCGCGACCATCCTCCAGCCGATCTACGGCGCGATCTCCGACAAGATCGGCCGCAAGCCGCTGCTGATCTTCTTCGGCGTCGCCGGCACGCTCGCGACCGTGCCGCTGCTGATGACGCTGAAGGAGACCAAGTCGCCTGTTATGGCCTTCATCCTGATCTGCGCCGCCTGGCTGTTCGTCGCCGGCTACACCTCGATCAACGCCGTGGTGAAGGCCGAGCTGTTCCCGACCAATGTCCGCGCCCTCGGTGTCGGCCTGCCCTACGCCATCACGGTCTCGATCTTCGGCGGCACGGCGCCGGCGATCGCGCTCTATTTCAAGAGCATCGGGCACGAGGAGTGGTTCTATTACTATCTCGCCGGCGTCATCTGCCTGTCGCTGATCATCTATTCCACCATGCGTGACACCAAGCACGCCTCCGCGATGCATCGCCACGAGTAGCTCATGGCCGACGACAACGAGCCGCCCGACAGCAAGCTGACGCGCACCAAGGAGAAATGGGCGCGCGAAGGCCGCTTCCTCACCGGCCGCGTTACGCGACCGGAGGATCAGCGGCTGCCGCCAGGCCAGCATCTCACCAAGGACTGGCCAGTGCTCGATCTCGGAGTCGTGCCGCCGGTTTCGCGCGAACGCTGGCGGCTCGACGTTTACGGCGCGATCGAGACCCCCGTGTTCTGGACCTTTGCCGAATTCGCGGCGCAGAAGCAGGCGCAGATCACCTCCGACATCCATTGCGTGACGACCTGGTCGCGCTACGACAATGAGTGGGAAGGCCTCGCCACGCGCGAGTTGCTTGCGGCTTGCCAGCCGCGCGAGGACGCGCGCTTCGTGGTCCTGCATTCCCATGACGGCTACACCACCAACCTCACGCTGGAAGACTTTGCCGCCGAAGACGCGCTGCTCGCCCACAGCTGGTCGGGTCAGCCGCTGACCGAAGAGCACGGCGGCCCGGTACGGCTCGTCGTGCCGCATCTGTATTTCTGGAAGAGCGCCAAATGGCTTCAGGCCATCGAATTCCTGACCGAGGACGCGCCAGGCTTCTGGGAAGTCCGCGGCTATCATAACCGCGGCGATCCCTGGGCCGAGCAGCGTTATTCAGCCGATTAGGTTCAAGCAAGGACGGGAGAAGCCCATGCCGACCGAACGCTTTCAATTCACCGGCGAAGGTAGCCATCAACTAGCCGCCGCGCTGGAACTGCCGGATGGCGAGCCCAGGGCCTACGCGCTGTTCGCGCACTGCTTCACCTGCGGCAAGGACACGCTGGCAGCAAAACGCATCTCGGTCGCGCTCGCCGCCAAGGGCATCGCGGTGCTGCGCTTCGACTTCACCGGGCTCGGCTCCAGCGAAGGCGATTTTGCCAATTCGACGTTCTCCTCCAACGTCGCCGACCTCGTGCACGCCGCCGATCATCTGCGCAAGGTTCGTACGGCGCCGTCGATCCTGATCGGCCACAGCCTGGGTGGTGCCGCGATCCTCGCAGCCGCCGGAAGGATGCCGGAAGCCAAGGCGGTCGTGACCATCGCGGCGCCGTCCGATCCCGCTCACGTCACCGGTCTGTTCAGCGAGCATCTCGACAGCATCCGTGCGCAGGGCGAAGTCGAGGTCTCGCTCGCGGGACGCCCGTTCCGGATCAAGCGCGAATTCCTCGACGACATCGCCGAGCAAGAACTGATGAAGGACATCACCGGCCTGCACAAGGCCCTGCTGGTGATGCAGTCCCCTGTCGACGACACCGTCGGCATCGACAATGCGACCAAGATTTTCGTTGCGGCCAGACACCCCAAGAGCTTCGTCTCGCTCGACCATGCCGATCATCTCCTGACCAAGCCGGCCGACGCCCTCTACGCGGCCGACGTGATCGCGGCCTGGGCCAGCCGCTACATCGATGCCGCGAAGCCCGCGAAGGCGATGGATCTCGCGGAAGAGCCGCGCAGAGTGGTGGTGCAGGAGACCCGCAAAAGCAAGTTCAACCAGGCCATCACCGTCGGCCCGCATCATCTGGTGGCGGACGAGCCGATTGCGGCCGGCGGCGAGGATGCCGGCCCCGGCCCCTATGACTTCCTGCTGGCCGGCCTTGGTGCCTGCACCTCCATGACCATGCGCCTCTATGCTGATCGCAAATCGCTGCCGCTCGATCGCGTCACGGTCACGCTGAAGCACTCCAAGATCTACGCCAAGGACTGCGCGGAGTGCGAGACGCGCGATGGCATGCTCGACCAGATCGAACGCGACATCGCAATCGATGGCGCGCTCGATGCGGAGCAGCGCAAGAAGCTGATGGAGATCGCCGACAAGTGTCCGGTGCACCGGACGCTGACCTCGGAGATCCGCATCGTGACGAAGGCCGTAGACTAGCGGCTTATTGTTTGAGCATGATCTTTTCGGAAAACCGCTTCACACTTTTCCGGATCATGCTCTAGAAGCACGACGCCATCGTCCGCACCGCCGCGCTGATCTCATTCTCGCGCCAGGCCGCGAAGCCGAGCAGCAGGCCATGGTCGCGTGGACGGCCGAGCGCAAGGCTGGACAGGGCCCGAGTTTCGACGCCTGCCGCGACCAGCCGCTGCACCGCTGCCTGGTCGGCGCGACCGCGCTTGAGGCGAGCGACCAACTGGATGCCGCCCGAGGGCACTTCGGCGGAGAGAACTTCGCCCAGATGGCGCTCCAGTCCCTCGACGAGGTGATCGCGGCGCGCGTGATAGAGCCGCCGCATCCGGCGCAGATGCGCGAGAAAATGCCCGTCTGCGATGAACTCCGCCAGCGCTTCCTGGACGTGGCTGGAGGCGATCAGCCCAATGTGCCGCTGTGCGATCTCCAGGGTGCCGACCAGCCCTGGTGGCACAACGACGTAGCCGAGCCGGATATCCGACGTCATCGCCTTCGAAAACGTTCCGACATAGAACACGCGGCCATGGGCGTCTAACCCCTGCAGGGCCGGCACCGGCCGGCTGTCATAATGGAATTCACCATCGTAATCGTCTTCGACGATCCAGGTCTCGCCCGGCCTGCTCATGGCCAAGAATTCAGTGCGGCGCGCGAGCGACATCAGCCGCCCGGTCGGGTGCTGGTGCGAGGGTGTCATAAAGATGAGCTTTGGTGCGGACATGCCCGGCATCCGCTGCATGCCCTGCTCATCCAGCTTCATCCCCATCACGCGCGCGCCGGAGGCACGGAAGGCCGCCGCAGCGCCGGGATAGCCGGGGTCCTCGACCCAGACATCGTCGCCGGGCGTGATGAGCGCAGCCGCAATCAGGGTCAGCGCGGCCTGCGCGCTCGGCAGGATCAGGATCTGGTCCGCGGTGGCGCGGACGCCCCTGCTGGCGGCCAGATAATGCGCCAGCGCCTGGCGCAGGCGCGTCCGGTTGACCGGTCCAAGCTCACGCTTGGCTGCGCGCACCGCGCTGCGGCGCAGGCAGCGGGCCCACACTTCGTGCGGAAATTCCCGCGCATCTCCATGCCCCGGGCGCAAGGGTTTTAGCGGCGCCTGATAGGACATCGGCCAGTCGGTCTGCTTGAGCTTCGACGCCCAGGGCGAGAGCCGCGGCTTGCCAGAGCGGACGCTCGGTGCGACGGCACCCACCTCTTCGTTACGGCCGCCGTCGGCCGTAACCATGGGACGACGACCGTGCGACGCCTCGAGATATCCCTCGGCGGCGAGCTGCTCGAAGGCATAGGTGACGGTGTTGCGCGAGACGCCGAGATCGCTCGCAAGCCGGCGGCTCGATGGCAGCGCGCGGCCTTTGCCGAGACGACCGGTCGCGATCAGGTTTCGCAGCTGGCTCGTCAGTTGCGCCACCAGCCCCTCGTCGTCGGTCCGCTTCAGCTCGATCAGGGCGGAGACCAACACCTTCCGAAACTGGCACCTTATTCCTTTCCAATCTGGCACTTTTTCGGGTGCCACTCCGGATGCTATCCGCCGGACTGGACTGCTTCAAGGATTTTGCGATGAACTCCCTCTCGTCCCGCGCGGCTGTCGGCCTGTTCCTCATCGTCGTGCTGGCCTGGGGCGTGAACTGGTCGGTGACGAAGCAACTCGTCCAGTTCCTTCCGCCACTATGGACCTCGGCGATCCGGAGCTGGATCGCGCTGGCCGGATTGTTCGTGATCCTCGGGCTGAGCAACAATCTGATGATCCCGGAGCGGCGCGACATTCCGGTGATCCTGAGCGTCGCGCTGCTGCACATGACGGTGTTCTCGGTCCTGGTTGCGGCCGGTGTGCGCTTCCTGCCCGCGAGCAAGGCCATCGTGCTCGGCTACACCACGCCACTCTGGGTCGCGATCGCCGCGCCCCTGCTGGCGAAAGATACGCTGACCGCGCCAAAACTCGCCGGCGCCCTGCTCGGACTGATCGGCCTCGCCGTGATCCTGAACCCGGCATCGATCGACTGGACCAATGGCAACGTCGTGCTCGGCGCCGGCATGGTCATCCTGGCCGCGATCTCATGGGCCGCGAACATCATCTATATTCGCGCGCATCACTGGATCGCGTCGCCGCTCCAGCTCCTGATCTGGCAGGTGCTCGTGGCAACCATCGTGCTGACCGGATCGGCCGTGGTCACGGATGGCCTGCCGCACACGGAATGGTCGTGGAAGCTCGTGCTGCTGTTCCTGTATTCCGGCCTGATCGGGACCGCGCTGGCCTATTGGGCGATGTCGATGGTCAACAAGAGCATCTCGGCCCTGACGACCTCGCTCGGCACCACCGGGACGCCGCTCGTCGGCATCGCCAGCGCGGCGATCCTGCTGGGCGAGCCGATCGACATGAGCCTTGCCGTTGCGGCCGGACTGATCGTCACCGGCATCGGTCTTGCGACGCTGGGCGACCGGCTGCTGCGCGGTCAGGCCACCGCGAGCGGCTGAACCCGCAGTGCACCGCGCAGACCGGCCGTCGTGCCGAGCAGGATGCCGGCGACCGCGACGAACGAGCCCAAAGCGAGCGTCGATACGCCGGTGAGCCCCTGCCCGATCGAGCAGCCGAACGCCATCACGCCGCCGGTCCCCATCAGCGCGGCGCCACCGGCAGACCGCAGCATGTGGCGCGGCGAGGAATAACCTTCGAGGTGGAAACGGCCCGTAGCGAGCGCGGTGACGAGGCTGCCGGCGAGAACGCCGGCCACGGTGGCGATGCCGAAGTTGAGCGTCAGACCGGTCGAGAGCATGACGTATTGCAGGCTATCGGCGATCGGCGCGACGAAGGTCAGCGAGGTCACCGGGATCGGATTGAAATCGTCGGCACCGAGATATCCGGTGACGAACCAGCCGCTGGCGACCAGAAGCCCGACGACGACACCGGCTGCAATCTGGCCCGGCGAACGCCTGAACGCCGGGTGCGCGAACGCAAACAGGATCAGCGCAACAACGATTACAGCAGCGCCCAGCGCGCGCGAGACCGCGTCGCCGGGACCGAGCGTCGCCAACAGTGACGGCAGCGAATTGGCGTTGACGGTCGTTTGCGAGGCCTGAACCAGCGCAATGCGCACCGGCGCGATCAGGCCCTTGAGCGTCATCTGCGCGGCGATGGCGAGCACGATCACGACGACGAAGGAACGGAGATTGCCGCGGCCGAGCAGCACCAGCGCCCGCGAGCCGCAGCCATTCGACAACACCATGCCGTAGCCGAACAACAGGCCGCCGAGGAACAGCACCGGCACCGAGAAGGATTGTTGCAGATAGATCGACTTGCCGAGATCGACCATGCCGCTACCGGCAAGGAATTGGCTCGCAGCAACCGCAACAGCAATCGCCATCGCAAAGGTCCGCACCAGCCGCCCGTCTCCCTCGGCCAGCCAGCCGCGCATGCTGCTCATCAGGCAGAACCCGCTTAGCAGTCCGACGGCGCCATAGATGAGCCCGATGACGAGGCCGGCAAGGATGACGAGTTGGGCGGACGAATCCATGGTCAAGGCTTCAGGATCACGCGATCCCGCGACGAACCGGCGACGGCGACATAGGCCTCCTTGGCGCGCTCCAGCGGATAGACGGCATTCGGCTTGATCGGGAACGGCTTCAGGTGCCCGCTCGCAAAGCCGGGGCCGAGGTCGCGCAGCACGGCGCCGGTTGCGGCCGAGGACAGCCCGAGCGTGTCGATGCCGACATAAGTGTGTTGCCCGCGGTAGAATTCGAGAATGTTGAACTGCACGATGCGGTCGATTGCGGCGATCAGGATCTGGCGGCCGCGCAATCCGAGCGACTTGTGCGCGGCCTGGAAATAGGGATCGCCGACCGTGTTGAAGACGATGTCGGCCCCCTTGCCGCCGGTCAGTTCGCGCACGTGCGTGGCGACATCGGTCGCCGAGGCGTCAATCACCTCGATGGCCGCGTTGGCATGGCCCTCATAGGCTTCCGCCTTGCGCACCACGCCGATGACGCGCGCGCCCTGCCAGGTCGCGATCTGGACCGCGGCCTGCCCGACCTTGCCGTTGACGCCGAACACCAGCACGGTTTCGCCGGGCTTCGGAATGCCGGCGCGGCGAAAGCCCTCCATTGCGGTGACGAAGGGCACGCCGATGCCGGCGGCCTCCTCCCAGGACACCGTCTTCGGCTTCTCTACCACGGCGTCGGCTTCGACGACGAGATGGCTGGCGTGGGTGCCGTCACGGCGGATGCCGAGATCGCCGGAGGAGCCGAACACCTCGCGGCCGACCGTATCGGCCGGCCCGTCAATCACCACGCCGGCATAATCGCGGCCGGGCGTGCGGGGGAAGACCGCATAGGGCATCAGCCCGGTCGCGGCCTTCACATCGGACGGGTTGACGGCGGCGGCCCTTATCTCGATCAGGAGATCCTTCGGACCGCGCGCGAGCATATGACGCTCGATCAGCGGCGCGATCGCCGCAGCATTATCGGCCTTGGCATCGAGGCGGACGCAGCGCGCTTCGACGGTTTTGCGATCGGCTGATGACATCGAAAGACCCACGATTTCTCGCGGGCCTTGTCGCCTTTGGGACCGGTCAAGTCAACCGCTTCCCCTCATCCTGAAGAGCCGCGCGAGCGGCGTCTCGAAGGATGCAGGCCCGCGCTGCAGCATCCAGTCCTTCATGGTTCGAGACGGCGCTACGCGCCTCCTCACCATGAGGGGTAAGACCTAATCCTTCGGCCGCTTGTCGTAGAGGCGCTTTGCCTTGCCCAGCGAGCGCTCCAGCGTGGCCGGCGCGACCACGCGCACCTGGGAACTGATGCCGATGGTATTCTTGATGTGGGTGGAGATGCGGTCGGCGTGATCGACCAGCCCCCGGCCATCCCAGCTTTCCGGCCGCGCCTCGGCGATGATGGTCAGCTCATCCATGCGGCCTTCGCGGGTGAGTTCAAGAATGAAATGCCCGCCGCACCAATCGGTCGCGAGCAGCACCTCCTCGATCTGGGTCGGGAACAGATTGACGCCGCGCAGGATGATCATGTCGTCGGAACGGCCCGTCACCTTCTCCATCCGCCGCATGCCCGGCCGCGCCGTGCCCGGTAGCAGCCGCGTCAAGTCACGGGTGCGATAGCGGACCACCGGGAAAGCTTCCTTGGTCAGCGAGGTGAAGACCAGCTCGCCCTTCGCGCCATCCGGCAGCACCGCGCCAGTCTCCGGGTCGATCACCTCGGGATAAAAATGGTCCTCCCAGATGTGCAGGCCGTCCTTGGTTTCGATGCATTCCTGCGCGACGCCCGGGCCGATCACCTCCGAGAGGCCATAGATGTCGGTCGCGTCCATGTCGAAGGCGTCCTCGATCTCCCCGCGCATGGCATTGGTCCAGGGCTCGGCACCGAAGATGCCGACCTTGAGCGAGCATTGGCGCGGGTCGAGCTTCTGGCGCTTGAACTCGTCGAGGATCGCCAGCATGTAGCTCGGCGTCACCGTGATGATGTCGGGCCGGAAGTCGTTGATGAGCTGCACCTGCCGCTCGGTCATGCCGCCGGAGATCGGCACCACGGTGCAACTAAGTTTCTCGGCACCGTAGTGCACGCCTAATCCGCCGGTAAACAGGCCGTAGCCATAGGCATTGTGGATGATCATGCCCGTGCGGCCGCCGGCGGCACGAATCGAGCGCGCCATCACCTCCGACCAGGTGTCGATGTCGCGTTGCGTATAGCCTACCACGATCGGCTTTCCCGTGGTGCCGGAGGACGCATGCACGCGCACCAGCTTTTCGCGGGGCACGGCGAACATGTTGAAGGGATAATTGTCGCGCAGATCCGTCTTCACCGTGAACGGGAATTTCGCGAGATCGGAGAGTTCGCGAAAGTCGGACGGATGCACGCCGGCCTTGTCGAAGGCCTGGCGATAATGCGCGACGTTGTCATAGGCGTGCTTCAGTGACCAAGCCAGCCGCTGCTTTTGCAGCGCCATGATCTCGTCGCGTGACGCGCGCTCGTGCGCGTCCATCTCGGCACTATAGGCGTTGCCACCTTCCTTGAGCCTCGTCAGAGCCATGCTCGTTTCCCCACATTGGTTGGTTCTTTTATTGGTTGGTTCGTTTTATTGATCTTGCGTCGGCAGCCACGCGCCGGGAATGACACGCGAATGCCCGCGGAATTCCGCGATGACGGCATCGCCCACTGTCACACGCACATCGTAGATGCCTGAGCGTCCGCCACGGCTGACCTCGCGCGCTTTCGCAACGAGGCGGTCGCCAAGCTTGCCCGGCTTGATGAAGGTGATCTGGCCCTGCGCCGCCACGACGCGTTCATTGTGCGAATTGCAGGCAAACGCGAAGGCGGAATCGGCCAGCGTGAAGATGAAGCCGCCATGGGCGATGCGCTGGCCGTTGACCATGTCCGGCCGCACATTCATCGCCAGCGTCGCGAAGCCCGCACCGATCTCGACGATTTCCATGCCGAGACCCTTGGAGGCATCGTCCTCCGCCCACATCGCGTCGGCGCAGGCGCGGGCAATATCCTCGGGCGACAGGTTGGCTTTGACGTTCACGCGCTTCTCCCGGCCAAATGCCTGGCCATAATGCTCTGCTGCCCAGCCATAACTGTCAAACGTGATCGTAATCGACCACGACCCGCTCCGACGACGGCTTTGCCTGGCAGGTCAGGACGAAGCCGGCCTTCAACTCCCAGGGTTCCAGCGAATAGTTGATGTCCATCGGCGCCTCGCCCTCGACCAGCTTGGCGCGGCAGGTCGAGCACATGCCGCCCTTGCAGGCGAAGGGCAGATCGACGCCGGCGCGCAGCGCGGCATCGAGGATCGCCTCGTCCTCGGCAACCGGCACGTCGCGGCGCTTGCCGTCGATGATCAACGAGGCGATCGCCTTCGGCGGCGCGTCGGGTGCAACGATCTTCTTCGGCCGCGGCTTGCCGCCGAATTCGGAGACGAAGCGCTCGACGTGGATGCGCTCTTCCGCGATGCCGAGATCGCGGCAGGTCGCCTCGATCTCCTCGCTCATGCCAAGGGGACCACAGATGAAGACATGATCGACACTCGCGGCCGGCACCAGGGAGCGCAGCAGCACCCGCACCTTGTCGCCGTCGAGCCGGCCATGCAGGATCGGGATGTCCTGCTCCTCGCCGGAGATGACGTGGAAGATCGAAAGGCGATCGATGAAGCGATCCTTCAGCTCCTCGAGTGCCTCCAGGAACATGATGTTGTCGGTGGCGCGGTTGCCGTAGAACAGGAAGAAGCGGCTGTCCGGCTCGCGCGCGAGCACGCCCTTGACGATCGACAGGATCGGCGTGATGCCGGAGCCTGCGGCAAAGCCGACATGGATGCGTCCGCCATCTGCCGGCGGGATCACGCCGAAGCGTCCGGTCGGCGTCATGACGTCGAGCTCGTCGCCGCATTTGAGTTCATCCGCCGCCCAGTTCGAAAATGCTCCGCCGTCGACCTTCTTCACGGCAATGCGGATCTCGCCATCGTCAGGACCCGAGCAGATCGAATAGGAGCGCCGGACCTCCTCGCCATCCAGCATGGTGCGAAGCGTGAGGTATTGGCCGGGCGCAAAAGCGTAGTCGCCCGCGAGTTCGCCGGGGACCGCAAAGGTCATCGACACCGCGTCGGTCGCCTCGCGGCGGAGGTCGTTGACGGTCAGGCGATGAAAGCGCGGTGCGGCTGCGGACATGATCAATGACACTTGAAATAATCGAAGGGTTCGCGGCAGGCCTTGCAGCGCCACAGCGCCTTGCAGGAGGTCGAGCCGAATTCTGACAGCAGCTCGGTCTTGTCAGAGCCGCATTGCGGGCACGCGACGGCCTGCTCGCCGAACAGCGCGCGGCGCGAACTTGACGCCTGCGGTGGCGCGATTCCGTAGGCGCGCAGCTTGCGGCGGCCCTCTTCGCTCATCCAGTCGGTGGTCCAGGCCGGCGACAGCACCGTGCGGACCTTCGGACGATGGAAGCCGGCCCTCTCCAACGCGATCTCGATTTCGAGCGCGATCATGTTCATGGCCGGACAGCCCGAGTACGTCGGGGTGATCGCGACCTCGACATGATCGCCGTCGAGCACGACATCGCGGAGTACGCCGAGATCGGCGATCGTCAGCACCGGGATTTCGGGGTCAACGACGCCTGCCGCGGCGTCCCAGGCGCGCCGGCGCACCTCGCTGTCGCGCTCAAGCACCGTCACCATGTCTGCCCCGGAAAAGTACGCTGCATCGACTGCAGCTCGGACAGGAGATGACCGAGATGCTCGCTGTGACGGCCCACGCGGCCGCCCTGCTGCATCCAGTCGTTCTGCGGCAATTTGAGCGTTGCCTCGCTGACGACGTCGGAGAGCGTCGTCAGCCAGCGACCGCGCAAGGTGCCAGGATCGATGGCGATACCGGCATGGATCAGGGCGCGTTCACCGTCGTCGACGGCGAACATCTCACCGGTGAAGGCCCAGAGATGATCGATCGCGGCTTGCGCACGTCGATGGCTCTCATCGGTGCCGTCACCGAGCCGGATGATCCACTCAGAGGCATGGCGCAGATGATAGGCACTCTCCTTCTCGGACTTGGCGGCAATGGCCGCGAGCGTCGTATCGCGCGAATTCATCATCGCCCGCCAATAGAGGTCGGCGAAGGCGGAATAGAAGAACTGCCGCAGCAGGGTCTGGGCAAAGTCGCCATTCGGCTGCTCGACCAGCAGCAGGTTGCGGTACTGCCTGACGTCGCGCAGGTAGGCGAGCTTGTCCTCGTTGTTGTCCTTGCCTTCGGCCTTGGCGGCGTATGTGTAAAGCTCGCGCGCCTGGCCGATGAGGTCGAGCGCGATGTTGGAGAGCGCCATGTCCTCTTCCAGCATCGGCGCATGCCCACACCATTCCGACAGACGATGACCGAGAATCAGCGCATCGTCGGCGCGGCGCAGCGCGTAGAGCACCAGTGGTGTTTCCGAGACCTGGATGTTGGCCACAAGCATCACATGTGCCCCACTTCTTCCGGCACCTCGTAGAACGTCGGATGCCGGTAGATCTTCGATTCCGCCGGCTCGAACATCATGCCCTTCTCGGCGGGATCGCTCGCAGTGATCGCGGTCGACGGCACGACCCAGATCGACAGGCCCTCGCCGCGGCGGGTGTAGATGTCGCGCGCGGCCTGCAGTGCCATGGTGGCGTCATTCGCATGCAGCGAGCCGACATGCTTGTGCGCGAGCCCGTTGCGGCTGCGAATGAAGACTTCCCACAGCGGCGTGTTCGGCGTGGCCATCTTGATCTCCTTATTCCGCGGCTTGTGCGGTCTGACGCTGCGCGCGCTTTGCGGCATAGCCAGCTGCCGCCTCACGCACCCAGGCGCCCTCATCGTGCGCCTTGCGACGCGCGGCGAGCCGATCGCGGTTGCACGGGCCGTTGCCGGCGAGCACCTGCTTGAATTCGGTCCAGTCGATCTCGCTGTAGCGCCAGTGCCCTTCGGCGTCCTGCGTCATGCCGGGATCGGGAATGGTGAGGCCGAGATATTGCGCCTGCGGCACGGTGGCATCGACGAACTTCTGGCGCAGCTCGTCATTGGAGAAGCGCTTGATCTTCCACTTCGTCGACGTGTCGCTGTGCTGGCTCGTCGCATCGGGCGGACCGAACATCATCAGCACCGGCCACCACCAGCGGTTCAGCGCATCCTGCGCCATCGCCTTCTGCTCATCCGATCCGCGGCACAGCGTCAGCATGATCTCGTAGCCCTGGCGCTGGTGGAAGGACTCCTCCTTGCAGACGCGGATCATCGCGCGCGCATACGGGCCGTAGGAGCAGCGGCACAGCGGGATCTGGTTCATGATCGCGGCGCCGTCGACCAGCCAGCCGATGGTGCCGATATCGGCCCAGGTCAGCGTCGGATAGTTGAAGATCGAGGAATATTTGGCCTTGCCGGCAAGCATGGCGTCGACAAGCTCTTCGCGCGACGTGCCGAGCGTCTCGGCGGCGGCATAGAGATAGAGCCCGTGGCCGCACTCGTCCTGCACCTTGGCGAGCAGCGCGGCCTTGCGGCGCAGGGTCGGCGCGCGCGTGATCCAGTTGCCCTCAGGCAGCATGCCGACGATTTCGGAATGGGCGTGCTGGGAGATTTGGCGGGTGAGCGTCTTGCGATAGGCCGCCGGCATCCAGTCGTTCGGCTCGATGCGTTCCTCCGCATCGATGCGGGCCTGGAACTGAGCAGCCTTGGCCGCGTCCTCGAGACCGCGATCGTCGGTCTCGGCCGCGTTCAGCGCCTGGGTATACATGCGCATCCTCCCGTTTATTGGGAGGCAATATATAACAAAAATTACTTCATGCAAGATATTTCTGTAACATATAAATCAGGCCTCGAACCTCCGCTCCAGGAGCTTTCGAGCCGGCGGCAGTGGCCCCTTCTCATTGGTTCCATGGCTATCAAGCCATTGTTCCGACGGCACAAGCAGCGCGCGATAGACCTCGCCGCAGAGCTCACGTGCCGCCCTGCCAGGCCAGTCGCCGGGCAGCAGACTCTCGGGCAGCAGCGGATCGCGCAGCACGACGCGGCGGTAGTAGTGGATCAGGAGGATGCGTGCGGTGAAGGCGTCGGTCTCTGACAGGTCCGTGCCGCGGGCGATCGCGGTGCGGAGCGGCTCAAAGGTTTTCATGAATTTCAGATAGGCGTCAGCGGTGCGGTCCAGCGGCCAGCTCGCGCTGAGCAGACGGCGGCCGCTGTCATCCTCAGCCGAGACTTCAAGACGGATCGCCCCGGCAGCCTCGTCGGGCACCGGCACGCCTGATGGCGCGACCCACACGCCGGGCAGCGGACTGCCGAAGCCGGCGTTGCGCAGCGCTTCGCGCGAGACGTCGCGATCCTCGCCATTGCCGATCAGGAGCAGCTCGAAGCGCCCGGTCCAGTCCGGCGATGGCGGATCGTAGATGTGGCGCGTGGCGGCCTCGAAGGTCTGACTTCCCTTGTCGGCCAGGCGATAAAAACTGTTACGGCCAAGCTTTTCGCGCATCAGCCAGCCGTCGGCAGCAAGGCGCGACATCGCGGTGCGCACCACGCCGGCATCGATGTCCAGACTCTCGAAGAACTCCAACAGCGTGCCAAGCCACACCGAGCCGCCGCGCGGCACGATGGCGTCGCCGAACACGGTGATGACGATGGAGCCCGTGCGTGACGGCTCACGCTTGAGCTGGTCGATGATGCGGGACAATGGATGCGCCATGCGCGAGGCATAGCGCGTTTGGTGCGGGCGCGACAATGGACGGGAGCGACGCTCTTACTCTCCCTCTCCCCGTTCTTACGGGGGCGCGACGAGCTTCGCTCGCGGCTGAGAGGGTCGGGGTGAGGGACTGTATCCGCAAACTCAGTGACAAATGGACTCGCGGAGAGTCCCCCCTCACCCGCCACGCTTCGCGTGTCGGCCTCTCCCCGCACGCGGGGAGAGGCGAAGGAAGCAACTACCTGTGCGGATCGGGATAGACCATGCTGCGCCAGCCGCTGCGGTCGAACGGCCGCCACTGGCCTTCCTTCTGCGCGAGGCGGTCGGCGACCGCATAGACGGCGGCGGGATGATGGCCCATGCCGCAATGGCTGCTCTCGACCTCGATGCTCTCGGTCTGCGCGCCCGTCTTCTCCATACAGCCCTGCCAGGCGCAGACGCCGTCGGTGCGGCTGAAGATGGCGGTGGTCGGCACCGGCGGCGGGACGGCGAGCTCGCCGCCGAACTGCGGATCGACCTCGTCGGACTTCCGCCCGCTCGCCCATTCATAGACGCGCCAGGCATTGGTCGAACGGGGATCGCCCGCGAAGGGGCTGCCGAGCGTGATCACCTGGCGCACGCGCGCCGGCATCATCTTGGCGAGCTGGCGCGCATAGAGGCCGCCGAGGCTCCAGCCGACCAGGCTGATCTTGCGGCCATGCTTGTCGCTGAGCTCCTGCACGAGATCGACCATCGCATGCTGCACGCCCTCGCGCAGGCCGTAGTTGCGGCCCTGGCGCCAGCCGCTCGCCGCGTAGCCCTTGCTGGTCAGGAACGAACGCAGCGCGCGCGTCGACGCGTCCGAGGCCACAAGGCCCGGGAACACCAGCACAGGATGCCCATCGCCGCGGGGCGCGAGGCTCAGCAGCGGTAGCGCGCCGAGGAATGCGCCGAACTCGTGGATCGCACGGCCTTCCAGGAACATCAGGGTACGGGACGGCGGACGCAGCGTCTGGGCAGTAGCGGTCATCAATGGTCCCCTGGGCAGAATTGCTGAAAAAGCTACCGGTTGCGATGCCGGCAAATGGGTACGAATTCCAACAGTCCGGCTTCTTGAACGTTCCGCAACGCAGCATGAATCAGCTAGGCGGCCGGTTCCGGACATTCAAGCGGGTGAAGCCCAGGGCGACAATAGGCTCGCACGTGAATGCCAGCGTCCGTGACGCAAAAGTCACAACCATCGAAGCAGGAATTCTACGGAGTAGAGCGCAAGGCCTGCGAGCCCGCCGATCAGCGAACCGTTGAAGCGGATGTATTGCAGGTCGCGGCCGATGTTGATTTCAATCAGCGAAATCAGCTGCGCCATATCCCACGCCTTGACCTGGTCGGAAATGAAGGTCGAGACGCCGCTCTTCTGATCCGCAACGAAGCTGCGCAGCACCGCCACCAGACCCTTGTTGATCTCGCCGCGGAGCTCGGCATCGCCGGCGAGCGCCTCGCCCGCGGCGACGAACATGCCGGCAAGATGATGCTGCAGCACCTGCGTCTCGCCACTCGCGCTGCGCTCGATGAAGGAGCGCGTGTTGGCCCAGACGGTGCGGGCGAGATCGGCAAGCTCGGGCCGGGCGAGCAGATCGCGCTTCAATCCGTCGATACGATCGATATAGGCCCGATCGCTGCCGAGCCGATCGACGAAGCTCAGCACCATGCGATCGAATTCGCCGCGAAACGGATGTTTGGGATCGCTGCGCACCTCGTTGAAGAAGGCAGTGGCGGACGCCACGATCTTGTTCACCAGAAACTTGTCGGCGCGATAGAGCCTGAGCAGGGTCGGCAACTCCGCGCGCACCTTCTCGCGGATCATCGCCATCGTCTCGGTCTGGTTCAGTGTCTCGTGCATCACGCGCAGGAGATCATCGAACAGGATCTGATGCCGCCCCTCCGCGACGAAGCCGCGCAGCGTGCCGGCCGCGAGCGGCGCAAGGTCGATCGCCTGGAGCTGCGAGGACATGCGGCGAATGATGAAGGTCATCAGACCCGAGCTTTCCGTCGCGGAGACGGCCTCCGGCAGCAGGCGCAGCGCGAAACGCGCGAGATCATCGCTGCGCTTGCGATCGCGCAGCCAGTCGGCGACGAAAGAGCCGAAATCGATCTCCCTCAGCTTGGCCTCGACCGGGCCGGCCTCGAGGAAATGCACCTGGATGAACTCGCCGAGCTTGTCGGCGATGCGGGCCTGATTGCTCTGGATGATCGCGGTGTGCGGGATCGGCAGGCCGAGCGGCCGCTTGAACAGCGCGACCACCGCGTACCAGTCGGCGAGCCCGCCGATTGTCGCAGCTTCCGCGAAGGCCGCGATGAAGCCGAACACGGGATGCACTGGCAGAAGCCATTTTGCGACGACGAACAGCGCAAGCGTCGAGGCCAGCACCAGCGTCGCCAGTGCTTTGACGCGGCGAAGCTCCGCCGCGCGTTCGGCGTCGCCGGGGCTGTCGAAGGAGAAGGTGGCGGGCGGGGTCATCACTGCATCACCCTACTCGTCATTGCGAGCGAAGCGAAGCAATCCAGAGTCTTTCCACGGAGACGGACTGGATGCTTCGCTTCGTTCGCAATGACGGCAGCACAAAAACAAAGGCCCGCCGAAGCGGGCCTCAAATTCAGTTGTACTCAGGATGCCGTATCAAGCGGTCTTGGTGTAGACCTTGGCAAAATTGTCCTGAGCGGACTTCGCACCGTTGGCAGCGAGCTTGCCGACATAGTCGGCGGTCGCCTTGGCGCGCGAGACGAAGACTTCGCCGCGGGCGCGGAGCAGGCTCGACTGGATCTCGACGGCTTCGCTGATCGACTTCGCGGACGCGAGCTTGTCGATGCCCGAGAAGAACGCCTCGGCGTCCTCGTAGATCGCCTGCTGGATGTTGCGGCTGATCTTGCCGGCCTCGGTGACGGACTCGGTCACCGCGTTCTCGACGGCGGCGGTCACGCGCTCGGAGCCAGCGAACACCTCGGCAGCACGGTCCTTGGCGGTGTTGGCGGTCTTCTTGACGAACTCGCGGGCGGCCTCGGGAACTTCCAGGTTCTGGATGTTCTTGAAAGCGTCCTTGAAGCCCTCGAAGGCAGTATTGGTTTCGGTGGTCATGGGGTCCTCTCCATCCTCATTGGGTTGAGCTATGGGCTCACCCCGTCCTCATTGGCCCGGGGCACGGCTTATATGACATAATTAATGGTGCGATGCAATATTCTTATTGCACTGCAGTATCACGAAATCGTGAACAGCCTCAACGGGAGGCAATCTGGCGCCTCCCTGACCGGACGGGTCCAGGAGAACGAGCCGGCCGCCCCTAACGCTGGACGGCGCTTTTAGTGCTGGACGGCGCTTTTTAGTGCTGGACGGCGCCTGGCAACCCATAGGCTTCCATCTGGGCCTGCACCTGCGCAATATTGTGCCCGAGCACGACGATGTCGTGGGTCTTGCCGTCGACGTCCCGGACATGATCCCGCAGCAGCGCCTCGGCCTTGAAGCCGAGGCTCTCGAACAGGGCGATCGCCGCCTGCTGGTCGACCGTCATCTGGACCGAAAGCTTTTCCAGGCCGGCGCCGAGCGCGAGCGCAAAGGTCTCCTGCGACAGCGCGCGCCCGACCCCCTTCCCGCGCACGTCGAGGGAAACAACCATCCGGATCTCGCCGACATGGGGCGACCAGGAATGCGGATCGCGCACCAGCGTGCCGCAACCGACGACCTTGCCGTCCCTCACCGCGAGCAGGCTGCTAATCGCGCCGCGCTCGATCTCCTTGACCCAGGCCGAGAGCACTTTCGGCTCGCTGATGTTGCGCGGCAGGAACAACAGATCATGGGTCGGCAGGCCCTTGCCGAAGGCCAGCATCGCGGCCTCGTCCGCAGGCGACATCAGGCGAATCTCGATATCGCCGGCGTCGGTCTTGACGTGACGCGGATAGGAACGCTGCTCACTCATGTCGATCTCTTCCCCAGCCAGGAGTCCAGTTTCGGCCACAGCCGCTTCACCGCGTTGGCGCCGGCGACCAGCGAGACGTGACCGCCCTTCAGCATCACCTCTTCCTTGTCCCCGGACCCGATCTTGGCGATCAGGTGCTTTGCGGCGTCATAGGGCACGATGTGATCGTGCTCGGCGACCGCGTGCAGGAACGGCACCCTGATGTCTTCGAGCTTCGCCGCACGGCCGCCGACCGACATGGTGTCGTTGAACAGCTTGTTGTCCCACATCAGATCCTTGGTGATGGCGCGGAAATACTCGCCCGCAAGCGGCAGCGTGTCGGTCGCCCAGCGGTCGAACATCCGGTACGACTTCACGAACTCGTCGTTCCAGATGTTTTCCCAAAGCTGGATCTGGCTCACCGTGCGCGAGGCCGGGCGCAGCATCTCGAACGAGGACAGGATCATCTCCGGCGGCACGTTGCCGACGCTGTCGACGAGACGGTCGACGTCGAAATAGCGGCGGTCGGAGAAATTCGAGAACAGCTTCATCTCGCGAAAGTCGATCGGCGTGGTGAAGCAGATCAGGTTCTTCATCGGCCCGTCCTTGTGGATCGAGCCGTAGAGCAGCGACAGCACGCCGCCGAAGCAATAGCCGATCACCGAGACGTCCTGCTCGCCGGAATCCGCCTGCACGCGGCGGACGCAGTCCGGGATGAAGTCGAGGACATAGTCCTCCATCCGCAGGCTCTTCTCCTCCGGCCGCGGCGCGCTCCAGTCCAGCATGTAGACGTCGTAGCCGCGCTTGAGCAGGAATTCGATAAAACTCTGGCCGGGCACGAGATCGAGGATATAGCCGCGATTGGTGGTCGCCATCACGATCAAGACCGGCACACGGTAGATCTCGTCGGACATCGGACGGTAGTGATAGAGGCTCATGGTGCCGCGCGAATGCAGCACGTCCTTCGGAGTCGAGCCGAGAGAAGGGCCCGAAGTCGAGAAATATTCGACGCCCTTGATGCTGCGCTGGATGGCGCGCTGCACCTCCGACTGGATGCGATCCGGGATCGATGCAAAATCTAGTCCGGTGGCTGCATTCATGTTTGTCCTCCGTTCTCGGAGGGCGGACGCTTCGTCCGCGGCGGTTTCGGCGCCCCGTCGAAGCCTTGCGATATCCCTGAACTCGCCGCTATCTGGCTCAGCATCGACTTCATCTCGCCGATCTGGGCTTCGATCGACTGAAGCCGCTCCGCAAGGCCAGTGACCTGATCGCGGCTGGGCAGGTTCATGGAGACCAGATATTTTTCCATGAGCTCGCCGAGTTGCTTCTGAGCACCTGCAGCAACTCCTCCCGCGCGGTTCATCGCCTGTGAAAACTCAGGCGACGACATGGCCTGGTTGGCGAAGGAGTTGAACCCCTTCTCCATCTCACCCATCATCTTCTGCCATATGGCGACCGGGTCATTGGTCTTGTCGGTCATCGGCGTCCTCCTGATATCGAGAGCTGCGATGCCCTTCTTTTTTCGCCATACCACACCGTTGCGAGGGAGCGGTCAACCGCCAACCAGCGGGTGCGTTAATGCGCGCGCCGCTTCTTTGCGGCGGGAAACCGTGCGATACAGCATCGATCAGCAGGAGGGAACGCGCCCGTGACCACCCATCAGCCGCCCCAGACCATCCGCGCCAACGGCATCGACATCTGCTACGAGATCTTCGGCAACGACAATGCCGAGCCGCTGCTGCTGATCATGGGGCTCGGGGCGCAGATGATCCACTGGGACGATGCGTTCTGCGAGCAGCTCGCCGTGCACGGCTTTCGCGTGATCCGCTTCGACAACCGTGACATCGGCAAGTCGAGCCATCTGACGGGCGGCAAACGCCTGACGCCGCTCGAGCTGTTGAAGCTGCGCTTGCTCAGGATTCCCGTCGCCGCGACCTACAAGCTGATCGACATGGCGAAGGACACGGTCGGCCTGATGGATGCGCTCGGCATCAAGTCGGCGCATCTGGTCGGCGCCTCGATGGGCGGCATGATCGCCCAGGAGGTGACGCTGTCGTTTCCCGAGCGTGTGCGCTCGCTGACCTCGATCATGTCGACGACAGGCAATCCGCGTGTGCCGCCGCCGACACGCGAGGCCGCCGCGATGCTGATGGCACCGCCGCCGCGCAGCAAGGAGGAGTTCATCGTCCGCTTCGGCGAGACCTGGAAGGTGCTGCGCGCCGGGTCCTTTCCGGAAGAGGAAGCGCTCGACCCTGATCGTGCCGAGCGCGTGTTCGCACGCGGGCTCAATCCAGCCGGCGTCGGCCGGCAGCTCCGCGCCGTACTCGCCTCCGGCAGCCGCAAGGAGCGGCTGCATGGCGTGAAGACACCAACGCTGGTCATTCACGGCACCGTCGATCCGCTGGTCCGTCCCGAAGGCGGCAAGGACACCGCAGAGTCGATTCCCGGCGCAAAGCTGTTGATGATCGATGGCATGGGCCATGCGCTGCCAATGCGCTTCTGGCCCGACATCATCCGCGCCATCGACAAGCACGCGCATGGCGCGGCGGCGCAGGCGGCGTAAACGCGACCGGTCTCCTCGCGGTGACCATGTGAGCTTCCGGTTACTCTCTTAACGCAAGCCGGCGCGAAAGCTATACAGGCCTCCCTCAATCGAGAGACAGAGGCTGCGGCCTCTCGGAGCTCACATGCCTCTCATCGTCCGGTCCGTCGCAATGATTGCGGCTTCCATTCTCATGCTGTCCCTTGGCAACGGCGCTGCGCTGGCCGCCGGCGCGCGGGAAGAAGCCAACCGCGCCGCCGTGCTGGCCTTCTACGAGAAGGGCCTCAACCAGAAGGACGCCGACGCCGCCCTCGCCTATGTCGGCAACCGTTATGTCCAGCACAATCCGAACGCGCCCGATGGTCCGGACGGCCTTCGCAGGTTCATCGGCTTCCTGCGCGAAAAGTTTCCGAACTCGCACAGCGAGATCAAGCGCTCGTTCGTCGACGGCGACTTTGTCATCCTGCACGTTCGCGCCGTCCGCGAGCCCGGCAGCAGGGGCCGCGCGATCGTGGATATCTTCAAGCTGGAAAACGGCAAGATCGTCGAACACTGGGACGTCGTTTAGGACATCCCGGAAAATCCGGCGAACAACAATACGATGTTTTAGAGCCGTAGCCCGGATGGAGCGCAGCGTAATCCGGGACCACTCTTTGCGGATCGACCGCCCCAGACTTCGCTTCGCTCCATCCGGGCTACAAATCGCCGCCTAGCTCTTCCGCGCAATCCAGATCACATGGCGCGCGCCGCCGCCTCTGCCGGTGGCGCGAATATTGACTTCGTTCACATCGAAGCCGGCGCTGCCGAGGCGCTTGGTGAAGGCCGGATTTGGTCCCGACGACCAGACGGCCAGCACGCCGCCCGGCCGCAGCGCCACCTTCGCCGCCTTCAACCCGCTCGCATTGTAGAGTGCGTCATTGCCCTTCCGGGTCAGCCCCTCCGGCCCGTTGTCGACGTCGAGGAGAATGGCGTCGAAGGCCGACCGCTGCGCGCGGATGATCGCGCCGACGTCGGTCTCCCGGATCTTCACCCTGGCATCGTCGAGGCTGTCGCCGAAGACCTCCGCCATCGGGCCGCGCGCCCAGGCGACCACCGCCGGCACGAGCTCGGAGACCACGATCTTCGCCTTGCTCCCGAGCACAGCGAGCGCCGCACGCAGCGTAAAGCCCATGCCGAGGCCACCGATGAGGACAACGGGTTTGGCGACCGTCTCGATCTGCTTCGCCGCCAGCGTCGCAAGCGCGGCCTCAGAGCCCGACAGGCGGTTGTTCATCAGCTCGTTGGTGCCGAGCTTGATGGAGAACTCCTTGCCGCGCCGCATCAGGCGGAGCTCCTCGTCGGAGCCGGGGATTTTTGCGGTGTCGATCTTTTCCCAGGGAATCATGCGAGAGCTTTAGCACGATCGGACGAACAATCACCCTCCTGCCCAGACGTCCAGCACATACCGGTTCTTCGCGCCCATCTCCTCGATCCAGCGCGCAGCCGCGGCGGCGTCGCTGCCGCTCTTCTCGCGATGGATCGCAACGAGAGCGGCCTTCACGTCGGGCTCCATCTTGCCGCCATCGCCGCAGACATAGATGATGGCGCCCTGCTCGATCAGCGGCCAGACCCTGTCCTTCTGTGCGGCAAGCATGTGCTGCACATAGGTCTTCGGTCCATCTGCACGCGAGAATGCCGTGAAGAGCTCGGTGATGCCGCTTGCCGCCAGCCCCTTCAACTCCTCCGCGTAGAGAAAATCCTGGTCGGGATGGCGGCAGCCGAAGAACAGCATGGCCGGACCGAGGGCGGCGCCTTTCGCCTTGCGCGCGGCGCGCTCCTGGAGAAAGCCGCGGAACGGCGCAAGCCCCGTGCCCGGGCCGATCATGATGATCGGCACCGATGACTCATCCGGGAGCCGGAAGCCGGCCTTGGTCTCGCGCACAGTGGCATAGATCGCATCGCCCGCACGTCGGTTGGAGAGATAGTTCGAGCAGATGCCCTTGTAGGTGCCGCGGCCGGAAGCAGCCGGCCCTTCGACCACGCCGACCGTGACGCTGCACCGCGCCGGGTCGACCGACGGCGAAGAGGAGATCGAGTAATAGCGCGGTGCCAGCAGCGAGAGCATTTCCAGATAAACGTGGAACGGCAACTCGCAGGCCGGATATTCGAGCAACATGTCGAATACCGATTTGCGCCTTGCCAGAATCTCGGTGCGATAACGCTCGAGCGGCTCGGCTTCCTCGCCAACGAAGGCCAGCAGCTTCGGCTTGGTGACCGGGCAGCGGGTGTGCTCGGCCATGATCTGGATCTGCTTCCGTGTCGCCACCTGCTGCAACTCGACGAACTCGCTGAGCAGACGTCCGACCGAAACGGCATCGCCGACCGGCAGCTGCGCGCGCCGGCCTTCAGCGACCTGAAGCCTGATCTGGTCGGCCGGCAGGAAGCCGAAGCGGCGGGCAACCGAATCCACCAGCGTCGGATCGTTGCGCGGAACGACGCTTAAGTGATCGCCCACGCGATAGGTGATGTTGGACGGCAGCTGCACCTCGATATGGCGCGTTGAACGCTCCGACGGATTGGCGCCGAACTTGTTCTGGAGCTCGTCATTGACCAGCACCTTCATCGCGACAGCACCGCCCTGCGCGACGATGGTGTTGACGGCGGTTACTGCCACAGGCTCGATCGCATAGAGCGGATCGTCCTCCGCGGTACGGGTGAAATTCCAGTCGATGCCGAATTCCTTGGTCGCGACTTGCGCAGCCGCCGGGAACCATTTCTGGAACTGGCCGTCGAGATCGCTGCGCGCATCGCCTTCGCCGCGCGGATAGACCGCGCGTGCACCGTGCTTCGACAATTGCTCGTCGATGAAGCGCGGCACCGATTGATAGGTCGCCGCCCAATCGCTGTTGCCGCAGCCGAACACGGCGTAGCGCACATTGGCAAAGGCATCCTCAGGCAGATCGTCGCCGAGCCATTTGACGAATTGCGTCGCGTTGTCAGGCGGCGCGCCGTTATAGGAGGCGCAGATGATCAGCACGCCGCCCTCGTGCGGCAGCTTGCCGACGTAATCGTCGAGCGGCCCGAGATGCACGGCAAAGCCGTTGATCTCGGCAAGGTCGGCCATGCGCGTCGCGAGTTCCTCGGCCGTGCCGAGGTTGGAGCCGTAAAGCACCAGCATCGGCGTATTGTGGCCCGGCCGCGTCGTCGGCTTACGAGGCGCCCGCGGCCCCGAGGACGCGACAGCGACAGGGCCGCCATAGGCGCCGCGCTCGCGATCGGCGCGCGGACGTACCTTGATCTTGAAGCCTTCGGGCTTCATGGTCAGCGTTTCTTTCAGATGCATCTGATAGCGCTGGTGGTCGATCAGCTTGAAGCGCTGGAGGACCATGCCGAGCGCGAGCGCGGCCTCGTGCATCGCGAAGCCGCGTCCGATGCAGGCGCGCTGGCCGTTGCCGAACGGCTTCCAGGCATTGATCGGCCGCTTGGCCTCCGCCTCGCGGCTGAAATTCTCGGGATTGAACGCGTCGGGATTTGGACCCCAGACCGAGGGATCGCGATGCAGCGCCGTCACCAGGATGGTGATGAAGGTGCCCTTCCTGAGCCTGTAGTTGCCGCCGCCGATGGTCTCGTCGTTCAGCGGCGAGATGCCATAGGCCGGCGCCGGCGGCCACAGCCGCAGGGCTTCCTTGAGGATCTGCGTGATGTAGGTGAGCTGCGTCACCTGCTGGTAGGTCGGCTTCGCGTTGACGTCGGGGCCGAAGACGCGGTCGACCTCGTCATAGGCCTTCTTGAGAATGTCCGGGTGCTTGAGCAGAGCGTAGAGCGTGTAGGACAGCAGGCCGCTGGTGGTCTCATGCCCCGCGATCAGGAACGTGTTGATCTGGTAGCGGATGTTGATGTCGTCAAGCTGCTCCCCGGTCGAGCGGTCGACGCCGGTCATCATCGCGGCGAGCATGTCCTTCTTGTCGTCGACCCCTTCGGCGCTCTTGCGGCGCTCGGCGATGATCTCGTCGACCATCTTGTTCATGAAGGCGACGTCTTCAGCGAGCGTCTTGCGCCGCTTCTGCATCCAGAGCTGTTCGAACGGCAGGCCGCGCGTCATCATGATGGTTTCGAGCGAGCGCACCAGCGACTCGACGAAGGGATGGTAGTCGCGCCGATAGAAGGAATTGAAGCGGTACTCGAAGCCGCACAGGCCGATCGTGTCCAGCGTCAGCGCGGTCATGTCATGGACGACGTCGATCTCGTCGTCGGCGTTGAGCCGTTCCCATTTGTTGACGAGCTGCTCGGCGATATCGACCATGCTCGGGTGATAGGACTGCATGGCGCGGTTGCCGAACGGCTGAAGCAGGATGTTGTGCGCCTTGCTCCAGTTCGGCTCCCTGGTGTCGGCCGTGAACAGGCCGTCGCCGCCGACCGCGCGCACGCGGCGCAGCGCACCGCGCACCGTCTTGTCGAAGCGCTTCTCATCGGAGAGCTCGTCGACGAGATCGTGGCCGGAGACGACGACGATCGGCGAGCCCATCATGTCGAGCCAGAAGATCGGCCCGAGCTCCTTGGCAAGCCGGGTCAGGTGCTGCACCGGCGCGGCCGAATCCAGCGACAGCATGTTGCCGACCACCGGCTTGGTCGGCGGCTGCGGAATTGGGTCCAGACGGTTCTTGGATGACATTGAAATGTAGTCCCCCCTGCCTCAATGTCGTCGTTGCGAGCGAAGCGAAGCAATCCAGAATATATCCGCGGAGGCAGTCTGGATTGCTTCGTCGCTTCGCTCCTCGCAATGACGAGTTCGCAACGACGAGCGCTAGCCAAACCGCTTTCTACGCCATTCGATCAGCTTGGCGCTGACCTCTTCCGGCTTCTCCTGCTGCGTCCAATGGCCGCTGTCGCGAACCAGATATTTTTCGAGATCGGGAATCAGCTTGTCCATGCCATCGGCGGAAGACGGCGGCAACACCGCGTCGTTTTCGGCCATGATCATCAGCGACGGCACGCGCACCGTATGATCGAGCCCTTCGGCGCGCGTCCAGTTGCGCGACATGTTGCGGTACCAGTTGATGCCGCCGGTGAAGCCCGTTCTGGTGAAATTGTCGACGAACACTTTTTTCTCTTCCGGCGACAGGATCGGCGTGCGCGGATCGTGCTTCGCGTCGTAAGCCGCAATCATCTGCGGAAACGCCAGATTGACCCGCGGCGAAGCGCCCACGCCGGCAATCACTTCCTCTGCCGGCGCATCGGGCGGGCGCGGCGCCGGCTTGCGCATGAACGCATCGAATGTCTGCTCGACGCGACTGCCGAAGATCCTGTCGGGTTCGTGCGCCGGATCCTGGAACTGCACGATGTACATCTTGTCGCCGAAGCGAGCGCGCAGCAGCTCGATCGGATCGGCCCAGGCACGGTTGGTATGAGGCGTGTTGATGCCGACCACCCCCGCAACCCGGTCGATGTGCCGCAGCGGCATCTGCCAGACGATGAAGCCGCCCCAGTCGTGACCGACGAAGATGGCCTTATCGATCTGGAGATGATCGAGGAGCCCGACGAGGTCGCCGGTCAGATGTTCGATGTCGTAGGCCTCGACCGGCTCGGGCCGGTCGGTCGCGCCATAGCCGCGCTGGTCCGGCGCGATCACCCGGATGCCGGCCTCGCTCAGCGCCTTGATCTGGTGACGCCAGGAGAAGGCGAGTTCAGGCCAGCCGTGGCACAGCACGATCGGCGGCTTGTCGCTGACCGGGCCCGCCTCGTAGTAGCCCATGCGGATTCCGTTCGTCTGCACGAACTTGAGCGGTGGCATTTCAATCATGGCAATATTCCTACTCTGCGGCGCCCTTGACGTCGGCCGCCGGCGGCGCGTAGGCCGCCTCCAGCGCGGCGAACTCCTCCGGCAACATGTCGCACATCACCTGCACGTGCGGAATGATGTTGGCGCCGACGATGAAGCCGAAGTCGAGCTGGTCGCGATAGCTCTGCACGGTGATGTTGAGCGCCTGTCCATGCGTCGAGATCGACACCGGGAAGATGTGCAACAGTTCCGCGCCGGCGGCATAGAGCGTCTGACGCGGGCCCGGCACGTTGGACACCGTGATGTTGGCCGCCGGCGGCAGCACGTCCGACAGGTTCGAGCGGCTGTAGAGCAGCGCCAGAACCTGCACCATCATCGGCGCACCCAGCATCGAGATGTTGGAAATCTGCGGCATCAGGGCCCGCAACGGATGCGACATCTCCTTGGACTTGGTCGACTGCGCGATGATCGCCTCCAGCCGCGCCTTGGGATCGTCGATATTGGTCGCGATCGAGCAGATCATGCCGAACACCTGGTTGTTGGCCTCGGTGTTGCCTTCCTCGCGCAGTGAGATCGGCACGGCGGCGGTCAGCGATTTCGCCGGCAGCGTGCCATATTGCTGGAGGTAGCGCCGGACCACGCCGGAGGCGAGCGCCAGCACCACGTCGTTGAGCTTGCCGCCGGCCTGCTTGGCGAGCGCCTTTGAACGCGACAGCGAGATCGAGACGCCGGCAAAGCTGCGTTCCGAGGAAATCGTCTTGTTCAGCATGGTCGGCGGCGACACCATGCTGGCGAGGCTCTCCCGGGACTTCGGATCGGAGATCTTGCCGAGCACGTCGGAGACGCTCTTGACCATGGTCGGGATGTTGCCGGCGAAGCGCACCGCACTCTCGATCTGGTACATCGCATTGTCGAACAGGATCGAGCCGATGTCGCTCTTGCCCGTGCGCGGCAGTTGCAGGTTCTTCGCGGCCGCCGACGCATCGAGCGGCTGGGTGAAGAGCTGCTGATAGGAATCGAGCAGATTGGCGGCGATGTCGCGCGGCTCCTGTCCGGGCTTACTGCCCGCCGTCGGCGGATCGACCTTCCGGGGGATGGGCGAGATATCGTAGATCATGTTGGTCAGCGCCGCCCCGGCACCGCCGTCGATGGCGGCATGGTGCATCTTGGAATAGAGCCCGACCTCGTTGTCCTTCATGCCCTCGAACACGTAGAACTCCCAGAGCGGCCGGGCGCGGTTCAAGAGCTTGGCGTGCATCCAGCCGACGATGCGCTCGAGTGTGGCGCGGTCGCGCGGCTGCGGCAGGCTGGCGCGGAAGATGTGGCGGTCGATGTCGAACTGGTCGTCCTCGACCCAGGAGGGATGATCGATATCGAGTGGCGCCTTCTCCAGCCGCGCCTTCAGGATCGGCGCGATGTGCAGGCGCGAGACGATCATCGCCTTGAAGTCTTCGAAGAAGTCGCCCTTGTAGTCGTCAGGCAGGCGAAAGATCGCCATGCTGCCGACATGCATCGGCATCTCCGGCGTTTCCAGATAGAGAAATGATGCGTCCAGCGACGACAGCTTCTTACCGTCAGCCATAGTTCCCTCCGCTCGTTTTGACGGGCGCCTTTGCCGGCGCTTCTCGTCAGGCCGATACTGCCCGTTCCGGCGGGGCATATGCAATGGCAAACGGCCCTGCCCGGTCGAACGGCCAGAATTCCCCCTCCGGTTGCGCCAGGCGGTCCGCCACGGCCCACAGCGCCGCGGGGTTCACGCCGAGCCCGATATGGCTCGCCAGGAGCACCTCGATGTTCTCGGCGCGGTCGGAGGGACGCAACAAACAGGTTCGCCAGTTGACGACACCGTCGGCGCGCGAATAGATCGACGTCGCCGGCACCGGCAGATCGCCGGCGATCGCCTCGCGCATTTCGGCAAAATCCTCGACACGATCGCCGGACAACGCTTCGTACAGCCGCGTGGCGTTGGTCGCCCGCACGTCGTTGGCAAACGGGCTGCCGAGCGTGACGACGTAACGGACCATCTCGGGCGCCTGGAGCGCGAGATCGCGGGCATAGACGCCGCCGAGACTCCAACCGACCAGGCTGACCTTGCGTCCGCTCGTGGCGTGGATTTCGGCAAGGCGCCTGCGCAACGCTTCCCTCATCCGCTCCAGCCCACCGAGATTGCGCCCCATCCGCCAGGCATGCGCCTCATAGCCGAGCTCGCTGAGATAGCGCCGTATCGGCACCATCGAGAGATCGCTGGCAAGAAAGCCCGGCAGCGCCAGCACCGGATGGCCGTCGCCTCTGGGCGCGCGCATCAGGAGCGGCGACAGCATTACGCTGGCGTTGAATTCGAAAAGTCCACGGGCTTCGGCCAGCAACAGGCCGAGGCTCGGCGGACGAAGCCGGCCCGACGCCTGCGGCTCGTCCGGCCCGGGCGACATTTATTTCTTCTTGTCGCCGCTGCGCGGGCTGCCGAGACCGGCCATGGTGACGAACATGTCCTGAAACCGTTCGGCGATCTTGGGATCGAAGGTGAACCAGCTCTGGATCAGCGATTCCGGCGAGACTTTCTCGATGTTGCTCAGAACCTGCTGCTGCAGCTTGTCCATCACCGCCGTCTGCATCGGTGACACGTCCGGCAAACCGAAGAACTGGCGGGCCTCGAGGGGGTACAGTCGATTTCGATGTTAACTTTCATGTCCCCTCCAGATGAGATTCGAGCGGCTTGTCGCAGTATCGCCGCGAGAGGGCGTGCAACGCAAGCGACCTGAGGCAGGCCGCCGGGCACCGCCCTCGGACATGGTCAATCAAATCGCTCCGCCGGGCGGTCTGCTGGCCGTTTCCGCGTTTATTCCCCTCGCCGATCGAAAGTCGAATGTCGCCGGGATGCCTCTCACCCCTAAATTGCCGGTCAGTATTGCTGCACAGCGGCGCAACTTGGCGCGTTCCTTGCTGGAATGGCGCTTGCACGGGTCGAGAACTCTGGGCAACATGGATCGATCGGCCCCACCGAACAA
Source organism: Bradyrhizobium japonicum USDA 6 (assembly GCF_000284375.1). Taxonomy (NCBI): domain Bacteria; kingdom Pseudomonadati; phylum Pseudomonadota; class Alphaproteobacteria; order Hyphomicrobiales; family Nitrobacteraceae; genus Bradyrhizobium; species Bradyrhizobium japonicum. Next base: position 7,074,186 of record NC_017249.1, read on the forward strand.
TCAAAAATGACGGTGCGGGCGAGTGGAGAGGGTCAAGAATGTCAGTCGGACGAAGTCTGTTTGCGGCGACGCTCGCCGGTGCGCTCGCGTTGGCGGTCTCGCCGGCGTCGAGCCAGACGCTGCGCTATGCCAACCAGGGAGAGCTCAAATCGCTCGACCCCTACACGCTCAACGAGTCGACCACCCACGCGCATCTCGGCCATGTGTATGAGGGCCTCGTTACACGCGACAAGGACCTGAAGATCATCCCGGCGCTCGCCGAAAGCTGGGAGACGCCGGAGCCGACGCGCTGGCGCTTTCATCTGCGCAAGGGCGTGAAATTCCACAATGGCGATCCCTTCACCGCGGATGACGTGGTGTTCTCGGCCGAGCGCGTGCGGGCCAAAGGCTCGAACCTGCTGAGCCGAATTCCGGCCGACGCCAAGGTCGTCAAGGTCGACGATTACACCGTCGACTTCATCCTCACTGCGCCCAATCCCATCCTGACGGCGCTGTGGGCGACCTGGTACATCATGGACAAGAAATGGGCAGAGGCGAACGATGCGGTGGCACCGACGCCGGCCGCCGCCACGACGCCGAGCTACGCCTCGCTCCATGAAAACGGCACCGGCCCCTTCATGATCGAGAGCCATCAGCCGGGCGTGAAGACCGTCTTCAAGGCCAATCCGAACTGGTGGCGCAAGCCAGAACATAATCTGAAGGAGATCATCTTCACGCCGATCGCATCGGAGGCGACGCGCGTCGCGGCCCTGCTGTCGGGCGAGGTGGACGTGATCGAACCGGTTCCGGTCCAGGACATCCAGCGCGTCAATTCGAGCCCGAACGCCACCGTGCTGACCGGACCTGAACTGCGCACCATCTTCGTCGGCATGGACCAGTCGCGCGACGAGCTGCTGTACTCGAACATCAAAGGCAAGAACCCGTTCAAGGACATCCGCGTCCGCGAAGCCGTCTACAAGACGATCGACGTCGACCTGATCAAGAACCGCGTCATGCGCGGCCTCTCGACACCGTCCGCTTTGATGATCGCACCGGAGCTCTATCCGCTGTCGAAGGACTTCACCCGACCGAAGCCCGATGCCGAGGCCGCCAAGAAGCTCCTGGCGGAAGCAGGCTATGCCGACGGCTTCGAGGTGACGATGGACTGCCCGAACGATCGCTACGTCAATGACGCCGCGATCTGCCAGGCTATCGTCGGCATGCTCGCCCGCATCAACATCAAGGTGAACCTGCTGGCGCAGCCCAAGGCGCAATACTTCGCCAAGGTGCTGAAGCCCGGTGGCTACAAGACCTCGTTCTTCATGCTGGGCTGGACCCCTGACACACTGGACTCCCACAACGTGATGCACGACATCATGGGGTGCCGCGAAGATCCCAAGGATCCCAACCGCGGCGAAGCCAATCTCGCCGGCTACTGCAACAAGCAGTTCGACGAGCTCGCCGACAAGGTGCTCCTCGAGCCTGATACAACCAAGCGCGATCAGTTGATCAAGCAGGCCTATGAGCTCGCGATCAAGGACTACGCCTACGTTCCGCTGCATCAGCAGGCGCTCGCCTGGGGCGTGTCGAAGAAGGTGAAGCTGACCCAGCGCGCCGACAACCAGGTCCTGCTCTATTGGGCGACCAAACAGGACGAGTAGGTTGTTGAGAAGTTGCGAAGTCCCGGAAGCCCAGGCTTCCGGGACTTGTTGTTTAGGGCTAACGCGATGATGCGTGCCGCTGAAAAGATGTGAAAGGAACAGATGCTCGCTTTCACACTGCGCCGGGCAATCCAGGCCATCGGTGTCATGATCGCCGTCGGGATCATCGCGTTCTCGATGTTCCGCTTCGCCGGCGATCCCGTGAACCAGATGGTCGGGATGGATACCTCCGGCGCCGAACGCGCTGCGATCCGCAAATCGCTCGGCCTCGACGATCCCGTGCTCGTGCAGTTCGGCCGCTATATGGGTAACGCCGCGCAATTCAAGTTCGGCGTGTCGTACCAGTTCCGCCTGCCCGTCACCAACCTGCTGATCGAGCGGATGCCGGCGACGCTGGAGCTCGCCATCGTTGCCACCATCTTCGCCATGGTCAGCGGCATCCTGATGGGCGTCTATTCCGCGCTGCGCCGCGACAGCTGGCTCGCGCATGTCTTCCAGGCCGTCTCGCTGATCGGTATTTCGCTGCCAACCTTCCTGATCGGCATCCTCCTGATCTACCTGTTTTCGGTGACGCTCGGCTGGCTGCCTTCGTTCGGCCGCGGCGATGTCGTGCGCATCGGCTGGTGGACGACGGGCCTATTGACGTTGTCAGGATTGAAGGCCCTGATCATGCCCTCGATCACGCTCGGCCTGTTCCAGATGACGCTGATCATGCGGCTGGTGCGGGCGGAGATGCTGGAGGTGATGCGCACCGACTATATCCGCTTTGCGCGGGCCCGCGGCCTCACCACCCGCGCCATCCATTTCGGCCACGCCCTGCGCAACACGCTGGTTCCCGTGATCACCGTGGCCGGCCTGCAATTTGGCTCGGTAATTGCATTCGCGATCATCACCGAAACCGTGTTCCAGTGGCCAGGCATGGGCCTCCTGTTCGTGCAGGCCGTTCAGAACGTCGATATCCCGATCATGGCGGCCTATCTGATGATGGTGTCCCTGATCTTCGTCACCATCAATCTCGTGGTTGATATCCTCTACACCATCGTCGATCCGCGGCTGCGCTCGACGGTCAGCCGGGCGCATTAGAGATGAGCGACGCCGTCGTTCCGCACAAAGTCGAAGGCCGCGGCGCACACGCTGCGCCGGGCTGGTTCAAACGAGCGCTCGACAGCGATCTGTTCTACTCGTTCCGCCGCTCCAAGATCACCATGGTTGCGGCTGCGGTGACACTGCTGTTCTTCCTGCTCGCGATCTTCGCCTCATTGCTGTCGGTGCAGAACCCGTTCGACCCGGCGCAGCTTCAACTGATGAATTCGCGTATCTCGCCGCTGTGGACCGCCGACGGCCAGAGCCCGTTCCTGCTCGGCACCGACGAGCAGGGCCGCGACGTGCTGTCCGCGATTCTCTACGGCATGCGCATCTCGCTCCTGGTCGGTGTGCTCGGCGTGGTGTTCTCCGGCGCGCTCGGCATCCTGCTCGGGCTCACGGCCGGCTATTTCGGCGGTGCCGTCGACGGCCTGATCATGCGCATCGCCGACGTGCAGCTCTCCTTTCCGGCGATCCTGATCGCGCTCCTGATCAACGGCATCGCCAAATCGGTGTTCGGCAACAAGCTCGACGAGATGAGCATGCTGGGCGTGCTGGTGTTCGCGATCGGCCTGAGCTTCTGGGTCCAGTACGCCCGCACGGTGCGCGGCTCGGTGATGGTCGAGAAGAACAAGGACTATGTCGCCGCGGCGCAGCTGATCGGCCTGCCTGCCCCCGTGATCATGTTGCGCCACGTGCTGCCGAACACGATGGGCCCGATCCTGGTCATCGCCACCATCAACCTCGCCCTCGCGATCATCACCGAAGCGACGCTGTCGTTCCTCGGCTCCGGCATGCCCGAGACCATGCCCTCGCTGGGCACGCTGATCCGCATCGGCAACAATTATCTGTTCGCGGGTGAGTGGTGGATCGTCGCCTTCCCCGGCATCGCGCTCGCTGTCCTGATCCTCTCCATCAACCTGCTCGGCGACTGGCTGCGCGACGCGCTGAACCCGAAGCTTCGATGAGTATGGGCCGCCCATGACCGAACCCGTTCTCTCCGTGCGCAATCTTCAGGTCGAGTTCGCCTCCCGCCGCGGCACGCTGCGCGCGATCGACGGCGTCTCGTTCGACATCGCCAAGGGCGAGGTGCTCGGCGTGGTCGGCGAATCCGGCGCCGGCAAGTCCGTCACCGGCCTGTCGGTGATCGGCCTGATCGATCCGCCCGGCCGCATCGCCGGCGGCGAGATTCGTCTCGCCGGCCTTCGCATCGACAATCTGCCCGCCGAGGAGATGCGCCGCATCCGGGGAAAACGGATCGGCATGATCTTCCAGGATCCCCTCACCTCGCTCAATCCGCTGTACCGCGTCGGCGATCAGATCATCGAGACGATCAAGACCCACCTGAGCCTGTCCGAAACGGCCGCCCGCCGCCGCGCCATCGACCTGCTCGCCGAGGTCGGCATTCCCGCGCCGGAAAAACGCATCGACGGCTATCCCCACGAATTCTCCGGCGGCATGCGCCAGCGCGTCGTGATTGCGCTCGCGATCTGCGCCGAGCCCGAGCTGATCATCGCGGACGAACCGACCACCGCGCTCGATGTCTCCGTACAGGCGCAGATCATCTCGCTGATCAAGCGGCTCGGGCGCGATCACGGCACCGCCGTGATGCTGGTGACCCACGACATGGGCGTGATCGCGGAGACCTCCGACCGCGTCGCGGTGATGTACGCCGGCCGCGTCGCCGAGATCGGCCCGGTACAGGACGTCGTCAGGAATCCGCTGCACCCTTACGCCAAGGGCCTGATGGGCGCGATTCCGACGCTTGCCGGGGACGAAAAGCGCCTGGTGCAGATCCCCGGCTCCATGCCGCGCCTGTCGGCGATCCCGCGCGGCTGCTCGTTCAATCCGCGCTGCGCCTTCGCCTTCGATCGCTGCCGGGTTGAACGGCCGGAGCCGCTATCGCGCGGCACACAATCCGTTGCCTGCCATCTCTACGACACCGTGCCTGCGGAGAGCGCGGCATGAGCACGCCTTTCGTCCAGGCCACGAATCTGCGCCGCGTCTTCGACGTCTCAAAACCCTGGCTCAACCGCGTGCTCGAAGGCGGACATCTCGAATATCTCAAGGCTGTCGATCACGTTAGCTTCGACATCAGGAAGGGCGAGACCTTTGCGCTGGTCGGCGAGTCCGGCTCGGGCAAGACCACCGTGGCGCGGATGGTCGTCGGCCTGCTGCCGCCAAGCTCCGGCAACGTGCTGATCGACGGCATCTCGATGACGGACCCGCGGCAGGCGCCGGCGCGCCGCAAACTGCGCCGCCGCATCCAGATGATCTTCCAGGACCCCTATGCGAGCCTGAACCCGCGCTTCCGGGTCGATGCCATCATCTCCGAGCCGATCCGTGCCTTCGACCTGATCCAGGGCGAGCGCGATATCCAGGCGCGCGTCGGCGAATTGCTCAGCCTTGTCGGCCTGCATCCCGACGACCGGTTGAAATTTCCACACGAGTTCTCCGGCGGCCAGCGCCAGCGCATCGCGATCGCGCGAGCGCTCGCCTCCGATGCGGAGTTCATCGTCTGCGACGAGCCGACTTCGGCGCTCGACGTCTCCGTGCAGGCGCAGATCCTGAACCTGATGCGCGACCTCCAGGACAAGTTCGGCCTGACCTACATGTTCATCAGCCACAACCTCGCCGTGGTCCGCCACATGGCGAGCCGCGTCGGCGTGATGTATCTCGGCCGCATCGTCGAGATCGCGGAGGGACGCGAGCTGTTCGCCCGACCGCGCATGCCCTACACCAAGATGTTGCTGGGCGCCGTGCCCGATCTCGCAATGTCAGGCCGCCAGCGCATTCCGGTGAAGGGCGAGATTCCGAACCCGATCAATCCGCCGCCCGGCTGCGCCTTCAATCCGCGCTGCCCGCTGGCATTCGACCTCTGCCGCAAGGAAGCCCCGGAACTGATCGCCGGCGTCGCCTGCCATGCGGTGAACACCGCGCCGGTCCCGGCGTGACGCGCGCGTGCCATGCGATCCACGCATTGGCGGCACGGCATTGCCTGTGATCAATTGCGCGCGCGAAAATTAAGGTAGCGAAATCCCATGGCCAGCAACGTCAATCCCGATCCCTTCACAACGCGCCCCGAGATCGAGGGCACGTTCGGGGTCGTCGCCGCCACGCACTGGATCGCGACCGCTGTCGGCATGGCCATGCTGGAAAAGGGCGGCAACGCCTTCGATGCCGGCGTCGCCACGGCGTTCACGCTCCAGATCGTGGAACCGCATTTGAACGGCCCGGGCGGAGACGTGCCCATCATCGTGCATGACGTCAAACGCGCACGCACCGAGGTGATCTGCGGTCAGGGCCCGGCGCCGGCGCGCGCCACCATCGCGCACTACAAGAGCGAAGGCCTCGACATGGTGCCCGGCACCGGCCTGCTCGCGGCCTGCGTCCCCGGCACGTTCGAATCCTGGATGATGCTGCTGCGCGACTACGGCACGATGCGCGTGCGCGACGTGCTGGAGCCCGCGATCTCCTATGCGCGCGACGGCTATCCACTGGTCGAGCGCGCCTGCGCCACGATCCAGACCGTCGAGCAGCTGTTCCGCAAGCATTGGCCGACCTCGGCCGCGGTCTATCTGCCCAATGGCGAAGTGCCGAAACCCGGCACGCTCTTCACCAACAAGACGCTGGCTGCGACCTACGCCCGCATTCTCAGCGAGGCCGAGAGCGGCGGCGGTGGCCGCGACGCCGAGATCGAGCGCGCGCGAAAGGCCTGGTCGCAAGGTTTCGTTGCGGAAGCCATCGACAGGTTCTGCCGCACCCAGGAGGTGATGGATGTCAGCGGCTCGCCGCATCGCGGCGTGCTCTCGGCCGACGACATGGCGCGCTGGCAGCCGACGATCGAGGCGCCGCTCACCTACGACTATGGCCGCTACACCGTCTGCAAGGCCGGCGTCTGGAGCCAGGGTCCGGTGACGCTCCAGCAGCTCGCGCTGCTCAAGGGCTTTGCGCTCGACGGGCTCGATCCGACCGGGCCGGAATTCATCCACCTCCAGATCGAATGCGCCAAGCTCGCCTTCGCCGACCGCGAAAAATTCTACGGCGATCCCAAGTTCAGCGAGATCCCGATCGCGACGCTGCTATCGGACGCCTATAACGACGAGCGCCGCAAGCTGGTGACCGAGAAAGCTTCGCTCGACCTTCGGCCCGGCACGGTCGAGGGTCTTGGCGGTGTGGTCAAGCTGCGCCGCGCCGAAGGACAGCGCGAGGCCGTCGGCGCACTCGGCGCCGGCGAACCAACCGTGGGCCGCTTCGGCGAGGTGCGCGGCGACACCGTGCATTTCGACATCATCGACAAGGCCGGCAACATGGTGTCGTCGACGCCGTCGGGCGGCTGGTTGCAATCCTCGCCGATCATCCCCGAACTCGGTTTTTGCCTCGGCAGCCGCGCACAAATGTTCGATCTGGAGGAGAACCAGCCGAGTTCGCTCGCGCCGGGCAAGCGGCCGCGCACGACGCTGTCCCCCACCATGGCGCTGCGCGACGGCGAGCCGTATCTGGCCTGGGGCTCGCCCGGCGGCGACCAGCAGGATCAGTGGATCACGCAGTTCTTCCTGCGCCACGTCCATTGCAACCTCAATCTCCAGGAAGCGATCGATGCGCCGGCCTGGCACTCCGAGCATTTCCCGATCTCGTTCTGGCCGCGCACCGCGCGCCCCGGCGTGCTCGTGGTCGAGAACCGCGTGCCGAAGGCGACGATCGAGAACCTTCGCGAGCGCGGGCACATTGTCGAGGTCGGCCCCGACTGGTCGGAAGGTCGCCTCACCGCGGCCTCGCGCGTCGGGGTGCGCCGCCGCGCTGCCGCCAACCCGCGCGGCATGCAGGGCTACGCCGCAGGGCGCTGAAGGCAGCACATGACCTGGTCGATCATCGCGCGCGATCCTGCCACCGGCCAGTTCGGCATCGCGGTAGCGACCCGCTTCTTCGCCGTCGGCGCGCGCGTGCCCTACATCGCGGCCGGTCTCGGCGCCATCGCGACCCAGGCCTTCGTCAATCCCTATTACGGCATCGACGGCGTCAAGCTGCTGCGCGAGGGGCTGAACGCGCATGACGTTCTCGCCACCCTGCTCGCGACCGACGACGGCCGCGAGAGCCGCCAGATCCACATCATGGACGCCAGCGGCGCGATCGCCGCGCATACCGGGCGCGACTGCGTCGACTGGTGCGGGCACATCGCCGGCAGCGGCTTCTCCATTGTCGGCAACATGCTGGCCGGCGCCGACGTGCTCGACGAGACCGCGAAGACCTATATCGCCAATGACAGTCTGCCCTTCCCGCGCCGCCTGCTTGCCGCCATGCGCGCAGGCGAGGCCGCCGGCGGCGACAAGCGCGGCAAGCAATCCGCTGCGCTCCTGATCCACGGCGAGGAGGAATGGCCGGCGCTGGACATTCGCGCCGACGATCATCCCGACCCGCTGGGCGAGCTCGAACGGCTGGAGCGCGTCAGTCAGGAACTCTGGGTGCATTTCCGCTCCTCCATGCCGACGCGGCAGAACCCCGCAGGCAACACCGATCGCACCGTCATCGACGCCAGCATCGCTGCGAGCCGAGCAAGGCAATCATGAGCGCAAGCCCTCTCATCGAGATCAAGGATCTGCGCATCCGCTTCCACGGTGACGACGGCCGCGTGACCCACGCCGTCGACAGCGTCGATCTAAGCGTCGCCAATGGCGCAACGCTCGGCCTCGTCGGCGAATCCGGTTGCGGCAAGAGCGTGACGTCACTGGCGATCATGGGACTGCTGCCAAAACAGAGTGCCGAGATATCCGGCGCAATCCGCTTCGACGGCTTCGACCTCCTGAAGACTCCTGACCAGACATTGCGCGACCTCCGCGGCAACCGGCTCGCGATGATTTTTCAGGAGCCTATGACGTCGCTCAATCCGAGCTTCACAATCGGCGACCAGATCGTCGAGACCATTCTGCGCCACCGCGGCGGCTCCCGGCGCAGCGCGCGCGAGCGGGCCATCGAGCTGCTGCGCCGCGTCCACATTCCCTCGCCCGAGCGGCGGATCGACGAATATCCGCACAAGCTCTCCGGCGGCATGCGCCAGCGCGTGATGATCGCGATGGCGCTGGCCTGCGATCCGCGGCTCCTGATCGCGGACGAGCCCACCACCGCGCTCGACGTCACCCTGCAGGCGCAGATTTTGGAGTTGATGCGCGAGCTGAAGGCAGCGAGCGGCGCCGCCATCATCCTGATCACCCACGATCTCGGTGTTGTCGCCGAAGTCTGCGACGAGGTCGCGGTGATGTATGCCGGCGAGATCGTCGAGCGCGCGCCGGTCGACGAGCTGTTCGCCATGCCGCAGCATCCCTACACCGTCGGCCTGCTGGGCTCGATCCCGCGCCTCGACCACCGCGCCGAGCAGCTTGCCACGATCGAAGGCATGGTGCCGAACATGGCGCAGCCGCCCGCCGGCTGCCGCTTCGCCGCGCGCTGCCCCTTCGTGCTGGACGCCTGCACCAAGGCGCCGCCACCGCTGGTGGAGGTCAGCCCCGATCACCTCTCGCGCTGCATCCGCGCACCGCTCGAACTCCTGGTGTCGTGATGGCCTCATTCTCTTCTCTCGTGCCCCGGGCGCAGCGCAGCACAAGCGAAGCGCAGTGGTGCGCGGCTGAACCGGGGCCCATGCGGCGACAGATCAGCGTCGCAACATTTCGCGTTGCGCCGCGCCCGGGACACGAGAGCAGGATTCGCGGGGAGCAAACACGATGACCGCTCTCCTCGAGGTCGAAGGCCTGGTCAAGCATTTTGTCGCTGGGCGCTCGCTGTTCGGCCGGGCACTGGGGCATGTCAAAGCGGTCGACGGCGTCAGCTTCTCTCTCGAAGCCGGCAAGACGCTCGCCCTGGTCGGCGAATCCGGGTGCGGCAAATCCACCGTCAGTCGCCTGGTGCTGCGGCTGATCGAGCCGGATGCAGGCACGGTGCGTTTCGCCGGCCGCGACCTGCTCTCGCTGGACGCCGGCGCGCTCCGCGCCTTCCGCCGCGAAGCGCAGATCATCTTCCAGGACCCCTACGCCTCGCTCAATCCGCGCATGACGGTCGGCCAGATTCTCACCGAGCCGCTGGCGCTGCACGATCTGGTACCGCCGGCGCAACGGCGCGAGCGCGTCGCGGAAATCCTGCGGCTGGTCGGTCTCGAGCCGCGGCTCGAGCGACGTTATCCGCACGAATTTTCCGGCGGCCAGCGCCAGCGCATCGCCATCGCCCGCGCGCTCGCGGTCGAACCAAAACTGATCATCTGCGATGAGCCGGTCTCGGCGCTGGACGTCTCGATCCGCTCGCAGATCCTCAACCTCTTGCGCGAGCTGCAGGACCGGCTTGGGCTGGCCTACATCTTCGTCTCGCACGATCTGGCTGTGGTCAAGCACATCGCCGACCATGTCGCGGTGATGAATCTCGGCCAGATCGTCGAGACTGCCGAGGCGGACGCCCTGTTCGCGGCACCTCGCCACCCCTACAGCCGTGCGCTGCTGTCCGCGATCCCCATGCCTAAACCGCGGGCAAAACGCAGCCGGATTGTGCTGCAGGGAGAGATCCCGAGCGCGCTCAACCCGCCGCCGGGTTGCCGCTTCCACACCCGCTGCCCCTACGTGGTCGACCGCTGCCGCAGTGAAATGCCGCAGCTCGTGCCGAATGGCATCGGACATGCAACGGCCTGTCACCGAACGTCGGAACTGCCGCCCTCCGCGGCGATCGTCCCGTCCGACGGCGGCTTCTCGCCGGTCCTGGAAAAATTGGTCGCCGCCTTCAGCGGCGGCCCGGAAGCAGTCCGCGGCAGCGGGGTTAGTTCATTGGGAACGGACCCGGCTTAGCCGCAAAACAGAGGTTGAGAGCGATGAGTTTCATGCGTTTGACAATCCTGGCGTCGGCCCTGCTGACGTCGCTCGTGGGCGCAGCCCAGGCTCAGACCACGCTTCGCATCGGCATCGCCGAAGACCCCGACATCCTCGATCCCAGCATCGGCCGCACCTATGTCGGCCGCATCGTCTTCTCCGCCTTCTGCGACAAGCTGTTTGACATCGACGAGAAGCTCAACATCGTGCCGCAGCTCGCGCTGTCCTACGAGACTTCGGCCGACGGCAAGGAGATGACGATCAAGCTCCGGCCCAACGTCAAATTCCATGACGGCGAGCCGCTGGACGCCGAAGCCGCGAAGTTCTCGATCGAGCGTCACATGACGCTGCCGACCTCGTTCCGGAAGTCCGAGCTTGCCAGCGTCGACCATGTCGAGGTGGTCGATCCCCTGGCCATCAAGCTGGTGCTCAAGACCCCCTACTCGCCGCTGATCGCCCAGCTCACCGACCGCTCCGGCATGATGGTGTCGCCGAAGGCGGCGAAGGAAGCCGGCGACAAGTTCGGCCTGCATCCGGTCTGCGCCGGCCCCTACAAATTCGTCGAGCGCGTCCAACAGGACCGCATGGTGTTCGAGAAGTTCGCCGATTACTGGAACAAGGACAACATCCATATCGACCGCGTCGTGTTCCTGCCGATTGTCGACGCGACGGTGCGGCTCGCGAATCTGAAGTCGGGCGGGCTCGATCTGATCGAGCGCGTGCTCGCCACCGACATCAAGGACGTGCGCGCCGATTCCCGCCTCGTGCTGTCGACGGCGCCGGAGCTCGGCTATCTCGGCCTGACCGTCAATATCGGCAACGACAAGACCAAGGGGCCGCTGAGCCAGTCGGCGAAGGTCCGCCAGGCACTGGATCTCTCGATCGACCGCGAAGCCCTCAACCAGGTCGTCTTCAACGGCGAGTTCACGCCCGGCAACCAGTGGGTCAGCCCGAAGCATCCCTATTACCAGAAGGCATTCCCGGTCCGCGGCCGCGATATCGCAAAAGCGAAAGCGCTCTTGAAGGAAGCCGGCGTCACCACGCCGGTGACGGTCGATTACATGATCCCCAAGGGCGCGGAGAACGAAGCCGTGGCCCAGGTCGTCCAGTCGATGGCCGCGGAAGCGGGCTTCGACATCAAGATCCGCGCGGTCGAATTCGCAACGACCTTCAAGCAGGCCCAGGCCGGTGAGTTCCAGATCTTCCAGATCAACTGGAGCGGCCGCATCGATCCCGACGGCAATTCCTACATCTTCATGCGCAGCAAGGCGCCGCAAAACGACGGCGTGTACGCGAACCCCGAGGCCGACAAGCTGATGGAAGATGGACGCATGACGTCCAACGTCGAGGAGCGCAAGGCGATCTACGAAAAGCTGACCAAGATCCTGCTCGACGATTTGCCGATCATCTATATCTACCACCGCACGCTGCTGATCGCGCACACCAAGAAGCTGGACGGCTACAGGCAGATGCCCGACGGGCTGGTGCGCGTAGTCGGGCTGAAATTCAAGTGACGAACGTCGAGATGATTGCGTGTCCCGGACGCGGCGCGGCGCGCAAGCGCTGCACCGCAGAGCCGGGACCCACGGCAACAACGAACCGTGGCGAATGGGGCCTGGTTCAGCAGCGCAACATTACATGTTCCGCTGCGCCCGGGACACGGACCGAACCATGCTGAATTTCCTCGCTCACCGAATCGCGCAGATCGTGCCGACACTGTTCTTCGTGTCGGTGCTGATCTTCTCGCTCCAGCAATTGCTGCCGGGCGATCCCGCACTGGTAATGGCCGGGGAGGAGCGCGATCCCGCCGTGATCGAACAGATCCGCCAGCAGTACAAGCTCGATCAGCCGATCCCCGTGCAGTACGTCTATTGGCTCAAGGGCGTTCTCTCCGGCAATTTCGGCGAGTCGCTGCGCAACAAGATGCCGGTGCGCGAGCTGATCGCACAGAAACTGCCGGTGACGCTCCAGCTCGGCTCGATGGCGATCCTGATCGCGTTCCTCATCGGCATTCCCGCCGGCATCATCTCCGCGGTGAAGAAGGGCACGGTTTGGGACTATGGTGCCAATCTGTTCGCGCTGTGGGGTATCTCGACGCCGAATTTCTGGCTCGGAATCCTCATGATCTTCCTGTTCTCGATTCACCTGGGCTGGCTGCCGGCCTCGGGCTATGTGCCGCTCACCGAGAACTGGCGCGCGAGCCTGGCTGCCACCATCATGCCGGCCTTCGTGCTCGGCAACGCAATTTCGGCGGTCCTGATGCGGCACACACGTAGCGCCATGCTCCAGGTTCTGGAGAGCGACTATGTCCGCACCGCGCGCGCGAAAGGTCTCTCCGAGCGCTCGGTGATCCTCAAGCATGCGATGCGCAACGCGCTGACGCCGATCATCACCCTCGGTGCGCTCGAGCTCGGCACGCTGTTGTCGGGCGCGGTTCTGACCGAGCAGATCTTTTCCATTCCCGGCTTCGGCAAGCTGATCGTGGATGCCGTCTTCAACCGTGACTATGCGGTGGTGCAGGGCGTGGTGCTGGTGACGGCCACGGTCTACATCACGTTGAATCTCGTCGCCGACGTCGCCTATGTCCTCGTCAATCCGCGGCTGCGAGGTTAGACGATGACCGACGCCGCACTGCCAGCCGGACCCGCCACCCAGGCCTACGAGCTGGACAGCCCGGCCCGCCGTGCGCGGCGGCGCCTGTTCAAGCGCAAGGCCGCGGTCTTCGGGCTTGTCGTGATCACGGCTTTCATCCTGCTTGCGGCCCTTGCGCCGCTGGTCGTGCCCTATGATCCCATTGCAACGAGCTGGAGCCTGGTGCGCAAGCCGCCCACCGCCGCCCACTGGTTCGGCACCGACGATCTCGGCCGTGACATCCTCAGCCGCGTCATCTACGGCGCGCGGGCCTCGCTGATGGCGGGTCTGATCTCGGTCGCGATCGCGCTCGGGATCGGTGTCCCCCTTGGTCTCCTCGCCGGCTATCGCGGCGGATTTGTAGACGCGCTGATCAGCCGGATCACCGATGCGATGTTGGCCTGCCCGTTCCTGATCCTGGCGATTGCGCTGGCCGCCTTCCTCGGTCCCAGCCTCGGCAACGCCATGATCGCGATCGGCATCTCGGCCACGCCGATCTTCATCCGCCTGACGCGCGGGCAGGTCTTGAGCGTCAAGGCCGAAGACTATGTCGAGGCCGCGCGCGCGCTCGGCAATCCGCCGTGGCGGATCGCGTTCTCGCACATCCTGCCGAACATCCTTCCCGCGCTATTGGTGCAGGCAACACTGTCGATCGCCGCCGCCATCATCGCCGAAGCCGCGCTGTCGTTCCTCGGCCTCGGCCAGCAGCCGCCCGCACCGTCCTGGGGCAGCATGCTCAACGCAGCGCAGCGTTTCCTGACCCAGGCGCCGTGGATGGCGATCTGGCCGGGCCTTGCGATCTTCCTCGTGGTGCTGTCGCTGAACCTGCTCGGCGACGGCCTGCGCGACGCGCTCGACCCGCGTCAGCGCTAGATCACGGTCTCGCGCAGCACCCGTCGGCAATCCATCTCGTACTCGAGGTCGACCACCGGCGGCCGGGCAAAATGCCAGGTCAGGCCGGAGCGCAGCGCGCCGCGGCGGACCAGTTCGTCGACCAGCGCGTGGTGGAAATCGTGCACGGAATAGGCCTGCACGCCGGTGGTGTCCTTCCAGCCGAAGCCGAAGGCCGTCATCCGGTTCTCCATCTGCGACGTCGTGGTGAACCGCACCTTCTCGCGGAGGCCCTCCGGACTGAGGTCGCGGTAGCGCACCGTGCGCTCGACATAGGTGCCGCCGCCCTCGCGCGCCTCGGCGCCTCCGGCGATCACGAAGGACGGCGCCTTCGATGCCGTCGGACGCGTGAAGGAGAAGGCATAGAACGACGGCTCGGACGGCGGATCGAACTCCGGACAGACATTGCTGCGCGCCACCGGATTGGTGGTGCCGTCGAAGATGCCCCATTCGGACAGCGTCTTCACATAGTGCAGGTTGAATGCGCGAAAGCCTTCCTCGCTGAAGGCCGCCGGTGAGCGCAGCTCGCAGGCACAAAAGGCCGTCAGTGGCCGGCCTGCTTCCTGGATATACTTCGCCGCGACCGCAAATCCCTCGGCCAGCGGCACCAGGCGGTCGAACCGAACGCGCTCGATCTCATAACCGTCATCCGCAGCCGCGCCGGCCGAATACTGGAATACGGACGGAATGAAACGATAGTTGCCGGCGGAGAAATCACCAATCATGTCGAACTCCTATTCCAGTTTCATGCGGATACCCTTGGCGCCGTTGAGCAGGCGCTTCAGGTGAAAGCCGGCCAGGGAATCGTCGGCGTACATCCCGACCAGCGCGGCGAAGGCCGGCATGGCCGCGACGTCGCCGGCTTCCATCTTGGCAAAAGCCTCGGAATATTGCGCCGTCCTCGGCGCTTCGAATTTTTCCTGCGGCAACGGTTCGAACGCACGCAGCGGTTCGCTGCGTCCGCGCAGCATCAGATCACCGACGGGACGGCCTTGAAAATGCTCCGCCGCCTTAGCGACGCTGGCACTGGCGCAGATGCGTGTTCCGAGATGCTTGTTGGCGGCCTCCAGCCGTGCCGCGATGTTGATGGTGTCTCCATAGGCGGTATAGTCGAAGAAGCGGTTGCCTCCGAAATTGCCGACCAGTGCCGGCCCGGCGTGAATGCCGATGCGGGTGGTGCCGAAATTCACGCCCATGGCCCTCTGGCGCGCGCAGAAATCCTGCGCCCAGGCATCGAGGTCATGGGCGCAGGCGACCGCACGCGTCGCATAATCCGGCTGATCGCCCGGCGCATTGAAGAGCACCTGGATCGCATCGCCGATGATTTTTGCGACCGTCCCCTCATGCGCGAAGATGGTTTCGGTCATCCCGCCGACGTATTCGTTGAGGAGCGCGCCCAGCGTCTCGGGCGGTGCGCTCTCGACCAGGGAGGTGAACCCGGTGATATCGGTGAAGATGGTCGCGACATCGCGCCACTGCACCTCGATCCCCTCACCCTCGCCGCCCGCCACCAGACGCTTGGCGAGTTCGGGCGAGAAATGGCGCGACAGCGCGGCATGGGCCCGCTCCGCCTCCAACTGACGGCGCCGCACCTCCCGCAGCATCTCGATATGGCGAATGGTCTTCTCGATCGTGGCTTCCAGGTCGGCGAAGTCGATCGGTTTGGTGAGGAAGTCGAACGCGCCGCGGTTCATGGCGGTACGGATGTTGCTCATGTCGCCATAGGCCGAGACGATGATGGTCGACTTCTTGTCTTCGGCCTCCTGGAGCTTCGCCAGCAGCGACAGCCCGTCCATCCGCGGCATGTTGATGTCGGAGACCACCATGTCGACATGCGGGTTCTGCTCGAGGGATTCCAGCGCCTCGACGCCGTCGCGTGCAAACATGATGTCGACGAGCCCGTCGCGGATCTGCCTGCGAAACTTTTGCAGGATCAGCGCCTCGAGGTCTGGCTCGTCATCGACGAAGAGGATGGTCGAAGTCATGCGGCTTGCTCGAGCCTCGTGTCGATCTCCTGCCGCAGCAGCGCAAAATCGATCGGCTTGGTGAGGAGCCCGATGGCGCCACGCTCGATCGCCTTCCGGCGCGTCTCGGCGTCGCCATAAGCCGTGATCATGATGACGGGAACGTCCGGATGCTCGGCGCGCACCTTGGGCAGCATGTCGAGCCCGCTCATGCCGGGCATGTTGATGTCGGACAGGATCAGGATCAACGAGGGGTCGCGTACCTCGGAGGCAAGCCTGAGCGCATCGGACGCGGACGGCGCGAATTCCATCTGGAAGCGCCCGGCGCGCAGGTCACGCCGGAACTGCTGCCGGAACAGCGCCTCGACGTCGGGCTCGTCATCGACGACCAGGATGTAAACGTTCAACTCTTGCCTCCGGGAGTGTCGCCCGCCGCCATCTTGCGCGGCAGCGTGATGATGAATTCGGTGAATACACCGGGCTCGGTGTTCACGTCGATCGTGCCACCGTGCTGTTTCACGACGATGTCATGACTCATGGACAGGCCGAGCCCGGTGCCCTCGCCGGCCGGCTTGGTGGTGAAGAACGGATTGAACAATTTCGCCCTCACCTCGGGCGGAATCCCTGTGCCGTTGTCGCGGATCCGGATCTCGACCTTGTCGCCGAGGTTCTTGGTGGCCGCGTTCAAGGTGGGCTCGAAACCGTCCGTCGCGCTCTCCTTGCGCTTGGCCGCAGCATAGAAGCCGTTCGAGATCAAATTGAGCAAGACACGCGCGATCTCCTGCGGATAGACATCGACCATCCCGGCCCCGGGGTCGAACTCGCGCTCGAGTGTGACGTTAAAGGCGGGCCGTTCCGCGCGCGCGCCGTGATAGGCAAGATTGAGGCTTTCCTCGACGACGGCATTGATATCGCTGGGACGATGCTCGCCGGAACCCGCGCGCGAATGTAGCAGCATGTTCCTGACGATGGAATCGGCGCGCTTGCCGTGCTGCACGACCTTCTCGAGATTGCTCTTGAGCATGCCGGTCAGCTCGTCGACCTCCTCCTTGTTCTTGCCTTCGAAAGAGACCGACTGCAGGGTCTCATTGAGCTCGTCGATCAGTTCCGTCGAGACCGCGGAGAAATTGTTGATGAAATTGAGCGGGTTCTTGATCTCGTGGGCAATCCCCGCCGTGAGTTGACCGAGGGAGGCGAGCTTCTCGGTCTGGATCAGGCGATCCTGCGCGGCGCGGAGATCGTCGAGAGATCGTGACAGCTCCTGCGTACGCATGCGCAGCTCATTCAACAGGCGCGTATTTTCGATCGCGATGACGGCCTGGTTGGCAAATGACGCGATCAGCGCGATCTGCTTTTCGTCGAAGGCGACCGCTTCGACCCGGGCGACACCGATCGCGCCGATCACCTGTTCCCTCAACAGCATCGGCGTGAACAGGACCGAATTGAACCCGAAATCCTGCGCAAACTCCTTGGTGGAAGAAGGTGCCGAGGGGTTGCCCAATATCGGCTGGAATTGCACCGTTCGCTTGGACAGAATGGCGAGCCCGCCCACCGTGTCGTCGGCCAGCGCGCGCGGATATCGCTCGGTCAGCCGCTCGAAGCCGGGCTGCCCGTCTGCCGCAGGCATCTCAACCGTCCCGTCGTGAACGGTCTGCACCACTGCAAAGCGGGTATCGAACATCCGCAGCAAATTTCGTACGATCGCGTCGAACACCGGCTTGGTGTCGTGCATTGATCCGCTGATCGACGCGAGAATCTCGGCGGTCGCAGTCTGTTGCTCGAGCGATTCACGCAGTTCTGCCGTCCGCTGCTCGACCTTGTTTTCCAAGTCGGCATAGGATTCCTGCAAGCGCCCGCCCATGTCGTTGAACTGGTCGGCGAGCCCCTCGAGCTCGTCGCCGGTCTTGATCGAGATGCGCTGCGAGAAATCGCCGCCCCCGATCCGCTCGGCGCCGCTGCGCAGTGCCTGGATCGGGCCGACCATGCGGCGCGCGAGGAAAATCCCGGCGAGCACCGCGAAGATCGACGCGGCGAGCAGCACGAGTGCGAGCCGTTCCAACGCGGCATGGAGCGTCGCATAGGCCTCCTCGACCGGCAGCTCGACGAACATGGTCCAATGCAGCGGCTCGATCGGGGCCGATGCGGTCAGCACCTGCTGCCCCTGGATGTTGCGCGCTTCGGGGAGCGTGTCGGACAGGGTGCTGCCTGCGGCCTGCGCGGCGCGCACCTGCGCGAGACCGGACATGTCGGTGTTGCGCAGGACCAGGCTGATATCGGGATGCGCGATCAGACGCCCCTCCGGGCCGACCACATAGGCATGTCCGTGCTCGCCGACCTTGATCTGGGACACGACGTCCCAGATCAGCTTGAGATTGACCTCCGCGATGCTGACGCCGGCATCCTTGCGCGCGCCGGCCAGCGCGAGCGTCATGTAGGGTTCGGACTCCCTGCGGAAATAGACCGGGCCGTAATAGACCTTGTGCGCGACCGCCTCGGTGAACTTCGGGTCGGCCGACAGGTCGATCCCGCTGTCGATCGCGTCCATCGCGAGCCGCGAGACCCGCAAGCGCTCCCTGCCGGTCGCATCCACCTGGGCGAGCTCGGTGATCGCGGGCACCTGGCGCAGCAGCCGTTGCGCATCGAACCGGCGCTGCTCGATCGAGCCCGCCGACCAGGGCAGCTGCGTGGTCCAGCCGAGCTGGCTCTCGATCTCCTTGACGAACTGGCCGATCTTGGCCGCCGCCGCCTCGGCCTGCTCATGCTGGACCCGGATCAGCGCGGCCTTGTGCTCGCGATAATAGAAGAAGACCTCGAACAGCCCGTTGGCCAGCAGCGCAATGGCGACGACGGCCACGAACAGCGCGACATATTTGGTGAAAAGCCGGGTCCTGATCCCGCGCCCCGCCGCCTCGCCGGGCACGACGCCAGCCGCGGCCGCGCTCGGCCCTGTCCTGGCTTGCGGGGTGTCGGGGTGGAGGGAGATGCTCATCCCGGCGAATCTAGCAAGAAGGCCGGAACTTGTCTCTCGCCAACGCGGAAAGGCCTCCCCCGTAAGCCTGCCGGCGTCCCCAGGCTGCGGGGCAAATGAAAAGGGCGGCAACGGATGCCGCTGCCGCCCTCTGGTTCGCTGACCTGCGGCTCAGGTCGGTCGCAGCGCCTTGGAATTGAGGTCGAGATCGTTGACCTCCTTGTTCCGCTCGGAATCGGCCGCCGCGCGGTGGTCGGTTGCCAGCACGACGTAGACCGCGGGCAGCACGAACAGCGTGAACAGCGTGCCGATCGACATGCCGGCGACGACCACGAGACCGATCGAGAAGCGGCTGGCCGCGCCCGCGCCGGACGCAGTCAGGAGCGGGATCAGGCCGGTCACCATCGCGGCCGTGGTCATCAGGATCGGCCGCAGACGAATACGGGCCGACATCTCGATGGCCGAACGGCGGTCGAGCCGCTCGTTGACCTGGAGCTCGTTGGCGAACTCCACCATCAGGATGCCGTGCTTGGTGATCAGCCCGACCAGCGTCAGCAGGCCGACCTGGGTATAGATGTTCATGGTCGCCACGCCGAAGAACAACGGGATCAGTGCGCCGACGATCGCCATCGGCACCGAGATCATGATCACCAGAGGATCGCGAAGACTCTCGAACTGCGCCGCCAGCACCAGGAAGATGATGACCAACGCGAAGCCGAAGGTGACCGCGAGCTGATTGCCCTCCTGCACGTACTGCCGGCTGTCGGCGAGATAGTCGTGGCTGAAACCCGCGGGCAGCTTCTTGGCTTCGCCTTCCAGGAAGTCGACCGCCGCACCAACGGTCACGCCCGGCATCGGCACGGCGGAGAAGGTCGCCGAGTTCAGCTGGTTGTAGTGCGTCAGCGAATTCGGGTCGGTCTTGGTCCGGATCGAGACCACCGTCGACAGCGGGAGCTGCTGGCCGGTGTTGGTCGTCACGTAGTAACCGCCGAGCGATTCCGGCGAGAGCCGCTGGCCGCGCGGCACCTGCGGAATCACCTGGTAGGAACGGCCCTCGAGATTGAAGCGGTTGATGTAGTTGCCGCCGAGCAGCACCGCGAGCGTGCTGCCGAGATTCTGCATGTTGACGCCGAGATCCTGCGCCTTGGTGCGGTCGATCGTGACCTCAACGTTCGGCTGGTTGTAGGCGAGGTCGCTGTCGGAGACGATGAACATGCCGCTCTTGCGCGCAGCGTCCTTCAGCTTCTCCATCTGCTCATAGACCGTCTGGAACCCCGCGGTGGAGTTGATCACCATCTGCACCGGCAAACCGCCCGGGCCGCCAGGCAGCGGCGGCAGGTTGAAGGCGAAGGCCTGCACACCCTCGATCTTGGAGAGCTCGGCCTGCACCAGCGGCTTCAGCTGGATCGACGAGCGCTTGCGCTCCTCCCAGGACTTGAGCAACATGCCGGCGATACCGCCCTGCGGGCCGTTGATGCCGTTCAGCACGAAGCGCAGATCGGTCTCGGGGAATTTCTGGAATTCCTTGTCGAGTTTCTCGCCATAGAAGTCGACATAGTCGATATTGGCGTATTTCGGCGCCTTGGTCACCGCGAACACGATGCCCTGGTCTTCCTCAGGCGCCAGTTCCTTCGACGTATGCATGTAGAGGAAGCCGACGAGCCCGAGGATCGTCACCGCGAACAGTCCGGTGATGGCCTTGTAGTCGAGCGAGCGGTCGAGCCTGCGGCCATACCAGCGCGTGAGCGCGCCAAACACCCTGTTGACGAGCTTGGCGAAGCGACCCTCTTCGGTGTTCTTGAGCAGCACCGAGCACATCATTGGTGACAGCGTCAGCGCGATCACGCCCGACACGATCACCGAGCCGGCAAGCGTGAAAGCGAACTCACGGAACAGCGAGCCGGTGAGACCGCCGAGGAATCCGATCGGCGCGTACACCGCGGCGAGCGTGATCGTCATCGACACGACGGGACCGACGATCTCGCGTGCGCCTTGTAGCGCCGATTGTACCGGTGTCTTGCCCTCCTCCAGATGGCGATGGATGTTCTCCACCACGACGATGGCGTCGTCGACCACGAGGCCGATCGCGAGCACCATCGCGAGCAGGGTCAAGAGGTTGAAGCTGAAGCCCAGGGCCAGCATCAAGGTGCAGACGCCGATCATCGACAAGGGAATCGTGACGACGGGAATGATGACCGAGCGGAACGAGGCCAGGAACAGGAAGATGACCACGATCACGATGATCACGGCTTCGCCCAGCGTCTTCTCCACCTCGTCGATCGAGGATTGGATGAACTTGGTCGAGTCGTAGGCGACCTTCATCTTCATCGACGGCGGCAGATTGCGTTCGAGCTCGGGGAACAGCGCGCGCACGCCCTTCACCAGGGTCAGCGGGTTGCCCTGCGGCGTCGCCTGCACACCGATGAAGATCGCGTGCTCGCCGTTGAAGGCGACGCTCGCATCCGTGCTCTGGGCCGCAAGCTCGACGGTGGCGATGTCCTCCATCCGCACGAAGCCGCCGTCCTTGGCCTTGACGATCATCTTCTTGAACTGGTTGACGTCGGTCAGGCCCGTGTTCGTCGAGACGTTCGAGACGATGAGGTAGCCCTTGGTCTGGCCCGCCGCGGACTGGAAGTTGTTGGCGGTGATCGCGGCCGCGACATCGGCCGGCGACACGTTGCGGCCGGCCATTTTCACCGGATCAAGCCACAGCCGCATCGCAAAGGTCTGGCCGCCGAGAATGTCGGCGGAAGCCACGCCATCGACGGTCGACAGCACCGGCTGCACCACGCGCGTCAGATAATCCGAGATCGCCGAGCCCGACAGCTCCTCGGACGAGAAGCCAAGATACATCACGGCCGTGGTCTGGCCCGTGGTCTTGGTGACGATCGGATCGTTGGATTCCTTCGGAATCAGGTACTTGACCGAGTTCGTCTTGGCCAGCACCTCGGTAAGCGCCTGGTTCGGATCGAAGTTCAGCTTGATGTAGACCTGGATCGTCGAGGTGCCCAGCACCGAGGACGAGGTGATGTAGTCGACGCCCTCGGCCGAAGCGACGGCCTGCTCGATCGGCGTGGTGATGAAGCCCTGGATCAGGTCCGCGGACGCGCCGGGATAGACGGTCGTGATGTTGATGACCGTGTTCGACAGCTTCGGATACTGCCGGATCGGCAGCACCATCGCCGCGCGCAGGCCGATCAGCAGGATCAGCAGGCTGACGACGACCGACAGGACCGGTCGCTTGATGAAAATATCGGTAAATGCCATCGCGGCGATCTCGATTCTATGTCTCAAGAAAAGTGATCCGGCCGAGCCGGATCACTTGGATGGTGTTGATCAGTAGCGCGGCGGCTGCGCCGGGATCTGCGGAGCCGGGTCGGTCGAAATCGACACCGGAGCGCCCGATTGCAGCTTGAGCTGGCCGACGGCGACGACCTTGTCGCCCGGCTTCACGCCCTTGATGATTTCGACGCGACCGTCGACGCGGTTGCCGGTCTGCACGAAGGTGCGCACCGCGGAGAGGCTGGTCTTGCCGTCCTCTTCCTTCTTCTCGGTGATCACGAACACGGAGTCGCCGTACAGCGTGTAGTCGACCGCCGTCTCCGGTACGGTAATCACAGCCGGCTTGTCCGGCAGCACCACCGTGGTGGTCACGAACATGCCGGGCTTGAGGATCTTCTCTGGATTGGCGATCGTCGCCTGCACGCGGATATTGCGGGTGTCGGTCGCGATCTGCGGCTCGATCGTGGTGATCTTGCCTTCGAAGACGCGGCCCGGATAGGCGTCCACCTTGAGCCTGACGACCTGGCCGACCTTGAGGTTGGCGCTGTCCTTTTCCGTCACGGTGAAGTTCGCCCACAGCTGCGACAGATCGGTCAGCGAGACGATCGCCGTGCCGGCTGTCAGATACTGTCCAACCTCGACCTTGCGCACGCCGAGATCGCCGGAGAACGGTGCGCGCACCAGCTTCTGCGAGATGACCGCCTCGGTCTTGGCGATGCCGGCCATCGCCTGATCGTAGGCAGCCTGCGCGTTATCGACGGTCGCCTGCGGGCCGAACTGGCGCGAGGCCAGCTGCTTGGCGCGGTCGAGCGAGAGCTGCGCGACGGTCGCCTGCGCCTTGTAATTGGCGAGGTCGCCCTGCTCCGGCATGTCGAAGAACTGCACCAGCGGCGTGCCGGCTTCGACATGGGCGCCCGGCTCGAACTTGATCTCGGTGACGCGGCCGTTGACGTCGGCGCTGACGTCGACCTGATGCACGGCGACGAGCCCGCCGACGGCGGTGAGCAGGTTCGGCACGACTTCCGACTTCGCCTCGGCCGCGCTGACCGCGGTCGGCGGCGGCTTGTTGTTGGCGAAGAACTGCTTGATCATCTGGCCGCGGAAGTAATTGAACCAGACAAGGCCGCCAACGAGCACGCCCAGGAGCGTGCCGACGATGATGAACCACAGCACTGGCCTAACCGGACGCTTGGGAGCCTTGGTGTCGATCGGTTCGCCCGAAATCCTGTGTTCGGTTACGATGTTCATGTCATGCGCTTTCTGCAATCGCCGTCTTGCCCGCATCCGCGGCCTGATCGCGGCCCAAATGCGAAGCAATTGCGGCGTCGTTAAGTCCGATACCCCTCAGGAGAAACTCACAGAGCTGCCGCTCCAGATCGTTCGCCTTGCCGTAGACGAGGCAGGGCGTGGCCGGCAGCCTGGTCAGCGCAGCCATCATCACCGAATGATGCGCGAACCAGAACAGGTTGAGCGGATCGCCGCTGAACGGCCGCGCGTCACCGCTGGCAACCGCGCGCTCGAGCGAGGCGAGGAAGACCGCCCCGATCAGCTTCTCGATCTTGGCATATAGCAGACGGGCGAATTCGCCGTCATCCAGATGGCTGGTGGCCATCAGTCGCAGGCGCTGCGCCTCTTCCTGATCAGGCCCGTCGGCGATGTGGAGGAAGTGCTGGACCATGCCGCGGATCAACTCGACCAGCGTGGCCGTCGAGGGCTCCCGCTCGAGCAGGTCCATCAGTGCCGGATCGGCTTCGCATTCGTCGCTGAGGATTTCAGCGTAGAGCGCCGCCTTGGACGGGAAATGCTTGAACAGCAGCGCCTCGGAAATGGCCGCGGCGGCCGCCACGCTCTTGGTCGTGGTGCCGGTATAGCCGTGTCGGGCAAAGCAGCGTTTTGCGGCACCGAGGATCAATTGACGCCTCAGGTCGCTCGTCATTCGCAATGAGCTCATGTTAGTGAGTAAGCACTCACCCACGCAAAAGTCAAGCAGAATGCTGCGGCGCAACCTATGTGGGTGCAAACTTGTTGGAAAATGGCCACACTTCCCCGCCCGGAGGGCCGGGAACGTTGCTCAGGACGGAGCCGAGGGGGCTAGATCGGCTGGAAGCCGAGATCGCTGCGGATCCGGTTGACGATGTAAGTCCCGTCCCGGGTTGGGAGAATCCGGTCCAGGCTGGCGCTGTCGATCTTCACATTGGCAAATCGCGGCCCCGCCGAGACGTCGTGGACGGCTTTGGCGAAGGCCTCGACCTCGGCCATGGTCGAGATCGCGCGAGAGTCCCCTATGCCGCAGGCCCTGGCGACGCCGACGAGGTCGGCAGCCGCGGAGGTGTGGCTGGTCTGACCGCCGGTCTCGCCATAGGCCTCGTTGTCGAGCACCACGATCGAGAGATTGGACGGCTTCTGCAGGCCGATGGTGGCAAGGCTCCCCATCCCCATCAGCATCTCGCCGTCGCCGGTGATGACCAGCACCGGCAGTTTTGGTTGCGCCAGCGCCAGACCAAGCCCGATCATCGCCGCGCCGCCCATGCCGCCCCAGAGGTAGAAGTTGCGCGCGTGGTCGCCGGCGGCACACATGTCGTTGGTGGAGGCCCCGAGGCCGCCGATCGCAACAACGTCCTTGCGGTTCGCAAGCAGGCTGGACACCACCTGGCGGCGGTCGAGGAGATTGGCCTTGCTCATTTGGTGAAAACCTTGGCGCCGATCAGGCGCTGCGACAGCAGGACGGCGGTGGGCGTCAGCGCGTTGTAGGCCTGCGCTGCGGCCGCCTCCAGCACGGCCGGCACCTCGGCCGCATTGGACGCGCGCAGCACCTGGACGCCCGAGAGTTCGAACACGCCCTGCGTGGTCGATCCCATCGGCACCTGCCACGGATTGAACTCACCCCACTCGCCGCGCATGGTCACGAGCGTGAGGAACGGAAAGCGCAGGATCGGGATCAGCGACAGCATGTTGATGCAATTGCCGACCCCGCTCGACTGCATCAGAAGCACGCCGCGTTGTCCGCCGGTCCAGGCCCCGGCCAGGAGCGCGACGCCCTCCTCCTCCGTCGTCAGCGGAATGCCGCGCATCGTGGATGAGGCCAGCACGCGCTGGATCAGCTTCGAATGGCCGGCATCGGGCACGTAAGGCACCTGCCGGACGTCGAAGCGTTGCAAAGTCGCGAAAATATCGTCGGGCCAATTCGGGGCCGTGTCGGCAGCGTCAGCGCGGGCGTGCATTTTCCTGTCCGGTCGGCTTGCAAATCACGACACGACTGTAGACGGTGAGCCGAGCCGCTCGAAAGAGCGAAAACAGCATATCGGTCTCAACCGGCGAGTATGGCGGCGATGAACGCAAGTGCGAAAGAACTGGCGGCCAATTTCGATCTGGAGAAGCTGACACCCGAATTCTACGACGATCCCTACCCGACTTATCGTGCACTGCGGGAAAACGAGCCGGTCAAGCGCCTCCCCAACGGCACTGTGTTCCTGACCCGCTATGACGATCTCGTCACCACCTACAAGAACACAAAGTCGTTCAGTTCGGACAAGAAGCGCGAGTTCGCGCCGAAATACGGCGACACCCCGCTCTACGAGCACCACACCACGAGCCTCGTCTTCAACGACCCGCCCGCCCACACCCGCGTGCGCCGCCTGATCATGGGCGCGCTGTCGCCGCGCGCGATCGCAGGGATGGAGCCCGATATCGTCAAGCTGGTCGACGGCCTGCTCGATGCCATCGCCGCCAAGGGGGCTTGCGAGCTGATCGACGACTTCGCCGCATCGATCCCCATCGAGGTGATCGGCAATCTGCTCGACGTTCCCCACGACGAACGCGAGCCGCTGCGCGACTGGTCACTCGCGATCCTCGGTGCACTCGAACCGGTGGTGTCGCCCGAAGTGGCTGCGCGCGGCAACAAGGCGGTGAAGGA
Source organism: Bradyrhizobium japonicum USDA 6 (assembly GCF_000284375.1). Taxonomy (NCBI): domain Bacteria; kingdom Pseudomonadati; phylum Pseudomonadota; class Alphaproteobacteria; order Hyphomicrobiales; family Nitrobacteraceae; genus Bradyrhizobium; species Bradyrhizobium japonicum. The sequence goes on from NC_017249.1 coordinate 7,100,399, forward strand.
CTTCCTCGCCTATCTCGAAACCCTGGTCGCGCGCAGGCGCCAGAAGCCGGGTAATCCCGAGCGTGACGTGCTGACGCGCCTGATCCAGGGAGAAGGCAACGGCGAGGAGAACGGCGAGCGGCTGACCGAGAAGGAGCTGCTGCACAACTGCATCTTCCTGCTCAATGCCGGGCACGAGACCACCACCAATCTGATCGGCAACGGCCTCGTCGCGCTGCACCGGAATCCGGACCAGAAGCAGCGGCTGATCGAAAACTCCGACATGATCAAGACTGCCGTCGAGGAGATGCTGCGCTACGAGAGCTCGAATCAGCTCGGCAACCGCATGACGACAGAGAAGATCGAGCTCGGTGGCGTCATGCTCGACGCCGGCACGTCGGTGACGCTGTGCATCGGGGCGGCCAACCGCGATCCCGCCCAGTTTCCGGAGCCCGAACGCTTTGACATCGCGCGCACGCCGAACCGGCATCTCGCCTTCGCCACCGGCGCGCATCAATGCGCCGGCATGGCGCTGGCGCGGCTCGAAGGCGCGATTGCGATCTCGCGCTTCCTGGCGCGCTTCCCGAATTATGCCGTGAGCGGCCATCCGGTGCGGGGCGGACGGGTGCGGTTCCGCGGCTTCCTGAGCGTGCCCTGCTCCATAGGTTGAGGGCCTAAAACAAAAATGTCGAAAACAACCCCATGCACAGTAGCGGAGGTTGACGGAAGATTGCCTCTGTGGATCCGCATAACCATTTGACAAGGGGAGGCAAATCAGCGGCATCGCGCACCGCGCCGATGCCCGGATCAATTTGAGCGTGGTGCAGCCGGTTGACGCCGGCACGCAGCAATGGAGTGACGAAAGATGAGCTCGTCCGTCATTGATTTCCTCGCAACAGAAGCGCGCTTTGGCGCCCGTAATTACGAACCGATCGGGGTCGTCCTGTCGCGCGGCGAAGGTGTCTGGGTCTGGGATACCGACGGCAACCGTTATCTCGATTGCCTCTCGGCCTATTCCGCGGTCAGCCAGGGCCATTGTCACCCCAAGATCCTGGCGGCGATGGTGGAACAGGCACACCGGCTGACGCTGACCTCACGCGCCTTCCACAACGACCAGCTCGCCCCGTTCTACGAAGAGATCGCGGCTCTGACCGGCTCCCACAAGGTGCTGCCGATGAACAGCGGCGCCGAGGCGGTCGAAAGCGCGATAAAGTCGGTGCGCAAATGGGGCTACGAGGTGAAGGGCGTGCCGGACGGCCAGGCCGAGATCATCGTCTGCGCCGATAATTTCCACGGACGCACGCTGGGCGTCATCGGCTTTTCAACGGACCCTGAGACCCGCACACACTTTGGACCGTTCGCGCCGGGCTTCAAGATCATCCCGTTCGGCGACGCCGCGTCGCTCGAAGCAGCGATCACGCAAAACACCGTCGCCTTTCTGGTCGAGCCGATCCAGGGCGAAGCCGGTGTCATCATTCCACCAGTCGGCTATTTCGCCAGGGTGCGGGAGCTCTGCACGGCCAACAACGTCATGCTGGTGCTCGACGAGATCCAGACCGGGCTCGGCCGCACCGGCAAGCTGCTCGCCGAACAACACGAGGGAATCGAGGCGGACGTGACCCTGCTCGGCAAAGCCTTGTCCGGCGGCTTCTATCCGGTGTCGGCCGTGCTCTCGAACAACGAGGTGCTCGGGACATTGAGACCCGGACAGCATGGTTCAACCTTCGGCGGCAACCCGCTTGCCTGCGCGGTGGCGCGCGCGGCGGTGCGCGTGCTGGTCGAGGAAGGCATGATCGAGAACGCGGCCAGGCAGGGCGCGCGCCTTCTGGAAGGCTTGAAGGACATTCGCGCCAACACGATCCGCGCCGTACGCGGGCGCGGCCTGATGCTGGCGGTCGAGCTGCATCCAGAGGCCGGCCCCGCGCGCCGCTACTGCGAGGCGCTCCAGGGCAAGGGTATCCTCGCCAAGGACACCCATGGGCACACGATCCGCATCGCCCCGCCGCTGGTGATCACCAGCGACGAGGTCGACTGGGCGCTGGAGCAGTTTGCGACGACCCTGACGCAAGATTTCTCCTGAAGCGCCTGCGTCGGAAGATCGCAGTGCCGGCCCCGGCCAACAACGAGTTAGCGGCCCGGCCAGAACCGGACTCGTGCAGTGCAGCAAATAGTGACGCGTGGTCCTAAGGCAAAACTCGGCATGATCCCGGCCGGATGAACGGAGTGCGTGGAACCTATCGGAGCGACGGACGTTTTGGTCCGCGAATGAGCAGCGCCATGCCCGGCGCAGCAAGCGCCGAGGCCGGAGGCGCTTAGCTGCGCGGATCGGAGAAATGCTCATGAGACTCACTCTTTCAGTCATCAAAGCTGACGTTGGCTCCGTTGGCGGGCATACGAAACCGTCTTCACGCATGATCGCGACTGTCGAAGGCGAGATTGCGAAGGCGATCTGCAATGGTCTGCTGATCGACGGTTTCATCTGCCACACCGGCGACGACATTGCGATCATCATGACGCACACGCGGGGTGAAGGAAGCTCGGATGTCCATCAACTCGCCTGGAAGTCGTTCCTCGCGGCCACCTCGGTCGCGAAAACCTCCGGGCTCTATGGCGCTGGCCAGGATCTTCTCGCCGACGCGCCTTCCGGGAACATTCGCGGCGCCGGCCCAGGCGTCGCCGAGCTCAGCTTCGACCACAGCCTCTCCGGCGTGCGACCCGCGGAGTCCTTCATGGTGTTCGCGGCCGACAAATGCGGCCCCGGCGCCTACAACCTGCCGCTCTATCTCGCCTTTGCCGACCCCATGTACTGCGCTGGGCTGATGCTGCCTTCGATGATCAAGGGATTCCGCTTCCATGTCATCGACATGGACAACACAGCCGGCGACAGCCTACTCGAGCTCGACGCACCCGCCGACAGCTACGACATCGCCGCCCTGCTTCGCGACAACGAGCGCTTCGGCATCGATCGCATCATTTCTCGAACCCATGGCGAGGTCGTCGTGGCCGTTTCGGCGCAGCGCCTCCACGCGATCGCAGGCAAGTACACCGGCAAGGATGATCCAGTCGCGATCGTCAGGAACCAGGGGATTTTCCCGGCTCCAGAGGAAATAATCTCGCCGTTCGCCAAAGCACACTTCGTGGGCGGCGACGCACGCGGCTCGCATGTGATGCCGCTCATGCCGGTGCCACTCAACACGCCGGTTACCGGCATGTACTGCCTGCCGATCGTTTCTTGCGTCGGCTTTTCGATCGACAGGGAAGGCCGCTTTGCCGAGTCCTACACCGATTTCTTCGACAACCCAGCATGGGATGAGGTCCGCCGGCGCGCCCAGCGCAAGGCCATCGAGATGCGCAGCCAAGGCTGGTCTGGCGCCGCCATGCTACCCTATTCCGAACTGGAATATGGCGGCTTCCGCGACACCGTGTCCGGTCTGCTGAAGCGTTTTCGACTGCGCGACGATCGCAGGCCGGAAGCGGCCGAGTAGCGATCGCCTCCAATCAGAAGCTGGAGCGACGTTCACCGTTCAATCGACAGATGCAGGCGCTATCACGACATGCCGATCGGGAGGTGGACATGGCAAAAAAACGCATCGGCATTCTCACGGGCGGCGGCGACGTCGCCGGCCTCAATGCCGTCATCAAGAGCGTGACTTATCGCGGCAGTGAGGACGACATCGAGGTTGTCGGTCTGCGCCGTGGTTGGGAGGCCCTCACGCACCTGAACCTCGACGACCCAAACAGCAGATCCCACTACGTCATCCCGCTGAATCGTGAAAACACTCGAACCATCGACCGGCGCGGCGGCACCGTGCTGCACTCGAGCCGCGTCAATCCCTCCAAAATACAAAAGCTGCCCGATCATCTCGTCGACAATGATGTTCCGGTCTCGCTGAGCACCGACGGCGGCATCGCGACAAAGACGTGGGACCTCACCAGCCGGGTGCTCGCTAACCTTTCGGGACTTGGCATCGAACACCTGATCGCCATCGGCGGCGACGACACGCTCAGTTATGCGGCCAAGCTCAACGAACTCGGCGTCAAGATCATCGCCATCCCGAAGACGATGGATAATGACGTCCGCAACACCGAGTACTGCATCGGCTTCTCGACCGCGATCACCCGCGCCAGCGATGCCATCCAGCGGCAGCGCACCACCGTCGGCTCGCACGAGCGAATTGGCATTTTCCGCGTCTTTGGCCGCGATGCCGGATTTACGGCACTCTACACCGCGTATGCGACCTCGATACGATGCGTCATACCGGAGTATAAGGTCGACCTCGACAAGCTGATCCAGTTGCTCATCGAGGACAAGCGCGCCAATCCAAGCAACTACGCGCTGATCGTACTCAGCGAGGGAGCTCAGTGGGAAGGCTACAAGCTGCGGGAATACGGCGAGCCTGACGCCTTTGGTCACCGCAAGAAGGCCAACGTGGCGGAATCGCTTGCCGACGAGATCAAGCAGCGCACCGGCGAGGAGACGATCACCTCCGATCTCACTTACGATCTGCGATCGGGTGATCCGGACTTCATCGACAAGCTTGTGGCCCTGACTTTCGGTAACATGGCCTACGATGCCATGCTGGAAAGCAAGTCCGGCCTCATGTCGGCGCTGGTCGAGGGCCGCTACGACCTCGTCCCCATCCCTGACGCCAAGCTTGGTCCGCGCAAATTGGACGTTGCGAGCAGCTACAACACGGAGCGCTACCGCCCCCTCTACGCCAATAAGCAGGGGCTGCCGATCTTTCTCAACCGCGCGTCTTAGCGTGCCGGACCGGACGAGCCAGCAGTAAGTCCGACTAATGTCCGTTCTGCCGCTGAAAGCGGAAGTCAATTCAGAGGACTCACGCTGACGGCCGCCAAGCTGGTCGAACCCGCTATGCCACGCTGAGCGGCGAGCAGAAGGCGCGCTTCAACGCGCTGCAACGGGTCGCAAACCCGTGAGGCCAGCGCTCGTGACCGCCGTAGGTGCGCAGCACCTCGTCCATCGGCTTGCCCTACCAATTGTTGAGAAGATCTCGATCTCCGAGAAGCGGGATTTCTCTTGAGGCTGCCTGCGTCGGAACATCGCAGTGCCGGCCGCCGCCAACAACGAACCATTGCGCCAACCATGCGTTGAAAATCGCGGGCGATTTCGAGCTGGGAGCACGATCATGCTTCCGCGTGGCGTTGGCTTGACGGTACTTTTGGTTGGCGTCTCGATGCTGGCGACGAGCGTCGGCGCGTCCGCCCAGGGACCCGGCCAGGGACACGGAAGAGGTGGACCACCGGGGCCGGCCGCAGCGCCGGCGGCCCGGCCGGCAGCGCCACCTGCGATGGCCCGACCGGCGGCGCCACCCGCGATGGCGCGTCCCGCTGCGCCGGCATTTCATCCCCCGGCCATGCCGCAGCGACCGGCCATGGCGCCGAATCCGGCGCCTCGCATGGCCACTCCGCCACCGCGCCCGGTCCCGCACTTCGCAGCACCGCCACCGCGAGCTGCCCCGCACGTGGCGGCACCGCGACCTGAATTCCACCGCGCGCCGGCAGCTCCGCAACGCCCGGCGATGGCACCGCAGCCGACGCCGCAGATCGCCGCCCCCTCGCGCCCAAGCGCACCGTCGGCCGCGAGCGTTCGGCCGGAACAGCCGCGCGAGACGCTGTCGCGCCAAGCCTCGGAACGCCAGGGCCGCATCGACCACTTGCAGCAGCGTGTGCAGACATTGCAGTCGCAAAAGCCGGAAGGCGCAAGAGCGCAACGCGAGCAGCAGCGGTTGCTGCAGTCGCAGAATAGGCTGCTGGAGCGCGAGCAGCGCGTGCAACAGCGTGAGCAGCACGTCGAGCAGCGACAGCGCGAGATGCTGTCGCGCCAGACCGCGGAGCGCCAGACCCGCATCGATCGCCTGCAGCAGCGTGTGCAGACATTGCAGTCGCAAAAACCGGAGGGCGCACGCGCGCAGCGCGAGCAGCAACGGATACTCCAGACGCAGAACCGCTTGCTCGACCGCGAGCAACGCGCGCAGCAAAGCGATCTGGCGCGCCAGCAGAGGCTCGGACTGCAGGCCCCCGCTGCAACAGTTGCAGCGGCTGGCGCCGCGCGCGGGCGGTTTGGCGCGCACTTCCGCGAGCGGCCTCTTGCGCAAACCCAGGCGGCCCTCGTCGCCCGCCACAGCGGCTGGGCTCCCCGGCAGGCCTGGCGACACCGCCATCACGCGGTGTTCGTGGCATGGCTTGGGCCCGTGTTCTGGCCCTACGCCTATTCCGACATTTTTGACTACACGTTCTGGTCCTATGCTTACGAACCCGGCTATTGGGCGTACGCGTATGACGACTTCGTCGACACCGTGTTCTGGGGTGGTGACAGCCCCTATTCCGCTTATGCCAGCACCAACCCGTATGACTATCCGCAAGCCGGTGGCGGCACCCGCGCGCGCCAGCGCGCCAGCGTGAGCCCGCAAACGCTGCAGCAATTGTGCGGCACGCCGGACAAGGGCGTCACGGCTTGGCCGCTCGACGATATCACGAGCGCGGTGCGGCCGACGCCCGAGCAACGTGCGCTGCTCGACGCGTTGAAGACCGCGGCGGCCAACGCTGCAGGTGTGTTCAAGGACTCCTGCGCTGATACTTATGCACTGACCCCGCCTGGCCGCTTGCGGGCGATGATGAACCGCGTCAGCGCGACACTGGATGCTGTCAAGATCGTGCGACCGGCACTGGAGACTTTCTACAACTCGCTCAGTGACGAGCAGCAGGCCCGCTTCAACGCGCTCGGCCCCAACATCGGCGACCGCTCTCCTCGGCAGCAGGAAGCCGGTGCCCAGGAAGGCAGTGCCGAAGGCTGCGGCGATCCGAAGTCCGGCCTGACCCAGTTGCCGATCCAAAGGATCGAAGCTGTGCTCCATCCCGCGGGCAAGCAGAAGGAGGCGCTCGACCGTCTCGGCGAAGCGACGGCGAAGGGTGTTGAGGGCCTACAGGCAGCCTGTCCGAACGATGTGCCGCTGACGCCGGTCGGACGGCTGGAGGCGATGCAGCACCGGCTCGAGGCCATGCTTCAGGCCGCCAAGCTGGTCGAGCCCGCCCTGGACGAGTTCTATGCCACGCTGAGTAGCGAGCAGAAGGCGCGCTTCAACACGCTGCAACAGCTCGCAGGCCCGTGACGGCAGCGTCGCATTCTTTCGCTGCAATTTGAGCAGCGGCCGAACGACGCGGGGTACCATCATCGCCCTGTTTCGCAATTCGACGAGAGCATCCGCGTCCGGGCCGCTTCTCTCCGTGAAAAGTGCGGCGGCACGGAATGCAAACAACCGCCTCGTCTCGACCTCACGCGACGGAAATCGTCTTCGGTCCGGCGTCATTCGCGGTTGGGATCGCTTGAGGCCGCACTTTCTCATCCGCGCCAATGGCGTTGCATTGCTGGGAGTAGGCAGACAACTCAAGATCAGCCAGGTGGTCCCAGTATTCTGCTTCTGCGAGCAGCTTCCATTTGTTCATGCTGTTGTAAGCGGCCTGTTGGCGGCACAGCGAACCCATCGCACGCAAGCGCTGCACTCTCTCCACTGCCTCCACTGCGAACCTCCCTTCGCGCCAGCTTGTTTACAAGCGCATTTATGTCGTCACAATTTCGCAGATTGAATTGAAGAGTGATAGTCCGGTGTTTGACGGTCAATCGATGATAGCGCAATCGTCTGACTTTTCACCGACGCAGCCCCTTCGGCCGGCGCTGTACGCAGGCACCCAACAAGGCTCGCGTCGGACGACGGGTTCCTAAGTCGCAGATGCATCCATTCTAGGACTGAAATCTTAATTGTCAGCGGCCTTCCCAGGATAGTGGTTAGCTGGCGATCAGACCGGGCCGGACAAGGTTTGATCCCGAAACTATTTTGGCCCGGCACATTGGACTGAAAGACCTCTTTCGGGCGGTCTTTCCTTATCGCCGCAATAGAACGGGGCCGGGCCGGATCACGCCGGGGGCCTGCGGCATGCCGATCACAACAATGGCCCCGACGATTGCACGCCGGGGCCATCCAAGATCATCAGGCGTGGGTACATCCGCCGTGCCTGCCGATCGTTGATGCCACTGATTACCGCATCCGATCTGGCGCAGACCGTGGCGAGGCTGCGGCATCGGGATGATATCATTCTGCCTGAAAGCTGACGGCTGTCCACCTCTCGTTGGTGGTACTCCAACCGGCTCGCTGTTAGGTGCGTCGCACGGACTGAATTCCAACCAAATCCAAAGGGCACAGCACCGCTGCGGTAGGCTGCTTCGTGCTTCTCGTTTCGTTAGCCGCAAGTCCGGTATTCGGCCGAGAGCGGCCCAATGCGGTGAAGGGGCGAAGGTCCGAGATGGGCCAATAGCAGACATCGGCGGCGATTATTCGATCACCTCGTCAGAGCAGAGAGGTCGGCACTTCGAGGCCGAGCGCTCTGGCGGTCTTAGGGCTGATCGCCCATTCGTACCTGGTTGAAGCGGTGAATCGGGTCGATAGCGGTGACGGCGTTGAACCGGTTTCCGGCTCACTCTGCCAGCGCCATCACCGTTGCCCATCGCGCTCTGCTAATAATAATAACCACGGCGATACGCGCGACGGGACACACGACGCGTAGTCACGCGGGCGCGCCGGTACGTGTAGGCCTGCGCTTGATCAACGCTTAACTCCACGCCGTGCGGTGTCACCTGCGGCGAGACCGGAATCGTCGCCACCACTAAGCTCGACGCAGCGAGCCCGAGCAGGGAAAAAACCCTTCGACGCGAAATCACTTCCGACTTGATCTCTTCAGTCATCGCAGCCTCCTGTTGTGTCTTGAGCGTAGCTGGCAGGCGCGCGCTGCGACCTTGACATAGATGCGCCCTGCGACCTTGACATGGATCAAGCAGATCCCGAGCCTCGAAAGTCCGCTCTGGGTCAATAGCGGCGGTAGAGGCCCGCGCGAGAGAGGTCCGGTCTACCCCTGACAGCGACCTGCGGGGAATTTCGAGCTTCTTCGGCTCGGGGTAAGCCCTACTGAGGCTGCTGTGTCGGACGCCGTTTAGTTCGTGCGGTGCGGAGGCTTCTTCTTTCGATGCTGTGTCGGCTGCGTTGCCTTCGGGGGTTGCGGAGGTTGCGGCCAGTAGGCACAGCCGAAGCTGCAGCCACAGCCGGCACCGCATCCGGCGGCCAGCCTTAGTTTCTGGAAGAGCGGTGGTGGTCCAGCATCTTCCCTGTCGAAGACATAGAACGTCGCCAAACTGACGTCGGAGATTTCCTCCTCACCAAGAAAGATTTCGTGCTTCGGCGAGGGCGGTGGTGTATTCGCCGGAACTTCGCTGGTTGAGGCGCACGCACCGCTTGCCATCGAGAGAGACATGCCGACAAGCCCTAAGGTGGGTAAGACTTTGCTTCGACGCTTGCCTATGGAAGAGCGCTTCGGCATGGCATAATCCCATTTGCTTGGACGCCCCCAGAGCGAAATAACTGACGCTCGCCAAGTATAGCGCAAACCTGCAAACGAAGACGACGCAAACCTGCGTCCTAAGGTCCGCTCAGGGTCAATCGCGTCGGTTTGCCCCTCAGCCGGCGACTTCTGGTTCGCGCCGGAATCCGGACATGTCGCTGCGCCAACCGACAACGCGCCGCGATAGGTCCCAAGCCCGCGAGGACAGCGCGCGTGGGAGCTACACCACTGTCTTGTGCCGCGTAATGCACGTGCGCAGCACCTCGTCCATCGGCTTGCTCCACCAATCGTTGGAGAAGATCTCGATCTCCGAATAGCCGGCAAACCCCTGTGCCTCGACCGCGGCGCGCGCCGATTTGATGTCGATGACGCCGTCGCCCATCATGCCGCGGTCGTTGAGGATATCCTTGGTCGGCACCAGCCAGTCGCAGACATGGAAGGCCAGCAGGCGATCTCGACCGGCGCGCGCGATCTGGGCCATCAGCTCTGGATCCCACCAGATGTGATAGACGTCGAGCGCGACGCCGAGCATGCCGCTGCGGCCGGGGTCGAGCCGATCGCAGATGTCGAGCGCCTGTTTCGTGGTGTTCACGCAGGCGCGGTCGGCTGCATAGGCCGGATGCAAGGGCTCGATCGCCAGCGGCAGCCTTGCCTGTTTGGCGTAGTCGAGCATCTCGGCGAGCGCCTCCTCGACCTGACCGCGCGCGCCCGCGATATCCTTGGACGCCTCGCTGCCCGGCCGCGAATATTGCGGCAGGCCGCCGACGACGAGCACGATGCAGGGCGCGCCCAGCGCCTTGGCTTCATCGACACAACGCCGGTTGTCGTCGCGCACCTCGCCCCGGCGCGATGCGTCGGAGGTGAACATGCCGCCACGGCAATAGCCCGACAGCTCGAGGCCGGCATCGCGCACCGCGCGCGCGGCGCGATCCAGACCGACGGAAGCGACCTGGTCGCGCCAGGGATCGATGGCGCGGATGCCATGCCTTGCACAGGCCTCGATGATCTCGACGAGGTCACCCTGCTTGCGGACCGTCGCCGTGTTGAGCGACAGCCAGCGATGGTCGGACGAGAAATCGCGCATCAGTCTTCCAGTCCGTGCGAGGCCAGCACGGTCTTCATCCGCCGCGTCGCCATTTCAGGATTGGCGAGCAGGCCGGCCCGATCGGCAAGCCGGAACAGCTCGGCCAGATGCAGCATCGAGCGCGCGCTCTCCTGCCCCCCGACCATGGTGAAATGATCCTGGTGGCCGTTGAGATAGGCCATGAAGACGACGCCGGTCTTGTAGAAGCGCGTCGGCGCCTTGAAGATGTGGCGCGACAGCGGCACCGTCGGCCCCAGCACGTCGTGGAAGCCGGCCTCGTCGCCTGCCGCGAGCCGCGACAGCGCGTAGGACGCCGCCGGCGCGATCGCATCGAAGATGCCGAGCAGCGCGTGCGAAAAGCCATGGTCGTCGCCGGCGATCAGCTCCGCGTAGTTGAAATCGTCGCCGGTGTACATCTTGATGCGCTTGTCCAGGCGCCTGCGCATGTCGATCTCGCGTTGCTTGTCGAGCAGCGAGACCTTGACGCCATCAACCTTGGCCGCATTGTTGTTGATGATGGCCACCGCAACGTCCATCGCCTTGTCGAGGTCCTTGGTGCCCCAATATCCGGTCAGAGCGGGATCGAACATATCGCCGAGCCAGTGGATGATCACGGGCTCACGGACCTGCGACAGCACGCGGTTATAGACCTTGGCGTAATCGTCGGCGCTGCGGCCGAGTTTTGCGAGAGCACGCGACGCCATCAAAATGATGCGGCCGCCGACCTTCTCGACGGCCGAGAGCTGCTCCTCATAGGCACGGATGACGTCGTCGAGGCTCTTGGCATCCTCGACAGCGAGATGGTCCGTGCCCGCGCCGGAGAACACCAGTGCATTGCGCCGCTTGGCGGCGCCGACCGAGCGGGTGATCAGCTCCAGCGAAGTCGGCCAGTCCAACCCCATCCCGCGTTGCGCGGTGTCCATGGCTTCGGCGACGCCGAGGCCGAGGTCCCAGACGTGCTCGCGGAAGGCGATGGTCTTGTCCCAGTCGACGGCGGCCGAGAGCCAGGGATCATTGTCCGCAAAGGGATCGACAACCGTGTGCACCGCCGAGAACGCGATGCGATTCAGCGTGCCTTCGAGTTTAGCGGGGAACGTTCGCGACGCCGCGAGCCGATAAGTCTCGATCGAACGATCCGCCTTCGGCAACTTGAGCGACAATGACGACATCGGCAACACAGGTTTGTTCATGGCTTCGAACCTCTCCCCGTCATTGCGAGGAGCGAAGCGACGAAGCAATCCAGACTGCCTCTGCGGAAAGATTCTGGATTGCTTCGCTTCGCTCGCAATGACGGCTTGGTAGACATCGGGACTTATCTAACAGACATCAGGCCTTGATCGGGGCGACGTCGATCCAGCGCCGCTCCTTCCAGCTCTTCAGCGCACATTCGGCGAGCTGCACGCCCTTGACGCCTTCGAGCAGCGTGAACTTGTAGGGCGCGTCCTCGTAGACGTGGCGGATGAACATCTCCCACTGCTCCTTGAAGCCGTTGTCGTAGGTGACGTTGTCAGGCAGCTTCTGCCAGTCGCCGTAGAAATCGTGCAGACGCTTCTCATCCGGATTCCACACCGGCCGGGGCGTCGCCTGCCGCGCCTGGATCATGCAATCCGACAGGCCCGCGACTGCCGAGCCGTGTGTGCCGTCAACCTGGAAGGTGACGAGGTCGTCGCGATAGACGCGCGTCACCCAGGACATGTTGATGTGGGCGATGACGCCGCCCTCGAGCTGGAAGGTCGCATAGGCGGAATCGTCCGCGGTCGCCTTGTACTTCTTGCCCTGCTCGTCAAAGCGCTCGGGGATGTCGGTGTTGCCGATGCAGACCACGCTCTGGACGTTGCCGAACAGGTTGTCGAGCACGTAGCGCCAGTGACAGACCATGTCGAGGATGATGCCGCCGCCGTCCTCGTCGCGGTAGTTCCAGGACGGCCGCTGCGCCTCCTGCCAACCGCCTTCGAACACCCAATAGCCGAATTCACCGCGCACCGACAGGATGCGGCCGAAGAAGCCGGAGTCACGCAGGAAGGCGATCTTCTTCAGGCCGGGCAGGAACAGCTTGTCCTGCACCGTGCCATGCTTGACGCCCTTGGCGTTGGCGAGCTTGACGACCTCGAGCGCCTCTTCGAAGTTCGTCGCGATCGGCTTCTCGCAATAGACGTGCTTGCCGGCATTGATGGCCTGGGTCAGAAGGCCGGGCCGCGCCTGCGTGGTCGCGGCGTCGAAGAACATGGTGTCGTTCTTGTCGGCGAGCGCCGCATCGAGGTCGGTGGTCCAGCGCGCGATGTTGTAGCGCCTGGCGAGGGCTTCGACCTTGTCGGCGCTGCGGCCGACCAGGATCGGATCGGGCATCACGCGATCGCCGTTCTTCAGCCGAACGCCGCCCTGATCGCGGATCGCGACGATCGAGCGGATCAGATGCTGGTTGAGCCCCATGCGGCCAGTGACGCCGTTCATGATGAGGCCGAGGCGTTGGGTGGTCATGCCAATTGCTCCTGAAGTGATTTTGGCTGTTCGAGCGGGGCGAGCGCCGACCAGTCCGGATGGACCGACGTCGCAAAGCCCGTTGTGGTGAGCGATCCCGTCAGGAGATCGCCGTCGTGAATGGAGAGCCGGACGCCCTGCCCGGCATCGGCGTAGAGATCGGGATGCGCGGCCGCGAAGGCCTGCGCTTCAGCCGCGGGCGTCTCGCCGAAGCCGTCGACATAGTGGTGGCCGTTGCGCTCGGCATGGGTCACGCCGATGAAGGCACCGAGCGCGAGATCCTGCTGCACGGCGAGACCCGCCTGGCAGGTCAGGTCCTCACCGGTCACGAAGAACCGCGCGCCGCCAGCGCTCCATTTCGCCGCGCGCGTCGCATTGACGATGGACTTGTAGAGGCCCTTGCAGGATTTCGAGGAGATGCCGCAATAGCCGAGCGCGCGTGCCGCCGGGAAGGCATCGTAGGAATCGTCGGCCTCGTCGATGATGAAGCCGTGCGCCGCGAGCGAGCCGAGCGGCGACTGCCGGGTCATGTCGCGCGGCATCGGTTGCTCGACATAGAGCAGCCGCGACGCGATCGGTCGTAGCGCTGCATCGTGGTCGAGCCGGTCGGTCAGCGCATGCAGTGAGGAGAGATCGGCATACTGCTCGTTGGCGTCGAGCGTCACCTTGCAGTCACGCCCCAGCGTATCGAGCTCCTTGCCAATACGCGTCAACCGGGCTGCATCAACCGCGAAATCCCCTGATAGCTTCAGCTTGAAGTAACTGGCACCGGCGTTCTCGCGTGCATCGGCCACACCGCCCTCACCTTCGACGGTATCGTCGAGGCCCACGGTGTGCCTGATGGCAACGCGCGGCAGCGGCCTTCGGCCCGCGAGAAACTGCGCGATATCCGTTTCCTTCAGGTCAGGCGACAGCCGCGCATCGATGCCGGCAATGTTGCCGGCCATCCCATCGAAAAAATTGGTCTCGGCGGCGCGGAGCAGCGCATCGAGGATCGCCTTGTCGATTTCCGCGGGGCCATAAGCCGCGGCAAGCGCGGGAATGTTCTTTTTTGCACAGGTCGCGATCTGGGCACCGATGCACGAGGCATGCAGATCGAACGCCGTCAAAAATCCGGTTCGCGCGAGATAAAGGCCCCGCGCAATCTCCAGCGAGCGCCGCAGGCCGTCGACCGTCTGCGCCGGCGACAGCTCCGGCCGCTTGTCGAACCATTTTGGCACCAGCAGCTCGGCGCTGGCGCCCACCGCAACGCCCCTGCCCTCGACCTCGATCTCGACCCGCACGAACAGCTGCGGCGTCGCGTTGATCGTGATCGCGCCGAAGCGGAACGGCCGCGCGAACTGCACGGGACGTTCGAAGAAAGAGATGTCTCGCAGCTTCAGGCGCGGCGCCATGATCGTCAGTCCAGTGCACCCTGTGAGAAGAAATGCTTGCGGATGCGTTGCACGAGTTCGGTGAAGACAGGATCGGCCATCACGTCGAGCGAGCGCGGACGCGGCAGCGGCACGTCGTAGATCGCCGCGATCGCGCCGGGCCGCTCGGTCATGACCAGCACGCGGTCGGCGAGGAACACGGCCTCCGGAATCGAATGCGTGATCAGGAGCACCGTCTTCCTGGTCTCACGCTGGATCCGCATCAGCTCGACATTCATGCGCTCGCGCGTCAACGCGTCGAGCGCACCGAACGGCTCGTCCATCAGCATGATCTTGGGATCGTGCACCAGCGCACGGCAGATCGAGGCGCGCTGCTGCATGCCGCCCGAGAGCTGCCAGGGCAGCTTCTTCTCGAAACCTTCGAGGCCGACCAGCTTCAGCAGCGCCTTGGCGCGATCGAGATAGTGTTGTCGCGGCAGCCGCTTCATGTCGATCGGCAGCATCACGTTCGCGAGGATGTTGCGCCAGGGCAGCAGCAGCGCGTTCTGGAAGACGATGCCGACATTGCCGTGCGGCTTCGTGACCTTCTCACCCTCCACCAGGACCTCGCCTGATGTCGGCGGCAGCAGGCCCGAGATCAGCTTGAGCAGCGTGGACTTGCCGCAGCCGCTAGGGCCGACCACGACGAAGAACTCGCCGTCGTTGATGTGGAAATCGAGCGGACGCAGCGACGGCACGTCGCCGTCGCGCGTCCGGTAGGTCTTCGACACGCCGGACAGTTTGATGCCCGACGCATCGCCGGCAGCCCGGTCGCTCACCAGTCTCAGATGCGCGGCCTGCTGCACGGTTTCGCTCACGACTGCGGCTTGCTTCACGATCCGCTCTTCGGCAGATAATCGTTGGTGTAGAAGGCCTTCGGGTTCTCCTTGGCCTTGGCATCCAGTCCGCCATATTCGACCATCAGGTTGACGGAGTCCGTCATGTTCTGGTCGGTGACCTGGAACGGCCGCTTGCTCTTGGTCTCGGCGGTCCGGTAGAGCGGAATGGTCAGCTCAAAGCCCTGCGTCAGCGTGTCGATCTTGCCGCCCTTGGGGTTGGCATCGAGGATCGACTGCGCGGCCGCCTTCGGCTCCTTCTCGGCGGCTTCGACCGCCTTGGTCGTCGCCGACATGAAGCGGCGGACGAGGTCGGCATTCGCCTTCACATAGTCGGAGTTGGCGATGATGCCGGAGGACACCATGTTGATGCCGTAGTCGGCGAACTTGATCGGGAACACGTCCTTGCCGGTGGCGTCCTTGATCTTCATCGACTGGTCCATGACGTAGCCGAGCAGCAGGTCAGCCTGGCCATTGATGACGGCGTTGAGCTTGGTCTGGCCGTCGCCGGCGACGGTCTGGAAATCGCTCTCCTTCAGGCCGGTCTTCTTCAGGAACAGCGGCCAGATCTGGGTCATGGAATCGGCCGGCGTGATCGCCACCGTCTTGCCCTTGATGTCTTCCGGTTTCTTGATGTTCTTGTCGGCAAAACCCATGGCGGACATCGGACTGGTCTGGAGCAGCACACCGGTCGCGACGACAGGTGCGCCCTTGATCGCGGCGCGCATCATGGTGGGGACGTCGACATAGCCGAAATCGGCGGTCTTGGCGGCGACGGCCTGCGTGGTCGCAGCCGATCCGCGGCCTTCCTGGATTTCGAGATCGATGCCTTCGGCGGCATAAATGCCCTTGGCCTTGCCGTAATAGAACGGCGCGTGCTCGCCATAGACGTACCAGTTCAGCATCAACACGACTTTGTCGGCTGCCTGCGCGGGCATCGCCGCAAACACCATCAGCGCAGCCGAGACAGCTCCTATCCACCGCTTCATTGTTTCTCTCCCTTGCCCTTGTTGCGTCGGCCGTTGATGGCCGTTCGTTGCCTTAGTTCTTGTTAAGAGGCGAAAATCACGTCCTCGCGCTGGCTGACATGCCAGGGAATGACCAGCTTCTCGATCCGGTCCACGATCCAGAACAGGATCACGCCGAGCAGCGCCAGGATCACCAGCGCCGCGAACATCGTCGGCAGGTCGAAGGTGCCGATCGAGCGCTGCATGACGTAGCCGATGCCGGAATTGGAGCCGACGAATTCGCCAACGACCGCGCCGACCACGGCAAGCGTCACCGACACCTTGAGACCTGAGAAGATCGCCGGCAGCGCATGCGGCAGGTTCACTGCGCGGAACACCTGGAAGCGGCTGCCCTGCATGGCGCGGGCGAGATCGACCATGTCAGGATCGACCGATTTGAAGCCCTGCACGGCGGAGACCACCACCGGGAAGAAGCCGAGCAGGAAGGCGGAAATCACTTTGGGAATGATGCCGAAGCCAAACCAGACCACGAACAGCGGCGCGATCGCGATCTTCGGCACGGATTGCGAGAACACCAGCAACGGATAGACATAGCTCTCCACCGTCTTCGAGCCCGCGATCAGCATGGCGACGGGAATGCCGAACAGCGCCGACAGCAGGAAGCCGCAGACGGTCGCATAGGTGGTCGGCCAGGACTGGCGCAGCAGTTCCGGCCATTCGGTGCGCAGCACGGCGAGAACATCGCCCGGCGCCGGGATCTGATAGGCGGGGATCTTAAACAGGCGGATCGCAAGATCCCAGGCGACGACGATGAAGACCAGGAACAGGAACGGCCGGACCCAGGCCGCATTCAGCATCTTGGACACCGCACTCTGCGGCTTGACTTCAGCCACGTCTCACTCCCGGCATTCTTCTTCGTTCGGAGGAGAAATTAACTCGTTGGATAAATACTGTCCAGAGCTTTCCCTGTGACGTTTTGTGCCGGTTCCTGACCTCCTCTCGTGTCCTGGACGCGCTGCAGCGCCCTTGCGCTGCTGCGCAGAGCAGGGACCCAGAGGCGCCGTTCGCCGCGGATATATCGGCCCCGGCTCTACAGCGCACCGCTAAGGGGGCGTTGCGCTGCGCCCGGGGCACGAGAGTGCCACACCCTCGTCATTGCGAGCGCAGCGAAGCAATCCAGACTGCCGCTGCGGAAAGATTCTGGATTGCTTCGCTGCGCTCGCAATGACGGAGCAAGGTGCGAGGTCTGCGTCTCTAAACCGTCTGCGCCACCGCGCTGCGCGACTTCGGCGCCTTGGCGATCTCGAACAGCGCGGTCGATCGGCCCGTCAGCGCGGCCAGCACGAGGCCGACCATGTGCGAAAGCCGCTCGTCCTTGGCGTCCTTGGCCAGCAGATCGCGGCCGAAGATCACGCTCAAAGTGGCCGAATTGGAGAGATAGAAGAAGCAGAGCCCCGCGATGGAGATATAGAGCTGCACCGGATCGACCGCGACCTGGAAATCGCCGCTGTCGACGCCGCGCAGCACCACGGTGCGGATCATCTCGACGAAGGGCGAGTGCATCGACTTGACCTTGGTCGAGCGCTTGAGGTGCTTTGCGCGTGCGAGATTCTCGGTCTGGAGCAGCGACAGAAATTCCGGGTTGCGCAGGAAGTAGTTCCAGGTGAACTCGATCAGCCGGCGGATCGCTTCGGGCGGATCGAGATGCTCGAGATCGAGCCCCCGCTCCTCGCTGCGGATCTTGTCATAGGCGCCTTCGAGCACCGCGAGATAGAGCTCGTCCTTGTTGCCGACGTGATAATAGAGCATGCGCTTGTTGGCGCCGGCCTTCGCCGCGATGCGGTCGACACGCGCTCCGGCAAGGCCGTGGGCCGAAAACTCCTGCTTGGCGGCTTCGAGAATGCGCAGCCGCATCCCCTCGGGATCGCGCTGCCATTTCAGAGTTCGCTTTGCCTTCGCCAAACCGGTTGCTCGCTGGGTGCTTACGGTATGCCATGTACCACGCGCCCGCCGTCATTGCGAGCGCAGCGAAGCAATCCAGAGTGCCTCTGCGGAAAGACTCTGGATTGCTTCGTCGCTTCGCTCCTCGCAATGACGGGTGGAGAGAGCGGAGCTTCAACCCGCCGGCTTCGGCGAGCGCTCCAGCAGCACCGTCTGGATCCCGCAGGTGCCGTTTCGCACCGTCATGATCCGCGTGCCCGGCTTGCGGCCGTTGCGCACCTCGGTGACGTCGAGGCCGGCGGCGAGCAGGCGGGCGCGGGTGGCGTCGATGTCGGCGACCCGCCAGCTCAGGCCCCAGAGACGGTCATGCAGGGAATCTCCGCCTGCCACGGGGCGGCGCACCACTTCGACGATGAGGTCGCCGCAGCGGAAGAACATCAGCTGGCCCCAATCCTGGTGCGAGCGGTCCAGTGCGAGATCAAGGCCGAGCCGCGCGCCATAGAGCGCGGCGGCGCGGTCGGAATCCTCGGTGGTGACCACGACGTGGTCGAGCCCATCGATCGGCGCGATGTCGGTCGCAGCCGACAGCGGCCGCTCCTCGGCGAGCTCGAGGAAGAACATGCGCACGCCGCGCGTCAATTCGGTCGCGGCACGCGTGCGTTTCCAGTGCAGGACCGCGCCGCTCTCGACGTCGCTGCTTTCGACCTCGGCGACCGGATCAGGCCTCAAGGCCACCCGCTCCAGCCGCCGGTGCATCTTGCCCATATCTGCGACACGAAAGCACAGGCTGGCGAGCACGCCCTCGCGGTCGTCGAGCAGCGCGCGGATCCGGTCTGCCGCAACGTTAAAGCCGCTCGGCGCCATCAGCTCGATCGTCATGTTCGCAAGCGTGAACAGCACGCGGTCGGCGCCCTCGCCGGAATTCTGCCAGGCCGGCGCGCGCCCGAGCAGCGTCTGATACGCCGCCTTGGCCGCACCGATATCCCTCACCAGGGCGACGACGTGATCGAGGCCGGTGATCATCATTCCCCCTTGATCGACCTGGAACCATGTTCCGAAGGACGGCGTTTGTCCGGGCTTGGCATGGACTGGTGATGGTCGTATTCCGGCCCCATGCCGACCTCAAGCGCTCGGGCGGCAGATTTGCGAATAATTTCAGCTTCCCCAGAGCGGAACCGGTGTTAGAGTAAGCCCGCCGGCCGGACCACCCAGCGCATCACGGACAACCAATGCAGGCTCTCTTTATCGGTCAGACCTATATCGACGTCGTCTTCATCACCGACCACATGCCGACAGGCGACGAAAAGCACGTGGCAACGGACTACGCGGTCTCCTTCGGCGGCAACGCGGTGACGGCGGCGTTCTGCTGCGCCAAGCTCGGCATCGTGCCCGATCTCATCGCCACGGCGGCCAATGACTGGCTGGGGCGCATGTTCCAGGACATGTGCGCGAAATACGCGATCTCGCTGCACGGGCGGAAGGTGAACCAGTCCTCGCTGTCCTTCATCATGCCCAAGGACGGCAAGCGCGCCATCGTCCGCTGCCGCGACGACGAGCACATCCATCCGTTCCCGATGCTCAATCTCGGCGGCTGCCGCGCCCTGCACATCGACGGCCATCAGCCCGATGCCGCGATCCATTATGCAAAGGTCTGCCGCGAGGCCGGCATCCTGACATCGCTCGACGGCGGCGGCCTGCGCACCAACACGCATGAGCTGCTCGCATTCATCGACGTCGCCATCGTCGCCGAACGCCTGTGCGAGCAGATGGACCTGACGCCGGAGAAGATGCTCGACTACCTCAAGAGCCGCGGCTGCAAGATCGGCGGCGTCACCATGGGTGAGAAGGGCCTGCTCTGGTACAATGAAACGGGTGCGGTCGAGGTCATGCCAGCGATGCCGATCCCGCGCGAGCGCGTGATCGACACCAACGGCGCCGGCGACGTCTTCCATGGCGCCTATGTCTATTCCTACCTCGCCCATCCCGGCAAAAGCTGGCGCGAGCATTTTGATTTTGCCCGCGCCGCCTCGACCTTCAAGATCCAGCGCCTCGGCAACGAGGCCGGGCTGCCGACCCTTGTGGACATCGCCAAAGTCAGGCACGAGTTCGAAGTCAGGGTCTAGGGTTTTGTAAGGGCATATCATGGGGCGCGTCTTTATCGCCGGCAGCATCAACATGGATGTGGTGGCGACCGCCGATCGCCATCCCAAGGTCGGTGAGACCGTCGCCGGCCGGCAGGTGCTGTATTTTCCCGGCGGCAAGGGCGCGAACCAGGCCGTCGCGGCGTCGCGACTCGGCGTGAAGACCACGCTGATCGGCCGGCTTGGCAAGGATTCCTTCGGCGCTGAGTTGCGGACGTTCCTCGGCGCGCAGGGCATCGATCTCGGCTCCGTTCGGGACGCCGACACGCATAGCGGCACCGCGATCATCACGGTCGCGGCCTCCGACAACACCATCGTCGTCATCCCCGGCAGCAATGCGCTGGTCGGCGCCGACGATGTCGCGGACGTTCCGCTGGCGAAGGGCGATGTGGCCGTCAGCCAGTTCGAGATTCCGCTGCCGACGATTGCCGCCTTCTTCCAACGCGCCCATAGCGCCGGCGCCACGACGCTGCTCAACCCGGCACCCGCGCAAAAGATGTCCTCCGAGCTGCTGGCGCTCGTCGACATCCTCGTGCTGAACGAGACCGAGCTCGGCTTCCTCGCGGGCGTGGAGCTTGCGGAGGAGGATACTGCGGCGCGCATCATCGAGGTCGCGCGAAAACTTCAGGCGCGCGCGGACCAGACCATCTGCATCACGCTCGGCAAACGCGGCGTGCTCGCGCTGGCAGGCCGCGAGGAGTTCGCGGTGCCCGGTCGCGCGGTGAAGGCGATCGACACCACAGGTGCCGGAGATTGTTTTGTGGGCGCGCTCGCGTCGCAGCTTGCGAGCGGAGTGCAACTGCGTGCCGCACTCGCCTTCGCCAACGCGGCCGCCTCGATCAGCGTGCAGCGGATGGGCGCAGGTCCCTCGATGCCGACGGCTGCGGAAGTGGCGGCTGTTCTGTAGCACGACGCACTTTCTTCACCTCGCCCCGCTTGCGGGGAGAGGTCGGATTGCATCGAAGATGCAATCCGGGTGAGGGGGAGTCTCCACGAGTCGAACGATCACCGTCCCCGTGGAGAGTCCCCCTCACCCCGACCCTCTCCCCGCAAGCGGGGCGAGGGAGAAGATCAGGCCAGCGCGCTCTTCAGGTCGAAGCCTTCATCCGCGGCCTGCTCCGGCGTGATCGAGCGCTCCAGTCCGAACAGCCGGCGGCCGAACATGTGGTCGCCGGCGCGGTTGACCGACTCGATGCCGAGCAGTCTGTCGCCCTTGTAGCAGAACGCCGAGAACGCTTTCTTCGCGGGATCGCCGCGCAGCACGACGCGGTCGTAGCCGGTGGTCAGCCCCGCCATCTGGAGCTTGTCGTCGCCCTGGTCGCTCCAGAACCAGGGATGGCTGTCGTAGGCCTTGCGGTCGCCGGTCAGCCGCGCCGCGAGGCAGCGGGCGTGATCGGTGGCGTTCTGCACCGATTCCAGCCGCTGCGATCCGCCAAAGCGCGGACTGGCGAACAGCGCGCAGTCGCCGATCGCGGAGATGTCAGGATCGGACGTCGAGAGATATGCGTCGACGATGATGCCGGCGGCGACGGGAAGCCCCGCCTCCGCCGCAAGCTCGATGTTCGGCAGCACGCCGACACCGACCACGACGAGGTCGGCCGGCAGATGCCTTCCGTCGCTCAAGGAAACGCCGGTGACCTTGCCGCCCTCCGCCTCGATCGAGGTTGCCTGCACACCGAGGTGAATGCGGATGCCGGCCTCGCGATGGCGCGCCTGAAAATACTCCGAGACCTCCGCCGTCACCGCGCGCGCCATCACGCGCGGGGCGAGCTCGAGCACGTCGACCTCGAGGCCCTTGATCCGCGCGGTGGCCGCGAATTCGAGGCCGATGAAGCCGGCGCCGATCACCACGACACGCGACTTCGACGGCATGATCTGTCGCAGCGCCTCGCTGTCGTCGAGGATGCGTAAGTATTTCACGTCGGGCAAATTCGCATTCGGCAAATCAAGCAGCCGGTTGCGCGCGCCCGTGGCCAGCACGAGGTGGCCGTAAGGCAGCGTCTCGCCGGATGCGAGATGCACCTTGTGGCCGGCGCGATCGATCGACACCGCGCGGCCCGCGATCAGCTCGATCTTCTGATCCTGGTAGAATTTCTCCGGCCGGAACATCAGGCTCTCCGGACCGGCCGAGCCCTTGATATAGGCCTTGGACAGCGGCGGCCGCTGATAGGGCAGATGCGCCTCGTCGTTGATCAGGCAGACGCGATCGGAGAAACCCGCCTGACGCAGGGATGCCGCGACCTGGTAGCCGCCATGGCCGGCTCCGACAATGATCACCGGACCACCCGTCATTGGAACAGCCCATTTCCGGAGACACGAGCGTCACCCATGTCGTCTCCTCTCTCGCTGATATTGGCTTGGCTTGCCCAGGAGGAGCCGGCGCTCGTGTCCGTTCCTAAACGAAGGCGGCCCATTTGAGCCCATCATTCCGTCCTGCGCAAGAGCGGCATGCGGGGCACTGGCGGCCGGGGATTGTCACCCCCGACCTTCTGCGATTTAGTTGCAGCAACGACCTCATGCCGGGGATATTCCAGATGCCAGCTCCCGTCTCCAAACCCGATGATCCCGCCCTGCTGCGGATCGACGGCCCGATCGCAACCATCACGCTCAACCGCCCCGCCGCGTTCAACTCGGTCAACCTTGCAATCGCGCAGAAGCTCGAACAGCTCGCGACCTATCTCGAAGGCGCCGACGACATCAGGGTCGTCGTGCTCGAAGGAGAAGGCCGCGCCTTCTCGGCCGGCGGCGATCTGCAGACCATCGGCGCTGCGGCCGAAGCCGGCACGGTCACGCCGGTCGTCGGCGAGCTGCTGAAGCATTATCACGCCTTCATCGAGATCATCCGGCGCATGCCGAAGATCTCGCTGTCCAGCGTGCACGGCTCGGCGGCCGGCGCCGGCATGGGCCTCGCCTTCGTCACCGATCTCTGCATCGCCGCGGAGGATGCCAAGTTCACGCCGGCCTATGCCAAGATCGGGGTGTCGCCGGACGGCGGCTCGACGGTCGGGATCGTCGGTACGGTCGGATCGCGACGTGCGCTCCAGATATTCCTGTCGGAGGACAATTTTACCGCGCAGCAGGCCTATGAATGGGGCCTGGTTGCGAAGGTCGTCCCCGCTGCGGAGCTGAAGGCCGCCACGCAAAAACTCGCCGAGCGCCTGGCGCAGAATCCGCCGGCGGCGATCGCCGGCACCAAGTCGCTGGTCTACCAGGCCGCGACCACGCCGGTGAAGCAGCAGCTCGATGCCGAGGAGCACAAGATCATCATGGCGATGAACACGGAGGATTTCCGCGTCGCCGTGAATAAATTCACGAGCAAGGGCAAGTGAGCGCGCCGGCACCGGCGCGCTCGTTCTGCGGCCTGCGCCATGGCGCGACCGACTGGAATAGGCAGGGGCTGTTCCAGGGACGAACCGACAACCCGCTGAACGCGGACGGCCTTGCGCAGGCGCACGAGGCCGCGGACATGTTGCGCGGTACCGGCATCAGCCGAATCGTCGCGAGCCCGCTGGTGCGCGCGGCACGAACGGCCGAGATCATCGCGGACGCCATCTCGGTGCCGCTCTCGATCGACGACGGCATCAGCGAGTTCGATTTCGGAAGCTTCGAGGGCCTCCCTGTCCGCGACCTCATGATCAAGCACGGCGTCAACTCGGCGACGGGCCTCGTCTCGATCCTGCCCGCCGACGGCGAAAACTGGGACGCAATGACCGAACGGTCGCTGGCTTGCGTCTCCGCATGGCTCGACCGTCATCCCGACGACGACTTCCTGTTCGTCTGCCACGACGCGGTGATGCAGGGAATGGCGAATTCGCTGTGCGGCAGCTATTTCAAGAACAGCCACGGCACGCCGTTTCGCTACCTCCGCGAAGGCAAGCAATGGCGCGTCGAGCGGCTCGTCACTTAGGACAGATGTAGCCCGTCCCTGCCGGCGATTTGAAGCACCCGACCGACTCCGGCAGCACGTGCTGCGGCAGCCACAGCACCACGCTCGGGAAATAGATCGCAAACGCGATCGTGGCCAGGAACACCACATAGATCGGCAAGGCGGCGCGTAAAGCCTTGGCGAAACTGATGCCGACAAATTTCGAGGCCATCAGCAGCACCAGGCCGTATGGCGGCGTGATCAGGCCGAAGGCGAGCGTGGCGATCAGCACCACGCCCATGTGCACGGCGTTGATGTCGCCGGCCTCGGTCAGCGCGTTGACCAGCGGCATGAAGATGATGATGGTCGGCACCGGCTCGATGAAGTCACCGACCACGGTGAAGAGCAGCACCATCAGCAGCATGATCAGATGCGGATCGTTGCCGGCGATCGAGGTGATCCACTCGGCGATATAGGTCGCACCGCGCAGATAGGCGAGCATCCAGCCGAAGGCGTTGGCGGCGCCGATGGTGATCAGCGGCAGCGAGAAGATCAGGCCGGCGAGACAGAAATCGTACGGGATCTTCCTGATATGCCCGCGGTTGAGCGCGGGGATCACGACGATGACGATCCAGGCGACGGCGACGACGCCGGCTTCCGTCGGTGTGAACCAGCCGGTGAGGATGCCGCCGAGCAGGATCACAGGGATCATCAGCGGCAGGGCAGCATCGCCGGCCGCGAACACGATCTGCCGCAGCGGCGCGCGCGGCTTTCGCAGACCGGACGGGCCGAAGAAATAGCAGTAGATCATCAGGCCGAAGCCGATCATCAGGCCCGGCACCACGCCCGCCATGAACAGGCCGGCGATCGAGACGTTGCCGACGGCGCCATAGACCACCGCCGTGATGCTCGGCGGCACCAGCGCAGCGATGGTCGAGGCAGAAGCGATGATGGCGGCGATGAAGGCGGGCTCATAGCCCTCGCGCTTCATCGGGCCGCCCAGCGCGCGGCTCATCACCGCGACGTCGGCCGTGGTCGAGCCGGACATTTCCGAGAAGAACATGCTGAAGACGACCACGACCTGCGACAGCCCGCCCCTGATATGCCCGACCAGCGACACCGAGAGATTGGCTATTCGCACCACCACATTGGCCGAGCTCATGAGTTCGCCGACCAGCAGGAAAAACGGGATCGCCAGCAGCGCCTCGGAATCGACGCCGTCGAAGATCTTCTGGATGATCGCGGCGAGCGAGACGTCGGACAGGATCGCACCGATGAACACGCCGGCCATCAGCGAGAACGGCACGGGCACGCCGAGATAGCCGAACGACAGGAAGCAGATCGACATCAATGCCAGGACAATTGGTGCGCTCACGGCTGCGCCCTCATCTGCACGTCCGTGATGACGGGCGCTCCGTCCTCTTCGGGCGGCTCGCGATGGTCAAAGCCGTTGCGCAAGCCGTTGACGAGCTGCTCGATGGTGAACAGGCCGATCAGCACGCCGGACAGCGGGATGATCGCATAAAGCGAGGCGATCGGGGTGCCCGATGGCAGGCGAAAACTGCCGAAGCCGCGGAGATAGTTCTGATAGCCGTACCAGACCAGGCAGAAGGCGACGCCGAGCACGACGAGGCGGATGATCACCTCGACGATCAGCCGCGATGTACCGTGCATGGCCTCGGAGATCGCGGTGAGATAGAGGTGGTCATTGCGCCGGGTCGCCGCCGCCGTTCCGATGAAGATCGCATAGATAAACAGCGTCGACGTCACCTCCTGGAGCCACAGCCAGGGATGGCCGATGGTGCGGGTGATGATGTCGGCGGTCACCGACAGCGAGAAGCCGAAGCAGAGCACGCCGCAGAGGATCATCAGCGCAAGTTCGAGCCAGTCGAGCGCGCGCCATTTCAGGTGGCGTTGCCGTTGCACCAGCAGTTTGTCGGCGATGGCCATTGTTGCTCCCGGCTGCAGCTTTCCGTCATGACCGGGCTTGTCCCGGCCATCCACGCACCTGGTGCGGGCTCGAAGGAAGAACGTGGATGCCCGGGGCATCTGGCGCGAAGGCGCGCTTCGCGCTTCCGCCCGGGCATGGCGAATTCGCTGGAACTAATTGACCGACCGGATCAAATTCTTGATCTTCTCGGCATGCGGGCCGAGATCCTTGGCGAGCTTGTCGAGATAGGGATCGGCGATCACCGTAAAACTCTTCTTGTCGACGTTGTCGACGATCTTCACGCCCATCTTCTTCAGCTTGTCGGCCGCGGTGCGCTCGAGGTCGAACGCCTTCTGCGGCTCCTTCGTGCTGATCTCGTTGGCAGCCGCCTGTACCCATCCCTTCTGCTCCGCCGATAGGCTCTGCCAGAGCTTGTCGGAGATGAACACCAGCGCGTTGTTGGCTTCGTGCTCCGTAATGTTGAGGACCGGGGCAACCTCGTAGTGCTTGTTGACGAGGTAGACGTTGATACTGTTCTCGGCGACGTCGACGACGCCGGTTTGCAAGCTGGTGTAGACGCTGCCGAACGGCATGTGCACGGTCTGGGCGCCATAGGCCGGGAACATCATGTCCTCGGTCGCGGTCGCCTGGACGCGGATCTTCAGCCCCTTGATGTCGCCGACATTGTGGATCTCCTTCTTGGAGTACATGTGGCGCACACCCTGCGAGCCGGTCGCGATCACGTGCAGGCCCTGCGTGGTCTCGTCGATCATGGCTTTCAGCGCCTCGAAGACGCGGGGATCGGCGAGGCCTTTGACCACGTGGTTTTCGTCGCGGAACAAATAGTGCAGCGACATGACGCCGGCTTGCGGCGAGATCGTCGCGGTATTGGCGGAGGAGATGATCGAGAACTCGACGTCGCCGGCTTTCACGAGCTGGAGCACCTGCGGCTCCTGCCCGAGTTGCGCGCCCGGATACTGGTCGATGATCATGGTGCCCTTGCTCAATTCCTTGAGCTTGTCGGCAAAGAGGTCGCCCGCGATGGAATAGCCGGTGTTGCGCGGCTGATCGTAGGCAAAGCGATAATGCTTCACCTCCTGCGCCCCGGCCCCGGTGACGAAGAGTACGGCGGCCATGGCCACCAACCCACGCATGGATCGTGCAATCATCGTTTCCCCCTGTTTTATCGCCCGCCGCTTGTGCGGTCTGAGCGCTCGTTCGGGTGGTTCGTCACCCCTTCCCAGTCTGCTTCCCGGTCCTCTGCATGAAATCGAAGTCGCAGCCCTCGTCGGCCTGCATGATGGTCTCGTTGAACAGCCAGGCGTAGCCGCGCCGCGCTTCCTCACGCGGCGCTGCCGGCTTCAATGCGGCACTGCGGCGCTCCAGCTCGGCGGCATCGACCAGCAGCTCGATGCTGCGCTTGGCCACATCCAGGCTGATCATGTCGCCGTTCTTCACCAGCGCCAGCGGCCCGCCGACGGCGGATTCCGGGGTGATGTGGAGCACGATGGTGCCGAACGCGGTGCCGCTCATGCGCGCATCGGAAATGCGCACCATGTCCTTGGTGCCGCTGCGCGCGAGCTTCTTCGGGATCGGCAGGTAGCCCGCCTCGGGCATGCCCGGCGCGCCCTTGGGGCCGGCATTGCGCAGCACCAGCACGTCGTCGGAGTTCACGTCGAGCTCGGGATCGTCGACCCGCAAGGTCATGTCCTCGACGGATTCGAACACCACCGCGCGTCCGGTGTGCTTCAACAATTTCGTGCTCGCGGCCGATTGCTTGATCACGGCACCGCGCGGGGCGAGATTGCCGTGCAGGACGGCAAGGCCGCCTTCCTTCTTGATCGGATTGTCGCGCGGACGGATCGCATCCTGGCCCGGCACGTCCTCCGCATTCGCGACGACATCGCGCAGCGTCTGGCCGCTGATGGTCTTCGCGTCGAGATCGACGAGATCGCCGAGCTGCGCCAGCAATTTTGGCACGCCGCCGGCGTGGTGGAAATGCTCCATGTAATGTTCGCCCGACGGCTTGAGGTCGACCAGCACCGGCACTTCGCGGCCGATCTGGTCGAACACCTCGAGATCGAGGCGGTGGGGCGAGCGGTGCGCCATTGCCGTCAAATGGATCAGGCCGTTGGTCGAGCCGCCGATCGCCTGGAGCACGACCTGCGCATTCCTGAACGAGGCCGACGTCAGCACTTCGCTCGGCTTCGGCCCCTTGGTCTTGGCCATCTCGGCGGCAACCCTGCCGCTCGCTTCGGCGAGGCGAAAGCGTTCGGCATGCGGCGCGGGAATCGTCGCGCTCATCGGCAGCGACAGGCCCATGGCTTCGATCATGCAGGCCATGGTCGACGCCGTGCCCATCACCATGCAGGTGCCGACCGACGGCGCGAGGCGGCCATTGACCGCCTCGATCTCGGCATCGTCCATTTCGCCGGCGCGGTACTTGCCCCAAAGACGGCGGCAGTCGGTGCAGGCGCCGAGCACCTCGCCCTTGTGGTGGCCGACGACCATGGGACCGACGGGAATGACCACGGTCGGCAAATCGGCGCTGATCGCGGCCATGACTTGCGCGGGGAGGGTCTTGTCGCAGCCGCCGATCACGATCACCGAATCCATCGGCTGGGCCCGGATCATCTCCTCGGTGTCCATCGCCATCAGGTTGCGCAGATACATCGAGGTCGGATGCGCAAAGCTCTCGGCGATCGAGATGGTCGGGAACACGAACGGCATCGCGCCCGACAGCATCACGCCGCGCTTGGCGGCTTCGATGATCTGCGGGACGTTGCCGTGGCAGGGATTGTAGTCGCTATAGGTGTTGGTGATGCCGACGATCGGGCGCTCCAGCGCGTCGTCGGAATAGCCCATGGCCTTGATGAACGCCTTGCGCAGGAACAGCGAGAAGCCGGCATCGCCATAGCTCGTCAGACCCTTGCGCAAACCACTCGTCATCATGCCACTCCTCTAGTTGCCATTGTGGTACAGCCTACCCCCCGATTGTCAATAAGATCGGTCCATATTGTCGCAGTTTCTGGCCTGGGACGCCGCTTGTGACACGAATTATTGACAATCTACCCCGTCCCTGCTCCACAAGACGGACCGGCCGAAGCCGGAGGCTGAGGGGATGTCCGACATTCGCACCGCTGAGGCAATGCCGGTCCGGCGCGACGACCCGGACGACGTCGTCGCGCGGCTGGAGGAGGACATCATCTTCGGCCGCCTGCCGCCGGGGGCGCGCCTGACCGAAGACGCGCTGATGTCGCGTTACGGCACCTCCCGCCACTTCGTGCGCCAGGCCTTGGTGGATGCGGAGCGCCGCGGCATCGTCCGCCGCGAGAAGAACGTCGGCGCCACCGTGCGGTTCTACTCGGCCGAGGAAGTCCGGCAGATCTACGAGGTCCGCGAGATGCTGACGCGACAGGCCGCGCTGATGATCCCCCTGCCCGCGCCGCAAGCCCTGATCGACGAACTCTCCGCCTTGCAGCGGGACTATTGCGCGAAGGCCGACATCCGCGACCTGCGCGGTATCCACGAAGCCAACGACGCCTTCCACGTCGCGCTGTTCGCAGCCTGCGGCAACCCCTATCTGGTGCGTTCGCTCCAGGACTACATGAACCTGACCCTGCCGATGCGCGCCAAGAACCTCGCCGATCGCGATGGCCTCGCGCAGTCGCGCCGTCAGCACGAATTGATGATCGAGCTGTTGAAGGGCCGCGACAGCTGGGCGCTGGCACAGCTGTGTGTGGATCACATGCAGTTCAGCAAGGCGGATTATCTGGCGCGGATTTCAGGGGGCGAGGCACGGCAATAAGCTTCGCTTCGACGTCTCAGGAGTTCGGAACCGGCCGGCACGCGACGAGGACTGTGCCGATGCATTGCAGCACGATTTCGCGTTTCTGATTACGGAGATGTATCTGGTTGCGGACGATCCCCCTGTCGGAATGCGACTTGGTTTCGCGCTTCTCCAGGATTGCCACCTCCAGACCAAGCTCGTCTCCGGGGCGCACCGGCGCAGGCAGCCTGAGTTCATCAAAACCGAGCCCGGCCATGACACGAAGCGAAAAGGGCTGTGTCTTGCTCAACAATGAAATGAGGATCGCGAAGGTGTGAGCACTTGATGCCGTCAGCCCCGCAAAAACCGAGCGCGCGGCAGCTTCCTCATCGACATGAAATGGTTGCGGGTCGAACTTCTTGGCAAATTCAATGATCTCGTCCTTCGATACCTGATACGGGCCCGCCGTCCGCAATCTGCCGACCTCAGCCTCGTCGAAATACAGGATGGCCATCAACGCCTCCCAAGCGCTGGCTTGATGTGATGCAACTCTACCCGTCCCGCCGCTCAAGGTCCGCAGATGGCGCGGATCGGCGCTACCGCACATGCACGTTCAGTACCGCCTCAGCAGACCGCGATCCACGCCGGCATCGCCATAGTCGGCGCAGGCCCTTTTCGGATCCCTGACCAAATCCGTCCGGACGCGCCTGAACGTCTTGGCGGCCGCGTCCGAAACCTCGGGACGAAATTTACCGGGATCGTAGCTCTCGCCGTCGCGGGCCTTGATGGCGGCGGCATAGGCGTCGATCATGGCCATCGCGGCCTCGGGGCTGCCGAGCAGCCGGGCGCCGAGCTGAACGCCCCCGGCGCCATCGACCTCGTAACCGTCGCATCGCTGCTCCAGCACGACGGATGCGGTCACGAGCTGGTCAAGGAATGTCGCCTCGGCATCGCTGAGGGCTGCGGCTCGCGCCGGTCCTGAAACGATCATGGCTAGCATTGCGACGGCTGATAGCGTGATTTTCAAGCGCGGCCCTGACGACCCATGACAAGCCCGTACAGGAAGAGGAGGATGATGGCTCCGACGACGCTGCCGATGAACCCGGCGCCCTCCCCGAACCGATACCATCCCACGGCCTGGCCGAGCCAGGTTGCGACGAATGCGCCGACGATTCCCAAAACCGTCGTCAGGATGAACCCCGTGGGCTCGGACTTGTCGCCGGGCATGATGAATTTCGCGACCACGCCGACGATAAATCCAATGATGATCGTCCAAAGGATACCCATGTCCATCGCTCCATTCGGTCGGTTTGCACATCAACGTCTGAAGGAATGCGTGATCGCTTGATGGGCCAGACGATCCCGGGAACGACGTTGATCTAGATCAATGGGCGGAAGCGGCCGGGCCGAAAGCTGGTGCCTGCTCTCTCTTGCGCGGGAAGGCGCTCAATGCGCTCCGCAATGCGAAGCGGATCAGTGCATGGCGATCATTGGCGAGATCACGCACACCACGACCTACCGCTATGCAAAGCCGGTGACGTTCGGCACGCACCGGGCGATGTTCCTGCCGCGGCGCGGCGCCTCGACCCGGCTGCTTCGCTGGTCCGCAGCTACCAGCCTGCCGTCAAAGGTGCATTGGGTCACCGACTCCCGCTCCAATGCCGTCACGGTGATGGACTTCAGCGAACCCGGCAGCGAGCTGACATTCACGTTCAAGGTTCGTGGCGTCTATTTCGGCATCAAGGGTCTGGAGACATTTCCGCTGGAGCCCCGGGCCGAGCAGGTCCCCGTGCAGTACACCCCGGACGAATGGACCGACCTTGCCGGCTACCTGTGCCCGCACGCCGACGATGCAGACGGCAGCCATGCGGCGTGGACCAAGAGCTTCGTTGCCGGCGATCAGGATCGGACCGCCGACGTGCTGCGCCGAATGCTCGGCATGTTTCGCAGCGACTTCAGCTATCGCGGCAGAGATGCCGAAGGCACACAGTCACCCGGCGAAACGCTGCGCACGAAATCGGGCACATGCCGGGACTTCGCCTGGCTGATGATCGAGACCTTGCGCCGGCTCGGCTTTGCCGCGCGCTTCGTCAGCGGCTATCTCTATGATGCGGCGCTCGATGGCGGCGCCGTGGGCATGACCGGCTCCGGCGCGACCCACGCATGGGTGCAGGTATTCCTGCCCGGCGCCGGCTGGCTGGATTACGATCCAACCAACAGTTTGAGCGTCGGCTTCGACCTCATTCCGGTGGCCATTGCGCGGCATCCGGGCCAGGCCGTGCCGCTGACCGGCTCGTGGTTCGGCGATCCCGGCGACTATTTGGGCATGTCGATCAATGTCGCCGTCAACAAGATCGGCGAAATGCTCGATCCTTCGGAAGCGTAGGCTACCGAGATAGGCGCGGCGGTCGCTGACCATGGCATTTTATCGCAACAGCACGAAGAGACATGGGCCGCTCGACGCCGTCGCCGTCCCGTTTGAGGCCCTGAAGGGCAGGATCCGGCAACTTTACGAAGGCGACACGTTCGGCTGCATAAAATTCCGATACGCCCTGCTCGCGCTGGACATCGTCACGGTTCTGTTCATCATCGCGACCTCGTTCCTGCCTCGCAACAGGGCCATCGAGTCCCTCGATGTCGTGTTCGGCGTGCTGATCCTTGCGGATTTCGCCGCACGGATGATCATCAGCCGTCAACCGCTGCATGACCTGGCGCGACTTTCGACCTGGACCGACATCGTCGTCATCATTTCGTTCCTTGCGCCGCTGGCCGGAGAGGCCGGCGGCTTCCTGCGCGCATTTCGAACTTTGCGGCTGCTGCGCGACTACCAAATGGTGGCGCGGCTCCGGATCGACAGCCCCTTCTTCCGGCGAAATGAGGAAGTGGTCTTTGCCGTCGCGAACCTCGGCGTGTTCATCTTCGTGATGACCGGGATCGTCTACGAGACGCAGAAGTCTCACAATCATCAGATCGCCAACTATGCCGACGCGCTCTACTTCACGGTCACCGCACTGACCACCACCGGCTTCGGCGACATCACCTTGCCCGGGACCGTCGGCCGCCTGATCACCGTCGTCATCATGATCTTTGGCGTGACCCTTTTCCTGAATCTCGCCAAGGCACTGCTCGCGCCCTCCAAGGTACGCTTCCCCTGTCCGGTTTGCGCCCTGCAGCGGCATGATGTGGACGCCGTGCATTGCAAAGCTTGTGGCACCGTATTGAACATTCCCGATGAAGGCATGGACTAGGCTGCATGCCGGCGAGTGCCGCGGAGAGGCCCCCTCACCTCATGACCGGGGAGAGGGGGCATGGCATTTCAGCGCTTATTCCAGTCGATGATCCGGCTCGCATCGCCGTCGAACTCGTTGCTGCAGAACGCGCCGCCCTGGTAATGGTCGCCGACCGGATCCGGCTTCAGCTTGGCCTGCTCGGCCATCGCGTGCTCGCGGAAATCCTCGGCGCGGCCGGTGGGGCGATAGCCGAATTCGTAGGCGCGGTGGTTGTCCCACCAGGCCCGCTCGTTGAGGGAGGCGCCGTAGAAGACCTCGAAATGGATGTCGGGATGTTCGAGCCCGATGCGGCAGAGCTGCACGAGGTCGTCGGGCTTCAGCCAGATCGAGAGCCGGCGCTGGTCGAGCGGCATGTCGCCGAAATTGCCGATGCGCAGGCAGGTCACCTTCAGGCCGTGCTTGTCGGCGTAGAGCGCACCGACGGCCTCGCCGAACACCTTGCTGACGCCATAACGACCGTCGGGGCGCGGGGTGACGTCGGTCCCGATCCTGTGGTGGCGGGGATAGAAGCCGACGGCGTGGTTGGACGAGGCGAACACCACGCGCTTGACGCCCTTGCGGTAGGCGGCCTCGAACAAATTGTAGCCGCCGATGATATTGGCCTGGAGGATTTGGTCCCAGGTGCCTTCGACCGAATAGCCGCCGAAATGGATGATGCCGTCGACGCCCTCGCAGATCGCCTCGCACTGCGCGAGATCGGCGAGATCCGCCGCCTTGAATTGTTCGTTCGCGCCGAGATCGGCGGGCGGCTTGATGTCGGAGAGCAGGAGATCCGGATAGATCGGCGGTAGCAGCTTTCGCAGGCTCGTGCCGATTCCGCCCGAAGCTCC
The DNA here is from genome assembly GCF_000284375.1 of Bradyrhizobium japonicum USDA 6. Classification (NCBI taxonomy): domain Bacteria; kingdom Pseudomonadati; phylum Pseudomonadota; class Alphaproteobacteria; order Hyphomicrobiales; family Nitrobacteraceae; genus Bradyrhizobium; species Bradyrhizobium japonicum. The sequence continues at coordinate 7,134,333 of NC_017249.1, forward strand.
CGTCATCAAAATACGCGGCATGTCTTCCCTCGCCTGTGGTGACCGATTTGCGGCCGTAGATAACTGATGCTAGCAGACTTGGACAGAGGGAACGCAACAAAGAGACCTGCACATGAACGATGCATCGTCCCACACTCAAGGCTGGCGACCGGCGACCTATTACCCCGATCCGGCGATAAAAGCACTGGACCCCCGCTTCGAAAAATACTGGCTGAAGCTGTCGGCCGTGGAGCGGCTGGCGACCGGCCTGCGCTGGGCCGAGGGTCCCGTGTGGTTCGGCGACGGGCGGTATCTGCTCTGCAGCGACATCCCGAACCAGCGCATCATCAAGTGGGAGGAGGAGACCGGCGCGGTCTCGAATTTCCGAAAACCCTCGAATTTCGCCAATGGTAACACCAGGGATCGCCAGGGCCGGCTGGTCACTTGCGAGCACGGCGGCCGTCGCGTGACCCGCACTGAGCATGACGGCGAGATCACCGTGCTGATGGATCAATTCAATGGCAAGCGATTGAACTCGCCGAACGATGTCGTTGTTAAATCGGACGGCTCGATCTGGTTCACCGATCCGATCTTCGGCATCCTCGGCAATTACGAGGGCTACAAGTCCGAGCCCGAGATCGACATGAACGTCTACAGGCTCGACCCGGAGACCCGCAAGGCCACCGTCGTCGCCGAGGGTGTGCTTGGGCCGAACGGGCTTGCCTTCTCGCCGGACGAGAAGATCCTCTACCTCATCGAATCCCGCGGCGTGCCGACCCGCAAAATTCTCGCCTATGACGTTTCACCTTCCGGCGACAAGCTTTCGAACAAACGCGTCTTCGTCGATGCCGGCCCCGGCACGCCGGACGGATTCCGCGTCGACATCGACGGCAATCTCTGGTGCGGCTGGGGCATGGGCGATCCCGAGCTCGACGGCGTCGTGGTGTTCGCGCCCGACGGCGTCATGATCGGCCGCATCGCGCTGCCCGAGCGCTGCGCCAATCTCTGCTTCGGCGGCGTCAAGCGCAACCGCCTGTTCATGGCGGCGAGCCAGTCGATCTACGCGCTGTATGTGAACACGCAGGGTGCGTTGGGGGGATAGGCTCTCCACAGCGACGGTCTCGTAGGGTGGGCAAAGCGAAAAGCGTGCCCACCATTCCTTGCCGACTCGTGATGGTGGGCACGTCGCTACGCGCCTTTGCCCACCCTACGAAATCTCTCCTCCGTCATTGCGAGCGAAGCGAAGCAATCCAGAATCTCTCCGCGGAGACAGTCTGGATTGCTTCGTCGCTCCGCTCCTCGCAATGACGGAACAAAAAACGCCGGAGCGGCTTCCCGCTCCGGCGTCTTGTTGTTCAGGCGCTAAAGCTCACGCCGCGTTGAAGCCCGCAACCGCCTTCACTTCGAGGAAGTCCTCGAGGCCGTACTTGCCCCACTCGCGGCCGTTGCCCGACTGCTTGTAGCCGCCGAACGGCGCGGTGCGGTCGTTCGGCACGCCCTGCAGGTTGACGTTGCCGGCGCGGATCTGCCGGCCGACGCGCTTGGCGTCCTCGACCGAAGCACCCGTGACGTAGCCAGCAAGGCCATAGGGCGTATCGTTGGCGATCTGCACCGCGTCGGCTTCGTCCTTGGAGCCGATGATGGTCAGCACCGGTCCGAAGATCTCTTCGCGCGCGATGGTCATCTCAGGCGTGACGTCGGCGAAGATGGTCGGACGGACATAGAAGCCCTTGTTGACGCCTTCGGGCAGGCCCGGGCCACCGGCGACGAGCGTTGCGCCCTCGTCGATGCCCTTCTTGATCAGGCCCTGGATCTTGTCCCACTGGCCGCGGTTGACGACCGGGCCGATGGTGGTGCCTTCGGCGCGCGGATCGCCCGCCTTGGTCTTGTCGGCGACAGCCTTCGCGATCGCGGCGACTTCCTTCATCTTCGACAGCGGCACGATCATGCGCGAGGGCGCGTTGCAGGACTGGCCGGAGTTGTTGAACATGTGCATCACGCCGCCGGTCACCGCCTTCGTGAGGTCGGCGCCTTCGAGAATGACGTTCGGCGACTTGCCGCCGAGCTCCTGGCTGACGCGCTTCACGGTCGGCGCGGCGCGCTTGGCCACGTCGATGCCGGCGCGGGTCGAGCCGGTGAACGAGATCATGTCGATGTCGGGATGCTCGCTCATGGCGGCGCCGACCTCGGGGCCGAGGCCGTTGACGAGGTTGAACACGCCCTTCGGCACGCCCGCTTCATGGAGGATTTCCGCGAAGATCAAAGCCGAGGTCGGAGTGAACTCCGACGGCTTCAGGATCATGGTGCAGCCGGCGGCAAGCGCGGGCGCGACCTTGCAGGCGATCTGGTTCAGCGGCCAGTTCCAGGGCGTGATCATGCCGACCACGCCGATCGGCTCGCGCAGCACCATGGCGGTGCCGACCGGTTCCTCGAAATGGTAGTTCTTGAGCACGTCGAGCGTGGTCATGAGATGGCCGAGGCCGGCGCCGGCCTGGAGCTTCTCCGCCATCGGCAGTGGCGCGCCCATCTCGTCGGAGACGGCAGCGCCGATCTCCTTGAGGCGGCCCTTGTAGATCTCGATGACTTTGGTGAGCAGCGCGACGCGCTCCTCGCGGCTGGTCTGGGAGAAGGTTGCAAAGGCGCGCTTGGCAGCAGTGACGGCCTTGTCGACGTCAGCCTTGGAGCCCAGCGCAACCTCGTACATCGCCTCTTCCGTCGCGGGATTGACCACGGCGGTGGACTTCTTGACGGCGGGATCGACCCAGGCGCCGTCGATGTAGAATTGCATGCGATTGACCATCGTTAACCTCTTCTTGGGGGCTTGGAGGGGGCGTTTCGGCAGGCATCCTTGCACGAAAGCGCCGGCAATTGAACCCGCCATATGCGGGGCCAGCGTTGCGGCGGACGGAGGATATATGAGCCGATGGCGGGAACGAGGCAAGGCTCCCGCCGATGTCATTCCGGGACGCGCCCCTTGGCGCGGGCCCGGAATCCATACTCGACCGTGGTTATGGATTCCGGGCTCGACGCTACGCGTCGCCCCGGAATGACGGGCTAGTTACCTCGACTACACCGCCATCTTCCGGTGCAGCACCGGCGCGCCGGTGGTGAGGCTTTCCGCCGCATCGATGATGGCGTTGGCATCGATGCCGTAATGGCGGTAGAGGTCCGCGATGGTGCCGGTCTGGCCGAACTGCTCGACGCCGAGCGCCTCGGCGCGATGGCCGCGGACGCTGCCGAGCCAGCCGAGCGCCGAGGGATGGCCGTCGATCACGGTCACGATGCCGCAGTCGCGCGGCAGCGGCGCGAGCAGCTTTTCGATGTGGCTGAGATGCTGTACGCCACGCCGATCGCGCCGCAATTTCCGCGCAGCGGTCCAACCCGCATGCAGGCGATCCGCCGAGGTGATCGCGAGCAGGCCGATGTCGCGGCGGCTCTCGCCGATGAAGCCGGTCGCCTCGATCGCTTCGGGCGCGACCGCGCCGGTATAGGCGATCACGACTTCGGCATTCGGCCCCGGCTTGCGCAGCCAATAGGCGCCGTCGGTGATGCCCTGCGCAAGCTCCGGCGTCATGATCCGCTGCGCCTGCTCGATGCCGCGCGTCGAGAGCCGTAAATAGACCGAGCCGCCCTCGCCCGGATCGCGCTGCATATGATCGAAGCCCCACGCCATGATCACGGCGAGCTCGTCGACGAAGGCCGGCTCGAACGAGGCGAGCCCGTCCTGCGCCATGCCGATCAACGGCGTCGCGATCGACTGGTGCGCGCCGCCTTCAGGCGCGAGCGTGATGCCCGATGGCGTCGCTGCCACCATGAAGCGCGCGTCCTGGTAGCAGGCGTAGTTCAGCGCATCGAGGCCGCGCTCGATGAAGGGATCGTAGAGCGTGCCGACCGGCAGCAGCCGCTCGCCATTGATCTGGTGCGACAGACCGAGCGCCGAGAGCATGATGAACAGGTTCATCTCGGCGATGCCGAGCTCGAGATGCTGGCCCTTGGGCGAGAAGTCCCAATTGAACGTGGAGGGAATTTTCTCGCTGCGGAATAAGTCAGCCTTCTCGCCGCGCGCGAACAGGCCGCGCCGGTTCACCCACGGACCGAGATTGGTCGAGACCGTGACGTCGGGCGAGGTCGTGACAATGCGTCTGGCCAATTCGCTGTCGCCGCGCGCGATCTCGTTCAGCACGAGGCCAAAGCCCTGCTGGGTGGACATCTGCGGCGACGGCTTGAACGCGAGTTGCTGGGGCACCTCGACGACGGGCGCGGTCAGCCGGCGGCCGTCCTGGTTGAACGGCACGCGCGCGAGGAAGGCGTCGAGCTCGGCAGCGTCCTGCGCGAGGCCTTCGTACTTGTCCCATTCGTGGCCTGGACGGATGTTCTGGCTCTCGCGATATTTCTCCATCTGCGCGACCGTCATCAGGCCGGCGTGGTTGTCCTTGTGGCCCTGGAACGGCAGGCCAACGCCCTTGATGGTGTAGGCGATGAAGCAGACCGGGCGATCGTGATCGATCGACTCGAACGCCTCCAGCATGCTCGCCATGTCGTGGCCGCCGAGGTTCGACATCAGCGCCAGCAGCTCCTCATCGCTCCGCCTGTCGATCAGCTTGGTGATCGGGCCCTGATCGCCGATCTCGTCGTGCAGATGCTTGCGGAAGGCGGCGCCGCCCTGAAAGCACAGCGCCGCGTAGAGCGCGTTCGGGCAATTGTCGATCCAAGCTTTGAGCGCCTCGCCGCCCGGCTCGGCAAAGGCTTCACGCATCAGGCGGCCATATTTCACGATCACCACGTCCCAACCGAAATTGCGGAACATGGTCTCGAACTTTTCCCAGAGCCCCTCGCGCACGACGGCGTCGAGCGACTGCCTGTTGTAGTCGACCACCCACCAGGTGTTGCGAAGGCCGTGCTTCCAGCCTTCGGCGAGCGCTTCGAAAATGTTGCCCTCGTCCATCTCGGCATCGCCGACAAGGGCAATCATCCGCCCTTCGCGGCGATCCTTCATCCAGCCATGCGCCTTGACATAGTCCTGCACCAGCGAGGCAAACAGCGTCTGCGCGACGCCGAGGCCGACGGAGCCGGTGGAGAAATCGACGTCGTCGACATCCTTGGTGCGCGAGGGATAGGACTGCGCGCCCTTGAACCCGCGAAAGTTCTCCAGCTTCTCGCGGGTCTGCCGGCCGAACAGATACTGGATGGCGTGGAACACCGGGCTCGCATGCGGCTTCACCGCGACGCGGTCTTCAGGGCGCAGCACGCTGAAATACAGCGCCGACATGATGGTGGCGAGCGAGGCGGACGAGGCCTGGTGTCCCCCGACCTTGAGCCCGTCCGCGTTGGCGCGAATGTGGTTGGCGTGATGGATGGTCCATGACGACAGCCACAGCGCCTTGCAGGCCAGCGCGGTCAATGTGTCCAGACGGGCGGTATCAACGGGCATGGCAATGGCTCCCGGAAACAGGTCGGACGATGATACGCCTGCCGGCGGCGCCAAACTTCTCAATTTTTCGCGCCATGCCTCAAAATATTGGGATATCTTACCAATAGATCCCCACTTCAGACAGGTTTCATCCCAATGCCGGACCTCGACGCCATCGACCGGAAAATCCTCGCTTTGCTCCAGAACGACAGCCGGCTGACCATGCAGGAGCTGGCCGACAAGGTCGGGCTCTCGGTGTCGCCCTGCCATCGCCGGGTCAAGCTGCTGGAGGAGCGCGGGGTCATCAGCCGCTACATCGCCACCGTCGACCAGAAGGCGCTGGGGCTGCATGTCAGCGTCTTCATCTCGATCAAGCTGGCGCGGCAGAAGGAGGAGGATCTCAACCGTTTCGCCCGCGCGATCTCGAAATGGGACGAGGTGCTGGAGTGCTATCTGATGACCGGCAATCGCGACTATCTCCTGCGCGTGGTGGCGGCCGACCTCGCCTCCTACGAGACCTTCCTAAAGACCAAGCTGACCCGGCTCGACGGCATTGCCTCGATCGAGTCGAGCTTTGCGCTGAGCCAGGTCAAATATTCGATCGCCCTGCCGGTCTGACGGCGCCGCCGGGCTATTTCGGAACCGGCGTCACATGGGCGCAATAAACCCCGCCGATGGTCACGGGCGACAGGCACCCTGCCGAAAGAAGGACCCATGACCGCATCCGATCGCACCCCTGAAATGGCCAAACGCGAGCGCATCATCCGGGAAATGACCGACGATCTCGACGAAGAGCTGGAGATGGAGCTCGATGACAGCAGGCTCGACGAACTGCTGGACGAGACGGACGCGCTCCGCCCGACGGTAGATCGCAGGATCTATTTCCGGGAATTGCTCCGCCTCCAGGGCGAACTGGTCAAGCTCCAGGACTGGGTACAGAGCGAGAAGAAGAAGGTCGTGGTGCTGTTCGAGGGCCGCGACTCCGCCGGCAAGGGCGGCGTCATCAAGCGCATCACCCAGCGCCTCAATCCCCGCATCTGCCGTGTCGCCGCGCTCCCCGCCCCGAGCGAGCGCGAGCGCACGCAATGGTATTTCCAGCGCTATGTGTCGCATTTGCCGGCCGGCGGCGAGATCGTGCTGTTCGACCGCAGCTGGTACAACCGCGCCGGCGTCGAGCGCGTGATGGGCTTCTGCACCGACGAGCAATACCAGGAATTCTTCAAGACGGTGCCTGAGTTCGAGCGGATGCTGATCCGCTCCGGCATCATCCTGGTCAAATACTGGTTCTCGATCACCGACGACGAACAGCAGTTCCGCTTCACCATGCGCATCAAGGATCCTCTGAAGCAGTGGAAGCTGAGCCCGATGGACGTCGAGGCGCGCAGCCGCTGGGAAGCCTACACCAAGGCCAAGGAGACGATGCTGGAGCACACGCATCTGCCGGACTCGCCGTGGTGGATCGTCGACGCCGTCGACAAGAAGCGCGCCCGCCTCAACTGCATCGCGCATCTGCTCAGCCAGATGCCGTACCAGGAGGTCGCCCGCGTGCCCGTGGTGCTGCCGCCCCGCGTCCGCAACCCCGACTATCACCGCGGCCCGATTCCGCCGGAGATGTACGTGCCGTCGAAATACTGACGGAGATTTCGTAGGGTGGGCAGAGGCGCAGCGCGCCGTGCCCGCCATGCGTCCGCGTTCGTGGTGAGAATGGTGGGCACGCTACGCTTTGCCCACCCTACGGCACCGTCACCGCCACGGCTGCACGATGATTTTGGTATGCGCCTCCGGATTGGCGAGATCAGCGAACGCCTTCGCGACACCGTCGATGCCCACTTCAGCGGTCACCATCGCGGCCGCATCCACCTGCCCTTCCGCGATCAGGCGCAGTGACGCCGCGAACTCATCCGGCGTGTAGCCGAGCACATATTGAACGTTGAGCTCCTTCATGATGCCGAGCATGGGTTCGCTCCTGTCGGTCTCCATGCAGACGCCGACCACCACGATGCGCGCGTCACGCGGGGCGCCCTCGAACACCTGCTGCAACAGGCCGGGCACGCCGACGCATTCGAAGATGATCGCGGGCTTCAGCGCCGGCAGCATGGCCTGGAACGGCGGCCGCGCCGCCTTCTCAGCCTCCGACATCTGCGCGTGCTCGGCCCAGGTCGCGTAGGGCTGCGACACCCTGGGATCGACGACGATATCGGCGCCGAGCCTTGCCGCCAGCGCACGCCGCGCTGGCGAATAGTCGGCGGCGACGATCGGGTGCAGGCCCTTGATCCTCAGCGCCGCGATCACCGCGAGGCCGACCGGGCCGCAGCCGATCACGAGCGGCACCTCGCCGCCCCGAATGTTGGCCTTCGCCACGGCGTGGACGCCGACGGCGAGCGGCTCGGTCAGCGCCGCATGTTCGGGCGCGAGACCGTTTGGCACTTCGAGCAGCAGCGGCTCGCTCAAAATCATCTGCTCCGCATAGCCGCCGACAAAATCGTTGGAATAGCCGATCCCCTTGATGCCCTCCGCCGTCACCAGCGCGGGCAGCGAGCAGACATGCGTCCCCGGCTTGAGCTTGCGTTCGGTGCCGGGGCCGTAATCGACGATCTCGCAGCAGAACTCGTGACCGAACACGACGTCGCGCGACAGGTCCATCGGTGTGCGCCCGGTCTTCTTCGCCATCTCCACCATGCGGGGAGCATGCTGGCGCGCGTGCAGGTCGGAGCCGCAGATGCCGCAGGCGAGCGTCCTGACCAGCACCTGACCGTTGCCCGGCTTCGGCTCGGCCATCCGGTCGACGACAATCTCACCGTTCCTGAAAATCGCAGCACGCATCCGGCTCCTCCCGTGTTGTTGGAGCCGTTGATAGCACGAAGCGGAAGCTGCGAACTTGCGTCAGGGGTTCGGGGAACGCTCTTCCAGCACCAGCAGCTGGGCGCGGCGGATGCGCTCGCGATGGGCGATGTAGAGACCGCTGGCGACGATGAAGGCAGCGCCAGTGACGGTCCAGACGTCAGGCAGTTCGCCGAACAGGAAGAAGCCCAGAATGCTGACCCACAGCAACTGCGTGTAGGAGAACGGCGCCAGCACCGAGGCATCGCCGTAGCGATAGGCCAGCACGATGATCCACTGGCCCACGGTGGACGCGACGCCGATCACGATGCCGAGCCCGATCGCGGTCCAGCTCGGCGCCACCCAGACGAACGGCACCATCAGGCTGAGGATCGCAACGCCCGTGAGCGCCGAATAGGCCATGGTGGTGAGGACGGCTTCGCGCCCGCTCATCATGCGCGTCAGGATCAGCGCAGCAGCCCAGCAGAATGCCGAGATGATCGGGAAGAACGCGGCGGCGTGAAACGCATTGGAGCCCGGACGCAGGATGATCAACACGCCGATGAGACCGATCGCGGTCGCGATCCAGCGGCGCATGCCGACCTTCTCGCTCAGGAAGATGATCGACAGCGCGGTGACGAACAGCGGCGAGACGAAGCCGGTGGCCGAGGCTTCCGCGATGGGGAGGAAACGGAGCCCGGTGATGAAGAACAGCGACGAGCCGAGCAGCGCCGCACCGCGCATCAGCTGAAGGCCGAGGCGCTCGGTGTGCATGGCATGCAGCGGCGAGCCCGGCAGCATCACCGGCGTGAACATCAGCGCGAACGTCACGAAGCGGATCCAGGTGATCTCGATCGACGGCAGGCTCGTCGACAGATACTTCGCGGTGACGTCGGAGCAGCCAAGGAATACCGTCGACAGCAGCACCAGCGCGATGCCCTTGAAGGGATGATCGACGCGCGCAGGCGCGCGGCGAGCCTCCTGCTTCTTCTCCGGCACGGGCATGGGAATACTGTCGAGCCTTGCGGCTGCGGCGGGCGGCGGTGTCACGGCTGGAACCTGGGAAAACGACGATTCGGGAACGATCGTAAAAACGACAATTGCGCCGCTTTCACAACTTCCGAAAACAGGATGCCGATATGCGCTGACGACCCCGCGCGTCAATACTCCATTAATAATAGGCGTTTGTGCACTACAGCATGGGCAGACTGCGCGGTTTCGGACCGCGCGGAAACGCCGCATCGAGCGCCGAAATCTCCTCTTTCGTCAGCACGAGCTCGCCGGCCGCCGCATTCTCGCCGGCATGTTCCGCGGACGAGGCCTTCGGGATCGCGAACACCGTAGTTGCACGGGTGAGGAAGCTCAGCGCGACCTGCCGCGGTGTCACACGACGCGCCTCCGCGATGCGTGCCAGCACCGCGCCTCCCTTGCTGCTGCTTGCGGGAAAATCGTCGTGGCCGAACGGAGAGTATGCGACGACAGCGACGCCATGCTTCTCGCACCACGGGATCACCGCATGCTCGATCGCGCGCTCCTTGAGATGATAGAGCACTTGATTGCACGCGATGCGGCCCTCGCCGGAGACGTCGAGAATGTCGTCGAGATCGTCGGCGTCGAAATTGGAGACGCCCCAGGATTTGATCTTGCCGTCCTTCACCAACTCCTCGAACGCCGCGACGGTGTCCTCGAGCGGATAGGAACCGCGCCAGTGCAGCAGATAGCAGTCGAGACGATCGGTCTTCAGCCGCCTCAGCGAACGTTCGCACGCCGTGATGGTGCCGCCGCGCGAGGCGTTGCTCGGCAGCACCTTCGAGACAAGGAACACCTCATCGCGGCGGCCTGCGATTGCATCCGCGATGACGAGCTCGGCATCGCCGTACATCTCGGCAGTGTCGATGTGGGTCATGCCGAGATCGAGCCCGCGCTGAAGCGCCGCGATCGCGCGCTTGCGGTCGCCATGATCGAGATACCAGGTGCCCTGCCCGATGACGGAGACGTTCGCGCCGGTCCTGCCGAAGGGTTTTGTGTTCATGTCAAAGCTCACAATCCGCTGATATCCGCAACCAGCACGCTGCCGGTCCCTGACTCCGTGATATAGAGCCGATCTTTCTTCGCGCCACCGATGGCGACATTGGTGCAGCTCGGACCCGCGCACGACTTGATCCGCGCGATCAGCTCTCCGTTCGGCGCGAACACGAAGACGTGGCCGAGCGAGGCGTGGCCGACGAACAGGCGACCGGCCGCGTCCATGGTCATGCCGTCAGGACCGCTGGTGCCGAACAGCGAGCAGAAGCGGCCGACCTTCGACACGCTGCCGTCCTTCATGAACGGCAACCGCCACACCGCATTGTCGCGGGTCATGGCGACGAACAGCACGGTTTCGCTGGGGTCGAGCACCAGGCCGTTCGGGCTGATGCCGGTGTCGAGCAGGCAATCGAGCCGGCCGCCCGGCGTCAGGCGATAGACACGGCCGCTTGCGTCGTGCAGGCCGGTCTGGCCCTGATCGGTGAACAAGATGTCGCCGTTGGAGGCGAGATGCAGATCGTTGCAGCCACGGAACGATTCCGAGTTGCGCGCGGTCAGGACGGGCCTGATGCGCCCTGCCCCGGCGTCGAGCTCCATGATGCCGTGCATGTAGTCGGCCACGAGGATGCGGCCGTCGGCGGCGATCTTCAACCCGTTTGGCCAGCCCTCATATTCGATCACGAGCGACCACGCGCCATCAGGCGCGATGCGGAAGATGCGGCCGAAGGGAATGTCGACGATGTAGAGGTTGCCGTCTTTGTCGAACGACGGCCCTTCGACAAAACTATCGGTCGGCACACCCGGGCGGTTGGCCTCCGCCCAATCGGTCCGCACGCCCTTGCGGCGGAATTGGTCCGGCATGGTGGAGAAGATCTTGGTTTCGATCAGGCGCGGCGGCGTTTCCAGGTACATCATTTGTTGTTTTTGTGACTGTTGAGGGGGAGTGCGCGGGAACATAGGGCACAATCGCGGGCGCGTCGATTGGGCGAAGGACATGGCTGCGTCCACGTCACTCTCGTGTCCCGGATGCGCTGCAGCGTGAAACGCTGCTGCGCAGAGTCGGGACCCAGAATGGCCAAACACTCTGCTGTTAGATGGGCCCGGCTCTGCAGCGCATCACTTCGTGCTGCGCAACGTCCGGGGCACGAGACCGCCTCCCAGTCTGGAGAGATCCCCTACCCCGCCGCGACCTTCGCCTGCTTCGCCGGAGCGACTTCCGTCGTCGCGATGAGCCGCTTCAGCTCGGGGATACATGACCCGCAATTGGTGCCGGCCTTGAGCTTGGCGCCGATCTCGGCCGCCGTGCGCGCGCCGCTCGCGATGGTGTCGCAGATGGTGCCGCGGCCGACGCCGAAGCAGGCGCAGACGATGGGGCCGGTCGAGGCCGCGCCCTCCGTCGATTTGCCTGACAGCAGCATGCGCCGCTGCTCGTCGGTGACGTGGTCGGCCACGAACAGGCTCTTCACCACCTCCCAGTCGCCGGCGTCATGCGCGGGGCCGACGAACAGGCATGTCTCGATGCGGTCGCCTGCGAACGAGGCCGCGCGATAAACGCCGCCGCCGAAGTCGCGATAGTCGGCGACGTCCTCACCGGCGACGCCGTCGAGCCAGGCCGGCCAGCGCGACAGATCCGCATTGTCGGCGAAGAGATAGCCGAAGCCGCCCGTAACCGTGACACGGGTCCACATCAGGTTCGGCGGCAGATCGAGCTGTTTGCGCGACAGCGCGAAGCCGCGGAAGACGTATTCATAGGGCGAGATCGCCGCCGGCGTGGCTTTCGACTCCGGCTGGCCCGAGAACGGATCGGTGAAGGACTGCACGAGCGCCCCGACGCGGCCGTGCGAGGCGTTCATCGCGCTCCAGTGGATCGGCGCGAACAGCGTGCCACGCTGCTGACGGTCGCTGACGACGACCTTCAGGATGCACTGGCCGTAATCGGTGGTGATGCGGGCGTAGCCGTCATGCAAGATGCCGTATTTGCTGGCATCATCAGGGTGGATCTCGACGAACGGTTCCGGCAGATGCGCGCCGAGACGCTGGCTCAGCCCCGTGCGCGTCATGGTGTGCCACTGGTCGCGGATGCGTCCGGTGTTGAGCCGCAGCGGGCGCGACGGGCCGGTCTCGCCGCGCAGTGACGGCACCTCCGGCGCGACGAAGCGGCCTTTGCCGTCATTGGTGAAGAAGCCGCCGCTCGCGAAGAAGCGCTCGCTCGACGCCTGCCCCTCGCGCACCGGCCACTGAACCGGCTTCAACGCATCGAACGCTTCATCGGACAGCGAGGTGAGCCCGCTGATGTCGAAATCGCGGCTACCATCGTTCTCGAACGCCGAGAGCGCGGCATGCTCGCGGAAAATATCAGCGGCGGATTTGTAGTTGAAGCTGTCGCCGAAGCCGAGCCGCTTTGCGGTCTCGCTCAGAATCCACCAGTCGGGCCGCGCCTCGCCCGGCGCCGGCAGGAACGAGCGCTGGCGCGAGATGCGCCGTTCGGAGTTGGTCACCGTGCCGGACTTCTCGCCCCAGGCTAGCGCGGGCAGCAGCACATGCGGCCCCGCCTCGACCGTGTCGTTGGAGAGCACGTTCTCGGAGACGACAAACAGCTCGAGCTTCTTCAGCGCCTCACGCACGAAATCCGCATCGGGAAGCGACACCGCGGGGTTGGTGCCCATCACCCACAGCGCCTTGACCTCGCCGCGGTTGATTGCCTCGAACAACTGCACCGCCTTCAATCCCTCATGGGTCGCGATGCGCGGCGCCTTCCAGAACCGCCGCACACGATCGATGTCCGGCGGCGTGAAGCTCATGTGTGCGGCGAGCATATTGGCGAGGCCGCCGACCTCGCGGCCGCCCATCGCGTTGGGCTGGCCGGTGAGCGAGAACGGCGAGGCGCCCGGCTTGCCGATGCGCCCCGTGGCGAGATGGCAGTTCAGGATCGCGTTGACCTTGTCGGTCCCCTGCGCCGACTGGTTGACGCCCTGCGAGTAGAGCGTGACGACGCGCTCGGTGTCGCGGAACATCTTGAAGAAGGCGGCGACGTCCTGTTCGGACAGGCCCGTCGCCAGCGCGGTCGCGGTGACACTGCCGGCGATGTTGCGCGCGCGCGCCAGCGCGTCATCGAAGCCCGACGTGTTCTGCGCGATGTAATCCTGGTCGAGCGCGCCATTGTCGGCGAGATGGACGAACAGGCCGGAGAACAGCGCGGTGTCGGTACCGGGCTTGAGGCCGAGGAACAGATCGACATCGCTGGCCGTGTCGGTACGGCGCGGATCGATCACGATCATGCGCGCGCCGCGCTCCTGCCGATTCTTCAACATGCGCTGGAACAGCACCGGATGGCACCAGGCGGCATTCGAGCCGACGAACACCAGAAGGTCGGCCTGGTCGAGATCCTCGTAGCAGCCCGGCACGGTGTCCGCACCGAAGGCACGGCGATGGCCGGCCACCGAGGACGACATGCAGAGCCGCGAATTGGTGTCGACATTGGCCGTGCCGACAAAGCCCTTCATCAGCTTGTTGGCGACGTAATAGTCCTCGGTCAGGAGCTGACCCGAGAGATAGAACGCGACCGCGTCGGCGCCGTCGCGCGCTACGATGTGCTGCATGCGATGGGCGACGTGGTCGAGTGCATCGCTCCAGGCGACGCGTTCCATCACCCCCTTGCAGCGGATCATCGGATAGAGCAGCCGGCTCTCCAGCCCGACGGTCTCGCCGAGCGCCGAGCCCTTGGAGCACAGCCGGCCGAAATTGGCGGGATGATCCGGGTCGCCCGCGATCGCCGCGCCACCGTTGCCGTCGGGCGTCGCCAGCACGCCGCAGCCGACGCCACAATAGGGACAGGTCGTCTTGGTGGCGCGGAGCGTGGGATCGATCGCCGTCATATCGAGCTGCCTTATCAAGCCGCCTTGGAGGGACGCGCCAGCGCGCGGCCGAACATCATGTCGGTGCGGATCGCCGTCACCTTGTCGCGATTGCGGATCAGCTCGAGATACCAGAGCGCATCGACGGTATCGCCGATCAGCACCGCGCCGGTGAGCCGGCCGTCGGCAATGACGAGCTTCTTGTAGGTGCCGCGCCTGCGGTCTGACAGCACCAGGCTCTCGCTGCCGTCCCCGCCCATGAAGTCGCCGGCGGAGAAGACGCTGACGCCGGATACCTTCAGATTGGTCGAGACCACGCTGCCCTGATAGGCGGCGGGACGTCCGGCGAGATGCCGCGCCAGCACGCGCGCCTGCTCGTAAGCGGGCTCGACCAGGCCGTAGCAGGTGCCGCGATGCTCGGCACATTCGCCGAGCGCGTAGATGTCGGGCGAGGCCGTCTGCATCTCGTCGTTGACGACGATACCGCGGTTGACCGCGATGCCCGCCTCTTTGGCAAGCGCCACATTCGGCCTGATGCCGGCGGCGAAGATCACGGCATCCGCCTCGATGCGCGTGCCGTCGGCAAGCTCGACGGCCTCGACATGGCCGTCGCCGTGAACGCGGGCGGTGGAGGCATTGAGCAGGATGCGGATGCCCTTGCGTTCGACCAGCGTCTTCAGCAGGTCCGCCGCCGGCAGATCGAGCTGGCGCTCCATCAGCCGGTCCATCAGGTGCAGCAGCGTCACCGGCGCGCCGGCTTTCGCGAGGCCATAGGCCGCTTCGAGCCCGAGCAGGCCGCCCCCGACCACGACGACGCGTTTCTTCGCCGCAGCCAGCGTCAGCAACAGATCGACGTCGCGCGTATCGCGAAAGGTGTGCACCCCGGTGAGATCGGCGCCCGGCACGTTGAGCCGCAGCGGCGTCGAGCCGGTGGCGAGCACGAGCTTGGAATATTCGACGCTCTCTTCACCTTCGATCTTGAGCTCGCGGCGGCCGGTGTCGATCTCGGTGACGCGGTAGCCGTAGCGCACGGTGACGCCGCGATGGCGCCACCAGTCGGCCGGCCTCAGCTCGATCTCGTGTGAGCCGGTCTCGCCGGCCAGCACGGAGGAGAGCAGCACGCGATTGTAAGCGAGCCGCGGCTCTTCGCCGATCACCGCGACCGCGTAGCGGCCGAGCGAGGTCTTGGCGAGCTCGTCGACCAGACGCGCGGCCGCCATACCGTTACCGACGATGACCAGCGGTTCACTCACAAGGCATCTCCTATTCGGCGGCCTGCGCCTGTGCGCCGTAGGCCTCGGAAATCATGTAGCCGGACAGGACGCCGTAGGCGTCGGTCCAGGCCGTGGCGAGTTCGGGCGTCCAGGCCTCGCCGAGGCCCTTCTCGAGGGTCCAGAGCAAGGTCGCGCCGACCACCGGATAGTGCTCGGCCTTGGCGCCATAGGCGACGTGACGCTTGGCGAGCGCCGAGGCCGCGGGAAGAATGGTCTCGAGCTTCGACAGGCCGCCGACCACGGCGGCGAGCATGCCCATCAGCTTCTTGCGCTGCTCGGTCATGTCCTCGGGAAACATCGCGCGCACGGACGGCGCCACCTCGAACAGGCGATCGTAGAACAGCACCGCGGCCGCCTCTGAAATCGGCGCGACCTTGGAAAAGCTCTGCTGGACGAGGGCGATCTGTTCTGAAGTCATGATGTTCTCCTGTCTGTTTCGGTCTGCCTTTGTCCGCGCCGTTGCGAACAAGGTTCATGGGTCAAACGTCATCAGAGAGTCTTCTCCCCGCGCACGGGGAGAAGCGACATTCGTGCCAAACTCAGACTCGCGCTTCCGCGAGGCTTGACGCGCCCTCACCCTGCGGGCTGCGACGCAGGTAGAACCACCAGGTCAGTCCGAGGCAGGACGCGTAGAAAGCGAGATAGATCGCGAGCGCGAGCGACGGTCCGCCGGTCATGGCAATCGACTTGCCGAAACCGGTTGGGATCAGATAGCCGCCGACCGCGCCGATCGCGCCGATGAAGCCGACCGCCGCACCGCTCTCGATGCTCGCGGTCTTCAAGGCCGCCGCGCGCGCCGCATCGCCCTTGCCGCGCACCCTGAACAGGTTCTGCTCGCGGAAGATCGAGGGGATCATGCGGTAGGTCGAGCCGTTGCCGATGCCCGTCGTCACGAACAGGATCAGGAACATCGCAAGGAAGCCGGTGAAGTCCTTGTGCCCGACGAAGTAGAGCACGCCGACCGTCGCCGCCGCCATCGCGATGAAATTCCAGAAGGTGAGGATGGAGCCGCCGATCTTGT
The DNA here is from genome assembly GCF_000284375.1 of Bradyrhizobium japonicum USDA 6. Lineage (NCBI taxonomy): Bacteria > Pseudomonadati > Pseudomonadota > Alphaproteobacteria > Hyphomicrobiales > Nitrobacteraceae > Bradyrhizobium > Bradyrhizobium japonicum. The sequence goes on from NC_017249.1 coordinate 7,150,716, forward strand.
CGGCGAGCAAGCCGCCGAGCGGTCGCGACAGCGAACCGACCAGCGGCCCGAGGAACGCGATCGAGATCGAGATCGCCGGAAACTGCGTCTTGATCAGCAGCGGGAACGCCGCCGAGTAGCCGATGAAGGAGCCGAACGTTCCGATATAGAGATACGCCATGATCCAGGTGTGCTTGCGCTTGACCACGGCAAGCTGGTTCTTGATCGACGCCTTGGCTGTGGTCAGGTTGTTCATGAAGAACACCGCGCCGAACACCGCGATCGCGATCGGCAGCACCCACATCAGGCCGGCGTTCTGAAGAAAGATGCCGTCGACGGGGGACGCCTGGAACAGGTTGATGACCGCGAGCGTCATCAGGATCGGGGTCAATAGCTGCACGCTGGAGACGCCGATATTGCCGCCGGCCGCGTTCAGCCCCAGCGCCCATCCCTTCATCCGGTCAGGAAAGAAGAAGGAGATGTTGGTCATGCTGGAGGCGAAATTGCCGCCGCCGAGACCCGCGGTCGATGCGATCAGCAGCATCAGCCAGAACGGCGTGTCGGGCTGGCTGACGAAATAGGCGAGCGACAGCGTCGGGATGAACAGGATAGCCGCGCTGAAAATGGTCCAGTTGCGGCCGCCGAAAGTCGTGACCGCGAACGTGTAGGGAAAGCGCATCAATGCGCCGATCAGCCCCGGCACCGCGACGAGCTGGAACAGCTGGTCGGTGGTGTAGTGGAAGCCCGCCTGCGGCAGCTTGGTGGTGACGATGCTCCAGATCAGCCAGACGGAGAAGCCGATATGCTCGGCCACGATCGACCAGATCAGGTTACGCCGGGCGATCACTTTGCCGCCCGCATTCCAGAACGCCTCGTCTTCGGGGCGCCAATCAGAAATCCACGTCGGATTTCGAGTCGGATTCGTCGTCATTGATAATCCCTTCTTGGCTCACCGCTGCGTCGTTGCAGGCTCAGCCTCCACGCGGAGGCGCGCGCCGAGGCCATGCCCCGGTGGCGAGTTCACGATGCTGATTGATGATGTTGAGGGACGTCGTCGTTGGCGTCGGAAAAGGTACTTCAATTTCCGTGCCAATTGCGCGCGTTCGGGAAATACAGGGAATTCAGGGGCTTGTTCGCGTTGCCCGAAATTCCTCCAGATGTATTTCGCTCGCAAATTTTGCGATTCGCTCAATCCTTGTGCGGCGCACAAGGATTGAGCGAGGTGTCGATTATTTAGGCGCGCTGATCTTCCACATTAAACCTTCGTTTACGCGGCCTCGACGAAGCGATGACGCTCGTAGAGGAATTCGAGCACGCGGTGGCGGCACTTCAAATAAGTGGAGTTGGTCGCGAGATCGAGCCGCTTGCGGGGACGTGCGAGCGGCACCTCCAGTACCTCGCCGATGCGCGCGCTCGGCCCGTTTGTCATCATCACGATGCGATCGGATAGCAGCACCGCCTCGTCGACGTCGTGGGTGATCATCAGAATGGTGTTGCCGAGCTTCTGATGCAGCGCCATCACCGAGTCCTGCAGATGCGCGCGGGTCAGCGCGTCGAGCGCGCCGAACGGCTCGTCGAGCAGCAGGACCTTCGGCTCCATCGCCAGCGCTCGGGCGATGCCGACGCGCTGCTTCATGCCGCCGGAGATTTCCGAGGGACGCTTGTCCCTGGCATGGGCCATCTGCACCAGGTTGAGATTGTGCATGACCCAGGCGTCGCGTTCGGCGCGGGACTTGGTCCTGGCAAAGACCTTGTCGACGCCGAGCTTGACGTTCTCGTAGACGGTCAGCCACGGCAGCAGGCTGTGGTTCTGGAACACCACGGCGCGATCGGGACCCGGCGAGTTGACCTCGCGGTTCTCGAGCAGCACGCCGCCGGTGGTGGCGCCGGTCAGGCCTGCGATGATGTTGAGCAGGGTCGACTTGCCGCAGCCGGAATGGCCGATGATCGAGACGTATTCGCCCTTCTCGATCGTCAGGTTGATGTCCTTCAGCACCTCCGTGGTGGCGGCGCCGCGGGTAAAGACCTTGTCGATATGGTCGAGCTTCAGATAGGCGGTCATGTGCCCTTCTCCCTCAGTTCTGCGCCGTGCCGCGGGTGACGATCTTGCCGAGGCCCGCGATCAGGCGGTCGAGCACGAAGCCGACGATGCCGACATAGAACAGCGCCAGGATGATCTCGCTGATATGCGAGGAATTCCAGGCGTCCCAGATGAAGAAGCCGATGCCGACGCCGCCGATCAGCATTTCGGCTGCGATGATGGCGAGCCAGGACAGGCCGATGCCGATGCGAAGGCCCGTGAAGATGTAGGGCGCCGCCGCCGGGATCATGATCTTGCCGAAGAACTCGAGCGGATTGAGCTGCACCACCGCGGCGACGTTGCGGTAGTCCTGCGGGATGTTGCGGATACCGACCGCGGTGTTGATGATGATCGGCCAGATCGAGGTGATGAAGATGACGAAGATCGCCGACGGCTGGCCGTCGCGGAACGCCGCGAGCGACAGCGGCAGCCAGGCCAGCGGCGGGATGGTGCGCAGCACCTGGAACAGCGGATCGAGCCCGCGCATCGCCCAGACCGACTGCCCGACCAGCACGCCGAGCCCGATGCCGGCGATGGCGGCGAGCGAGTAGCCTAGCGCGACGCGCTGGAGGCTGGCGGAGAGATGCCAGAACAGGCCCTTGTCGATGCCGCCATGATCGAAGAACGGATCGAAGATCAATTCCTTGGTGTCCTTGAACACCTTTGACGGCGGCGGCAGCGCCGAGCCGGCGCGGCGGCAGACTAGCTCCCACACCAGTGTCAGCAGCGCGATCACGACCAGCGGCGGAATCACGCGCACGGCGGTCTCCCTCGCCATACGCGCGTAGGCCTCGCTGCGCGGCGGCCGCTTCGGCGTCATCGCGACGACCGGCGCGGCAGCGCCCGCAAGCGTCGCAGTCTCAACCTCAATCTTCGTGGCAGGCATGTTCATTGAAAATCCCTCTCCGGCTTCAAAGGACGACGCGGCCGCCTGACGGCGGCCGCGGGCTCCATCAGACTTCGACGCGCTTGATCGCGAGCGATTTCAGATAGGCAGCCGGATTTTCGGGATCGAATACCTTGCCGTCGAAGAAGGTCTCCTTGCCGCGCGAGGTCGAGGCCGGGATATCAGCGGCCGCAACGCCCAGCGTCTTGGCCGCATCCTTCCAGAGGTCCTCGCGGTTCACCTTGGCAATCAGCGCCTTGGTGTCGAAGCCGGCTTCGTACTTGCCCCAGCGAATGTCCTCGGTGAGGAACCAGAGATCGTGGCTTTGGAACGGATAGGAAGCATTGTCTTTCCAGAAGCGCATTTGCTGCGGCGAGTTCTCGACCACACGACCGGTGCCGTAGTCGAATTTGCCCTTCATACGGTCGGTGACGTCCTCGACCGGGACGTTGATCCACTGCCGCTTGGCGCAGATCGCCGCCGTTTCCTCGCGATTCTCCATTTTCTCGCACCACTGCTGGGCTTCCATCACGGCCATCAGCAGCGCCTTCGCGGCCTTCGGATATTTGTCGACATAGGCAGCACGCATACCGAACGACTTCTCCGGATGCTTGTCCCAGAGTTCGCCCGTGGTCAGTGCCGTGTAGCCGATCTGCTGATGGATCAACTGCAAATTCCATGGCTCGCAGACGCAGAACGCGTCCATGGTGCCGACCTTCATGTTCGCCACCATCTGTGCCGGCGGAACCACAATGGTCTCGATATCCTTGTCGGGATCGATGCCGCCTGCGGCGAGCCAGTAGCGAATCCAGAGATCGTGCGTGCCGCCCGGGAAAGTCATGGCGGCCTTTACCGATTTGCCACCGGCCTTCTTCTTCTCGAGCGCAGCCTTGAACGGCGTCGTATCGACGCCAATCTTGAGGTCTGCATATTCCTTCGCGACCGAGATGCACTGGCCGTTCAGATTGAGCCGCGCCAAAATGTACATCGGCGTCGGCTGATTGTTCTGCGTCACCTTGCCCGATGAGATCAGGTAAGGCATCGGGGTCAGGATATGGGCACCGTCGATGCCGTTACCCTCGGAGCCGAGCACGAGATTGTCGCGCGTGGTGCCCCAGGAGGCCTGTTTCTGGACTTCGACATCAGGCATGCCGTATTTGGCGAAGATGCCCTTCTCCTTCGCAACGAACAGCGGCGAAGCATCAGTCAGCGCGATGAAGCCGAGCTTGGCGCCCTTGACCTCGGGGCCTGCGTCCTGCGCGAAGGCGCCGGCGGGGAAATTCAGCTTGGCGGCGGCGAGAAGAGCGGTGGTGCTGCCGGCGGCCTTCAACAATTGACGGCGGCTCAGGCCCGAGGGCTGGCGGGTGCGCTTGGTCATAGGCAGTGTCGTCCTTTGCATCGTTGCAGAATTGATGGCGTCAGTGCGCGCGAGCGGCCCGTCCGTCCGTGACGCCAGAAAGAGGCGCGTGCGAACGCATGGCGGGGGAGACCCCCGTCTGGTGGCGTCGGCAAATCGGATGAGAAGTCTCGCGGGACGGCTTCAATGGCGTCGGCTTGAATGATTCAAGCTTCATGCCAAGCCCGCCACTTCAAAAAATATCGAAGAATGAATGGGTTACTGACGCCGCGCCAGACTGTCGCAGGCTTGCTGCGCACGCGGAACTTGCGAATTGCTCATTCCTTGTGCGCCGCACAAATCTTATGCAGTCGCCCAAGCAAAAGGCCGCGCGTCCGCAAAAACCAGATCAACGCGCGCAGCATCCGATTGATATCGCTCGCCTTTTCCAACGCACCCACAGGGCACGCAACTTGCTTCTTCACCGACGTCAACGAAGACTGCGGCTTGCCGCATGGGTGCAGCCTCTGGCGGCTGCATCCCGGAAGCTCAACTGCCTCGCGGCCCTCCCGGCTCAGTCCTCGTGACGCGATTCCCAAGGCTTCCAGACCTTTCATAACCCTCGTGCGCGGCAGAGCTGTCCGCACGGCCAATGATGTTCAGCTGCGCTCTCTCGGGCGTGTCGATCTCACTTACGAAGCAAAAGGAACCATTGATGTCGTATCTCGCGCCTTCGGAATTCGTCACCAAGATGGTGGATGCGGGCGAGTCCAAGATCTTCATGTCCACCCGGGATACCATCATCCGGGCCTACATGGCCGGCGCCATCCTCGCCCTCGCCGCCTGGTTCGCCGTCACCATCAACGTGAACACCGGCCAGCCGCTGGTTGGCGCGCTCCTGTTTCCGGTCGGCTTCGTCATGCTCTATCTGCTGGGCTTCGACCTCCTGACCGGCGTGTTCGTGCTCTCGCCGCTCGCGCTGATCGACAAGCGCCCCGGCGTCACCCTTGGCGGCGTGCTGCGCAACTGGGGCCTCGTCTTCGCCGGCAACTTCGCCGGTGCCTTCACCGTGGCCTTCATGATGGCCTTCGTCACGACGTTCGGCTTCACGCAGGATCCCGACAAGATCGGCACCGCCATCGGCAATATCGGCGAAGGCCGAACGCTGGGCTATGCCGCGCACGGTGCGGCGGGCATGGCGACATTGTTCCTGCGCGGCATGCTCTGCAACTGGATGGTCTCGACCGGCGTCGTCGGCGCCATGATCTCGACCTCGGTCCCCGGCAAGGTCATCGCGATGTGGATGCCGATCCTGGTGTTCTTCTACATGGTGTTCGAGCACTCCGTCGTGAACATGTTCCTGTTCCCGTCGGGCCTGATGCTGCACGCAAAGTTCTCGATCATGGACTATCTGATCTGGAACGAGATCCCGACCGTGCTCGGCAACCTCGTCGGCGGCCTCGCCTTCACCGGCATGACCCTCTACACCACCCACGTCATGACCAAGCCGAAGCGTCAGGCCGGCAAGGCTGCACCGACCCGCGTCGCGGCCTGATACGTCTCGACAGAGGAGCCTTGCCCGACCAGGGTGAGGCTCCCTTTGCCTGGTGATGACGATGCCCCCCGGACTCCTGATCTCTGTCGGCCAGCACTCCGACAAGGGGCGCAAGCCCGTCAATCAGGATTTTCACGGCGTCCTGATTCCGGAAGAGCCGCTGCTGAGCCTGAAGGGCATCGCGGCCGTTCTCGCCGACGGCATCTCCAGCAGCACGGTGAGCCAGATCGCCAGCGAGTCGGCGGTCAAGAGCTTCCTGATGGACTATTACTGCACGTCGGAATCCTGGACGGTGAAGACCTCCGCCCGCCGCGTGCTGGACGCGACCAATTCCTGGCTGCACGCGCAGACGCGCAAGAGCCAATATGCCTATGACCGCGACAAGGGCTATGTCTGCACCCTGACCGCCATGGTCATCAAGGCGACCACCGCGCACATCTTCCATGTCGGCGACTGTCGCGTCTACCGCGTCGCCGGCAAGGCGCTCGAGCAGTTGACCGACGATCACCGCATCATCGTGTCGTCGGAGCAGACCTATCTCGGCCGCGCACTCGGCATCAATCCGCAGCTCGAGATCGACTACCAGACTTTCGAGATCGAGGCCGGCGACACCTTTATCCTGGCAACCGACGGTGCCTACGAATTCGTCGATCAGCGTTTCATGACGAGCGCAATCAGCGAGCACGCAGCCGAGCTCGACGGCGCGGCAAAGGCGATCGTCGAGGAAGCCTACCGGCGCGGCAGCGACGACAACATCACCGTCCAGATCCTGTGCATCGACGCGGTGCCGCAGCGCGAGCCGGCCGGCATCTTCAATCAGACGTCACAGTTGCCGCTTCCGCCGCTGCCGGAGCCGCGAGCGGTCTTCGACGGCTACAGGATCATCAGGGAAATCCACGGGAGCAGCCGCAGTCATATCTATCTCGCCGTCGATGTGGAGACCGAGACGCCGGTCGCGCTCAAGCTGCCTTCGATCGATTTGCGCGACGACGCCGCCTATCTCAAGCGCTTCCTGATGGAGGAGTGGATCGCGCGCAGGATCGACAGCCCGCACGTGCTCAAGCCGCTGTCACAGTCGAGACGGCGCAGCTACCTCTATGTCGCGACCGAATTCGTGGAGGGGCAGACCCTGAAACAGTGGATGACCGACAATCCGCGCCCCGATCTCGAAACCGTCCGCGGCATCGTCGAGCAGATCGCCGCGGGCCTGCGCGCCTTCCACCGCATGGAAATGCTGCATCAGGACCTCAGGCCCGACAACATCCTGATCGACAAGACGGGCACCGCGAAGATCATCGACTTCGGGTCGGTCAGGGTCGCGGGCGTCGCGGAGGCTGCGCCGCAAGACGAGGCCGACGACATCCTGGGAACGGTCCAGTACACGGCGCCGGAGTATTTTCTTGGGCAAGGCGGCTCGCCGCGCTCTGACATGTTTTCGCTGGCCGTGATCTGTTACCAGATGCTGACGGGAAAGCTGCCCTATGGCACCCAGATCGCCAGGATCCGGCGCAAGGCGGACGCGCGGAGACTGCAATATCGCCCGGCCGACGACGACCGCAACGTGCCGGCCTGGGTCGACGGCGCGCTCAGGCGCGCGCTCCATCCCGATCCCTACAAGCGGCACGAGGATCTGTCCGAATTCATCTTCGAGCTTCGCACGCCCAATCCGGCCTATCTCGACACGCGGATCACGCCGCTCCTGGAGCGCAGCCCGCTGATGTTCTGGAAGCTGACCACGGCGGCGCTGGCGTGCGCGGTGGTCGTTCTGCTGGCGCTGCTGCACGGGCGCTAGGGCGCGGAGGCGCAGACGTCCGCTTCTGGCGGCCAAGTGGAAACATTATCGTTCGTCAGAGCATTGCCGCTGGTGACCCATATGCGACATCGGCCAAATAGCCCAAACATCGCGCGATTAGCCGGGTTTAAAGGTTGATTGCGGCTAGACGTTTTTGCGCTCGACTATGCCGTCGCGACGACGTTGAATCCGCTACGCGGGCTCTTTTGTTTCAAGGAGGGAGGACCGAAAAGTGAAGACAACGATCATCGCACTTTGTGCCGCCGCTCTCATCGCCGCCGCACCAGCCGCGCTTGCGCAGGGTGTACCAGGCAAAGCACTTGGTCTGCAGCACAAGATCTCCAAGAGACATCACCCGGGCATCCCCGGCTACGCTCCGCTGCGTGAGCTGCAAACAATGGGATCGAAGAAGGGCTATCCAGGAGCTTTCGGTTACGCGCCTAATGAACCCGGTCGTTTAGACAGAAATCTCGAAGCGTCCAGACAAGCTGGTGGCGGCGGCGGTAGCGGAGGGAGTGGCATGTGAACCCACGCGCTGCACGAACAGGCGATATCCGTCCTGCTTGATCGGGACGCTCCGGGCGCGTTAAGGCCGGCTCGCCTCGCGACTTCTCTATGGTCGCAGCATGTTTGTTGTTGGCCCAACTCGGACATCCAGTGAGGTCCGCTGTTGCGCAGCTACCAGAAGCACAGCGGACGTCGCACGCGCCCTGACTACCGAGCGGCCGAATGTGCGCTCCAGCGGGGAGCCCTCACGCGGGCTCCTCCGCCTTCACCCCGAGCGGCTTCGGCGCCATGCCGCCGCCGGGCTTGAGGTGGAATTCGTAGGTCATCAGGTGCCACTGCCCGCTTGCCTTGGAGCCGTCGGGCATCGCGGGATCGTTGCGCGGCTCGACCTTGGCGACGAGGTCGTCCTTGACGCCGAACACGACGTCGGAATCGAGATATTTGTCACCGTCCATGAAGACGTGGGTGATCAGCGGCTCGTAACCCTTCGCATTGACGAGGAAGTGCACATGCGCGGGCCGCATCGGATGCCGCTTGGTCTGCATGATCATCTCGCCGACAGGGCCATCGGTCGGGATCGGATAGCTGCACGGCAGGATGGTGCGGAAGAAGAAGCGGCCGTCGCTGTCGGTGATGAAGCGCGCCCGCGCCGAGGCACCGACCTCGTCGTAGTTCGGTTTCTGTGAATCGTAGAAGCCGTCATCGTCGGCATGCCAGACGTCGACGGGAACGCCCGCGAGCGGCTTGCCCTTGAGGTCGGTGACGCGGCTCTGCACGAACATCCGCTCGCCGGTCTGGTTGTTCGGAGAGATGTCGGTGCCGTGGGCCGTGATCTTGTGCTCGCCGACATAGAACGGGCCGAGCACCGTGGTCTGGGTGGCGCCCTCGCGATCCCTGTGGTTGACCGCGTCGACCAGCATGGAGACCCCGAGCACGTCGGACAGCAGGATGAATTCCTGCCTAGTGTCAGTGCATTTGTGGCCGGTGCGGGTCAGGAAATCGATGGCGTATTCCCATTCCTCGAAGGTGAGACCGGTCTTGCTCACGTAATCGTGCAGCGACTTCACCAATTCCTGGAGCAGGAATTTTGCTCGCGGGTTGGGTGTATTGTCGAAGCTCTTGACGACGGCTTCGGTGAGTTCGGTCTCGTTGAACTGGGTCATGGTGCGCTTGCCCTGAGTTTTCTCGTTGGCCCGGACGGGCTCCTTGGAGGCGTTCCAGAGTGCAGCCTACACCAGTCGGCGGGGCCGCGTTAAGCGCAACCGGCTTGGAATGGGGCCGGCATTTCGCTATCAACTTTCCGACAAAACGCCCCGGAGGAACTGATGCTCGCCCCTACCCCCGCCTCGCCCGAATCCGTCGGCATGTCCAAGGCTGCGCTCGACCGCGTCGATGCGCATCTGAAGACCCGCTACATCGATGCCGGCCGCTTTCCGGGCACGCACCTGCTGGTCTACCGCCGCGGCAAGGTCGCCCACAGCTCGGTGCAGGGCTTTGCCGACGTCGAGCGCAAGGCGCCGGTCAAGGACGACACCATCTACCGCATCTATTCCATGACCAAGCCGCTCACCAGCGTCGCCTTCATGATGCTGGTCGAGCAGGGCCTCGTCGCGATCGACGAGCCTGTCGCCAAATACATTCCGGAATGGAAGGATCTCGGCGTGTTCGTCGCCGGCACCGCGCCGGCCTTCCTGACCCGGCCGCCGTCCCGGCCGATGCTGATCGTCGACCTGCTGCGGCACACCGCCGGCCTCACCTACGGCTTCCAGCAGCGCTCCAACGTCGATGCCGCCTATCGCTCCGAGAAGATCGGCGAGGTCGAGAAAGCCGGCACGCTTCAGAGCATGATCGAGGCGCTGGCGAAAATTCCTCTGGAATTCTCGCCGGGCGAATCCTGGAACTACTCGGTGGCGACCGACGTGCTCGGCTATCTCGTCGGCAAGATCTCCGGGATTCCCTTCGAGCAGTTCCTTAAAACGCGCATCCTCGATCCGCTCGGCATGACCGACACTGATTTTCACGTGCCGGTCGCCAAGGCGCATCGCTTTGCGGCCTGCTATTCGGCCGATCCGGGTGGCGGAATGACCTTCCATGCCGGCCAGCGCCGCGAGGGCCTGACGCTCCAGGACGATCCGACCAAGAGCTCGTTCCTGTCCCCGCCCTCGTTCATCTCGGGCGGCGGCGGGTTATGCTCGACGGTCGCCGACTATCTCACCTTCTGCCGTGCGCTGCTCAATGGCGGCGAGCTGGGCGGCGTCCGCCTGCTCGGGCCGAAAACGCTGGCGCTGATGACGAGCAACCACATTCCGGGCGGCCGCGCGCTGCCGGAAGTGTCGCGCTCGCTGTTCTCCGAAGCCACCTATAACGGCATCGGCTTCGGCCTCGGCTTCGCTGTGACCATGCGCCCGGCGGAGACGCTGATCGCCGGCAGCCCGGGCGAATATAATTGGGGCGGCGCGGCCACGACCTCGTTCTGGATCGACCCGGCCGAAGAGCTGATCACCATCTTCATGACGCAGGTGCTGCCGTCGAGCGCCTATCCGCTCCGGCGCGAACTGCGCAGCATGGTCTATGCCGCGATCACCGAGAGCAATCTGTAACGCAAATGAAGGGACCCCGCGGCCACCGGGCCGCGGGCCCGCTCACTTCAACATCTCCGGCACGATCAGGCGCGGCAGGAACAGCGACACGCTGGGCCAGATGATGACGGCTGCCAGCACGAGCAGCATCGGCACCAGCATGATCACCGTATCCTTCAGGGCGTAGCGCAGCCGCACGCCAGCGATCGAACAGGCGATCATCAGGCACAGTCCGTAAGGCGGCGTCACCAACCCGAAAGCCAGTGAGACGATCGAGATGATCGCAAACTGCACCGGATGCAGATCGACGGACCTGGCCAGCGGCTCGAGCACGGTGCCGACGATGACGATCGCCGGGATGGCATCGAGAAAGCAGCCAACGACCAGAAAGCAGAAGGCGATGAAGAAACCCGCTGTGACCGTACCCATGCCCCAGGTCGAGACATTGGCCAAAAGCTCCTGCGGAATCTTGTAGTAGGCCAGCAACCAGCCGAATGCGCTCGCAGTCCCCACGCAGAACAGCGCGACGCCGGCAAGGCGTCCAGTGTCGAGCAGTGCCTTGTACAGTTCGCGCCAACCGGTCTCGCGATAGAAGAACGCCGACAACGCCACGGAATAGAGCACCGCAACGCAGGCGGATTCGGTCGCGGTGAACCATCCAAGCAGGATGCCGCCGACGATGATGAACGGCGTTATCAGCGCCGGGATCGACCGCCAGATCGCGCAGCGCATGTCCCGCCAGCTATCCTTCGGATAGGTCGGATAGCCTCGTCGCACGGCGTAGACGTGCACGGTCGCCATCTGAGCGCCGGCAATCAGGAGGCCCGGGACGATGCCGGCCAGATACATCGCGGCGATCGACGTCGAGATCAGCCCGCCCCACACGATCATCAGGATCGACGGCGGGATGATGACGGCGAGCACCGCGGACACCGCGGTGATGGCGATGGAGAACGAGAGATCGTAGCCTTCCTTGGTCTGGGCATCGATGAAGATCTTCGACTGACTCGCCGCATCGGCGGTCGAGGAGCCGGAGATGCCCGCGAAGAACACCGAGAGCACAACGTTGATCTGCGCCAGCGATCCCGGCCAGTGTCCGACCATCGAACGCGACAGCGCGACCAGCCGGTCGGTGATGCCGCCGATGCTCATCAGATTGGCGGTGAGCAGGAAGAACGGCACTGCCAAGAGGATGAATGAATTGTAGGCGTTGAAGGTTTCCTGCGCGAGCATCATCATCGAGAGGTGAGGCTCGATCAAAAGAATCGGTACGCAGGCAAGGCCAAGTGCAAAGGCAACCGGCACGCGGACGACCACCAGGCCAACGAAAACCCCGAACAGGATGATCGCCGCCTGTCCGGCGGACAGAACATTCCCGCTCATGGCTTCACCCCAACCAGAATGCGCACTTCGTCGAGAATCTGCTCGCCCGCAAACACGATCCACGTTACGCCGGCCACCGGCCAGGCGACGTGGATCAGCCAGAGCGGCAGATCAGCCAGCTCCGACGTCCTGTTCCAGGCGAACCGCGTGAATTCGAGACCAGCCGACACGAATACAAATGCAAGCGCCAGCACGCCGAGACGGGCGAGGATTCGCACCAGAGCCTCCGACCGCCGTGACAGGTCGGGCCAGACGTCAACCTCGAAATGCTGGGCCTCCCGGATGCCGACCATGGCGCCGATCATGATGGTCCAGACGAACAGGAAGCGCGCCATCTCCTCCGTCCAGATGTAGGAGGGAATGAGCGGGGTGTAGCGCGATATGATCTGCAGCGTCACCGGGATGACGAGAATGCCGACACAGGCCGCGAGCAGGATTTCGAGCAATTTCGCATAGGCCGCCGTTGCTCGGCGCCATAGCGACGGGTTCGCCGCAACAGGTATTTCGGTCATTGGAGCTCCGCGGTGGCAATCATCACAAAAGGGGCAAGCCGCAAGGCTTGCCCCGATATTGCGTCGGTAGACATGGAGAGGTCAGGCGACGTTGATCTTCTCGAAAATGCCTTCCGCGCCGATTTCCTTGGCGTAGGTGGCCATCACGGGGTCGGCGAGTTTCTTCATGGCGTCCCGCTCCTCGAACGGAACGCGCTTGAGCTTGCCGGCCTTCTCAAGCGTGTCGAGCTTGATCACCTCTTCGCTCGACTCCAGTTGACGGCCATAGTCGCCGGCTTCCTTGCCGGCCTTCATGATCGCGTCCTGCAAATCCTTCGGCAACGTCTTCAACGTCTTCACCGAGAAGCAGATCGGCCGGATCGAGACGGCGTGCTGGGTCAAATTGAGATGCGGGGCCACTTCGTAGAACTTCATCGCCTCGACACCGGCGGCTTCGTTTTCGCCGGCCGATATCACACCGTTCTGGATCGCGTTGTAGATTTCGTTATAGGCGATCACCGTCGGGCTCATGCCGACTGCAGCAAAGGTCTTCGACCAGATCGGCGCGCCCTGCACGCGAACCTTGAGGCCCTTGAGATCGGCGAGATTCTTGAGCGGCTTGTTGGCGAAGATATTGCGGATGCCACCGCCGGAATAACCGATCAGAACGACCTCGGCTTTCGCCGCGACTTCGTCGGCGATCGGCGCCAGGATGTTGGCTTCGACGACCTTGTTCATGTGCTCGATGCCCTTGAACACGAAGGGCGCATCGATGAACGGAGCCGCCTTGGCGAAGGTCGACATGTGAGCCGGCGAGACGATGCCGTAATCGACCGCTTTGCCCTGCGACATATACTCGAAATACTGTTTCTCGAGGCCGAGCGAGGAGTTCTTGTGCAGGGTGAAGTTGACGGGCTTGCCATAGTACTTCTTCACCAGCTCCTCGAACCGGATCAATGCCCGGTTGAAGGCGTGATCGTCGTTGAACTGGACCGCGCCGTTCAGCGTGATCGGCGCTTGCGCCCTGAGGATCGACGGCATGCCAATCGTGGCCGCCGCAGTGGTCGCACCGATACCAGCGAGAAATGATCTCCGCTTCATCGTCTCCCCTCCCTGTGATGCTCCGCCCCTGTAACCGGGGCGTGAGCGCAGCCGGCACGCGGCCGGCGTTCGGTGAGGGTATGAAAAACTACGGCGGGACGGAAGCCAATTCGCGTGCCCTGGAGGTACTCTTCGTCGCAGTCTCCTCCCGCACGATCTGCTGCACTGCAACTCGAACGACCCCGACAGCAGGCCACAGCGGCGCTTCACTCCCGCGGGCGAAAGGAAGGAAGACAGGCGGGCCTGCGCGCCGCACGCCGAGGTCGGCCCGCCGGCCGCGAAAATCGTGGCGCGGTGCAAGTCTCACCCGTATGGTCTCCCCAAAATCATAATCCGGCGCCGCTGCGCCGGAACCGGGACGCCCGCGTTTGTCAAAGCTCACTCTGCCGGTCCGGCTCGCTCTTCTGGTCGCGGGAACGATGTTGCCGCTGATCGTCTTTGCGGTCGGTATTGCCTATTCCAACTACCGCCAGGACCGCAGCGACGCGACACGACGCGTGCTGGAGACGGTGCGAAGCATGCGCCTCGTGCTCGATTCCGAAGTGCAGCGGATGACCGGTGGCTTGCAGGTGCTGGCGCTCAGCAACGCCCTGCAAAGCGGCGACTTCGACGACTTCCGCCGGCTGGCGACCGGGTTCATCAGCCAATATGGCGAGGACAGCGTCCTGCTGGTGGCGGACGGGAGCGGGCACCAGCTGTTCTCGACCGTCACGCGTGAAACGACAAACCTGCCGCCCCGCAACAATCGCGAGATCGTCGAGCGGGTATTCGCGAGCAAGTCGCCGCAATATTCCGACCTGTTCACCGGCTCGACCAAGCAACGGCCGATCGTGACCGTGGAGGTTCCCGTGCTGCGCAACGATGAGGTCGTCTACGCGCTCTCCTTCAGCCCGCCGATCGCGACCTTCCAGAAACTGGTCGAGCAGCAACGGCCGAACGATCAATGGACGGTGTCGCTGCTGGACACCAAGGGGCGCGTGTTCGCGCGCGCGCCCAATCCTGCCGAGACGTTCGGCAAGCAGGCCTCCGGCGCGCTGAACGATGCGATGGCCCGGACGCCGGAGGCGACGCTCTCCAGCGTTTCGCTCGACGGCGTCGCGCTGTCCTCCGCCTATACGCGGTCACGGCTGACCGGCTGGACGGTCGTGGCCGGTGTCGCCGAGAGCTCGCTGATCGCCCCGCTCTGGCGCGACATCGCGATCACCAGCCTGATCGGCGGCGTCCTGCTGCTGACCGGCCTGACCTTCGCGGTGCGGATGGCGACCACGATCGCGCGCGGCGAGATGCTGCACAATCTGCTGATCGAGGAGCTCAACCATCGCGTCAAGAACACGCTGGCCTTGATGCAGGCGATCGCGGTGCAGACCTTCCGAAGTTCAAGTCGGGACGAGCGGACCAAGTTCGAGGGACGGCTCGGTGCGCTCGCCGAGGCGCATAATCTCCTCAGCCAGGAGAAATGGGCGGGCTCGGAGCTGAGGGATGTGATCGCGCGCGTGCTCCAGCCGTTCCTGCTGAGCAATCCCGAGCGCATCCGCATGGCCGGCCCCGCCGTGCCGCTGTCGCCGCGGCTCGCCGTGGTTCTGTCGATGATCGTGCACGAGATCGCCACCAACGCCGCGAAATACGGCGCGCTGTCGAACGAGACCGGCCGGGTCACGCTGGATTGGGAGGTCATCGCCGACACGCCGAAGTCGCGGCTGCGGCTGATCTGGAGCGAGATCGGCGGACCGCCGGTGACGGAGCCGGTGCAGCGCGGCTTCGGCTCGCGCCTGATCGAGCGCAGCGCGCGCGACCAGCTCGGCGGCGAGGCAACCGTCGACTTCCTGCCGCGCGGCGTCGTCTGCACGGTGACGTGCGTGCTGGACGAGGCGCGGTAAGGGATTGAAGGAACATCGGCAATGAAGATCACCAAGGTGCGCACACACATCCTCGAAGCAAAGCTCTCGCAGCCCTTCGCCTATTCGCGCGCCTGGTACGACACGCGCACCGCGATGCTGGTCGAGATCGAGACGGATGACGGCCTGACCGGCTGGGGCGAATGCTACGGGCCGGCGCGGATGACGGCGGCGGTGGTGCAGAGCATCGCGCCCTGGCTGATCGGCGAGGATCCGCTGCGCACCGACGTGCTGTGGCAGATGGTCTACGCGCGCTTGCGCGATCACGGCCAGAAGGGTGTCGTGATCCAGGGCCTGAGCGGAATCGACATCGCGTTGTGGGACATCAAGGGCAAGCATTTCGGCGTGCCCGCGCATCAGCTTCTCGGCGGTGCTGCGCGCAAGGAGATAGCGGCCTATGTGACCGGGCTCTACCGGCGCAAATCAGGCGATCCGCTCAAATACCTGCCGGAGGAAGCGGCCGGCTACGCCGCGGAAGGTTTCCGCGCCGTGAAGCTGAAGGTCGGCTTCGGCATCGCCGAGGATGCCGCGGTCACCGGCGCGGTGCGCGAGGCGATCGGCCCGGATGTCGCGCTGATGGTCGATGCGAACCACGCCTATGACGCCGTTGCGGCGATCCGGCTCGGCCGCCTGATCGAGCCCTGCGACATCGGCTGGTTCGAGGAGCCGGTGCCGCCGGAGGACGTCGCGGGCTATCGCGCGGTGCGATCCGCGCTGACGATTCCAATCGCCGGCGGCGAATGCGAGTTCACGCGCTTCGGCTTCCGCGACCTGTTCGCATCGCATGCGCTGGACATCGCCCAGCCCGACACCTGCGCGGCAGGTGGCCTCTCCGAATGCAAGAAGATCGCCGACATGAGCGAGGCGTTCGGCATCCGCTATAATCCGCATGTCTGGGGCACCGGGATTGCGATCGCGGCCTCGCTGCAGCTTCTCGCCGTGCTGCCGTCACACACGCCGACCTCGCTTGCGCCGATCGAGCCGATGCTCGAATTCGACCGCACCGAGCATCCGATCCGCCAGGCGATCTTGAAGGAGCCGATCGAGCACGAGAAGGGTGTCGTGCGAGTGCCCGACAGACCGGGGCTGGGCATCGATATCGACCGCGAGGCGCTCGCGCGCTTCGCCGTGAGCTCCTCGGCGGCGTAGCGGAAGATCACGAGAGTCCGGGGGCACCTTTGGGGCCAGCCTTTATCGCGGTCTGAATGGCATACGCGCCCGGTCCATAGAAGGCGATGAGAGCAAGAGCGCCGAGCAGGCCGAGGTTCTTCAGGAAGTTGATGGTCTGCATCACGACCTGCGCTTCCGGCACGGCCCAGAAATTGTGAAACATCAGCGTCGCGGCGATGGTGAACGGGAACAGGACCGCGGCCGCCTGACGCGAGAACAGGCCGAGCAGCAGGGCCATGCCGCCTCCGAGCTCAACCGCGATCGCGCCTGCGGCGAGAACGGCGCCCAGCCCGTCCGCTCCTCCCGGAAGCCTGCCTGCGGTTACGGCAAATGCCAGCACCTTTCCGACGCCGCTGTAGAGAAACAGCGGCGCGATCGCGACGCGCGCGAACAGAAGCACCCAGGCATCGGGCAGGCCTGCGGTCTCGGCGGAACGAGTGGATGTCGGCATTTCGGCTCTCCTCTGGCGAAGTTTCGTCGGTGAAGGCGGACGGCCAATCGACGTCGACCGCCCCGTGGATGGATCAACGTGCCCCGTCACTCCGCGGCTGCAACATCGGCCCTCGGGAAGCGCTTTGCGGCGGCCAGCCCAAGCGATCCAATCGCCAGCGCGCCGACGATCGACGCTCCACCGATTGCCCAGAACACAGCGTCAGGACCGCCGGTGAGCTGCTGCAGGAGGCCGATGACGTAGGGCCCGAGGATCGCTCCGACCCGGCCGACGCCCAGCTCCATCCCGACGCCGCTGGCGCGGAAGCAGGTCTCGTACGAACCGGCGGTGAAGTTGTTGAGGACATGCTGCGCACCGATGATGCAGAACCCTGCAATGGCGACAATGGCGAGATTGACGCCATGACCGCTGACGAAGACGAGCGCCAGCACGGCGATCCCACCGCTCAGCCACCACGTCGCGAGATAGCGCGGCGTCAGTGTAAAATTGCGGTCGGCCAGCATCGCCAGCGTAAGACCGCCGATGAAGGACATCGCCTGCATCAGGGCTCCGAAGCCGAACGAGGCGGCAAATGTCTCGCCACGCTTCAGCATCACCGTCGGAATCCAGCCGGTGAGACCGAAGATCGCGAACAGGCTGAGGAACGCCGTGATCCAGATGGTCAGCGAGACGCGACGATAGCGTGGGGTGAGCAAGGCGCCGATCGTGCTCTGCGGCGCCCCGCGGTCGACTGAAGCGAACGTCGCATTCTGGTAGGCGGGCGCCCGTTCCGGGCGCAATCGTGCGAGCAGCGCGCGCAGCTCGGGGATCCGCGACCGGGTGGCCAGGAATTGCGGGCTCTCGGGCAGGATGGCATGGGCCACGAAAGTCAGCGGGATCGACAGCGCACCGATGTAATAGAGGATCTGCCAGCCATGCTGCGGCGTCAGGAAAACGCCGACGAGGCCAGCGCAGACGCCGCCGAGTGACCAGCCCAACGTGACGCCCCAGAGCGAGAACGTATTGCTGACACGCTTGGGCGCGAGTTCGTTGATGAAGGTCGTGCCGAGCGGCAACAGCACGCCGAGACCGAGCCCGGTGGCGAAGCGCAGGGCGCAATAGCTCCAGAAATCGTTCGCCAGCATGGCGGTCAGCAAGGTGAAGACGTTGACGATCCACAAACCCGCAAGCAGCGTGCCGCGCCGGCCGAAGCGATCCGCCACAGTGCCGTGGCCGACCGCGCCGAACAGGAATCCGACGAGACCCGAGCTCACCAGAAAGCCCGCCTGGCTTGGCGCGAGTCCCCAGGGCTGCACCACGTAGTGGATGACATAGGCCGGATTGAAGGTGTCATAGCCGTCGAACAGCGTGATGAGCGTGATGAGAATGCCGAGCAGCTTGTGGAACGGGCCGATCGAAGCGCCGGACAGTTCTTCATGCACGTCGATTTCGGACGAGATGTTCACGGGGTTCCTCCATTGAAATTGATGACGTGTTCTGCTCTGCGGCAGATTGGATTGATGCCTCGCCGAGCCCGAACAGGGCGCGCGCGTTGTCGCGGCCGATCTTGATGCGGTCGCCTTCGGAGATCGCGGCCGTGTCGAACCATTCGGCGGCGTGGTCGATGTTCTCGAACGGCCAGTCGGCGGAGAAGAGGATGCGGTCGGCGCCGATCTCGAGCATCGCGTCGATCAACGTCTGGGTACGGAAATTGCCCGACGTGGTGATGTAGAAGTTCTCCCCGAAATAATCGGCGATCTTGCGCCGCGCGGGATAGGCATTCTGCGCCCGCATCCACTTGTTGTGATTGTCGACACGCCACATCGAGTAAGGCAGCCCCTCCCCCATGTGACCGAGGATGATCTGTAGCCGCGGATAGGCGTCGAACAGACCGGAGCCCATCAGGCGCAAGGCATGCACTGCGGTTTCCTGCCCGAACGCCCAGGTCGGGCCCAACAGCCAGCGATGCCCCTCGTAGATCGCCGCGTCCTTCGCAAGCGGATTGCGCGGGTGCAGGTAGAAGGGAACGCCGAGACGCTCGACCTCCGACCAGAACGGCCAGAACTCCTTGCGATCGTAATAGATGGCATGATCGACGCCGGCGAGCTCGCTGAAGCCGTTGACGAGCGCGCCGCGAAAGCGAAGCGCGCCGACACAACGATCGAGCTCGCGAGCCGCTGCCTCCGGATCCTGCATCGGCAGCGCGGCGAGCCCCTGGAAACGGTCGGGCCGCCTTGCAACCTGCTCGGCGAGAAAGTCGTTGGCGCGGCGCGACAGCTCCGTCGCGCGATGACGGTCGGGAATGGCCTGCACGGCCGGCGCGTTCAGCGACAGCAGCATCATCTCAATGCCGTGGGCGTCCATCTCGGCGAGCCGGCGGTCATGGATGTCGAGCAACCGCGCCTTCAGCTCGACCCAGTCATCGATGGGAGCGAAGCCCGCACTGTCCTGGACGGTATCGTCCATCGCGAAGTGCTCCTCGAGCGCAATCTTTCCCTGCATGGCGTCGTTCCTTCGGCTGTGCTTTCGGCGTTGACAAAGCAAAGCATCGGGCGCAAACACTTGTCAATGACAAAGTTGCATTTGCAAATGATTGATACGCAAATATTGCGTCTGCGAGGGTTGACGTCTATTCCCGGCGGAGCTCTCCCGCCAGGATCCAACCCCATGTATCGATTTTCGAATTCGCTTCCCTATCTGCTCGCCCGGCTGGGCGTACGGATGGGCGACCTCTTCGCGCGCGTGATCCGTCACGAGAGGTTGACGCTTCCGATGTATCGCGTGCTGGCCGCGCTGTCGGAGCAAGGCCGCCCGCTCCGCCTCGGAGAGATCGCCGAGCTGACCTCGGCCGATGTCTCCACCTTGTCGCGCATCGTCGCGGAGATGAGCCGCGCGGGCCTGTTGACACGCGACCGGCCCGAGAACGACCAGCGCAGCCTCCAGGTCGTGCTGACGCCCGACGGTGCGGAGCTCGCGGCGCGGCTGATGCCGCTCGCCGCCTATTATGAAGAGGTCGCGACCGGCAGCATGTCCGCCAAGGAGGCGGCGGAGCTCAAGCGCGTGCTGGTGGAGCTCTACAAGAACATCGACCGGCTCGAGCAGGAAGTCGAAGCCGGATCGATCAAGGTCCCGCCGCCGGCAAGGCCGAAAGAGATCCGTGACGAGCGGCCCGAGGCGAAGGCCAGGACGAACCGGCCACGCGGCAAGACAGCGAGAAAATAGGAAACAACCAAGGAGAGGCCATGCGACAGGATCCCATCATCATTGCAGGCGGCGGCATCGGCGGGCTTGCAGCCGCGATCGCGCTGGCACGGAAGGGTTTCCAGGTCACGGTCCTCGAGCGCGCGTCGCGCTACCAGGAGATCGGCGCGGGCATCCAACTCGGCCCCAACGCGTTTCACGCCTTCGATCGCCTCGAGCTCGGCGATGCGGCACGCTCGATCGCCGTCTTCATCGACCGGCTCCGCCTGATGGACGCAATCTCGGCGGAGGAAATCACCAATATCGATCTCACCGACTATTTCCGCCGGCGCTTCGGCAATCCCTACGCCGTGGTTCACCGCGGCGATCTGCACGGCATCTTCGTCCGGGCCTGTGAGGCGCACGCCAATGTCACGCTTCGGACCGATTGCGACGTCGTCGGCTACGAGCAGAACGGTGCGCAGGCCTCGGCTCTGCTCAAGTCCGGCGAGCGCGTCACCGGGTGCCTGCTGATCGGCGCGGACGGGCTGCGCTCCCGCATCCGCCAGCAGATGGTCGGCGACGGCGCGCCGCGGATTGCCGGCCACACCACCTATCGCTCCGTCATCCCGACCGAACAGATGCCGGAGGATCTGCGCTGGAACGCAGCGACGCTATGGGCCGGTGCCAAGTGTCATCTCGTGCACTATCCGCTTTCGGGCTGGAAGGTGTTCAATCTCGCGATCACCTGCCACAACGATCCCGCCGAGGCTTTCGCCGCCAGGCCCGTGACCCACGAGGAAGTCCTCGCAGGTTTTCGCGACGTGCATCCGCGCGCAAAGGCAATCATTCATCACGGCCGGGACTGGAAAGCGTGGGTGACCAGCGACCGCGATCCGACGGATCGCTGGGTCGACGGGCGCGTCGTCCTCCTCGGCGATGCCGCGCATCCGATGCTGCAATATTTTGCGCAAGGCGCCTGCATGGCGCTCGAAGACGCCATTTGGCTCGCCGAAGAGCTCGACGAGCGGAAAGGCGACATCGCACATGCGCTCGATCGATACAGGAATGCGCGACTGCTGCGCACCGCGCGCGTCCAGCTCCAGGCCCGGGAGCTCGGCACTCACGTCTATCATCCGGCCGGCGTCCACGCGCTGCTGCGCAATCAGCTCATTCGCGAGACCAGCCTGGAGCGCTTCTGCGAGAACCTGGCCTGGCTCTATCAGGATCCGTTCCCCGAGCGGAGGTCGAACACCGCGAGGAAGATCGCGCAATCCTGAGCCGGGACGACTTGTGATCGGCAAACGTCTGCCGTGAGCTAACCGATCGTCTGCAACGCCGGGAACGTCTCGAGCAGCCAGATGCTGACATTCGAGACGGCACCGGTGAGGAAGCCGATGCCGGTGATCACCATCAGGACGCCCATGGCGCGCTCGACATTGACGAGCTGGCCCTTCATCCGCGCGAACAGCTTCGAGAACTGCTCGATCATCAGGGCAGCGATCAGGAAGGGAATGCCGAGGCCGGCCGAATAGACTGCGAGCAGGCCCGCCCCCTTCGTCACCGTCGCCTCCGCCGCGGCGATCGAGAGGATCGCGGCGAGGATCGGGCCGATGCACGGCGTCCAGCCGAACGCGAAGGCGAGGCCCATCACATAGGCGCCCCACAGGCCGACAGGCTTGGGCGCGGTCAGGCGCCCCTCGCGCATCAACAGGCCGATCCGCGTCAGCCCCAGGAAGTGCAGGCCCATGATGATGATGACGATGCCGGCGAGGATCGACAGCTCGGCCGACCAGGCACGGATCAGTCCGCCGATCAGCGAAGCGCTGGCGCCGAGCGCCACGAACACCGTGGAGAAGCCGAGCACGAACAGGAGCGCCGACATCATGATGGCGCGCTTGGACGCCGAGGCCGGCTCCTTGTTCTCGACATGCTCGATCGTGGCGCCCGTGAGATAGATCAGATAGGGCGGAACCAGGGGCAGAACGCAGGGAGAGAGGAAGCTGACGAGGCCGGCAATCAATGCCGCCGGGATCGAGACATTTTGCATGATGCAGTCGGAGCCATCTCAGGCTCTTTGGCCGCGCGCCGGGAATGCGCGCGGGCGGGAGCCGAACCGGCTCTGGTGTAGCCGATGCCGGGGAATGCGCACAACAGAGGCGCACGAAACCAGGCTCCTCCCGATGCCGTCTGCGATCACAGATGCGGCATCGGGACGCGCACAAACCTCGCCAAAAAGCGAGACTCGGCGGCGCGGCTACTTCACCACGCGGAGCAGCGGACGCCGGGGCTGGTCCTGCGTCTGCTTGGAGGGGGGCTGCGGTTCGCTTCCAGCGCTCCGCAGCATTTCGTCGCACAGCGCCTTGAGATCGGCACTGTCAATTCCTTTGAGTTTCATCCGCACGTCGAGGATGACGATGGACAGCAGCTCGGCCGACTCGCGGTTGTTGCTCTCGTTGAGAGCCTTGCGGCACTCCTCAAGCGTTTCCAGCACCGACTGCAACTGTTCGTCTGAATGCGACACCGGCGTTCTTTCCGTTAGTTCGGCCTGCGAGACGTGTTTGTGGAAATCCCCTCGGCCCCCATGGGATACCGAGAATAACACGAGGCGCCGACGCCTCCGAACATGATTTCAGTATGATTTTGCCGGGAAACCGTGGTTCCCGCGAACATCGACCCGCTGCGCGGGACGCCATTATCGTCGTGGCGTGGAAACGAACGCGCGGCACCGGATGATCGACCCATTCCGCGCGGCGATAGCTCGCGCGCAAGGACTTCCGTGACGGAAAGCGCCGACAATCCTGCAGCCATTTTAGGGCTCGCAACGGAACTCACGCCACACCCCTCATTCCAACGACGGTCGCCCGATTCGATTCTCAGCCTTGGTAACACTCAGATACCACCCATGAGGTGGTAACGATGGCGTTCAAAAGTCACCGTTCCCCAACCCGCAGTGGTTGTGGTTTGCGCCCAATTCTGCCAGTTTAGCAACCCGAAGGGACTTGTATGCACTCCTTGGCGGAAAGGGGCGTTCCACTGGAGGAACGCCCAAAGATCAACATCAGCGGCCTCTCCGACTGGGATGCGGCCCGCATATTCTTGGAAGTCGTTCGATGCGGCAGTTTTCGCTCGGCGTCTGAACGCCTGTCGCTGTCGATCAACGCCGTGCGCCGCCGGATTGATGATTTCGAGCGCCAGACCGGCACCACCCTGTTCACCCGCGACGTCCACGGCACGCATCTGACCGATGAAGGTGCACTGGTCGTCTCCGCGGTCGAGCGCATGGAGGCGGCTGCCTTCGACGTGCTGCGCACCAGCGATTCGACGGCCAACGCCCTGTCCGGCGAGGTTCGCGTGGCCGTCACCGAGGGTCTCGGGACGTTCTGGCTCGCCCCGCGACTGGTCGAATTCCAGCAGGCCTATCCGAAGATCCTGGTCGACCTGCATTGCGCGATGCGCTCGGCCGACGTCTCCCGTCACGAGGCCGACGTCGCCATCCATCTGTCGCGTCCCTCCGCGCTCGACGTCAAGCTGGTGCGGCTCGGCCGCATGCACCTGATGTTCTGGGCTTCGGAAAAATACCTTGAGAAACACGGCACGCCGCGCTCGGCACTCGAATTGATCAAGCACCGCCTGGTGCTGCAATTCGCCGACCAGCTTGCCGCCAAGGAAACCTTCGAGAGCTTCTTCCCAGGCGTTCCGGAACGTGACCTGCTGGTCATGAAGACCAACGTCTCAAGCGCCAATTATTGGGCGGTCGCGAATGGCGCCGGCATCGGCGTATTCCCGAGCTACGCCATTGCGCTTGGCGGGAAGTTGATTCCACTGGAGGTCGAGCTGAACAGGCCGCTGGATATCTGGTTGTCCTACCATCCCGGTAGCGGCCGGATTCCACGCGTCCGGCACATGATTGACTGGCTGATCGAAGCTTTCAATCCGGCGCGATTCCCGTGGTTTAAGGAAGAGTTCGTGCATCCGCATGAATTCAAGGACGAGTATATGGGCGAACCCCTGACCCAGCTCTTCGGGGGATTTTCAACCGAAGAACAAAGGTGAGAGTATGAAAGCAGCGGCGAAAAGAATGAAGCAGCGCAGTGCCGGCAAGCCGGACATTGAGCTTGGCAAGCGGATCCGCCTGCGGCGCGTCGAGATGAAGATCTCGCAGGCCGAGCTCGGTGAGAAGCTTGGCGTGAGCTTCCAGCAGGTCCAGAAATACGAGAAGGGCGTCAATCGCGTCGGCGCGGCCCGGCTTCAGCAGATCGCCACCGCCCTCGATGTGCCCGTGACCTTCTTCTATGACGGCGACAACAAGGCGCGCGAAGTCGAGAGCCTGCTCTTCCTCGATTCCGCCTTCAGCCTCCGCCTGCTGCGCGCCTACAGCAAGATCAAGGACCAGACGGTGCAGCGTCAGCTCGTCTCGCTGATGGAATCGATCGCAGCGAACGAGGCCTGAGCCGATCGGGCTCTGACCTCTACGGCCGATGTTCAATCCGCCGCGTCACGGGGGCGCGGCCGGATTGAACGAGACCAGTCCGCGCGCTTCCGCGCGGCTTTCCTTTCGGGGCGGCCAGGCCGCCCTTTTTTCTTGCGGATTTCTTGCTGCCGGTTTCCCGGCCCGCCATTGTCGCGGATTTCGCGAACCGATCCCGCCCCTGAATTTCGGCTTCGGCCAGCGCTATATCGTGGTCAACATCCCCGCCGCCTTTGCCGAAGCGGTCGAGAACGATGTGGTGGTGCGGCGCTATCGCGTCATCGTCGGCAAGACCGAGAAGCCCTCGCCGACCCTGACGGCCCAGATCACCAGCGTCGTGCTCAATCCGACCTGGACGGTGCCGTCCTCGATCGCCAAGACCGAGATCTCGGCGCATATGCGTAAGGATCCGACCTATCTGTCGCGCATGCACATGGAGGTGCTCGACGCCCACGACAATCCGATCGACCCGCATTCGGTCGACTGGTCGGGCACGCACACGCCGAACTTCACCGTGCGCCAGCACAACGGCACCTTCAACGCGCTCGGCGCGGTGAAGATCGACATGCCGAACGCCTATTCGGTCTATATGCACGACACCAACCAGCGCAATCTGTTCAGCGACGACTATCGCTTCGATTCCCACGGCTGCTCGCGCGTCGACAACGTGCGCGATCTCGCCGCCTGGCTGCTGAAGGACCAGCCGAAATGGAGTCGCGCCGCAATCGATGCGGAGATTGCGAGCGGCCAGCACCTCGAGGTCGCCATGGCGAAGAAGGTGCCGGTGGCCTGGATCTACCTCACGGCATGGATGACCAAGGATCAGACCGTCCAGTTCCGCAACGACGTCTATAATCAGGACGAGCAGTTGCTGGAGGCCACCGCCGAAGAGACGGCCTTCTTCAGCAATGCCGGCAGCCATCCCCTGACCGCTCACATGCACGTAACGCAGTAGAGCATGATCCGGAAAAGTGTGCAGCGGCTTTCCGAAAAGATCATGCTCAAGGAACAACCGCTTCTCGCGCCATGCAATCGCGGCACAGGCGGATGCAAAGCCGCGTCCCTCGTCGCGGTTGACCCGGGCCGCGCCCCGGCCGCACATTGCGCCCGGCCTACGACAGCGAGCGCGCGATGCCTGACATTTCCAGCACGACCGAAACACCCCATGCCGACGGCAGGATCCTCAAGCAGGTCATCGACGGCGTCGGCGTGATCACCTTCAACAATCCCGACAAGCGCAACGCGATGTCGCTGGAGATGTGGGAGGGATTTGGCGAGGCGCTGACGAGCCTGCGCGATGACGAGACGGTTCGCGTCGTGATCCTTCGCGGCGCCGGCGGCAAGGCATTCGTCTCCGGGGCCGACATCAGCCAGTTCGAGAAGACCCGCCATAACGCGGCGGCGTCCGAGGAATATGCCAGGCGCAGCGCCGCCCAGCGCGCACTGCTCGCCGACTATCCCAAGCCGACCATCGCCTGCATCGAGGGCTTTTGCCTCGGCGGCGGCATGCAGGTCGCGATGCTCGCCGACATCCGCCTCGCCGCACATGGCAGCCAGTTCGGCATTCCCGCGGCAAAACTCGGCATCGCCTATGGTTATGACGGCTTGAAGCATCTGGTGTCGCTGGTCGGTCCGTCCTGGGCGCGGCTTCTGATGTACACGGGCATGCGGATCGATTCCGCCGAGGCGCTGCGCATTGGCCTCGTCGAGCGCTTGTTCCCGATCGACGAGTTGTGGGGTGAGACGATGACGATCGCGCAGACCATCTCCGAGAACGCCCCGCTCGCGATCAAGGCCGCCAAGATCACCATCGCTCAGGTGTTGAAGGACGAGAGCCAGCGCGACCTGGAGGCGATCAAGGCGATCGGTCACGCCTGCATGGACAGCGCGGATTTTCGCGAGGGCCGGCAGGCCTTCATGGAAAAGCGCAAGCCGCAGTTTACGGGCAAGTAGCCTCGGCGTCCGGCCGCGCCAAACCAAGCAGCGCGAATGCGCTCGTACAATGACCTGCCCCTGCCGATTGACGAGCAATACGGCTTGGATAGATCCGTGTCAGCATCGCTGACCAGCCTCTGAAGAATTATCGGAGTGGTCGATCGGAGGAAAACGGTCTACGTTTCGAGCGCTCGGTCGAATTGCGATGCGGACCTGGAGCCACCACATGATCAACACTCCAGTTGTTTTTGTTGCCAGAGCCGCGGCGGGATTTCGTTCGCGCACCCTCATCGGGGCAATCGGCTCCGTACCCAACTTCAGTACAGCCCAACCGTCTATGTCATTTGGCGCGAACCGCCAACGGACTGCCGAGAAACACGTGATCAAACATGGCAACGGGAGAAACGCCTATGGGTATCAATCTAAAAAGCGCATGTGACGGGATTCTGCAAAAGGTCGTGACTGGCAAGGACCGCGTTCCCGGCGTGGTGGCGATGATCACGGATCGCTCGGCCAACATCTATGAAGGCTCGGCCGGCGAGCGCAGCCTTGGCGGACGCCAGGCAATGACGACCGATACCGTGTTCGCGATCTTCTCGACCACGAAGGCCATCACTGGCACGGCGGTCCTGCAATGCGTCGAGGACGGCAAACTCGACCTGGATGCCCCAGCCAAGAACTACGTGCCTGACATTGGCAAGCTCGAGGTGCTCACCGGGTTCGATGCCAAGGGCAATCCGAAACTGCGAGCTCCGGCGCGCGACATCACGACCCGGATGCTAATGCTGCACACCGCCGGGCTTGGCTACGATTTCTTCAACGCCAATTACCTTCGCTTGGCACAGGAGCGCGGCCAGCCGAGCGTGGTGACCTGCTCGAAGGCATCCCTGAACACGCCGCTACTGTTCGATCCTGGCGACAAATGGGAATATGGCAGCAACATCGACTGGGCCGGCCAAGTCGTCGAAAGCATCCGCGGCAAGCGCCTTGGCGAGGTGATGAGGGAGCGGATCTTTGCGCCACTCGGCATGGAGGACATCGCCTTTTCGCTGACCCCTGCGATGCGTTCGCGCCTCGCCACGATTCACCAACGCGAAGCCGACGGATCGCTCACTCCCCTCCCCGATATGCAACTGCCGCCTGAGCCAGAGGTCCACATGGGCGGCCACGGTCTCTATGGCTCGATCGGTGAGTACATGAAATTCATTCGCATGTGGCTGAACGACGGGGCCGGATCGCAGGGTCGTGTGCTCAAGAAGGAAACGGTCGAGGCCGCCGTACGGAACGGCCTGCAGGCACATCAGACCGTCACGATGCTACCCGGCATCATTCCGAGCCTGTCGAACGATGCCGAGTTCTTTCCCGGCCTGAAGAAGTCCTGGTGCTTGACCTTCATGGTGAACGACGAGGACGCGCCGACCGGCCGACCGGCCGGAGCTATCGGTTGGGCTGGACTCGCCAACACGTTCTACTGGATCGATCGCAAGAACGGGTTCGGCGGGTATTGGGCGACGCAGATCCTGCCGTTCGGCGACCCGACCTCCTTCGGCGGCTACATGGAATTCGAGACTGCCGCCTACGCCACCGGCGAGGCGCGCGCCGCGGCGTAGTGCCGGGCGAGCGACCTACCTGCGCCACGGCGCCTCCGCTTTCCAGACTCGATGGAGCGAGGGCGCCGTGAGCGCGGGCTGTCAGATGGCACGGAGCTTCTGTTCTGCTCCCGCAGGCGGGCGCCTTCACAAGGCGGAGAACCACTGAACACGAATGCACGGAGAATTCTCACAACGCGAGGCAGGTCATGACAAATATTGAATCCGCGCAACGGGCTGGCGCGAAAGCCGACTTCGATGCGATCATCATCGGCGCCGGGTTCTCCGGCATGTATATGCTGCATTCGCTGCGCGACAAGCTTGACTTGAACGTCACGGTGTTCGAGGCCGGCGACGGTGTCGGCGGCACCTGGTACTGGAATCGTTATCCCGGCGCGCGCTGCGACTCCGACAGCTACATTTACTGTTACACTTTCGACAAGAACCTGTTGCAGGAGTGGAACTGGTCCGAGCGCTACCCGGAGCAGGACGAGATCCTGCGCTACCTCGAGCACTGCGCCGAGCGCTTCGACCTGAAGCCCGACATCCAGTTCGGCAAGCGCGTCGTCGAAGTTCTCTTTGATGAGGACACTGAGCTGTGGACCGTACGCACCGACAAGGGCGACGCCGTGACGACGCGCTATGTCATCCCGGCCGTCGGGGCCCTATCGACCGCGAACGTACCGCCGATCGAGGGGCTGAGCTCCTTCAAGGGCAAGTGCTATCACACGAGCCGGTGGCCGCACGATGGTGTCGACTTCACCGCGAAGCGTGTAGGCGTCATCGGCACGGGAGCCACCGCGGTGCAGGCGATTCCGGAGATCGCGCAACAGGCCAAGCACTTGACCGTGTTCCAGCGCACGCCGAACTTCTGCGTGCCGGCCCGCAACGGCCGTGTCGATCCCGAGGTCACCAGGGCGCGCAAGGCCGATTACGACGGAATCCGGCAGCGCATCAAGGATTCCTTCTTCGGGTTCGAGCTGAATTTCATACCGCAATCGGTGCTCGAGACGACGCCCGAGGAACGCGAGCGGCAGTTCGACAAGATGTGGGATGCGGGCGGCTTCGCCTTTTGGCTGGCGAACTATCAGGACATGTTCTTTTCCAAGGAGGCGAACGACGTCATCGCCGACTACCTCAAGCGAAAGATCCGCTCGGTCGTCAACGATCCGGCGATCGCCGAGAAGTTGACGCCCAAGTCTTACCCCTACGGCACCAAGCGCCAACCGTTGGACACCAACTATTTTGAGACCTTCAATAAGAAGAACGTAGCGCTGGTGGACGCGAGCACCGACGGTCCCATCGAGGAGATCACGCCGAATGGCATTCGAGCGGGCGGCAAGGAGTATCCGCTCGACATCATCGTCATCGCCACCGGCTTCGACGCGATGACCGGCCCGCTGAAGAACCTTGGCATCAAGGGTCGCGGCGGCCGGACGCTGGCGCAAGAATGGGCGGATGGCCCACAGACCTATCTTGGCCTGGCGATCGCCGGTTATCCCAACCTGTTCACGATCACGGGTCCGCAAAGCCCTTCGGTGCTGTCGAACATGCCGGTCTCGATAGAGCAGCATGTCGAATGGATCACCGAATGCATCGCCCACATGCGAAGAAACAAACTTTCGACGATTGAGGCGAGCCCGCAGGCGCAGGACGCATGGGGCGCCCACGTCGCCGAAATCGTGAACTCGACCCTCATGCCCGGCACCAATTCCTGGTACATGGGCGCCAACATAGAAGGCAAGCCGCGTCGATTCATGCCCTATCTCGGCCCGGAGGGCGTGGGCGGATACCGCAGAAAGTGCGCCGAGGTCGCAGAGAAGGGCTACGAGGGCTTCGTGTTCAGAAGCACTGGCCAAAGCGGGAGCATGCACACGATTGCAGCCGAGTAGGCTCAACGAGTCATGACCGGGCGCCGCGTTCAATGTCGCGGCTCCCGTCATGGCCGCGCCGACTGGCAATGTGGCGCCAGCCGGGCCAATAGCCCGCGCGAGGCATCAACATCGCTCGCGCGGGACCTGCAAACATTACGCTGTCATGAGCCGGACGTTTTAACGACGAGCTTTATGTTGAACAGGTTGACGCCCTTGAAGGGGTTCGGTGCGCTTTCAATCGTTCCCGTGCCCGTGGCGTTCGCATAGGAACCTGTGCCCGAAAGGATCGTGTATTCGCCCGTTGATTTGCCGTCTTTGGCCAAGCCGGTGTAACGCGCCGTAATCGAGCCGTCCTCGAAGGTGTAAGTGCTATAGCCAAAGAAGGGGCCCGCCCCCTTGAGCGAATCCGAAGCATTGACGAACTCTTTCACTCCGATACGGCCATCGTTGAAGACGGCGACACCGAAGAATTTGCCAGACATAACCGTCTGTCCTTCGACGTTTGCGGCCTCTATGACCTTAACGTCGATCGGCTTCGTGACGAGCTTGAACTCAAGCACCCGTTCACCGGCTACGGCGGTTGACGCCGCGACGGCCAATGCCACGCCAGAAAGGAAAAAGGTGAGAGACTTCCGCATAGGCTCCTCCTGCGCTTGGTGAAATCAAGTCAAGAAGTGCCAAAGAGCTGTACATCATGCCCCGGCTCTTCGCGGCGGCACGAAAGAGAGCCCTCGGCGACGCCCCGGCGGCGGCTGAAGCTCTCTGGACCCCAAGGCGCGAACGCCGGGACGCAACTATAAGTCCTGAGCGATGGAAAAAGTTCAGGTTTTCGCAGGGTATAATTGTATGCCGCGACTTGCGCGAAACTCACAGCGGCCGAAATGGGCAATCTGATCAAGCAGGCTTGCTTGGTACGCGCTCCTGCGAATCTTGCCCCTAACCAACCTATCAAAGCAGACGCTTTGAGATGCGGGCGGACCTCCCGCCCTCAAATAAGAGGCCTATGCGACCATCAGCTACGGTTCCGAAGGCGGGAGATCACCAAACACCTCGATCAGGCGAAAGCGCTCGCACATCAGCATCATGTCCTCATTGAAACGCCCGAGCCGGCCGAAATAGGTCCGATGGGCGTGACGCCAATAGGCAAGGCTTCGATCGCCTTCGCCCTCATCGTGCGCAAACGCGGCGTCGACGTCATTGAAGCGCCGATAGGTGATCTCGACGGATTCGATGACGCAGCGCGGTTCTCCGCGCCCGTCGAGTACGACCCAGCGCTCACCCGGCGTTGACGTGTTTGGCTCGTCTTCCGTGCTGCACGTCGCGGTCTTGACACCCTTGACGACGAGTTCGAGCAACTCATCCGCGAGCGCCGGACTGTCGCCGAAGGCAAAGGTCCGGAGATGTCGATAGTGTTCGGGGACTGGTCTGCTCATGGTCGTCCAAACCCTTCAGAGGCGACGTCTTGCGACACGGTGCCTCCTAAAGCGCCGCCAGCACTGCCCTCGTGATATCGGCCGTGCCATTGCTGCCGCCGAACTCCATCGGCTTGATGCCGCCGGCGTAGACCTGATCGACCGCGCGCTCGATCTGCTCGCCGGCTTCCGCCGCGCTCTCGACGCCGTGCTTGTCGGCGAGCCAGTCCAGCATCATCGCCGCCGACAGGATCATGCCGGTGGGATTGGCCTTACCCTGCCCCATGATATCGGGTGCGGTGCCGTGGCAGGGCTGGAACACGGCATATTTGTCGCCGATGTCGGCGGACGGCGCCATGCCGAGGCCACCGATCAGGCTCGCGGTGATGTCGGAGACGATGTCGCCGAACATGTTCTCCATCACCATCACGTCGAAATCCCAGGGCCGCTTCACCAGCATCGCCGAGCAGGCGTCGACATAGAGCCGGTCGGTCTTCACATCAGGATGCTTCTTCTCGATCTCGTCGAAGATGCCGCGGAAGAACGCAAAGGCCTTGAACACGTTCGCCTTGTCGACGCAGGTCAGCATCCCCGGCTTGCCGCGCGCCTTGCGCCGCTCGGCGAGCCGAAACGAGAACTCGAACAGCCGTTCGGAGGTCTTGCGCGTGATCACCATGGTCTCGCGCGCGTCCTCATGGGTGACGACGCCCTTGCCCATCGAGGCGAACAGGCCTTCGGTGGATTCGCGGATCACGACGAGATCGATGCCGCGCTGGTCGGCGCCGACGATCGGGCTCGGCACACCCGGAATGAGCCGCGCCGGGCGCACGCCGGCATAGAGGTCGAAGATGAAGCGCAGCTCGATCTGCGGCGCGATCTCGGTGTTGTCGGGATAGCGCACCGACGGCAGACCGCAGGCGCCGAGCAGGATCGCGTCGGCCTCCTCGCAGAGCTTGATGGTGGAATCGGGCATCGACTTGCCGGTCGCGAGATAATTGTTGGCGCCGGCGGGCGCCTCGGTGAAGCGGAAGCTCAGGCCGGACTTCGCCTCGATCTTGCGCAGGACCTCGACGGCCGGTGCCATGACTTCGGGACCGATGCCGTCACCGGCGAGCACGGCAATGTGGAAGGCGTTGTTTGCGGACATGGGGGTTCCTGAGAGAGAGACGTCATTCCGGGGCGGTCCGCAGGACCGAACCCGGAATCTCGAGGTTCCGGGTTCGATGCTTCGCATCGCCCCGGAACGACGAATTCACTACGGCGTCAGCACCGTGCGGCCGACCACCGCGCCCTGCTGCAATTGCACCAGCGCGTCATTGGCCTTGTTGAGCGGCTGGCGCGTCACCGGAATCGGCGGCACGTTCTTCGCGCGCACGAGGTCGAGCAACTCCTGCGTCTCGCGCAGATTGCCGACATAGCTGCCCTGGATCGTCACCGCCTTGATCGGGATCAGCGGCAGCGCCCAGGTCGCGCCGCCGCCGAACAGGCCGACGATGACGAGCTTGCCGCCCTTGGTCAGGCAATCGAAGCCGAGTTGCGTGGTCGCGGCGTTACCGACGAGATCGATCACGGCGCGGATCGGCCCGCCCGCCTTCTTCGCAAGCTGCTCCAGCGCGTCCGGCGCCTTGGGATCGACGGTCGCGAGCGCGCCGGCCTTTTCGGCGGCCTCGCGCTTCCTGGCGTCGATGTCGACCATGATCGCGCCCTTGCCGCCCATCGCTTTCAGCAGCGACAACGCCATCAGGCCGAGGCCGCCGGCGCCGAACATCACGATCGGCGTGTCGAAATGCTGCTCGACCTTCTTCAGCGCGCTGTAAGTGGTGACACCCGAGCAGGCATAGGGCGCGGTCGTCGCGGGATCGAGCCCCTTGAGGTTGAGCAGATAGCGCGGATGCGGCACCAGCATGTGGTCGGAATAGCCGCCGTCGCAATAGACGCCGAGCGAGCGCGGCGTCAGGCACATGTTCTCGTCACCGGCCAGGCACGTGGCGCACTTGCCGCAGCCGATCCAGGGATAGACGAGGCCGACATCGCCGAGCCTGAGATCGCCCTGGTCGGTGGGCTTCACGTCGGGGCCGAAGGCCGCGATTTCGCCGACCGTCTCATGGCCCATGGTCAGCGGCAGGTTGATGCCGCGGTCCTTCAGCGATAGCGGCTTGCGGCCGTGGCCGAGATCGTAGCCGCCTTCCCAGATGTGGAGGTCGCTGTGGCAGACGCCCGCGGCCTTCACCTTGATCAGCACCTGCGTGCCCGACGGCTGCGGCGTGGCCTCGTCGAACTCCTGCAGCGGCGCCTTGAAATCGGCGACCTTGAAACTCTTCATCGGCGTCCTCCGGCATACTTCTTGTCGTCGCCACCATGCCATGCCCGGCGGGGCGAAACAAATCCGGGAGCCGTCTTACAGCGTTTTCGAGCGAGGTGAATACCGGTTCGCGTAAAGAAAACGCGTCAAAACGAGAATCTAGAGCCCCGTTCCGATCGCATCGGAACGGGCTCTAGTTCAGGCCAGCGGATGGTGGCAAGCCGCGAACTGGCCGGGCGCGACCTCACGCAACTCCGGTATCTCCGCGCTGCATCGCTGGTCGGCCCGCGGGCAGCGGGTGCGGAAGCGGCAGCCCGACGGCGGCGCAATCGGCGATGGCGGCTCGCCGGTCGCCACACTCTCGACGGGACGCACGTCGGGATCGGGCACCGGGATCGCCTGCAACAGCAGGTCCGTGTAGGGATGTGCGGGCCTCGCGAACAACTGTTCCGACGGCCCGACCTCGCAGAGCCGGCCGAGATACATCACCGCGACGCGGTCGCTGACCGCTTTCACCACCGCGAGGTCATGCGCGATGAACAGCAGCGTCAGGCCGAAGCGTGCTTTCATCTCCTCGAGCAGATTGAGGATCTGCGCGCGGATGGAGACGTCGAGGGCCGAGACCGGCTCGTCGCAGACGATGAATTCGGGGTTGAGCACCAGCGATCGCGCGATGCAGATGCGCTGGCACTGGCCGCCGGAGAATTCGTGCGGCAGACGGCTCGCCACGATGTCAGGGTCGAGCCCGACCGCGGACAGCACCTCGTGAACGCGTCGCTTGCGCTCCGTGGCATCCTTGACGCCGGCGATGATCAGCGGCTCGGCGACGATGTCGCCGATGCGCCGGCGCGGGTTGAGCGAGGCGATCGGGTCCTGGAAGATCAGTTGCACGCGGCGGCGCATCTTGCGCAGCGCCTCGCCCTCCATCGCGGTGAGGTCCTCACCGTCGAACAGCACGCGGCCAGATTTGGCGCGGCGCAATTGCAGCACCGCGCGCCCCAGCGTCGACTTGCCGCAGCCGGATTCGCCGACCAGCCCCAGCGTCTCGCCGCGCGCGACCTGGAGGCTGACGCCGGATACCGCGTGCACCGTCTTGTTGCCGAGACCATATTCGACGACGAGGTTGTCGACGTTCAGGAGCGGCTCAGCGGGCATGGCAAACTGCATCATGCGCCAATCCCCTCCGTCATCTG
This sequence comes from Bradyrhizobium japonicum USDA 6, assembly GCF_000284375.1. Classification (NCBI taxonomy): domain Bacteria; kingdom Pseudomonadati; phylum Pseudomonadota; class Alphaproteobacteria; order Hyphomicrobiales; family Nitrobacteraceae; genus Bradyrhizobium; species Bradyrhizobium japonicum. Next base: position 7,185,856 of record NC_017249.1, read on the forward strand.
GATGGGATGGAAGCAGGCATAGAGATGATCAGGCATCTCCGCGCCCTTCAATTCGGGCTTGGCCTCGTGACAGCGCCCCGCGGCATAGCGGCAGCGCGGCGCGAAGGAACAGCCTTTGAGTGGCCGGGTCGGATCGGGCGGACGGCCTGAGATGGCGGGCAGCGGCGTATGCGGCGCGGTCTCCAGCTTCGGGATCGCCGCCAGCAGCGCCTCAGTGTAGGGCATGTGCATGCGCTTGAACAACGCCTGCGTCGGCGCGCGCTCCACCACCCTGCCCGCATACATCACCGCGACCTCGTCGGCGCGGCCGGCGACGACGCCGAGATCGTGTGTGATGATGATCATCGCCATGTGGCGGCGGCGCTGCTCGCGCGCCAGCAGATCGAGGATCTGCGCCTGGATCGTGACGTCGAGCGCCGTGGTCGGCTCGTCCGCGATCAACAGTTTCGGCTCGCAGGACAGCGCAATCGCAATCGCGATGCGCTGGCGCATGCCGCCGGAACATTGATGCGGATATTGCGCGAGCCGCTGCTCTGGCGCCGGAATGCCGACGGCGGCGAGCAGCTCGATGCTGCGCTTGCGGGCCGCCGGCGCATCGAGCTCGAGATGCTCCTGGATCGTCTCCATCAGCTGGGTGCCGATCGTGAGCACCGGATTGAGCGAGGTCATGGGGTCCTGGAACACGACCGCGAGGTCGCGCCCGCGCAGTCTCCGCAGACGCTCGGAGTCGAGCCGCACCAGGTCCTCGCCGTCGAACATCACGCGTCCGGTCAGCTTCGCCTTCTTCGGCAGGAGCTGAAGCACCGCGCGCGACAGCATGGTCTTGCCGCAGCCGGATTCGCCGACGATGCCGAGCGTGCGGCCCGCCTCCAGCGACAGGTCGACACGATCCACGGCGCGCAAATTGCCGCGCGGGGTCGGCAGCTCGACCGCCACGTCCTCGATGGTCAGAAGCGGCGCGCTCACAGCGCCCCCTGACGCGGGTCGGTCAGCGCCCGCAAGGTGTCGCCGACCAGGTTGAAGGCCAGCACGGTCAAGAACAACGCTGTTGCCGGCAGGAAGGCCAGCCGCGGCGCGACGTCGAGGCTGTCGCGCCCCTCGCCGATCATGCTGCCCCAGCTCGCCATCGGCGGCGGCACGCCGAGCCCGAGGAAGGACAGCGCGCCCTCGACCACGATGGTGACGGCGACGCCGAGCAGGAAGAAGGCCAGCAGCGGCAGGATCACGTTCGGCAGCAGCTCGCGCAGCAGGACGCGCGCATGGCTGGCGCCGAGCGCCTCGGCCGCGATCACGAACTCGCGCCGCGCCAGCGTCAGCGTGGCCGCGCGCGCCACGCGCATGAAGGCGGGAATGCCGAGCACGCCGAGGATCAGGGTGAGATTGGGAATCGACTGGCCGAGATAGGCGGTCACCGCGAGCGCGAAGATCAGCGGCGGAAACGCCAGCAGCACGTCCATGCTGCCGACCACCAGCGTTTCGAACCGGCCGCGGAAATAGCCGGCGAGGAGACCAAGCGCGCCGCCGACCGCAAGGCCGATCATCGGCGCGATCAGCCCGACCGTTAGCGAGACGCGCGCGCCGAAGATCAGGCGGGCGAATTCGTCGCGGCCGAGCCCGTCGGTGCCGAGCCAGTGTTCCCCGGAGGACGCGGCACGGCGCTCCAGCATGTCCATGTCTACAGGATTCTGCAGCGGCAGCACCGGCGCAAGGATCGCGAGTGTCAGGACAATCGCGAGCCAGGCGCTCGCGAACCAGAACAACAGGCCGAGCTTGCGGCCGCGGCGGACGGGCGCGGACGCCTCGTCCTGGATGGAGAGCTCAAGCGTGGCCATGGCGGATCCTGGGATCGAGCACGGCATAGAGCATGTCGACGATGAAATTGACGATGACGAAACCCGAGGCGACCAGCAGCACCACGCCCTGGAGGATGACGAGGTCGCGGGTGTAGATCGCGCCAACCAGCAGGCGGCCGATGCCCGGCAGCGCGAAGATCGATTCCACGATCAGCGTGCCGCCCAGCAGGCGGCCGATATTGATGCCAGTGACCGTCACCAGGGTCAGCGACGATGGCTTCAGCGCATGCACGAACAGGATGCGCGCGGGCTTGAGGCCTTTGGCCTTGGCGAGCGCGATATAGTCCTCCTGCAGGGTCGCGATCATGTCGGAGCGCAACACCCGCATGATCCCTGGCCATTCCGCCAGCGCCAGCGTCAGCGCCGGCAGCACGAAGAAGCGCAGGTTCGACAGCGGCTCCTCGGTGAACGGCACGTAGCCGGTCGCCGGCAGCCAGCGCAGCTCGACCGCGAACAGATAGATCAACAAAATCGCCATCAGGAAGGACGGCATCGACAGCATGGCGAAGGCGCTGCCGGTCATGAAGCGGTCGAAGGCGCCGCCGGCGCGCGCGGCACATGCGATCGCGAGCGGCACGCCGATCATGAGCCCGATGAATTCGGCCATCAGCATCAGCTCGAGCGAGACCGGAATGCGCTCAGCCACCGCCTGCAACACCGTCTGTCCGGTGCGGAAGGAGCGGCCGAGATCGCCCTGCAGGACGTGACCGAGCCAGCTCAGATAACGCCACCACAGCGGCTGGTCGAGCCCCATGTCACGGCGCAACGCCGCGACATTCTCCGGCGTCGCCTGATCGCCGAGGATGACATAGGCAAGGTCTCCCGGCAGCAGCGAGGCGATCAGGAAAGTGAGCAGCGAGACGGCGAGCAGCACCGGCAGGATGGCAAGGAGCCGCCGCACGACGAAGTTCAGCATCGCGTGGTCATTCCAGCCAGGCGGTCGAGACGTCGATCACGCCGTTGTACATTTTTGGGAAGCCCTTCAGCTTGGCGCTCGACAGCGCGTAATAGGTGTTCTGGAAGGTCCAGAACCAGACCGCCTCCTTGTTGATCAGGCGGCTGATTGCGCAATAGTCCTCGATACGCGCGGCGGGATCAGCGGTGACGCGGGAGTGGTCGAGCAGCCGGTCGAGCTCCGGATCGGCGAAGCTGGCCAGCGCCAGTGGGCTGCCGCTGCGGAAGTTCGCATACATCTGCGGATCGGGATCGGCGAGGTCGACGATGCGCCAGGGTATGAGCTGGAACTGACGCATGAAGGCGCGCGGCGGAATGGTGGCCTGGTCGACCTGCTCGATCTCCATGTTGACGCCCACGCGCTTCCAGAATTGCTGGAGCACCTGGCCGATCATGCGGCCGCGGGGCGTCGCGGTCACCAGCGTCTTGAACTCGACCGGCTTGCCATAGTCCTTGATCAGTGCCTTGGCCTTCTCGACGTCGAACGGCAGCGCGCCGTCGTCCTTGCACTTGACCCAGGAGCCGTCGCCGTAGGGATTGGTCGCGGGCCGGCTCAGGCCATTGCTGATCGCCTGCGACATCTTTGGACGGTCGATCGCCATCACCAGCGCCTGCCGCACGCGGACGTCGTCGAACGGCGCGGCCTTGGTATTGAAGGCATAGACCTGCGCGCCCGAGCCCTTGTAGGTGTGCACGGCGAGCTTGGAGTCCTTCTGCGCCTTCATGATGTTGTCGGCGTCGTTCTCGTCGTCCCAGATGATATCGGCCTCGCCCGATTGCAGCGAGGCGAAACGCGACTGCGCGTCGGGCAGCGGCTTCAGGATGATACGGTCGAGATAGGGACGGCCCTTGTTCCAGTAGTCCGGGTTCTTCTCCAGAACCATGCGGTCGCCGGCGGTCCATGATTTCAGGATGTAGGGACCGGTGCCGACGGGATTGCGATTGTAGTCGTCGCCCTTGGTCTTCCAGGCCGTCGGTGAATGCACCACGTTGTTCTGGCTCTGGATGGTGATCACCGCCGGCAGATTCACGGAAGGGTCGGTGAGCTTGTAGACGACGGTGTATTCGTCGGGCGCCAGCACCTCCTTGACGTTGGTGATGTAGAAGGCGCAGCGGCACTTGTTGGCGGGGTCCTTCTGCCGGTCGAAATTCTCCTTGAAGGCTTGCGCATTGAACGGCGTGCCATCGTGGAATTTCACGCCCTCGCGCAGCTTGAAGGTCCAGCTCATGTAGTCGTCGGAATGGGTCCAGGATACTGCGAGCTTTGGCGCGGCCTCGCCCTTCTCGTCGAGCGTGGTGAGCGTATCGAAGATCGCGGCCGCAGCGGTGAAGGTCGAGGTGTCGTAGACCCCGACCTTGAGCGGATCGAAGCCCGTAATCTCCAGCTCCTGACCGACGGTGATGCTGCCGCCCGCCTTCTGCGCCTGCGCCGGCTCAGCCGGCGGAAGGAGAGCAAATGCCGCAACAAGGAAAATCGGCGCGTGCCTGCGCGCCTTGGCAGCAAGGGTCGTCATGGTTCCTCCCGGGATCCCTCGTCCGATGTTTCGGATCGTTGAATGACTCGGCGGCGAGCTTGGCGATAAATGCTCGCCACGGCAAGAGGAACACGCGAGAGATCAAACGCTGTAGTGGTGTTGCGATGCGCTCAGTTTGTCGCAGCCGTTTTGCCTGACGGAATTGGCGCATCGTCGGCGAGGCCGATCTCCTCGCGCAATGCGTCCGTGTGCTCGCCGAGCACGGCCATCTGCTTGCCGGGCGTGGTGTCGGCGCCCGACATCCGGAACGGCAGATTGAGCACCTGGAACGAGCCACCCTCGTCCTCCACGGACGAGAGCGCCTGCCGGTGCGCGAGTTGCGGATCGGCCAGCGCCTCGGACACGGTGCGATAGGCCGAGGCCGGCACGCCCGCCGCGCCAAGCGCGACAAGACACGCGTCGGTCGTGAGCGGCCGCGACCAGGCCTCGACGCCGTCCATCATGTCGGCCCAGTTCTCGCGGCGCGCGGCGTAGGTGGAGAAGCGCGGATCGGAAATCCATTCGGGGCGGCCGATCACACCCATCAGGCACTGAAACGTCTTCTCGCTCGCGACCGTGATCATGACATAGCCATTGGCCGTCTCGGTCGGCCCGAACATCGGGCGCGGCGGTGGCTTCACCGCGAATTGCGAGCTCTGCAGCTCGATCACCGTCAAGGTCAGCATCGATTCCAGCATGGAGACGTCGACGTGCTGGCCGAGGCCGGTCACGGTGCGCTGATAGAGCGCAGACGCAATCGCGCCAAAACCGTAGGTGCCGGTGACGACGTCGGCATGGTAGATGCCGCAATAATCTGGACGGTTGCGGCCGGGCTGATAGGCGAGATGCGCCATGTCATAACCCGAAGCCGCATGGATCACCGGCGCGTAGGCCGGCAGCTCGGCCGAGGGGCCGCTCTGGCCGTAGCCCGAGATCGAGCAATAGATCAGCCGGGGGTTGAGCGGCCGCAGGTTGTCGTAGTCGAGCCGCAGGCGGCGCATCACGCCCGGGCGAAAATTCTCGACCAGGATGTCTGAGGTCGCGACCAGTCGACGCACCGCCTCCCTGCCGTCCTCGGATTTGAGGTCGAGCACGACACTCTTCTTGCCGACATTGAGCTGGCCGAACACGGTGCTGCACCCCTTGCGCAGCGGCGGCCGGGTCCGCATCGTCTCGCCGCCGTCGGTCTCGATCTTGATGACCTCGGCGCCCATGTCGGCAAGCATCCGCGCACAGTGGGGACCGGCGATGGTGGTCGAAAAATCCAGGACCCTGAGGCCCGCGAAGGCCTTTGTCGTCGTCCCCTCATGCTTATCTGCTAACGGCATGCCTGCTTACGCCCCCTCGGCCCCTTAGGAACTATCGAAGTTCTTTCTTGTTGATGGCCGACCCTAGAGGGCGGCGGGTGAGTAGGAAAGTCTTTACCGAACGGACGCGTCTCGCGGGCGGGCTTGGGAATTCCGGGACAACTGGACCCGTTCTTGCATAGCAACAGACGGGATCGGAAGAGGGCAGCTGTTCTTGAGGGTCTTGTTCGTCACAACCGAGATGGACGATTTCGTCCGCGTTGGCGGACTCGGCGCCGTTTCCGCTGCCCTTCCGAGGGCGCTTCGCCCTCTTGCCGATATCCGGGTCATGTTGCCCGGCTATCGCGACATCATCGAACAACTCACGCATATTCAGATCGTTGGCCGCTGCCCGGCGTTTGCGGAGATGCCGGCCTGCTCGCTCGGCCGTGCCGCGACCAGGGACGGGCTGCCGGTCTATGTGCTGTTGTGCTCACAACTCTACGACCGGCCCGGCAATCCCTATGGCGACGAGTCCGGACGCGACTGGCCGGACAACGACATTCGCTTTGCGCGCTTTGCCTCGGCAGCCGCTGAGCTTGCCATGGGCAAGCTGGACAAGAATTGGGCAGCAGACCTGATCCATGCCAATGACTGGCAGGCCTCGCTCGTGCCGGCCTACCTCGCCTGGCGCGGGGCCAAGCTGCCGTCGATCCTGACCATCCACAACCTCGCCTACCAGGGACTCTTCCCGAAGGACTCGCTGCGGCGGATCGGCGTCCCCGAGAGCTCCTTCCATATCGACGGCGTCGAATTCTACGACCAGCTCTCCTTCCTCAAGGCCGGGCTGGTCTATGCCTCGCACCTCACCACCGTCAGCGGCACCTATGCACGCGAGATCACGACGGAGGAATTCGGCTGCGGCCTCGAAGGCCTGCTTCGTGTCCGCTCCGACGCGGCCGAGCTCACCGGCATCCTCAACGGCATCGACGAGAGCTGGGACCCGCGCTCCTGCGCCCAGCTCGCCCAGCAATTCGGCGCCGGTGACTGGGTCGGCAAGAAGGCCAATGCGGATTACGTGCGCAAGCAGTTCGGGCTCGCGGTGTCGCGCGGCCCGATGTTCGCGATCGTCGCACGCCTCGTGCACCAGAAGGGTATCGACCTCGTGCTGTCGGCCGCCGACGAGATCATCGATGCCGGCGGGCAGATCGTGGTCACCGGCTCCGGCGAGCCGGCGCTTGAGCAGGCGCTGATCGACGCGCATCGCCGCCGTCCCGACGCGATCGGGGTTACGATCGGCTTCAACGAGGCCCAGGCGCGGCGCATCTTCGCGGGCAGCGATTTCACATTGATGCCGTCGCGCTTCGAACCGTGCGGCCTCAGCCAGATGTACGCCCAGCGTTTCGGCTCGTTGCCGATCGGTCACCAGACCGGTGGCCTCGCCGAGACTATCACCGACGGCGAGACCGGCTTTCTGTTCTCAAAGCCCTCACACGAATCCTTCCTCGGCGGCGTCCGCCGCGCCTTCTCGACCTTCATGGCGCAGGACCAGCTCGACTCCATGCGTCGCAGCGCGATGGGGCGATCGTTCTCCTGGAGCATCTCGGCCGGCAGCTACAGCGCGCTGTATCGGAAGCTGGCGTCGGTGTGAGGCTGAGGTGCTTCCTCATACTCCGTCATTGCGAGCGCAGCGAAGCAATCCAGACTGTCTCCGCGGCGGCAGTCTGGATTGCTTCGTCGCAAGCGCTCCTCGCAATGACGGTAGCGGCGGCCATCGCGCCCCTCACCCCTTCCCGTGCACATCCATTTGCGGCCGCCCGATCCAGGCGCGATTGAGACACCGGGTCATCCAGTCGGGCTGCGGCTCGCCCCGCAGCCGTGCCTGCGCTTCCTGGTAGGGACCGACATAGCGCAGCCGGTCCGGCAATTTCGGATAGACGCGCCTGATCCATTTCAGCGCATTGTCGGCTGCCCTCTTGTCGCGCTCGTCGAATTCAAACCCGAAGCCCGCTCGCAGGCGCTCCGGCAACATCCTCGCCGTGAGCGCGCGATACCATCGCGGTGGCCGCAGCCACGGACGGGCGCCACCAAGGATCTGCGCGGCGATCTCGCGCGCCGCCGGACTGACGGTCAGCGTCTCCGACTGCGCCATCGCCGCGGTGTAGGCCACAAAGCCGGACCAGTCCGCGGGCAAATCGTCCGCCGTCAGTCCGAACAAGGCGCCGAACTTCCGGCTCTCGCGCCAGTAGCGCTCGCGCTCCTCCACTGAGAGCGGCGGCAGGACCAGGTCATGCGCCATCACCGCGGTCTCGACCAGCGTCGCATGAACCCAGCGCAGCGACGGAATGTCGTTGGCGCAGTAGCGCGAGCCCGCCGCGAACGGACCGACGGTCTCGGGCATCTCGCCGACGATCATGCTGTGGCGCCGATGCAATTGCCGGGACGACAACTGCGCCCGGTCGAGCGAGCCGAACACCATGGCAAAGACGATGTCGAAGGTGCGATGGAAGCGGCCGATCGGATCGGCAAGGGTGCGCGAATGCTCCGCGATGGCGGCCGCGACCCAGGGATGCGCCAGCTGCAACAACAGCGCGCGGCCGGCGCCGAGAAAGATGACGGCCTCCCGGTCGATCCGCCAGGTCACCGTGTCAGGACCGAACACGCCGGCAACCGGTCCCGCCGCGTCAGCGCGGACCTTATCAAGGGCCAATTCCAGATCGTTCCCGGATACCAACTGCAGGGCCTCTCAGAGGCGGACGACGGCCGACAATCCGCAGGGCCTGTGGCAATTCGATGAAAGCGGAGGCGGCCCTACTCCGCCGCCATCGGCATCTCGTCCATATGCTCGTGCAGCACCACGCCGGCGAGCGGATCGAAGTCGCCGATCCACGGCTTTCGCGCCAACACCGATTTCGTGTGAGCATAGCCCGCATGCCAGCGCCGCGTGATGCCTGACGGGCTGAAGTCGATGTCCTTGGTGTGGGTCTCGCGCTCTAGCTGCGGCGCCAGCAGCCGCACCACATGCATGCGGGTCGGACAGCCGTAGCTCATCAACTCCCTCACCGCGGGATCGTTGCGCTCGCTCTCGGGCAACCGCGCGACAAGCTGGTTGATGACGTGGCGCAGGCGATGGGCCTGCTGCTGCCGCATGATCTGGCTCGCGATGCGGCTGGAGTACTGCACGTCCTTATGGCGGTTCAAGACCTCCGCCATCGTGGTCGGCTCGGCGCCGACGGGATTCCACAGATGCACGGAGAAGATCAGCGAATCCCTGCGTGGATTGTCGTCGAACACGGCCTCCGTCGGCGTGTTCGACAGGATGCCGCCGTCCCAATAGAGCTCGCCATCGATGCGCACCGCCGGGAAGGCCGGCGGCAGCGCGCCCGAAGCCATGACATGCTTCACCGTCAGTTCGCCGTCGCGGCTGTCGAAATAGCGCATTTCGCTGGTGCCGACATGGGCCGCACCGACCGTCAGTCGCGGCGCGCAGCGATTGGCGAGATCGAAATCGACCAGCTCGCTCAGCGTCTTCTCCAGCGGCGCGGTCGAATAGAAGCCGGCGTGATCGGCGCCCAGCGGATAGGAATCCCCGGCATGCGCCAGCGCATTGGGGCGGAAGAAACCTGGAATGCCGTGGGTCACGGTCGACCAATAGGCCAGCTTCTCGTTGAAGCCGGGAAACGCGGCGCGCCAGTCCCAGACCGGCGTTTGCTCCATCCGCTTCCAGAACTCCCTCAAGCGCGCCAGCCGGTGCTCCGGCGCGTTGCCCGCAATGAGGCTCGCATTGATGGCGCCGATCGAGGTGCCGATGATCCAGTCCGGCTCGATGCCGGCCTCGTGGAGCGCCTGGTAAACGCCGGCCTGGTACGAGCCTAGCGCGCCGCCGCCCTGAAGCACCAGGACGACCTGACCCGGCAGGTCCATACTCTTTCGTTGCCCGTTGTCCTGCATGCCGTTCATGTCTTGCTCCTGTCGAGCCTATCGTTATCATTCGTCAGGTGTAAGGCCATTGTTACGTCCTGCCGTTCTCGGCGATTGCCGGTCCTTTTGGAAATGCCGGCTGGCTTCCGAAACCATAGGCACCCGCTATTGCCGCAGGATATCATTCCCTGCCCCGATCGGTTAGATTTCCGGTCGATCTCGCTGGGAGCCGATCCATGGAAATGCACCAGGTCCGCTATTTCCTCGCGGTGGCGCAGCTCTTGAATTTCACGCGCGCCGCCGAGGAATGCAACGTGACGCAGCCCTCGCTGACGCGCGCGATCAAGCAGCTCGAGGCCGAGCTCGGCGGCGACCTGTTTCGCCGCGAGCGCCCGGCGGCCCAATTGACCGAGCTCGGCCAGCGCATGCATCCGCTGTTGAAGCAGTGTTATGATGCCGCCGCCGGCGCACGCTCGCTCGCCTCCTCGTTCAAGAGTGGAGAGATCGGTGCGCTGCGCATCGCGCTGACGCATTCGATCGACCTCGCGCTGCTCATTCCGCATCTCAACGAGATCAGGCGCCAGTTCAACCGGCTCGAATTCCATTTCCTGCGTGGCTCGAGCCGCGAGGTCGCGGAATTCCTGAAGAAAGGCGAAGCCGAGCTCGGCATTGCCGCCGAGATCGACGAGGCCTGGGAGCGGCTCGACGTCTGGCCGCTGTTCACCGAGACGTTCGATCTCGTCGTCAGCCGGGAGCACCGCCTCGCCGGTCACGATACGATCGAGCCGGACGATTTGCGCGCGGAGCAATTGCTCGGCCGCAATTATTGCGAACATTCCCGGCGCATCTCCGCGAGCCTGCGCGAACACGGCATCGACGTCGATCACGGCCACGAGATTTCGAGCGAGCGCGACCTGATCGAACTGGTCGAGGCCGATATCGGCGTCGCCATGATGCCGCACACCTCGCCGGTACCGGACAGCCTCAAGCGTACCGCAGTCGCCGGGCTCGACGCGCGCCGCACGGTCAGCCTCTACGGCGTGGCAGGCCGCCAGCGCACGGCGGTCGCCAACGCCGTAATGCGCCTGCTGCGCGGCGCGGACTGGCGGGAAATTGCGGGGTAACTTGAGGCGGCTGGACGACGCGAGCTTCAACGCTCGCGGCTCGCGTCTTCGAGCGCCTCGAGCAGATCGTCGATCTCCATGCGCTTGCGAAAATCAGGGTCGACGAAGCGCGCTTTCACCAATCCGTCGCGGCCGACGACGAACACGGCCGGAATCGGTAGCATCCATCCGTCGTTGCCGTGAAACTTCGCCATGTCCTGGTACGACAGCAGATCCTGGATCTCGGCGCCGAGGCAGATTGCGAGATTGAGCGACAGCGCATAGCCGTTGTCGAGATCAGTCAGGATCGGAAACGGCGCTCCGGAGCCCGATTTGAGCTGTTGGGTGTATTCCTGCGTCTCCGGCATGATTGCGACAATCTGCGCCCCCATCGCTCTGATGCGCACCTCGGCCTGGACCACCGCCCTCATGTTGAGGCGGCAATATGGACACCAGTGCCCGCGAAAGAACATCACCGCGACCGGGCCGCGCGCCAGCAGAGCAGGCAGCGCGACGAGACGTCCGCCTTCGTCAGGCAGCATGAACGGCGGCATCGCATCGCCCGGACGCGGCGCGGTCTCGCCGCCGCCGTTGCCGTTCAATCGCACCACCAGGCGATCAACCGCCTCGCCATAGGCCGGGAAGACCTCACGGCTGGCGTCGGCATAGGCGCGGAGTTGGTCGTTCAGCGTGCCCTCCATGTCGCGGCAGCGCAGGAAGGCAAGCTTGAGCTGCTCGGCGTCGGCTGGCGAAAGAGACGTCATCTTCTGCTCCGGCATTCGAGGGACGAATAGTAGTTTCCCGGCTCGGCCGCCCGCAAGGGGCGACCGTGATGCCGGGACCCGGTTCAGTTCACGTAGAAATTACCGGTCGGATCGAGCCGTCCCGACGCCGAATACAGCGTGCCGTTGTCCATGAAGAAAACGGTGTTCTCGGGCACCTTCTTGGCGTGCTTCATCATGGCGTCGTGGTTCTTCTCGGCGGGGGCCATCGCCATCGCCGACATCTTGCCGGGACCGCCATAGACATAGGCCATGCCGGCCTTGAGATCCCAGGCCGCTTCCGAGAAGGCCGACGTGGCGATGACCGCGAAGGCGGCGGTAAAAATCAGGGTTTTGGACACTTTCGTCATGAGATGCTTCTCCGGATTGACGTGAACGCCCGCCAATCGGGCGCCCTGCCATCGGACGCCAGATCCCCCGGAAGCGGAAATGCCGTTGCCCAATCGGTTCGATAGCCGCCGCGCATCAACATAGCGCGGGGCTATCGCATCGAAAGCAAGCCGGCATTTCAACATCGACGCGGTCTCGACGAAGCTCCTGCCATAGCCGGCGACCAGCGAGGTTGCGGCCAACAGAGGAGACTTTCGATGTCCAGGCATCTCACAGTGTCGCGCGTGGTTTGGGCAGGCGTCGCCGTTCTCGGGGCGCTGACATTTGCAACGCCGGTTTTCGCCGGCGAGTGCCCGGCCGACAAGATCAAGCCGAATGCGCATCAGATGGTCGACACCAAGCCGGTCGGCGTCACCGACGTCACGCTCGGCGCGATCGACCTCGGCAAGCAGCCGGCGCATATCGAAGGCCGCGAACTGCGCTTCCGCAGGCTGACGATCGAACCCGGCGGCATCGTTCCCTGGCACAGCCATGACGATCGCCCGGCCCTGATCTTCGTGCAGCAAGGCGAGATCGTCGAATACGCCTCCAACTGCGTCGATCCGATCGTGCACAAGGCCGGCGACATCCGTCCTGAAGTGTTCGGCACCTCGCACTGGTGGAAGAACCTCGGCAAGGAGACGGTCATTCTCTATGTCGGCGATGTCCGCAGGGATCCCAACGACCATCACATGTAACGCGCGCGCTCGGCCCCGGCGCACGCGTGACCGGATGTGGCATCCGGGAATCTCCATGCTGCCCGCATACCGGGCGCCACATCCTCAACAGGACAAGTACGCCATGACTGATCTCACCGCTCCCATCAAACCGGGCGCGCTGACCATGGATGCGCATTCCCCGGGTCTCGCGCTTCGCTCGCTCGTGATCGGGCTCACCGCATTCCTGACCGTCGTCGATCTGTTCGCGACCCAGGCGATCCTGCCCTCCCTGACGCGCCACTACGGCGTCACGCCCGCAGCGATGGGTTTTGCCGTCAATGCCAGCACCTTCGGCATGGCGATAGCCAGCCTCGTCGTCGGCTTCTTCAGCCCGCACATCAACCCGCGCACCGGCATCCTGCTCAGCCTGACGCTGCTGGCGGTCCCCACCAGCCTGCTGGCGTCCGCGCCGAACCTTGCCGTCTTCACCGCCTTGCGGGTCGCGCAGGGGCTGTGCATGGCGTCCGCCTTCGCGCTCACGCTGGCCTATCTCGGCGAGCAATGCAGCGCCATGGACGCCGGCGGCGCCTTTGCCGCCTACATCACCGGCAATGTCGCCAGCAACCTCGTCGGCCGGCTGGTCTCGGCGGCGGTCGCCGACAGCCTTGGCCTTGCCTGGAACTTCTATGTCTTCGCGGCCCTCAACCTGGCCGGCGCGGTGCTGGTCTATTTCACCATCCGGCGCGTGCAGCCGATGCGCGCCATGATGCCCGCGGCGTCGCCACTCGAAGCCACGATCGCGCATTGGCGGAATCCGCGGCTGCGCGCCGCCTTCGGCATCGGCTTCTGCATCCTGTTCGCCTTCATCGGCACCTTCACATTCGTCAATTTCGTGCTGGTCCGGCCACCGTTGTCTCTCGGCATGATGGACCTCGGCCTCGTCTATTTCGTCTTCCTGCCGTCGGTCGTCACGACCTTGCTGGCCGGCAAGGTGGCGTCGCGTCTCGGCACGCGGCCGACGATCTGGGGCTCGCTCGTTGTCGCCGGGCTGGGTCTGCCGCTGATGCTGGCGCCGCATCTCGGCGAAGTCCTCACCGGAATGGTCCTGGTCGGTGTTGGCACCTTCTTCGCGCAGGCTGCCGCGACCGGCTTCGTCGGACAGGCGGCGACCGGCAGCCGCGGTGTCGCCAGCGGGGCCTATCTCGCCTGCTACTTCTGCGGCGGGCTGGTCGGAACGGCCGTGCTCGGGCGCCTGTTCGACAGCTTCGGCTGGCACGCCTGTGTCGCCGGCGTCGGCATCGCCCTTGCCGCGGCGGCTCTGCTCACCTTCAGCTTGAAGCGCTAGCGCTTGACCGGGGCGTCCTGCGGCGGCTCGTCGTCGGCGATGGCGCGCCAGGCCGCGCCGTCGAGATCGTCATATTGGCCGCTGCGAAGCGACCAGAGGAAGGCGACGAGACCCGCACCTCCGAGCATCAGCGCCAGCGGCACCAGGATCACCAGGATCTCCATCACACGATCTCCCGTGACGCATTGCGCGCGCGCAGCGAGTTCAGCATCACCAGGATCGACGACCCGCTCATGGCCGCGGCCGCAATCAGGGGCGTCACCACGCCGCTGATCGCCACCGGCACGGCGAGGACGTTATAGCCGATCGCCAGCCAGAGGTTCTGCCGCATCAGGTACAGCGCCTTGCGCGCCGAGTCGATCGCGGCGACGACAGGCGCGAGCGGCCGGCCGAGGAAGACGAGATCGGCGGTCGCCTGGCTGAGATGCGCGGCCGAGATCGGCGACATCGAGACGTGGGCAGCGGCCAGCGAGGGCGCGTCGTTCATGCCGTCGCCGACCATCAGCACCTTGGCACCGCGCCGCTTCAGCTCCTCGATCCGCGCGATCTTGTCGGCCGGCGTGACGCCGGCGCGCCATTCGGTGATGCCCAGCGCATGGGCCGCCGCGATCACCGCGGGCTCGCGGTCGCCGGAGAGAATCTCGATGCCGATATTGCGCGCCTTCAGCGCCGCGATCACGGCCTGCGCGTCCGGCCGCAGACCCTGGCGCACCGACAGAATGAACCTTTCGTTGCCCTTGCTGAAAGCAACGATGGAGGCCTCAGGGTCGAGCGTGGCGCTGCCGACCAGCGCCTCGGCGCGGCAAAAGGACGGACGGCCAAGGCGAAGCTCGACACCGTCCACCACAGCGCGCACGCCCTGCCCGGCCTCCTCGACCGCACCAACGATCGGCGACCTTGCACCCGCGGCCAGCGCAACGGCGGCGGCGACCGGATGATGGCTCGACAGCGCGAGGCAGCCGGCGAGCTCGAAGATGTCGGCGGGAATGTCAGCCGCGTTCATCACCTCGAGATCGGGCAGCGTCAGCGTGCCGGTCTTGTCGAAGATGACGTGGTCGGCTTCGGCTAGCCGCTCGATGGCGTCGCCTGAATTGAGCAGCACGCCCGCTTTGAACATCGCGCCCGAGGCCACCGTCTGCACGGTCGGGATCGCGAGCCCGAGCGCGCAGGGACAAGTGATGATCAGCACGGCCACGCCGGTCACGATCGCATCGTGCCAGCCGGCACCCGCAATGACCCAGCCCAAAATGGTGATCAGCGCCGTCGCATGCACCACCGGCGCATAGAGCCGCGAGGCGCGATCGGCGAGCCGCATGTAGCGCGAGCGCGCTTGCAGCGCGTTGTCGAGCAGCCGCGTGATCTCGGCGAGCAGCGTCGCCTCCGACGCCGCCGAGACCCGCACCCGTAGGGTGCCGGAGATGTTCATGGAGCCCGCATAGACCGCCGTGCCCTGCTCCGCCGTGACATAGAGCGTCTCGCCGGTGATCAGGCTCTGGTCGATCTCGGAACGCCCCTCGATCACCGTGCCGTCGACGGCGCAACGCTCGCCGGGCCGCAGCAGCACGATGTCGCCGGGATGAATCGCCGCGACCGGGACCTGCGAAATCTCGTCGGGCCCGACGAACTTGGCCGCCGTCTCCGCCTTCAGCGCGGCGAGATTGCCGGCGACCGCGCGGGTCCGCCGCCGCATGTTCTGGTCGAGGAAGCGGCCGACCAGCAGGAAGGTCAGCAGCATGATCGCCGCGTCGAAATAAGCGTGCTCGGCGTGATGGATGGTCTCGACCACGGACATGCCGAGCGCCAGGCACACGCCGATCGAGATCGGCACGTCCATGTTGGTGGTCTTGGCCGACAGCGCGCGCCAGGCCGAGCGGAAGAACGGCTGGCCGGCATAGGCCGCCGCCGGCAGCGCGATCAGCGCCGACAGCCAGTGGAAGAAGTCGCGCTGCTCCGGCAGCATGTCCGAGACATTGCCGGACCACACCGGGATCGACAGCATCATCACGTTCATGGTGGCGAACGCGGCGACGCCGAGGCAGCGCAGCAGGAAGCGGGATTCCGCAACTTCCGTCGCTTCTGCGCTTTCGGTCTCGTAAGGATAGGCCTTGTAGCCGAGCTCTTCGAGCCGGTCGATGAAGCGGGCCGGATCGAGCGTGCCTTGCTTCCACTCCAGCGCGACGCGGCGGTCGGTGAGATTCACGCGCGCCAGCGTGACGTCGGGGATGGCCGACAGTCCGCGCTCGATCTTGGCCATGCAGCCCGCGCAGTGAACGCCCTCGACGGCGAGATCGATATGCTTGATACCCTCGCCCGCGGCCCGGACGTAATGCGAAAAATCCCGCGTGACCTGCATGACGATGTCCTTCAGTTCAGGATCACGCGATTGCGCGACATGAACACGCGTGTCCCCCGCGCCTCGCCTTCGATCACGAGATCCCACTGGCCCGGCGCGACGGAGGCTGCATTGCCGCGATAGATGCCGATGCCGGCCTCCGAGAGCTCGACCTGGAGATCCTCGCGCTTGTCGGTCGGCCGCTCCAGGCGGCCGCCGAATTTCAACCCGCTCATCGGCTGGCCTTTTGCGTCGCGCGCGTCGACCTGAAGCGTAGCCGCACCATCGGCGCGGCGCTCGATATGGGCGCTAACCTGCCATTTGCGCGCGGCCTGGTCCTGCGCCGCCGAGATCTCGCGGTCATAGGTGAGGCCCGCGGCATAGGGGCTGTCGACGTCGGTGCCGGGCAGCGTTGCAATCGCAAGCTTCATCATGGTTACGTTGACGCCGATCACGAGCCCGAAGAAGGCGACCAGCATCAGGAACACTTTCGTTCCGGTCAGCGGCTTGGCGGCCATGGCAGTCTCCTGAACTTACGGCGCGACGAAATTGTCGGTGGCGGTGGCGACCTCGCCAAGGCCGATGTCGGTGACGAGGAAGCGGACCGGGATCGACTTCTCCGGATTGCTCTCCGCCGGCGCGGTGACGAGCAGGCGCAGCTCGCTGGTGGAGTCGCGCGGGATCACGATCATCGGCCTATCAGGCGTCACGGAATCGATGCCGACCACATGCGTGGTCAGATTGGCCGGCCCGTTGGCGTCGATCGCGATGACACGGTCATAGCCGCTCTTGTTGAGCAGCCGCACCGTATAGGCGTTGCGGATCGAGCCGTCGCTGAGCCTGACCGCGACCGGATTGCGGTCGTGCAGCACGTTGACGTCGAGCAGGCTGCGGGTCGCGAGCGTGTAGATCATGATGCCGCCGACCGCCGCGATGATCGCACTGTAGGCGACGGTGCGGGCCCGGACGATGCGGTACACCGGCGCCTTGCCTTCCTGGCGGCGCTGGATGTTGATGTCGTTGTCGTAGCCGATCAGCCGCTTCGGCCGGCCGATCTTGGTCATCACGTTGTCGCAGGCATCGATGCAGAGCCCGCACTGGATGCATTCGAGCTGCGGTCCGTTGCGGATGTCGATGCCGGTCGGGCAGACCGCGACGCATTGATAGCAGTCGACGCAGTCGCCGACATGCTGCCCGAGCGCGCGCAGCTCGATCGCCTTCTTCACCGAGGTGCGCTTCTCGCCGCGGTCGTAGCGGTAGGTGACGTTGAGCGCCCATTCGTCGGTGAGCGCCGCCTGGATGCGCGGCCACGGGCACATATAGGTGCAGACCTGTTCGCGCATGAAGCCGGCGAGGACATAGGTCGTCGCCGTCAGGATTCCGATCCAGATATAGGCGATCATCGGCGCCTGGAAGGTGACCAGCTCCTTCACCAGCGTCGGCGCGTCGTTGAAATAGAGCACCCAGGCGCCGCCGGTCCACCAGGCGATCAGGAGCCAGATCGAATGCTTGAGCACGATCTCGGAGATGCGCTCCAGCTTCATCGGATCGGACGACTTGTCCTTCTTCATCCGCTCGCGCCGGTCGCCCTCGACCAGCCGCTCGACGGCGTAGAACAGATCGGTCCACACCGTCTGCGGGCACAGATAGCCGCACCAGATGCGGCCGCCGACCGAGTTCATCAGGAACAGCGCGACGGCGGCGACGATCAACAGGCCGGTGAAGTAGTAGACCTCCTGCGGCCACAGCTCGATGAAGAAGAAGTAGAATCGGCTGTTGGGAAGATCGATCAGCACCGCCTGGCTGGGGGCGCCGATGCCGCGGTTCCAGCGCACGAACGGCAGGAAGTAGTAGACGCCGAGGCAGAACGCCATCAGGCCCCATTTGATCCGGCGGAACGTACCGGAGACGCTCTGGGGATACACCTTCTTCTGGGCTACGTAGAGCGGCCCGTCGTCATCGTTCGATGTGAGGTCGTTCGGGTTCACGGTCTTGTTCATCGCCAAGAAGCTTCTCGAAAAGGTGCGATTAAACCTAGACCCGGCGCGAGCGCGGCAGTTGATCCAGCTCAAGCGGGGGCACTTTTGTTCGCCCCCGCTTGTCGCAAACAGACTATTTTCCACCGCCCAGCGAGTGGACATAGACCGCCATCGCCTTGATGGTGGCGGGATCGAGCCGCCCTTCCCAGGCCGGCATCACGCCGGCGCGGCCCTGGCTGATGGTCTCGATCAGGCTCGCCTCGTCCGAGCCGTAGAGCCAGATCATGTCGGTCAGGTTCGGGGCGCCCATCTCCGGGTTGCCCTTGCCGCCGTCACCGTGGCAGGCAACGCAGTTCTCTGCGAAGATCTTCTCCCCTTTGGCGGCATCAAAGTCCTTCCGGGTCGAGAGGCCCGACAGCGAGCGCACGTAATTGGCCACCGTGACGATCTCGTCGCCCTTCAGCACGCCGTCCTTGCCGAACGCGAGCATCTGCCCCTCATGCGCCTTGGCATGGCCGGAACGCGCGCCGAACCGGATGGTCTGCATGATCTGGTCGAGCGTGCCGCCCCACAGCCAGTCGTCGTCGTTGAGATTCGGAAAGCCCTTTGCGCCGGCGCCGCCTGAGCCGTGGCATGGCGCGCAATTGTCGCCGAACACGGTCTTGCCCTTGGCCCGCGCCAGCGCCAGCAAGGCCGGGTCCTTCTCGATGTCGGCGAGCGAAGCCGCGCCCAGCGCCGCCATCTTGTCACCCCGGACCTTCTCGAGATTGGCGAGCTCGACCGCAACGTCGGCGCGCGAGGAATAGCCGAACAGCCCCGTGGTGTTGCTGGAGATCAGCGGCCAGGCCGGATAGACGATCCAGTAGCCGATCGCCCAGACGATGGTGAGGTAGAATGAGATCACCCACCAGCGCGGCAGCGGCGTGTTGAGCTCCTTGATGCCGTCCCATTCATGTCCGGTCGTGGACTTGCCGGTGACGGAATCGATGTCGCCATGATGATCGGTCATGATGTCTTACTCCTCCCGCAACGGCAGGCGCGCCGCCTCGTCGAAAGCGGCCTTGTTGCGGGGCCATAATGCGTAGGCGATGATCGCGAGAAAGATCGCGACGAACACCGGCGTCCAGATCGTGGTCACGAGACCAGACGCGAGATTGTCGAGTGTCAGGATGGCTTTCATCGGTGATGCCTTCTCAGCGAAGATTGGCTTTCTCGTTGTAGAGCTTGAAGTCGACCAGCGTGCCCAGCATCTGCAGATACGCAATCAGCGCGTCCATTTCGGTCGGCGTGCCGGCCTTGCCGTCGAAATTGCGCACGACGGCCTTGGCGTAACGCTTGCCGAAGGCGTCGGAGCCGGCATTGTCGGGATCGGCCTGGGCCTTCAGATCGGCGCCAGCGTTAGCGATCTGGTCATCGGTGTAGGGCGTGCCGATGGCCTTGAGCGTCTTCATGTGGTCGGCGATCGTATCGGGATCGACCTCAGTCTGGCTCAGGAACGGATAGCCCGGCATCACCGACTGCGGCACGATCGCACGCGGGTTGGTCAGATGAGTCACGTGCCAGTCGTCGGAATATTTGGCGCCGACGCGGGCGAGGTCCGGACCGGTACGCTTCGAGCCCCACTGGAACGGGTGGTCGTACATGCTCTCGGCGGCGAGCGAGAAGTGGCCGTATCGCTCGACCTCGTCGCGCAGCGGGCGGATCATCTGCGAATGGCAGAGATAACAGCCTTCGCGGACATAGACGTTGCGGCCCGCGAGCTCCAGCGGCGTGTAGGGCCTGACGCCGTCGACCGCCTCGATCGTGCTCTTGAGGTAGAACAGCGGCGTGATTTCGACGAGACCGCCGATTGCGATCACCAGCAAGATGCCGACGATCAGGACGATCGAGTTCTTTTCGAAGATTTGGTGGCGTGTCCAGAACGACATGGAAGGCTCCTCATTCCGCCGGCTGAAGCGCGACGGGCATCTGGACTTCCTGTTCGCCGACGCGAACGGTCATCCAGAGATTGTAGGCCATGATCAGCGCGCCGATCAGGAACAGCCCGCCGCCGGCGGCGCGGATGATGTAGAAGGGATGCATCGCCTCGACGCTCTCGATGAAGGAATATTCGAGGAAGCCGAGCGAGGTGTAGGCACGCCACATCAGGCCCTGCAGGATGCCGGACACCCACATCGCGGAGATGTAGAGAACGATGCCGAGCGTCGCGATCCAGAAGTGCCAGTTGACGAGCTTCAGGCTGTAGAGGCCCTTGCGATTCCACACCCACGGCACCAGGCAGTACAGCGCGCCGAAGGAGACGAAGCCGACCCAGCCGAGCGCGCCGGAATGCACGTGGCCGATGGTCCAGTCGGTGTAGTGGCTGAGCGAGTTCACCACCTTGATCGACATCATCGGGCCTTCGAAAGTCGACATGCCGTAGAAGGCGACGGAGACCACGAGCATGCGCAGCACGGGGTCGGTGCGCAGCTTGTCCCAGGCGCCCGACAGCGTCATCAGGCCGTTGATCATGCCGCCCCAGGAGGGCATCCAGAGCATGATCGAGAAGGTCATGCCGAGCGTCTGCGTCCAGTCGGGCAGCGCCGTGTAGTGCAGATGGTGCGGGCCGGCCCAGATGTAGAGGAAGATCAGCGCCCAGAAGTGGATGATCGACAGCCGATAGGAATAGATCGGCCGCTCCGCGCGCTTCGGGATGAAGTAGTACATGATGGCGAGGAAGCCGGCGGTCAGGAAGAAGCCGACCGCGTTGTGGCCGTACCACCACTGGAACATCGCGTCCTGGATGCCGCCCCAGGCGACATAGGATTTCGAGCCGAACACCGAGACGGGGAGCGCGGGATTGTTGCCGAGGTGCAGGACCGCGATCGTCACGATGAAGGCGAGATAGAACCAGTTCGCGACGAAGATGTGCGGCTCCTTGCGCTTGATGATCGTGGCAAGGAAGACCAGCAGATAAACGACCCAGACGATGGTGAGCCAGAGGTCGGCATACCATTCCGGCTCGGCATATTCCTTCGACTGGGTGACACCGAGCAGATAGCCGGTGCCGGCGATCAGGATGAAGAAATTGTAGCCGATCACGACGAACCAGGGCGCGAGGTCGCCCGCAAGGCGCACCCGGCAGGACTTCTGCACGACATAGAGCGACGTGCCGATCAGCACGTTGCCGCCGAAGGCGAAGATCACCGCGGAAGTGTGCAGCGGACGCAGACGACCAAAGCTGGTCCATGGCAGATCGAAGTTCAGTGCGGGCCACGCCAGTTGCGAGGCGATGATGAGGCCGACGAGGAAGCCGGCAATGCCCCAGAACATCGCCATGACGGCGGTGAACTTGACCGGGCCCATATTGTAGTTGGGACGGCCGTTGATCTCCGCGGGTGGCAACTCCGCCGGGCGGTCGAAGTAGCGGTTGACGATGCCAAAGACCACAGCCACGCTCGCCGCCGCGCTGAGCGCGGCGTGGAAAGCGAACGGCGTATCGAGCGCCTTGGCCGCGGCGATCACGCAGAGGAAGGCGGCGACCGCGAACACGACAGCCAGGCCGCTTTCACCTGCTGTCATCGATTTGGAGATGGAGGGCTGGGGCATCGCGGATTCTCTCTCGAAAGAACACGCCGCCAGAAACCACATTCACCCTCGCGGGGAATTGATTGAAATCAAGATGTGCGTTTTGGCTCTGGGGATGGCGCGGGCTTTTTGGGGCGCCCGTATTTCTGCGGAGGCGGCAGTCGCAGAATCGTAGGGTGGGCAAAGGCGCACTTGCGCCGTGCCCACGATTTGTCGATTACGGGGCAGAAATCGTGGGCACGCTTCGCTTTGCCCACCCTACGATATTCCCCGAGCCGAGCTTTGCTGGATCCCTCACTCGCCCGCCGTCGCCTTGAGCGCCTTGATCACGTCCTCGCGGGCGATGATTCCGACCAGCTTCTCGGCGCCGTCGAGCACGATGATGCTCCTGATGCGGTGCTCGACCATGATCTGGAGCACGCGCGTCAGCCGCGTGTCGGGGCTGACATAGATGAACTCCGGCGTCATGACATCGCCGATCCTGCGGCTCATCAGGTCGTGATAGCGCGGCAGCATCTGGCTCGGCGAGAACGCGAAACACTTCAGGATGTCGAACTTGGTGACGATCCCGACCACCTGCCCGTCGTCCTCGACCGGATAGGAGTTGAAATCATCACGCTCGAACATCTCGCTGAGCGCGAGCAGGTCCTGGTCGCGCCGCACCGTCCTGACGTTGCGCGTCATATAGCCGTCCACGGTCTGCTCAAGGAATTTGTACACGGCGCATCCTCATCGATTGTTTGTGTGTCCGAGGCCGTCAGTGCGACAGCAGCACGCAGCGGGCAGTTTGCGTGACCAGATATTCCGTGACGCCGCCGAGGATCAGCTCGCGGAAACGGGAATGGCCGTACGCGCCGGCGACGATCAGGCCCGCGCCGACGTCGCCGGCGACCCGTTCCAATTGCACGGCGGCGGGCTCACTGCCCGCGGCTTCCGGCACGCGCGCGGTCGCAGTGACGCCGTGACGGGCGAGCCAGGCGGCGACATCGCTCACGCGCGTCATCGCGGCCGAGCGGTCCCCGCCGGCCTCCGGAATCTCCACGATGGTGACGTCCCTCGCCTTGCGCAGCAGCGGCAGCGCGTCCGCTACCGCGCGCCGCGCCTCCGGCGTGTCCTTCCATGCCACCAGCACGTTGCGCAGATCGAGCCAGTTGACCTTATCGGGCACGACCAGAATCGGTCGGCCGGCCTGCATCACCAGATCCTTGGGGCTCACGAGCGAAAACGCATCGGAAAAGGCCGGGCTCTGCCCGCCGCTGACGACGATGTCGGCGCACCGCGCCTGCGCCAGCACGAATCGTGAGGGAAAATCCATGGCGCTGCGCCATTCCACGGGCCTGCTGCGAGTCCTGGTCGCGGCGCGGAATTCCGCCTCCAGAGCGGCGAGGCACCTTTTGACGGAGGCCTCCTCCTGATCGATTAGACGCTGGGCCTCGGCGCCTCCGATGAAATAAAGCGGCGGGGCGAACCGCGCCGCGGCGACCCCGACGATGGTGGCCTCGAATCGTTCGCCGAGTTCGCCTGCGGCCTGAAGACGCGCATTGTTGGGCTGATCCAGCGCCAGGCTGACCATCACTGTCGCGTATGTCATCAGGGCTCTCCGGGGCAATGAACTGCCGCAGAATCTAGCCGCGCTGGCGCAAAGCAGGATGAGATAGATCAAATGGCCCTGCACGATGCCGTGGGAAATCCGCCAATGGAATCAGACATCCGAACTTGCCTCCGGCTGGCCCATGGGCGAAATTGCCGCCATGTTCGCGGCACCGCGCCCGCCGCGCGAAGATGGGAGTCATAGCTTGTCGCCGACCCGCGTAACGCATCCGCCAGACGACAGTCGCGGCGAGCATTTCCGGGTCCGGATCGAGGGATTCGGCGTCGGCACCTGGGATCTCGACCTGGCGACGCGCGAACTGGAATGGTCGGAAACCGCAAGGATGCTGCTCGGTATCGAGCGAGGCCAGCCGGCGAGCTACGACCTCTTCCTGTCGCGCCTCGAGCCCGGCGACCGCGCGCGCGTCGAGAACGCGATCAAGCAGGTCTCCGAGCATGGCGGCGGCTTCGACGTCTCCTTCAGGATTTCCGGCAACTCTGGCCGCGGCAAATGGATCAGGGCCCGCGCCGGCCTGATCCGGGACGATTCCGGCGTCGCGCGCCATCTCAGCGGCATCTTCCTCGATATCGACGAGGAGAAGCAGGTCGAGGAAGCCCTGCGCACGCGTGAGACCCACCTCCGCTCGATCCTTCACACCATTCCCGACGCCATGATCGTCATCGACGGCCGCGGCATCGTGCAACTGTTCAGCACCGCCGCCGAGCGCCTGTTCGGCTGGTCCGAGCAGGAGGCGATCGGCCAGAACGTCAGCATCCTGATGCCGGAGCCCGACCGCACCCGCCACGACAGCTACATCGCGCGCTATCGCAGCACGAACGATCCGCACATCATCGGCATCGGCCGCATCGTGACCGGCAAGCGCCGCGACGGCACGACCTTTCCGATGCACCTGTCGATCGGCGAGATGCAGTCCGGCGGCGAGCCCTATTTCACCGGCTTCGTCCGCGACCTCACCGAGCACCAGCAGACCCAGGCGCGGCTCCAGGAATTGCAGTCCGAGCTCGTCCACGTGTCGCGGCTGACCGCGATGGGCGAGATGGCCTCGGCGCTTGCCCACGAGATCAACCAGCCGCTGGCGGCGATCAGCAATTACATGAAGGGATCGCGGCGGCTGCTGGCCGGCAGCACCGATCCCAACACGCCGAAGATCGAAAGTGCGATGGATCGCGCCGCGGAGCAGGCCTTGCGCGCCGGCCAGATCATCCGCCGCCTGCGCGACTTCGTCTCCCGCGGCGAGTCCGAGAAGCGGGTCGAGAGCCTGTCCAAGCTGATCGAGGAAGCCGGCGCGCTCGGGCTTGCCGGCGCGCGCGAGCAGAACGTGCAGCTCCGCTTCAGCCTCGATCCCGACGCCGATCTCGTGCTAGCCGACCGCGTGCAGATCCAGCAGGTGCTGGTCAACCTGTTCCGCAACGCGCTGGAAGCGATGGCGCAGTCGCCGCCGCGCGAGCTCGTCGTCGCCAACACCCGCGTAGGTGACGACATGATCGAGGTCGAGGTGTCCGACACCGGCTCCGGCTTCCAGGGCGACGTCATTCCCAACCTGTTCCAGACCTTCTTCACCACCAAGGAAACCGGCATGGGCGTGGGACTGTCCATCAGCCGCTCGATCATCGAGGCTCACGGCGGACGCATGTGGGCCGAGAGCAACCCATCAGGCGGCGCGACATTCCGCTTCACTCTCCCGGCAGCCGATGAGAATTGATCCATGACGACCAAGGGACATGTCTACGTCATCGATGACGACGAGGCGATGCGGGACTCTCTGCACTTCCTGCTGGATTCCTCCGGCTTCGGCGTCACCCTGTTTGACGATGCGCAAGCCTTCCTCGATGTCCTGCCCGGCCTCGCCTTCGGCTGCGTCGTCTCCGACGTGCGCATGCCTGGAATCGACGGGATCGAGCTGTTGAAGCGGATGAAGGCGCAGCAAAGCCCGTTCCCGATCCTGATCATGACCGGCCATGGCGACGTGCCGCTCGCGGTCGAGGCGATGAAGTTGGGGGCGGTCGACTTTCTCGAGAAGCCGTTCGAGGACGACCGCCTCACCACCATGATCGAGACGGCGATCCGACAGGCCGAGCCGGCGGCGAAGAACGAGGCGATCTCGCAGGACATCGCCGCCCGCGTCGCCTCCCTCAGCCCGCGCGAGCGCCAGGTCATGGAAGGACTGATCGCGGGCCTCTCCAACAAGCTGATCGCCCGTGAATACGACATCAGCCCCCGCACCATCGAGGTCTACCGGGCCAACGTCATGACCAAGATGCAGGCCAACAGCCTCTCGGAGCTGGTCCGGCTGGCGATGCGCGCCGGGATGTTGAAGGATTGAGGCAAATCGGATTGAGGCAAGTCAAAATCATTCTCCCGGGCCGTGCTAGCCAGATGGGATGATCGAGATCGGCTCGCACCATCAGCGGCTTCCAATGACGTCATCCGCAAAGCCCACCGTCTACGTGGTCGACGATGATGCCGCCGTGCTGGGATCCCTGCAATTCCTGCTGGAAACCGACGGCTTTGCCGTGCGGACCTTCAGGAATGCCACGGCGCTGCTGAATGCCAGCGGCGCGCGGGGGGCGGACTGCTACGTGATCGACTACAAGATGCCCGACATCAACGGCATCGAGCTGGCCGGCCGGTTGCGCCAGTCCGACGAGGGCACGCCCGTGATCCTGATCACCGGCTATCCCGATGGGAATATCTCGGCTCGGGCCGCAGCCGCAGGCGTCAAGGACGTGATCTTGAAGCCGCTTCTCGACGAAACCCTGGTCAAGTCCATCCACCACGCCATCCGGGGCGGCCGCGGGAACTAGGGAGGTTTGGTAGCCCGGATGGAGCGCGGCGCAATCCGGGATGACAAGCCACAGCGGCCCCGGATTTCGCTTCGCTCCATCCGGGCTGCGCGTTCCCGTGACCTAAGGGATTCTACGTAAGGGCCCCCCTTAAGATATCTCGCGAAATTTTCGAAGTACCCGAACCCGCGTACCAAAGCGTCATCACAACGGAGATGGCGCAGATGCTGACCGAGCCCCTCAACACCCAGGCGATCAACACGCAAGTTCGTGGCAAGATCGCTCCTGCCCATCCCGTCTCCGACCAGTTCGGCGCGATCGCCGGCCATGTCGGCCTCGTCGCCACGGAGTTCTCCTACCGCAAGGACGAGGAGATCTACGGCGAGGACGAGTCGGCCGAATATGTCTATCAGGTCATCACCGGCGCGGTGCGCAGCTACAAGCTGCTCTCCGACGGCCGCCGCCAGATCGGCTCCTTCCATCTTCCCGGTGACGTGTTCGGCCTTGAATCCGGTCCCAGTCACCGCCTCGCCGCTGAAGCCATCATCGATACGACCGTGCGCCTGGTGAAGCGCGCGAGCCTGGAGAAGGCCGCCGGCACCGACGTGCAGGTCGCCCGCAAGCTCTGGGCCATGACCGCCGGCGAACTACGCCACGCCGAAGACCACATGCTGCTGCTGGGACGCAAGACCGCGATGGAACGCGTCGCAACCTTCCTGCTCGAGATGGACCGCCGCCTTGCGGTAGCCGGCATGATGGCGCTGCCGATGTGCCGCCGCGACATCGGCGACTATCTCGGCCTGACGCTGGAGACCGTGTCGCGCGCGCTTTCGCAGCTTCACACCCAGGGCATTTTGGGATTTTCCGGCGCCCGCCAGATCGTGCTGCGCAACCGTCAGCGCCTGCACAATCTCGACGCCTGATCGTTTCTTCCTCCCCACCCACTTGGCCGGCTGTTCAGCCGGCCATTTTCTTTGGCGCGACCATGCCGGTGCGCCGGGTTTCCGGCATCACAAAGAGGATCAGCAAAAGCCCGGTCGCGGCGACGCCGGACAGCCCGATGAAGGCGGTGGCATTGCCGAACTTGTCGCTGACATAGCCGCCAAGCGCCGTGCTCAAGGACGCCCCGATGCCGGTCGCGGTCCCGACGATGCCTTGCGCCAGATTGAAATGGCCGCTGCCGAAGGCGACGTCGGCCACGATCAGCGGGATCATCACCGCAAACACCGCCGCCGTGATGCCGTCGAACACCTGCACCGCGACCAGCAGATAGGGATCGCGCACGGTCGCAAACAGAAGGCCCCGGATCATCAGCGCACCGAATCCGATCAGCAGCAGCGGGCGCCGGCCCCAGAGCTGCGCCTTGCGCCCGACCGTCGGCGACAGCAGCGCCACGATCGCCTGCGGCACGACGATGCAGAAGGCGACGAGCACGGTTGCCCACTGGCTCGACCGCGCCGTCACCGCGCTCGCCATCAGCGGCATCATCGCGGCATTCGCCAATTGCAGCAGCAGCACGCTCAGCGCGAAGACGATGAGCGGGCGTTGCCGGATCAGGTGCCAGATATTGGTGTCGCCTGGAACCGGCGCCTCGCGCGGCATCTCGCCGTGACAGCGCGCGATGTCCACTTCCTCCTCGCGGATGCGCGACAGCGCGATCAGGGTCGGAATCGCGAGCAGGAAGGTGACCAGGAACACCGAGCGGCTCGACAGGAGGTAGCCGGCCGTGCCCATCACGGCTGCGGCGACGCCGTTGCCGAGGGATGCAAAGCGCGCATTGCGGCCGAGCCGTTCGCCGATCGCAAGCGGACCGACGAGGCCGAGGCTGATCGCCGCGATCGCCGGCCCCAGCACGCAGCTCGCCGCCGCATGCAGCGTGGCCGCAGCCACCACCACGGGGAAGATCGGCATCGCCGCGTAGGCGAGCGCGCAAAAGCCGATGGTCGCGATCGCAAGGGCGGCGACCAGCCGCTCGGACTTCGCCGCATCGATGATCGCGCCACCCGGCATCTGCCCGATCAGCGCGACGATGCCACCGATCGACAGCACGAGGCCGATCTCGACCTGCGTCCATTTCTGCGTCGTGAGGTAGACCGCGATGAAGGGGCCGAACCCGGTCTGCACGTCGGCGAGGAAGAAGATGAACCAGTCGAGGCCGCGCAGGCTCTGGCGCGACGGCGCCGGAAGGCCCGCAGGCGGCGGCGCGGCGACGTTGTACCGTTCAACGCGGCTATCGCGATCTGCGTGGTTCGGCTTCCTCGACAACAGCACCGGCGGCCATCCCTCCCCGCGCCTCACTGAATCGCTTGCAGCGGCTGCAGGCTGCCGGACGCGCCGAGCACCACCATCGGCGTGTCTTCCTTGTATTCCGGCGCGGCTGCGACCTGCGCCTTGGTCAATTCCAGCGTGATGCTGTCCTTCTTGTTGGCAATCTTGCCGAACCGCATTGCGTTCCAGTCCACCACGATCTTGCGGCTGCCGACGCCGAGGAAGCCGCCGAAATCGATCACGGCGGCGCGCACATGGCCGGTGCGGTCGACGATGATGTCGACGATGCGGCCCATGTCCTCGTCGGCGGCGCTGCGCACATCACGGCCGAGCACGCCGTGGGCGTCGCTCGCACCGATGATGGTCACGGACGGCGGCGGCGCCGCGTCCTTCGGCGTGACCGGCACGGTGGAGGCCGGCGGCTGCACCGTGGCCGGCGCGTTCGCTTCGCTGGGGGCGTCGTTGGGCCCGCGGACGGTTCCTCCGCGGCACGCGATGCGGCGACCGTCAATCCCGCGACGATCGCCGCGCTCAGAACCAACCATCCGGCGGTACGCATGAAACCCTCCTCGCAGGCGCCGCTAGCGCGCCAGCACGATCGAGACCTGGATCTGGCCGCGCGTGCGCAAGACCTCGAGCGCGACGTCGTCGCCGTGGCGGCTGACGCGCAGATCCACGCTGGAATTACCCAGGCGCAGATCGCGCAGGATCACCTCGTTCAGGAACGCCGGCAGATGCGGATTGCGCAGCCGAATCTCGCCGCGCGCGACGTCGAACTCGATGCCGAGCGCCGCCTCCAGCAGCGTGAATGGCGTCGCGCTGGCCCAGGCCTGCGGCGCGCAGGCGACGGGATAGAGCGTCGGGCCGCGCCGCTTCTCGCGCCGGAAGCCGCAGAACAATTCGGGCAGCCGCCGCAGGTCCATGTAGGTCGCCGCGTCGAACAGGCCCTTGAAGACATGCGCCACCGAATGCTTGAGCCCGTAGCGCGCGAGCCCGAGCGCGATCAGCGCATTGTCGTGCGGCCAGATCGAGCCGTCATGATAGGACATCGGATTGTAGCGCACCTCGCCTTGCGCGACCGTGCGGATGCCCCAGCCCGAGAAGAAGTGTGGCGCCATCAGATCGGCGGCAACGAGACGTGCGCGGTCCTCGCGGACCATGCCGCTGAACAGCACCTGCCCGGCGTTGGATGTCCGCACCTTGCAGGGCCGTTTCCTGCCGTCGAGCGCGAGCGCATAGGTACCGAGCTCCTCGCACCAGAATGCCTTCTCGAACCGCTCGGCCAGCGCCTTGGCCTCGGTCTCGAGCTTTTTGGCGAGGTCCGGCTTGCCGAGCCGCAACGCGCAACGTGCGGCGAGCTGCTTGGCGGCAAAGACGTAACCCTGCACCTCGGCAAGGGCGAGATTGCCTTCCGCAAGCTGGCCATCGGCATGGAAGATCGCGTCATACGAGTCCTTCCAGCCCTGGTTGGCGAGGCCCTTTTCGGTGGCGCGCTGGTATTCGACGAAGCCGTCCCTGTCGGGATCGCCGGGGCCGTCGATCCAGGCCAGCCCCGCCTCGATCGCCGGCCACAGCTCGGCCAGGGTCTTCTCGTCGCCGGTGCGCTCGAAATAGCTTCCCGCGAGCAGCACGAACAAAGCGGTCGAATCCACGCTGCCGTAATATTGCGCGAACGGCACCTCGCGGAGCGCAGCCATCTCGCCGCCACGCATCTCGTGCAGGATCTTTCCGGGCGCCGCATCGTTCAGCGGATCGACCGCCTCTGCCTGAAAATGCGCGAGCCGCCGCAGCACGCCCTTCGCGACCCGCGGATCGATCCACAGCATCTGCAGCGCGGTGATCAGGCCGTCGCGGCCGAACGTCGTCGAGTACCAGGGAATGCCGGCATAGGGATAGCGCCCCTGCGGCGTCTCCGTCATCAACATGTTGAGGTCGGCCATGGCCTGGCACAGCACCTCGTTGAAGATGTTGTTCGACGTCTCGATGCTGGCCATGCCCGTCGTCGACTGGCGCATCTCGCGGCGATGGGCGAGCAGGCCCCTGAAAAAGCGCGCGGGCTTCTCCGCGATCGGCCGGTTGCAGGACACCGCCACGAACAGCGATTTCGACTGGTGCGGCTCCAGGTCTAGCTGCCAGGTCGCGGCATTCACCGACAGCCGCGTCGGACGTGGGTCGAAATGCAGGCCGGTGGTACGCACGGCGTCATCAAGACCGCGATAGTGGAACAGCACGTCGGTCGGCCCGAGCAACTTGCTGGTGCCGGTCCCGCGGTGGGGGCGCCGCTCGCCGCGCACCTCGAACAGATCGGCAAAGTCGCTGTCGAACAGCAGCGTCAGCTCCGGGCTGGCGCGACGGTCGCCATGGTTCTGCACGCCGATGCGCTGATAGGCCGTGCCGCGCCACAGGAAGATCGTGCGCACGATGTGCAGCAGGTCCTTCTGCAGCACGATGCGGCCCTGCCGATAGATATCGGGATTGGTGAGATCGACGGTCAGGGCCGAATTGTCGTCGCGCAGATTCGACCCGAGCAGCAGCGGCTGGAGATCGTCGAGCACGAGCTCCAGCCGCGCCAGATAACGCGTGTCGCAATTGAACAGGCCGTCGGGCCCGCCCGCGGAGGCGCCGATGTCGCCATGGCTATCCAGCACGATGAAGGTGTCGTCGTGCTTGAGCGACCGACGGGGCCGCGCGGCGGGCCCCGTCATCGGAATGTAGAACGCCTGCTCCGCGACGGCCTCCTCCGTCTGCGTTACCGAGATGATCTGGGTTACGGCTTCGGCTGCCATGAGCTGCTCCCCTGCGGCCTGTTTTTCGAACGCGACCAACGCAAACGCAACTGTTGGACTTACGCGGCGAACTTCGCCAGCCGGCTCATCTCCTGCGTCACCAGCTCACGGTAGGGGCCGTGGCCCTGCATCAAGCGGTCGGGCGCGCCGTCCTCGATGATCTTGCCATTCTTCAGCACCAGGACGCGATCGAAATTGCGCAGCGTCGCCAGCCGGTGCGCGATCGCGATCACGGTGCGGCCGCGCATCAGGCGCGACAGCGCCTCGCGGATCGCCTCCTCGGATTCGCTGTCGAGCGCGGCGGTCGCTTCGTCCAGCAGCAGGATCGGCGCGTCCTTCAGGAAGGCCCGCGCGATCGCGATGCGCTGGCGTTGGCCGCCGGACATTTTCACACCGCGGTCGCCGACCATGGTGTCGAGCCCTTCCGGCAGGCTGTCGATGAAATCGCAGCGCGCCGCGATCGCCGCGCGCAGCACCTCGTCGTCGGTCGCGTTCGGACGACCGTAGCGGATGTTCTCGCGGATGGAGCGGTGGAACAGCGAGATATCCTGCGGCACGACCGAGATGGCCTCACGGAGGCTCAGCTGGGTCACCTTGGAAATATCCTGGCCATCGACGGTCACGCTGCCTTCGTCGACATCGTAGAACCGCTGCAGCAACGTGAACAGGGTCGATTTCCCTCCGCCCGACTGGCCGACCAGGCCGACGCGCTGGCCGGGCTGAAGCCGCAGGCTGAACCGTTCGAAGATCTTCTCGCCGCCGGGATAGCCGAAGGTGACGTTGTTGTACGCGATCGCGGCGCCGCTCTTCATCAGCGGCTCGGCCTCGGGATGATCGCGCAATTCATGCGGCACAAGCAAGGTCGCGATCGCCTCGGTCAGGCGCGCGACGTGCTGAGTGACATCGACCAGCGCCACCGCGAGGTCGCGCGTCGCATTGAGGATGGAGAGGCCGAGCGTACAGACCAGCACGACATCGCCGGTGGTTGCCTCGCCCTGCTGCCAGAGCGTGATCGCCCAGGCCATCAGCGCCACCGTCAGGACGACCGTCACGCCGGCATGCGTGAGCCGCAGCTTTTCCAGATAACGCAGGCTGCGGCCACGCGCGGTCAGTTCCCGGTTCACCGTCGCGTCGAACCGCTCGTGCTCATGGCCGATGCCGCAAAAGGCGCGGACCAGCGGCATGTTGCTGATGACGTCGATCATCTCGCCGTCGACGACGGCGGCCTTGTCGGCAAAGTCGTCATGCAGCGGCTTGCCGGCTGCGGCCAGATGGAACATCGCTATCACCATACCGCCCGCGACCACGATCAGGCCGAGCGCCATATAGGGACTGACGGTTCCAATCAGACCGATGGCCGCAATTGTGGCGATGCATGGCGGCAACACATTCCAGACGAACATGTTCTCGACCGTGAACACCGCGTTCGAGGTCGCGGTGATACGGCTCGTCAGCATGCCCGGCATGCGATCCGAGAAGTAGCTCGGCGCGTGTCCGGTCAGATGACGAAATATGTCACGGCGTAAATCGCCCGTGACACGAACGAAGGTGAAGCTCGCGGTCCAGCTCGCGATCCGCCACAGGAAATTATCGGCCGCGATCAGCGACATGAGTAAAATGAATGCCAGCCATACGCTGCCACCGTGCGAAGTTCCCGCGGACAGGCTGTCGACCAGGGATTTGACGCCGTATTGCGTGCCCACGGAACAGGCAACGGCTGCAACGACAGCGGTTAGGATCACCAGATGCGATGCCGGTCGTCGTCGCAGATAGCGCAAGACAAAGGCAAATGGCCTGCGCGCGTAACCAGAAAGATGATCCATGTGACTGCGACCCCGTCGTATTGATTTCGATTTTTCTATTAGCCGATTGAACATCGACCGCTTCGCCTCGGTTCCCGGGCCGGGCCATCACGACATGCGGATGCGGACGATGTGAGAAGAGGAGATGGCAGCATCGCGGCCGACTGAAGTGTGTCGAAGAAGTAACGTTCGTTGAAGGAACTTCGCAATTGCGAGAACGTTCCCTCGTCTGGCATGCCGGTGCCGAGACACGGCGGGGGGTTTAACTTCCATGATCACAGAGGAGATGGCGAGATGCGCATCGCGCAGGTAGCTCCGTTGACGGAGGCTGTTCCACCCAAGCTGTATGGCGGCACCGAGCGGGTGGTGCACTGGTTGACGGAGGAATTGGTTACCCTTGGACACGATGTGACGCTGTTCGCCAGTGGTGACTCGCAGACGTCGGCGAAGCTCGACGCCTTATGGCCGCGGGCGCTTCGTCTCGACGGTTCCGTGCGCGATCCCAACGCCCTGCACATGGTGCTCCTGGAGCGCGTGCGGCAGAAATGTGACGACGAGGAGTTCGACTTCCTCCACTTCCATCTCGATTACTATCCGTGGTCCCTGTTCCACCGGCAGCCGACCCCGTTCGTGACCACGCTGCACGGCCGGCTCGACCTGCCGGAGCATCAGCCCGTGTTCAACACCTTCTCAAAAATGCCGGTGATCTCGATCTCGAACGCGCAACGCAGGCCGGTGCCGCAGGCGAACTGGGTGACGACGATCCAACACGGCCTGCCGGAGAACCTGCTGACGCCGAAGCCGGCGAAGCAGGAATACCTCGCCGTGCTCGGCCGCATCGCGCCCGAGAAGGGCGTCGACCGCGCCATCAAGATCGCGATGCATTGCGGCATCCCGCTGAAGATCGCGGCCAAGGTCGATCGCGCCGACCAGGACTATTACGACGAGCTGATCAAGCCGATGATCCAGAACAATCCGCTGGTCGAGTTCATCGGCGAAATCGGTGACCACGAGAAATCGGACTTCCTCAGCGCCGCGCTCGGCCTCCTGCTGCCGATCGACTGGCCGGAGCCGTTCGGCCTCGTGATGATCGAAGCGATGGCCTGCGGCACGCCGGTCGTCGCCTTCAACCGCGGCTCGGTGCCCGAGATCATCGACGAGGGCCTCACCGGCTTCGTGGTCGAGGACATCATCAGCGCCGCCGGCGTCGTCAAGCGTCTGCCGCAACTCGATCGCGCGGCGATCCGCAAGCAGTTCGAGAAGCGCTTCACGGCGCGACGGATGGCGCTGGATTATCTCGCGGCCTATCGCAGCCTGACGCAAGCGCAGGCGCCGCGGATCAAGCTGGTGAGCAGCGCTGAGTAAGGGCCGCTTTCACCTCACGACACACTGTCATGCCCCGGCTTGACCGGGGCATCCAGTACTCCGCGGCTTCTCGGCTCGAGCACCGCGGTCTCTGGAATACTGTCATCGCCCGGTCATGCCGGGCGATGACAGCGAGGGTGCGGAGGACGATGCCAGCGAGAACGCGGCGGGCTGCGTCGCCCTAACTCACCACCGCCCGCTTCGGCTCGACGATCTCGAACATGCGCGGGAATTCGTCCATCAGGCCCATCAGCTCGGCAAGCCGCATCGGGTTGCCCGCGAGCTTGATCTTGCCGGCGGCGACCGCTTCCGGAAAGCTCGTCAGTTTCGCGATCACCTCATCGAGCGTTGCGCGCGCGAGCGTGAAGCTCGCGTCCGCATTTTCCGCCTGCACGCCTTCGGTATAGGTCAGCGCAGAGTTTTCCAGATTGAGCACGAAGATCTCGCCGGTATCGGAAAAGCTCCAGTTCAGCACGATGTGCTTGCCCTCGGCCTTGGGGCCGTTGAGCCGAATGCCGAGCACGTCCCAGAGCTGCTCGGTGCGTAGCGCGGCCAGCGTCTCGCGCGGCATCGGCGGGCGCGGCGGGGTCTTCGGCATGCCCTGACGCAGCTCCTGCGCGCCGAACAGATAGGCGTTGCGCCAGGTCGAGCTCTCGGCGGCATAACCGAGCTGCTCGAGCGTGTCCGCGAGCAGCGCACGGGCCGCTTCATTCTCCGGCTCCGCGAAGACGAGGTGGCCGAGCGCCTGCGCGACAAAGCGAAACTCGCCTTTGTCGAAGTCCTTGCGTGCACGTGCGAGGATGGCCTCGGCGCCACCCATATACTCGACATACTTCTTGCCGGATTCCACCGGCGGCAGCGGATCGAGATTGACCGGGTTGGCATCGTACCAGCCGAGATATTTCTGGTAGATCGCCTTCACATTGTGCCGGATATGGCCGTAATAGCCGCGGCCATGCCAGGCACCCTCCAGGCTCTTCGGCAACTGGATCGTCTCGGCGATCTCGGCGGCGGTGAGGCCGTGGTTCATCAGCCGGATGGTCTGGTCATGCGCGAACTTGTAGAGATCGCGCTGCTGCCGGATCATCGTGCCGATCCGTTCGCGGCCCCACACCGGCCAGTGATGCTGCCCGCACATCGCCTCCGCCTTGCCGTCCCAGAGTCGCAACGCCTCGTTGAGATATTTCGACCACGCCAGCGCATCGCGCACATCGGCGCCGCGGAACGGCAGCAGATTGTGGAAATTGTGCGTGCAGTTCTCGGCGAGGTTCAACAGTTTGTAGCGCGGGATGAAGAAGTGCATCTCCGCCGGCGCTTCGCTGTTCGGCGCCATCTGGAATTCGAATTCGACGCCGTCGATCACGCGCCTGTCGCCGGTCGCCATGATCAGGTCGGTCGGGCGCAGTAGCGCCACGCCGCCCGCCGCCATCGACTTGCCGAGCCCGTTGTCGACCTGCCCGCGCACGCCCTTCGCAAGGAACGGGCCGAACTGATATTGCGCCCGGCGCAGCATCGCCGGTCCCGCGATGATGTTCTCGGAGACGGCGTGCTCCATGAACAGGTTTGGCGCGATGATCGGCACGCGCCCGGTCGCCAGCGCATCCTCCTCCAGCACGCCGCGTGCGCCACCCCAGTGGTCGGTGTGGGTATGCGTGAAGATGACCGCCGCGACCGGCCGCGCGCCGCGGTGCTTGAAGTAGAGATCGAGCGCGGCGCGCGCACCCTCGATCGAGGTCAGGGTGTCGACGACAATGACGCCGCTGTCGCCCTCGATCAGCGTCATGTTGGCGATATCGAGCCCGCGCACCTGGTAGACGCCGGGCACCACCTCGAACAACCCGTGCTGCATGTTGAGCCGTGACTGCCGCCACAGGCTCGGATTGACGGTCGGCGGCGCCCGCTCGGACGACAGGAAGCCGTAGGGCTTCAAGCTCCAGACCGTCCGCCCCAGCGGATTGGTGATCTCCGCGTTCTCGATCGTGCCGAGGAAGCCGCGCGCGGCATCGTCGAAATCCCTCGTGTCGGAAAACGGCAGCGCATTCAGCATCGCATCATGCTGCGCGATAACGGACGGCGTTGCGTCTTTCGGCTCGTTGCTGGATGCGTCTGTCATGTTTGCTTCCTCCCGGCCTTTTGCCGGCATCTAACCGCATCTCGCGGTCGATTGCCATCGTGGGCGTCGTGGAGCGCGCAACTCGCGCTACGCGAATCCTACCCTCCCCCTCCAGGAGCGGGTAGGAGTTCGCGCCCCCTCTCCCGCAAGGGGAGAGGGTGCACTGCTCGTGCAGCTACATTCCGAGCAGTCTCGGCAGCCACAACGACAGACCGGGCCAATACGTCACGACCACGAGGAACGCCAGCATCGTCAGCAGCCACGGCCACACCGCGACCGTGAGCTCTGTAATGCCCATCTTGGCGATGCCCGAGGCGACGTAAAGGTTGAGGCCGACAGGCGGATGGCACAGGCCGACCTCCATGTTCACCGTCATCAGGATGCCGAAGTGGATCGGGTCGATGCCGAGCTTTACCGCCACCGGAAACAGGATCGGCGCCATGATCAGGATGATCGAGGACGGTTCCATCACGTTACCGGCGAGCAGCAGCAGCAGATTGACGACGAGCAGGAAGCCGATCCAGCCGAGGCCCTGATCGATCATCCATTGCGCCAGCGCCTGCGGCACGTTCTCGTAAGTCATCAGGAACGAGAACAGTACCGCGTTGGTGATGATGTAGAGCAACATCGCCGACAGATTCGCCGACGACAGCAGCACGCGCGGCACGTCACGCAGCTTCAGATCCTTGTAGATGAACACCGCGACGATGAAGGCGTAGACCGCGCTGACGGCGGCAGCTTCGGTCGGCGTGAACAGGCCGCTGTAGATGCCGCCGATCACGATCACGATCAGCAGGATGCCCCAGATCGACTTGCGGAACGCATCGAAGCGCTGCGCGAACGTCGCCTTCGGCATGCGCGGATAGTCGTTGCGCCAGGCGCGGTAGAAGGTCGTTGCTCCCAGCAGGAAGGCGAGCACGAGACCCGGGACGATGCCAGCGATGAAAAGCTTGCCCACCGACGTATTGGTGGAAACGGCGTAGAGCACCATCGGGATCGACGGCGGAATCAGGATTCCGAGCGAGCCCGAGGTCGTGATCACGCCCGCACCGAACTTCCTCGGGAATCCCTGCACGATCATGGCAGGCAAGATCACCGAACCGATCGCCACCACGGTCGCCGGCGAGGAGCCTGAAATCGCGGCGAACAGCGCGCAGGCGACCACGCCCGACAAGGCAAGACCACCGTACCAATGGCCGACCAGCGAGGTCGCAAAATTGATCATCCGCCGCGCCACGCCACCATGAGTCAGGAAGTTGCCGGCGAGGATGAAGAACGGGATCGCCATGATCTCGAAATTCTCGATGCCGGTGAACAGCTTCAGCGCCACCGATTCCGTTCGCACGTCGGTCAGCGTAAACATGAAGCTGAGCACGGTGAGACCGAGCGCGATCGAGATCGGCATGCCCGTGAGCATCAACGACAGCAGCAGCGCGAACACGATGGCGACGCGCAGGCCCTGCGGCAGCGTGATGACGTGGCCTGCATGCGCGAAGCAGATCGCGACGATCAGGACGGGCAGCAGCATCAGCACCCAGCCCATCGGGCTGCGCTCGTCGCGGACCACCTGGCTGCGCGTGACCGGCGCCGGATGAACCGGGTCGGGCTCGACCCCCTCGACGCCGGCCATGTCGTGATGCGGCAGCTCGCCGGTGCGGTAGAACGACCATGCGACCTGGAGGAAGCGGAAGCACATCAGGCCGGAGCCGAGCGGGATGGTCAGGTACACCATCCACATCGGCGCTTCGAGGTCGTTGGACTGCTGTCCGGTGTGCCACATCTGGTTGACGAAGGCGCCGCCGAAATAGGCAACGATCGCCGTGAACAGCGCACCGCAGAGCAGGCCGAACGTAATGACGCGCCGGCGCGAGCCGCCCGGCAGCACATTCACCAATACGTCGACGCCGACATGGATGCCGGTGCGCACGCCGTAGGCCGCGCCGAACTTCGCCATCCAGATGAACATGTATATGCAGAGCTCTTGCGCCCAGGACAGGTCCAGCGCGGCGAGCCAGACGAATGCGGCGCGCGACGGAACCGAGATGAAGCTCAGGTTGCGAGCCTCCGCCCATTTGGCGATGTCGATCGAGAGTCCGGCCCCGTAGCGGTGCAGCACGGCGACGAAGATGAGCGACGTTGCGGCCGCGATCATCGTCGCAATCAGCCACTCCTCGAGATGATCGAGAAAACGATTCAGCACTCGCAGCAACTTGGTCCCCCAGCATCGGCTCGTCATTCAAGAGCGAAACGGCCGGGAGTGGGATCACCCCGACCGTTCATGGTTGTTCTTATTGAACTCGCGCGTCAGTTCATCTTGACGTCGAGTTCCTTGGCGACGAGATCGAGCACCTCCTGCCCGACCCGGCCCTTTGCCCATTTGTAAGTCGGCTGCATCGCTTCCTGCCACGCCTTGCGATCGGCGTCAGTCAGATAATGCAGCTTGGTCTTGCCCGTCTTCTTGATCTCGGCGAGCGCATCCTCGTTCTCCTGGTGCGCGATCTGGTTGGTGTACTCGGTTGCATCCACCATCGCCTTCTCGAGCTGGGTGCGGATGTCCGGCGGCAGTCCGGACCAGAATTTCGAGTTGACGATCACGGCATATTGCAGATGCGCGTGATAGGACACGGTGATGTCCTTCTGCACCTCGTAGAACTTCTGCGTCAGGTAGTTGGACGCGGTGTTCTCGCAGCCGTCCACCACGCCGGTCTGCAGCGCCTGGTAGACTTCCGAGAACGCCATGATCTGCGGGATCGAGCCGAGGATGCGGAAATACTGGTCGGCGATCTTCGACCCGGAGATGCGGAACTTCAGGCCCTGGAAATCCGCCGGCTTCATCAGCGGGCGATTGGCCGAGAGCATGTGGAAGCCGTTGTCCCAATAGGCGAGCCCGGTGATGCCCTTGGTCTCGAGCTTCTGGAACAGCCATTTGCCGACCGTGCCCTTCATCGCATTGGAATAGGTGATGTCGTCCTTGAACAGCCAGGGCAGATCGAGCGCCTCGAACTCCTTGATGCCGAGCGGCGCGAACTTCGCGGTCGAGGGTGCCAGCATCTGCACCGAGCCGAGTTGGAGCGCCTCGATCTCCTCCTTGTCCTTGTAGAGCGTGGAGTTCGGATAGACCTCGATCTTGACCTTGCCGTCGGTGTACTTCTCGGCAAGCTCCTTGAACTTCAGCGCGCCTTTGCCCTTCGGGGTGTCGTTGGCGACGACGTGGCTGAACTTGATGACGATCGGACTCTGGGCCTGTGCCACGGCTGGGGCCACGAGAATAGCTGCGGCGGCGACCGCAAGAAGCAGCTTGCGCATGAAGTAACCTCCCAACAACCTCTAAAACCGGGTTCTTTTTGTTTTGCAGCCCGGTTTGCAGCCCAGTAGTGGCAGCAATCCACCACCCGAACAACTAGACCTAAGCCCAATTTGCCACAGGCAAGCTAGCTTGACGGCTGTTGTCCGCGCAACCCGGGACCCGCTCCCAGTCCCGGGTTGCGTACGGTTCATGTCGCATTGCGGCAGTGCGATCAGCCCTTGCGCTGGGCGACCATGAACAGACGCCGGAACGGAAACAGCGTCTGCCCCGCGGCATTCTTCGGATAGGCCTTCGCCACCCGCTCGCCATAGGCGGCCTCGAACGCGGCCTTCTCGTCGCCCTGCAGGATGTCGAGATAGCGCGTCAGCCAGGTCCCCTTGGTCCATTCCTTCACGGGATTGTCGCCTTCGAGCACCTGCAGATATTCGGTCTCCCAGATGTCCACGTTCTGGGACAGCGGCGCGAGCAAATCATGATAGAACGCCGGCCCTTCGACCGGCGGCGGGGTCACGAGATGCTCGACCTTTGACCGCCACGGGCCGTTCAGCGCCGTCTCGCCGATCAGCACATGCGATGGCGCGAGGAAGTTGCGCGGCATCTGCACCGCAAGCATGCCGCCGGGCGTCACCGTCGCCATGACTGACGGAAACAGCGCCGCATGATCGGGCAGCCAGTGCAGTGCCGCATTGGAATAGATCAAATCGTATTGCCTGGCGGGGCGCCAATGGCCGAGATCCTCGTGCGACCATTCCACATCCGGCGCCGCCTTGCGGCCCGCAGCCACCATCTCGGCCGAGCCCTCGACACCGGTCACGGTTGCGTCCGGCCAGCGCTCCTTGATCAGTTTTGTCACGTTGCCGGCCCCTGCCCCGAGATCGGCGATCGCGCGCGGGGCGAAATCCGGAATCCGCATCAACAGGTCGACGGCGGGCCGAAGCCGATGGCCGGAGAATTTCAGGTATTGCTGCGGATCCCAGACCATTGCTCAACGCCTTTTCTTTTTCGTGTTTCCTTCGTCGAGGCTCTTGGTTACCACTGCTTGTCCCGCTCAGGCAATTCGCGAAGCCGGCGGGACGGGCAGGAAACGAACGACAAGACGCAAAAAGCAAACAAGAGAGCGTGTGACCATGGACCTCGGGCTCAAATCGAAAACCGCAGTCGTGACAGGCGCGAGCATCGGCATCGGCCGCGCCATCGCCAAGGGCCTGGCTGCCGAAGGCGTCCGCGTCGTCGGCGTGGCGCGGCGCACTGATCTGCTTGCCGAGCTGGTGAAGGAAGTCGGCTCCGACCTGATCACGCCGTTCAAGCAGGACGTGATGGCCAAGGACGCCGCGGAGAACATCGCGGCCTTTGCGCAAAAGGAGCTCGGCCATGTCGACATCCTCATCAACAATGCCGGCGGCAGCCGGCCGCTGCCGGTCGATGCGCCCGACAGCAAATGGGACGAGGCGATCGCGCTGAATTTCACCAGCTACCGCCGCATCGCGCATGCGCTGCTGCCGCAGATGATCGAACGCAAATGGGGCCGCATCGTCAACATCACCGGCAAGTCCGAGCCGGAAGGCCTCAACGCCGCGTTCGCCGCCAAGGCCGCCGTACACGCCTGGGCCAAGGGGCTGTCGCGCGAGATCGGCGAGCACGGCATCACCATCAACTGCATCCCGCCCGGCCGCATCATGAGCGAACAGATCCGCCGCAACTACCCGCCGGATTATCGCGAGCGCTTTGCGGAGGAAGAAATCCCGGTCGGCTATTGGGGCGAGCCGGAGGACCTCGCGGCGCTCGCGGTGTTTCTGGCCTCGCCGGTGGCGCGCTACATCACGGGCACGGTGATCCCGGTGGATGGGGGACTGCGGAGGTATCAGTTTTAGGGCGAGCGCTCCCAAATCCGATCAGTCCGCGAAAGCATGCCACGTCCGCTCCGATTTCGGGAGCGGACAGCGTCAACTGACTCTAACCAGTCGGCTGAGGGCCGATATGCGACATGTGCCCCGTGGAGCCGGCACTGCTCCCGGGTGGCCGCGCCAGCTCAAAGCTCGGAGACCAATTCCACCAAGGTTCGACGCAGCCACACATGAGATGGATCGTGATCGTAGGAAGCGTGCCAGAGCAGTGAAACAGCTACGTCCTGCAAATCCACCGGAGGCTGGCTCAGGCTAAGCTTGAGTTCTGTGGCGAACAACCGAGCCAGCCGCGCGTGCATTGTTACCACGACAGGTGCGCGTGCCACCAAGGAAGGGACAGTGAGGAAGCGAGGCGTGGTCAGAACAACCGTCCGCCGCAGTCCTAGTTTCTCAAGAGCGTCGTCTACTACGCCGCGCACACTGCGGCCCGGCCGCAGGCTCGTGAGTACATGAGGTAACCGCACGTAATCTTCGAGCGAGATTTGGGCGTCCGTGATGCCCGTTATCTCCGCGTTGAACATGCACAGATAGCTCTCGTTGAACAGCAGACGACGCTTGTGGTGGATCTGGCCCTGAGGAAAGACGTCATAGCCAACAGCGAGGTCCAGTTCGTCGGCATCGAGATCATCCAGAAGTCTCGACGAGTCGATGTTGTAGAGCCGCAGATGGACGCCAGGCGCAACCTCGCGCAGGCGTGCGAGGAGAGCGGGAAGAACAAGGATTTCCATGCTGTCCGGGAGTCCGAACCTGAAGGTCCGCTCTGCGGTCGCTGGATCGAATGCTTCGTCGCGTGAGACAATCGTTTGGATTTGAGACAGCGTAGTCCGCACCGGCTCTACCAGCATCGCTGCACGAGGAGTGAGGCGCAGGCCATCGGGCCCTCGCGTCAGAAGCTCGTCGCCGAACAGCTCACGCAGGCGGGCGAGGTTGTGGCTCATCGCCGACTGACCAATGCCTACGCGGCTTGCAGCCCGCGTAACGCTATGCTCACGAAGCAAGGCATCGAGGTGAACCAGTAGATTTAGGTCGACATGGCCTAGATTGACGGCATCGATACCCATCATCGATCCAACCTGTTTGATCAATGATCATAGGCCGACCATCTTACGTGGCAAGGGAACGGAGGGCGTAGCCCACCGCCCAGCCAAAGGAGATGAGTATGTCAATTCGCAGCAGCCTTTTAGCCGCCACATTAGCCTTAGCCACTCTTGGAACCGCTCATGCAGATGGTCTTCGGCCAATTCAGGCAAAAAGCATCGACCTCGGCGAGGTTTCCGGCGTCGCCTACTACACCGTCGAGCGCGATGGGTTCCATGTCGTGACGACCCTTGCTCAGGGCGAGACGGGAACG
Organism: Bradyrhizobium japonicum USDA 6; assembly: GCF_000284375.1. Lineage (NCBI taxonomy): Bacteria > Pseudomonadati > Pseudomonadota > Alphaproteobacteria > Hyphomicrobiales > Nitrobacteraceae > Bradyrhizobium > Bradyrhizobium japonicum. The sequence continues at coordinate 7,228,811 of NC_017249.1, forward strand.
CCAATCCGCGTAGTCTCTGTTCTTGCACCGGGCCAAAGCGTTGTTCTCTCAACGTCCCAGCAGCCACGTGCGCTTGAAATCAGCCGGGCAGGCAACGAAGTGCTGGTCCGCAAGACGGCGGCGGTCACGAACTAAGGTTCGAGCCTAGCGGGTGTGGTAATTTTCGGCGCCCGCGCCAACCTCGGAAAGCTCACCTTTGCTCCTCTGAGGAGCACGCTCGAAAGGTCGGCCACGAGCCAATAGCTCAAGAGCTACCGCCTATTCATTGAGCCGCGCTTGCCAGTCCGAAGGCACCGCTTCGGCCGGTCCGGGCACCGGTTGATCCAACGGATGCGAGTGAGGGCCTTGAAGCTTCGGGCCGGCGAAACTCTCTCCGGTGCGATAGTCGTAAAACCATCGTTCGCCCGGCTCGAAGCTCGTGATGATCGGGTGACCTGTCGCCGCATTGTGTTTCGATGCGTGCTGCTTTGGTGAAGTATCGCAGCAGCCGATGTGACCGCATTCGACACATCGGCGAAGATGCAGCCACCACCCGCCCGCAGCCGAGCATTCCACGCAACCCGTTCCGGTTGGCTTGGCTGCGAGGTTGATGCCGTCCCTCTCAGACTTCATAGGTCAACTCACTGGAAATGCTCGCGGTCACCACGGATGCATTCGCGCCGCGATCTCCGCCATGTGCACATTTTGCCAGTGTTTTGCCGGACGGGTCAACATCGCGACGGCAGGGAGCCTCTCGCGAAACAATTGGGGACGCGTTCACGCAAAGTTGCGGCTGCGATGCGCAGCCGTGACAAGAGGCATCGTTCCGCGACGAAAAATCGGCACATCGTGCCCGTGGATGGAGGGTTGCAGAGGTGTCAGTTTCAGGGGCGGGAAGCGGAGCCCGATCGGCCCGCGAAATCATGCTTCATTGCGCGATCGTTTTTGCCGGGTCGGCCCGTGACTGCGGCGCCGGAGGCATGGCGCCATAGACGCTGCTACGGCCTGCTTCGCAGTGAAGGAACGTTGTGGCGACCGCGTCGGAATACAATCGCGCCGAGGTCGGGCTCAGCCGATCGGCCGACAACAGTGCCCCCGTCGCGACCAAAGCGGACGACAATGCGTTGAACAGCCCCTGAGAGGCAATCGGATCGAACGCCATCGCCGCATCGCCCACTGCAATCCAACCTTCGCCCGCGGCCTCCGAGAGGAGGCAAGCAGACGCGTCCACGCTGAGCAGTGCATCTCCAGCCGGTGTTCCGGATCTGCGAATGCGCCAAGTCTGCACACGCCCTTGCGGTCCACGGATGCGGTAAGACCAGGTCGGTCCATCGCTACTGTAGTCGAGCCATGATGCGGGGCCGGCCGGCGCGCCATCAGCCGCATCCTCGACCAGTTCGGCGACCATGCGATCCCGGGCGGCCACGCGCGCGCCCCGGCGCCGCGCAATCGCGGCGGCGCGCCCCGTTGCATCGACAACGATCTCCGCAAGGACGACCTTCGCCCCAGCGCTATCGCTCGCACGACAGATAACGCCGCGGTCCGGCCTGACGCCGATTGCGCGCAGTCCGCAAAACGTAACCCCGACAGCGATAGCCTCGTCGCGAAGGCGCTCGTCGAAACGGGCGCGATCGACCACATACCCGACGCGGCCGGGATGACGCAGAAAGTCCTCGTAGTCCGACGCGCCCGAACCGTGTGTTCGCCGAATCCCGAGACAGGCTCGGGCGATCGTCGGATCGTCGAGCAGATGTTCAAGTCCTACCGCCGCGACAGTGACGAGCGAGGCCGGAGCCAGGAGTTCAAGCCGCGTCGTCGGCGTGACGCCGGAATCTGCGACAATAATCGTGCGGCCTCTAAGGGCCAGCAGGCGTGCGGCGGTCAAGCCGGCAGGCCCGGCGCCGACCACGAGACAGTCGGTGCGCAGCACGTCCAAGGTCAGATCTCGCCCGGGCGATAGGTCCGTTTCGGCGGGGGAGCCGTCTTGCGGGCGCCACGCCGCAGCGCCAGGCCCGCTGTCGTCTGCGGCAGGAAAAGGCTCTCCATGTCCTCGACCGCGTGGTACTTCGGATCGGCCGCGACATCGATCGGCCCGTTGCTGTCGCTGCGTCCCTGCTCGACGCGCAGATCCTGCACCGGCAGAGATGCAGGCGCGTTCTTCACCGGCAACACCATGCCGAGCTCGGACCATTCCGCAATCATGTTCGACAGGCGGTCATAGTAATCGCTGCCGCGGATGTCGCGCAACCAGTCGACCCGGTTCATCAGGTGCTTGAACGTCTGCTGTTGCGTCGCCTGGCCGAGAGGCGCGATGGCGGCCGCACGCAGATAGTTTCCGTCTGCCAGAACCTGATCCGGGGCACGCGGTCCCCAGAACGTCGGCATCGACAGGAACGTCGACGGGAAGTAGTCGGCCGCCGAATTGCACGAGGTATGATCGGTCTGCCAGGGCACGCCGAGGAAACGGGTGAGGCAGCCTGCGGCAACACCGTCGTGTGGGCCGTTCGCGCCGGTGCAGACCGCCGGCGTGAGAGTACCCCCGAAGTCCTGCCGCGCCGGTTGCTCGCCGGGCAGGATTTTCAGGCGATACAGCGACGTCCACATCAGGGGAATCCGCATCACCCATGTCATCTCCATCGCGGGATGGAATGGGCCGCCGAGACAATCGTGCAAGGATGCGCGCTCGAGATGCACAACCTGGACCTCGGGAGGCAGGGCAGAGAAGTCGTGCGGCTGCGCCGGTTGGTGCGACGGCCCGTCGGCATCGAATGTTCCAGCAGCCCAGCGCTTGAGGTGCGCGTATTGAGTCTTGGTCACGGCAAGCAGCGAGTTCGGTGGCATCGGCGGATTGCCGAAGAACTCGTCGACTGCGTCGCCGAAGACCTGCGGGATCTGATCTGCGATCAGTGCGCCGCCCGCGCCCGGATCGCGAAACAACGCCAGCACGGCCGTGCGCCACGCCGCATTCGCGGCAGACGCGTCGTTGAGCTTGGCGAGGACTTGCGCATTCTGCGCGTCGAGCGGCGAGCCAAAACCATGAACGACGAAGAGCCCGTGGTTGACCCATTGTAGTCCGGTCAGGCGCTGAAAGATCGGTTGCACATCGTTGACGAACGAGGTCTTGGCCGGTCGTGGAATCCAGCCCTTGTCGTAGAACACCTCCCGCACCACGTCGTCCATCGTTACGAGACCGAACAGCCCCGGCGCGTAATTCGGCGGCGTAACGCAGACGTAGCCGGGCTCCGCATCGATCGGTGCATGCCCCGCAAATGTCACTTGCGCCCGCACCGGCCCGTCGCTGACGTCATCGTGCCAACCTGGATTGTTGGCGAAAGTCAGGGGCCGGGTCCCTTTGCGGAATGGCCGCGAAACTCCATTGCCGCCGAGGAAGATCAGCCGCCCCTCCTCGTCGGTACGAAGCTCGCCGAGATAGACCGGCGAAGCCCAGAACGCGCCATCGTCCAGCTTGATCGGGCCAGCCCCCTGCCCCGCAATGCTTCGCGGGGTTGGCGTGATGTCGAGCTTCCACCTGGCGTCCGGCAAAACCAGCTCGCGATTTCGCTGTAACGCGCTCTGGCTCAGCGGGCCGAGATCCATTGCCTGGTTGAACTCGTACCAGCCGGCCTTGAGGTTTGCGATGCAGACGCGCCACTCGATCTTCGCGGATGCAGCGGTCACCTCCTGCACGCTGCCGTCCTTCATGTGGGCGTAGATGCGGAAGCGCGCGGCTTGCCGCTTGATCTCGCCGTTCGCGGTGCGGAAGTCGTCGACGAAGTGAGCCGGCTGCTCCGGCGTCGTGCCGGGCAAGCTCGGCGCACCGCCGATCGTCTCGGGGCCGATGACGTAGTCGTCGGCGCCTTGCGCGTTGCCGACACGGGCGACGCCGATGGGCGGATAGACTTTCAGCGCTGCAATTGCGTTCGGATCGATCATCGTCTGACCTCGGTATCAAAAGGGATTGTCCGAAAACGGAGGCGGCCGCGCTGCGTCCAAATGACCGATCCGCAGGGTTGGCTTGATTCAATTATAGCGGGTAGTATATTGTCAATGTAGACTTAAAGTCCACGCAACAAAGCGAAGCTCGTGTTGCGTCATCAAAGTCGGAACCACACAAAGCCGGAACAACACCATGTGCATGATGTGCGTGCATCGCGGCTCGGGCGTTCCCAGACTCAAACCCCGCAAACGCCGCCCGCTCGGCCTTGCTCAGCCGCAGACCGGCGTGCAGGTGCGTGGCGTCGAGATCGTCCAGTGCGTTCAGGACGTGACGAATTCGGTGCCGCTGGTCGCCGATAAGGCGACGCTCGTTCGCCTCTATCTTGAACCGACATCGGTGTCGCAGCCCGGTCAGATCACCGCGGAGATTGCGTGGAGCCGGAGCGGCGGAGGCGACACGTTCCTCCCGGCCCTCAACTCGCTTCGGGTGGACCCGGGCTCGCCCTTCAGTCTCCGCGAACAGCGGGAAGACATCGACAAGAGCCTGAACTTCCGCCTGCCGGCCGCGGCCATCGGCGCGGGCACACTCAGCTTGCGCATCAGCCGCATCTTTCAGCCCGGAGGCGGCGACCTTCCGGCGGCGGCGTTCAATATCGCGCCCGTAACATTCACGGCGGCGCCGCCGCTCCGCATCCGGGTGATCGGTCTTCGATACAGGGCCGGCCCGACGACCGTCACCCCCGCTGCGGTCCACTTTTCGTATCTCAGGTCGTTTCTCAACCGCGCCTATCCTGTCGCCGCGCTCGAATGGTCCCACATGGTGGTGGACGCGGATTTTGCCGCGCCGTTCAACGACTCGACGGTCGATCTCGCCAATGCCCAGATCGCCGCGCTGCGAAGCCGCGAGGTGAGCAGCGGCGTCGACCCGCGCACGCACTATTACGGTCTCGTCGACGATAACGCGTCCAACAACTTCATGCGAGGAAAGGCGTTCGCCATTCCGGGCACGGCCCAGCCGGACACCGTTGCTTCCGGCCCCGCGGGCGTGCCGAACGGTTTTGCCGGCGATCGCGACGCGTCATATGCCGACTGGTACGGCGCTCACGAACTCGGACATACGTTCGGCCGCTTTCATCCGGGATTTCCCCCGACGCGCAGGACGCGAGCGATCCGACATTCCCTTATGAGAACGGCTGTATCAGCAAGCCGGACAACAAATATGTCGGTGTCGACACCGGGGATCACGAACTCGGCTTGCCGGCCGCTGCGTTGCCGGGGCTCACATATCACGACGTGATGACCTATGCAGACAACCAGTGGCTATCGGCGTACACTTACCAGGCGATCATGACCCGGCTTTTGGAAGAGGACGCCCTCGGTCCGCCGGTCGCCTAGGAGGATCCGATGAAGACCGAAATCAAGACCGGATCATTCGTTCACGTCGTCGCCACCATCAACAAGACCGCTGGTGACGGCAAGATCATGTATGTGAACCCGTCGGTCTCCACCATCGCGTCGGACGCCGCCACCGACAAGGACGTGGAGCTTGTGGCCTACGACGACAAAGGCAAGGAAGTTTATCGGGAGCCTGTCGTCATTCGCCGGTCGTCTGCCGAGCCCGACCGGCCGAACGAGGTTGGTCTGATTCAGGCGGACCTCCCGCGCGTGAGCGGCATGAAATCGGTAAGCCTCCAGCTCAAGGGGCAGGAGATCAGCCGGTACGAGGCCGGGGTGGCACCTCCCGGGCCGGCCGCAGGCGCCACCTTCGGACTTGAGCTCGCCGGGGCTGCGGCAGCCAGCCGGCGACCATTGAAGATCGACCAGCTCGGCGGATTGCAGCCCGTCGCCGGCGTAACCTACTCGGTCCAGGTCAAGCCGGACAACAGGTCGACGTGGGATACGATCGCAGTGAGTCGTCCCACCCCCGAGGTGGACGTCGATCGCAATCAGTTCGCCGGCGCCAAACGTGCCGCGGTACGCGTGTTGCGGACGACCGGATTCGACGAAGAAATCATCGCGGAAGATACGGTCGACTTGAAGTAGTCGGTTCGCAAGGAGCCTGCGCGTGCTTACCGACGGCATGCACATTGATCCCATCGAGGTCCAGGCCGGATACGCCGTCGACGCTTGATCTAGATCAAACCCGCTGCGGCAATGCCATCCCGGAATGGGTACGGCCGCGCAGAAAGCGCCGCCCGTAAGCCAAGGAGATGATCGATCATGACATCCTCGAATTCCCTGCGTACCTTCGTTCTCGCTGGAGCCGGCGCCCTGCTATCAGGCACAATCGCTCAGGCAGGGCCGATCCCGACGCATCTTTCGACGATGAAATCGATGGTCGATCAGACCACGACCGAGGTGCGCTGGGTTGGCGGCTGGCGCGGCGGCTATGGCTATCGCGGTGTCGGCTGGGGTTATCGCGGAGGCTGGGGTTATCGAGGCTACGGCTATCGCGGCTACGGTTATCGCGGCCTCGGTTACGGTGTGGTCGCCGGCGCCGTCGTCGGCGGCGCGATTGCGCGGAGCGCCTATTACGGCAGTTATGGCGGTTACTATCCCGCCTACGGCTACGGTTACGCGCCCGCATCGTATTACGGTTATGGCGGCGGCTATGGCTACGATTACGGCTACGGCGGCGACTTTTGCGCGCCTTCGGGCAGCTACTGGGCTTATTAGCGAAAGCGTATTCGCCGGTTCGGAGGATGGCTTGCCGCGGCCCGCCATTCTCCGATGAGCCAATTCCCCTTGGCGAGGGGCGCAGCACCTCGTCCCTCGCCCGCCGGCGGGACCAAGGTCAGCGCGAACTCCACGTAGATGAAGTTCATCAGGGCGCCGACGAACCATGCCGAGCGTCCACTGGTCGTGATGAAGGTCGCCGTGACAGTAGCGATCATCACCATGGTGACGGCGCCAGGCCAGAACTGAAGGTTCATTGGCGTCGGACCCACGACATGGCTGAGCAGCACCAGCGCGGGTGCAACGAACAGCGCGATCTGGGAGGCGCTGCCGAGCGCAATGCTGACCACCATGTCGAGGCGGTCCTTGCGCGCGGCGGTGGGCCGGGTGAGGCGCGCGCCGCTGGATGGCATGAGGCGGACATCGCGCATGATGAGAAGGCGCTCTCGTACCCGACCACTGGCACGATAGTCACGATAGCATCATGCCAGTGTTTTGCCCGACGGGTCAACGTGATCACTGTCACGAAGGTCGTCGCGGCGCGCTCCGAAAATCCCTTATCGATCAAGGAGCCTTCTACTGTGCATGGGGTTGTTTTTCGAGTTTTGTGTTGCCCCCCAAAAAAAATCGCAGCCATCCGCAACGATGGCTCACTCCGCCTGCAAGACCTCCGCAATCGCAGCACCTGCCGCGATCGTGCCGAGCTTGCCGCCGACGTCGCGCGTCGCCCTGCCCTCGCGAAGCGCCTTCGCCACCGCGGCTTCGATCGCACGCGCCGCTTCCTCGTAGCGGACGGCGCCACTCTTCTCGCCATGCCAGGCCAGCAGCAACGCGGTCGACAGGATCAGCGAGATCGGATTGGCGACGTCCTGTCCGGCGATATCAGGCGCCGAGCCGTGCGCGGCCTGCGCCATCGCGTAGCGGTCACCGACATTGAGCGAGCCCCCGAGGCCGAGGCTGCCGGAGAGCTCGGCCGTGAGATCGGACAGGATGTCGCCGAACATGTTGGTGGCGACGATGACGTCGAAGCGATCGGGGTTGCGCACGACATGCGCCATCATGGCGTCGACCAGGATGGCGTCGACCTCGAGGCCGGGATAGCCCTTCGCCGCCGCGCGGCAGATGTCGAGGAACATGCCGTCGCCGAGTTTCAGCACATTGGCCTTGTGCACGATGGTCAGATGCTTCCGCCGCTTCATCGCCAGACGGCAGGCGGCGTGCGCGATACGCTCGCAGCAGAGGCGCGTGATCCGGCGCAGTGAGATCACGACGTCAGGCGTGACCAGCATCTCGCCATTGCCCTGCTCCATGTTGCGGTCGGCGTAGAACCCTTCGGTGTTCTCGCGCACGACGACGAGGTCGAACTCGCCGAGCCGGCCGGGCCGCCCCGCATAGGTGCGCGCCGGCCGGACATTGGCGTAGAGGTCGAGGCTCTTGCGAAAGTACCTGGACGGGTTGATCTCGCCATGCGCCTCGTCCTTGAAGTCGAAGGTCGCGGTCGGCCCCAGGATCAGGCCGTCGGCGGCGCGAACGATGTCGAGCAGCTCGGGGCGCACCGTCGTGCCGAACTGTTTCAGGCTCGCATGCCCGACCGCGTGCTCCTCGAGCCGCAGGTCAAGCTGGAAGCGCTCGGAGGCCGCGCGCAGCACACCCGATGTCGCGGTCGTGATCTCCGGTCCGATGCCGTCACCGGGCAGAACGACGATTTGCATGATGATCCCCCAAGATTGCGCAAGTGGCGCGATCATACGCTAGCCGCCGGCCGCATCGCCTGACCTTCGCGCATACACAGCATGCAAGCATATGCCTGTGGAAGCGGCCTTCGGCGTAGTACATGCCGAAAGTCCCCTTTCACCTCGCCGCCGGAGCAACGCGCCAGGCAATGACAATCACGTTACCTGCCGCCGCGCGCGAGCCCGATCATCCCATTGCCGACGGCCTTCCGGCAACGCAGCGGCGCTGGGCGATCGCCGCCATCTTCACCGCGTTGGCGATGGCCTCCCTCGACACCGCGATCGCCAATATCGCGCTGCCAGCCATTGCCGCCGACCTGCGTGTCACGCCGGAGCAATCGGTCTGGGTGGTCAATGTCTACCAGATCGCGCTGGTGGCCACTTTGCTGCCGCTCGGTGCGCTCGGCGAGATCGTCGGGCACCAGCGCATCTATCTCGGCGGCCTGATCCTGTTCACTATCGCCTCGCTGTTCTGCGCGGTGGCGTGGTCGCTGGACAGCCTGCTGGTCGCGCGCACGCTGCAGGGCTTGGGCGCCAGCGGCATCATGAGCGTCAACACGGCGCTGGTGCGGTTCGTCTATCCCGGGCGGATGCTCGGCCGCGGTTTTGGCCACAACGCACTCGTGGTCGCAACCGCCTTCACCTTCGGTCCATCGATCGCCTCTGCCATCCTCGCATTCGGCCCGTGGCCGTGGCTGTTCGCGGTCAACATCCCGTTTGGTCTCGTCGCGATCGGCATCGGCTATGCGATGCTGCCGAAGACGCCGCGGGCCGATCACGGCTTTGATTTTCTCGGCGCGGTCCTGGCGTCCGCCTGCCTCGGCCTGTTCATCACGGGCATCGGCAGCGCCGCGCACAATCTGTCGCCTGTCGTCGTGGGTATCGAGCTGATCGCGGCCCTCGCACTCGGCTTCATCCTGACGCGCCGACATGCCGACCATCCCGCGCCGATGCTGCCGATCGACCTGTTCAGCCGGCCGATGTTCGCGCTGTCGGCGGCGACCGCGGTGTGCTCGTTCGCCGTGCAGGGCCTCGCCTTCGTCTCGCTGCCGTTCTATTTCGAGGACGTGCTCGGCCGTTCGCAGGTCGAGACCGGCTTCTTCATGACGCCCTGGCCGCTGGTGGTCGGCATCATGGCGCCGATCGCGGGGCGCCTCTCCGACCGGCACGCGGTCGGCCTGCTCGGCGGCATCGGGCTCGTGCTGCTCGGCCTCGGCATGGCATTGCTCGCGATGCTCCCGTCCAATCCTGCCATCCCCGACATCATCTGGCGGATGGTGATCTGCGGCATGGGGTTCGGCTTCTTCCAGGCGCCGAACATGAAGGCGGTGATGTCGAGCGCACCGCCGCACCGCAGCGGGAGCGCCTCCGGCATCGTCGCCACCGCGCGGCTGACGGGGCAAACGACGGGAGCCGCACTCGCGGCGCTCTGCTTTGCGCTTGCCGGCCACGATGGCGCGACGGTCGCGCTGGCGCTCGGCGCCGGCTTTGCCGCGCTCGGCAGCGTCATGAGCTTCCTGCGGCTGGCAGTGAAGTAAGCCTTCAGGCCAGGTGCCGGGCTCCGGTGGTGTCGAGCGTCGCAGCGGTCGGGATGACCGTCTCGTCATCGAGCGCAGCGAGGCGCCCGTCGATGGCTTCGATGACCTTGCGCGAGAACGGCCCGAGATGCGCATAGGCGGCAATCATCTGTACGGCAATGCGCGCCGACGAGGTGTCGCGCTTGGCGCAGTTCATGAAGGTCTGCCACAGCGGCCCGCGCGCTTCGGGAAGGGCGGTGACAACGCGGTGCACCGTCTCCATCGCCCCGACCCGCGAGCGGATGTCGCCCTCGGCGAGCTCGGGGCGCTGCCTGGATCGGTCGAGCAGCGTCATCAGGCGGTCGACGCGTCCAGCGTAGGCGGCGGGGCTGTAGATGTGCTCCAGCACCCGCTTGTAGTCCGTCAGGATGTCGCGCAACGGGCGGAGCGTATCGAAGTTGATGCCGTCCGTGCACTGATCGGCGCCGATGGTCGGCGCCAGATCGTGGCCCGGATGCAGCCGGCCTTCACGCTCGAGTCGGCGCGTGAGCTGAGTGTTCGGCAAGGCATAGAGCAGGCCGACCATGGCGACGGGAATCGCGGCCTCCTCGATGAAATCGATCATCGCCTCCGCCATCGAGACCTTCTCGCTGTCGAAGCCGACGATGAAGCCCGCGGTGACGAGCATGCCGGCGGCATAGATCTTGTGGATGCTCTCGGCGATGTTACGCCGCGTGTTCTGCTTCTTCCGCATCGCGACCAGCGTTGCAGGATCCGGACTTTCGATGCCGACGAAGATGCCGAAGAAATTGGCCGCGCCCATCAGCTCCAATAGCTCGGGATCGTCGGCCAGGTTGACCGAGGCCTCGGTAGACAATTCGAAGGGATAGCCGTGCGCGCGCTGCCATTCGGCGAGCTGGGGCAGAAACTGCCGCAGCGACTTCTTGTTGCCGATGAAATTGTCGTCGACGAAGTCGAGATGGCCGCGGTAGCCCATCCGGTAGAGCGTCTCGAGCTCGACGAACATCTGCTCGACCGTCTTGGTGCGCGGCACACGGCCGTAGAGCTCGATGATGTCGCAGAACTCGCAGGTGAACGGACAGCCGCGCGAATATTGCACACCGAGATAGAGATAGTCCTCGAACTTGAGCAGGTCGAAGCGTGGCACCGGCGTCTTTGTCACGTCGGCCTGGAATTTCGGCGCAGTGAAGACGCCGGAGCGGGCCCCGCTTTCCCAGGCCGCGATGAACTCGTCGATGACGCCCTCGGCCTCGCCGAGCACCCGGAAGTCGGCCCGTTCGTAGACATGGGGGCTCGACGTCGGATCGGGGCCGCCGACGACCACCGGCTTGCCGGCGGCGTTGCAGAGTTCGATCAGGCGCAGCGTATCGGCCTGCTGCGGCAGCATGCCGCCGGTGAACACGACATCGGCCCAGGCGAAATCCTCGTCACCAAGGGGCTGGGTGTTGCAGTCGATCAGCCGGACCGTCCACTCCTTCGGCAACATCGCGGCCACCGTGATCAGGCCGAGGGGAGCTGCCGGGCGCCGGACGCCCATCAATTTACAGGACTCGCCGAAGCTCCAAAACGACTCCGCGAGGAAGAGCGGATAGAGCATCAGCACGTTGCAGGGGGTCGCCACGTTCATGGAACTCCTTTTGAATCGGGTGCACTGTAGCAAAGCGTTTCCGTCTTGCACCCCGGCAAAAGGGACAAACTGTCGCTGCAACGCAGCGCCGATCGGCCCTGGAACCGGCATTCACGTCGTCTCAAACTGCGCACTGGCGCCGACGGAGGTGTCGCTAAGCCGCCTGGTCCTGAGCAGCTGCCGGCGGCTGCATGTAACACCATCCTGCCCACGATCATCCCCCGGCCGGGAAAATCTTCGTTGGCCACCCCTCGGACTATTGATTTGAACAGTTCCAATTTGCCAGACACATTGTTCCCTGAGTCTAATCGGTGGATTGGGCCAATAAGGGGACTTTGCGATGGCAAACCTAACAATCAACGGAAAAACCTTCACGCTCGACGTGGAGCCCGATACGCCGCTGCTCTGGGCGATCCGCGAGAATGCCGGCCTGACCGGCACCAAATATGGCTGCGGCATTGCGCAATGCGGCGCCTGCACCGTTCACATGGACGGCGTTGCCACCCGTTCCTGCGGGATTTCGGTCAGCGAGGCCGAAGGCAAGAAGATCACCACGATCGAGGGGCTCGCGTCCGGCGACACGCTGCACAAGGTGCAGGCAGCCTGGATCGCCAAGGACGTTCCGCAATGTGGCTATTGCCAGAGCGGCATGATCATGGCGGTGGCCGCGCTCCTTGCCGAAAAGCCGAAGCCGACCGATGCCGACATCGACGAGGCCATCACCAATATCTGCCGCTGCGGCACCTTCCAGCAGGTGCGCGAAGCGATCCACACGATCGCCAGCGCCTGAGGAGCCGCCCCATGAACAAGCATGTTTCTCCCAAGATGAACCGTCGCGCCTTCGTCATCGGCACCGCCGCTGTCGGCGCCGGCCTCGCCATCGGGCTCGATCTCCCCTTTGGCGGTCCCGCCGTGGTCCGCGCGGCCGACGGCTCGCCGGAAGTCAACGCCTGGGTAGTGGTCAGGCCCGATGACACCGTCGTGATCCGCATCGCCCGCTCCGAGATGGGCCAGGGCTCGCTCACCGGCCTCGCCCAGCTGGTCGCCGAGGAACTCGAATGCGACTGGTCGAAGATCACGACCGAATATCCGACCCCCGGCCAGAGCGTCGCCCGCAAGCGCGTCTGGGGCGATTTCTCGACCGGCGGCAGCCGCGGCATCCGCTCGTCGCAGGACTATGTCCGCAAGGGCGGCGCCACCGCGCGCGTGATGCTGATCGAGGCCGCCGCGAACGAGTGGAAGGTGCCGGCCTCCGAATGCACCGTCGCCAACGGCGTCATCACCCACAAGGCGTCCGGCAAGACGACGACTTACGGCAAGGTCGCCGAAGCCGCCGCCAAGCTGACGCCGCCCGCCGACGTCAAGCTCAAGGATCCCAAGGACTGGACCATCGCAGGCAAGGGCCTGTTGCGGCTCGATACCGCCGACAAGACCACCGGCACGATGCTCTACGGCATCGACGTCAAGCTGCCGGGCATGCTGAACGCCGCGATCAAGGACTGCCCGGTGTTTGGCGGCAAGCTGAAGAGCTATGACGAAGCCAAGGTCACCGGCATGAAAGGCGTCAAGAAGGTCGTCAAGGTCGGCGACACGGCGGTTGCGGTCGTTGCCGACACCTGGTGGCACGCCAAGACCGCGCTGGAAGCGCTGCCGATCGTCTGGGACGAAGGCGAGAATGCCAAGGTCTCCAGCGCGTCGATCGCGAAGTGGCTGGCCGAAGGCCTCGACGACACGCAGCCGGCCTATGTCGGTAACAAGAACGGCGACGTCAAAGCCGCGATTGCCGGCGCAGCGAAGAAGGTCGAAGCCGTCTACAACTACCCCTACCAGAACCACGCCACGATGGAGCCGATGAACGCCACCGCGCTCTATACGGCGGACAAATGCGAAGTCTGGTGCGGCACTCAGAATGGCGAGGCGGCTTTCGCGGCCACGTTGGAAGCCTCGGGCCTGCCGGCGGAGAAGTGCGACGTGCACAAGGTGATGCCCGGCGGCGGCTTCGGCCGACGCGGCCAGACCGACTATGTCCGCCAGGCGGTCATGATCGCCAAGCAGATGCCGGGCACGCCGATCAAGCTGTTATGGTCGCGCGAAGAGGACATGGCGCACGGCAGGTATCACCCGATCACCCAGTGCAAGATGACCGGCGCGTTCGACGCCAACAACAATCTGATCGCTCTGCACTACCGCCTGTCCGGGCAGTCGATCCTGTTCTCGCTGCGCCCCGAAGCGCTGCAGAACGGCATGGATCCGGCCGCTTTCCAGGGTGTCGCCCAGTCCGGCGAAGCCGCGTTCGGCTATTCGGTGCCGAACCTCCTGATCGAGCATGCGATGCGCAACCCGCACGTTCCGCCCGGCTTCTGGCGCGGCGTGAACGTCAATCACAACGCGATCTACATGGAATGCTTCATGGACGAGCTGGCCCAGGCCGCAGGCCAGGACCCGCTCGAATTCCGCCGCAAGCTGATGGGCAATCATCCCAAGCATCTGGCGGTGCTCAATGCCGTGGCCGAGAAGATCGGCTGGGACAAGCCGGCGCCGCAGGGCGTCTATCGCGGCATCGCGCAGGTCATGGGCTATGGCAGCTATGTTGCCGGCGCCGCCGAGATCTCGGTGACCGACGGCAACAAGATCAAGGTGCATCGCATCGTCGCCTCCACTGATCCCGGCTACGTCGTCAATCCGGCGCAGGTGGAGCGGCAGATCGCCGGCTCCTTCGTCTATGGCCTCTCCGCGCTGTTCTACGGCGGCTGCACCGTCAAGGACGGCAAGATCGAGCAAACCAACTTCGACACCTACAACTCGATGCGCATCAACGAGATGCCGAAGGTGGAATCGGTGATGGTGCCGAGCGGCGGGTTCTGGGGCGGCGTCGGCGAGCCCACCATCGGCGTCGCGGCGCCGGCGGTGCTCAACGCCTATTTCGCGGCGACGGGCAAGCGCATCCGCTCGGTGCCGCTGCGCGACCAGAACATCACCTTCGCCTGAGAAACGCCGCGGCGGCTGCAACGGCCGCCGCGGCATTTTTGCCTGGATGATCCTGATGACCACGCGCCCGGTGACACGGCGGAATGCCGTGCTCGGCATCACCGCGGCCGCCGCAACGCTGGCGCGGCCATCGGTCCCGCGCGCGCAATCGGCAGCACGTATCGTCGTGGTCGGCGGCGGGTTCGGCGGCGCGGCCTGCGCCCGCGCGCTGAAACGCGCGCAGGAAAACCTGCAAATCATCCTGATCGAACCGAACGCGGTCTTCACCTCCTGCCCCTTCAGCAACGAGGTGATCGCGGGCCTGCGTGAGATCGACGCGCAGCAATTCGACTATGACAAGCTCGCCGCCGAGGGCATCACCGTGATCGGCGAGGCCGTCACCACAATCGAGCCGCAGCGGCGCAGCGTCGTGACGACCGACGGCGTCGCGTTGCCCTATGACCGTCTCGTGCTCTCGCCCGGCATCGACTTCCATTTCGAGGCCTTGCCCGGCTATGACGAAGCGGCATCCGAAAAAATGCCGCACGCCTGGAAGGCCGGGGCGCAGACGCTGCTGCTGCGCAGGCAACTGGAGGAGATGGCGGACGGCGGCACGGTCGCCATCGCCATCCCGGCCAATCCCTCGCGCTGCCCGCCTGCGCCCTACGAACGCGCCAGCCTGATCGCACATTACCTGAAGACGAAGAAGCCGCGCTCGAAGGTGCTGGTCCTCGATGCCAAGGACAATTTTTCGCAGCAGCGGCTGTTCGAGAAGGCGTGGAAGGAGCTCTATGGCGACATGATCGAGCGCATCGCGCTGTCGCAGGGCGGTCGCGTCACCTCGGTCGATCCTTCGACACGGACCATCATCACCGAGTTCGGCAACTACACGCCTGATGTCGCCAACGTCATCCCGCCGCAGCGCGCCGGCCGCATCGCCGAGATCGCGGGTGCGGCGGATGCGACCGGCTGGTGCCCGATCGATCCCGTGACCTTCGAGTCGAAGCTCGTCCCGAACATCCACGTCATCGGCGATGCCTGCCTCGGCGGCGGCATTCCCAAATCGGCGTCGGCCGCGAGCGCACAGGGCAAGGCCTGCGCCGCCGCCATCCTCAACCTGTTCGCAGGCCGCGCGCCGGAAGCGCCGCGGCTGACCGGCGTCTGCTACAACACCGCCGCGCCCGGCTACGGCTTCTCGCTCGCCGGCAACTATCAGCCCAGGGGCGACATCTTTGCCGAGGTCGAGGGCGGCGCGACCAGCCCGGTCGATGCACCGCGCGAGCTGCGCGCCCGCGAGGCGGCTGAAGCCGAGCGCTGGTTTCAAACCATCACGGCGGACACCTTTGGCTAGAGCATTCCTTCATATCGCAGCGCTGATCGCCGCCGGCCTTGCCTTGGCCAGCGGAGCAAGAGCCGACGAGCTCGTGCCCTACAAGATCATCGGTGACACCATCCCGGAGCCGCTCACGGGCTCGCCAGGCGATGCCGCGCGTGGACGCGCGCTGGTGGTGGCGCGCACCACGACCTGCATCCTCTGCCATTCCGGTCCGTTCCCGGAGGCGCGGTTCCAGGGTGACCTCGCACCCGATCTCACCGGCACCGGGGACTGGTTGTCGGCGGGCCAGTTGCGGCTGCGGCTGGTCGATGCATCGCGTTACAACCCGCAGACCATCATGCCGTCCTATTATCGCAACGACGGGCTGGTCCGGGTCGGACGCAATTTTGCCGGCAAGCCGATATTATCCGCCGCGGAGATCGAAGACATCGTGGCTTTTCTTGTAACGCTTCGGAACTAACTTCATGCCGACCACGCGACGACAATTCCTCAGTATTGCAGGCGGCGCGACGGTCGCCGGAACGATTCCGATCGTCACGCTGCGACCGCTGGAAGCGACGCCCGCGATGCTCAGCACCGCGATCCGCAACGTCGTCGGCGAAGCCCAGATTCGCGCCGGCAAGATCAAGCTCGACATTCCGCCGCTGGTCGAGAACGGCAACACCGTGCCGATGACAGTGAGCGTCGCAAGCCCGATGACCGCGACCGATTACGTCAAGAGCATCCACATCTTCAACGAGAAGAACCCGCAGCCGAACATCGGCAATTTCCATCTCAACCCCGCCTCGGGCCGCGCCCAGGTCTCGACCCGAATCCGGCTCGCCGACACCCAGAAGGTGGTGGCAATCGCACGCCTGTCCGATGACACGTTCTGGCAGGTCGCCGCCGACATCGTCGTGACGCTGGCCGCCTGTACCGAGGAGATGAACTGATGGCCGCGCTCATCAACGTTCCGGCAAAAGCCAAACGCGGTGATGTCATCGAGATCCGCACGCTGACCTCGCACATCATGGAAACGGGCTTCCGCCACACCGCGGACGGCGCGCTGGTGCCGCGCGACATCATCACGAGTTTTACGTGTCGCTACAATGGCACCGAAGTCTTCCGTGCCGACCTGTTTCCGGCGATCGCGGCCAACCCATATCTCTCCTTCTTCACGGTCGCGAAGGAGAGCGGCAAGTTCGAATTCGAATGGATCGGCGACAACGGCTATTCGTCGACCGCATCGGCCTCGATCACCGTCGAATGATCTTTTGGCGCGCGATAGCGGCGGCAACATTGTTGGCCGCGGCCCCTGCGCTGCTCGCCGGCGAAATTCCGCCGGACGCGCGCCGCTCCGGCTATTCGTTCATGGGGCCGGACACGCGGGCGATGCAGGATGACGACGCGTCCAATCCGGGCATGCTTTTCGTGCTCGACGGCGGGGCGCTCTGGGCGAAAAAGGCCGGCAGCGCCGACAAGGCCTGTGCGGACTGCCATGGCGATGCAACGACCAGCATGAAGGGCGTCGCGGCGCGCTATCCGGCCTTCGACAAGGCGCTGGCGCGCCCCGTCACCCTCGACCAGCGCATCAACCTCTGCCGCGCCAATCATCAGCAGGCGCCGGCGCTGCCCTACGAGAGCCGCGACCTCCTGGCGCTGTCCGCCTTCGTCGCCCACCAGTCCCGCGGCGTCGCGATCACGGCCGGCGATGATCCCCAGCTGAAGCCTTTCGTGGCGCAGGGCCGCGACCTCTTCATGCAGCGCGAGGGCCAGCTCAACCTCGCCTGCACCAATTGCCACGACGACAATTTCGACAAGCGTCTTGCGGGCTCGCCGATCACGCAAGGGCAGCCGACCGGCTATCCGCTCTACCGCCTGGAGTGGCAGACGCTGGGGTCAATCGAGCGCCGGTTGCGCAGTTGCATGACCGGCGTACGCGCCCAGGCCTATGATTACGGCGCGCCCGAGTTGGTCGCGCTTGAACTCTACCTGATGTCGCGGGCGCGCGGCCTGCCGATGGAGACGCCTGCCGTGCGTCCCTGATTCCGCAGATTAGGACTAGGCAGGCGTGGCACGGCCGTTAGTATCCCTCCCAAAGAAAATGAATCAGAGGGAGGGATTTGACGTGGCCAACCATAACATCTCGCGCCGCACGCTGTTGACGGGGACCGCCGCGGCCGGCGCGCTCAGCCTGACCGGACTACCGGCACGCGCCGAGGTCAACTGGAAGAAATACGCCGGGACCAAGCTGGAGGTGATCCTCGCCAAGGGTCCGCGCGGCGACAACCTGCAAAAAAACATCAAGGAGTTCACCGAGCTCACCGGCATCCAGGTGGAGTCCGAGCAGATCCCGGAGCAACAGCAGCGCCAGAAGGTGGTGATCGAGCTGACCTCGGGGCGGCCGAGCTTCGACGTCGTCCATCTTAGCTATCACGTCCAGAAGCGGCAGTTCGAGAAAGCCGGCTGGCTCGCCGACATGACGCCCTTCATGAAGGATCCGACGCTGACGGCGCCCGATCTCGTCGAGAGCGATTTCTCCGCCGCCGGCCTGCAATACTGCAAGAACGACAAGGGCCAGATGCTGTCCCTACCCTGGTCGGTCGATTATTTCATCCTCTATTATAACAAGGAGCTCTTCCAGAAGAAGGGCGTCGCTGTCCCGAAAACCTTCGACGAGATGATCGCGGCCGCCGAGAAGCTGACCGATACCAAGGAAGGGACCTACGGTTTCGTCGGACGGGGCTTGCGCAACGCCAACATGACGTTGTGGACGAACTTCTTCCTCAATTGCGGCGGCGAATTCCTCGACGCCAAAGGCAACATCCTGACCGACGGTCCGGAAGCAATCGAAGCGACAAAAATCTACCAGACGCTGCTGACGAAGGTTGCTCCGCCCGGAGTCGTCGGCTTCAACTGGATGGAGTCGATGGCTTCGTTCACGCAAGGACGTTCGGCAATGTGGATCGACGGCGTCGGCTGGGCGCCGCCGCTCGAGGACCCCGCCGCCTCGCGCGTCGTCGGCAAGGTCGGCTACACCGTCGTCCCCGCCGGACCGAAGGGACAATATTCGGCCACCTATGGTGACGGCATCGGCATTGCCGCGGCGAGCAAGAACAAGGAAGCCGCCTATCTGCTCTGCCAATGGGTGGTCTCGAAGAAGCAAGGCGCGCGGCTTTTGCAGGCCGGCGGCGGCGTGCCGTTCCGCAACTCGATCCTGAATGACGCCGAAGTCCAGAGTGGCGTGAAGATGCCCAAGGAATGGCTGCAATCGGTGATCGATTCCGCCAAGATCAGCAAGCTCGGCCTGCCCGTGATCATCCCGGTCGCCGAATTCCGCGATCTTGTCGGCGCCGCAGTTACCTCGACCATCACGGGTACCGACCCTGCCACAGAGCTGAAAAAGGCCCACGACCAGTTTCGGCCGATCCTGGAGCGCAGCGAAAAGGCGTGAGTGCGTTGACACAATCGACTCCGGCCGCGGCACAGTCTGATGCCGCGCCGGAGAAGGCGTTGCGGCCGCCATCCTACTGGCCGTTCGTGGTGCCGGCGCTGGTCGTCGTGCTCGCGATCATCATCTTCCCGTGGGTCTTCACCATCTGGATGAGCCTGAACGAGTGGAAGGTCGGCTCACCGACCACCTTCGTCGGGTTTTCCAACTATCTGCGGCTGACGAGCGATCCCCGCTTCATCGAGGCGGTGGGCCACACCATGGTCTACACTTTGCTGTCGGTGCTGCTGCCGCTGATCCTCGGCACCTTCGCGGCCGTCGTGTTTCACCAAAAATTCGCGGGCCGCGGTTTTTTGCGCGGTATCTTCATCATGCCGATGATGGCGACCCCTGTCGCGATCGCGCTGGTCTGGACCATGATGTTCCACCCGCAGCTCGGCGTGCTGAACTACCTCTTGTCGCTGGTCGGGATACCCGCACAGCTCTGGGTCTTCCACCCCGCAACCGTCATTCCCTCGCTGGTGCTGGTCGAGACCTGGCAATGGACGCCGCTGGTCATGCTGATCGTGCTCGGCGGCCTCGCCGCCATCCCGACCGAGCCTTATGAAAGCGCGCAGATCGACGGCGCCAGCTTCTGGCAGGTGTTCCGATTCATCACCCTGCCGCTGATCATGCCGTTCCTGTTCATCGCCGGCATGATCCGCATGATCGATGCCGTGAAGAGTTTCGACATCATCTTCGCGATCACGCAGGGAGGACCGGGCTCGGCGTCGGAGACGATCAACATCTATCTCTACAGCGTCGCCTTCACCTATTACGACCTCGGCTACGGCTCGGCGATCGCGGTGGTGTTCTTCCTCCTCATCGTCGCCCTCGCGGCCGTGATGCTCTATGCCCGCCGGCGCATGCTGTGGACCGAAATTGCGAGCGGCGCATGAACTTTCGTCAGATTATGGGCAGAATCGGTCTGTGGCTCTCGGTGTTCGTCATCGTGTCGCCGGCGATCCTGTTCTTCTTCTGGATGCTGTCGCTGTCGCTCAAGTTCGAGGTCGACAATGCCGCCTACCCGCCGGTGTTCATCCCCGATCGCATCGCCTGGAAGAACTATGCCGACGTGCTCGCTTCCAACCGCTTCCTGACCTATTTCGTCAACAGCCTGATCGTCACCGGCAGCGCGACCGTGCTGGCGCTGCTCGTCGGCGTTCCCGCCGGCTACGGCATCGCACGCATGGCCGCGCACAAATCCGCGATCGTGATCCTGATCGCGCGCATCACGCCCGGCCTGTCCTATTTGATCCCGCTGTTCCTGCTGTTCCAGTGGCTGGGATTGCTCGGCACGCTGGTGCCGCAGATCATCATCCATCTCGTGGTGACGGTGCCGATCGTGATCTGGATCATGATCGGCTATTTCGAGACGACACCGCTGGAATTGGAAGAAGCCGCCCTAATCGACGGCGCCACGCGATGGCAGGTCTTTCGCCACGTCGCCCTGCCGATCGCCAAGCCCGGTATCGCGGTCGCCTTCATCCTCGCGGTGATCTTCTCCTGGAACAACTTTGTGTTCGGCATCGTGCTGGCCGGACGCGAGACGCGCACCCTGCCCGTCGCCGTCTACAACATGATCTCGTTCGACCAGTTGAGCTGGGGGCCGCTGGCCGCGGCCGCGCTGATCGTCACTCTCCCGGTGCTGCTGCTCACAGTGTTCGCCCAGCGACAGATCGTTGCCGGGCTGACCGCGGGTGCCGTCAAGGGCGGGTAGCAAATGAAGCAGCCGGGCGACACGACATCGCCCGGCTGCGTTTCTGTTTTCCGAGACCTACTCCGCCGGCGCGGCGTGCATCTCCGGATGGGCGGAATAGTGCTCGGTGGTGCCGAGCCTGCTGGCCGCGAACAGTCCCGCCGCCATCACCGCGTAGGCGAACGCCACCGCGGGCGTGACGCCGATGCCGACGGCTTCGCCGTGCATGAAGCCGAAGTAAGTCAGCACCGCACCGACCAGCGCGAAGGCCGAGGCCTTCTCGAAATCACGCTCGATGATGAAGACGCCGATCGCACCGAGGATGAGGCCGCCGAGGATGGAACCGCCGCCCATCACCTCCAAGCCGTGATAGAACACGCCCTGCTGCGGCAGCGCGGCAATCGCGGCAGCCTTGACCGCGTCGGCCTTGTCGGCGGCGAGACCGCCGACAGAGGTCGCCGCCATCATGGTCGAGCCGAGCATCGTGTCGATCTGGAGCTTGGCCCAGGCGGCAAGATGCGGCGTCAGCGCCAGCACGATCGCGGGCGCGTGCTTGACCGGTGTGGTCTGGAACGCCTGCGCGCCGATCAGCATGCCGATATAGAGCAGGATCGGTGAGATCGCGACGACGGGCACGAGCGCCAGCAGCACCGAGATGATGCCGAACCAGGCCAGCACCACCACCATGATGCCGGTCGCAGCCGAATAGCCGATGCGGCCGCCCATCGCCTTCCAGCCGGGATGTCCGATATAGACGGCGTTGATGAAGGGGTTGCCCATCAGGCAGCCGATCAGGCTGACGACGCCGTCGGCGGTGAGCACCCGCGTGGTCGGATATTCGTCGCCGGCCGCTTCCGCGCTCTCGACATTGTCCATGGCCTCGACGAGGTCGTAGATGCCGAACGGAATGGCGGTAACCAGGATGATGCCGAGGAATTCGAAGCCGGAGAAGACGTAGCCCACCGCGGGGATCGGCACCGAGAAGCCGAAGTTCGCGAAAGCGTCGCCGACGCCCTTGACGCTCAGCCCACCGAGACCGAGGCCGAACAGGTTCGATCCCCAGGCGATGACCATGCCGACCGCGATGGCGACGAGGCCCGCGGGAATGCCGCGCCAATATTTCACGCCGCCGAACCAACTCACCAGGATGATGGCGAAGCAAACGAGACCGATCTGCGGCGTCATGTACATCTCTAACGCCGGACGCATCGAGATGAAGGTGACGGAGACGCCGGCGAGCGTGCCGAGCAGCGCCGCGCGCGGCGTGATCTTGCGGATGAACGGCGCGATGAAGCCGCCGATCATCAGGATAAAGCTCTGGAAGAACACCCAGACGAGGCCGGCCGACCAGCCCTTGAGCGGGTCACCGGTCTTGATCGTGATCGGCAGCATGATCACGAAGGTGACGATGAACATGTGCGGTACGCTGACGCCCGAGGGCAGTGCGCAGACATCGCTGCGGCCGGTCTTCTGCGCCAGCCGATAGGCGAGATACGCGTAGTAGAAGGTGGAGAGGCACATCATCAGCCCGAGCGCGGGCAGGATGCGGCCGAACACGAGACTATCGGGCATCTTCAGGACGAAGCGCAGCAGGCCCGTGAGCACCAGCATGTTGACGAGGATGTTGGTGCCGAAGCCGAAGAACGCGTTCCAGTCGCCCGATGTCCATAGTACCGGCTTGAACTCCGACTTGCTCAGATCAGATCTGCCGGAAGTCCCCGTCAATGTGCTCATGATGTTACCCCTATGTGGTCGAAACCTTCATCGCCTCCAGTACTGCGGCTGAGTCCGCGACCCAGCCGAAGATGCCGCCCTGGGCCTTGATCATCTTCAGGCCCATCTCGTGAAATTCCGGGAAGTAGGATGCGCAGCCGTCGGAGATGACGACGCAGCGATAGCCGCGGTCGTTGGCCTCGCGCACGGTGGTGTTGACGCACACTTCCGTTGTGACGCCGCAGACGAGCAAGTTCTCGATGCCGTATTTCTCCAGCACATCCGTGAGCTCGGTGGCGTAGAACGCGCCTTTGCCGGGCTTGTCGATCACGACCTCACTGTCGAGCGGATAAAGCTCGGGAATGATGTCGTGGCCGGCCTCGCCGCGAATGAGAATGCGCCCCATCGGGCCGGGATCGCCGATGCGCAAGGACGGCGCGCCGCGCTCGACTTTTGCGGGCGGCGCGTCGGACAGATCGGGCAAATGCCCCTCGCGCGTGTGGATCACCAGCATGCCGGTGTCACGCGCCGCCTTCAGCACCGCGCCGATCGGCTTCACCGCGCGCGCGAGCTGGCTGACATCGTTGCCCAACGTCTCGCCGAAGCCGCCCGGCTCCATGAAGTCGCGCTGCATGTCGATGATGAGAAGCGCGGTGGCAGGCCAGTCGAGCCTGATCGGCTCGGGCTCGGCGCTGATGACGCCCGGTGTCGGCTTGGTCGAGTTCAACATGACTCAAGGCCCCCGCGAGAACTCTCTTTGCCAGGAGTTCTGCAAACGCCGTGCCATTGTGTACAATTGCGGTGGCGCGCGGGCTGCGAGGGAATTCGTTGTGCCGTCAGAAGGTTACGCCAGCGGCTGACAGCTGCTTATTCCCTGTGCGACGGCTTTGCGACGTGCAGTTGCTTAAAGGATGAGCGGGCGGCGACGGACTCACTCGCCGTCATTCCGGGGCGACGCTCTTTCCTCTCCCTCTCCCCGTTCTTACGGGGAGAGGGTTGGGGTGAGGGGCCTGCTTCCGCAATACCGGCGACAGTCAAGCTCGCGGAGACTCCCCCTCACCTGGAATTTGCTTTCGCAAATTCCAGCCTCTCCCCGCATGCGGGGAGAGGCGAAGTCACGGCTCGCGCCTACCGTCCGGTCCGTACAGCTGCCGATACTCCATCTCATACGGCGCATACGAATCCTTCAGCGTCGCCATGTTGAGCAGCATGGTGGCCACCACCGCGCCCGACTTGCCGAACACGCGCGTCTTCACCCAGGCGCTCTCGGTGCGGCGGCTGCCGGAGAGCGCGACGACTTCACGCTCGATTTCGTACACCTCATCGACGAAGAGCGGTCCCTTGATCAGCCTGATCTCCTGGTCCGCGAACAGGCCGACCGCCGGCCCCTTGGCCGGCAGCGGATCGTCCTTGGAGCGGTACTGGAACAACACGCTCAGCATCTCCATCGGGATGATGGGCTTGCCCCAGGGATTGTCCGCTCCCGAATAATAAGGCGAGTTCTCGGTGATAACGGCGAGCTTCTGCCGGAGAGAGAACGGATAAAGGTCGCCCATGTTCTGATCGAACGCCATCCGCACCGTCTGCCGTTTGCTCGTCTGGGCCACCTTCACATCGCGCAGGATCACGGGATCGGCGAGCGGCTTGAGCTCGCCCAGGCGCGCCTCGAGCGCAGTTGCGACATGCGGCTCACCGACCGAGGCCGTGCCGCGTAGCACCTCGGTGCCGTCGCGCTTGACCATCTGGATCTGGCACTGGCTCGTGCCGGGCAGCGGCTTCGACAGCGCCGCCTGCACCTCCTCGCCTTCGAAGCAGGCGTTGCGGTAATGCGCAGACAGGCAACCGCTCTCGAACCAGGCCTGCCCCCACAGCCGCGCGCCGAGCGGGGCGAACTGGCTGAAATGTGTCGGGCCTTCGATGGTGCCGCCCTTGAAGCCGAGCTTTTGCGCGGTGGCATCATCGTGGATCGAGGCGTGCGCGTCGTAGACTTGCGCGTGAAGCATCTGGCGCGGCTGGCGCCACGGGCCAATCAGCGCCTCGGCCGTCTCTCCAATCTCGGTGTCGAATGCGTTTGCAGCCATGGTGTCCTCCACAGGCAGCCATGACTAGCAGGAGCGCCACGGATGCGGCTAGCTGTATTGACTTCGCCGGCCCATGCTCTTGACTGTCACAATTCGCGTCGCGCCGCCGCTATCCCTCCCGCAGCGCAAACCCCCAAGCCGAACGAGAGACGAGGACTCCTGAAATGACGCTGATGCAGGTCGAGCTGGACGACAAATACCGGCTCGAATCGAAGCGGATCTTCCTGTCCGGCACGCAGGCGCTGGTTCGGTTGCCCATGTTGCAGCGCGAACGCGACCGGCTTCAGGGGCTCAACACCGGCGGTTTCATCTCGGGCTATCGTGGTTCCCCGCTCGGCATGTACGACCACGCACTGTGGCGCGCAAAGTCGCACCTCCAGCAGCATGACATCGCCTTCGTCCCCGGGCTGAACGAGGACCTGGCTGCGACCGCCGTCTGGGGCAGCCAGCAGGTCGGCCTGTTCCCCGGCGCCAAGGTCGATGGCGTGTTCGGCATCTGGTACGGCAAGGGCCCCGGCGTCGACCGCTCGGTCGACGCGCTCAAACACGCGAATGCGGCCGGCACCTCGCTCAATGGCGGCGTGCTCGCGCTTGCCGGCGACGACCATGGCTGCCAGTCCTCGACGCTGGCGCATCAGAGCGAGCAGGTATTCGCGGCGGCGCTGATCCCCGTGATCAATCCGGCGACACTCCAGGACTATCTCGACCTCGGCCTCTACGGCTTCGCGCTGTCGCGCTTCTCCGGCTGCTGGGTCGGCTTCAAGGCGATCAGCGAGACCGTGGAAAGCTCGGCTTCGATCGACAGCGATCCCGAGCGCATCCGGATCAAGCTGCCCGACGATTTCGAGATGCCGCCCGGCGGCCTCAACATCCGCTGGCCCGATCCGCCGCTGGACGCCGAGCGCCGTCTGTTCGGCCCGAAGATGGCCGCCGTGCAGGCCTTTGCCCGTGCCAACCAGCTCGACCGCATCGTGCTCGATTCAAAACCGGCCCGGCTCGGCATCGTCGCGACCGGCAAGGCCTATCTCGATCTACGCCAGGCGCTGGCCGATTTGGGCATCACCGACAAGGACGCGCAGGACCTTGGGCTGCGCATCTACAAGGTCGCACTGACCTGGCCGCTGGAAGAGAGCGGCGCCAAACGTTTCGCCGAAGGTCTTCAGGACGTGCTGGTGGTTGAGGAGAAGCGCGGCTTCATCGAAGACCAGCTGATGCGCATCCTCTACAATGTCGATGCATCGAGGCGGCCGACCGTCACGGGCAAGCGCGACGAGCGCGGCGCACCGCTGCTGCCGAGCGAGGGCGAGCTGACGCCGACCATTGTCGCAGGCGCGTTGGTGGCGCGGCTGCGCAAGCTCGGGCATCACAGCCCGGTGCTAGAGCAGCGCCTCGCCCGGCTCGAAGCCTTCGACAATCCCGTCACATCAAGCACGCAGATCAAGCTCGCGCGCACGCCGTTCTTCTGCTCGGGCTGTCCGCACAACTCCTCGACGCGGGTGCCCGAAGGAAGCCGCGCCATGGCCGGCATCGGCTGCCACGGCATGGCCTTGAGCATGCCGACCCGCCGCACCGATCTGATCTCGCATATGGGTGCCGAGGGCGTGAACTGGATCGGCCAGTCGCCCTTCACCACCGAGAAGCACATTTTTCAGAATCTCGGCGACGGCACCTACACCCATTCCGGCCTGCTTGCGCTGCGCGCGGCATCGGCCGCCGGCATCAACATCACCTACAAGATCCTCTACAACGACGCCGTCGCAATGACCGGCGGCCAGCCGGCCGAGGGCGCCTTCAACGTCGCGCAGATTGCGCACCAGGTCTGGGCCGAGGGCGTCAAGCGACTTGCGATCGTCTCCGACGATCCGACGAAGTATCCGGAAGGCAACTACTTCCCACAGGGCGCGACCATCCATCACCGCCGCGAGCTCGATGCCGTGCAGCGCGAGCTGCGCGACATCAAGGGCCTCACGGTCGTGATCTACGACCAGACCTGCGCCGCCGAAAAGCGCCGCCGCCGCAAGCGCGGGCTCTATCCCGATCCCGCAAAGCGCGCCTTCATCAACGAGCTGGTCTGCGAGGGCTGCGGCGATTGCTCGCAGGCTTCCAACTGCGTCTCGGTGCAGCCGCTGGAGACCGAGTTCGGCCGCAAGCGCCAGATCGACCAGTCGAACTGCAACAAGGACTTTTCCTGCGTCGAAGGTTTCTGCCCGAGCTTTGTCACGGTGCATGGCGGAAGCCTGAAGCGGATGAAGACGTCGGCGGTCGATTCCGGACAGTTGTTCGCCGACCTGCCGCTGCCTCCTGCCCGCGAGCTCGAGGCGCCGTACAACATCCTCGTCACCGGCATCGGCGGCACCGGCGTCATCACCATCGGCGCGCTGCTGGGCATGGCCGCCCATGTCGACGGCCGCGGCTGCTCGGCGCTCGACTTCACCGGCCTGTCGCAGAAGAACGGCGCGGTGATGAGCCATGTCCGCATCGCACGGAGGCCGGAGGATATCTCTGCCGTCCGCATCACCACGGGCGGCGCCGACGTCATCCTCGGCTGCGACATGATCGTCTCGGCAGGTCCCTCCGCGCTCAGCCGTGCCGAACGCGGCGTGACCAAGGCCTACATCAACGCCGACCTGCAACCGACCGCGAGCTTCGTGCAAAATCCCGATCTCGACTTCGAGATGGGCACGATGCAGACCGTGCTGCGCGACGCCGTCGGCGACTCGAACCTCGACATCATCGACGCGACAGGCATTGCCTCGGCCCTGATGGGTGACAGCATCGCGACCAATCCCTTCATGCTCGGCTTCGCCTTCCAGAAGGGTGCGATCCCACTCTCGCTGGAGGCTCTGCTCCGCGCCATCGAGATCAACGGCACCGCGGTCGAGATGAACAAGCTCGCCTTCACCTGGGGACGGCTGGCCGCCCACGACATGTCGCGCGTGCGCAGCGTCCTCCAGTTCAAGAGCCGCGCATCCGCGCCGACGAAGTCGCTCGACGACGTGATCGCGACCCGCGCGGAGTTTCTGACCGGCTATCAGGACAAGGCCTATGCCGACCGTTACCTCGCGGCCGTCGCCAAGGTGCGCAAGGCGGAAATGGTCGCCTCGCCCGCGTCCACCGAGCTGACCGAGGCGGTCGCGAAGAACCTGTTCAAGCTGATGTCCTACAAGGACGAGTACGAGGTGGCACGGCTCTACACCGACGGCAGCTTTGCCAAGAAGGTGTCGGAGAAGTTCGACGGCGACTTCACGCTGAAATACCACCTCGCCCCGCCGATCTTCGCGCGGCGCGACAAGACGACCGGACACCTTCAGAAGAAGGAGTTCGGCGGCTGGATGATCCACGCCTTCCGCATTCTCGCCAGGCTGAAGGTCCTGCGGGGCGGCGCGTTCGACCCGTTCGGCCGCACCGAGGAGCGCCGGACCGAGCGGAAGCTGGTCGCGGATTATCTCGGCATGATTGATCAGCGGATCGCCGGGCTGAAGGCGGAGCAGATCCCGCTGCTGGCGCGGCTCGCACGCGTGCCCGAGACGATCCGCGGCTTCGGCCACGTCAAGGAAGCCAACATCAAGCTCGCGGCGGCCGAGACAGCGCGGCTGGAGGCGGAGCTGGAGAACAGCCGCTTTGCCGCGGCGGCGGAGTAGCGGAGGACGCAAACTCTCTCCACGTCATTGCGAGGAGCGAAGCGACGAAGCAATCCAGAAACCCTCCGCGGAAACAGCCTGGATTGGTTCGCTGCGCTCGCAATGACGGAGATTGTGGACGAGCTCGCCACACACGCGGCGTCATCGCCGGCTTGACCGGGCGATCCAGTACTCCGAGACGGTTGTGGCTCAATCGATAGGCCCCGGTGTACTGGATTCCCCGTCTTCGCGGGGAATGACAGCGGTGGAAGTAGCTAGACTGACGCTAAGGCGTTACTCGGCGCGACCGTCGCCCCCTCCGCCAGATGCCGCCCCGCGATATACCCGAACGTTAGCGCCGGCCCGAGCGTGATCCCCGGCGCCGGATAGTTGCCGTTCATGATCGACCCCATGTCATTGCCGCAGGCGTAGAGACCCGCGACCGGCGTGCCGTCCTCGCGCAGCACGCGCGCCTGGGCATCCACCTTCATGCCGATGGCGGTGCCGAGATCGGCCGGATGGATGCGCATCGCGAAGAACGGCGCGCGGAGGATCGGCGCGACGCAGGGATTGGGCTTGTGGCTGGCATCGCCGAGGTGGCGCTGATAGATGGTGCTGCCGCGACCGAATTCGGGATCGCGGCCCTGCTTCGCATCAACGTTGTAACCTGCGATCGTCGCCGTGAGCACGGATGGATTGACGCCGATCTTCGCCGCGAGCTGCGCGATGTCGGGAGCCTTGAGCAACTCGCCGCTCGCCACATTGCGCCGGAAGTTGAGCGTAAACGGCTTGATGCGGCCGAGGCCATAGCTCCACAGGAACTGGCGATCGCAGACGAGATAAAACGGCCGATCCGGCTCGCCATTGCCGTCGCGCAACATCGCCAGCACGAACTCATGGTGGGACAGCGCCTCGTTGACGAAGCGACGGCCGGCCGCGTTGATGGCGATCACGCCGGGCTTGGCGCGGTCGGTCACTGTATGCGGGAAAACGCCTCGGCTGCCATCGGGGCGACGGAACAGCGAGGCCGGCACCCAATAGGCCGGGTTCGTCGCCTCCGCGTTGAGCGCGGCACCGGCCGTGGCCGCAAGCCGCAGCCCGTCGCCCGTGCCAGCGGTGCTGGCCGCCGAGACGAAACCAGCC
The DNA here is from genome assembly GCF_000284375.1 of Bradyrhizobium japonicum USDA 6. Taxonomy (NCBI): domain Bacteria; kingdom Pseudomonadati; phylum Pseudomonadota; class Alphaproteobacteria; order Hyphomicrobiales; family Nitrobacteraceae; genus Bradyrhizobium; species Bradyrhizobium japonicum. The sequence continues at coordinate 7,258,328 of NC_017249.1, forward strand.
GCAGCCGGGAAGAAGCGTTTGCGCAACACAGCGTCGTGCGAAAAGCCGCCGGTCGCGACCACCACGCCGCGGCGCGCGGAGATCAGGCGGTCGCGGGAGCCGTGGCGGATGACAACGCCGCCGACGCGATCGCCCTGCATCGACAGGTCCTCGACATCGGCGCAGAAGAGAATCTCGACCTGCCGCGCCAGCAGCGAGGCATAGAGCCGCGCCGCGAGCGCGTTGCCGAGATGCAGCGTCGTGCCGCGCCGATTGCGCAGCCGCTGCAACGCGTATTCGGAAACCAGCCGCACCGCGCGCAGGGTCGAACGCAACGATTTTCCGGCCCGGCGCAGATGCGGGATGTCGAGGCGATTGACCATCATCCCGCCGAACAGCGTGAACTGCGGCAGCGGCGCGCGCAGCCGCGCGAAAGGCGCGCCGAGCCGGCTGCCGTCGAACGCGACCGGCTCCAGCACGCGCCCGCCTGATGTCGCGCCCAGCCGCTCCGGATAACAGTCCGGACAGGCTTTCACCGGCTGGAGGCGCACTTCCGCGTTGGCTTCGAGATAGGCGACCGCCTCCGGCCCGCGCGCGAGGAAGGCGGCACGCAGGCCGGCATTGGCAGGCTCCGGCACCGTGCTCGACAGATACCGGACCGCGTCCGTGATGCTGTCGGACAGCCCGACGTCCTTCATCTTAGGATTGGCGGGGATCCAGACCATGCCGTCGCACCAGGCGGTCGTGCCGCCGACGAACGCCGTCTTCTCGATCACCAGCACGTGCAAGCCTTCAGCGGCGGCCACCGCCGCAGCCGTCATGCCACCGGCACCAGCGCCGACGACAATGACATCGTAGGTCTCATGCGCCGGCATCATGCGGCAAGGGTCCGGGAACGAGGCATGACACCGTCATACCTCGCCCGGAGGCGCCAACGCTAGCGCGCCGGCTTGCGCTCGATCGGGTCGATATCGATCGCCCGCAGGCGGCCGAGCCGCAGCACGTCCATGGCGAGCCGCCGGCCGATCCGGTCGCGATCGAGCACGCGGATCAGATCGTCGACGCCGTTGATCTCGACACCGTCGAGCTTGATGACGACGTCGCCGGGCAACAGGCCCGCCTTCGCCGCCGGTCCATCCGGCTCGATCTGCATCAAGAGCGCGCCCATCTTGTTGTCGACACCGGCCAGCACCGCGTGCCGCCGCGGCACCGGTGCAGTCTGCCCGGCAACGCCGATAAAGGCGCGGCGGACATAGCCATGGCGGATGATCTCCGACAGCACGAACTGCGCGGTGTTGCTGGCAACCGCGAAGCAGATGCCTTGCGCGCCGTTGATGATGGCGGTGTTGATGCCGATCACCTCGGCATTCGACGACACCAGCGGTCCGCCGGAATTGCCGGGGTTGAGCGCAGCATCGGTCTGGATCACGTCCTCGATGGTGCGCCCGCTCACCGAGCGGATCGAGCGCCCCAGCGCCGAAACCACGCCGGCGGTCACGGTCGACTCGAAGCCGAGCGGATTGCCGATCGCGATCACGAGCTGGCCGCGCCGCAGGGTCTTGGAGTTGCCGAGCGCGGCATAGGGCAAGTCGCGCACGCCGTTGGCACGCAGCAGCGCGAGGTCGGTGTCGGGGTCGACGCCGAGCACCCGGGCCTCACCGACGTTGCCCTCGACGTCCCGCAGCCGGATCTCCTTGGAGGAACCGACCACGTGGCTGTTGGTGAGGACGAGCCCGTCCGGCGAGATCACGATACCCGAGCCAAGCCCGCCGCGCTCGCGACCGTTCGGCACCTTTGGCCCGGTCTCGACGCGCACGACGGCGGGACCGACACGGTCGGTCACGCCGATCACGGCATTGGAATAGGCGTCCAGCAGGGCCCGGTCATCGACCGGGGCAGACGCTGTCGCTCGCGATGACGCGGCGTCATCGACGATGTCTGAGGTAAAATCCAGCATGGCAAGAGTCCTTGAGGCTCACACAAATGGTGGCCTGTTCCTGCCAGCGCAAGGGACCCCGCTTTGGGCGCAGGGCTGGACTGCCCAGGTGGCTAGGGCGCGCGCCGCAGCGTACCCGCCCTCTCCTTGACCGGATCGAGCAGCGACCAGTCGCCGTCCGGGAGCACGTAGCCCTTGGGGAACGGCGCGCGCAGCTCGAGCCCGAGCGAGCGCAGCACCCGGTCGTCGCGATAGTAGCACTGCAGGACGACGCGGACGAGGGTTGCGGCGGCAGCGCCGCCGGAGCTGCGGAACTCCTGCGCCACCGCATCGCGCCTGGTGGCATCGAGCTCGACGAGTGGTTGCCCTGCGAGCCGGGCCAGATGGTCCAGCGCCGCCGCCACCAATTTGGTGTCGCGGCCCAGCGTCGTCAGAATATCGGTCTGGATGACGGGGTCGTCGGCGCCGGGCACCTTGTACTCGTCGCTGGCGGGCACGATCATCGCAGCGATGGTGCGGAGGTCGTTGCATTGGGCGCGCGTGAGTTGATTGTCTGCGGACATGACGGCCTCAGTCGAACAAGTTTGCGAGGCGCTGCTTCATCTGGTCGGCGATGTAGAGCGCGAGCGCCTGGATGGTGGACGTCGGATTCACGCCGCCCGAGGTGACGAAGATGCTGCCGTCGACGATGAAGAGATTCTTCACGTCGTGCGTGCGGCCCCATTCGTTGACGACGGATTTTTCGGGGTCGGTGCCCATCCGCGCGGTGCCGAGCAGATGCCAGCCGCCCCACGGGATCGGCGAGTTGACGCAGATGTCGGTCGCCCCCGCCATTTCCAGAACCTCCCGGCCACGGGCGAGCGCATGTTCCATCATCTTCCGGCTGTTCTCGCTGATGGTGTAGTCGATCTTCGGCGCGGGAATGCCGTGGCTGTCCTTCATGACAGGATCGAGCGTGACGCGATTGTGCTCTTCCGGCAGGTCCTCGCAGATCGCGGAGAATCCCAGCCGATGGCCATTGAGCTTGCGGAAGACGCTGTGATGATCGGCGCCCCACGGCAAAATGCCCTTCTGCTCGCTCACGACAGCCTCGAACACGGGTCCTGCCCCGCGCACGAACTGGACGCCGTAGCCCCGCACGAAGCCGCGCGAGAGGTCGGTGTCATACCACTCCTTGCTCCACAGACAGGTCGGCGGCGCGCGGTTGCTGTCGGTCGGCTCCTTCACATAGCCGTAGATCTGCGCATAGGGATGGAACATCAGGTTCTTGCCGACGAGGCCCGACGAATTGGCAAGACCGTGCGGGAAGCGGTTGGATGCCGAGTTGAGCAGCAGTCGCGGCGTGCCGACGCCGTTGCAGGCGATGATGACGACATGCGCCGGCTGGAACTGCTCGACGCCATCCTTGTCGTAATAGACCACGCCCGAGGCCATGCCGTTCTCGTCGGTGGTGACCTCCCGCACCCGGCAATGCGTGCGAAGCTCGACGCCGGCACGGATCGCGTGCGGCCAATAGGTAATGTCGGTCGAGGATTTTGCGCCTTGCGCGCAGGCCGGCGTGCAATGGCCGAGATTGATGCAACGCGCGCGGCCCTCATAGTCTGTGGTCGCGACCGTCGTGTCCGACGGCCACCAGTGCCAGCCAAGCTCGTTCATGGCCTTGCCAATGATCGCACCGGACAATCCGAGCGGCTGCTGCGGCATCGGTGGATACGTCAGCGGCGACAGCGGATCCCCCGATAGCCCCGACGTCCCCATGATGCGGTCGTTCTCTTCGAAGAACGGCGTCAGCGTGTCGTAGTCGATCGGCCAGTCGTCGGCGACACCGTCGAGCGTCTTCACCTTGAAGTCGGAGGGATGCAGCCGCGGCCAATGCGCGGTGTACATCACCGTCGAGCCGCCGACCGCGTTGTAGTTGACGACCTTGATCGGCGAATTGTCGTCGTTGATCGGATAGTCCTCGGGCCGGCCGCGGACATTCGGGCTCGACGACCACTCGCCGTAGAACTTGGCCTCCCAGTCGCGGCCCGTGCTGGGATATTCCGCCGGGTTCATCCAGCCGCCCTGCTCCAGGCAGAGAATGTGCATCTTGGTCTCGGCCAACGACCACGCGATCGCGGCACCTGAAGCGCCGGCGCCGATGATCAGGACGTCCACGGGGTCTTTCATCGAACTTTCTTCCTCCCGCCCTCGCCGCTTCAAGGGCGATTCGGTCTACGCAGGTTTTTGATCGTGCCGAACGATAGGGGCAGACCGGCCGGTCAGTAAAGGCTGGACCGCGAATGTCGCACTTCGCAGCGCGCAGACCATTGGTATCGCGACCTCCGGATGCTAGGAACGAGGCGCCAGAGCAATCGATAGCGAGACGTTATGTCGTTTAGGAATAAATTTGCCGCCGCCCGCGCCCTCGCGCTTGTTTCGTTTCTCGCTCTGTCCGGGTTTCTGGCCTCGTCCGGGCCGGCCTCCGCGCTGACGGCAGCCGCGACCGTCCGGGACGCCAATTCGATCCAGCTCGGCGACGTCACCTACCGCCTCGACGGCGTCGACGCGCCCGAGCTGGACCAGGTCTGCATCGACGATCACGCCGATCCCTGGACCTGCGGCATCGAGGCCCGCGACCAGCTGGCAAAGCTGATCAACAAACGCAGCGTGCGTTGTGACGATGTCGGGCCGGAAAAGAGCTTCGGCAAACGGCACCGGGCGATCTGCACCGCCGAGGGCGACAAGGTCTCGTTGAACGAGCAGCTGGTCAAGCTTGGCTATGCCATCGCCCGCGAGCCGATCAAGGCGAACGTCAAGGCTGCCGCGGCCGACGCCAAGACCGCGTCAGCCGGGATCTGGAAGGGCTGCTTTGTTGCACCGCAAGAATTCCGCACGGGCAAGAAGGACGGCGCGCTGCTGGGCGCCGCCTGCCGCGCCGACCGCGACAAGGAAATCCGCGCGGCGCTGTTTCCGGAGGAGCTGACCATGCCGCCGAGTTGCAGCATCAAGGGCAAGCTCGCGGTGCGGGCGCGCGTCACCGGCAATATCGGCATCTATCACTTGAGGGGCTGCCCGAGCTATCCCGCGACCACCAGGCCGGACCGCTGGTTCTGCTCGGAGGACGACGCGCAGGCCGCCGGCTTCCGCAAGGCCTACAATTGCCGCCGGCCGAAATGAGGAAGCCTGTCACGAGCATGTGAGCGGTAGCCGGAGACAGTATTGATCCGGAATTGAACTCTCTCGGTGGTTACTCCATCTAATATGTACGCAAGCGCTTTGCGCGAGCGTTCCTTGGCAGCAATCCGGCTTAGGTCCGATTGCTTTGCTCGGGCGTTTCCTCCCTAGACTTGGGCCGCTTGTCACAACAAGCGGCTCTTCTTTTTGTGCGCCCTATTTCCGCATCGGCATGATCTGGTCCATCGGCGGCATGTTCGCATTCAGATGCCCCATGATCCAGACGGTGCCACCGACGACCAGGAAGACGACCAGAAGGCCGAAGGCGAGCGCCAGCACGTTGTTGGTGTTGTCAGGCCCGGTCGTGATGTGCAGGAAGAACACGAGGTGCACGCCCATCTGCGCGATCGCCAGCACGATCAGTGCGACGGGGATGGACGGCTGCCAGACCAGGTCGGTGCCGGCGATGAAGAATGACATTGCCGTGAGCACCAGCGCGAGGCCGAGCCCAACGACATAGCCGAGCACCCGCTCGCCGACGCTGTGTTGCTCCTCCTCGCCCGGTGCAAGATCGTGTCCGGTCCGCACATGCGTCTGATCGCTCATACGGCACTCCCAAGCAGGTAGACGACGGAGAAGACCCCGACCCAGACGATGTCGAGCGCATGCCAGAACAGCGCAAAGCACATCATCCGGCGCAGGACGTCGGCGCGAAAGCCCTTTGCGAACACCTGGGCCATCATGGTGAGCAGCCAGAGCACGCCGGCGGAGACGTGCAGGCCGTGGCATCCGACCAGCGAGAAGAACGACGTCAGGAACGCGCTGCGCGACGGGCCATAGCCGCGTGCCACGAGGTCGGAGAATTCGCGGAACTCGATGGTGAGAAAGATCAGTCCGAGCACGCAGGTCACGGTCATGCCGAGATAGAACCAGAACCGGTTGCGCACGTCCGCGGCAATGCTGGCCATGCCGCAGGTGAAGCTCGATAGCAGCAGGCAGACCGTCTCGATCGCGACATTCCTCTGCTCGAAGATCTCCGAGCCCCTGGGGCCGCCGGCGGTCTGGCCGGACAGCACCGCATAGGCCGCGAAGAAGCAGGAGAACATCACGATATCGGAGAGCAGGAAGACCCAGAAGCCGTAGGCGGTCACGATGCGCTTCGATGCCGGGCCTGGGTGCTCGACGACGAGCCCGATGTGGTGGGGGTCGGCATGCGCGCGGCCGGCGGTCGCCGTCATCGACATCAGAGCGCTCCCGCCATGCTGACGAGGCTGCGCCGTTCCTCGAGATTGATGCCGTCGATGCGGGCGACCTCGTCGGCCGGAATGACGTATTCGTCGTGGTCGCGCCAGGCGAACACGACGAAGGTCGCGAAGGCGCCGACGCCGCCCAGGATCACCATCCACCAGATGTGCCAGATCAGCGCGAAGCCCATGATGGTGGCGAAGAACGCGCAGACGAAGCCGGTCGGCGAGTTCCTGGGCATCTCGATATCCTGATACTCCGGCCGATCATGCTTGAGCTGCTGCTGCTTGGCATGGGCCTTCTGATCCCAATAAGCATCCTCGCCGCGCACATCGGGATGGAAGGCGAAGTTGAACACCGGCGGCGGCGACGAGGTCGCCCATTCCAGCGAGCGGCCGTCCCAGGGATCGCCGGTGCGGTCGCGCAAGGCCTCGCGGTTGCGGATGCTGACCACGAGCTGCACGATCTGGCAGATCACGCCGATCGACAGCACCGCCATGCCGGCGGCCGCCACGAACATCCATGGCCGCCAGGCCGCGACGTCGTAGTGCTGCAGGCGCCGGGTCATGCCGAGCATGCCGGCGATATAGAGCGGAATGAAGGTGACGTAGAAGCCGAGGAAGGTGAACCAGAACCCGGCCTTGCCCCAGCGCTCGTCGAGACGAAAGCCGAACGCCTTCGGGAACCAGTACTCGAAGCCGGCGAAGGCGCCGAACAGCACGCCGCCGATGATGACGTTATGGAAGTGCGCCACCAGGAACATGCTGTTGTGGAGCATGAAGTCGGCCGGCGGCACCGCCACCAGCACGCCCGTCAGCCCGCCGATGATGAAGGTGACCATGAACCCGACCGCCCACAGCATCGGCGTCGCAAAACGGATGCGGCCGCCATACATCGTGAACAGCCAGTTGTAGATCTTCACTCCCGTCGGAATCGCGATGATCATGCTGGCGATGCCGAAGATGGCGTTGACGTCGGGGCCGGCGCCCATCGTGAAGAAATGGTGCAGCCAGACCATGAAGGAGATGACGCAGATCGCCATGGTCGCGAGCACCATCGAGCGGTAGCCGAACAGCGCCTTGCCCGAGAAGGTCGAGACCACCTCGGAGAAGATGCCGAAGGCCGGCAACACGAGGATATAGACCTCGGGGTGCCCCCAGGCCCAGATCAGGTTCATGAACATCATGACGTTGCCGCCGGCTTCATTGGTGAAGAAGTGGAAGCCGAGGTAACGGTCGAGCAGCAGCATCGCGAGCGTGGCGGTGAGGATCGGAAAAGCTGCGACGATGAGCAGGTTGGAGGCCAGCGTGGTCCAGCAGAACATCGGCATGCGCAGATAGTTCATGCCCTTGGTGCGCAGCTTCAGCACGGTGGTCACCAGGTTGATGCCGGCGACCAGGGTGCCGACGCCGGAGATCTGGAGCGACCAGGCGTAATAGTCGACGCCGACGCCGGGCGAATAGGACAGCTCCGACAGCGGCGGAAAGGCGAGCCAGCCGGTGCGCGCGAACTCGCCGATCACGAGCGAGAGATTGACCAGCAGCGCCCCGGTCGCGGTCAGCCAGAAGCCGACGGAATTGAGCGTCGGGAAGGCGACGTCGCGCACGCCGAGTTGCAGTGGCACGATCAGGTTCATCAGCCCGATCACGAACGGCATCGCCACGAAGAAGATCATGATGGTGCCGTGAGCTGAGAAGATCTGGTTGTAATGCTCGGGCGGAAGATAGCCCTGCGACTGGTAGGCCACCGCCTGCTGGATCCGCATCATGATCGCGTCGCTGCCGCCGCGCAGCAGCATGACCGAAGCGAGCAGGATGTACATCACGCCGATGCGCTTGTGATCGACGCTGGTGATCCATTCGTGCCAGAGATAGGGCAAATGACCTTTCACGACGACCCAGATCAGCACGCCGAGGATCGCGACCAGCACCACGGCACCCGCGACGAGGGGTATCGGCTGGTCGAACGGGATCGCCGACCAATCGAGCTTACCGAGCATCGTGACCTCCACTATGCGGCCTGCCGGCATCGGAGAGCAGCTCCGGGCCGGGCCCTGGCGGAATGTGCTGGGTTGCGATCAGGTCGAACAGACGGGGGTCTTCCAGGCGAAACGTCAGCCTGTTCTTCTCGACGCCCTGCTGCATCAGCTTCGTGTAGCTCTCCTCGTTCAGCACGGCATCGGTCTTCGCCGTGGTCGCGACCCAATCCGGGAAGGCGAGCTGCGAGATCACGTTGACGTCGAACATCATGTCGGGAAAGCCGTCGCCGGAGAAATGCGCCGACAGGCCTTGCAATTTGCCCTCATTGTCGGCGCGCAGGTTCAGCTTCGTCACCATGCCGTTCATGGTGTAGATCATGCTGCCGAGTTGCGGGATGAAGAACACGTTCATCACGCTCGACGACGTCAGCTGGAAATTCAGCTCGGCGCCGGCCGGCACCGTCAGCGTGTTGACGGTGGCGATACGCTGGTCCGGATAGATGAAGAGCCATTTCCAGTCGAGCGAGACCGCCTGGATGCGGACCGGACTGCCGGTGCCCGGCACGGGCGCGGCGGGATCGAGCTGGTGCGAGCCGATCCAGGCGACGCCTCCGAGCAGGATCACGGTGAGCGCGGGGATCGCCCACACGACCATCTCGACGCGGCCGGAATAGACGAAGTCAGGCTGGTAACGTGCTCTCGGATTGGACGCGCGAAACCAGAACGCAAAGGCCAAGATCGCGAAAATGGTCGGCACCACGATCACGAGCATGATGAAGACGGAATCGACCAGGATGGTGCTGTTGGCGGCAGCCACCGGCCCTTGTGGATCGAGCAGATTCATCGGCAAGCCACTGGCGATTGGGAAACCCCGGGCGGGAGCCTAGCGCGGAAAAGCCCCCGCAACAAACGCAAGCTCGGCAGAACGGTTCCGCGATATGCCCGCTTAATCGCGCGCCGTGCCGCCCGGCGGCATGCAATTCCATGCGATGTCAATGACATCCGCGCGGGACCGCCGGCCTTCTCTCCTGTCAGGGCGATTGCTAATCTGCACGAAAATAATTGGGATGAAACGACATGCAGGGCCCCGAGGACGATGCCGGCCTCGCCGGCAAGGTGGCGCTGATCAGCGGTGGTGGCGCCGCTGGCGACGGCATCGGCAACGGCCGCGCTGCAGCAATTCTGTTGGCCCGCGCCGGAGCAAAAGTGCTGGTGGCCGATCGCGACCTCAAGCTCGCCGAGCGCACCGTGGAGATGATCACGGCCGAGGGCGGCACGGCGGCGGCGCATGGTGGCGACGTCACCAGCGAAGCCGATTGCAAGACACTGGTCGAGGCTACACTCGACCGCTGGGGCCGGCTCGATTTCCTCGACAACAATGTCGGCATCGGCAGCCGCGGCAGCGTGGTCGACGAGACGCCCGAGCAGTATCGCCGCGTCATGCAGGTCAATGTCGAGACCATGTTCCTGCTCTCCAAGCACGCGATCCCCGCGATGATCAAGACCGCCAGGGGCGGCGCGATCGTCAATATCTCCTCGATCTCGGCGCTGCGGCCGCGTGGGCTCACGAGCTACACGACATCGAAGGCCGCCATCATCGGTCTCACGCGCGCCATGGCGGTCGATCACGGTCGCGACAACATCCGCGTCAACTGCATCTGCCCCGGACCGATGTACACGCCGATGGTCTATGCCCGCGGCATGAGCGAACAGGCACGCGCCAACCGCGCCAGGGCCTCCCTGCTCAAGACCGAAGGCACCGGCTGGGACGTCGGCCACGCCGCCAAATTCCTGCTCAGCAACTTCGCGCGCTACATCACCGGCCAGGTGCTGGTGGTCGACGGCGGCGTGACGCTGCAAGCGCCGGAACGTGAATCACAGGAACACTGAAAGGAACACGGATGGCCCGCCTGCCCTATCTCGAGGCCGACCAGGTCGCGCCTGAATATCGCGACATGCTCAAGCGCAACACCAACCTGCACAAGCTGCTGGTCAACTCGCCGGAGATGGCGCGCGCCTTCAACGGCATCGGCGGCTATATTCGCTTCAAGAGCAAGCTCGACCCGCGGCTGCGGGAGCTCGCGATCCTCCAGGTCGGCTGGATGGAGAAGTCGGAATACGAATTCACCCACCATGTGAAGATCGGCAGGGAGTTCGGCGTCACCGACAAGGACATCGCAGGCCTGATGGCGGAGACCGAGGGCAAGCCGTCGAAGCTGGAGCCGCTCGCAAAAGCGATCCTGAAAGGCGCACGCGAGATGGTGCGCGAGCTCGCGATGGCGGACGCGACCTTCGCAGAGATCAAGAGAGATCTCTCCGACGAGCACATGGTCGATCTCGTGCTCACCATCGCCTTCTATTGCGGCGTGGTGCGCGTGCTCGCCACCATGAAGATCGACAACGAACCGTATTACAAAGAGGTACTCCAGCAGTACCCGATCCCGGGAGTGAAGTGACATGCGCTTGAAGGACAAGGTCGCGATCGTCGTCGGTGCCGGCCAGAGCCGCGGCGAAGGCATGGGCAATGGCCGCGCAACCGCGCTGACCTTCGCGCGCGAGGGCGCCAAAGTGCTGTGCGTCGACCACCACCTGGAATCGGCGCAGGAAACCGTCGATCTGATCGCAGCGGATCAAGGCACCGCCGCGGCCTTCAAGGCCGACGTGACCAAGTCCGCGGACATCAAGGCGATGGTCGCGGATGCGCAGGCGCGCTGGGGCCGCATCGACGTGCTGCACAACAATGTCGGTGTCAGCCTGTCCGGGGGCGATGCCGAGCTGCTTCAAATCACCGAGGAGGCGTTCGACCGTATCGTCGCCATCAATCTGAAGAGCTGCATTCTCGCGGCGAAGGAAGTGATCCCGATCATGCGCGCGCAGAGAAGCGGCGCCATCATCAACATCTCCTCGATGGCCGCGATCACGACCTATCCTTACGTCGCCTACAAGGCGACGAAATCGGCGATGATCGCCTTCACCGAACAGCTCGCCTACCAGAACGCCGAATACGGCATCCGTGCCAACGTCATCCTGCCCGGCCTGATGAACACGCCGATGGCCGTCGACACCCGCGCCCGCGAATGGTCCAAGCCCCGCGCCGAGGTCGAAGCCGAGCGCGACAGCAAGGTGCCGCTGCGCAAGAAGATGGGCACCGGCTGGGACGTCGCGAACGCCGCGCTGTTTTTGGCGTCGGACGAGGCGAATTTCATCACGGGCGTGACGCTACCGGTGGACGGTGGCGCGAGTGTGAGACGGGGGTAGCACTCAACTCCGGACGTCATGACGATAAGTAGGTGAGAAAGCGCGGCGCCAATAGTTTGCTTCCGATCAGGACGAGAGCATCGACAACTACGACCGTCACCTTAATATCCAACCCCTTGGTCGACGCGGCGACCAAAAATGAAAAAGCCACAAGATAGAAAATGGTAGTCAGCATCAAAATAAGTCCGAGAAATCCTTGATCGATCCCGTACTCGGTGTCTCCCTTGAGAACGAAAAGCACAATGATGCCGATGGTGACCAGGAAAGCGACGCCTAGTCCGATGCTAAACCACTGCCAAGCCGCCGTAACCAACGGCTCAGTTGTCCCCAGTCCTTCCATTTTGCTCTCCCCCAAAGAACGCTCTACCTTGGCTAGTATCAACTGTCGTTGCAAGTAGTTTCGGCGGCTTTCACCCGTTGTTAAGGGCGGTCGACAAGATAGCGACGCCATATCCAAATTTATGGGTGGCTCACCCGCCAGATCGTGCCGTTGCCATCTTCCGAGACCAGCAGCGCCCCATCCTTCGCGACCGCAACGCCGACCGGCCTTCCCCACACGTCCGTGTCACTCACCACAAACCCCGTGACGAAATCCTCGTACTCGCCCGTCGGCACGCCGTCCTTCATCCGGATGCGGATCACCTTGTAGCCGGTGCGCTTCGACCTGTTCCAGGAGCCGTGCTCGGCGGCGAAGGCCTCGCCCTGATACTCCGGCGGAAACTGCGTGCCCTGATAGAACGTCATGCCCAGCGACGCCGAGTGCGGCTGCACCAGCACATCGGGCACCGTCACCTTGTCCTTCAGATCCGGCCGCGCGCCGGTGTGGCGCGGGTCCTCGTTGCCGCCGATGTAGAACCACGGCCAGCCGTAGAACGCGCCTTCCTTCACGCTGGTCACGTAGTCCGGCACGAGATCGTCGCCGAGGCCGTCGCGCTCGTTGGTCGAACACCAGGGCAGCCCGGTCTGCGGCTGGATCGCAAGACCGACGCAGTTGCGGATGCCGGTTGCATAGATCTTCCGCTCCTTGCCATCGGGATTGAAGGCCAGCACGGTGGCGCGCTCGGTCTCGCTCGCCCAGGCCGCGCCAAGCGGTTGCGCCTTCGACCACACCTCCAACCCGCCCGGCGGCGTACCCATGCCCTCGGCGACGTTGCTGAGAGAACCGACCGAGACCAGCATGCGCTTGTTGTCGGGCGTGAAGACGATGTCGCGGGTGGAATGGCTGCCGTCCTGCGGCAGGCTTGCCACGATCGTCTCCGCCCTGCCGCGCGCCTTGAGATCGCCGGCCTGATAGGGAAAGCGGACGACGCTGTCGGTGTTGGCGATATAGACCCATTGCGGATTGTCGCCGTTCGGAAAGAAGGCGATGCCGAACGGCCGTCTCAATCCGCTGGCAAACACCTCGTTGGTCGCGACCTTGCCGCCATCCCCGGCGCGCAGCACGCGGATGGCGTCGGCCCGCGTCTCCGCGACGAAGACATCGCCGTTCGGCGCAACCCTCACGATGCGCGGTGCGCGCAAGCCTTCGGCGAACAGCTCGATCTTGAAACCTGCCGGCACCTGGGGCGTGGCCTCCGGCGGGCGCGACGCCACGCGCGCGGTGCTCGCAACCGACCGCGTCGCGCCGGGCCTGACGAGATCCTGCGGCCGGATCAACCTGACCGTGCCCGGCTTGTCGGCCTGCCAATCGCCATAGGCGTCCTTGCCCTGCAGAACCGGCTCGGCCTGCGCGCTGGCAGCAACCGCGACCAGCAATCCCGCAACCGTTGCTGCGGACGAGATCCTGCTTTTCACGTCGTCTTCCTCCCAGCCTGCGCGTCCTGAACGTCGACGCTGATTGATCCGCAAATGTTCTGCGGCAGTTCAAACGCCTGCCGAATCCCTCGTCAGCTCATGCCCGCACGATGTGCATCAGCCGCGGCCCATCGTACTGGAAAATGCGGCAGATCGGTGCGACACATTGTAAGGGCGCGACCGCCGGTTGCGGTCATCAAAGCTGCGGCATCCTGGTCGCAATTGATGGGGTGATCATGTGGGGATCCATCATATCGGAATGGGCGAGCCTGCTGCTGCGCTGGCTGCACGTGGTGGCGGCGATCGCCTGGATCGGCAGTTCCTTCTACTTCATCGCCCTCGATCTCAGCCTGAAGCCGAAGACTGACCTGCCGGACGGCGTGCAGGGCGAAGCCTGGCAGGTCCATGGCGGCGGCTTCTACCGGATCATGAAATATCTGGTGGCTCCGAGCCAGATGCCGGAGGAGCTCACCTGGTTCAAATGGGAGGCCTACACCACCTGGCTGTCCGGCTTCGCGCTGATGGTGGTGGTGTACTATCTCGATGCCGACCTGTTCCTGGTCGACAAGGCGATTCTCGACCTCACACCAATCCAGGCCGGACTGTTCAGCTTCTGCAGCCTGGCTTTGGCATGGCTGCTTTATGAGGCGGCCTGCCGCACCGGGCTTGCGCAGCGCGAGCTGCCCTTTGCCATCGGCGGCTATCTATTTTTGGTCGCGCTCACTTACGCCTTCACCCACGTCCTGAGCGGCCGCGGCGCCTTCAACCAGATTGGGGCGATCATCGGCACCATCATGGTCGCCAACGTGTTCGCGCTGATCATCCCGAACCAGAAGAAGATCGTGGCCAGCCTGATCGCCGGGCAGTCGCCCGATCCGAAGCTCGGCAAGACCAGCAAGGAGCGCTCGGTCCACAACAACTACCTGACGCTCCCCGTCGTCGTGCTGATGATCAGCAATCACTATCCTCTGCTCTACGCGACGCGCTTCAACTGGATCATCGTCGCGATCATTCTGGCGCTCGGCCCCGTGATCCGCCACTTCTTCAACGAGCGGCACGCGGGGCGCAAATCGCCGTGGTGGGTGTGGGGTGTCGCCGCATTGGGCGTGATCGCGATCCTGCTGCTCTCCGCCGCCGGCCCTCGCGAGGTCAAGACGGGCGCGCTGTCGGCGCAGCCGACGCGCGCCAATGTCGAGGAGATCGTGATGTCCCGTTGCAGTATGTGCCACGCGGCCGAGCCGGTCTGGGCCGGCATCGTGACCGCGCCCAAAGGCATCTTGCTCGACGCGCCCGAGCACATCCATCGCAACATCCGCCTGATCGGCCGCGTGGCGGCGTGGTCCAATGCGATGCCGCCGGGCAACATCACCGACATGACCAGCGAGGAGCGCGCCATTCTCGCCGCCTATATCGAGCAGACGCAGTGACGCCATCGCGCGTCGATACCGCATTTCGCGAAATGAAATTCCGCATCCGCCCCCGATTTGAAAATGACTTGATCGCCTAACCGGCGTAGACAGGGCCAGCGGCCGCTGGCGCGGTCCAGATCGAAATTTGCATTTGCTGCGGGGAAAGAACAGTGGCCCTCAAGAACATCATCGGTATCGACCACGCCGTGGTCATGGTTCGGGACCTCGACAAGGCCGCCGAAAACTACAGGCAGCTCGGTTTCACCCTGTCGCCGCGCGGCACCCACAGCGCGCATATGGGCACCGGAAATTACACCATCATGTTCGACCCCGACTATATGGAGCTGCTCGGCGTGCTGGTGGCGACCGAGCACAACGCACCTGCCCGCGCCTTCGTCGACAGGCACGGCGAGGGCATCGAGCGCATCGCCTTCACGGCGATCGACAGCGCGGCCGGCGCGGAGGAGATCCGTGCGCGCGGCCTGACGCCGATCGGCCCGACCGATTTCGAACGGCCGGTGACGCTGCCCGATGGCACGATCTCGGCGGCAAGATTCCGCACCTTCATGTGGCCGACCGCGGAAGCCCCCGGCGGCGTGCGCATCTTCGCCTGCCAGCACAAGACCCGCGAGACGGTGTGGATTCCTGAATTGATGAAGCACGCCAATGCGGCGAAACGGATCAGGCAGACGCTGATCGCAACGCCCGAGCCTGCGCAGGATGCGGCGCATCTCGGCCGCCTGATCGACCGCGAACCGAGGACGGAAGCCGACGGTGCAGTCGCCGTGCCGTCCGGCGGCGACCGCGCCGACTTCGTCTATCTGACGCTGGAGCAGCTCGGCAGACGCTATCCCGGCGTACCGCTCGCGGGTCTTTCCGCGCGCGGCGGCGCGGCCCTGGTCCTCGTCAGCGGCGATCTCGCAGCCACCGAGAAGGCGCTGGGTCCGGCTGCGTTGCGCAGCGGGGCTGCGATCTGCGTGCCGCCAGCCAAGGCCAACGGCACCCTGCTCGCCTTCGTTGCCGGCTGATTTGAACTAATTCTTTAACGAGCGTTTACCGGGCAAGCCTAGGATTTTCGGACTTTCCACGCCGCCCGAGGCCAAGCGCATGTTCAAAGAGGAATCGCCGATCGCCTATGACGCGCCGGCCGAACTGAAGAAGTGGCCGTCGCTGAAAGGCGAGAGACAGAAGGACCGGGGTCCGCCTTATCTCGTCTACAACGGCACGCTCGCCGACTGCGTTCGCGTGCTCATGGATAAGCCGATCAAGGGCATCTCGCTCTACGACATCATGACGAAGCCGCAAGCAGCGTTCGCCCAGACCGTGCTGTCGCCCGGCGATGCCGCCGAGATCGCGATGCGCAAGGATTTTCCCAAGGACTAGTTCGAGGACGAATTCGAGGCGCGCTTGACGTTGTCGCCTAGCGTGCGCACGTCCCAATTGGTCAGCCTGATGCAGCCATGCGATGTAGGCTTGCTGACCTTGTCAGACTCCGCCGTCCCGTGCGCGTTCTCGCCGAGCTTGCCGTCGATCTCGCTGGGCGAGAACTGCGGACGGTCCAGCATGACCTGAAGCTTCACCACGGCTGCGTTGACTTTGTCGGTCGCAGGCTGTCTTGCGGGACGCACGGCGTCGTTCACCGCGGTGGCATCGAGATTGCTCGCGAGCGCCGGACAGATCACGCACAGCGTCATCACCGCGCCAAGCATCCATCGCTTCATGTCGCGCGTCCCAATTCATCGCTCCGCGAAACCGCGGAGAGTTTCGCCGCGGGAACACCGTAGTAACACCGACGGAACCGGCGAGACCGCAGCTTTGCCGCAATCGGACGGTTAACAACTCCTTATTGCCGGCGCAGCGCTGGTCGTTCATCCCACAGTTCGAGGTTGTCCACGCAATGCGATTTGTCGTCGCGGCCTGCGCCGCGTTTCTGATTCTGATGTGCGACCTCGATCCGCCGGCGTCCCGGCAAACATCAAGCTTCGACCACGCCGTTCTTCAAACCACCCAAGCCTCACCACTTGTTCCGGTGGTCGAGCTCTTCCTTGCCAGCGTGCAAGCCATCGAGCTCGCCAATGCGCGCGCGGCCTATGAGGAGACACACGAGCCGCCGCGCGTCGCCGACACGGCCGTGCAGGCGCCGGTTTCGCCGACCGAACGATTCTGCCACGCGCTTCGTGAAGCCGCTGAGGCGAGCGGCATTCCAGTGCCGTTCTTCGCGCGTCTGATCTGGCAGGAGAGCCGCTTCAAATCGAACGAGGTCAGCCAGGCCGGTGCACAGGGCGTTGCGCAGTTCATGCCGGAGACTGCCGCCGAAGTCGGGCTCGACGATCCCTTCGATGCGATGAAGGCGCTGCCGGCTTCGGCCAGATTCCTGCGCAAGCTCCGCGACGATTTCGGCAATCTCGGCCTCGCCGCAGCCGCCTATAACGCAGGCCCCGGCCGGATCCAGAAGTGGCTTGCCAAAGAGAGCGAGCTGCCGCGCGAGACCCGCGACTACGTCCGCATCATCACCGGCACCAGGGCCGAGGACTGGACCGAGCGCGCGGAGGCGCTTGCGATCCGGATCGACCTGCCGCGCGAAGCCCCATGCGAAGGCATCGGCAGCCTGTCCAAGACAAAGGACGTCGCCTGGGTTCCGGTGAACCTGACGGCTTCAGCTGCCACCATCATTCGCAAGGGCGAGCAATTGGCGGCGCGTTTGACGGCCAGCCGTGCGCGCAAGCGGCTCGCATCCTTGATCCGGAAGACCAGGCACGGCGAGGCGCGCGGCATGATCGCAGCGCGCGCGGCCGGAAAGAGCGCAAAAGCCCGCGCCGTGCGCCTCGCATTGAGCGAGCGCTGATCCGCCACCGCAAGCAGATCTTCTCGCGGTGACGCCCCCTACTCCGCCTTGATGTTCGCGGCCGCGACGACCTCGGCGAGCTCCGTGGTCTCCTTTGCGATCTTCGCGGCATAGTCGGCAGGGCTCAGCACGCTGACGACGCCTTGCGACTCCAGCCGCTCCTGCACCGCCGGATCCCTGGCGGCGGCGACGATCTCGCGATGGAGCGTCTCGCGGATCGGCGCGGGCACGGCCTTCGGCATGAAGAAGCCGACCCAGAACGAGATATCAAAGCCGGGATAGCCGGCTTCCGCGACGGTCGGCACGTCAGGCAGCGCCGGCAGCCGCTCGGCCGATGACACCGCGAGCGCGCGCAGCTTGCCGGCCTTCACCAATGGCACGGCGGACAAGGGATCGAACACCGCCAGGACTTCCTGCGCGAGGATGCCGACCTCGGATGCCGCGCCGCCGCGATAGGGCACGTGGATCAGCTTGATGCCGGCCTTCTGGCTGAGCAGTTCCATGGCGAGATGGGCAAGGTTGCCGTTGCCGCCCGAGCCGTAGGCGAGCGCGCCGGGCGCGGCCTTCGCCGCGGCGACGAAATCGGCGACGGTGTTGATGTTGGCCGTCCTGGGATTTTCGGGATTGACCACGAGAACCAGCGGCGCCGAGATGACGGTGGTGAGCGGCGCAAAGTCTCCTTGCGGATCGTAGCGGGCATCCTTGAACAGCGTCTTGTTGAGCGTGATCGTGGACGAGTTGCAGGCGAGGATGGTGTAGCCGTCCGCGTCCGCGCGCGCCACGCCCTCGGCTGCAATCATGCCGTTGGCGCCGGCACGGTTCTCGACCACGAAGGGCTGGCCGAGCTTGTTGCTCAGCCGGTCGCCGACGATGCGCGCGACCACATCGACCGGACCGCCCGCGCTGAAGCCGACCATGATCTTGACCGGACGCGCCGGATATTTTTGCGCGAGGGCCTCGGTCGTCACGCACAATCCGGCGACAATCGCCAGCAGGCGAAGCGTTCGTTGCATTCGTTCTCTCCCCGGACCCGCGCTGCCGCTTTTGCATGGTGCGGCGCCTCTGGAGATCATGATTAGCGGCCGCACCGGATTTCGCAATCGCGTTTGCACGCCGGCATTCCGTCGCGCGGCACGCGAGAGCCGCATCCAAACAAAAAACGCGAAAACAACCCCATGCACAGTAGCCGGCCCCTGTCAGGACAAGGGCTTGCGCAATGCAAGCGAATTCTGATAAAGCGAAGTGCAATTTGACACGTCGGGCAAAACACCGGCATGATGGCATCATCGCAACAATCGCCAGCGTCCATGCCGGCCCTGCCAGGGCGGCCACGACCTGGTTGCGCGTAAACCCTTCATCGACTTCCCGAAATTTGCATCCGCGCGCCGCAAGCGAACGGTCGCTCGCACGCGCCGACAAAGGACAAAGCACATGACGACAGCACCGAACCGCCCCACCACCTCGTCGCTTGCGGCAAACGATCGCGGCAGCTTCATCGCGAGCCCGCGCATCAGGCTCTACAAGCGGCGCATTGCGATCAAGCATCCCGATCCGCAAGCCGGCGAAAGACTGCTGGCCGACGCGCTTGGCGCCGTCGACCGCGACGCGCTGCACGGCATTCTCAAGCAGCTCGTGAAGGCGAGCGCGATCGGGCACAAGCCGGACGAGGCCAATCTCGCCTTCATGGTGTCAATGATCAGGAGCATCGCGCCAAAGGATTCCATTGAGACCATGCTGGTGTCGCAGATGGTCTCCGTCCACGTGGCGGCGATGCGCTGCGCCTGTCGCCTCGCCTGCACCGACGATCTTGCGCAGCACGAGAGCGCCGCGCGCGCATTGACCCGGCTCTCCCGCACCTTCGCCGCCCAGGTCGAGGCGCTGAGCCGTCATCGCAATAGCAACGAGCGCGCGATCACGGTGCAGAACCTGTCCGTGCAGGACGGAGGACGTGCGATCGTGGGGAATGTCACGCAGCACACTGGCCTGATCGTCGCGGAGGCAGGCCCGAGCGAGGCAAGGCAAGGGGCGAGCCTGTGACCAGCCGTCACGCCCGCAACACGGGCGCAATGCGAGAGAGTCCGCGCTGCGGCGCCAGGACACGCAACGGCACCGCCTGCCTCGCGCCGGCGGTGCATGGCAAGACCCGCTGTCGCATGCATGGCAGCGTCGCGAGATCAGGCGCACCGAGGGGAAATCAGAATGCGCGGAAGCATGGGCTATTCACGCAAGACAGGATCGCGGAACGAAGGGCGATGCGGGCGCTGCTGGGCGAGACGCGGAAGCTGCTGCAACAACTAACCCGATAGGCGGACATCGTCAGACCCGACGGGCAAGTCTCGAACGGGCCACAACCGGACCCTCGGGCAACGCTCAATCTGCTGGCAACCATACGGGAAATGGGGTGTCGACCATCGGAGCAGGCGGATTTGTGATCTCGCACGGAGATACCCCAGCGTCGTTGAGTTTTGCGGGCCGGACGGCGCGATGGGGAGCAAGCACGCGCTTACGCGCAACTCGATCTCTCTAGCATGGGACGGAACTCGTGATTATACGACGCGCCGACCTCGCGCATGGTTGAAACGATGTGACGGAATGTTCCTTTAATCAGTCGATCGCCTCTCCATCTTCACGGAGAGTACAAGCGTCGTTGGCTGTTCCTATCCGATGGAGAAATTGAATGAGCGAGGTTAAACTTCTCTCGACCGCATTGATCACCGTAGCCATGCTTGCGGCTCCGGCGCTGGCTCGCGAAAACCATATGACCTCGCGGCATTTCACAGAGAGCGCCGACGCAAATACCACAATCGGCGTGGGTCATAATGACTGGCGTCCCTGCTACGGTAACCGCGCCAGCGAATTCTGCGGTTACGGGGACCGGGATGTGTGGAGCCACTGGGGCGGTTACTACGGTCCCATGGTTCACGCGCCTTGATGTGTTCGGCGTGCGGGACTTTCCACTGCGGGATCAGGAGTAAGATGAACAATCACCTTCGGCATGCAACGCTTGCTGTATTCACTGTCATGCTGCCGATCTTTACAATCGGTCACGCTGGCGCCCACGATTATCAGCACCCCGAGTTGAACAGCTGGTATGAGAGCTTGCACAGTGGCAAAGGGCCTTGCTGCGATGGCAGTGATGCGAAGCGCGTTGATGACGCCGATTGGGAAACTAAGGACGGTCACTATCGCGTACGCCTTGATGGCGAGTGGGTTGATGTACCGAACGAAGCTGTCGTAGATGGACCGAACCGCGCTGGCCATACGATGGTCTGGCCTTACTACCTAAATGGTCATCCGAAACCGCGCTGCTTCATGCCGGGGAGCATGGGCTGATAGCGAGCGCAGAGCCGGCCAGCAGTTCCCGCTAAATTAAGGTGCGCCGTTCATAGGCTGAACTATCGCAACACAAGTGCGGTGCAAGAGTCCGGTTGTGGGCCACGAGCGGTCATCAATGTGGTGTTGTGACGCGGTGGTCTGAGGATGCGGAACTGGTGAAAGCACAACCTTTGGTGTATTGGTATCAGTAGCTCGCGTGGACGCCCCTTCAGCTTGGACGCGCTATCGTAGGTTGTGCCCTTGAGAGCACCGTCCGCGGTTGAGACGAGCCTTCGACTGAGTTTCGTTGCCCATGACTGGCTGAGGCGTTCAAGCGTGCACCACGGCTACGGCGAGATACCTGTAACACCAAGCATGACATGATCCAGGCATTACACCTGAACACAGGGGCAACGACGTCATGGATCCGTACAACTATCCGTATATTCGGGACAGAGTCGTCATCAACGCCTATGTGCAGAGCTTCTATAATAACTTTGTAGGATCGGGGCCCGTCTTTCTACTTGGGCGAGTTGTGATCCATGAGGTTGACCTCATAGTCGGTCAGAGGCCCCTGATCATCATCGCCGACGAGTATCACGGCAACGGAAAGATGATTAACGCCAGGGGGGCATACCCCAGCGGGGGTGGCGGCACCGTCATTGTCCGGTGCAAACGATCAACCGGCGCCTATGTCAGCGTGTCTGGTGGCCACGGAGCCGCCGGCGTCACGGGAGCCGATGGCACCGTAGGCGTGCCCGACACCATTATCGAGGGATACTGGATCACGGTCCCCGATCCCTGGCCCATGGAAACCACACATGAGGAATGGGTTCCCGGCGAGATCATTCCCGGCACGCCAGGAAGTCCTCCCAGCGCGGGCACCCCCGGCGGACCAGGAGGAAATGCCGGCACGCTGACCTTTACGACCATGACCGAGGATGGCTTTCCCGCACTTGAAGCAGAGGGCGGTGGCGGTGGTGCGGGCGGCGCCGGAGGGTTCCTGGGTGACGAACAAGCCTCGTCCGGTACGGACGGAGCTTCGGGCATCTCGTCGGCCATCGCTTACACCATTGTTTCCGAAGAGGAGTTCCTGGCGCTTGTGCGCAGCAATCTTGGCGTTTACGCCAATTACTGGGCCCCGTTCCGTATTGCTGTCGGGGACTATTTCTATCACAGGTACAACTCTCGCGTCGCCGATCGTGCAGGATATCTGACGCTTGCTGCAGGTGAGCTCGCGGCCGCGCTGCAGTTTCAGCCGGACAATGTGGAGGCCCTTCGTCTGCAAAGACAGATGGTGGGCTTTCCTGAGCCCGTTGCAGGGACGGACGAGGTGGTGTGGAAGGGCGGCGGCAACAACGCGCTGGGCCTGCCGCGCCAGATGGACCTGCTGCCGCGGTTTGACTACTACATCGCCGCCTATACCGGCTTTGGGTCCCTGACGCTGAGCTTCCTGACCATCGGCACGCAATGGCTTTTGGGTGCGGAGGGAATCGCGGCCATGAATGAATTTGCGGCGCAGCAACTCACGGAAGTCCTCGCGGCGCGCGCAAACAGCAGTGACGAGCTCGACATAGCGAAGACCGAACTGAAGAATTCGGCTGACGAAGTCACCTATGCGAAGCAACGGCTCGACAAGGTGACCGCCGAAATTCAGACGGCGCTGCCGGTGATGGCGACCAAGAGTTTCTCTTTCGGCGGATTCCTCGGCACGGTGGCGTCGATCGGCGCGGCGGTGGTGAGCATCGTAGCCGCTATCCCGACAGCCGGCGCGAGCGTCGTTGCGCTTGCGCCGTCATTGGTCGCGCTTTCCAACTCCCTCAGCGACAATGCGGAACCGATCGTGAAGGCTCTGATCGACGACGCAAAGGTCAAGAACGCAGACCTCGAGCAGGTCAAAAAAGCCTACGAGAAGGTGGGCAAGAACGTCGACGCTGTCGTAAAGGGCGGCAAGTCCATCGTGAGCTTCGTGAAGCTGGTGCAAAGTCTCAACGCCACCGCGGCGCCGGACAGCTCCAAATATGTCGCGCTGGTCAAACAGGGTGCCGAGCTGGCTCACGAACTGATGCTTGCCGGGAACCGGGCGACCTTGGCCCAGCAGCGTCTTGACGCCGCAACCGCCAAACTTGCGCGGGCCGAAGCGGTGGTCGCATCGGTGAATAAGCTGATATCCGACCTGCAGAACAGGCAGCACACGATTCGGCAAGTTGGACTGGCGGCCATAGACATCGCAGCCTCAAAGGCCCAATCGCTGCAGACACTGGCCTTCCGGGCGCAAAGATCGGTCGAAATATATACGCTCGACAACCAGGAACAGAACGTCTTCCTGGATGCTGGAATGATTAGTCCGGACGTCAGCCGGGCCTTCTACGAAGGCGAAAAGGACGAAGCCGCTCTCGCAAACGCCTTGATCGCGTCCTGGGGCGGAATTTTGAACCCTGTCAATATGCAGCTGTCCTATATCTCCTACTTTGACGCGAGGCCCGACTGGGACACCCATAGGCTCTCGTTCACGGACGGTCCGGAATTAACATCGCTCCGCAGTACACATAGCTTCAGCTTTCGGCTTGAAGCGACGGACCTGCCCGAAAGCCACTTTGAGACCAAGGTCAAGAACGTGCTCGTCTCCTTTGTTGGAGCGCATAATCAAAGCGGAGAGATCTCGTGCATGGTGCGGCACGGCGCGCAGTACGAGCAGCGTCGACTGGATGGAACGGTTGAGGTGCAGCATCTGGCGCCCCAGACCATCAATCGCCGCGCGGAAACGACGCGGCTGGAACGCCCCGTCGAGAACACCGACCCACCGATCGATGCTCCTACGTCATTGGCCATCTGGGGCCGCGGCGTGGGCGGAGATTGGGACGTGACGATTGAGCCGCACGAAATCGAAGCGGGCTCGTTGGACTTGAGCGGACTATCGGAAATTCAGGTTTGGATCGATTATCAGTTCACTCGCTAGCAATACCGTTTCACGGCCAGGCTCTCTGATGCAGTGGAGGACCGCTTCGGGTCATTCGCATCTATCGATGCACTCCTCGGTTTCTGTCAGCTCCCCTGAGAGCCGACATGTGAGTGCCGGCAGAGCCACCATCAAGAACTTGCTGATTGACCTCCCACCTCGTCACTATTACTGGTTGCAAGACATCTTGCAGTGCAACGGCTTTCCGAACGGCCCGATGACATGGACCTTTGCGCCCATCGCAGCGCCGTGCTCGCCGCCGTCGGCGCGGATGTCAAACAGTCACTCCGCCGCGAAGACCCTTGATTTCTTCCGGTCCAGCTTTTTGAAGACGTCCAGATCGCCGTCGTCGACAACGTCCTCTTCCTGAGGATCGCTTGCTGCGTGTCGTTTCGGACTGAACCATTGCGAGACACGGTCCAAATAAAGATAGACAACCGGCGTGGTGAAGAGCGTCAGGACCTGGCTGACCAAGAGACCGCCGACCATGGCGTAGCCCAGCGGCTGACGCAGTTCCGACCCGGTGCCGTGGCCGAGCATCAGCGGCACGCCGCCGAGCACCGCCGCCATCGTGGTCATCAGGATCGGGCGGAAGCGCAGCAGGCAGGCCCGGCGAATGGCCTCGACCGGCGACAGGCCCTGATCCCGCTCCGCCACGATCGCGAAGTCGACCAGCATGATGCCGTTCTTCTTGACGATGCCGATCAGCAGAACGAGGCCGATGAGACCGATCAGGCTGAAGTCGAAATGGAAGATCAGCAGCGTCGCCAGCGCGCCGACACCGGCCGATGGCAGGGTCGACAGGATCGTCAACGGGTGAATGTAGCTCTCGTAGAGCACGCCGAGAATGAGATAGACCACGATCAGCGCCGCCACGATCAGCAGGGGCACCGAGGACAGCGACTCCTGGAACGCCTTCGCCGTGCCTGCGAAAGTCGAGGTGATCGCGGCCGGCACGTTCATCTGCTGTTCCATCGCCTCGATCGCCTGGGTCGCCTGGCCGAGTGCGACGTTGGGCGCGAGGTTGAAGGAGATCGTCACCGCGGGAAACTGGCCCTGATGGTTGATGGCCAGCGGACGCACCGGCACCGTGGTCCACTTGGTGAACGCCGACAGCGGCACCTCTCCCCCCGTCGTCGGGGAACGCAGGTAGATCTGCTCCAGCGTGGACGGATTCTTCTGCAGCGAGGGCAGCACCTCGAGGACGACATAGTAGGTCGACAATTGGGTGAAGTAAGTCGCGATTTCGCGCTGCCCGAATGCGTCATACAAGGTCGCGTCGATCACGTCGGGCGTGATCCCGAAACGCGCGGCCTGATTGCGGTCGATCGACAGCGTCAGCGTGGTGCCCGACGTCTGCTGGTCGGACGCGACATCGCGCAGTTCGGGCATCCCTTTCATTCTGGCCAGCAGCTTCGGTGCCCATGTGTTGAGCTGGTCCATGTCGGTCGACTGCAGGGTGAACTGAAATTGCGTACGGGACGCCCGGCCGCCGACACGTACGTCCTGCGCCGACTGGAGATAGAGCCGCGCACCCTGGACCTTCGCCGTCTGGACCTGCAGACGACGGATGACCTGGTCGGCCGAGTCGGTGCGTTCATCCCGCGGCTTCAACGTAATGTACATCGTGCCGTCGTTGAGCGTATTGCCGCTGCCGCCCATCCGCATCGCCATGTGGTCGATCGCCGGATCCTTCAGCACGATCGCGCCGATCTCCTGCATGTGCTTCGCCATATCGGCGATCGACACGTCCTGCGACGTTTCGACGATTCCGGTGATCAACCCGGTATCCTGCTGCGGAAAGAACCCCTTGGGGATGATCACGAAGAGATAGACCGTCAGCGCGATCGTCGCGAAGAACACCATCAAGGTGATGAAGCGGAAACGCAGCACGAGGTCGAGGCCTCGCTCGTAACCGTTCACGAGGGCCTGGAACATCCGCTCGCTGAGCATAAAGAGCCTGCCGTGATGCTCCTCGTCGTGCGATTTGAGGAAGCGCGACGCCATCATCGGCGTCAATGTCAGCGATACCAGGGCCGACACGGCGATCGTCATCGCGAGCGTCACCGAAAATTCGCGGAACAGGCGGCCGATGATGCCGCTCATCAGCAATAGCGGAATCAGGACCGCGATCAGCGAAATCGAGATCGAGATGATCGTGAAGCCGATTTCGCTGGCGCCCTTGAACGCGGCGGCCATCGGCGTCTCGCCCTCCTCGATGTAGCGGGTGATGTTCTCCAGCATCACGATGGCATCGTCGACCACGAAGCCGACCGCGATGGTGAGGGCCATCAGTGACAGATTGTCGAGGCTGTAGCCGGCTATCCACATCAGCGCGCAGGCGCCCAGCAAGGCAAGCGGCACCGTGATCGACGGAATGATGGTGGCCCAGACGCTGCGCAGGAAGACGAAGATCACCATCACGACGAGGCCGATCGTCAGCAGCAGCGTGAACTGCACGTCCTTCACGGCCGCGCGGATCGTCTGCGTGCGGTCCGACAGCACCGAGACCTTGATGGCCGGCGAGATACCCGCCTGCAGATGCGGCAGCTGCTTCATGACGCTGTCGACGGTGTCGATGACGTTGGCGCCCGGCTGCTTGAAGATGACCAGGAACACGCCGGGCTTGCCGTCAACCCAGCCGTATTGGGTATTGTCCAGCGGTGCACTCACGGCATGGCCGATGTCGCCGACACGGACGGGACTGCCGTTCCGATAGGCGATGACGATGTCGTTCCAGGCCTCGGCCTTGGTGAATTGGTCGTTGGCATAGACGGTGTAGGTGCGCGTGTCGCCGTTGAGGGTTCCCTTGGGATTGTTGACGGTGATCACCGACAGCGGGGTGCGCACGTCCTCCAGCGACAGGCCCTTGGCGACCAGCTTGGCGGGATCGATCTGGACACGGATCGACGGTGCCTGCTGTCCACCGACGCTGACCTGGCCGACGCCGCTGATATGGCTGATCGCCTGCGCGAGCTTGGTGTAGGTCTCGTCGGACACCTGCGTCATCGGCAGCGTCGTCGAGGTGGCGCCGAGCGTGAGAATGGGCGAGTCGGCCGGATTGACCTTTCGGTAGGTCGGCGGGGTCGGCATGTTCTTGGGCAATTGCCCGCTCGCCGCATTGATGGCGGCGAGCACGTCGGAGCCAGCACCGTCGATGTTGCGCGAGAGATCGAACTGCAGGACGATCTGGGTCGAGCTGGTCTGGCTCTGCGACGTCATCTCCGAGACGCCGGGAATGAGCGCAAATTGCGATTCGAGCGGCTGCGCTACCGATGACGCCATCGTCTCCGGATCCGCGCCGGGAAGGCTGGCCGAGACCTGGATGGTGGGGAAGTCCACTTCCGGCAGCGGCGCCACCGGCAATTGCGGATAGGCGATGATCCCGACGAAGACGATGCCGACCATCAGCAGCGACGTCGCGATAGGGAGGCGAATGAAGGGAGCCGAGATACCGCCAGCCATGTCAGTCCGCCGATCCGGTCTTGGTTCCGCTCGTGGTTCCGCCCGTGGTTCCGCTCTTGGCCTGAGAGACCTCGGCGCTGGCATTTGTCGTCGGTGCAATCGAAGCGGCCGCATCCGCTTCCTCGACCAGCGCACCATCGAACAGGCGCGACTGCCCGGCCACCACGATCCTGTCTCCGACGTGCAGGCCTTCGGAGACCACGGCATTCGCGTCGCCGCTCTGGCTGACCTTGATCGGCCTGGCGCTGACCTTGCCATTGTCGCCGATCACATAGGCGAACAGACCCGACGGCCCGTGCTGCACGCCATCCTGCGGCACGACGATGACGTCCTTGCGCGTATCGATCAGCATCCGCGTGGTGACCGACAGGCCGGGCCACAGCGCGTTGTCCTTGTTGTCGAAGCGCGCTTTCAGGCTGATGGTCCCGGTGGCCTGGTTGACCGAATTGTCCATGACCACGAGCCTGCCTTGCGACAGCGTCCTGGTTCCGTCCGAGGTCAGCGCCTCGACGGGCACCTCGCCGGCGTCAAAGGCCTTGTCGATGGCCTGCAATTGCTCTTCAGGCTCCGTGAACTGCACGGCAATCGGCTGCAACTGGGCGATGGTGACGATCCCCGTCGTATCCGCGGCATGCACGATGTTGCCGGGGTCGACCAGCCGGAAACCCGTTCGTCCGCTGATCGGCGCCTTGATCGAGGTGTAACCGAGATTGGTCTGCGCATTGTCGATGGCGGCCTGGTCGCCCTTCACCTGCGCGGTCATCTGATCGACCAGGGCCTGCTGGGTATCGAGATTTTGCTGGGTTTCGAATTGCTGCTTCGCGAGCTTCTGAAATCGCTCCAGGTTCAACCGGTCGTTCCTCAGATTGGCCTCGTCCTGGGCCTTCTTCGCCACCGCCTGCTCGAGAGCCGCGGTGAAGGGGCGTTGATCGATCTCCAGAAGCGGATCGCCCTCCTTCACCATCTGCCCCTGCTTGAAGAACACCTTGATGATCTGACCGTCGACGCGGCTCTTGACCGTCACCGTCTTGAACGGCGAGACGACTCCGAGTCCGTAGGCGCGCACGGGAAAGTCGGCCTTCTTCACCACGAACGAGGTGACGGGAATCTTCACCGCGGCCTGACTGGCAGCGCTCTGGGCGGCCGCCGCGGCCGGCTTGACGCCCCCGAGGAGCTCATACCATACGCCATAGGCCACCGCGGCTATTGCAAGGATTCCAAACAGCGCAACGCTGAGCTTCGGTCGCGTTGACAAATTGATGGCCCTCTAACTGTTTGTACCTGCCTTCAGATAAGCTTCAGATAAGCCGACTGATTGCAGGTGAAACCGCCGCCTCGAATTGGAAGTATCGCGGACAAAATCCCAGCGTCAAAATGACGATCGCGTGCGAGAATCTGTACAAATTTTCATGTTGGCTCGCTGCAAGACGCAGTCGGTGAATCAAAGCCGTCCAACGAAGGACAGGCAGAAACAAACAGAAACGAAATGGAGAGACGTGAGTGGTCACCGCGGCATCACGCTGAATTGCGCCAGCGCTCGCGAATTTCAGGATCGCTCGCCTCAAGCCAGGCCTTATCATTGAAATCCAGCGAGCGCTGCTTGATGGGAACGAGGCGCGAGATGAAGGCTGATCAACCGAACCACCGGGGAAATGTCGTACCGTTTCGAACGCGATCGGGAGGCGGCAGAGATCCGGTTGATGATGCACGGCCCGGCAACATTTTGCGCATGCTCGACCTCTCGAAGTTCGAACACCATCGCGCCGCTGTCGAGAACCGCCCCAGCATGCGTTCCAACATCGCGGCGATGGTCTTGCTCGGACTTCTCGTATTCATTGCAACAGAGGACTTTTCCAGACTCGAGCAATCGAACCTGTGCTTCGATAAATCGGAATGCAGGAATTGAACAGCGTTCGTCATCAACTGACGACGTAACGACGAATCGCAGTTTCAGCGGCATCGACGCAGGACCTGGCTCGATCAGCGGGGCTCCGGAAGACATAAAGCATCGCGCACCGGACCGGCCCCCCCCCCATTGGCACAGTCCCGCCAATCGTGTAACCCGGCCGAAACCCTCGCCGGGACGGGACGCTGATGAGTGCGGTTGCCACTGATAACGCGGGAGATGGCACCCGCGCGCTGATCTTTGCGCTGCTTGCGCTCGCCTGCGGGCACATGCTCTCGACCCTGCTGCGCACGATTCCCGCCGTCAGCCTCGACCTGATGGCGGCGGATTTCCACATCGAGCCGCAGGCGCTGGCGAGCCTCACTTCGGTCTATCCCTTTGCCTTTGCCGCCGCACAGATCCCGGTCGGCGCGGCGATGGATCGCTTTGGCGTCCGGCCGGTGTCGCTGAGCCTGCTTATGGGAACCGTGATCGGCGCCATCGCGTCGGGATTCGCGACGGGGCCGGAAAGTTTCGCGGTCGGGCAGGTGATGCTGGGCATCGCGACATCGGGCATGCTGATGTGCCCGATGACGCTGGCGGCCAAGCAATTGTCGGCGGCGCGGTTCGGGCTGTGGTCCGGCGCGATCCTCTCGATCGGCAATATCGGCATGCTGCTGTCGTCGAGCCCGCTCGCCTTCGTGGTCGATCATTACGGCTGGCGCGCCGGATTCTGGATCTCCGCGCTCGGCGGCGTCGTCGTCGCGCTCGCCGTGTTCTTGCTGGTGCCGAGGCAGCCGGCCGAGCACAAGGACGAATCCTCGCCGCTGTCGCAGATGATCGAGGTGCTCAGGCTCGGATTCTCGCGCCCCCTGCGTGGCCTGATCGCGCTGGCGCTGGTGTCGCTCGCGACCTCGCTGGTGCTGCGCGGCCTGTGGGGCGGACCTTGGCTGATGGAGATCAAGGGACTGACGCGGGTCGAGGCCGGCAACCAGCTCGGCGCATTCACGCTGGCGATGATCGCAGGTCCCCTGTGCATCGGCATGATCGACCGCGGGCTCAGTCGCCGCCGCGAGCTGGTGGCGGGCACGCATTTGGTCGGGGCGCTGCTGCTGGCGCTGATGGCGCTGGGGGCGCCGCATTATGCGGTCTCGATCCTGTTCGGCGTGCCCGTGATGCCGCCGCAATACGACCTCGTGCTGTTCGTGCTCATCGGCCTTGCGACCTCCGCCCAGCCGCTGCTGTTCGGCATGTCGCGGCAGCTGGTCGATGCGCAAACGGCGGGCAAGGCGCTCGCGGCGATCAACCTCGCCTTCTTCCTCGGCGCGGCGCTGATGCAGTCGATGACAGGCGCGGTGGCGGCGTTCGCGGGGCTGCCGGCGGTGCTGCTGTTCATGGCGGCGGCGCTACTTCTGGGTGCGCTGATCTTCCTGGCCTATACGCGCGCTGCGTGAAGCAGCCCCGCACAACAGCGTGGCGCAGGGGATGCTTCATTTTCCCTGCCGATGACGTCGCGAGCAGTCAGCCGGCTACGCCCCGCTCAGCGCACTGTCACCGAACTTTCCGATTCTTCCTGTCGCGCCAGCCTCTGTGAAAAGTCGCAACCTGCAGTGGCCGTTTTTCCGCTGTGGCCCAGTGGGTACAGCCGCCGCGTGACTCGCCGGATAGTGTGACCCGATCGCGAAGTCGGAAAACTCACCAAGTGAAGTCGCTGGCCTGTGCGATGCCGACCCGCACGATGCGCTTCAGGCCATTGCCGTTAGTTGAAGGAAAATCCTCGCATGACCACCAAGACCCTTTTCAGCGCCATTGCGCTGGCCGTTTCGACGTTGACCTCGGCCATGGCGGCGGACGTGACGATGCCGTACAAGGCGGCGCCCGCGGCCGCGGCCTTCTCCTGGACCGGTTGCTATGTCGGCGGCAATGTCGGCGGCGGCCGCGGGGTCAACGAGCAGCAGCCCATCGTCGGGCAAGACTTCACCGCCAATCACAACAGCGGCTGGCTCGCCGGCGTGCAAGGGGGCTGCGACTATCAGGTCGGCTCGCTCGTGGTCGGCGTCGAAGGCCAGTTCGATTGGGCCGACATGAAGGACACCAGCACGACACTGATTCCGGGCGGCGCCATCGGCTTCCTGCTGACGACCCAGCTCGATCGCGTCGCCACCGCGACGGGCCGCATCGGCTACGCCTTCGATCGCGTGCTGTTTTACGCCAAGGGCGGCGCCGCCTTCGCCCACTTCAACCATCAGATGACGCAGACCGATTTCGCCGCCCTCTCGGTTGATTTCAAGGGTTCGCGCGACGTGACGGGATTCGTCGTCGGTGCCGGCCTCGAATATGCGCTGCTGCCAAATCTGTCGCTGAAGGCCGAGTACAATTATTTCGACTTTGGCACGAACGGCTACACCCTGAACTGCTCCGGTAATCCCGGATGTGCCGGCATTCCCTTCTTCCCGGCCAGCGTCCGGCAGAACATGCAGACCGTCATGCTCGGCGTGAACTGGCGATTCAACACGGCTGGCGCGCCGCTCGTCGCCCGATACTGATTGGTGTGCCGAAAGCGTCGGCGGCGCGTCGTGTTCGGCGCGCCGCCGCAAACAGCCGCCGTGGCTTTGATGCGGTCGTCCCTGCCCCGCCCTAAAACTCACCGGACTGTCCGAGAGGCCTTGCGAAACACGGCGCAGCGAAGGATGCTGACGCGTACCGTGCATCAAAGGACCATCTCATGCCTGTCGATACCAAAGCCGCCACCGATCGCCTCATGCGCTTCCTCGCCGTCGAGGGGGTCACCGGACAGGAGGCGGCGATCGGGCGGGAGCTCACGGCCGCTCTGAAGGAGAGCGGCGTGCCGGCCAAGGCTATCAGGCTCGACGACGCCAACACCCGCATTCCCGTGCCGACCGAGACCGGCAACCTGATCGTCGACCTGCCCGGGCGCGGCGCGCTGCACAACCAGCCGCGCATCATGTTCATGACCCACATGGACACCGTGCCGCTGTGTGCCGGCGCCAAGCCGAAGAAATCCGGCCGCAAGATCGTCAACGAGGCCAAGACCGCGCTCGGCGGCGACAACCGCTGCGGCTGCGGCGTGCTGGTGACGCTGGCCGCCGAGCTCGCCAAGCAGAAGCTGGATCACCCCCCGATCACGCTGCTGTTCTGCGTGCGCGAGGAGAGCGGGCTCTACGGCGCCCGCCACGTCAAGCTGGACGAACTCGGCTCGCCGGCGATGGCCTTCAACTATGACGGCGGCTCGGCCTCCAACGTCATCATCGGCGCCGTCGGCGCGGACCGCTGGAATGTCGAGATCTTCGGCCGCGCCTCGCATGCCGGCGTCGCACCGGAGCGCGGCATCTCCTCGACCATGATCATGGCGCTCGCGCTCGCGGACGTGAAGGCCGGCGGCTGGTTCGGCAAGGTGGTGAAGGGCAAGAGCCAAGGCACCAGCAATGTCGGCCCCGTCACCGGCGGCGAAGGCCGCCCCGCGGGCGATGCCACCAACGTCGTCACCGACTACGTCCATGTGCGCGGCGAGAGCCGCAGCCACGACGGCAAGTTCTTCAAGGAGATCACCAAGGCCTACAAGGCCGCGTTCGAGAAGGCCGCCAAGAAGGTGACGAACGCGCAGGGCAAATCCGGCAAGGTCAAGTTCAAGGCCGAGACCGACTATTTTCCGTTCCGCATGAAGGACAACCTTCCGGTCGTCAGACGCGCGGTCGAGGCGGTGTCCGCGGTCGGCGGCACCCCGAACGTCCGCACCGCCAATGGCGGCCTCGATGCCAACTGGATGGTCCGCCACGGCGTTCCCACCGTGACCTTCGGTGCCGGCCAGAACGAGGCGCACACGATCGACGAGTGGATCAACCTCGACGAATACGACCGCGCCTGCGCGCTGGCCGTGCAGCTCGCGACGATGCGGTGAGACGCGTGGTTCGGGTCGCGCTCGCGGGATTTGCACTTCTGGCGCTTGCGAGCGCGGCTGGCGCGGAAGAGGACAACAGCGCCTTGCTGGTTGATCTCTTCGCAAAGATTTGCGCGCCCAAGCCAGCCACGCCGAGCCAGGTTGAGCGCATCGCAGGGGGGCTGGGTTTTGTCAGTGACGGCGGCCCGATCACGGCCGAGATGGAACGTGGGCCTAAAATTGATATTCTCTACTCGGCGAAGCTTATCAGGCGGGGCGAGAGGCTCGGCAGCATGACGGTCTATTTCGCAGGACCTGACGATGGTCCGAGCGTGACCTGCACGGTGTCGGCCGTCGGCGTCTCGGCCGACACGCTGCCCGGGCTGATCGAAACATCATTGAAGGCTCGCGAGCGGATCGACGAGCCGTCCAACGACGACAATCATCATCGGGCGAGCTGGCATGTCGGCGCCGGCAGCGGCGAAGCGCTTGAGATGTCGGTGTGGCGAACGTCGCCGCATCGGGCCTCGATCAGCATCAATTATTTCGCCACCAAACGGTGAGCGGGATCACCCGCGCCGCGCGGCCTTGTTACGCGTTGCGGACGCGTCTGGCACATCTACAATGCTGCCTACCTTACGAACGACGAACCAAAAAGAAAAATCGGGAGCAAACATGCCGCGCATCACGAATATCGAATCCGCCCTTTACCGGATCCCCCTCCCCGTCACGCTGTCGGACTCCACGCATGGCGAGATCGCGGCGTTCGAGCTGATCACCTGCCGCATCCGCGATGCCGACGGCGCCGAAGGCGTCGGCTACACCTACACGGTCGGACGCAATGGCGGGGCGACTGCGGACATCCTCAAACGCGAGATCCCGCCGCTGGTCGAGGGACGCGAGGCCGACGACACCGAGGCGATCTGGCATCACGTCTGGTGGGGCCTGCATTATGGCGGCCGCGGCGGACCGGCTGTGCTGGCGCTGTCCGCGCTCGACATCGCGTTGTGGGACCTGAAGGCGCGGCGCGCGAAATTGCCGCTGTTCCGCCTGCTCGGCGGCTTCGATGCGCAGGTGCCCTGCTATGCCGGCGGCATCGACCTCGATCTCTCCGTCGAGGCGCTGCTCGCGCAGACCGACGGCAATCTCGCCAAGGGCTTTCGCGCCATCAAGATGAAGGTCGGCCGGCCCGATCTCAAATCCGACGTCGCGCGCGTCGCGGCGATGCGGCAACATCTCGGCGACGGCTTTCCGCTGATGGCGGACGCCAACATGAAATGGACGGTGGAGGAGGCGATCCGCGCCGCCCGCGCCTTCGTCCCCTACGACCTCACCTGGCTCGAGGAGCCTGTGATCCCCGACGACGTCGCGGGCCATGCCCGCATCATGCAGGCCGGCGGCGTGCCGATCGCGGCCGGCGAGAATTTGCGCTCGCTGTGGGAGTTCAAGAACTACATCGTCGCCGGCGCGGTGTCCTATCCCGAGCCTGACGTCACCAATTGCGGCGGCGTGAGCGCGTTCATGAAGATCGCGCGGCTGGCGGAGGCGTTCAATCTCCCGGTCACCAGCCACGGCGCGCACGACATCACGGTGCATTTGCTCGCGGCCTGCCCGAACCGCTCGTACCTGGAAGCGCATGGTTTCGGGCTGGACAAGTATATCGAGCACCCGCTGGTGCTCGCGGACGGCAAGGCCGTGGCACCGGACCGGCCGGGCCATGGCATCAGCTTCGACTGGAACGGGCTGGCGAAGCTCTCACCGTAGGGACGCATTGCTGCACGAGAGGCATTCCGAGGGGCTTGATGCGGCCGGCGGATAATCGGTTATGGTGGCGATAGCCGCCACAATCCGAGAGACACCAACCTTGACACCCGAGCTGCACGAGAAACTGACCCAGTGGCGCCGGCATCTGCATGCGCATCCGGAACTGGGCCTCCACGAGAAGGCCACCTCTGCCTTCGTGCAGGAGAAGCTCACCGAGCTCGGCATTCCCTTCGAGGCGGGCATCGGCGGCCACGGCGTCGTTGCGACGCTGACGCGGGGGGCGGCGCAGGGCCGCGTCGGCCTGCGCGCCGACATGGATGCGCTGCCGATCACCGAGGACACCGGCCTGCCCTACGCCTCGACGACATCAGGCGTGATGCATGCCTGCGGCCATGACGGGCATACCGCCTCGCTGCTCGGCGCGGCCGCGCTGCTGGTGGCCGACACCAGCTGGAGCGGCACCGTCGATTTCATCTTCCAGCCGGCCGAGGAAGGACTTGGCGGCGCGCGCGCGATGGTCGGCGCGGGCCTGTTCGACCGCTTTCCGATGACGCGGGTGTTCGGCTTCCACAACTGGCCGGGGCTCGCAGCCGGCACAATCGCGGTCCACGACGGCGTCGTGATGGCCTCCGGCGGACGCGTCAGCATCACCATCGAGGGCCATGCCGGACATGCCGGCATGCCGCATCTGACCCGCGATCCCGTGATGGCGGCGGGACACCTGATCGTGGCGTTGCAATCGGTCGTGTCGCGCAGCATCGATCCGCTCGACACCGCCGTGCTCTCGCTGTGCACGCTCGAAGGCGGCACGGCGCGCAACCAGATCGCGGGACGCGTCACCATCGGCGGCACGCTGCGTTATCATCGCGATGCGGTGAAGGACGTCATCCTGGCGCGGATCGAACAGATCTGCGCAGGCATTGCAACGACCTTCGGCGTCAAGGTCACGCCCGAAATCGTCATGGGCGTCGGCGTGGTGGTCAACACGCCGGCCGAGGCGGGCCTGGCGCGCCTCGCCGCGGAGAGGGTGCAGACCGAGGTGCGACGCGATCTCGCGCCGAGCATGGCCGGCGAGGATTTTGCCTTCTATCTCAAGCAGTGCCCCGGCGCCTTCGCCTGGATCGGCAACGGTGAATTGCGCGACGGCGCCGAGCTGCACGGCCCGCGCTACGATTTCAACGACGCGATTCTGCCGGTCGCCTCCAGCTGGATGGCCGAGGTCGCCAAGGCGGCGCTGAAGTCGAACTGACCCCGAAAACGGCAGGGCCCCGGATTCCCTGCGCATGACGTTGGCCCTGCGCCGTCCGTCCCGCCGCACTGTCCCACCGCCAATTTTTCTCTGGCCTGCAACCCTTTGAACTTTCAGCGGCGATGACTGCCCGCGCGTGCGCGTTGCAGCGCCGCACCGTCGCGCGCGCTTGACGCGGGCCGTGCGGGCAGGAATAATGAAATTAAAGAACAATTGTTCGCATTCCGAACAACCTGCAGCGGGATCAAGCGGGCTCACAACGCCGCATCCGCGTCACCAGAGGAAACGTCATCGATGCAAGCCATCCTCAACGGCGACAGCACGCTCATCGTCGCAATGATCGTCGCCTACATCGCCTTCACGTCCTGGCTCACGCTCAAACTGCGCAGCAGGACCAGCGATCAGTTCATGACGGGCGCACGCGCGATGCCGGCGGTGGTCGTCGGCGTGCTGATGATGTCCGAATTCGTCGGCGCCAAATCGACCGTCGGCACGGCCCAGGAAGCGTTCCAGTCGGGCATGGCGGCGGGGTGGGCCGTGCTCGGCGCCTCGATCGGCTTCCTGCTGTTCGGGCTCCTGATGGTGAAGAAGCTCTACAGTTCCGGCGAATACACCATCTCGGCGGCGATCGCGCAGAAATACGGCAAGTCGACCATGCTCACGGTGTCGGTGATCATGATCTACGCGCTGCTGCTCGTGAACGTCGGCAACTACGTGAGCGGCGCGGCCGCGATCGCCACCGCACTGCATGTCAGCATGCCCGTTGCGATGTGCATCATCGCCGTGGTCAGCACCTTCTACTACGTGTTTGGTGGACTGAAGGGCGTCGCGTGGGTGACGATCCTGCACAGCGCCATCAAGGTCGTCGGTATCGTCATCATATTTTCGGTTGCGATGTCGCTGACCGGCGGCATCGCGCCGATCCAGGCCAAGCTGCCCGCCTATTACTTCAGCTGGGACGGCAAGATCGGCTTTGCGACCATTTTCGCCTGGACCTTCGGCACCGTCGGCGCGATCTTCTCGACCCAGTTCATCGTGCAGGCGATCTCCTCGACGCCGAGCGCCGACGACGCGCGCAGGGCCACCTTCTATGCGGCGGCGTTCTGCCTGCCGCTCGGATTCCTGCTCGCCCTGATCGGCGTCGCGGCGAAATTCCTCTATCCCGACATGAACAGCCTCTACGCGCTGCCGGTGTTCTTGGAGAAGATGCCGCCGCTGGCCTCCGCTTTCGTGACGACTTCGCTCGTCGCCTCGATCTTCGTCAGCGTCTGCACGGTTGCGCTCGCGATCGCCTCGCTGGTGGTGCGCGACTTCTACGTCCCCTACTGGAAACCGACGCCCGAGCGGGAGCTGAAGATGACCCGCCTGTTCTCGGTGGCGATCGGCATCGCGCCGCTGGTCTTCGTCTTCTTCATTCCGGAAATCCTCAAGCTGTCGTTCTTCACGCGGGCGCTGCGCCTGTCGATCACCATCATCGCGATGATGGGATTCTATCTGCCGCTGTTTGCCAGCAACCGCGGCGCCACCGCGGGCCTGATCGGCGCGGCGATCTCGACGACGGCCTGGTACATGCTCGGCAACCCCTTCGGCATCGACAACATGTATGTCGCGGCCGCGACGCCGCTGGTGGTGATGGCGGTCGAGCGCCTGGTGATGGGCCGCGCTCCGGCCGCCGCCACGACGCCGCAGCCAAATGCATTGATGGAAAGGACTTCGACATGATCACCGATACCGAGATCGTGACCACCGACGTCGGGATCGACGCCGATGGCGTCGTTCGCCCGACCGCCGGCGATCCCGACCGGTCCGACGCTTTCATTCCCTCGCCTTGCGTGCAGAACCACGCCGCCAATCTGATGCCGCTCGCGAACGGCGATCTGGCCTGCGTCTGGTTCGGCGGCACGCAGGAGGGCATGTCGGACATCTCGGTCTATTTTTCGCGCCTCGCGCGCGGCGCGACACAGTGGTCTCCCGCCGAAAAGCTGTCCGACGACAGCGGACGTTCGGAGCAGAACCCGGTGCTGTTTCCCGCACCTGACGGCACGCTGTGGCTGATGTGGACGGCGCAGCTGGCAGGCAACCAGGACACCGCGCTGATCCGCCGCCGCCTCTCCCGCGACAACGGCAAGAGCTGGGGCCCGATCGAGACGCTGTTTCCCGAGCAGCGCGGCCGCGGCACCTTCATCCGGCAGCCGATCGTCGCGCTCGACAATGGCGACTGGCTGCTGCCGGTGTTCTATTGCCACAGCACGCCGGGACGGAAATGGAACGGCGACGAGGACACCAGCGCGGTGAAGATCTCGTCCGATTCCGGCGCGACCTGGCGCGACGTCGATGTCCCCGGCAGCCGCGGCTGCGTGCATATGTGCATCGCGCGGCTCGACGACAGCTCGCTGATTGCCCTCTACCGCAGCCGCTGGGCGGACACCATCTATCAGAGCCGCTCCACCGATCACGGCCGCACCTGGTCGGCGCCGGTCCAGACCGTGCTGCCGAACAACAACTCCTCGATCCAGGTCACGCGGCTTGGCAACGGTCATCTCGCGCTCGTCTTCAACGACTCCAGCGCCAGGGATGCGACCGGGCGCCGCCTCTCGCTCTATGACGAGATCGAGGACGATTTGCCGCCCGTGCTCGCCGGCGACGGCAAAAGAACGGATGAACGCACCGCGTTCTGGGGCGCGCCGCGGGCGCCGATGACGCTGGCCGTTTCCGCCGACGGCGGGCGGACGTGGAGCAAGCGCAATGTCGAGACCGGTGACGGCTATTGCATGACCAACAATTCGCGCGATCAGACCAATCGCGAACTGTCCTACCCTTCGGTCAAGGAGACCGCCGACGGGGCGATCCACATGGCCTTCACCTTCCATCGCCGCGCGATCAAATATGTGCGCGTGACCGAGCCATGGGTGAAGCGGGGCTGAGATCATGGAGAAGAGGCACGCACTGGTCACCGGCGCCAGTTCAGGGATTGGCGCTGCCATCGTCGAGCGCCTGCTCCGCGATGGCTGGCGCGTCACCGGCATCAGCCGCCGTCCCGCGCCATTCGACCATCCGGCCTTCGATCACCTCTCGCTCGATCTCGCAGAGGTCGGTGGCATCGCGAACGCCGTCGCCGGCATCGCGCCGACCGCGCTCGTTCACGCGGCCGGCATGCTCAAGGTCGGCGGCCTCGGATCGCTCGACCATGACGACGGCACCACGATGTGGCGGCTGCATGTCGATGTCGCTGCGCGTCTCGCCGACGCGCTGGCGCCGCACTTGCAGAATGGAGGACGCATCGTCCTCATCGGCAGCCGAACCGCGTCGGGCGCAGCCGGCCGCAGTCAATATGCCGCGACCAAGGCGGCGCTGGTGGCGCTCGCGCGATCCTGGGCCATCGAGCTCGCGCCGCGCGGCGTCACGGTCAACGTCGTTGCGCCCGCCGCAACCGAGACACCGATGCTGAAAGACCCGACGCGCGCCAATGTCGCGCCAAGACTGCCGCCGATCGGCCGCTTCATTCGCCCGGAGGAAGTCGCGCACGCGGTAGCGTTCCTGCTTTCGCCAGAGGCTGCGACCATCACCGGACAGCAGCTCGTCATCTGCGGCGGCAGCTCGCTCTGAGCCCGCGCGCCGTCAGGCTTCGCGGTATTCCAGCAGGATCAGCCCGACCAGGACGAAGGCGATGGGCCAGATCCAGGCCGCGGCCTGACGGACGCGGCCGTCCATGCGCAATTCGAGCCAGCGCGCCCATCCTGCCGTGACGCCGCACAGCGCCAGCGGCGTGTGACTCATCTCGATGAGGAGCTGGTCCTTGATGTTGGCGATCGAGTGGGAATGCGTCAGCAGCAGCGCCCCGCCGAGCGCCGTCGTCAGCGGGAATACCAGCGCCGCCGGCCCGGCCTTGCCGCCGCGCAGGCGCACGCGCCACTCGAAAATGCCGAACACGGCGATCAGCAGCACGAAGATGCGATGCTGCGCCACTTCCGGATCGCGCAGTGATTCGAAGAAGCCCGCCGGCCCGAGCGGCCAGGCCTGCTCGTCGGCGCGAAAGAACAGGAAAGCCGCCATGCCGAGAAACAGCAGCGGCCAGTGTTTCGCCCATCGCCCCCAGCGAAAATGCTCGATCAGCGCGAGCAGTCCGATCAGCACCACGAAGATGCCGGCCCAATGGTGGTTGTACTCGGACCAGGCGATGTCTTCGGCATTGCGCGGCAGGATCGTGCCCTCGCCGGGAACGTAGGCGGCTTGCGCATTCGCGCGCCCGGCGTCCGCCAGGGTGATTTTGGCCTGGAGCTGCGCGACGGTGAGCTTGTCGTAATCAGGGCTGGTCAGGCGCGGCGGCCATTGCGGCGTGGCGCGCTCGACGATTTCGTGCCAGTTCAGGCGATCCTGCGCGAGATCGACGCCCGGCGGCAGCGAGGTCAGCGACGCGGCGGCGAGCAGGACGGTGAGACCGATGCCGATCTCGACCTCGGCGAAGCGTTTCAGCCGCAGGATCGGCGTAGAGGGATCGCGCCGCAGCCGCTCGACGAGGAAGTAATTGCCTGCTCCGAGCGCCAGCAGCATCAGCAGCAGGCCGACTTTCGCCAGCGTCATGACACCATAGGCGGTGCCGTAGATCGCTTCGATCGAGCCGATATAGGTCACCGCCATCGTCAGGCCGCCGGCGAGGATCGCGGCGACCGCGGCCATCGACATCAGCGAATAGCGCCGCGCGATGCGGCGCCAGTCGCCAGAATCCTCGCAGCCGCTGAGCGCGATCAGGAAATAGGGCAGTCCGCCGATCCAGACGCTCGCGCCCAGCATGTGGCCGGCATCGGACAACAGCAGCGGCCAGCGGACGTCCGGCCGGCTGGCCGCGTGAGTCAGCCGGGTCTGCATCGCGAGAGCCAGCACGGCAAGTGCGACAAGGCCGATCGAACGCACGCCTTGCGCGGGATTCTTCGCAAGGACAGCGATGCCGAAGGCGCAGGCTGCGATGACGAGGTCGGCCCGGCCGAAATCGGCACCGAGCGCTTCGCTCCACGCGACCTGGAGCGTCCCGACCAGCGCGGCCGCGTTGAGCGCCAGCGAGGCGATGGTGAGGAGCGCCCATGCCAGCGCGCTGATCCTGAGGACCGCCCGGCACCGCAACTCGATCGTCAGGCCGCCGCTCGTGAGCTGCGGCCGTAGCGGCGCCCACAGCAGCATCCAGAACACCAGACCGCCGAGCGTGAAGGACTGCGCGATGAGAATCAGGCCCCGCAGGACGACCGAGAGATAACCGAAGATGTCGAGGAGCAGATACAAGGGTGCGGCGTCAGCGAACGTTGAACGGAATGTCGCCGCGCGTGATGTGCCCGTCGACGCTCAACACCTGCCAGCGCAGGCGCCACGCACCGCTCGACAGATGCGCCGCATCGGCATTGAGCTCGTCAACGGGCGCATCGGCGGCCGGCGTCACCGCTTGCGACACACCGTTCGGCGCGAACAAGGTCAGCTTGGAGCGGGCATGATCGATCCGGCTGTTGAAGTGCAGGCGGATCGACACCGCATCGCCGGATACGATCGCCCCCGCCGCTGGCGCGGACGATACGATGATGGCGTGAGCCGAGGCCGCGTGCGGCCGACAAGACACGACAGGACAAAGGCAGAGATCGCGATTCTGAAGGACGCGCCCATGGTGCTCGCTCGCAACCGGCAACTCTCACCTCACCCGCCGCTCGCGGCGTGTGAATGATGTGCGAACGTATGTTGGAACCGATTGCACGTCCACAAGGGCGCGCGAGATCTGAATCCGGCCGCCGTGCACGGAATGGCGTCGTCTGTTGCTCCTGCGACACACCGGGAAATGCCGCGCGAGCCGGGACAGATCAGCTGGTTGGGCGGGAGCAACTTCAGCCAGATGAATGCCTCTCCCAGGCGCCTGAAATTGCTCCGGAAAACGGAGCGCCCGATCGGATCAGCCGCCGCTCGGCGAGCGCGCTCACAAAATCGAGAGCGGCAGCGGCGATCAGCGCGCGGCCGCGATCCTGGCGCGGAAGATCTGTTCTCCCTGCATGATCTTGTCGAGCAAAGCATCGAGCGCCCAGAAGCGCTCACGGATGTCGAAATCGATGGTCCGGCTGTGGGCGCAGGCGAACGTGCCGAGCCTCTGATGGTACAGCTTGGCCAGCTTGGGATATCCCATCGGCTCGGCCATCGCCGCGAGCGCGAGATAGACGGAGAGATCGTCCGCCAGCGCCGGATGCCGCGCGCTGTCGGTCAACAGCCATTTGTAGAGGTCGGGATGGAAGTTCGTGAACACGCCGGTGAAGCCGGCGGATCCGCTTCTGATGGCGTCGAAGGCGATCGCCGCATTGGCATTGACGATGGCGAGCGAGGAGTTTTTCGTCAGCGCCACGCGACGCTTCACGGTCTCGAGG
Organism: Bradyrhizobium japonicum USDA 6; assembly: GCF_000284375.1. Classification (NCBI taxonomy): domain Bacteria; kingdom Pseudomonadati; phylum Pseudomonadota; class Alphaproteobacteria; order Hyphomicrobiales; family Nitrobacteraceae; genus Bradyrhizobium; species Bradyrhizobium japonicum. Next base: position 7,300,852 of record NC_017249.1, read on the forward strand.
TCGCAGGACACGTCCTTGAGGATCGCGAAGCGTTCGCTCTCAGCGCAGAACGCCAGCTCGTCGTCGGACATCAGCCGCCGGAACGGCGCGGGACATTCGTAGAGGCCGAGCGGAAGATCGGCGGGCAGAGCATCGAGCAGATGGCGCAGATGATCCATGAAGACCGCGCCGCCCTGTCCCTTCGGATCGAACCGGTTCGTCACCAGCACCAATCCGTCCACGCCGGTCGCGGCGATGGCGGTCAGCTCGCTCACTTGATCGTCGCGGGATTCACTGACGTGGCCTGACGCGATGACGGGCACCCGGCCCGCCGCCTGCCGCACGACGAAACGCGCCAGCGCGACGCGCTCCTCGAGGCTCAAAAACTGCATCTCGCTCGACTGGGCCACGGCGAACAGCGCATCCGCGCCATTGGCGATGTACCATTCGACGAGGTTTTCGAGGCCCGCATAGTCGATCGCGTCGGCTTCGGTGAACGGCGTCAGCATCACCGGAATGATGCCCTTGATGGTTGCGGTCACAAATCGGCTCCCAAGACGTTGAATTCGGTGACAGGCAGGAGCCTGCCGCTCACGCGTCTTGCGGCGCGTGAGCGTGGCTGTTCAGGCTGGCGGTCAGTTGCCGGCCACTTCCTTGATGCGCGCGATCATGTCGTCGACGGCCTTGTCGACCGGCACCTTGTTGGTGACGATGGCGTTCACGGCCTTCATCCAGACGTTCTCGTTGTTGAGGGTGGTGAACTTGTAGTTCTTGCTCATCTCGTAGCCGCCGACACCGGCGAAGAACTGGTCGCGCACGGCGCGGCGATGAACGTCGCCGTCCCAGAAGGCGGACTTCTGCGCGGCCGTCTTGACCGGGAACCAGCGGCCGAGCGCGCCTTCGACATAGGGCTGGAGGTTCTCGTCGCGCAGTAGGAACGAGACGAACTCCTTGGCGCGGTCCTTGTTCTTGGCCTGCTCGAAGATCAAGCCGACCACCACGGAGGCGCGGGTGTGGACTGGCGTGCCATCCGGCTTGTTGGGCCAGACCATGGTGCGGATGCGGTCGTAATAGTTCTTCTTGGCTTCATCGCGCTGCTCGGCGGTGAGCGTCTCGTTGCCGGCATCGTCGAGCCATTTGCCGGGCAGCGAAACCGTCGAATTGTGCGTCATGATCGTCGTCTTGTTGTGGAAGGCGACGTTGTTGTCGGGGTCCTTCCAGCTCGTCGCCGATTGCGGCGTGCAGCCTTTCGCGGCGATCTCGACATAGTCCGTCATGGCCGCGACGAGACCAGCCTTCACCTTGGGATCGTCGACCAGGAGCTTGCCGTTGTCGTCGACGAGCACGACGTTGTAGGCGTCCATGAACACCAGGAACGAGATGAAGCTGTCGGTGGCGTCGACGCCCATCGGATGGCCGATGCCGTAGATGCGCTTGCCGGACGCCTTGCGCACCGCCGGTTGCGCCTTGTCACACCAGAACGACCAATAGCCCTTCCAGTCCTTCGGGATGTCGGTCTCCTTGAGACCTCCCTCCTCCAGCATGTCCTTCCAGTAATGCAGATGCAGCGTCGCCTGCTTCAGCGGGAAGGCGTAATAGGCCTTCGCCTTGGTCTTGTCGTTGTACAGCATGACCGTTTCGAGCGACTGCGGGGAGAACTCGCCCTTGATCGGTGCGAGCACTGAGCCGAGATCGACCAGCTTGCCCTCGGAAGCCCACTTGCCGGCGCCCTGGAAATGGTAGGTGTCCGCATAGGTGACGTCGGGCGGACTGCCGGCATCGAGCGCCGCCACCAGCTTCGGCATCATGTCCTGCGTCGCGTATTGCGACAGCTCGACCTTGACCCCGGTCTTGGCCTCGAACTTCTTGATGACGGCGAGCAGCGCGTCTTCCTCGGCCTTGTAGTAGCCCTTGTTCCACCAGACGACGAGCTTCTCCTCGGCGGCCGCAGGGCTCGCCGTTCCCATCACCGGCAGGAGCAGCGAAACCGCCATTGAACAGTTTCTGGCCCACCGCAAAACGCTATTCCGCATTGTCGTTTCCTCTCCGTCTCATCCGGCGAGGGGCCCGCCGGTTGCTCTCATGGCGTTTAAAACGCGCTCATGTAAGCGCTTACATATCAGGAGTCAAGCCGCCCTTTGAGAAGGAAGCAGCCCTCTTGGCGGGACGATACGCGCGATCGAAGAGACGACCGCTCTCTGCGGGATCAGGCGCCCCTGGCGTGACCTGCGCTGTCGCGGATTTTCAGAACAGGCACGACTTCGCGGGACTGCGCCTGCGCTTGCCGGCCCGCGATCACGGCGAGGAGCTCGTTGGCCGCCAGGACACCGATCTCCTGATTGTCGACCTTCATCGTCGTGAGCCTGGGAGAAAAGCGCGATGAAATCGCAAGATCATCGAAGCCGGTGATCGAAAAATCCCCGGGCGCGTCCAGGCCGCATTCCCGCGCGGCCATCAACGCACCGAGCGCCAGATTGTCGTTGCCGCAAACGATCGCGGTCGGCCGAACGTCGACGGCTTGCGTCATCAATCCGGCAAAGCTGGCGGCGCCGAACTCCAGCGTCGAGGGACCCATCATCAGATATTGCGCCGCGATTTCCAAACCCGCGGCCGCGAGCGCTTCGCTGACGCCACGAAGCCTGTCCTTGACGCGGTCGTTGTTGGTGTCGGGCTGGAAGATGGCAGCAAACCGCCGATGGCCCAGCGACAGCAGATGCTCCGTCATGCGGCTGAACGCGGCGCGGTTGTCAAAGCCGATGCACGGATGCGGAGACAGCTTGTTGTAGGAGTACGTCACCACATAGGGAATGCCGCGCGAGTTGAGCGCGTCAAAAAGCTCGGCGGGATGATTTTCACCGACCACGGCAATTGCTTCCACACCGCGCGCAAGCATCGCTTCGGCCTGCCGCAAGCCCTCGTCCGGATCATAGTTCGAGCAGCCCAGGAACAGCGTGAAGCCGCGTTCGCTGAAGACGGTCTGCATGCCGCCGATCTGGTGGGCGAAGATTTCGTCGTCCAGGGTCGGGATGATGGCGCCGGCGATATGCGTCCGGCGCGAGGCCAGCGCGCGTCCGGCAGCATTGGGAATCCAGTTCAGCGCGCGTGCGGCGTCCTTGACCCGCTGCCTGACCTCTTCGGACACCTTGTCGGGCTCGTTGAAGGCGCGCGAGACGGTCGCGGTCGAGACATTGGCCTTGCGGGCGACCTCCTCGAGCTTGACGCGGCCGCTGCCTCCACGCGCTCTCTTTGAACCTGCCACCATTCCCGCCATTTCGGTCGAACGCCTGATCGATCAATACCTTGCCATGGTATTGACGACCACCGGAGTCCTCAACGAAAATCTCCCGGCGAGGACGCGCGCGCTTCCTAGACGATCCCGCCCTGCCGAAGCGCCGCGATCGCAGCCACGTCGTAGCCAAGCTCCGTCAGGACGAGGTCGGTGTGCTCGCCGAGCGTCGGCGGACGCGATGCGATCTCGCCTGGCGTTTCCGACAGCCGGACGGCAGCGCGGGCGACGGGAGCGCGTTTCGGCAGGCCGGGATACTCGACATCCTGCATGAAGCCGGCGGCGCGAATATGCGGATGGTCCAGCGCCTGTTGCGGGCTGAGGACGGGCCCGGTCGGAATCATGGCCTTGCCCAGAGTGTCGACAGCCTCCTGCGTGGTGCGCTCTGCGCACCAGCGCGCCATCCGCGCGCTGATGACGGGGCCGTTGTTGCCGCGGCTGATGTCGTCGGCAAAGCGGGGATCGCTCAGCCACTGGTCCTCCTCACCCATCAGCTTCGCCCAGCGTTTGAACAGCGGATGCCCCGTGACCTGGCACAGCACCCAGCCGTCCTTTGTGCGGTAGATGTCGGCCGGCGCTGCGGTCTGACCGAGATTGCCGGTCGGAACACGGTTGACGTTGATGACCGCCTGCTCGATCAGCGTGGCATTGGTGAAGGACAGCGCGGTGGCGAGCAGCGCGCCCTCGACGATCTGCCCGCGTCCGGATTTGCCGCGCTCGATCAGGGCTGCGAGCGTCCCGAACGCGCAATGCAGCGCCGTGCCGAAATCGACCCAGTTCACCGCGGCCCGATACGGCGGGTCGCCGGCACCGGTCATGTACACCGAGCCCGACATGACTTGGCCGACGCCATCGAAGCCGACGCGGTCGGACCATGGCCCCGGCCCGCCGAACGCGGTGGCGGTCGTCAGGATGATGTCGGGCTTGATCGCCTTCAAGGAGTCGTAGTCGAGCTTCATCGCTCGCAGGGTCTGCGGCGGCAGATTGGCGACGACGACGTCCGCGGTCGCGATCAGGCGGCGCATCACCTCCTGCCCTTCCGGCTTCATCGGATCGAGCGTAATGCACTTCTTGTTGCGGTTGACCTGAAGAAACAGCGCGCCTTCGCCGCCCTCGCCGACCGGCGCCACGAAGCGATCCTCGCTGCCGTCGCGCTTTTCCACGCGGATGACCTCGGCGCCGAATTCGGCCAGCAAGGTCGCGCAATAGGGCCCTGCGATATAGCGCCCGAAATCGAGGACGCGCACGCCCTCCAAAACTCCTCCCATCGATCCCTTCCCATATTCATATGTTCTCGTCAGATTACAGGGACTGGCTGCCACGGCAAGGCGGCAGAGGACATCATGCCCCTGCCCCAAATGCCCCTGCCCCCAAGATGTGATCGGTGAACAGTTTCGGCTGGCGGAAATTCTGCGCTACAGTCTTATTCTGACGCGTTTTCTTTAGGCGAAGCGGTGTCCACTTCGCTTGAGAACGCTCTAGTATTGCCCCGTCCGTCCCCCAGCCAGAGCACATCCATGCCGCAACAATTCGATCGATCCGCAGAAGATCTCGGCAACGCCATCCATTTCGAGCACGTCAACATCCAGGTCCCCGACCAGCGCCTCGCCACGCTGTTCTACGTGACCGGGCTTGGACTGACCCGCGATCCCTACCTGATGGTTTCCGACACCAACATGTGGATCAATGCCGGGCGGAGCCAGTTTCATTTGCCGAGCGGCAGGCCGCAGTTGCTGCGCGGCCGTGTCGGGCTGGTCATCGAGGGCCGCGAGGCGCTGCTGGCGCGGCTCGCGTCAGTCGCGAAGAAGCTCGAGGGCACGGCGTTCGCATTCGCCGAGCACAACGATCATGTCGAGGCGATCTGTCCGTGGGGCAACCGACTGCGCTGCTATGAGCCGGACGCCGCGCGCTTCGGGCGCATCGCGCTCGGCATTCCCTATGTCGAGTTCGACGTGCCGGAAGGCACCACGAAGGCGATTTGCGCCTTCTACCCCGAGATCATGGGCATGCCCGCAAGCTTGCGAAACGGCGACGGCCGCGTCGCCGTCGTGAAGACCGGCCGCGACCAGCATCTGTTGTTCCGCGAGACCGATCGGCCCCAGGGCGACTACGACGGCCACCACGTGCAGATGTACATCACCGACTTCTCCGGCCCCTACCGCAAACTCTTGGCGCGCGACCTGATCTCGCGCGAGGACAATCAGTACCAGTACCGCTTCTGCGACATTGTCGATCTCGACAGCGGCAGGCATCTCTTCACGGTCGAGCACGAGGTCCGCAGCGCTACCCATCCGATGTTCATGCGGCCGATGGTCAATCGCAATCCGGCGATCAACAACCGCAACTACGCATTCGGCCACGATCAGTCGCTCTGGGCGATGGGGCTGGATCAATACGAGGGATAGGGAGCCGCAAGGATTGCGCTCGGCGGCGGCAACGCCGGTACGACTGGATTCCCGGCACGCGCAAGCTTCCGGGCATTTCCCACGAACGGCGTTCGGTCACGACCTGCGAACCCGTAGGTACTTGTCGCGGCGCATGATCGAGCGCCGCCCGCATCACTGGCACACCAGAACAGAGCCCAACAACAACCGTCAGCGGCAAGAACCACAGTTGGCGGCGGCTGGCATCGCCACGAAGGTTGCTCCCACGCCCAATCCGAGCATCGCCACCAGTGCAATTCGTAGGACTAAAATCCGGGTCATCTTAAATTCCTCACGCGCTACGTCTTAAAGTAGCATGTTACAACAGGTGCGCCGTGCGCGCAAATTCAGCCCGTCCTCTGTTCGGCTGGCAGATCGCAAGCTTTCCTGTAAGAGGCGCTATTTGCTGGGCTTTTGGGCCAGTTGGCGGGATTCTCACGTCGCCGTCGACCGGCCGCCACGCCCTTCAAGATCAGGCGAGCGCGTATTCCTCCGCACTCGGGAGGTCGACAATCGAAGTCCAGTCTAGTTGGGAGAGTTGAGCGTCGCACAGCGGGTGACCAGACCAGCAGTCGTTCGGTTGATCGTTGCCGTCGAATTCACAACCTCTTTCTTGAAAGTGCCCGTGAAGTGCTTGTTGAGAAGAAGCAACTCGTGGGTCGGCTCGTATTCTTTCTCTGGAAGGGCTTTTTGCAATTGCGCTATCGCTTCTTCGTCCTGCCCCAGGACGTGCAAAGCCACCGCATATCGGAAAATCACTTCGGCATCGTCGAGTGTTTCGGCAGCAGATTTCAGCAGGGCGAGCGCCCTTGTGAAATTACTCTTCTCTTCCGCGTCGTCTTTCGCCGGCTTCTGCATAAGAATGTAGGCGAGAGTATCCGCCGTACTGGCGCCGCGTATCTTCAGATAAGGTTCGTCTCTGGCCCGCGCATAATAATCCATTGCGGCGGTGGCTGCGGCTTCGGCTTCTCCGTCGCCTATCAGTCCGTAGGTGGCCAACGTCCATGCCCTCCGGTTGTTGAGACTAGCTAGCCGCTCCAATTTATCTTCCTCATCGAGGCCCATCTTCTCATAGACAGTCCGAGCGAAATTGATCCCATCCAAAATGGATTTGAGACCGTCGTTTTGACCTATGTCCTTCCGAGGATATCTTTTCTCAAGAAGGTCGATTTCTTCAAAGCCCCATCCTTTGGCCTGCCACCAGGGCGCTTCGGCAAAGATTGGAATATTGTCGTTCCAAAACTTCATGCGCTTGAATGAAGCGCCCGCGATGTCGGCGCCGGAAAAATCTACTTGTTTACACAGGTAGACGCCGTCGAAATTGGCCTGATCAAGTTTGGCGTTCCTGAAATTGATGTTTTCGAGGACGGAACCTTCGAATGAAGCCGAGGACAGCGTGGCTCTCTCGAAAACCACATTTCTCAGTTTCGATTCCCTGAATTGAGCACCGGCCGCCGCGATTCCATGCAAGTCCTTTTTTAACGGCTCCGCGAGCCTGAGGCCTCGTGCTTCCAATTGCTGGTGATAGGTGGCCAGCCATCGTATGTCGTCGGCTTTCCGTTCATCCGGAATGTTCTTGTCCTTGATTTCCTGAACGACCGACTTAAATTTTAGGGGGACGTACAGTTTTTCATAAGCCGGCGTGCTGGCCAGAGCAATCACGCCGATGACGATTGCAACCGCCAACGCCACACTCGCCTTTATGATGTTCCACCGGCTGCTTGCATTGATGAAGTCCGTTTCCCATTGCTTGAGATTGCCGTATTCACGGAACCGGCGGATAAGGCGCCAGTCAAGCAAGGCTCCGGTTGAACGGTTGCTGCCGATCCAACTCAAGGCCAAATCACTCAGGTTCTTGCGCTTGTCGATCTCCTTGGCTAGCCAGCCCCATCGGCGCGACAAGGCCAGATACTGAAGCGAGAGCTCCTCGCCTTCTTTCGTTGGTCTTCCTACGAGAATGCCGGCGTCTTTCAGACCATCGAGCAGCTCGTCGACCTGACCCTTCTTGCCGAATTTATTCAGCTCTTCGCGGCGCGCCGGCCTTGAACTTATCTCCTGATCGTGATCCGGAAAGCGGAGCACGCCAAGCAAGACACGCCGCACGAGGTCCGTCTGCTTTGCGGACAGCCCTCGGATGAAAGCATCTCCGCGTTCAGCGGCGGCATCGACCACGGCCGGATTGAAAGGTTCCAGCTGATTGTCGGGGCGATCCTGGTATTCCGGATCTCGCTGCGAATGGACCACCGACGAATCGCCGCTTTTGGATGCAGGCCCCCGCGCAAGGCTGCTGAGCTGCAGCTGGGTGAAAGTGCTGGCAACCCAGTAGTCGACCAGTCCCTGGGCCTCCCGTCGGTCGGCCAACGTATCGAGCACGGCGCCAGTTGCGATCGCGCGAGAGATAAACTCCTCGATTTGCATCGAGCCTGCCTCTGTAAGCGAGCCGCTGCGTTCGCTTGTCGGCAAGTTGTCAAACAGGTACTCGTGGGCACGCCGCAGCGCGTCCATCGAGGGATACGGCTCATGATGCTGGTTGGCGGTTGTCATCGCGTCAATGCTCCAAGCAGGCGGTTGAGCGACGGCGCCAATTGCACGATCTTCTCCGACATCGCTTTGACCGACTCATCGAGTCTATAGAACCGGTCGTTGCAAGAGCCGGAAAAGGCAAGCAACGCGATCTTACCCTGCGCTCGCTCGGTCGGATCCGGCTGCGCGTTTGGCGTCGCCCCGATCCACTTGTTCAGGCGCTCCAACAGTCTCTTCGACCAGAGCGCTTCTGGATACATGCCGCACAACGCGCGCAGCCGTTTTTCGAACACAGGCCACCCAAAGATCTTTCCTTGTGGCTGATGCCGGATTGAATTCCTCGCGCCTTCGACTTCGGTGCTGACGGCCTGCCATGCGAAATGCTCCTTGATCAGACCGGCAACGCAGATGCGAATCGTGCCTATCGCCGCGGCACCGTTCGCCAGATCTTGCGAATCCGCCGGGTTGGGATCTGTCACGCAGATCACTTCGTCAATCATGCTCGTCAGGGCAAGGAGGCCAAGCTTTCCGGCCGCTTCTGCCAGGGAGCGGTTGATCTGCGGAGCCGCTGTCGTCACCGCCGATCGCAGCGTCGTATAGACCTGACCGCGGTCGTCCATGCTTGCGGCCGGAACGGCGACCTCGAGCATTTCCTCGCTGCGCGCCTTGAGCGCGTTGATCCAGCCCATCTCCGCCTGTTCGGTATCCAGTCCGCGAATCCTCTCCTCGGCATCCTGGGCATAATCGCGGATCTCTTCCGCAAAGCGCTCAAGCGACGCATTGGCCCTGACATCGGCCGCAGGTAAGCGGAGAGCCAGGTCGATCGCCTCGAGCTTGAACTGCAAATTGTGCAGAATGTTATGAAGCGCCTTGTATTGTTCGACGACATGAACTTGCTGCAGTATGATCTGCACGTCGCCACGATAGCTGTTCGCGATGGCGTTCGCCGGCGCACTCGTCCGGACCAGGGCCGATAGCAGCTCAAGCGCTCGTATAGCCTTGAAAATCAACCCGCCGATATCAAGGGGGTTCAGCACATCGGGAGCGTACTTCCTGCAAAGCTCTCGCAAGTCGTTGTTCGCCGGGCGCGATCTCAGGGTCGCATTCAGAAGCGCTTCCATTGGGCCGGCTCCCTGCTGATTGGCCCATGTCAAAAGATATGTAACGATGGTCTCGAACTGCTGATCCGGATTGGTGACCTGGTCCAGATCGAGACCCAGTGAGTATTTTACGATCGTTCCGAGCGCATTATCCTCAGCGGAGAATTCCTTTACATAAATGGGTACGAGCTCCCTCACCTGATCGTCCAGGAGAACCGTCTGCACTGTCGGCATCTCCTGAACCGACAGCACCGGATCGAGATCGGCGAAGAACTTCGCCGGACAGGCATAGACGACACCGCCGATGGTGCGATCTTCCTCGCCCAGCGCAAATCGCATCAGGCCAACGACAACGTCCCGCATCAGCACCGGACCGCCGGACAATCCTCGAGCGTCGCCACCGATCCCGCCGGCCAGTTGTTTGCTGTAGAGCTGAATCGCCGGCCCGCCGTAAAGTTCGCCGGCATGATTGGTCACGTCACCGCTGACGGTAAGTCCATCCGCTGGCTGCATGTTTGCATAGCCGTAAGTCTCCCACTCTCCGCCCGAACGATGCAGCGCGCGTAGCGCCAGCGGCGTGTGTGCCGCCGGGGGCGGCGGATCGGTGCAGCGGAGCAGCATGCAGTCGGCAATCCGATCCCACTTGACCGGGGTAGCCACGGTCGCATGGCCGGGGAATTGCAGATTGATGTCCTGATAGAACACCGGGTCTTCCTGGTCACGATCGGCGACGTTGTGCAGAGCCGTCGCCACAAGGTCGTGCGCGACGAGAAAAGCCGTTCCGCGAACCCTCCCCGCCGGACTCGTCGCGGTAACTTCGGCGATCACCGCTCGCGTGAACTCATCCATGCCGCCTTCCGCAGTCCATGCTCACAATATGTCGGCACATTGAAAAATTCGCTGTGCTGATCGTCTATGAAATCCGCGCTACGCACAATTTCGCGTCCGAAACCCCGCCGTTATCGTCAACGTCGAGCTGAACATAGGTCGGCCGAAACAGCGTCCAGTCCGAGAAATCTCCGGCCTTCAACTTCTGAACAAAGCCATCCAGCCGGCTGAGCGCGTCGGACTCCGGCAGAGTCAAAATCTCGTTCGGAAAGCGCAGCACGTCCGCCCATGTGCCCGAATTGAAATACCAGCGTCCGTCGCCGAGGCTGACACGCTTCGCCTGATGGGTATGACCGAACACCACATGGCGAAAGCCACCTTTCACAAGATCGGTCGCAGCGTCCAGATATTCCTTGGCCGTCTCCTTGGTTTCATCGAAGCTGTCTTCCTTCTGCAGCCCTCGTATCGCAGTAAGCAGCGCCCGCATGCGTTTCTCGGCGGCGCTCGAGCCGAAGGCGAGCTTGAACAATCCCAGCGCGGTGTTGAGGTTTTCACTTGCGCTGACATCCGTTCCCATTTTCGGTTGTTTTGCTTTGGAATCGTTGTCAAGCTGGCGGAGAAAATCCGTTCCCTCGCTGCCGAGCGATTCCGCGATCGCGACCTTCAGCGCGGCGTCATTGTCTAGGCCGGCAAGTATCGATTGCGTCGAGCCGGTACCGGGCGTCGCCTTGGCCCGGATGTCCTGGCCGAATGGCTTCTTGCTCGCTGCGACATCCGCTTTGATGTCTCCGCCGAATTTCGGCAGAATGGGGCCCTCGAGCCCATGACTCCGAGTCCAATACCAAAAGCGCGCTAACTCGCCGAAGCGTTTTCGATAACCTGGTTCGAGCGTAAGCAGGATCGGCACCACCGCAGAGTCTTCCGGCTTGAGCAGGTCCACGAACGCATAATCTCGTTTGATCTTGTTGATGACCGACGTGACCATCTGGCTCCCGGGGGAGGGACGAACTGGTATTGCTTGGGCACTTCCTGCCGACGCGACATCAGGGACCGGACCCGGCGCAACGCATCGAGGTCGATCTGATTCCACGCGTCGTATCGATTGCCGTGCTCGATCAGCGCGTCGCCGACGATGTAGGCTTCGCCATCCGGGATGAATTCGAAATCGTGCCCTGGCTTGACGCCCAGTGCTCTGCGCAGTTCGGCGCGCACAGGAGGGAGGCTCAGCTCGATGTCGTGGTTACCGAGGAGAATGGTCAGCCGACCTCCCGCATCCAGAAACCGGTTGAGCGCCGCGAACACGCCCGGGTCCCGGCTGACGATGGCTTTGAATTTGCTGACTGCCTGACCAGGATCAGCAGTGAAGGGCGACCAGGTGTCGGCCTGCTCTCCATCGAGCTCGGCGAGAAAATCGACCGTATCGCCGTTCAGAACAAGTTCGCTCGGGCCGTTCTCGGCAATCTCCTGCGCCAAGCCCTCGACGAAGCGAACGATCTGATCGGCGCGGGTACACAAGCGGAAGCCGCGCTTCCCTTGCTCCGGCGGCACTGGATACGTGCCTCCCAAATGAAGATCGGAAATAATATAAACTCGGCGCATCGGAAATCTCGCTGCATGCACCTGGAAAGCAAGTGAAAGGGAGATTGTGCGACCGTAGGTAGTTCCCGTCAATCACTTCTGAGTATCTCGCAGCCACGAGCTCCATCCAGCACGCTGCAGTTCCACAACCGCTTGATATTACTTCAAAATTTATGTATCTCGCCCCGGCAAATCCGGCGATCAACAACCGCAATACGCATTCGGCCGCGATCAGTCGCTCTTGGCGATGGGGCCGGATCAATAAGAGGGATAAGGCCATGGCGAACGCGCGCCTTGCGGCGCGCGCGATCCGTGACCTCGGCCGGCCATCAGCAGCCGCGGCAGATGATCAGCCGGCGGTCGATCTCCTTGTCGAGCCGCTGCAGCTCCGCCTCTTCGGGCGATGCTTGCGTCGACCCGGGCACGTCGCTGCGTCGCGGCTGCCGATGACCGATGGGAGCCTGCCGGGACAGGTCCGCGAACTTCATTGCGTCCACACTGCCAGGCGAGGACATGGTCACAGGCGCGCTTGCGCCTCCGGCAGCCCTGATGCTGGAAACCGATCCGAACAGGAACGTAGCTGCGACGACGGTCACGCCAAGTCTGATTGACATCATCATTCTCCTATCGCGGTGACGTTGCGACGATGCGCATGCGATGGATAGGAGGTCCCGGCTACTCGAGCATTTCGCCCGCGGCGACATCGCGTTACCATTGCAACCGCGATCGCCGATTGTCGTGCGCCGGCTCTGGATTCCTGTTTTGACGCGCTTTCTTCGAGCGAAGCCGGTATCGGCTTCGCTCGAAGACGCTCTACCGCGCCGCGGCGGCTCGCCTCACCCGTCGTCGCGCGGCCGACGCGGCGACGCTCCGCGCCAGGACGCCGGCGAGCTCCGCCGAGATCAGCGGGTGATGAACGAGCTCGGTGATGCCGGACGTCTCCAGCGACGGCACCGCCAGCTCGCGCGTCGAGGGGCTCGCCAGAATCATCGGCAAGGCCGGCGCCGCCGCGTGCAATGCCGCCGCCAGCTCGATCGAGGAGCCTCCGGGCAGGTGACACACCAGCGCCGCATCGAAACGCGCTTGCGCGGTGCGGCAGGCAGCGATCGCCTCCGCCAGCCTGGTGAACCCGACCGGCTCATAACCCAGCGCCGCGAGGATTTCCTCATGGCGCAACAGGCGACGGCGGTCGGTGTCGAGCACCAGCACCGTCTCGCCCGCGCCACGGAACGCAAGATCGGGGCCGTGCTGAACCGGCACCGCCTCGTCGGGGCCGCCGGATGGCAGCCATACGTCGAAGCGCGTGCCTGCATCCGGCTCGCTCTGCACGGCGACCGCCCCGCCGTATTGCTCCACGATCTCGCGAACGGTTGCGAGCCCGATACCGTTGCCGTCCGGGCGCGTCGTGAAGAAGGGCTCGAAGATCCGCTCCAGCGTCGCCTCATCCATTCCCGGCCCCGGATCGGTGACCGAAATCACGGTGAAGCGGCCGGGGCCGACCTCATTGCGTCCGATCGACAATGGCTGCTGAAGATCGTGCACCTCGATGCCGAGTTCGATACAACCCGGCTCCGTCATCGCCTGTGCCGCATTGTTGCAAAGGTTCAGGATCACCTGCTGCAACTGGGCAGGCTCGCCCATCACGGTGGCCTCTTCGGCCGACTCGTTCACCTCGAACTGGACGTGCGAAGGCAACGAAGCCGCCAGCAGCGATCTGGTCTCGTCGATCAGGGTCCTGACGCAGACCCGCTCCCGCCTGCCCTCGCCGCGGCGGCCGAAGCCGAGAATCTGTTCGACCAGTTCGCGCGCCCGCTCACCGGCACGTCGGATCTCCGCAAGGCTGCCGGCCGGCCGGCCTCCCGACCGGATTCGCGCTTCGGCGATCTCGGCATAGCCGAGGATCGCACCGACGATATTGTTGAAGTTGTGGGCGATACCGCTGGCAAAGGTGCCGAGGGTTTCCATGCGGCGTGCCTGTTGCAGACTCGCCTGCAAGCGCTCCTTCTCGCCTTCGAGCCGCACCCGGCGGATCGCGTTGCCGATCGCGTCGAACGCCATGCGAAACAACGAGACTTCGGACCAGTATTCGAGCGCCCCGGGCGGCACAGTATCGAAGCCGAGGATTTCATCGCGATGTCCCCGGACCGCCGTCACGCACAGCCAGCCGCCAACGCCGGCGTCCTCGAGCAGGTTCATCGTGTCGTCGGGATGGGCGGCCTTGACCTTGGGAATATAGACGATACCGCCTTCACCACCGTCGAAGCGTGGCGCGAGGCTCAGCGCGCGATCCGGCCAACCCGGCTCGAATGCGATCCCGTCACGGGACCACCGATAGGTGCTTGTCGTCGTCCCGCTCACGCCGACGAAATAGGCGCGATCGGCACCGATGCACCCGGCGAGCTGTTGCAGCGCGGTCTCGACGTCAGCGGTGATCCTCTCGCGGCTCGAATCGATGAACCGCATCGAGATGCCGGCCATGACGTGCTCGAACACCGCACGGCGGCGCAGCGTGACCGCGCGCCGATGCAATAGCAATCCGAAATAGACGACGCCGCAGAGCAGCAGCAGCGACGTCATGAACTGCAACAGGCGTACCCGGCGCGCCGACGCCCGCGAGGCGAGCTGACGCCTGGTGATCAATGCCAGTACGGCATCCTGCTCGCGGTTGTTCGATTCGGCGACGAGCGCCTTCAGGATCGTGTCGATGTCGGGCAGAAGGTCATGCAGCATCTGCCCGTGCATCAGCAATGCGCGGGCCGAATCCGTGTCCTGCGGCGGCGCTTGCACGAGCGACAGCTCTTCCAAACGATCCTGGACCTGACGCGCCACGACGTCCGACGTATCGAGCGTCAGGCGCAGCATCGCTGCCGCCAATGCGGAGGAGGCCGTGACCAGCGCCCGCTGATCCGACTCGGCCAACTTGTCGCTGAACAGACCGAAATAGGCAAAGGAGTTCTGGAGCAGCGCGTTGCGGCTCTTGAACCGCTCGATCAGGTCCTCCTGCCGGAGGGCGCGCGCCGACAGCACATCGATGGCCCTGGTCTCTTCGGCGTTGAGACCCGGCGTTTCGCGCAGCCGCGTCAGGGCATCGTCATAGGCATCGGTCATCTGTACCAGCTTGTCATAGTTGCGCGACAGGCCGGCGCGCGCAGTCAGCACTTCCCTGGTCATCGCGCGTTCGAACCGGGTGAAGTCGCCAAGCGCCTGGAGCTGACGGTCGTAACGCACCGAATTGAAGTTCAGCCCGTTCAACAAGAGCCAGGTCAACAGGGCCAGCACGCAGGTTACGCCGATCACGGCGGGGGCAAATTTCATGGGGAGCCTCCGACAGTCGCGCCGCGATAGGTGCCGGTCAGACTGTTAAGAAAGGCGACGATCGCCTTGACTTGCTTCTCCGTCAGCGTCGCGTTCAATTGGGCATAGGCCATCTTGCGAACCGCGTCCTCGAGCGTCGGCGCGCTGCCGTCATGGAAATACGGCGGCGTGGTCGCGACGTTGCGCAGGCTCGGCACGCGCAGAATCTTCGGCTCGGGCGATGCGAGCGGGTGGAATATGCCGTGGCGCTGGAACAGATTGCCGCCGACATTGACGCCCTGATGGCATGACGCGCAGCCCAGCGATTTGAACAATTGGTAGCCGCCCAGTTCGTCGTCCGACAGCGCCGCGGCGTCACCCGCCAGCCAGCGATCGAACTTGCCGCCTGGCGTGACCAGCGTCCGCTGGAAGCTTGCGAGTGCGTCGACGACATCGCCGCGCTCCGGGCGATGACCGTAAGCCGCGAGGAAGCTCTCGCGCATGTCGGGATCGGCATTGAGCTTCTCTGCGATCTCGACCGCGCTGCTCGCCATGGTGCGCGGGCTTTCCAGAGACGACCTGGTATCGGCTTCGATGTTGCGCAATTTTCCTTCCCAGCCGAAGCGGAAGCTGAGCGTCGCATTGAAGACGGTGAGCGTGTTGAGTGCGATCTCCGCTCCGTCGGGGCCGACATCGTGCGACCTCGGGCTCGCGCCGTTCGTCGCGATATCGTGACACGATGCGCAACTGCGTGAATTGTCGTGCGACAGCCTGCGATCGGAGAACAGCCGTTCGCCGAGCTTGACCTTCAGCGGGTCGATTGCCGGCGGCGCCGGAATGGGCGTGATGGGCTCATCCCTGCGGACCGACACCAAGGCGGGCGACGACTGCGACGGTGCGGGAGAGACCTTCAGAGAGCACGGCACCAGTGCGCAAATCACGATCGCGCAACGTCGAAGGCCGGCACCTCGTCCGGCCCCGAGAAATCTGGTGAACTGCTGCACGCCCAGCAATGTGGGGGTGAAGCGAGAATTGTCGCGTTTGCTCAAGGAGTTTTGATCGAAGCTGGATGATTTCGCGAAGGTGGTGGTCGGCTCGGCGGGGCGATATCCGAAGAGCCAGCGTTGACGCCAATCGAGATGATCGACCGGCTGGCAGCTCGACAGAAGTCCAGCCCCACCAGGGCCATGCAAATCGCGTCAGCAATCACGACAGTACCTCACCATCCGCTCGACTTCCGATCGGCCGTTGATCCCGATGTCCCGCAAGGTCCGATCGTCGAATTCCATCAGCCCCGCGACGGCCTTTCTGATTTCCCATTCCCGGCGCCAGTGTGCCGGCAGGGCCATCACAGTTCCGAGAGCCGCACCGAGCGAGTGCAGCCAGCTGCGCGCCGGTCGTGCATCGCGCGGCGGGACGCGATCGAACTGGACGATATTCCCACTGTTGCCGGCGCCATCGCTGGCGCTCTTCGCCGGCGCGGGCGGCGTGCGATCTGCGGAAGGCGGCCGGGATTCACGCGCAGCGTCCAGCATCGCCTGAACCGGTACGGCCGCGGTCGGATGCAATGAGGCGCCGTAAAGGGCAAAGCCTTCCATCACGGACGCGAAGACGGCCCACCAGAATGTGGCGGCAGGTTGGTCTTGCTCGGCCGCCGGCGCGACCGAAGGCGAACCGATGTCGGGCAAGGAATGACCCGCGGCAACCGCACCGAGACGGACCATGCCGCGACCGTCAGATCGTGCGACCCAGTTCGCCCTGTCGAGTTCCATGTGACCCGTCAAGGCAACGCGGCTCACACTGTGAGAATACTTCTCCATCGCAAATCTCCCACACGCTGTTGGTGGGAGGCAATCTGACGGCCCGCTGTTACGCCAAGGTCACCGCCATCGGCAAAATGGCTACAATTGCAATCCGCCAATTGCTCTAGAACGGATCGACCGGCACCGCGAAGACATAGCCGACGCCGCGCTCGGTCTGAATGACGCGCGGCGCGCTCGGATCGGTCTCCAGCTTGCGCCGCAGCCGCAGTACCTGGACGTCGATGCTGCGATCGAAAATATCCTCATGGATGCGGGTCGCCTGCAGCAGATGCTCGCGGGTCAGGGGGCGCTGCGGCGCCTCGAGAAAGGCCAGCAGCAGCGCATATTCTCCCTTGCTCAACGGCACCGGCGCTTCGTCGGGATCGGTCAGCTTTCGGCTGCGGCGTTCGAGCTTCCAGCCGCTGAAGCGATAGCCCCCGCGCTCGGGGTCGCGGGCGCGCGCGGCCCGTCCCATTTCCTGCCGCCGCAACACCGCGCGGACGCGCGCCAGCAGCTCCCTCAGGGAGAATGGCTTGATAATGTAGTCGTCGGCGCCAAGCTCGAGCCCGACGATGCGATCGATCTCGTCGGGACGATGGCCCGTCGTGATGATGACCGGCACGTCGGAATGCGAACGGATTTCCCTCAACAGGTCCAGACCGTCATCCTGACCAAGCCGAAGATCGAGGATGATCAGGCTCGGCTGGCTGCCATCGAGGTAGTGGTTCAATTCCGATCTGTTGGAGGCCGCCCGTGTCGGGATATTGTGCTCCTCGAGATATTTGATCACCATTTGCCTTAGCGTCGGATCGTCATCGACGACGACGATGTGGCCAATATCAGCAAGCATTCCGTACTCTCAAAATTCGCCGTTCGCCGAGTGAGCTGTACTTAAAAATTGCGAACGTCAACGTCCGGCTGTGGTGAAATGATATTGATTTCGTCCGAATTGGAATCGCTCAAAATAGAACGGGATATCGGGGTCCATCGGCACACACTGAATCTATGTATGATGCCGTGGTGACGCCGCAACAGGGTAATTCTGCGGCGAATTCCACCGGATGTCGCATACGTGAATAATTGTGATCCCAACGCTTGCTACTTTGGAGCGATAGGAAGCCTGCGGCCTGCGCTGTCGTTCAGCGAGTGCGATGTGCTGCGCAGACTGTTGCCTCCACGCCGGGCGCGACCGTTTGCGGCTTCACGGAATCATCACGAGCCCGTTCACGGAATCATCAGGAGCCCGGCAGAGCCATCAGGTACTGGTAGATCGCGGCGAGATCGTCGTCCATCCGCCCGATCGGCCGCCACGGCATTTGCTCGCCGAGCCGATGCCCGCTCGGATCAATGCCCGTGCGCATGGTGTCGACGAACTGCGCAAGGCTCCAGTTCTTGACAATACCGAGGTCCGGTCCAAGCGGCGGCAATTGTCCCGGCACGCCGCCGCCGAGATCCCTGCCGTGGCATTCGCGGCAATCCTGATAGGACAGCAGGTACTTGCCATAGAGCGCCGTCGGCGCCTTCGGCGGCGCGGTGATCACGCCGGTGAAGACCGGCTTCGCATCCGGCAACAGTCCGGCGCCCAGCATCACGATGCCCAGCAGGCTGAATCGGTCCGGCGGATCCGGGGTCTGCGCACCGCTCGCGGGCAGGCTGCGGATGTAGGCGATCACCGCCCTGGTGTCGTCGTCACTGAGCCGGCCGGCATTGGTGAAGGACATGATCGCCAGCCAGCGCCCCCTCGCGTCGATCCCATTGCGAATGGCACGAAAGATCTCGCCATCCGACCAATTCTTCAGGACGCCGGCGGGCGTGAGATTGGCCGGCACGAACGAGCCGATGGGAATCGGGAGATCCTTGGCGACGTCGCCGCCGCCTGTCAGCGTCCCGGTCTGCGAGTGACATGCGGCGCAAAAGCCGTCGGCCACGGCCCTGCCCCGGTCAATCTGGTCCGGTGTCGCCTCGATCCTCACATCGGGGACCGGTGCAGAACGGGCGCGTTGCCGGACGATACCGACCGCGGTCAAAGCGGCGACACCGAACACTGAGACGGCCAGCATGGCCGTCAGCACCATGCCGCTCCACTTCGCCAGAGCAGATTTCGTCCGGGAGGCGCGAACGCCCAGCCAGGCCAGAAGCGCGATGAACGCAACCATCGCAATGAGGGCGACAATATTTTCCATTCCAGTCCTCAATGAATTGGGCGCGACCGGTGCCGCGCGACATCCGGATCGTCAAAATCACTTTCGGCCGACGCCAACGCTCCAATATCTGCGAAGGCGTGCCATGCGGATGTCTGCCGGATTAGCAGCGCGGTGTTTCCGTGCCGTTTCATCGCTCGCCGCTCGCGTTACAATTGTAATCCTGTGCCAGCTATCGGCTTCCGGCGCGATGTCACCGGTTTTTGCACCGGCCTTTTTGCCCGGCCTTGGCAGCGCCACGATGCGTTGCCGCCGTAACCATTTCCATTGCCGCCGGAAGCCGTGGCGTAACGGCGATCGCTTCAATTGCCTCTCACTCGACCGGACGCCCTGGGGCGACCGTGCATCGATCATCAAGAGGTCAACTCACATGAAGATTCTTATCGCTTCGACACCTGCGACGGGTCATCTCAATCCGATGCTGGCGATCACGCAAATCCTGCGTGGCGATGGTCACGAGATCGCTTTCCTGACGGGCACCGCCTTTCGTGCCCGCGTCGAAGCCAGCGGCGTGAAGTTCTTTCCCCTTCCCGAGGACGCGGACTTCGATCCGAACGACGTCTTCTCGCGGTTCCCCGAACTCAAGACCATTCCGCCGGGATTGGAGTGGTTCCGTGTTGCTTGCGAGCGCATCTTCGTCGACGCCATTCCGGCCCAGCACCAGGGGCTGCGGCAAATCCTGCGGCAATTCCCCGCCGACATCATCGTCGCCGACGACATGCTGTTCGGTGTGCTGCCGATGCTGCTCGGACCGCGCTCGCAGCGGCCTCCCATCGCGCTCTGCGGAACCTCGTTTCTGCATTGGGCGCGCGAGGACGGCGCGCCCAACTTCCTCGGCCTGCCGCCGGCAACGAGCGACGAGGAGCGCGATCGCTATGCGGCCATGGCGCGGGACTTTGATGCGGCAGTCGATCAGCCGGTGTCAATGCGCCTGAACCGGGCGCTGAAGCCTCTCGGGGTCGGGCCGATCGCGATGCCACTCTTCCATTCCGTGGTCGCTCTCGGCGATGCCTATCTGCAATTGTCGGTGCCAAGCTTCGAATTTCCCCGCGAGATTCCGCCCTCAGTGCATTTCGTCGGCACCCCGCCGATCATCGCCAACCAGGTCCCGCCGCCGCCCTGGGCCGAAGAGCTCGACGGATCGCGCAAGGTCGTTCTGGTGACGCAGGGAACGGTGGCCAATCACAATTTCAATCTGCTGGTTGCCCCGACGCTGGCGGCCCTCGCGGACGAGGAGGACATCCTGGTGATCGTTACGGCAGGCGGCCGCCGGGTTGACGCCATCCCCGGCAAGATCCCGTCGAACGCACGCATCGCCAGCTACCTGCCGTTCGAATGGCTGCTGCCGAACGTCGACGTGCTCGTCACCAACGGCGGCTATGGCAGCGTCAACCAGGCCATGAGCTTCGGCATCCCGCTGGTCACCGCGGGGCTGACCGAAGACAAGGCCGACGTCAACGCGCGGGTCGCATGGTCCGGGGTCGGCATCAACCTGGCGACCAACGAACCGACACCGAAGGCGTTGCGCGACGCGGTGCGGACGGTGCTCGATCAATCCCGCTTCCAGTTGCGTGCCTCGCAGATCGCGGACGAATTCGCCGGGATCGACACGCGGTCCGAAATCCTCCGGGTCATCGGCGAGCTCGTGGCCGACGAGAGCTCGCACATCGGAGCGATGGCGGCAACCCGGGGGCGGCGCGCCGAACGGCGCGCGTAATCGCCGAACACGACGATGGAGGGCGGGCGACCGCGCCTCCATCACCTCATGCCCATCGATCAAGCCGGAACCGGAAATCCGTCCATGCAAATCGACCCCGCATCCTTCGCCTTCACGCTGCTGCTTGGTTTTCTGGCGGCCGTGCCCTATTCCGGCATCGACATCAATCTGCCGGCGCTGGCAGCGACCGGCGCGACGCTCGACGCCAGCGCGTCGGATGTCGGGCTGACCATGAGCGCCTTCATGCTCAGCCTCGCCACCGCGCCGCTGATCTACGGACCTATCTCCGACCGCCTGGGCCGCAAGCCGATTCTGGCATTCGGCCTCGTACTGTTCATCGCGGCAAGCCTTGCCTGCGCGAAAGCGTCCTCGCTGCCGGTTCTGTTGCTGGGCCGCTTCGTCCAGGGTATCGGCGCCGCCGCCACCGCAACGACCTTTGCCATCATTCGCGATCTCTTCGACGGCAACGCCGCGCGAGGCAAGATCGCCAACGTCATGGTCATGGTCAATGTCGCGACCGTGATCGCACCGACGGCCGGCGCCGCCCTGCTGGCGGTCGCCGGCTGGCGATCGATCTATGCCGCCCAGGCGGGGATCGGTCTCCTGCTGCTGGTCGTAGTGATGTTTCGCTTCGCGGAGACTGCGACGACCGACCGCTCCGGCCGTCTGGCGCTTTCGGCCGTCATCGACAGCTACCGCCAGGTGCTGACGCATCCGGTGTCGTTGCCTTTCATCCTGGTCGGCGCAGCGGGCGGCGCGACCGTGTTTGCCTACGTCACCGGCGCCTCGCTGTTCTTCGTCGGCGCCGTCGGACTGCGCCCCGAGCAATATGGCCTGATCTTCAGCGCATGCTCGGGGGCCGTCATGGTCGGCGCCTTTCTCGACGGCCAGCTCGGCCGGCGCGGCGTAGAGTCCGCCCGCATGCTCGCAACCGGGCTGACGCTGTCGGCCGCCGCCAGCACCGCCCTGCTCGCGATGACATTGGCCGGGTGGATGCCCACGTCACTCGTGGTTGCGCTGCTGATGACGGTCGCACTCGGCTTCGGGTTCAGCGTGCCGAACGTGATGAGCGCAACGATGCAGCGTCTCCCGGAGATCGCGGGCGCCGTCAGCGCCGCCGCCGGAAGCATTCAGCTGACCGCCGGCGCAATATCGAGCGGACTGGTCGCACTTCGCTTCGACGGGCGGACCGCGTTGTCGATGACGGCGGTGATGGCGGCAACGTCGCTGCTCGCCCTGGTTCTCTATCTGCTGGTCGCGCGCCCCGCCGAACGCCGCCTACCGTCGCAGACGATCGATCCCGGCGTGGCGGTCCGCAGCCCCACGAAGACCTGAGTTCGCCGGATCAGGCCGGCAGCCCGGCGCATCCTTCGGGTTGCCACAAGACTTGGGCGCAAGACTTGGGCGCAAGACTTGGGCGCAAGACTTGGGCGAGAGGGATCGAACCTCCGAATTGCGGAACCAAAACCCGTTTGATTGTTCGACTATTTCAATCCGAATTTGGAACAAGCGGCGTGGCCCGCCCCGCCCTTATTCTCGCCGCCATCATCATTCAGGAACGCGCGCAGGGGGCGGGCTCCTCCAGGGGGCAGTTCCCAAAGGTTCTGCGTGATCATCCGACAATTAGTGCAACACGAAGTGATTGCGTCCCGCCGTGCACTCCTTGGCGGGCTTGCGTCCTCAGCCTGCGTCGTCGCGCTGGGCGGATGCGCCAGCCTGGGTGCTACCGGTGCACGCTACGACGCTTCGTCGCTCTCGGTCGACCCTACGTTGCTCGTCGTAACCACGCGCAAGCCAGTGAGCGGCGCCCGGGCGAAGCCGTGGTTCGGGCCGGAGCGGGCTTCTACGATGACCGTCGCACGAGCGAAGCTTGTGGCGCCTGGCGACAGCCGTTTCTCTCTCGCTGCAGCCGGACTTGACGATTGGCGTCTTGATGGGGTCGAGCCGGTATCGGGCGATGTCGGCAGTCTTGTCGCGCAGGCCGGCGGCGGACCAGATGTTCTCATCTACGTGCACGGTTTCAAGCAGACGTTCGAGACAGCGGCGCTCGATGCCGCGCATCTCTCCGATGGCATCAGGTTCCGCGGCCAGACGATGGTGTTCTCCTGGCCCTCGAAGGCCGGACTGTTCGACTACGCCTATGACCGCGACAGCGCAATGTGGTCCCGCGATGGCTTTGAACGCGTGCTGCAATCCGTCGTGACGAGTTCGAGCGCCGGCCGCGTCCACATCGTCGCGCACAGCATGGGAACCATGCTGACACTCGAAAGCCTGCGCCAGCTCTATGCGCGATCCGGTGACGCCGTTGCGGGCAGGATCGGGGCCGTGGTGTTCGCCGCGCCGGACATCGACATGGACGTGTTCTCGTCGTCGATCAACCGCATCGGTCCGCTTTCCCGCAAGATCACCGTCATCGCCGCAACGAACGATCGCGCGCTGGCGCTGTCGGGACAAATCGCTGGCGGGATGACACGGGTCGGCGCTGCCGAGAAGACCGTCATCGAAGGGCTCGGGGTGCGCGTGGTCGATGCGTCCGAGGCAGGCTGGGGCGTTATCAACCACGACCTGTTCCTGTCGAATGCGGAGGTGCGCCAGGTGATCCGCCGCTCAATTGATAGCGTGGCCGCGTGAACCCGGGGTGGCGGAAACGATATCGCCGATGCAGAGGAATTTTGGGGCTAGCTCTGACATCCCGTTGACAGGTTCAATACCTTGAACAGGCCATCGAAAACACCCGACCGGCAGGGCTTGACCTCCGCGACCGGATTGGCGCGCTTGGCATTCACAATTGCCTTGGACGTTTCCTTGGACCTTCCCTGCCCAGGCCGAGGTCTGGGCAGCACGACCGCGAATTTTCTTCCGCTTGCGGTGCGCTGGTGTGGCGCGATGATCTTCAAAGGCTGTTGCGCAACAATCGCTGTTTGATCCGGCGGAGGCATCGGTTTGCTCACGGAGACCGGCTGCGGAGGCGCTTCAAATTGCATGTGCGGGATTTCGAGCCGGTCTGCCGTCGTTAGCGTATCGGCTGAGACGCGTAACCCGACGGTCGCCTGAACGGGCGGCGCGTTCACGGGCTTTGTCATGCGCGGCGCCGTCTCAAGCTCCATCACCGCGAGTGTACTGAAGCCAACGAGGATGAGAGCCGCCTTCATCTGATTTCACGCTTTCCGAGCGAGACGCCTCGTTCAAAGCCTGCCGAAAAATAAGCTCCCGTACATCGGCGACCAATTGCAGACATCCAATAAGGCGGCTTGGCGGCAGAACTGAACCAGCCGGCGCGGCCACGGGACAAGATCAGAGACAGGGTTAACGCGGGTCATGCGAACCGGCCCCTTATGCGGACTGCTCGTTGTCGCCCACCGACCGGCACCTGAGGGCCCCCCTCGAGCCTGCAATGTGCTAATCTGAGCCGGCACTCAGCCCGGACGCTGCACCGTGACCGATGGTCGTCACCTGGCATGGACCGAGGAAAGCCGCTTCCGCGGTGCGCTCGACGACGTGATCATCATCCCGCTTGTTGTTGTCACGCTCGCCACGAACAAGATCCTGCGCTTCGTTCTTGCGATCTTGATGCGGATGCTTGACTACGCCTTCCCTTTTGCGATGCAGATTGTCTGGCTTCCGCTGTTCGCGGCCAGGGTTGTCGGCGATGTCATCGTGACTGTCATCAATGGCGCGGTGCGCTTGCTTCCCCTCTCCGCGGCGAAGCGTCGGCAGTGGGGCAGATCGATTCGCCGAAACTGGTTGTGGTTCCGGCGCAAGATCAGCTATCGGGCGTTCGAGCAAGCTGTGCATGATGCCTTTGAAGGCGGCATGGCATGGGTGTTCAGAACATGCCGGCATCTCACGCCGAACGCCGCATTGCTCGTGATCCTGTGCGCGGTGCTTTGGCTGCCGATCTCTTTCGGGGCGGCAACGGCGATGCACGCGATATTGTTTGCCAAGGTCACGTCCTGGCCAGCCTGGATGCAACTCCTGCATCCGCTCGCAACGGTCATCGCGAAGAGCAAGCTTCTGGTGCTACCGGTCTATCCGGCAGCCTGGCCGCAGGCCAGAAAACATCCACTCGTTCAGCTCGTCTTCAGGGGCTACGACATCATCAAGCGCGTGCATGTGATCAGAAAGGTCGGCCTTCGCTATCGGCAGGCAGAGATCGCCGGGACGGCAGCGGTTGAGAGGCTCGAGCGCATCGCCGGCCTCACGTCGGCGGTGCGGTGGTTGCGCGAGGCACACGTCGCAGAACACCTCGGCGTCGAGAAGCCCACTCAGGAATTGCGTTCCTTCTTCGCGCGATGGTCCATCAAGTTCTCGGCTGAATATTACGAAGCGAAGGAACGGCAAGCCTTAGGTGTCCCTTCATCAAACAGCAGCAAGCCGCAAACGCCGAGTTGATCATCAATCGCCAACGGCCCCACCATCCCGCCGTCGCTGCCCGCTCTCTCTTCAACAAGCAACGGAGAAGGCGATTCGACGAGCAACATCAATTGGCTGGGGCGGGAGGGATCGAACCTCCGAATGGCGGAATCAAAATCAGTTTGATTTTCCAATGGTCTTACAGAGCATTTGGAAAAACGGCCCAAATGCCCTGCAGCAATATCAATAGCTTGCCGGCCGTTTCCAAATGAAGAAGGCACCTTCGCGGAGTGGATTCGTTCCGAAAGGCAGCAGTCCGGCGGCGATCAATCCGCCAAGCACTGCCGACAGCGAGTGAATCCACTCGCGGGTCAATTGATACGACAGGATCGTCGGATCGCCCGTGTATGTCGTCTCGTTGACGAAGAGCAGCGCGATTGACGTCATTCGGCATGCGAACGCCGGTTGACAGGAGATTGCCGAGGAAGCGCGCGACTATTTAGTGGAACGGCCAATAGAGCGGGGTGACAATAACCGTCACGATGAGTGTCCAGATCAGGACGACCAAGCCGAGGCGCCAAAAGTCACCGAACTTGTAGCCGCCCGGCCCGTAAACCATCAGGCTCACACCGTTGGCGAACGGGGTCAGGAAGGATGCGCTCGCTCCCATCGCCACGCTCATCACCATCGGCAGAGCCGACACGCCCATGTCGCCCGCCGCCGCGAACGCGATCGGCATCATCACCAGGGCTGTCGAAGTGTTGGAGATGAACTGCGTGATCAGGGTCGCCGCCATGAAGAGACCGACGAGCACGGCGACCGGACCGAAGTCGCCGAGCAGGTTGACGATCTGATTGCCGATCATCTCGGCGGCGCCACTCTTCTCCATGGCGCGCGCTGGCGCGATCATGGCGCCGATCAATAGAACAGTGTTCCAGTCGATGCCGCGATAGATCTGCGGCAGGCGCACAACGCCTGTGATCACCATGAGGCATGCGCACAGGAAACACGCGATCGGCGCCGGCGTGATGTTGAAGACCAGGAGCACGACCAGCAGCGCCAGGATCGCGAACACGCGCTTCGTGCCCCGGCCGAGCGCCACCGCCTGCGTACGAACCTGGTCGGGCGAGTCGATGACCAGCAGCTGCGCACTGGAGAGGTAGCGCTCCAGGGCGGGCCAGCTGCCCTGCAGCAGCAGGTGGTCGCCCGAGCGGAGGGTGAGCCGCGGGCGGACCAGCTCGGCCCCGCCGCGCTGTACAGCCAGTATCATCACCTCATGGTCTTCGCTGGTCATACCGGGGAAGACGGTGCTCCCGATCAGAGCCGACCGCTCGGGGACGACGACTTCGGCCAACCCGGAGTCCCGCGAGAGGAGCACGTCGCCCAGCGCCGCTTTCTCGCCGTGCTCGCGCACCTCCACCCGCAGGTCGGCAGCCAGCCGGTCGACCTCGTGGCCGTCGCCGCGGACGAGGATCAGGTCGCCGGCCTCGAGCCGGTCGCGCTCGAGCGGTCGGTCATCTTCGTGATCGAGGAAAGCGACAGCGCGCACACCGACGTACGCGCTGATATCGAGCGCCTTGCGCGACGTACCGACGAGGGGTGAGGTGGCGGGCACCGCCAACTGGTGCAGTCCGTGCTCGAGGTTGTAGTGCTGCACAAGCGTGTGGGCGTGACCGCTGAAGTCGGCCGGGATCGACTCGCTCTTCCGCTCGGGCAGCAACCGCTGGCCGAGGAAGATGACGATGATGATCGACCCGATGAGCTGCGGCATGCCGAGAACGGACCAGGCGAAGAAGCCGATATGGCCGGCGCCGAACTCCTCGGCCTGCGTGGCGGCGATGACGTTGACCGGCGAACCGAGCATGGTGAGCTTGGCACCCTTCAGGCACGCCAGTGCGAGCGGGATCATCAGCTGCGACGGCGATATCCCTGTCCGGACTGCGATGATGACGGCGACCGGCAACAGGGCGGCGACGGCTCCGTTCATGCCGATCAGCCCGCTGAAGATCGCGGCGACGACCATGAGTGCGACCAACAGCGTGGTTTCGTTGGCGCCGCTGAGACGCAAGAGAAGTTGGCCTGCCCAAGCGCCGATCCCAGTCGTCTCGACTGCCACCGCGATGGCAAGCAGCGCGGCGATCAGGACCACCACCGGGTCACCGAAGCCGGTCAGAGCCTCTGGCATGGTGAGAACACCGGTGAAGTAGAGCGCCAGAGAGGCACCGACCGCGACGACGATCGCAGGCACCGGGTTCCAGGCGAACAGCACCAGCGCCAGGCCAATGATCGACAGCGTGATCGCAATGTCGTTCATGGGATCGCCCGGACTAAAGCGAAGTGACCTGCACGGCTCTCCTTATGAGAACGACGACGCGCAACGCGTTCAGTATTCACCCGGCGTAAACGTGCTCCATGGTGCATTCCTTTCTGCTCCGTGATGGTGTCCTTTCCTCACTCTCAGTAGCCCGATGCAGCACCGTCGCCGCGCGGATCGGCGCCGCCCTCGAAGAGCCCCTGTTCGTGATCGACGCGGATCGCGTGCGCGTGCCCCATGTTGTCGTTCCAGTCGGTGACCATCTGCACCGGCTGTCCCCGGCGCTTCAGCTCACGCACGACCTCATCGGAGATGCGACCTTCGAGCGACATGTTGCGCGACCGCGTGCCCCAGGTGCGGCCCATCAGCCAGCGCGGGGCTTCGATTGCCTGCTGGACGTCGTAACCGAAGTCGACGATGCGTGTGACCAGCGCGGCCTGTGATTGCGGTTGACCTTCGCCGCCCATCGATCCGAAGGCGAGATAAGGCTTGCCGTTTCGCAGGAGCAGCGCAGGAATCAACGTGTGGAACGTCCGTTTGCCGGGCAGCAAATGGTTTGGATGATGCTCGTCGAGCGCAAAGAAGGCGCCACGGTTTTGCATCAGGATGCCGGTGTCGCCGGCGATCACGGCGCTGCCGAAGTCGTGATAGATCGACTGGATCAGCGACACGACCATTCCGTCCCGGTCGGCCGCGCAGAAATAGCAGGTGTCGCCATCCGGCGCGCGGCGCGCGTGCTGATGCTCATAGGGAATGCCGGCCGGCACTTTGGCAATGTCCTGGGCGCGTTCCGGATCGATCAGCCTGCGCCTCTCATCGGCATAGCCTTTCTCGATCAGCCGCTCCACGGGGATCTTCACGAAGCGCGGATCCGTCAGCCATTCCTCGCGGTCCGCAAAAGCGATCTTAACCGCCTCAGCCATGTGATGATAATAGTCGGCGCTGCCGTCGCCCCAGGCGACGACGTCGTAGCCTTCGATCATGTTGAGGATTTGCAGCGGCGTGAAACCCTGCGTGTTCGGCGGCATCTCGTAGACGGCGTAGCCGCGGTAGGTCGATGTGATCGGCTCAACCCACTCGGCGTGATAGTTGGCAAAGTCGTCCGGACGCAGCGGTGAGCCCTGGGTCTGCAATGCCTTGCAGACGCCTTCGGCGATCGCGCCGTCGTAGAAGCCGGCGCGTGCGCCCTTGCCGGCGATGGATTCCAGCGAGCGGGCGAGATCGGGCTGCAGCAGGCGCTGGCCCTCGCGCGGGACGCCTTTCCCCGGCAGGAAAATGGCCGCCGTCGCTGGATATTTTTTAGGGTGGGTTCATCCTGGGCCAGCCAATCGGCCAGCGAGCGGGTGACCGGGACACCATCCCGCGCGTAGACGATTGCGGCATCGAACAGCTCGCTCCAGGGCATCCGCCCAAACCGTTCATGCGCCACGTGCCAGCCATCGATCGCGCCGGGAGTGGTCAGGATGCTGAGAGGGCCGCGAGCCGGAATCTCCCCATTCTCGCTTCGCGGCCGATAGTAATCGAGCGTTGCCAGACGAGCGGATGGGCCGCTGGCATTGAGTCCATGCACATTTCCATTTGGTTCGGCGATCAGCCAGAAGCCGTCGCCCCCCAATCCGGCCATGTGGGGATAGGCAACGCACAATACCGCGTTGGCGGCTATGGCGGCATCTACGGCGCTCCCCCGCGTTGTAAAATCTCCAGGCCTGCGGCGCTGGCGAGATAGTGCGGAGTCGACACGACGCCGCGTGGTGCGCGCGTCGAAGGACGGCCAGTGCGCGGACCGTTCGGGCTACTCATGATCGCCTCCTTACTCTGCTTACCTCCGCCAAACCCAGCGCGGCGACGTCGGCTTGCGCTCTTAAGAGACTTGAGCCGATGCGAGCGTGTCAGCTGCGGGGTTAGGAAGTTCGGTCATCATACTCCATGCCGACATCCCGGATTTTGTCGCCGGAATGATCCATGTAGCGCGTCATGACCGGCACGACGCCGCCGGCGATAAGGCTGATGAAGCCGATCGACCACACCAAGTAGTAGCCTGCCGTCGTGCCCCAGCTCGTGATGGGGAATGCTGCGATCAGGAGTAAGAGGGCGAGGGTCTCAGCCTTTAGCTTTTTATCCATGATGCGCTCCGTCTATCGCGCAAAAACCACGAGCGCGACCGTTGCGAGACCTGTTAGGACCGCAACGAGAACGGTCCAAGGCATCGTGATGCGCAGAACCGCTCCTTCCTGGCCTTTAACTCCGGCGACGCTTGTGCCCAGCACGACATTGGCGGGAGCGATGGCATTGCCGTAGGCACTTCCGGCCGCTTGCGCGGCAATGATGGTTTCTCGGGACATCCCGTGCAGCTGAGCCACGCTACTCTGGACACCTCCGAAAAGTACGCAGGAGGCAGTGCTGCTGGACGTCATGAACGCGCCAAGAGCGCCGATGACGCTCGCGATGCCCGCGTACACGAGCGGCGGCGAGGCGGCGGCAATGCCGTAGGCGAGGGTCAAGACCTGGCCGCTATGATCCAGGATGCGGCTCGTCACCAGGAATGCGATCACCGGGACCGAAGCGGGCACCGCATCGATGAGCAGTGCAGACCAAATGCTCTCGGGTGTGTGTCGGTCCGCCCAGGCGCGGTAGTAACCGCCCGCGCCATATACAATCCAGACTAAGATCGAGGTGACGAGCAACATCATCCCGGGATGGGTGAACACACTGATCGGCGCATAACGTGCGACTGCCGCATTCTTGACGCCGAAGCCGGTTTCGACGGTTGGGAACGGCAGTCCGATCTGAACCTGCCGCAGCATTGCATTGAGCGGCGGGATTAACAACACACCGAGCGTTACGACCGTCAGCACGATATACGGCAGGCACGACATCCCGAGGCTCATGACTGGTGCCGCCTCTTTTTGTTCGTTCGCTCGTGTCTGCGTCATGGCCGGCCGTTCGGGAATCTCCTCTATCGGAATCGGCTCGCCGTATTTCTTCCAACGGGACAACGGGTAGAGCGCCAGAAGCGCCGCCGCAGCAGCCAGGAAGGTCGACAGCTCGGGGCTGAACAACGCGACCAGGAGTTGTCCGACGCCGAGGATCGTGCCGAGGATCAGCACTAGCGGCCAGGCATGGCGCACGGCCGGTCCCCTGCCGTAAACCCATACGATCAGGAAACCGCCCAGATAGGTCGGTATGAGGATCAGCAGCGCCGACTCAAAGGCGGTCCTGACGACGTTTTCCACCTCGGAGACCCTCAGCAGTGCTAGCCATCCGACTCCAAGAGTGCCGAAGAACCGCGCCCAGGCGTGTGCGAGAACGCCCATGGCTACAGCGTAGACCGGTTTCACGCCTACTGTGATCAGCAGCGGCACGACGACTGCGACGGGTGCACCAAAGCCCGCAATGCCCTGGAGAAACGACGCAAACACCCAAGCCAGCGCCAGAATGATGAAAAGATCGTTCCGACTGAACCTGGAGATCCCTTGACGCAGCGCATCGTACGCGCCGGCCTGCTTGGTGATCTGATATAGAAGGAGCGCAGGCCAGATCACATAGAGAATGAAGATGGCGTCCCAAACGCCTTTTGCACTGGCGACCGCCAAGGTGTTCCATGGTGTGCGGAAGGCGAGGAGCGCCACGATGCCGGCAGTAAACATTGCCATCGGCCCTGCTTCCGGGGCGCGCCAACGCAAAGGCACAAGGAATACCAAGAGCGCGACGATCGGCAATATCGCCAGCACCCAGTGCAGAAGGTCGACGGGGACCTGAGTGGTCGCCATGCGTTCCTCCCCAGCTACGCCGCGTGGCCGCAGGCCGGTAGCTCAACGCGCATAGTTTAACTCGCGCCACGCCAAGTTGAAAGCAATTTCGTGAGAAGTTCCTCGACGGGCCCGGGTTAAGAGTTCAACTCCGAGCGTCTCGGAAGTTTGTAGGCCACCAGCGCGCAGCCGAAGCGGAGGTCGCCCTCATTGTCTCCAGCGCGTTGAAGGCCAGCAGACCAAGATGGAGATGATGTACAGCTATTTGACTGGCCCCCGCTTCCGTCACCGGATCGATGCCATCGTCGAGAAGTTCACCGACATGCAGGCCGACCTCGATCGCGAGCGCAAGACGATGATGCGACTGTGGGCGAAACGGGAGGAACAGCTTCGCGGCGTGCTCGACTCGACCGCCGGCCTCTATGGCGATCTTCAGGGCATTGCTGGTCGGGCGATGCAGGAGATCGAAAGTCTCGATTTGCTGATGATCGAGGCGAAGGGCGAGGCAGCGGAGTAGACCATAGCTTTATGCAGCTGAACGAAGCACTGATGAGATTTGCGACCAAAGCTTATCAGTCGTGAGGCGGCTCGAAACCGGACACCGACCGATGAGCACGGTTCGGGCGTCATCCCCTTGGAGACACGGGTATCGAGCAGGATCATTCGAAGCGCTTCGGCCAGCGGGGCGCGCGTCGCCGCCATGTTCAAGCGCCCCGACATCAGCATGAGCGGGCTCGCTGGCTGGGGCGGGAGGGATCGAACCTCCGAATGGCGGAATGCTGCGCCTATTGGGATTGCAACGGAGCATATGTGCTTCTTCGCACAAAGAACTGTTCGAACAATCTATCGTCGCCGATATCTCTGGCTATTTCTCTCAACGCGAAGAACGGCATCAATGCGACGAACATGATTAGGCCGAAGACAAGAATTTCCTTTGCACTGCCAGCGCCTGACGCAGCGAGGCTGTCAGTGATCGGCTTTCCATGCCACGCTCCTGCGAGGATCTCCTCAATGAGGTGGAACAAAATCAGCATCAGAGAAAATACGGCAGACCTGTATGTGATCGGGTAGACTAAGGGTCTGCTCTTGAGATTGTCTGCGACGTTGAAGGCTTCGGCGAAATAGATGACCTTTGCCAGCACCAGAGCATTTATGACTGCGAATCCCTGATGATAGAACGGGTCAGGCAGGTTCAGAATGATTGACTTGTGAAGGGCGAATAGGCCGAGCAGGACCCAGAGATACGCAAATATCCAGAAGAGTCTCCTCAGCTCTCTGAGGCCTTTCTCCTTGAACTGGTTGAGTTGATCGCCGACCATCGTCCGACCTCCCGACACCCAATACCTCTCGGCCATGTCCGCCAGCAAAGATCATTTCCTTCCGACCGATGTATCTTTGTTTGCTGGCCCCGACATCACGGACGCCATCTTGAGGACCGTGAGAACTTCATCCCGCGTCGTGCCCGCTTCCAGCGGGGCGCGAATGTGACGGCGCGTGCCCTCCGGGTTGAGGTTCGTGCAGGCGGCATTGAGGGCGATGCCGACCAGTTCGATGAACTTCCGAGGCAGGACCTCCTCAGCCCACGGATTGGTTGTCATCTTCATACACGCCGCAGTCCAGGGTCCCATTCGGCGAGCTTCCCAGTGTGGACGTAATTTCGCTCAGCTATGATTTCGCACTTCGCTCGGAACGGCAGCCATGTCACCTTCTGCCACTAACAAGATCGCGCTCTTCATCGATGGGGCCAATCTCTACGCGACGGCGAAAACTCTGGGCTTCGACATCGACTACAAGCGCCTGCTGAAGGAGTTTCAGAGCCGCGGGACGCTGTTGCGGGCGTTCTACTACACCGCGATCATCGAGGATCAGGAATACTCCTCGATCCGCCCGCTGATCGACTGGCTCGACTACAACGGCTACACGGTCGTGACCAAGGCGACCAAGGAGTTCATCGACGCCTCCGGCCGCCGCAAGGTCAAGGGCAACATGGACATCGAGCTCGCCGTGGACGCCATGGAGCTCGCCGAGCACATCGACCAGATGGTGCTGTTCTCGGGTGACGGCGACTTCCGCTCCCTGGTCGAAGCCGTCCAGCGCCGCGGCGTCCGGGTCACCGTGATCTCCACCATCGCGAGCCAGCCGCCGATGATCGCCGACGAGCTGCGCCGCCAGGCCGACGTCTTTACCGACCTCGTCGAGCTGCAATCCAAGCTCGGCCGCGCCCCGTCCGAACGCCCTGCCCCGCGCGACCGCGGCGAGGGACGCGGTCATCCGCCAAAGTTTTTACAAGAGCCCAACGGGAATGACCCTCCCGAGTAAACTCTTTCGTTAAGCATGCGGCCCATCTCCGGTACTATCAGCGTAGGCCACGCCATGTTATAGCGCGATAGTGAGATACGGGAATGACGTCCGCAAACCTGACCAGGACCGAACGCGTTATTTCTCCCGCAAACGAGACTTCTGCAGTTTGATCGATACGAGAGAGTGATCCCCTTTTCCAAACTAAAACCGGGATCTCCGGAAGGGCTCGGTCTTGTCGGCGCATTTCGCCTTCTTCGGCCCGAAATTTCCGGTTCCGACGCTGCAGGGTAGGTGTCCGCTGCCGGAAGCATACGAACAGGCTTCGGGCGAAGGACTGAACCGGCCGGGCGGGCAGTGCGAATCTTTTTCCTGTTTCAGGCGTCGAGCGACTGGAGTCGGTACTCGGACATCTTCTGGGCGGCGATGATGACCTCGACCCTGTTCCTGGCCTGCATCTTCTGCATCAGCTCGGTCATGTAGTGCTTGACCGTCTTCTCGGTGATGCGAAGCGTCGCGGCGATTTCCTTGTTGGTCATGCCACGCAGCAGCAGCCGGACAATCTGTCCCTCGCGCTGACTGAGCTTGATGGCCTCGGCGACGCGGTGGCGGACGTCGATGTTGCGGAGCGCGTCGATCACCCGGACGGCGAAGCCCTGGGTGATGTAGGTCTCATCCTTCAGCACGGCCCGGACGGCGGCCATCAACTCGTCTGCCGAGGAGCGTTTGAGGACGTAGCCATGAGCGCCAGCATCGAGCGCCCGGACGGCATGGTCGACGCCGTGCTGTGAGGTGTAGGCGACGATCTTGATAGCAGGCAGGACGTTGCGGATAGTGCGGATGGCGTCGTAGGTCTCGTCGGGGACGGAGGGGCTCAGGATCATCAGCTTGGGGACATGAAAACGGGCCAGCCGGACCATGTCGGCGGCGCTGGCGCCGGAGGCGACGATCTTGAAATCGGTCGGCGCCGAAAGAAAGGTCGTGAGGGCCGTCATCATCAAAGGTTGGTCCTCAACAATCGCGATCGTAATATCGCTCATCAAACCCACCCAAAAGAGCCATCATTTAAACTTCCGCCGGTGGAGAACGACGGTTCCAAGGCATTCACGAGGAAAGAAAAATCCCCGAGCCCGAAAGAAAATACCAATTCGTGGAATCCGTCCTTGGATATTCCGGAGGTGTGGCAAGATGCCCGGGCTGCGGTGCTGGGCCGGAAGGCCTCCGAAACCCCGCCGAATGTCGCCGGTTCGCGGTTTCCGACGCTCCCCTTCGCTGAAAGGTTAACGTAAGGAACCCCGGCGGCCACCGCGGCGGTCGATACCGTCCTCGGTGTGTCGGCGGGGAAATTCGTCATGCCTCAGCGCTCCCGAAAGGCGCGGGTCATCTGGTCGGTGACGGGCTTGGCCAGGTAGGAGGCAGCGGTGCGCTCTTGGGTCGAGACGAAGACCTCCGCCGGCATGCCGGGAACTAGCTTCAGTCCCTTGTAGTGTATCAGGTCCTCCTCGGCTGGAAGCAGGCGGACGTGGGCGATGTAGTGCTCCTGGCCGTTGGACGGATCCCGGGCTGAGGCCGGCGACACCATCGCGACCTTGCCCTTCAGCTCCGGCGTGGTGGCGCGGTTGAAGGCGGAGAGGCGGATGCGTGCCGGCTGTCCAACCCTCACCTGGTCGATGTCGGCCGGCGAAACGCGAATCTCGAACTTGAGGTCGGCATTCTCCGGCACCACGGTCGCGATCTTGGCCGCCGGAGTGATGACGCCGCCCACCGTGTAGGCGAACAGTTCGTTGATATAGCCGGACGCGGGGGAACGTATCTCGGTGCGCGACAGCCGGTCCTCGATGGCGAGCTTGCGCTCCTGAAGCTCGGCGATGCGCGCTTCCACCGTGCGCAGGTCCTTCTGGGCCTCGGTCGAAGCGTTCTGGTCCACGGCGATGATCTGCACGCGGATCTCGCTGGTCCTCACCTTGGCACGGGCGATGCTCGCCTGGATCTCGCCCTGCTCGCCCATGATGCGGGCGTAGTCGCGCTGGGAGGTATAGACGCGCTGGTACTCGACAATCTTGCGCTCAAACAGCGACTGCAACTTCTCGCGCTCGGCGCCGACGAGCCTGCCCTCCTCTTCCTTGGCGGCGAGGCGGGCCGCCATGCCCCTGATCTCCTCGCCGGTCTGGGCAATGCTGAGCTCGAGCTGCTCCTTCTGGCTGTCGCGCGCGGTCTTGTTGCCGGCGAACAGACGGGCCTCGCCGTGGATTACCGATCCAGCGGTTGAGGGGAATAAGGCGTGCATGTCGTCGGGAAATTCGACTGACGTCAGGTTGTCGCGTTCGGCCATCAGGCGGGCGCGGCGCCCGAGTGCCTCTACCAACTGAGCGCGCACGATCAGATGCTCGGCCTTGATCTGGACGTCGTCGAGGGTCGCCAGCACCTGGCCTTCGCGAACCTGGTCGCCCTGGCGCACCGACAGCGTCTTGACGATGCCGCCGTCGCGGTGCTGTACCTCCTTGAGGTTCTGATCGACCTTGACCGTGCCGGCCGCGACCACCGCGCCCTCCAGCATCGCCCAGGCCGCCCAGCCGCCGCAACCGGCGACCAGCAGCGCGCTCAGCACGATGCCGGCGACGATGCGCGGCCACAGTCGCAACGGCCGTTCGCGAGGCGCGTCCATGGCAGGATGCTCCGGGCGGACGAGTTCGGATACATCGACATGCTTCATGGCTTCACTTCCTCAGGAATGGATCGATGAGAATTGCAGATGGTGGTGGCCGGCGACCTCGATCGTCATGCCGTCTCCGTCGTCGTTGCCGTAATGGACGTCGATGGCGGTATACTTGCTGTTGGCGAGCTCCTCGAAGCGGAAGCGCACTGGGCGATTGTGGCCGCCGTCGTTCTCCTCGAGGTAGATCTGTTCGAACAGGTCGGCGACCTGCTCCTCGGCGTCGCCGCCTTCCTTGATCGTAATCTGATAGGTCGCGGCCACGATCTTGTCGCCGACCGTGAAGTCGGTGATCTTCTTCACCACGTCCTGCTGCTTGCGGCCATCGTCGTCGCGCTCGAACTGGAAGCAGTCGTCGCCGGCGCCGCCGGTCAGGACCACGGGGCCGCTGCCGGCGATGATCACATCGTCGCCGGAGCCCGCGATGATCTCCTCGAAACCTTCGATCAGGTCCTTGCCGATCTCGCGTCCCATGGCGGTGCCGCTGCGCAGATCGATGGTGACGGTGACGGTGGTCGCCGAATAGTCCAGGGTGTCCTGGCCCGAATTGCCATCATAGGCGTCGTCGGCGCCGTCGACCGACGCCAGCACGACGTCGTCGCCGAAGCCGCCGTCCACCTTGTCGGCTCCGCCGCCGTCGGCGATGGTGTCGTTGCCGGCCCCGCCGGCAAGAGTGTCGGCCCCCGCACTCCCGGTGATGACGTCGTCGCCCGCGCCGCCGACGACGATCTCGAACTCCGCGATCGCGTCCTCGCCGATGTCCTCGCCGGAGGCCCGGCCCGAGGCGAGGTTCACAGCGATCTTCCCGATGGCCGAGGAATAGTCGAGGGTGTCGGTCCCGGCACCGCCGTCGAGGCTGTCGTCCGTGGCATCGGCCACAGCGAGAACCAGATCGTTTCCGGCCTCGCCGGCGACCGCATCAGATCCGCCGCCATCCGAGATCGTGTCGTTGCCGGTTCCGCCGGTCAGCGTGTCGTCGCCGGCGCCCCCGGCCACCACGTCGTTTCCGCCGCCGCCGTTGATCGAGGCCGAAGCCGATCCGGCGGCCGTGAGGGTATCGTCGCCCGCGCCGCCGATGACGATCTCGAACTCCGCGATCGCGTCGTTGCCGATGTCGGTGCCGGAGGCGGTACCCGAGCCCAGATCCACCCCGATCGAACGCGTAGCCGATGAATAGTCCAGCGTGTCTACGCCGGCGCCGCCAGCGAAGCCGTCGTCCGCGGCATCGGCGGCCGCCATTACGATATCGTTGCCCGCGCCGCCGGTAACGACGTCGCTTCCGCCACCGTCGGCGATGATGTCGTTGCCGCTTCCACCGGACATCCGGTCGGCGCCCTCGCCGCCGTCGAGATGGTCGTGGCCGTCGCCGCCCTCAAGGGTGTCGTCACCGGCTCCCGCCAGCAAAACGTCGCGGCCCGCGCCGCCGTCGAGGTGGTCGTCTCCCTCCTCACCCAGCAGGGTGTCGTCGCCTTCGTCGCCCCACAGACGGTCGTCGCCGGCGCCGCCGAACACCACGTCGTTGCCCGTGCCCGCGAACACGGTGTCGTTGCCGTCGCCCGCATAGACCACGTCGTGACCCGTGCCCGCCAAAATGTGGTCGTCTCCGACCCCGCCCGAGATCCGGTCGTTGCCGCCTCTGGCGTCGATGTTGTCGTCTCCGCCCAGTCCCACGATGGTTTCGGCGCACTGGGTGCCGAGCAGGATGTCGTCGCTCTCGGTCCCGACGATGGGCGGCGCCTCAACCACATTGAAGTAGGCTGTCTGCATGACGATGTGGGAGCCGTCGCTGATCGCGTAGGTCAGCTTGACCTCGCCGAGCATGTTCGGCGCGCGGTCGAATTCCCAGCCGTCCTCGGTGCGGACCAGAGAGCCAGAGGAGGAGAAGATGCCGACCACGGTCAGATTGTCGCCGTCCGCATCCGTAGCGCCGGCCAGCAGCGCCGCCATCGATATCGCCAACCCATGGCAGGCCACCACGTCAGGAAGATGCACCGCGCCCGAGACGCGGGGCGCGCGGTTGCGGTGATCCGGCGCCGGCGGGTCGCGCGGTCTGTCGCCGCCCCCAACTCCTCCGCCTCCTCCGCCGCCACCGCCACCGCCACTGCCACCACCGGAGCCGGAGTCCTCTTGGCGAGGCCGGTGGTTGTCGTTGGCGACCTTTGGACTCGCGCCGGCCCCCTTGTTGTTCAACTCGGGCTTGTCGGTGCGCGCCCGGGCGCTGAAATCGGTCGCACCGCCGCCTACGGCGCGCTCCTCCTCGGCGCGCGCGACGATCCTGCCCTCCTCGGTCCAGCCCGACGACCGGGGCGGCTCAGGCTGCTCCTCCGCGGGTTCCTCGGCCGCCGCGAGCGCGTCCTCCTTGAGGTTCTCCTCCCCGCCCGAGCCGCGGACCTTTTCACGGTCCTCGCTTGCCCCCAGCTTCGTTGGCAGGAAGCTCTTGAGGTAGGCTGTGCAGGATCCGACGATGAGCAAGAAGATCAGCGGCACGAAGCGGCGGCTGCGATCCTGCTTCTCTTCGTAGTCCTCGCGGCCGGGGGCAGTCTCGACGGTGGACTTGCGGGTGGCCTGGACGTTGATCATGCAGGCCTCCGCATTTGGGCTTCTGCGGGAATCGTGCCGGCCGGGGTCGGCGCGGAAGACTGCAGGACTGGAGTCATGATGTCCTGCTTCTTGCCGAAGGCGACCATGCGGCCGGCCTGGACGATGGCGACGAGATCGACCGCCACCAGCGCGCTCGGGCGGTGCGCGATCACGATGGCGATGCCGCCGCGAGCGCGGATGCCCTCGATCGCCGCGGTGAGCGCCGCCTCACCCTCGCCGTCGAGATTGGAGTTGGGCTCGTCCATCACCACCATGAAGGGATTGCCGTAAAGCGCGCGCGCCAGCGCGATGCGCTGGCGTTGACCTGCGGAAAGCGCGCAGCCCTGCGGCCCCAACCTCGTGCGATAGCCCTCCGGCAGCCTGACGATCATCTCATGGACGCCGGCCGCCTTGGCGGCCTCGATCACCTTGCGGGAGTCGGGCTGGCGCTCGAGGCGACAGATGTTCTCCTCCATGGTGGTGTCCATCAGCGCGACCTCCTGGGGGAGATAGCCGATGTGCCTGCCGAGGTCGTCCTCGCGCCACTGGGTCAGGTCGGCGGCGTCGAGCCGCACGCTGCCACGCAGCGCCGGCCAGATGCCGGTCAGCGCGCGCACCAGCGTGGTCTTGCCACCGGCGCTGGGGCCGATGATGCCGAGCGCCTGGCCGGCCTCGAGCTCGAAGGCGACTTCGCTCAGCACCACCTGTCCGGTCCCGGGGACTGCCACGGTGATCTTCTCGACGGAGAGACGGGCGGTGGGGTCGGGCAGCCGCATCGGCTCGTCGGCGGAGGCGAGCGCGATGACGGTGTCGCGCAGCCGCTGGTAGGCCATCCGCGCGGCGATGAAAGCCTTCCAGTTGCCGATCGCGAGGTCGACGGGGGCCAGCGCGCGCGCCGAGGCGACCGAGACCGCGATGATGGCGCCAGCCGAAAGCTCACCCTTGATGGTGAGGTAGGCGCCGAGCCCCAACAGGGCCGACTGCAGCACCATGCGTAGCACACGCGAAACCGCGGCGAATCCGCCGGTGATGTCGTTGGCCCTCGTCTGCAGATCGAGATGCTCTGCATTGGCCTCGTTGAAGCGGCCGACGGCGCGGCCTGCGAAGCCCATCGCCTTGAGCACCTCGGCGTTGCGCGCGTTGCAGTCGGCGATGCCGTTGCGTTCCGTCGCCGCCTTGCGCGTCGACACGATGAGACGGCGGGTCATGACCTCGCTGACCACGGT
Organism: Bradyrhizobium japonicum USDA 6; assembly: GCF_000284375.1. Classification (NCBI taxonomy): domain Bacteria; kingdom Pseudomonadati; phylum Pseudomonadota; class Alphaproteobacteria; order Hyphomicrobiales; family Nitrobacteraceae; genus Bradyrhizobium; species Bradyrhizobium japonicum. Next base: position 7,340,816 of record NC_017249.1, read on the forward strand.
GAGCACGACGAGGACGAGCGCGCCCGCGAAGGTCAACGCGCCGAGCATCGGATGAAGGAAGTAGATGAAGGCCAGATAGATCGGCATCCAGGGCAGGTCGAACAACGCCGAGGGACCCTGGCTGCCGAGGAAGCCACGGACGGTGTCGACGTCCCGCCCGCGCTCCAGCGCTTCGGAGGTGGAGAAGCCAAAACGCGGCATGTCGATGGCGACGCGATGCGCCAGCGGCGCGATCTTGCGGTCGATCCGGGCGCCAACCCGCACCAGCACCTGGGAGCGGACGACGTCGAAGGCACCCTGGAATAGATAGAGCCCGATCGCGAGCACCGAGAGCATCATCAGGGTGGGGATGCTGCCGCTGGTCAGCGCACGGTCGTAGATCTGCATCATGTAGACGGAGCCGGTGAGCGCCAGCACGTTGATCATGCCGGAGACCACGAAGAGAAACAGGACGATGCTGCGGAAGCCCCTTGTCAGCTCGGCCAGGCGCCGGCGCTTCGCGGGTGTCAGCTCTTTCGGTTTGGCCATTTGTTTGGATGCCCTCAGGTGCGAGGAACGGAAATCTGGCCGGAACGGGAAGATGGTCTCCCGTTCCGGCATAAGGTCGTGAGGCTAGAGCGTGACGTTGGAGCCGAGGTTCTGGTGGCCCGCGATCTCGATCTTGAAGTCGGCGGCGGCGTTGCCGTCGACGTTGCCCTGGATGACGGTGAATTCCTGACCATCGTGGGTCTCATAGCTCACCGCGAGCTGCCCGGCCGCGGTGAACGCGGCATCGGAAACCAGTGTGAAGCTCTGGTTGCCGTCGACGGCGTAGTTCGCGTCGATGCCGCTGAGGTCGATGCGGTCTCCCGGCTCGAAGCCGACGATGGTGTCGCCCTTGGCCGCTTCCACCGAGTTGAAGCGGAAGGTGTCGTCGCCGAGCCCTCCTTTCATCACGTTGGCGGCGGTGCCGGCGACGATGACGTCATTGCCGGAGCCGGTGGTGACGTTCTCGATGCCCCACAGCGTGTCGTTGCCGGTCTGCGAGCTCGAGGCGCTGCCGTTCGCGAGCGGGCCGGAACCCAGGTTGACGGTGACGGCCGTGCTCGCCGCTGACATGTCGAGCGTGTCGGTGCCCGCCCCACCGGCGCCTTCGTCGCCGAAATAGGCGTCGTTGCCGTCGCCAATCTCGGCCACGATCAGGTCGTTGCCGGCCCCGCCGAACACGGTGTCGTCGCCTGCACCGGCATTGATCAGGTCGTCGCCCTGATCGCCGAAGATGCGGTCCGCCCCGGCATCGCCATAGACGATGTCCGCGTCGGCGCCGGCGAACACGTGGTCGTCGCCCGCGCCAGCGAAGATCACGTCCCGGCCAGCACCGCCGTTGACGAAGTCGGCCCCCTCACCGGCCGAGATCGCATCGGCGCCAGCATGGCCGACGGCGATGTCGTCTCCTGCGAAGGCGACGATGCTGTCGTCGCCGGGTGTGCCGACCAGCGTATCGGACTGCGCCGTGCCGGTCCGGACCACGCCGTCGGTTGCGGTCTCGGTCTCTTCTTCGTCGTCGTCGCCACCCGCGGTTGGCGTCTCGTCATCCTCGTTTGGCGTTTCGGTTTCTTCCTCGTCGTCCTCGTCCGGCTCATTGGTTTCGAACTGGGGCGGCACCATGCCCGAGAAGGTGACCGAATGGGTTCCGTTCGAGATGGTCTTCGTGCCGTCCTGGTTCTCGACCAGGTGGTAGGTCGCCGGATCCGCCCCTTCCGGAAGCTCGATCACGTCCTCGGCCTGGAGGGCGCCGATGATGGTGTCGTTGCCGCCGTTGGACCTGAACACGATGCGATGGGCCGAGGTGAGGGCCGAAATGTCGATCGTGTCATCGCCCTCGTCGCCATCGATCGTGATGGTGTTGAGGCGCAGGCTGGTCGCGGTGAAGTCGCCGACGACCGTGAACGTATCGCCTGCTCCCGCGCCGCCCGTCGCTCCAGTCGGTTCGATACCGTTGATGCGGATCTCCTCGATCTCGCTCAGTTCCGCGATCACGTTGGCGAAGGCCGAACCGCCTCGGGTGACGACGATCTCCGGCGTACGCCCGCCGAAGCTCGCGATGTCGTTGCCGGCAACGGCATCCCAGGCGGCCAACGTATAGATCGTGTAGGCCTCGCTGGAGGTGTTGCCATTGATGACGAAGGTGTCGCCCGCGGTGCCTTCGGTGCCGCCATTGACGATGTCGCGGCCATCGGTCGGGGCCGCCGTCGCATTGGCGTTCCAGACGATGGTGTCGTCTCCGGCACCGCCGTTGACCGTGTCTGCCCCGGCGTTGAGGCCCGGCGCGATGACGTTGACCGTGAAATTGTCGACGTAGAAGTTGTCGCCATTGTCCCAGTTGTTGCCGTCGCCGGTAGTCCGGAAGCGGATGGCCGAGTTCGAGCCGATCTGGGCGGGCGTCAGGGCGGCGCTGAAGTTGAAGGTGCCGTTTGCACCGCCTCCCAGCGTTCCGCCGGTCACGACCTCCCAGGCGTTGGTGTTGACATTCCGTGCCTCGACGATGACGGTCTGGCCGCCGTTGAGATTGTCGTCCTCGTAGGTGAACGACACCGTCGCCGCAGTCGCGCCGGCGAGGTTGACGGCGCGCTCGATCGTCTCGCCGCCATCGACGCCCTGATTGAACTGAAGGCGGCCGCCGGTGATCGAGATGTCGCCTGCTGTCGGGCTGGTCGTCTCGCCGCCGCCTTCGGTCCAGTTTCCCGTGAACGCGAGCGTGCCGTTGCTGTTCGAATACGACGCCGCTCCGAAGCTGTCGACGTAGGCGCCGTTGTTGCTGCCGGTGCCGCCGGTCAACGTGTCGTTGCCGTCGTCGCCGTTGAGGGTATCCGCGCCCTCGCCGCCGAGGATGACATCGTCGCCACCGCCGCCGCTCAGCGTATCGTTGCCGCCGAGGCCGTCGATGAGGTTGGCACCGCCGTTGCCGGTGATGACGTCGGCGTTGGCGCTCGCCGTGCCGAACGGTGCCGGCGCGGCCTGCGCAAGGACGTAGTCGGACGCGTCGATCGCGGCCGTCGTCGTGTTGTTGACCTGGATGGTGCCGATCGTCGCCAGGGACGCATCCCTGACCGTGAGCAGGGTATTGGCGCCCACCTGGGTCTCGACAACACGCGTCGCCAGGTTGGCGGCCGTGATGCCAAGGGCGCTGAGGTTGATCAGGTCCTGGCCCCCGGCCGCGGTCGAGTCGAAGCCGGTGATGGTATCGGCACCGAACCCGGCGGCGTTGTAGACCACCACGTCGTTGCCATCGCTGACGTTGATGGTGTCGTTGCCGGCGCCGCCGATGATGGTGTCGGTATCGCCGCCGGTGCCTCCGCTTAGCGTATCGTCGCCAGTACCGCCGTCGACCAGGTCGGTGCCGTTGCCGGCATCGATGGTGTCGTTGCCGCCACCGCCGAAGATCTGGTTGTTGGCGCCGTTGCCGGCGATGGTGTTGGCCTGCGCGTTGCCATTGCCGTTGATGGCGTCGCCTCCGGTCAGCGTCAGGTTCTCGACTTCGGCCCCGAGTGTGTAGGAAACCGAGGACTGCACCGTGTCGGTGCCGCCGGCCGCAAGTTCGGTCACCACGTCGGCGGCATCGTCGACGACGTAGATGTCGTTGTCGGCGCCGCCGGCCATGACGTCGGCCCCGGCTCCGCCGTTGAGGGTGTCGGCCCCGATCCCACCTGTCAGCGTGTCGACATCGTCGCCGCCGTTGAGGGTATCGTTGCCGTCGCCGCCGTCGAGAGTGTCGTTGCCCAGACCGCCGTTCAGGGTGTCGTTACCCGCCAGGCCGCTCAGCGTGTCGGCCAGATCGCCGCCAGTGATGACATTGTTGCCGGCGTTGCCGGCGCCGATGAATTGGTCGGCGTCGACGCCGCGGTAGGTGAGGTTCTCGACGTTGGCCATGTTCGCGATGGAAAGCTCGGCCAGGAAGGTCTCGACGGTGTCGGTGCCCTCGTCCTGGGCCTCGATCGCGACATCGAGCAGATCGTCGATGCCGTAGGTGTCGTTGCCCGCGCCGCCGACCATCGTGTCGGCACCGACGGCGCCTTCGAAATCGTCACCAGCGAGATTCAGCCGGGCGTCGAGATCGTCGTTGCCCGCACCGCCGACCAGGAGGTCGTCGCCGAGCCCGCCGACGAGGTCGTCGTTGCCGGTGCCGCCGAAGATCAGGTCGTTGAGGCCGCCGCCGGTGATCTCGTCGTCGACGCCCTGCTCGCCCACCACGAAATTGGCCTGAGCGTTGGTCACCGCATTCAGCGACATGTCGACGTCGCCGCCCGCCCGGTCGGCCGGATCGGAGCGGCTGATGAAGTAATCCTCCGCGCCGAGCGCATAGCCGGCGAAAGTCGCGCCGTTGAAGTTGATGCGTTCGACGCCGGTCTGCGCGTTGTTGCCGGTGAAGTGGCCTGCCACCGTGATGGACTGGGCGACGGAGCCCGCAGGCCCCGTCGGTAGGCTGTAATTGATGACCAGGTCGCCGGTCTGGGTCGCGGTGCTGCTGTCGAAGGCGTCCAACGCGGTGATCGTCGGTACCGGAAGCAGGGTGACCGGGTCGATGATGGGCTGACCGGACGCGTCGACCGCGTTCGGAGCCTGGATCGAGATGCGGTCGGCGGTGCCGCCGCTGGCAGCATTGACAGCTTCGTTGATGAGATCGTTGCCGTCGCCGAGCCCGAACGCGTAGGTGTCGTTGCCGAGACCGCCGTTGAGGGTGTCAACGCCGCCGTTGATGCCGGCTCTGACGATCGTGATCGTCAGGTTATCGACGTAAAAATTGTCACCGTTGTCCCAGTTGTTGCCGTCGCCGGTTGTCCGGAAGCGGATTCCCGAGTTCGCGCCGATCTGGGCAGCGGTCAGCGTCGCGCTGAAATTGCCGTTGCCTGTCGCGGTGGTGCTGCCGAGCGTGCCGAGAACTTCCCAGGCACCGCTGCCGCTGTTGCGGGCCTCGACGATGACACTCTGGCCCGCGCCGAGATTGTCGTCCTCGTAGCTGAAGGACAGCGTTGCGGCCGTAGCCCCCGCCAGGTTCATCGAGCGTTCGATGGTTTCGCCGCCATCGACGGTCTCGTTGAAACGAAGGCGATTGCCATCGATTTCGATGTCGCCGCTCGTGGCGCTGTTGTTGTCGTTTTCCGTCCAGTTTCCGGCGAAGTTTGCAGCGTTACCATCGTTGCCGGAATAGCCGCCCGAATTGAAGTTGTCGGCAATCGTTCCCGTGGCGGAGCCTGGGCCGCCGACCAGGATGTCGTTGCCGCCGAGACCGTTGAGCACGTCGGCTCCGGCGAGGCCGACGATGATGTCGTCGGTCGCCGAACCGTTCAGCACGGGACGGTTGTCGGACGGCGGGCCCTGCGGGGCGAGGCCATTGTCGCTGAACGGGGTGCCCATGACGATGCCGAGTGTGCCGTCGGAAAACTGCAACTTCTCCATGTTGCGCAGCAGGTCGGTGCCCTCGAGCGGATCGAGGCCGCCGGTGTTGGAGACCACGAGGGTGCCGTCGGCGCGCGCCGAGAACGAATAGTTGGCGCGGACGTCGGAGTAGACTGCGGTGTCGACGTCCGATGCCGCCGCGCCGTCGGAGACGATGTCGCGGACGATCTTGAGCTGGCCGGGATTGATCTGACCCGAGAACACTTTCTGGACCAGAGTCGTCATGCTGTCGTGGAACTCGAGCACGGTGTTGCCGACCGGGCCGTTCTCGTCGAAGTCGGACATCACCGCGATGCGCACCCGCAGCCATCGGTCGCCGTCGATGATATCGTCGCCGCCGCGGCCTTCGATGAGATCGCTGCCGGCACCGCCGAGCAGGATGTTGCCGCCGACGAAGCTGCCGTTGGCATCGAACGAGGCCGGTCCCGCGCCGGCGAGAAGCGCCTGCAGGCCCGTGATGAGGGCGATGCCCTCGGCATCCAGGGCACTGCCGCGGAAGCCTTCGGTCGGCACGAGGTCGGCGGTGACGTCGGAACCGCGGATGACGTCGTTGTAGGCCGATCCGGACGCGCCTTCGACCTGGGTGAAACTGTCGAGCGCCGCGTTGCCCGGAAGCACCGGCAAACCGGGCAGGATCACCCGGTTGAGGTCGACGTCGACCGCCAGATTCATGTTGGCGTAGGTCGTCCAGTCGTAGCCGGACATGCCGTCGAACTTGCCGCGACCAAGGCTGCCGAACCAGATATCGTCGCCGCCTTCGCCAATGAATTCGTCGAAGCCGCCGTCCCCGTGGAACACGTCGTGGCCCTTGACGGCATCGAGCTGGAACTGGTCGTCGAAATTGTCGCCGACTGCGCCGGTCCAGGCGCCGATCTCGATCCAGTCGTCACCTTCGCCGCCAAGCGTCTGCTCGGTGGTCTTGCTGCCGAGAACGAAGTCGTTGCCGACCCCGCCGAAGGCCTCATCGAGACTGTCGGCGCCGAGCACGATGAAGTCATTGCCCTCGTCGGCGACGATCAGGTCGACGCCCTGGCCGGCGTTAACCGCGTCGTGGCCGCGGCCAGTGCGCATGATGTCGTCGCCGAACTGGTCGGTGATGATGTCGTCACCGTCGCCGCCGATGTACTGGTCGTTGCCGGCGCCGCCCTCCATGCGGTCGTTGCCGGCGTCGCCATAGAGGGTATCGTCACCCTCGCTGGCGATCAGCGTGTCGGCCTGGTCGGTACCGCCCAACAGGACGTGGTCGGCGCCGGTATAGCGCAGGTAGTTCGCTTCGGCTCCATCGGTCGCCGGGTCGTCGCGCAGGACCAGCGGGGTCAGGATCGTGCCACCGGTCGGATCGGCCGAATCGAGCCCCGGATTCCACTGCCGGGTCTGGTCGACTTCGAGGATGAGGCCGGGCGTGGAGAACACGTCCGAAGGCAGATGGCCAGCGTCGGCATTGAGGCCGATTACCTTGGCGAAGGTGTTGTTCTCCATCTCGGACAACAGATGCAGCCCGTCGAGCCGCTGCAGGTAGTAGAAGCGGTCGCCGTCCTGCAGCTTTTCAAGCTGAACCTCGAACACGAAGTTGAAGGTGGAGCCCAGCATGCCACCGAACGGCATGACCTTCTCGGCGAGACCGCCGATCCAGAGATCGACGTTCTCGAGGCCGCCCAGCGAGCCGCCGGCGTAGATGCCGGTCGCATTGAGGAAGGCTATGCGGTCGGCATTGAATGCCGCAAGCTCGGCCGGGTCGGTCGGAACGACGACGTCGCCGAAGCTGGTGCCGAAGATCAGCGCCATGGCCGCGTCGCGCTTGCCTTCGACCGTCGTCTCGCCGGCGATCAGCGTGTGCGTTCCGTAGGCGGCGACGAAGTTGATGATCGAAGCCTCGTTCTTGAGGTGGCTCGCGAAGTCGACCCAGCTCGCGTAGGGCCGCAGCTCTTCGGCGTGGCTGCTGGCCTCGAAGAAGTCGCGGCGCGCAGCGTTCAATGACGGCACGCCTGCATCGCGTCCTCGCGCAAGGTTGATGGTAGCCAGATCGAGCGGCAACCCGAGCAGATTGTTGCGCAGCGCGCTGGTGACGAACTCATCGATCTCGTTGCCGACCTGCCGCGTCATGCCGCGGATGATGTTGCCGGCGGCGACGCTGTCCGCGACGGTGTGGCCCGCGTCGAATTCGATCGGGTTGAGGAAGGCCTCGATGAGCCCGATCTGGTCGTTGGTGAAGGTCGGGTCGAGCCGGTCGATCGTCTCGGTCAGCATTGAGTGGCCGAAGCGGTAGACCACGTGCGCGAATTCGGCGACAATGCTCGGATTGATGTCGGCGTGATATCCGTCCGGCACGACGAAGAAGTCGATGTTGGGCTGCACCTTGCGGGCGAAGTCCTCGAAGACGAGATGTTGGTATTGCATCTCAGTGCCGAACTTGGCGGCCTGGAACAGGCGTTCGCCATCCCAGACGAGGGCGGCGATCTGAGCGGGCGTCGTCGGCAGTGCGGCGAGGTCGACGGCCAGCCATTCGTTGAGGAAGGCCAGGTCATTCGAGGCCAGGACGATCTCTTTGGTGTGCTCGACCAGCCGGTTGTGCTCGGAGTGGAAGATGTGGTGGACCGCGGTCAGGCCAATATTCTCGTTGGCGCGGCCGTCGCCGGCGATGAAGTGGGCGTCCAACAGTTCGTTGTCGTAGACCGCCGGGTTGTTGCCGGGGTTGAGCAGCCCGATTTCAATGTCGCCGTCGGCGATGCCGTTCGGCACGGCGTCGTGCGCGATGTCGGCAAGGAAGGCGGCGTTGATGCGGATCGCGGTGGTGACGCTGACCGGCGCCGTCGAGGTGCCGGAGATGACGATGTCGTCCGCAGTGTTCGGAATGCCGTCGGCGCCGACGCCGGTGATCACCTGGGCGAAGCCCGCGGCATTCGGAATGAAGTTGCCGTACGGGTCGGTGCGAAGCAGCGGCACCGCGCCGACGTCCTGGTCGGTCAGGAGGATGCCGAGCATCTTGGCCTGTTCCTTGACCTCGCCCCAGGTGGCCATGCCGCCCGGCTGGTCTCCGCCGCCCTCGATCAGCTTGCCGGTAGCGTGCGGGACGCCGTTGGCGTCGAGCGCGTACTGTCGCAGGAAAACCTGGTGGGAGGCATGCGACGTATAGGTCTGGTTCTGGTCGACAAACGGCGTCGTGGTGTTGACGGGGCGCACGTCGTCGGCTGTTCCCATGACGCCGTCGGCACCCGGGCTGACGGTGGCGCGGGTCAGGACCATGAAGTTGGTCGAGCTACCCGGCACGTACAGCGGATCGTCCGGCTGGAGCGGAACGAACACGGTGCCGCTGCCGCCCTTGTTGACGAGATCCAGACCGTGATCGAAGAACTGGCCGAACAGAGTGAACCAGGAGTTGAACGGGGCCGACAGGCCGACGTCCGGAGAGACGTTGACGACCTGGACGTTGTCGCCGTCCATCGTGATCCCGAACGGCTCGAGGCCCGCATCGCGGACCGCGCGCGCCACCGCCAGGTCGTTGAGCATGTCGTTGTGCACCGCCGTGGCCGCCGCGAAGGCGTCGATCGCCGCCTGTTCGGCCGCGCCGGGAACGGTGGACTCGTCGCCGTCGCTCAGCTGGTTCGCCGCCGCCTTGGCGTTCTGCATCACCACGCGGGCCTGATACTCAGCGTCGAGTGCGGGTTTGAAGGCGTTGTAGATATCTTGCACGAGGGCGACGTTAGCCAGCGTGGCCTCGACGATCCCGCCGGACTGCAGGCCCTTCATGATCGCCGCCGGGTTGGCGAGCGTCTGATCGACGATCAGGTTAGAGATGGTGCGCAGGCTCGAATCGAACACCATCGAACCCGGGTTGTTGGACGGCGCATAAGAGGTCGGCACGGCGGGCGCGCCCGGTGGAAGGAAATTGCCCGGTACGTTTTCGGCGGGCCTGAAGGTCGGATCCAGCAGTTCAGGGAACGGCATGTCCGCAGCGCCCCACTTCTCCTGGCCGGGCAGCAGGTTGTTGTTCTGTCCGTCGACGGTACGAAGGCCGATGCTGAGGTTGTAGGATGGGACGGATCCGACCTGGCCGGCCAGACCGGCTCCGTAGAGCGGCGCGGCGTTCGGGTCGAGCGGATTGACGATATAAGCCGCGTGCTTCTCCGCGACCTTGATCTGCGCGAGAATGAAATCCAGATCGCTCCTGATGTACGCAACCATGGCGGCCTCACCTGTTGTGGCGCACGGTCCGCCGCGGCGGCCGAGCTGTTGAAATTCTTGTGAGCCGTCCGCGTCGGATGGCTCCTATGGGCTCAGGTTAGATTTTTCCGTGAACAACGGGACAGGGTACAAGGTCCAATGACCTCGTGGGACCGAGGTCTGGCGCTTCGGCCGACCATGGTCGTAGGACCTTGGTCCGATCGGCGGACGACCATCCTCGCTTCGCCAGCGCCTCGGTGCGGCGGGTGAAGCGGTGTTTTCCGGATGTTTTTTGGGATACTTGGCCACGCCCGATTGGAGGAGCCGTCGCATCGATCGGGCATCATGGCGTGCGGAACATGCAATGCTGGGCCGAGGACTGCCGGAGCACGGCATCGCAAGCGTCAAGAGCGCTCCAGGCTGGCGACTTCTTTGCGCCGTGTCAATCGTGAGGACCCGGAAGTTCGCTGATCCTAACATCGGCTCTTCTAGCCCGCAGATCAGTGCTGATCCGCCAACAGGGCATCGATGTATATGGGAATCTCCGGATCCTGAAGGCGGTGACTCTGTCCCAGGCTGACGCGTACGGGCGCCGCTCTACCTTCGCCCGTGTGAAGTTCCTGTCCCGGTTGTTCACCGCCTTGAACTTTCTGCCATCGATGGCGACGCTCGCCGTCGCGAGAAGGCCCATGTCACGGCAGAGTTCGACAAAGCGCGCACAGACCTTGCGCAACGCCAGGCCGTTGTCCTTGCGAAAGTCCGCGATCGTCTTGTGATCAGGAGCGAGCCGACCCAGCAGCCACATCACCTCAACATTGCGCCCGGCCTCGCGTTCCAGCCGCCGGCTCGACTGCACTCGGTTCAGATAGCCGTAAATGTAAAGCTTCAGGAGCAAGGCTGGGTGGTACGACGGCCGACCCGTTGCCGCCGGCTCCACCCCCTCAAAGCCCATCTCAGCCAAATCGAGCGCATCGACAAACACGTCGATCACGCGAACGGGGTTGCTCTCGTCAATGAAATCATCGAGGCATTCGGGCAAAAGCGTCCGTTGCCCACGATCCGCCTCTTCAACGAAGCGCCTCATCGATTCCCCCACAGAATCACGGGAGAATCATAACAGCAGCACAGCGTTTTCACACAGCCAGGGTCAAAAGGCGAAGAACTCAGCGTGAGCAAATCTCGTCCGCTAAGCCCCACTAAGCTGACCTCAGTGAGGGTGTCGCCACTTCGCTGATGGGCCAGAAGCAGAACTTAAAGGATCTACCTCCACCTCAACCTGCAACAACGATGAGCATCATTGATCGCGGTGGCAGAACTTCATTCCGCCGTGCATCCCCTTGGTTGCCGAGACGTGCCAGCCCGGTCGCATGTAGTGTCCTGCTCCATCATTTGTTAAATCAGCTGTCGATGCGGTCCAGCCAAGTACCGGATGCCCTCTTCTGACCCCTTTGTTGCAGTAACATGTTGCCCCAACCGGAGTGTTACGACTGCAAGGAGCTGTTCCAGCGCCCTCAACCTGCATTATGAGAGCTTCATCTTGTCCAACCCGATAGACCGCGTTGTCGAGAACGGACGGGTCCACACTGGCCGCCCGCAGGCCCGAGCAGCTAAACAGCAGCAACGCAAGATACAGTGGTGCCCTCACAGCTTTCCCCCAAATCGCTCTAAAACCTACATGGTAAAGACTACCAAAAGTAGCGTTCACTGAAAACGACTATTGTAAAGCTTCGCTGAAAACAACATGCGGGCGCTTCGCGAGCGGCTACCAATCGCGCGGCGCGTCATTTCCGGCCATACCTGCTTCGGGTCAAAAGCAGCGGTCGGGCGCGAAGTTTCTTATGTCTGGTTGATCCTCGACAGGCGACGTTGCCACGCCCAGTCGGCTGTTCAGCTACTGGCCAAGAGGCGACATTCCATTTCGGGAGCCTCCCAAACGGGCCACCGGAGTGGCTGTCCCCAATGTCGCGTTGGCGGCGTACCGCTGGCAGCATCAGCCCTACAATTTTTGACTCTTGCGGTTACTGCGCCCGCCCACCATCATTAGTGCCAATTCTTTGTCGCAGTCAGGTGGTGACCATGTCGGGCACGAGCAGTTGGCAGCTCCGCGACGGTGAGCAAATCATTGTTTGCAACAGAGGCCTCGTCGGTCATCGGCACTTTTTGATCGGAATCACCCGCGTTCGCAATGAAGCACTTATTCTCCGAGATGCACTGGACTACGTCGGGAAGCACGTGGATGCGATAATCGCCTATGATGACGCGAGTACGGATCGAACGCTGGAGATTCTTGGCGGGCACCCGAAAGTCGCTCTAATTGTGACAAATCGGTCGTGGGAAGCGGACATCGAGGCGCGCCGGATTGCCGAGCGTCGACATCGCGGAATTTTGCTGCAGACCGCGCGCGAACAATTGCAGTTCGACTGGACCTTTTGCTTCGATCCGGATGAGCGTGTTACCGGAGATCTGCGCGGATACGTCGAACGAACTCATTCCAGCGTCTATGACGGCGTGCGGGTTCAGCTGTTTGACGCCTATATGACTCGTGGCGATGACGCGCCCTATCGTGCCGATTGCGAACTACTGCACTTTCGTCGTTTCTTCGGCCCGGAACAGCGGGATATTCTGATGTTGTGGCGAAACCGGTCGGGGGTCGCCTTCGCGAATGGGCGAGAGCCGGTCGGTGTAGAACGCGTGGCGACCAGTCTGTATTGCCAACACTATGGCAAGTCATTGTCGGTCGAACATTGGGAGGAGACTTGCGACTACTACATGCGACACTTTCCGTTCGATACCTACGGACGAAAATGGCGGGATCGCAAAGGTCGAGCAATCCACACTCAATCTGACTTCATGCGTCCCTTGTACGAGTGGGGTGACACGCTATTCGCGAACGCGGTCAAGATGTGACTTGTCCGAAGATCGAGCGTGCCCTCCGCTCTGCGCCAATGTGACCGGTCGGGCGACAACCTCACGCCGGGTTTCTCACGCAGGGTGTTTCGCGCGGAGTGCCCTATATTCTAGGCAAGACAATCAATTAGATCAGCGAATGCAAAGCCTTGATCGCTGCCTCGCGGTTCTCCGCAGGAATGATCAGATTCACAGAATGCGGTGACAAAACGCATTTGTCGGCGACAATCCCGTGATGTTGCAGAACCTGAATCGCCTTAAACGGCAAGTCTGAAGAAACGCCGCCAAAGCAAGTGAGGCTCACCGAACTCAAGGCCTCACGCTGTTGGCGCAAGTCTTTGCTCTTCTCCAGCGTGCGCAGCAACGCGTCGAGCGACTCCGAATCGGAAGTCATCATGATGCGGGTTTTTCCGCCGGCGCAAGCCGACGCGAGGAGCTGCGGCCAGGATAAGCCGTTTTGTTTAAGATGCCGCGCGAATTTCTCGAAGCCCTGATTGAGATCCGCGGAATCGATCTCCACATGCTCAATGCGAGTTATTGAGTTGACGGCCAAAACCTTTCCGCTTTCCATCCCAATAACCTCTCTCATCACTTGCGTGGTTTGTTCGGCGCCGCCCAGTTTCTTCAGAACCAAGGGAACGTTTTGGCTTTGTGCCAGCTCCACGCAGCGACAATGCAAGACCTTGGCGCCCCAAAAACACATCTCCGACAGCGAAGTAAAATCCAGCTGACGCAAGAGTTTTGAATTCGCCACGATGCGCGGATCGGCCGAGCAAACTCCGTCGACCTCTTTGATGATCTGACAACATTCGGCTTTTAGCGCAGCTGCCATGGCGACCGCAGTGGTGTCGCTGCCGCCTCGGCCCAGCGTGGTGATTTCTTTAGTTGCCGGATTCACGCCTTGAAAGCCGGCCAAAACCACGATGCGTCCGCGGTCGAGCTCCTCGCGCACGCGAATCGGCCGCACATCTAAAATGCGCGCGGAAGAGTGCGAGTCGTCGGTCATCACTCCGGCTTGACTTCCGGTGAAACTGATCGCCGGTGTGCCGAGATCGGACAGCGCCATGCTCATTAAAGACATGCTGATGCGCTCACCGGTGGTTAGCAACATATCAAGCTCACGGCGATTGGGATGCGGGCTTACTTGATAGGCCAGCTTGACAAGTTCGTCGGTGGTCTTGCCGATCGCTGAAACGATCGCTACGACCCGATAACCACGCCTGTGCAGGTCGGCGAGACCGCTCGCGACCGCGCGGATTTTTGCCGGCGTTTCAAGACAGGTGCCGCCGTATTTTTGCACAATGATGGGATTGTTCCGCATTCTACATACAGAAATACTCCGCGCGAGCCCAGCGCGCCAGCACGAACAAACTGCGACAGGCCCAATTGCGCACTCTTATCCTGTATTGGGAGGACAGTCCGCTCGGGTCAGAAGCGGTAAGGCTCGTGTCGAGCAAAAGATTTCTGCTTTACGCCGAGCACCCGAAGTTCGAGCGGTCACGGTCGAACGCCGCTTCGCGCCAACAGGCGACGTTGGCGGGTGCCTCAGCGGTCACAAGGGGGATTACGGGCCGGCCCCCGAGAAGGCCAGGCTCCTCGAGTTCCACAACTCGTGCCAGCAATTGTTCGATCGTCTGCTTCAGGGCCGCAACAACGTCTCCATGATCGTCCGGTTGGTCGATAGTCGTTCGCGTATCGACATCCATGATCATGCCCATCCAATCAATCCCGCACGATCGGCCGCAATGGTGTCAAGAATCTGCCAGCACTCATCTTGCGTCCACTCACACGGGCGTTCGTAGCATCGCATCGCAACCCTGAAGTGGTGGTCGCAGCGAAGGGAGGCACGAAGATCGTCCTCGCGGCTCGCGCGAGCCTCTGAACGCGTTGCGTTGTGCAGCTCGACCAAGAAAGTCGCGCCCCAGGAGTTTCACTAACTCGGCGGGTTGCTGGTATCAGCGCTGACAATGGCGATCGGTCTGACGCATAGTGTCTTCGTTCCACTAAATGGAACCACCGGCATTTTTCGAAGGTGCGCGAAACATTTTCGCATCCCTGTAACTTAAATTAATCGTGGGGCCTATCGAAAGGTCGCGATATGGAACCGACCAATCGAATATCGGACCACGTCGACCTGAAGACTGCCCGGTCGATCTGTGACGAGGTGGGTGACAGATTGCAACAGAGCTTATCTCTCGAAGCCTCGCCTCTGCCGCCCTACCTCGAACGTCTAGTCGATGAATTGCGCAAACAGGAGCGTCATCCAATTGATGGCGTCGCAGCGCCCGCTAACCGTTTCCTTCATGCGACGCGGCGGGTAGTCGCTGCCGTCTGAGCGCGTAAAGAAGTCGTCGCCGTTCCAAACCGGCGGCGGCTTTTTCTCATCTTGTCGCTGAGGCATTCCAGGCTTGACCGCGCCGAACGCCATGAGGACGTGCTTGTTCAGTGGATGGTCAAGCCGCGCTGTTTCCCCTGTTGGCCCATTGCTGAGGTTTGGGCTGAACGCTCGGATGTCCGCTAGAGGGGATATCGCGGACAGATAGCAGAGTGGCCGACGAGGTCTCCCTTTGACCCACCGCAGGCCTCGGGAGGATTTATGTCCATCCCTGAAGACTGAGGCGATCGGAGGTCGTGTTTGTTCGGCGTTGTCAGACGAACGCCCTCGGCCTCAAAGAGCCGAAGGCGCTCCAATCTTCAGATTAGCCCTTGGTTACTACCGGGGCCGGAGCTTTGCCGATCGGGTATTTGCCGACCGGGGTTTTGCCGACGGGCCACTTACCAACTGGCGCAGTCTGGACAACTGGCTGCGGGCTGCGACCGCCGTTCCCACCAAAGCCAACGATGCAATGCCAACGATTCCGAATTTCAGCATGAGGTCCCCCGTTGCTGCTAGAGACGAGTCTAGGATCGATCTTATTGAGCGTAGCTGATGGGGCCAGTATGCGGCGTGCCTACGCGGAAACACTCAGGAAAAAATGGCAACACGCGATCTAGTTGCGTTAGCGCTGTTGATCAATCGACTGCGCAAGCTTGTATTTTAGAATTTGCGCCAGCGATGTCTGTTGTTGGCCCCTCTCAGACTTGTGGGTCCGGCCGAATGGCTGGTTTGCGCAAAATGCGGAAGCGCTCACACACAACGTCGGACGACGGCATTGCGCCACACCGCGCACCGCCTTTGCGAGAGGAACGGTCTCATCAAGATCGCGTTTCTGCACAATAGGCTGAGGGCAGTCATCGACACAATCATTGGAGAACTAAAGATGGCAAACCCGCGTCCGGAAGAGAGATCGACACAAAACATGGAAGACGCAGCCCGCCGTACAGGCGAGAGGGCTGCGGAGCAGACTACGCGCATCGGGCAAGCTGCGGCTGAAGCCGGCGAGGAAGTGGCGCGGGCCAGCGCTGATATGCTCAAGCAAAACGTTGAGACGTTACAGCAGACCTGGCGCTCCAGCCTCGAAGCGGCGACCTCGGTAATGGGACGGTCAAGCGAGCAGTTTAGTCGCACGCTTGGCTTATCTGAAGAAGATGCGCAAAAGACAACGGCGGCAACCTAACGGTCAGCTCGCAACGCACAGACGCTCCTTTACAGTGGTACAGCCGCCGCCAAAGTGATGGGGGAATGTCCCAAGAGTACCTCCAGATGGTTCGGCAACAATTTGAGAAGCACATCGACCCCTTGAACAGGTTGTGGACGTGCCGAACTCCACAGGACTTTGCAGCGGTGCAGAGTGACATGGTGCGGGAGACCGTGGAGACCGCTCTGGAAAGCAGCCGTCGTATCGCCGACTTGTCGCTCAAAATGGTCGACGATATCGGGAAGAAAATTAAACAAACTATGGATCAGATCCCACGCTAAGCGGGGCGGACTTGAACGGAGAGAGCGGCTAGGGCAAGCCGCTCTTGCCGCCCCGGCGAATTCAGCGCGACTTTCGTTTGCGCGTTCGCTTGCGACTGAGCCGTTTGGCGTTTGCCGCCACCTTTCTTCGATATTGCTCAACAATCTTGTCGCCGGAAGCGCCCGCCATCAGGCTGGTGCTGGCCTTCGCCGCCGCGAGCATTTTTTCACTGACCATGCGGTGGGCTTCACGTTGGGCAGCTTTGCCGCCGCGCATCAGCTTCGCAATCCGCAGCCCAATCACGCGATTGCTTTCTAGCCCCAGCATCATCCAATTCCACATGCTGCGATATTCCTGGCAAGGCGAATAACTTGGGATCACATCACGGGCCACGGCGTGCGCGATTTCCAATCAAAGCCGCGTCGCTTGCCACGACAGGCAGCAATCTACTCGCATCAATCCGCTGGCGCCATGGCTAGTGCAAGGGTTCCTTCACCTTGATCCAGGGCTACATCCGAATGGGCGATAGCCGGAAATCGCTTCGTGCTGAAGAGTAAGACCGCCGCTGCTGGGGGCCAAACGGAGACGTCCGATGGGTGTGGCAGGCTGGCGCTTTGCGCAAACGAAGAAAACCCTCCGCGTCCGGGCGGTCGTCATCTGCGTGCTGGAAGAGTTGCCGTTTGTCTGCCCGATGGTGGTCGCAATCGGCTCCCTGATCATGATCGGCATCACGCTCTGCAAGGATTGGCCGCAGTGAGGGGCCTTACCGCCAAGGCGCTTATGACAGCAGGTAGACATCGACCATCAGATGCTTCTCGTATTCGGTCAGCGCCACGCTGCCGGGCGCGGCAGCTCCTGTGTGTGCGATACGGTACGAACTTTAGATGAGATTGCGAAAATACTAATACGGCCGTCGCGCCGTCCCCGCATGCAGCAAACTCAGAAAGACCCGGACAACTTGCGGGCGGACCGCCATCCTTAGGCCTTCCGCCGCTCATGTCTGCTGGTGCAGTAAGAGCGGACTTCGATTAGGACCGCGTGGAGGTCTGAAAGTGATTCGAAGCGGACCACGAACATTAACGGGGATCGTTGCTCTGCCCTAATTGTCTCTCGATCGCTACCTTATCGATGATCGACCACACCGCTTTTATTCTCCGCTCGTCGAACTCATAGAAGACGTTCTCGGCGAAGGAAACCCTTCGCCCATCAACGTCAAGGCCGAGGAAATTTCCTCTTGGCGTGCAGTTAAATCCGAGCCTGCTCGCAATGCGCGGTGGATCGCATACTATGAGTTGAATATCGAAATGAAGGTCCGGAATTTCGCGGAAATCTCTCTCTAGCATTTCGCGATAACCAGATAGCCCAATCCGTTCACCATTGTGGTGCACATCGACATGAACGAATTGCTCCAGTTCAGCCCAATTCTGCCTGTTCAGGCAGTCGATGTATTCGCGATAGGTGGTGGAAAGTGTGGTGTCGACCATACTGCCTCCGGCGGTTTCATTCCGCCAGTCGTCGGCGCAGAACGTTCGCCGCCGAGCGTGGCTCGTTCGCTCCCAATACATCTTGTACATCGACCGACCAACTTGGGGCCGCTGGTGCGATCTGGTAATCAAAGAGAACGTCCGAAAGTGATGCTGTGGACGGCTCCTCCACCGGCACGAGAGTGCCAAGGAGTGGGTGCCGTTTGAGGCTCCCACGATTCGGAGGAGCAGCCTATGCAGTCAATTTCGACCTGGACATCCACCTCGGCGAGGCTTTTTGGAATTACGGTGACGGTGCTGGACTGCACCCCTGAAGTGAGACACGATAATTTCAGTGACAGGCATTTCAAGGATGACCTGTGGCAGGACAAGGAAAGAACCGTCAGTTTCCGACGGCCTACAAGATAAAGGCGATCAAGCGGGTTGAGAGAGGCGACGGCGTTCTGCCCGTAGCCCGTGAACTCGGAATTTCTCGCAAGATTCTCCACGACTGGATCAAGGCGTGGAAGGCCGATGGGCCAGACGGGTTGAACCGCAAGCGCGGACCCAAGCCTGGCCCCCGCAAGCTGAAGCCGCCAGCGACGTACAACGACAAGCGCTCGGCCCTCGTGCTCGCCAAAGCGCGTATCGCCGAGCTCGAAGGGCTGGTGGGTCGCCAGCAGATGGACCTCGATTTTTTTCGGCAAGCCTTGCGCGCCTTGGAGCGGCCGGCAGCGCAAGGCAAACCCGCATCCGCATCATCGAAGTCATCCAAGCGATGACTTCGCAAGCAACAGACTCAAACGTCGACGTGCAGCGACTATGCCGCCTCGCGGGCCTGCCGCGCGCTACGTATTACCGTCATCTCGCCAAACGCAGCAGCGAGACAGCCGAGTGCGAGCTGCGCGACGTGATCCAGCGCATCTGCCTCAAGCACGTCTTCTACGGCTATCGGCGGGTGACCGCGGCTCTCCGGCGCCAAGGTATGGTGGTGAATGCCAAGAAAGTTCAGCGGCTTATGCGCCAGGATAATCTGCTCGCACAGCGCAGGACGCCGTTCCTGAAGCCGCCTGCAGAACGACCATCAAGCGTTCTCGTCATCCCCAATCTGGTCCGCGGCCTAGTGCCATCCGCACCCGATCAGATCTGGGTCGCCGACATCACCTATGTCCATCTCGCCAAGACCTTTGCCTATCTCGCCGTCATTCTGGATGCCTTCTCGCGCAAGGCTGTCGGCTGGGCTTTTGAAGATACGCTCGATGCCTCACTCGCCATCGCTGCACTGGAGAAAAGCCATCGACGCCCGGAAGCCGGCACCCGGCAGCCTGATCCATCACTCCGATCGCGGTGTGCAATACGCGTCCATCGCCTATCGCCAGCGACTGGCCGATCGCGACATTACCATCAGCATGAGCAGGCCGGGCAATCCCTTCGACAACGCCAAGGCCGAAAGCTTCATGAAAACGCTCAAGGTCGAGCAGGTCAACGGCAGGACCTTTACCGATCTGGGCGACGCCCGCCGCCACATCAACAGCTTTATCGCGGAGGTCTACAACAAAGAGCGCCTGCACTCGGCGCTCGGATATCAGTCGCCCCTTGAGTTCGAAGCCGCGTTCGCGCAAAACAAAGCGCGATAACGCATCGTGACAACCCCGCTGTCACTGAAATTATCGTGTCTCACTTCAGGGGTGCAGTCCAGTGCTGGCACTGTAATGCCCGAAGCTATGGCGAGTTGCTGGTCGAGCAGACACCGGTTGCCTAAAGCGCGATAAAGTCAGGAGAATCGTCATCGCGCTTTAGGTTGTTGTTTGAGCATGATCTCCGCGCAAACGCGTTCCGCGCTTGTCGCGAGGGAAAACCGTTGGTGCACTTTACGCTAACGCCGCCCTTCGGGTCCGGATCATGCTCTAGGCGGATCGATCGACGAGGCCTTCACTCATGCCGCTGCTCCAAGCCATGGCAGCCCTTGCGCCTCTACGTCGACCAACTCATTCAGGTCCGCTTCCAAGTCCAACACGATATCGCGAAGCAGAGCCGCTGCCACTGGGTCTGTCGTTTCATGCGCCATCAAACGAAAGCGCTCGACATCGTGCCAGCGCTCCTTCCAATCGCTGTCAGTCATGGCTCCCCCATGCGCTGATCCCCCAGCCAGCATGGGTATTGGTTCCTCAAACTGTGAAGTTATTACGGCACGATGGGGCATGGTCCCTGCCCCAACCCCGCCGGCGGCGGGCAAGGTGAGCACGGGACAGACGTCGAGCCCTGTCGGGACGAAGAGCAATCGAAGCTGGAGATATTTGTCAGTTCGTTCGCATCGTACCAGCTGAGAGGTCCACCAAGGTGAAAGGGAGCCGTCCGAGCGTTGAACCGAATTGAGACGTCGGCCGACCTATGAAATGGTGTCCAGCGGACCACCTTTGAATGAGGTGCCCGATGTCAAAAGCAAAAGAGCTTGCCGACCGAGCCCGAGCGTTCGAAAAACGCGCTGCGACGGCGATCGATCTTTCATCACGAGAACACTATCGTGAGATGGCCGCTCACTGCCGCGCGCTTTCCATCGAGCATCGCGAAGCCGAACAATTGCAAAGGCTTTCCCAGGCTGGATTTGAACAGCTGGCGAAGAGGAGCAACCTCCCCTCATTTCAAAATGCTGATAGGCCAACCTTTCAGCGCACCATGGCGGTGGGCATAGTGCTCTGCGTCGCTTTTGTCGCTGTCAGCTTCTCATTGCGGCCGCAGGCGACTGACGATCGCGTGCTGGTGAAGGCGGATCGCCTCATGCGGACCGCTGGGGATCCATCCAAGGTGAGATAGTTCACCCCTAAAATCGGCGGAGTTGCTCGTTCAGCCTCTGCAATTGAACCACCTTGAAATGCCGTCACGAGACTGCGTTAGAATTGCGCCGGTTGAGCCGGAGGACCAGGCCAACCGGACCGCACGTTGTTCCTGTTGTTGCGATCGAACAGGTCCTGCCTGCAGATAATCCTGCAGCTCGCCGCCGGAGACGCAGCTTGGTGAGCACCGGCGATCGTAACTACTTTTGTACGCGACGTCTTGGCGAAGGCGGGCGTCGCCACAGCCAGATCGAGGGCGCAAAGGACGGCAAGCAGACAAGTCTTACTCATGGGCGACGCTCCGCGGTTGGTCGACGCAACCGCTGAGACAACAGCGGCAAGCAAACGGCCAGCCGTTCAGCAGCTGGGCGGATACGGACCCTAGCTGCACCGTCAGCGAGCCATGATCTCGCGGGAGTCGGCTTTGAGCCAGATCAAGGGGGCATCGGCGTCCTCCATCATGCCCCCTCACATCATCTCCGAAAGCGGACGCCTCGAGCCGATCCGAAACGTGCGGTTCAGGCATCGATGTCCGGCTTAACTAAGGACTACATGCGTCTCGCACTCCTCGATTTATTGGGAGCGCTGTTCGTCCCATCCGATCCAGGACATACGTCACTTCACGCGGATAGGCTGTTCGCGCGTATCTGCGGTGTCATTAGCGAACGCTTTGCCGACCCTGATTTTGGCCCCGCCGACGTGGCCGTTGAGACGGGACTCTCGCTGCGCTACGTTCAGAAGCTCTTTACAGCAAGAAGTTCGACCTGCAGCCGATCCATAAATTCGGCTCGCCTCGAACGTGCCGTGTTTCTACTGAAACGCCGGTCACTCATGAAAACGGGCCAGCCCATTCGCGAGATCGCTCTCGCGAGCGGATTTGCAGACTATGCTCATTTCAACCGAACCTTTCGTAGGAAGTTCGGTCACTATCCAAGTTTCCTTTTGCAACATCCCAAGTAACCAAGCCACGCCGTCGCCGCGATTTAATGAGAGCACAATTCAGGATCGAGCGTGACAGCGCTGAAGGGCTTCGATGGCGGCTCGATTCCTGCCTTAGCGAGCTTAACGTCCAGCTTCTGAATTGAAGATAGAACGCGGGTGAAGAGTTGCGTTTGTTTTTGTGCGAGGATTGGCATCCTGCACATCCGCAAGGTTCAAGCCGCAACGGGCGATCTCCGCCTTATCGATTCTGACCTTCCACAGCCGGCAGACCCTGCACCTCCTCCACCTTGATGTCGGCCGCACCCTCGATTTCCTTGAGAATAGCAGCGATCTGGTTGGCCGCGCGCAGCATGGAGGGAAAATCGTCGCCAAAGACCTTCACCGCCAGTTCCGCTCGCACACCGGCAATTAGCTCATTGAAGCGCATCTGAATCGGTCGGGAGAACTCAACTTTGTTGCGGGGTGATTTGGATGCCTCAGCCTCGAGCTGCCGAATCAAATCGTCCTTGAATAACCCTGGATGCAGTTCAAACGAATGACCGCCATCGTCGGCGGCTTTCCGGGCATCAACGTGTTCGATAGGAAACCCTACGCGTCGCACTGGTATCGGAAGTCACCACCAGACTAAGTCGGCGATAGAACGTTTGAGGCGCGCGCAACTAACGCCGCATCTCATACATCGGGCGAAGGAGGAAACGAAAACAGCACAGAATTTCCAAATGACGGGGCAAACGAATTTCCAAACGCGCTCAAAAAGCACACGAGAACAAAGCTCTTTCAATAGCAAATTCATGGGGTTGAGCTGGCTGGGGCGGGAGGGATCGAACCTCCGAATGGCGGAATCAAAATCCGCTGCCTTACCGCTTGGCTACGCCCCAACAGGCGACCAGGGAACGGGCGGAAGAACTGGCTACCGCAGATTCCCGCTGGTCGCAGCCGGTCTATAGGGAGCGGCGCGGCATTTCAACCGCCTGGAGGGGCAAAATACCACAGGTCCAGGACCGGGTACGGCGCTCGCGATGCCACCCTTTATTATACGCCCGGCGGCGGCGCCGTTCCGGGCCGGTGCCGTCCCGGCGTTCCGGCAGTTGAGGCCTCCCCCGTTTCATGGGAATACGGCGCCAATAGCTGTCCATGGGAGTGAGTCATGACCTACCGCGCGCCGATCTCAGACATGCTGCTGTCGCTCAACCATGGCGCCGGCCTGAAGGCCGCCGTGGAGGCCGGGCATTACGGCGATTTCGACGGCGACATCGTGAGCGCCGTGCTGGAGGAAGCCGGCAAGTTCGCAACCGACGTGCTGGCGCCGCTCAACCGCGTCGGCGACGAGCACGGCATCAAGCTTGGCGATGGCAAGGTCACGACTGCGCCGGGCTGGCCGGACGCCTACAAGCGCTGGACCGAGGGCGGCTGGAACGCGGTCTCCGGCCCCGAGGATTTCGGCGGCCAGGGTCTGCCGCTCGCCATCAACGCTGCCTGCACCGAGATCTGGAGCGCCTCGAATCTCGCCTTCGGCCTCTGCCCGCTGCTCACGGCGTCGGCGATGGAGGCGCTGGATGCCCATGGCAGCGACGAGCTGAAGAAGATCTATCTGGAAAAGCTCGTCTCCGGCGAATGGACCGGCACGATGCAGCTCACCGAGCCGCAGGCCGGCTCCGACGTCGGCGCGCTGCGCACCCGCGCCGACCGGCAGGCCGATGGCACCTATCGCATCAAGGGGACGAAGATCTTCATCACCTATGGCGAGCACGACATGACCGACAACATCGTGCATTTCGTGCTGGCGCGGCTGCCCGATGCGCCCGCCGGCACGAAGGGGATCTCGCTGTTCCTCGTGCCCAAATTCATGGTCAATGCCGACGGCTCGCTCGGTGCGCGCAACGACATCTATGCGTCGGGCGTCGAGCACAAGCTCGGCATGCACGCTTCCCCCACCTGCACCATGACCATGGGCGATCATGGCGGCGCGATCGGCTTCCTCGTCGGCGAAGAGAACCAGGGCATGCGCTGCATGTTCACGATGATGAACCAGGCCCGCCTCGGCGTCGGGCTGGAGGGCGTCGGCGTCGCCGATCGCGCCTACCAGCAGGCGCTGGCCTACGCGCAGGAGCGCAAGCAGGGCCGCGCCATCGGCAAGACGGGCGACGGCTCGGACGCGATCTTCGTGCATCCGGACGTCAAGCGCATGCTGATGCGGATGCGGGCGCAGACCGCGGCCGCACGCACCATTTGCTATGCGACCGCGGTCGCGATCGACGTCTCCACGCGCGCCAAGGATCCGAAGGTCCGCGCGGACGCCGCCGCGCGCGCGGCGCTGCTGACGCCGATGGCGAAGGGCTATTCCACCGATATCGGCAACGAGGTCGCCTATCTCGGCGTGCAGGTGCACGGCGGCATGGGCTTCATCGAGGAGACCGGCGCCGCGCAGCACTATCGCGATGCGCGCATCACCGCGATCTACGAGGGCACCAACGGCATTCAGGCGATCGATCTCGTCACCCGCAAGCTCGCGGCCAATGCCGGCGCCGCGGTGTGGGCGCTGCTCGACGAGCTCTCGGCCACCGTGAAGCAGGTCGAAGCCTCCAACGATCCCGCTTTCGGCACCACGGGTACCAAGCTGCGCGAGGCGCTGGAGGCGCTGACGCGCACCAGCAAGTGGCTGCTTGAACGCGTTGCATCCGCACCGAACGAGGCGCTCGCCGGCGCGACGCCGTATCTGCAGCAGTTCGGCTCGACGCTCGGCGGCTGCATGCTGGCCTCCGAAGCGCTCGCCGCCAAATCCGACGGCAACACCGACGCCGCGCGCTACGTCTCGCTCGCGCGCTTCTTCGCCGAGAACATCACGGTGCAGGCCGGCGCGCTGGAGCGCACAGTGACGGAGAGCGCGGAGTCGGTCGCGGCGGCGGATGCGGTGTTGCTGTAGCCCGGACGCCACCGCGATGTGAGGCGAGGTGTCTCCTCCCCCTCCGTTGTCATTCCCTGCGAAAGCGGGGAATCCAGTACGCCGCGGCCTCTCGATAAGACAACAGGCGTCTCGGCGTACTGGATCGCCCGGTCAAGCCGGGCGATGATACCGAGTGTGACGGCTACGACGCCGCGAGCTTCGCCCTTCTCCCCGGCCGCCACAGCACGATTCCCGCCGCCACGAGATCGAGCATCACGCACATCGCAAACGCGCTCGTGTAGTTGCCGGTGAAACTCCGCACGAGGCCGATGATGCCAGGGCCGAAGGCGCTGACGACGCCGCTGATCGACGTGCCCAATCCCATTGCGGCGGCAAAGGCGGCAGCACCGATCTCGCGCTGGATGATCAAGGGCGGGAACGTGATCATGTTGCCGATCGAGAAGCCGTAGACAGCGCAGCAGACGAGCAGCACGGTCGGGCTCGTGCTTTGGAGAAGCACGAACAGCGCCGCCGCCTGGCTCGTCATCGACGCCGCGCAGGCGAGCCGCGGATCGAGCCGGTCGACGAACAGGCCGAGCGACAGGCGGCCGACCACCGCCATCGCCGCCATGATCGTGACCGCAAGGCCTGCGGCATAACGCCCGATCAGCGGCTCGAGGAACGTCACCTGGTGGATGATGAATCCCATCTGCGCCAGCAGCGCGATCGCGATCGGCAGCACCATGGTCCAGAACGCCGCGTTGGCGAGCAGCGTCTTGCGGGAATGGGCCGGTGCGGACATGCCACCGGACGAACGGCCGCCCGACGCCGGCGACATCTGCGTGGGCCAGCCGATGAAGACGACGACCACCGGCAGCACCAGCGCCACCATCGCCATCGTGGCGGCGAGCATGGCGGGCCGGAAGCCGATGCTGCCGGTCAGCGACAGCAACAGCGGAACGAGGACGATGCCGCCGCAGGTCGCGCCGTTGAAGGCGAGGCTGAGCGCTAGCCCGCGGCGCCGCTCGAACCAGGCGTTCAGCACGGTGGCGATCACCACGGTGCCCATGCCGGTCCAGCCGACCGACATCAGCGCATAGGCGAGATAAAGCTGCCAGGGCGTCTGCATCAGCGCCAGCAACACGGTCGAAGCGCCGAGCGCCGACAGCCCGCACAGGATCAGCGCACGCAGCCCGATGCGGGCGAGCAGATCGTCGGTGAAGATGACAAGCACGGAGGTGAGGAGAAACGAGAAGGTGCTGGCCGCGGAGACCAGCGTGCCCGGCCAGCCATGGGCGCGCTGGAGCTCGGCGAGGTAGACGCCCTGGCCATAGAGGCCGAAGCCGAACATGAAGAAGGCCATCAGAAAACAGGCCAGCACGACGCGCCAGCCGCGATAACGCAGCGAGGATTCGTCAACGCCCGCCGCGGCAATCATCAATCGAGCAATCGGCCAAATGGAACGGCATTGGGCAATCGTGCCCTACAACCCCCGGTTTTTCAAATGAAACATTGTAGCCATTTGTTGCAATGCGCAACTGCATGTGCGAAGCGATACAACCGGCATGATCCGGTGCGGTGCGGTTCCCGATCAGAAAAACGACAGCGCGCCATGCGGCGGAGTCACGGGGACGTTTTCGAAAAGGTCGGGCGGGCGGATTGGCACGCCTGCAAGATGATGTAGGCTGACGCTTGCGAGACTCGCCAAGGTCAAGCGTCATGGCGAGCGCAGGGGGCCCTTATGCCGAACGGCAATATCGTCGTCACCGAAGAGCGTGGCACGCGCGTGATCACCCTGCGCCGCCCCGGCAAGAAGAACGCGATCACGCAGGACATGTATCGGGAGATGAGCCGCGCGATCGACACCGCGCAGAACAACCCCGACATCCGCTGCATGATCATCACCGGCGGCTCCGGCGTGTTCACCGCCGGCGACGACATCGACGATTTCCTCCACGCCGACACGGCCCGCCCGGAGACACTGTCGAACGGCGCAAAATTTCTCTATTCGCTCGCCCTCAACGTCAAGCCGATCATCGCGGCCGTCGATGGCGCCTCGATCGGCATGGGCACCGTAATGCTGTTTCATTGCGACTATGTGCTCGCCTCGAACGCCGCGACCTTCTCCGCGCCCTATATCCATCTCGGACTCGTTCCGGTCGGCGCGGCCAGCCTCCTGATGCCGAACACGATGGGCTACCAGCGCGCTTTCGCGATGCTGGTGATGGGGCGGACTTTCACCGCCGCGGAGGCGCACGCGGCAGGCTTCGTCAACATTGTGGTCTCGCCGGGACATACCGAGGTCGAGGCGCGCAAGGTGGCGCGCGATATCTGCCGGCTGCCGGCCGAGGCGGTCGCGGCCTCGCGCAAGCTGCTGCGCGCCGCACCCGAGGAGCTCACCCGCCGCATCGACCAGGAGGCTCATCTGTTCGGCGAGCGGCTGAAGTCGGACGAGGCGATTGCCGCGTTCAACGCGTTTGCAAACCGGAAGAAGCGGTAGGGGCAGGGACTCGGCTTCCACCCTCCCCCTCAAGGGGGCGGGTGGGAGCGCGTGGCATGCGATCCGCTTCAACAAAAGGTTTCGTGAAATCTTCGCGCGGAATGACTAATCTTGGTTCCATGCGACATCTTTTCCGCCTGACTGCCTTCACACTCGCTCTTGCCACCCTCCCCGCCTCGGCCCAGACCGCCGCGCCCGTCGAGCTGCGCATTCTCGCGATCAACGATTTCCACGGCAATCTGCGTCCGCCGCCGGGCGGCATCCGGATCGGGGATCCCGAGGACAAGAGCAAGAAGGTGACGGTCGCGGCCGGCGGCGCGGAGTACATGGCGACGCTGGTCAAGCAGCTGCGCGAGGGGCACACAAACACGATCTTCGTTGCCGCCGGCGACCTGATCGGCGCGAGCCCGTTCCTGTCGGCAATGTTTCACGACGAGCCCTCGGTCGAGTCGCTCTCGATGATGGGACTTGCGATCACCTCGGTCGGCAATCACGAGTTCGACGAGGGCAAGACCGAGCTCTTGCGGATGCAGAACGGCGGCTGTCATCCGGTCGACGGCTGCCAGGGGCCGCATCCCTTCACGGGCGCCAAATTCCATTATCTCGCGGCTTCCACCGTGGAGACAGCGACCGGCAAGAGCGTACTGCCGCCCTACGAGATCAGGGAGTTCGAGGGCATCCCCGTCGCCTTCATCGGCCTCACCCTGAAGGGGACCGCGGGCATCGTCTCGCCCTCAGGCATTGCCGGGCTCGAATTCCGCGACGAGGCCGAGACGGTGAACGCGCTGGTGCCGCAGCTGAAGGCGCGTGGCGTCGAGGCGATCGTGGTGCTGATCCACCAGGGCGGCGAGCCCTCGGGCGACTACAATGAATGCCCTGCCATTACGGGGCCAATCGTCGACATCGTCAAGAAATTCGACCGTGCCGTCGACGTCGTCGTCAGCGGCCACACCCACCGCGCCTATGTCTGCGACATCGACGGGCGGCTCGTCACCAGCGGCGACAAATACGGCACGCTGGTCACCGCGATCGACCTCAAGCTCGATCCTGCAACCCGCGACATCGTCAGCGCCAAAGCCGAGAACGTCATCGTCGCCAATGCCTCGCTGGCGAAGGATCCCGAACAGACAGCCCTGATCGAAGCCTATGACAAGCTGTCGGCACCGATTGCGAATCGCCCGGCCGGATCGGTGACGCAGACGCTGTCGCGCGTGCCGAACGAGGCCGGCGAGAGCGCGCTCGGCGACGTCATCGCGGACGCGCAGCTCGCCGCGACGAAGGACCCCAAGGATGGCAGCGCTGTCATCGCGCTCACCAATCCCGGCGGCATCCGCACCGACATTGTCCCGAAGGAGAACGGCGCGGTGTCGTTCGGTGAACTGTTCGCGAGCCAGCCGTTCCGCAATCGCCTCGTTACGATGACGCTCACGGGCAGCCAGCTCAAGGACATGCTGGAGCAGCAATGGCTCGATCCGAAGCGCCCGCGGATTCTCCAGGTCTCGAACGGGTTCAGCTACAGCTGGGATGCGACGAAACCGTTCGGCGAGCGAATCAGCCTTGAGAAGATGACGCTCAACGGCAAGCCGATCGAGCCTGGGAGCGGCTACCGCGTCACCGTCAACGATTACCTCGCCGTCGGCGGTGACGGTTTTACGGCCGCCAGACAAGGCACAGCGCAGCAATACGGCGGCTACGACGCGGACGCGCTGTTCGCCTTCTTCAGGGCACACGGACCGATCGGTCCGCTGCCGCCCACCCGCATCCTGCGCGTGAATTGATCCGGATCAAACGGACTTGTCCGGAACCACCCTTTGCCAGCCCCGCCCAAGCGCCTAGATTGCGTTTTGCATTTGCGTTTTGGCTCGGGATGCGCCAAGCGACGTCAAGAGCCCGTTCCCTGTGAGGCCGACCTGATGAGCACGCTTCTCCTCTCCCACAAGGCCTGCCTCGACCACGTCACGCCGCCGGGACACCCTGAAAGGCCCGACCGCCTGCGGGCGGTGGAGGAAGCACTGTCGCAGGAGCGCTTCCAGTTCCTGGCGCGCGACCTGGCACCGGAAGGCGATCTCGATCTCGTGACGCTGTGCCACAACGAGCACTACGTCACCGAGCTGCGCCACATCGCGCCGACCAGCGGTCAGGTCTATATCGACGGCGACACCTCGATGTCTCCAGGCACGTGGGAAGCAGTGATGCGCGGCGTCGGCGGCGCAGTGGCTGCGACCGAAGCGGTGATGAATGGCGAGCATCGCAACGCCTTCGTCGCGGTGCGCCCGCCCGGACATCACGCCGAGATCGGCAAGCCGATGGGCTTCTGCTTCTTCGACAATGCCGCGATCGCCGCGCGTCATGCGCAGCGCAAATACGGCATCCAGCGCGCCGCCATCATCGATTTCGACGTGCATCACGGCAACGGCACGCAGGACATCTTCTGGTCCGATCCGACCGTGATGTACTGCTCGACGCATCAGATGCCGCTGTTTCCGGGCACCGGCGCGAAGGGCGAGCGCGGCGACCACGACACCATCGTCAATGCGCCGCTCGCTTCCGAAGACGGCGGCCCCGAATTCCGCGCCGCGTTCGAGCATCTGATCCTGCCGCGGCTCGAAAAATTCAGCCCCGAGCTTCTCGTCATCTCCGCGGGCTTCGATGCGCATTACCGCGATCCGCTGGCCTCGCTGAATTTGCGCGCGGAGGACTACACCTGGGTCACCCGCAAGCTGATGGACCTTGCCGACAAGTCCGCAGGGGGCCGCATTGTTTCGGTGCTCGAGGGCGGCTATGACCTGCAAGGACTGAAAGAATCTGTTATGGCGCATGTCGGCGCCCTGATGGGCGCTTGACGCACCCGCCACATTACGCCCGCAAAACTGCGCTTTTTCTCACGCGAAGCGGGCAATCGGAAACGGATATGGCCGAAAATACCCAAGTCGACGTCTCCAGGCTCACCTTCGAACGCGCCATCGAGGAGCTCGAGACCATCGTGAAGCGGCTCGAGGACGGCAAGGTGCCGCTCGAGGAATCCGTGACGATCTACGAGCGCGGCGAGGCGCTGAAGCGCCGCTGCGAGGAATTGCTGCGGCAGGCCGAGGCACGCGTCGACAAGATCACCACGGATGCCAGCGGCCAGGCCGCCGGCACCGCACCGCTCGACGTGCAGTAAGGCCCCCGTTTTCAAGCCGCCCGCCTCAAGCATCGGCCATCCGCAATTTTTCATGATCGCACGCCGCTGTTTGGGCTTACATCCCTCGGCGGCCAAGCACTGACATCGACGAGTTCCCCGGCCAGGGCCGCTCGGGCTTGCGAATCTGGCCAAAACGGCCTTGCTCTCGCCCAAAATGCAGCCGAGGAACCGGGCAAGACTGGAACCCATCCGCTGGCGCCAGGATTAACCAAGCTGGCCCGCGGGTTGCAGGTGCATACCCCTAAACGACCCTGCGGGTTGGCTTTGGCCCAAGCTTTGGTGTAAAGCTGCGCGGAGTGTGGCTTTTTGCAAGCCTTGCGTGGGCACGAATTACCGACGACAAGCGCTTCAAACTGCTAATGAAATTGGCTGGGACGGACGAAGCCGATCTAAGTGACAGGGATCACAGAGACTGAACCGGAGCGCACCTAAGCTCACCTAAGCTTGAATACGGGGCCCCGCCCCATGCAGGTGGCTCCGACGGTTTAAGGGACTCGCGCTGCGCCGATATTGTGCAAACCCATCGCGCACCGGAACGATCTTCCGGCGCTGACAAATTGGAAATCGCCGTGAACGCATACAGTAAAACGCCGCTTCTCGACACCATCCATACGCCGGATGACCTGCGCAAGCTCAAGATCGAGCAGGTTCGCCAGGTCGCCGACGAGCTGCGGCAAGAGACCATCGACGCCGTCTCGGTGACCGGGGGTCACTTCGGCGCGGGCCTCGGCGTGGTCGAGCTCACCACCGCGATCCATTACGTCTTCGACACGCCGCGCGACCGGCTGATCTGGGACGTCGGCCATCAGGCCTATCCGCACAAGATCCTCACCGGCCGGCGCGACCGCATCCGCACGCTGCGCACCGGCGGCGGCCTGTCCGGCTTCACCAAGCGCAGCGAGAGCGATTACGATCCGTTCGGCGCAGCGCATTCCTCGACCTCGATTTCCGCCGGCCTCGGCATGGCGGTCGCGCGCGACCTCTCCGGCGGCAAGAACAACGTTATCGCGGTCATCGGTGACGGCGCGATGTCAGCCGGCATGGCCTATGAAGCCATGAACAACGCCGGCGCCATGAACTCGCGCCTGATCGTGATCCTCAACGACAACGACATGTCGATCGCGCCGCCGGTCGGCGCCATGAGCGCCTATCTGTCGCGCCTCTACTCCGGCAAGACCTATCGCACGCTGCGCGATGCGGCCAAGCAGATCAACAAACGCCTGCCCAAGATCATCGCCAACCGCGCCAACCGCGTCGAGGAATATTCGCGCGGCTTCATGATGGACGGCGGCACGCTGTTCGAGGAGCTCGGCTTCTATTATGTCGGCCCGATCGACGGTCATAACCTCGACCATCTGCTGCCCGTGCTGAAGAACGTGCGCGACATGGAGACCGGCCCGATCCTGGTCCACGTCGTGACGCAGAAGGGCAAGGGCTACGGCCCGGCGGAAGCTTCCGCCGACAAGTATCACGCGGTCGTCAAGTTCGACGTCGCGACCGGCACCCAGGCCAAGGCCAAGCCGAATGCGCCGGCCTACCAGAACGTGTTCGGCCAGAGCCTCGTCAAGGAAGCGCAGAAGGACGACAAGATCGTCGCCATCACCGCGGCGATGCCGTCCGGCACCGGCGTCGACATCTTCAACAAGGCCTTCCCGGACCGCACCTTCGACGTCGGCATCGCCGAGCAGCACGCGGTGACGTTTGCCGCCGGTCTTGCGAGCGAAGGCTACAAGCCGTTCTGCGCGATCTACTCGACCTTCCTGCAACGCGGCTACGACCAGATCGTGCATGACGTCGCGATCCAGAACCTGCCCGTCCGCTTCGCCATCGACCGCGCCGGCCTCGTCGGCGCCGACGGCGCGACGCATGCCGGCTCGTTCGACAACGCCTATCTCGGCTGCCTGCCGAACATGGTGATCATGGCGGCGGCCGACGAAGCCGAGCTCGTGCACATGGTGGCGACCCAGGTCGCGATCGACGACCGTCCGAGCTCGCTGCGCTATCCGCGCGGCGAAGGCCGCGGCATCGAGATGCCCGAAGTCGGTGTTCCGCTCGAGGTCGGCAAGGGCCGCATGATTCGCCAGGGCAGCAAGATCGCCCTGCTCTCCTTCGGTACGCGCCTCGCCGAATGCGAGAAGGCGGCCGACGAGCTCGCCGCCCACGGCCTCTCCACCTCGATCGCCGATGCGCGCTTCATGAAGCCGCTCGACACCGAGCTGGTTCTCAAGCTCGCACGCGACCACGAGATCCTGATCACGATCGAGGAAGGCTCGGTCGGCGGCTTCGGCTCGCATGTCGCGCAGTATCTGACCGATCAGGGCGCGCTCGACAGCGGCATGGTCAAGTTCCGCTCGATGGTACTGCCCGACGTGTTCCAGGACCACGACACGCCGGCCGCGATGTACGGCCGCGCCGGTCTCGACGCCAAGGGAATCGTCGCCAAGGTGTTCGAGGCGCTGGGCAAGGACGTCAAGGCCGAGACAGTCAAGCTGGCCTGAGGCTGATTCACCTCTCCCGCTTGCGGGAGAGGTCGGATCGCGCAAGCGATCCGGGTGAGGGTTCTCTCCTCTCGGGGGTTCTCGATTGAGGAGGCACCCTCTCCCCGGCCCTCCCCCGCAAGCGGGGGAGGGAGCAGACCGAGCGCTGCGGCTCGCACCTCGATCCAAACCTTCGGCTTTGGCGCCATGAAAATCTATCTGGCAGGCCCCGACGTGTTCCTGCCGGATGCGGTTGAGATCGGCCGGCAAAAGGCTGCGATCTGCGGTCGCTACGGGCTCACCGGCCTCTATCCCCTCGACAACGCCATCGATCTCACCTCGCCCGACGCCTCGCGGCAGATCTTTTGCGGCAACGAGGCGATGATGGACGACGCCGATGCCATCATCGCCAACCTCACCCCGTTCCGGGGTGCCGGCGCCGACCCAGGCACCGTCTACGAGCTCGGCTACATGGCCGGCCGCCGCAAGTTTTGCCTGGCCTATTCCAACGACGGCGCCGTCTATGCCGACCGCGTCGGCCGCTTCATGGACGTGACCGCCGAGGACGGACGGCTGGTCGATGCACAGGGGCTGACGGTCGAGGATTTTGGCCTCGTCGACAACCTCATGATGATCCATGCGCTGGAGCTGCACGGCTGCCCGCTGGTGACGCCGGCGCAGATGCCGATCGACGTCTGGCACGATCTGGCCGCGTTCGAGGCTTGCGTCCGGATGGCGGCCGCGCGATTGATCGCACCATAGACGTTTCAGTCGCCTTTCGGAGATCCGATGTCCCCTGCCCGCAAGCGTGCAGATGTTCTGCTGGTCGAGCGCGGCTTGTTCGAGAGCCGGGCGCGGGCGCGCGCGGCGATCGAGGCCGGGCTCGTCACCGCCGACGACAAGCAGGTCGCCAAACCCTCGGAGACGATCGCCGAGGACGCGGTAATCGTGGCCGAGCCTGCGCATCCCTATGTGTCGCGCGGCGGCGTCAAGCTCGCCGGCGCGCTGGAGCGGTACCCTATCGAGATCGAGGACCATGTCTGCCTCGATGTCGGCGCCTCCACCGGCGGTTTCACCGAGGTGCTGCTGGCGAACGGCGCCAGCCTGGTGTTCGCCATCGATGTCGGCACCAGCCAGCTGCATCCCTCGCTGCGCGACCATCCCAAGATCGTGTCGATGGAAGAGACCGACATCCGCAGCTATGACGGCAAACGGCTGCCGGCGCGGCCCGACGTCGTCGTCATCGACGTCAGCTTCATCTCGCTCAAGACGGTGCTGCCCGTGGCGCTGTCACTGGCAGCGGCACCGATGAGCCTGCTGGCGCTGATCAAGCCGCAGTTCGAGGCTGAGCGAAAGCACAACAAGAAGGGCATCATCCGCGACGCCGCCGTGCATCAGGAGATCTGCGACGACATCGCGGCCTTTGCCGCTTCGCTCGGCTGCACCGACATCGAGGTGTTCCCCTCCCCGATCACGGGCGGTGACGGCAATATCGAATTCTTCCTGGGCGCGCGCCGTGGTTGAGCGCGTGAGGATCGATCACGTCGGCCATCGCGGCGACGGCGTCTCGCTCGCTGCGGGCAATGCCGTCTACGTGCCCTACGCGCTTGGCGGCGAGACCGTCGAGGTCGACCACGTCGCCGGCAACCATCCCGACCGCCGCAAGCTGCTCGCGGTCGATGTCGCCAGCCCCGATCGCATCGAGCCGTTCTGTCCGCATTTCGGCATCTGCGGCGGCTGCGCCATCCAGCACTGGGCGCCCGCGCCGTACCACGCCTGGAAGCGCGGCATCGTCGCCGAGACGCTGGCGCAGGCCGGCATCGATTGCGAGGTGGCGCCGCTGGTCGATGCCCATGGTGCCGGCCGCCGGCGCGTCACGCTGCACGGCCGGTTCGGCACGCATGACGTCCTCAAGGTCGGCTTCTCGGCGGCGAGCTCGCACGACGTGATCCCGATCCACCGCTGCCCGATCCTCGATCCCGGGCTCGAGGGCGCGCTCGACGCCGCCTGGGCGCTTGCCGAATCCCTGACATCCAGAATGTCGGTGACGAAGCCACTGGACATCCAGGTCACCGCGACCGCCCATGGCCTCGATGTCGACGTGCGCGGTTCCGGCCCGCTGCCGACGGCGCTGATCACGGCGCTCTCGCGCGTCGCCGAGCAGCATCGGCTGGCGCGGCTGACGCGGCACGGCGAGCTGGTGCTGCAACGCCTGCCGCCGACAGTGCGGATGGGCCGCGCCGAGGTGACGCTGCCGCCCGGCTCGTTCCTGCAGGCAACGATCGCGGGCGAGGAGACGTTGGCGTCGCTCGTCGCCGAGCGTGTCGGCAAGGCCAAGGAGGTTCTCGACCTCTTCTGCGGCGTCGGGCCGTTCGCTCTCCGGCTCGCGGAAAAGGCGCGCGTCACCGCCCATGACAACGACGCCGGTGCCGTCGCAGCGCTCGTGAAGGCTGCGCGCACACCAGGGCTGAAGCCGATCAAGGCCGAGCCGCGCGACCTGTTCCGCCGCCCGCTGGTGCCGCCGGAGCTGCACGACTTCGATGCTGTCGTGTTCGATCCCCCGCGCCAGGGCGCGCAGGCGCAGGCGCTGAAACTCGCTGCGAGCAAGGTCCCCGTCGTGATCGCGGTGTCCTGCAACGCCGCAACCTTCGCCCGCGACGCCCGGCTCCTCATCGACGGCGGCTACAGGATCGAGACCGTGGTCCCGGTCGACCAGTTCCGCCACACGCCGCATGTGGAATTGGTGGCACGGTTCACGCGCTGAGGCCGTGCTTCCAGACTGCTATGCCGACGGCCCGAATTGCGGCTGCCATCGCAGCAGGTAGGACTGCAGCGAGCGCACCGCGATCGCCAGCAGGATTCCGACGAACATCATGACGAAGATGGCAACCATCATCTCGCTGGCATTGGCGCGCGCCTCGGCTTCGATGATGAGCTTGCCGAGCCCGCGCTCGGCGCCGATGAACTCGCCGACGATGACGCCGATCAGCGCGAAAGACACTGCCGGCAACAGCGACGCGAACACCCAGGCCAGTGCGGAAGGGATCACGACCGTGCGCAGCACGGTGAATTCACTGGCGCCGAGCAGACGGGCAGCGGCGATCTGGTCGCGGTCGACCGCACGCGTTCCCTCGAAGGTGTTGAAGAACACCACGAAGAACACGACGAGCCATGCCGTGGCGATCTTGGAGAGATCGCCGAGGCCGAAGATCAGGATGACGAGCGGCACCAGCGCGATGCGCGGTATGGAGTTGAGCGCCACGACATAGGGCCCGAACACGCGGGCCAGGAAGTCCGAACGGCCGAGGACCAGGCCGGCCGCTACTCCGCTCGCGGAGCCGAAAAGAAATCCCCACCAGGTGTTCTTCAGCGTGACGAGCGTGGCGAGCCAC
The DNA here is from genome assembly GCF_000284375.1 of Bradyrhizobium japonicum USDA 6. Classification (NCBI taxonomy): domain Bacteria; kingdom Pseudomonadati; phylum Pseudomonadota; class Alphaproteobacteria; order Hyphomicrobiales; family Nitrobacteraceae; genus Bradyrhizobium; species Bradyrhizobium japonicum. The sequence goes on from NC_017249.1 coordinate 7,376,835, forward strand.
AAATTGTTGTCGTTGCCGTTGATACAGGCGGCGAAGCCGGCGGGATCGGCAAAGCAGCCAAGCCGCAGGAAGCTCTGCCAGATCAACGACGGCTTGGCGACGAAATACGGATCGAGGATTTTCGGCACATAGGCCTTCGGCAGCAGCGCCTTGCTCCATTCGAAGCCCCACTGCCAGACGACGAGAACCACCACGAGAATGGCCACTTGCCAGAACAGGACGGCGCTACGGCTGTTGGACATGATCATTCGGCCCTGGTGCGGCGGAATTCTTCGCCGAGGGAATGCCAGATGTGCGAGTAGAGGCGGCCGAATTCGGCGGTCTCGCGCACGGCCACGGGATCGCGCGGCCGCGGGATGGCGACGTCGAAATCTTCCTTGAGCCTCCCGGGCCGGGCCGAGAGCAGGATGATGCGGCTCGCCAGCGTCAAGGCCTCGCCGAGATCGTGGGTCACGAACAGCACGGTCTGCCGCTCGCGCTCCCATATCTCCAGCAGCGTCTTGTGCATCTCGAGCTTGGTGTGGGTGTCGAGCGCGCCGAACGGCTCGTCCATCAGCAGGATCTCGGGCTCCATGATCAGCGTGCGCATCAAGGCGACGCGCTGGCGCATGCCGCCGGACAGCGTGCTGGGGAAGCTCTGTGCAAAGCCGGAGAGCCCGGCCTTCTCGACGGCCGAAGCGACGCGCCCGGCGCGCTCGGTCCTTCGCAGCCCCGCGATCTCCAGTCCATAGCCGATGTTCTGCTCCACGGTTCGCCAGGGAAACAGCGTGTCGCGCTGGAAGACATAGCCGACCCTTGGGTTGACCTTGCCGGTCTCAACCGTGTCCTCATCGATCAGGATGCGTCCGCCCGAGCGCGGCAAGAGCCCCGCGACCATGTTGAGGATGGTGCTCTTGCCGCAGCCGGATGGACCGAGCAGCGCCACGAACTCGCCCTGCTTGACCTCGAAGGAAACGTCATCGACCGCCACGAACTCGCGGCCGGACGCGTTGAAGCGCTTGGCGAGACCCCGCACCGCGATGCGGGTTCGCGTCTCCGCTCTCTCGACCTCGCCTCGCGCGAGCGCGAATCCCGGACCTGGCGCGGCGATCATTTGTATTTCGCCCTCGCCGCCTGGAGGAAGCCCATGTCGACGACATCCTCGTATTTCGTCTCGGGAATATCCGTTCCCTTGCGGTACCAGGGCTTGGCACCGCGTTCGAACGAGGACTTGTCGATGACGCCGTCATAGGCCCAGGTCGACTTGTCGAAGCCGAGCTCGGCGCTGACCGCATCGGGGTCGATGCCCGAGAAATATTTCGGCGTGACCAGTGCCTGCACGTCCGCGAGCGGCGTCGCCTTCACGAAGGCCATCGCGCGGTGGATCGCGTTCACATAGGCCTGCACCATCGCCTTGTCCTGCTCGACCGTGTCCTGGAGCGTGTAGATCACCAGCACGGGCAGCGTCCCGCCGAAATCCTTCTCGAATACGCCGGGCTTGGAGGTGTCGTAGATCGTCCTGCCAAAGCCCTTCTTCTCGACCTCGACGATCCAGCTTGGCGGCGCCATGACGGCGTCGAACTGCTTGGTCTGCAGCGATGGAAACATCGTGTTGGGCCCGCCGCCGGCGACCCAGTTCACCCTGTCGCCGAGCCCGCGCGTTTCGAACACATAGGTGCCGAACACCCAGGTGCCCGACCCGATCGCGGTGGCAGCTACGATCGGCTTGGCGCCATCGGGCCGCTTGTACTCGGCGAGCTTCTCGACCGAATTGATACCGGCGTCGTAAAGATCCTGCCGGACCACGATGTTGGCGTAGGAGCACACCATCTCGGTCGCGAGCAGAATCTTGCAGGGCTTGCCGCGCGCACTGAGCTGCAGCGGATGGCTGGCATCGCCATGCGCGAACAGGGCTTGTCCCGCCGCCAGCGTCTGACGGCCGAACGTGCCGGCGTTGCCGGTGACGAGCTTGGAGTCGAGACCTTCGTCCCTGAAGTAACCCTTCAGCTCGGCAATCATGCCGATGGCGTAGACCGGCGACACCGGCCCGAAGGCGAGCGATACCTGCTTGGTCTCGGCGCGGAGCCGCCCGGGCAGCATCGATGCGCCGGCCAATGTGGAGCCCGCGATCAGCGCCCGGCGCCTGGTGATGTTCATGTGCTCCTCCCCTGATTCTTGTTTGATCGATCCGGTCGTCAGGACGGCCCAGGCGCGATCCGGATCGTTCCCGCCTTTTGCAACGCCTCAATTTCGCTCGACGAAACGCCGATCTCACCCAGGATCTCGCGCGTCTGCTCGCCGATCTGCGGCGGATCGTAGCGGTTGGGCAGGCGGCGGCCGTCCATGGAGATCGGCAACAGCGGCGTTTTTGCCTCACCGCCGTCAGGCAGGTGAATGCTGGTCAGCCCGCCCGATTGGTTCAGATGCGGGTCGTCGAAGAGATCGCCGGGCTTGTTGACCGGCGCGTACGGCAGATCGAGCTGCTCGAGGCGCGCCGCGAGATCCGCCTTGTCCCATTGCTTGAAGATCTTCGCGATCTCGGGGATCAGCCAGCCGCGATGGTCGACGCGGTCGTTGCTCGTCGCAAAGCGCGGATCGGCAAGCCAGGATTCGCGATCGAAGGCGCGGCAGAACGCCTCCCACTGCTCTTCACCGACGATGGTGACGAACAGCTTCGAGCCGTCCCTGGTGTCGAAGAGATCGTAGACCGGCCAGGGGCTGTCCTTGATCGAATAAGGGATCGAGGGCTGGCCGCTGACCACCTCGCACATCATGGCCTGCGCCATCAGGAACACGTTGTTCTCGTAGAGCGCGCTCTGGATGTAGCGGCCGCGCCCGGTGCGCCGCCGCTCGGCCAGCGCGGCCTGGATCGCGATCACACCGAACATGCCGCCCATGATGTCGTTGACCGAGGCGCCGGCGCGCATCGGCCGGTCCGGCAGGCCCGTCATGTAGGCAAGACCGCCCATCATCTGCACGACCTCGTCGAGCGCGAGGCGATTCTCGTACGGGCCGGGCAAGTAGCCCTTGAGCGAACAATAGATCAGGCGTGGCGCAAAAGCGGCAACCGACTCGTAGTCGAGACCGATCCGCTTCAGCAGGCCGGGGCGGAAATTCTCGATCAGGACGTCGCTGCTCTCGATCAGCCGCCGCGCGACGTTCTGGCCTTCCGCGGTCGACGTATCCAGCGCGATGCTGCGCTTGTTGCGGCTGTATGTGGCGAAGAAGCCGGCAGCGGGCCCCTTGAAATAGCGGGTGCGATCGCCCTTGGGCGGCTCGACCTTGATCACGTCGGCGCCGAGATCGGCGAGGATCAAGCCGCAGCTCGGCCCCATCACCATCTGGCTGAACTCGATGACACGAAGGCCGGCCAACGGACGCAACTCCGTTGCCGCCTCGGGCGCGGCCGCCGTCATGCCGCCCTCCGCAGCACCTTGGGAATGCCGGCCTCGTGCAGGTGCCCGGTCAGATGTTTCGCTGGAATATGGCGGGCCAGAATCTCGCGCGTTTGCATCAGGCGATCGAGGTCGATGCCGGTGGAAAGTCCCATCCGTTCCAGCATGAACACGAGATCTTCGGTGACAATGTTGCCGCGGGCACCGGGCGCGAAGGGACAGCCGCCAAGTCCTGATACCGCGGCGTCAAAACGCCGGATCCCCGCTTCGAGGCCGGCGACGGCATTGGCGAGGCCAGCACCGAGCGTGTCGTGCAGATGCAGCCGCAGCGTCATCTGCGATCCGACTTCGCGCCGGACGGCTTCGACAATCTGCCTGACCAGTTTCGGGGTGGCATAGCCGACGGTGTCGGCGAGCCCGATCTCGTCGGCACCGGCCTCGGCAAAGGCGCGCGCGACCCGGCAGACGGCCGCTTCGCTCACCTCGCCTTCCAGCGAGCAACCGAAGGAGGTGGCGATCGCGCCCATCAAATGCGGCCGCCGGTCCGCTGGACAGACGTCGATCGCGGCACGGACCGCGCGAAACCCGTCGAGCTGCTCTTCGATCGAGCGGCGCACATTGGCGCGGTTGTGCGTCTCGCTGGCGGAGATGACGAAATATATGGCGTCGACACGGGCGGCGATGGCGCGCTCGGCGCCCTTCACGTTCGGCACAAGTGCACCGATGGTCGCGGTCTTGTGCGCAAGTGCGTGCGCCATCACCGCGTCGACATCGGCGAATTGCGGCACGACCTTCGGCGGCACGAAGGATCCCGCGTCGATCTCGCGCATGCCGGCGGCGGCGATCGTATCGATCAGCGCGCATTTGGCTTCGGTGGGAACGAACACGTCCAGGTTTTGCAGCCCATCGCGGGGGCCGACCTCGCAAATCAGGACATCCGGCGCATGCGCCATCAGGCTCTCCCTGGCTATATTGTATATTATTGCATAAAAGAACAATCCGTGGGACAGTCTGTCAAGCTCAAAATCTGCGTGCACTGCAATGACCGCTTCCGACAGTTCTCGACCGCCCGCTTCGAGCAAAGGCGGTTCCGAGCGCGCCGAGCACCTCGCCGGGCTGATCATGGCGCTTGCCCGACGCGAAGGCATGAAGGCTGGCGATCGCTTGATCGAACAGAGGCTTGCCGATGCGCTCGATCTCTCACGCGCGCCGATCCGGCTCGGCCTCAAGGCTCTCGAAGCGGCGGGGCTCGCGCGCGGCGAGCCGCATCGCGGGTTCGTGCTGGCCAAGCATCCGACCAGCGGCGCCGCCCAGCCGGCCCTCGCGGCAGTCAGGCGCAGCGAACAGGTTTATACGTCCATCGCAGGCGACGTGCTCGCAAGCCGGCTGCCGGCCGACGTCACCGAGGCGGAGCTGATGCGCCGCTATGGCCTCAGCCGGGCCGAGCTGCAGCGGCTGCTTGACCGGATCGCCGCCGAGGGCTGGATCGCACGCCTGCCGGGTTACGGGTGGCGCTTCGCGGAGACGGTCTCGAGCCCCGAAGCTCAGGCCAAGGCCATGGCGTTTCGCGCGGTGATCGAGCCCGCGGCCATCGCGCAGCCCGGCTTTGCGCTGCCGCGGGAGGTGATTGCACGCTTGCGCGAGCGCCAACTGCGCGTGTTCGAAGGCGAGCTCGAGAAGATGACAATCGGCGAGGTCTTTCTTTCCGGTTGCGAATTCCATGAGGAGATCATTCGTGGCGCTGGCAATCCCTTCTTTCTTGAATCGCTCAAGCGCGTGAATTCGATCAGACGCCTGTTCGCCTATCGCAGCTTCGCCGACCGCGACGGCATGCGGCGGCACGTGCGCGAGCATCTGCGCCTGCTCGAGGTTCTGGAAACGCGGCGTTACGCCGAAGCGGCAGAGCTGATGGCTAAGCACCTGCAACGCCCGCTGGTGGCGGGCTTGTCGTAAGCCGACGCGGCGGCGGTCAAGCGGGCGGTGAAAGCGACGCGTGAACGCTCAGCGACGCAAGCCGCCCAACGCCGGTGACTCGCCGGGCAGCATTGACGAATTGATGTCGCTGTCCATGCGTCCCGATTGCTGCTGGGTGAAACCGGCGCCGAACGACAGGCTGAGGTTGGAGGTCGGCTTGAACTCGACACCCGCGAACGCGCCGTAGCCGGGCGAGGCGCTGGAGGTGAGCGGGGCGAGCGAGCTGCCGATACCGTCGCCGTATTTCTGCGCGTTGAAGCCGGCAAAGAACGTGACGGGCATGCCGCCCGCGGTCTTGGTGTTGTAGCCGAACTGCGTGCTGTCATAGGACAGCGCGCTGAAATTGCCGGCAAGGCCGGTCTGGCCGAGGCCGCTCCAATTCAGATTGCCGCGCTGATTGCCGACGAAGAAGCCGTTGGCAAAATTGGTGCGCGCTGCATCGCCGGCATTGAAGCTCGGGAAATTGCCGTAAGCGTCGGAGGTCCGGCCTGCATCGCCGGCGAAGCCGAAAGGTCCGCCAGGGATCCAATATTGCAAGGGCGCGACTTGCGCATGAGCCGGTGCTCCGCCGAGGCAGAGCACGACAAGAAGAGGTGCAAGACCGCAAGAACGTGCAAGGATGGGCATTCGGAAACCGTCAAAAAGGTCACAAATCATACCCTCAGGACGCCGCGAATGCCAGCCGACCGATACCGGCGGTCACGCCATCCGGTTCCCCGATCACCTCTTCCTGACGCGTTGAACCTCCCCCGTGGCGGCTTGACCCACATTGGGGGCACCTCAGCATGGAGGCTGTCATGGAGGTCAATTCCGACAGGTTGAATGCCTTTATGGGCAAGATGATCACCGAGGTCGGGGCCGCGATGAATGCATCGCTGGTCCTGCTGGGCGACAAGCTCGGCCTCTACCGCGCCCTCGCCGCCAAGGGACCCATGAGCTCTGCCGAGCTCGCAAGCGCCACCGGAACGAACGAACGCTACGTCCGCGAGTGGCTGGCGAGCCAGGCGGCTTCTGGTTACGTCGAATACGATTCCACTTCCGGCAAGTTCTCGATGCTGCCCGAGCAGGCGATGGCGCTTGCCGATGATGACAGCCCGGTCTTCCTCGGCGCGGTCGGCAATGTCATTGCCGCGGCGTTCCTCGACGAACCGAAAATTACGGACGCATTCAAGTCCGGTAAGGGCGTCGGCTGGAATCGTCGCAGCGAGTGCCTGTTCTGCGGCACCGCCCGGTTCTTCCGTACCGGCTACATGCATCATCTGGTGCAGGAGTGGCTGCCCGCGCTCGAAGGCGTCGTGGACAAGCTGAAGCGCGGCGCCAAGGTCGCCGATGTCGGCTGCGGGCACGGCATCTCGACCCGGCTGATGGCGGAGGCCTTCCCGAACTCCCGCTTCTACGGCTTCGACTATCACGAGGGCTCGATCGCGGCCGCACGAAAGGCGGCCACTGAGGCGAAGCTGGGCGATCGTGTCAGCTTCGCGGTTCACTCGGCGAAGAACTATCCTGCCGAGGGCTATGATCTCGTCTGCTTCTTCGATTGCCTGCACGACATGGGCGATCCCGTCGGCGCGATCAGCCACGTGCGCGAGACCATGGCCAAGGACGGCACCTGCATGCTGGTCGAGCCGTTCGCAGGCGACCGCCTCGAAGACAATCTCAACCCGGTCGGGCGGGTCTACTATGCGGCGTCGACCATGATCTGCACGCCGGCCTCGCTCGATCAGGAGGTCGGCCTCGCGCTGGGCGCTCAAGCCGGCGAGGCAAGGCTGCGCAAGGTCGCCAGCGAAGGCGGCCTGTCGCGCTTCCGCCGTGCCGCCGAAACACCCTTCAACCTGATCCTGGAGGCCCGGATCTGATCCAACGGCGGACGCGCGCGGCCCGCGATGTCAGGCCGCGTCGTCCGTTCCCATGCCGAACGTGAGCTGATTGCCGTCGGCATCGACGACGTCGAAATCGCGCATGCTATAGTCACGGTCCTCCGGCCGGTTGAGCAGCCTGGCGCCGCGTCCCGATAGTTCGGCATAGACCTGATCGACGTCGCTGACGAAGATGCAGATGCCGCCGTGCCCGGGCATCCGCTTCGTTGCCGCCGCCGCAAGCAGATGCAGGCCGACCTCGTCACGGCACAGGCAGGCGTAGGACGGAGGCTGACCGTATTCGAAGGTGACCTCGAAGCCGAGCACGTCGCGGTAATAGGCGAGGCTGGCTGTGATGTCGGACACGACGAAGACGGTGGCGGAGCCGGCCATCATCGGGTGTTCGTCGGTCATTGGTCCCTCCATCCGGCAAGCAATCTCCTGCACGCAGTCTAGCATGCGCGCCGGAGGTCTTGCACGGCCCAAGCCGCACCGTAAGCTGTCGCCCGAACAAGGCGGAAGCGCCGAACGACAGCGTGCCGCCACCGCTCGCCGCGAAATAACCGCGCCACCACCGCGATCGATACCGCACGTTTCCTGAAAGCATGGAGAACCCGGTGACGTCTGACGATCCCGTCGCCTACGAACGCGCGGGCAACATCGCCCGCATCACGCTGCGCCGCCCGCCCGTCAATGCCCTGAGCCTCGAGGTCATCCGTGCGGTGGTCGCGGCCCTGCGTCGCGCAGCGAACGATCCGGAAGCACGCGTTGTCGTGCTGGCGAGCGCGATCGCCAAGCGCTTTTCGGCCGGCCTCGACCTCGACATCCTGCTGGGCAAATCCGGCGCCGAGATCCGCGAATTCCTCCAGGCGCTCTATATCGACCTTTACGACGCCCAGTATGGGCTTGGAAAGCCGTCGATCGCCGCGGTCGGAGGCGCAGCGCGCGGCGGCGGCATGACCATGGCGGTGTCCTGCGACGTGGTGCTGGCGGCCGGGAGCGCGACGTTCGGCTATCCCGAGATCGACGTCGGCGTCATTCCCGCGATCCACTACGCACACCTGCCGCGCATCGTCGGACGTCATCGCGCGTTCGAGCTGCTATTCACCGGCCGCGTCTTCACCGCCACTGAGGCGCACGAGCTCGGCGTGGTGAACCGCGTCGTCGACGATGCCGGGCTCGAGGCCGAAGTGCTGAAGCTCGCGGCGCAATTCGCCGGCAAGTCGGCCGCCGTGCTGCGGATGGGCCGCGCCGCCTTCATGCGCCAGATCGATCTCGACTACCGGCGCAGCATCGCAAGTGCAGTCGACGATTTCTGCAATGTCGCGACGTCGGACGAGGCGCAGGAGGGTTTGAGGGCGTTCGTCGAGAAGCGGGCGCCGAAATGGTGAGGGGCCGCAGGCCGCCCAGGGCGGCTGAGGTTCAGGCTGTCTTATCTACCGAGGACGAGGAATCCGCGGGCGGATATTTCGTCACCGGCACAGTGAAGGATTTGGAGCCGACCTGGTAGATGATCTTGCCGCTTTGTCCGTCGTCGGTCGAGATCTGCGACTGCCCGAACATGATGACGTTCCTGTAGACGTAGCCGGTGCCCTGGCGGGTGATACCGTCGGTGGTGACGCTGACCGTCGCCTCCTTGCCGCTGATGGCCAGCACGCGAAAGCTCGCGCTCTTGCCGATGTCGGCAGAATAGCCGCCCCAGCTTCCCATGAGGATGCTGTCGGAACCCGGCGCCGCCTGTTTCTGCAAAGTTGCGCTCTGGTTGCCAACGCCCGAGGAGAACAGGAGCACCAGGTTCTTGCCGTCCTTGGTGCCGACCGTGACGTTGCCGTAGCTTATGGTTGCACCATTGACCTCGCCGATACCGCGCTCGGTGTACCCGTTATGGGTGTACTCGATCTGGGCCCTTGCCCCGCGGATGTTCACGACCTTGAAGCCGACGGCCTGGTTGTTGCCGGCCCAATTGCCCTTCCAGTCACCAATCAGACCGCTCTGGTGATACACCCGCTCGTTGGCGGGCGAAATCTGGCTGGTGCTCGATGTGACGATGGCCATTGGATTGCTCGGCGGATTTGTCTGACAGACCCGCTTCTGTTCGCGCGCCGGACGGCGAAGTCAGAACTTAATCCGGAAACAACGGGAAGCAGGCCGATTAGGGCCACGCAGCAGTTAACGCATGGTTAAATTCGACCGCGCGCGGGACAGGGCAAAAGGTCTCATTCGGGGAGCGCGGATCAGCGCCCCCAGCGGTCCGACCAGATCTTCTCGCCAATCAAGCAGCTGACCCGTGGCTCCTTGTCGGCAACGCGCCTCACGGGGCGCTCCGGCACGCGGCCGGCGACCTCCATCAGGAGCTTGGTGCGGATCGCTTCCTTGAACTTGTCGCGATCCTTGATCGTGATGACGAAGGAGCCGGGACCGCCGATGACGCAGTCCTCATAGTAATAGTCGAGATTGTCGATATCCATGGTCGAATAGGACGGCTCCTTGACCATGATCGGCAGGCCGTTGATGACGATGCCCTTCTCGAGCGCGGCGTCGCGCGCCGCCGTCACCGGACCGCCATTGTTGTTGGGGCCGTCACCGGAAATGTCGATCACGCGGCGCAAGCCGCGATAGGGATCCTCGTCGAACAACGGCATCGCGAACGTGATCGCTCCAGAGATCGAGGTGCGCGAGGCCCGCCGGATCGGCGTCTTCAAGATCTCGGCGGCGACCGCATCCGCCGTCTCCGGTCCGTCGACCAGCCGCCACGGGATGATGATCTTCTGATCGCTGGAAGCGGCCCATTCGAAGTAAGTCACCGCGATCCGGCCATTGGGCCCGAGCTTCAGCGCCTGGAGGAATTCCTTCGACTGGATCGCCTGCGCATAGCCTTCGCGCTGGATCGCGAGCTCGTCCATGTCCATGGAGTAGGAGACGTCGACCGCGAGGATCAGCTCGACATCGACCGTCTGCGCGTCCCGGTCGGCCGCTAGCCGTTGTGGCGGATTCCTAGCCGGTTCAAATTTGGGCCCTGGTGCCGCGATGCCCGCGACGTCCCCTCCGGCGAGCACGCCGGCCACCAGCACAGCCCCGATCGAGAACAGCATGCGCATCGCAGTCTCCCGTCGTATGACGCGATGGTGACATGCAATCGCCTTGCCGCAAAGTGCGAAGATCGCTTGCGCTTCACATTCCGGTTAGGAATTCGCGAGTTGGGAATGCGCACGTCACGCAAAGCTGCCGCCGTGTTGCCGCGCTTGCGCCACGGGGACACGCGCGATCGCTCACACCATCATTCCAGGGCGTCCAGCAACAGAGCCGAGGACAGACCTTCCCCGCCCACTTGTCCGGTGCGATTTCCATGCTAGGCTGACCATACAGATGGGGATGGAGTCCCCCGACAACCGCCCGTCGGCCTGTAACCGTAGTGGGCTGATGACTCCTGCTCGAGGAGGGGCAATCTCAAAGCCTCGGCCTTTGGCGGGAGCATGGACAAACCCGCCGATGGCGGGTTTTTGTTGCCTGAAGGCGAAGGTCAGGGCGTGACGACGACGACACCGAATGCTGCGCGTGCGGGGCTGCCCAGGGGGATCTGGGTGCTCGGCTTCGTCTCGATGCTGATGGACGTCTCCTCCGAGATGATCCACGCGCTGCTGCCGGTCTATCTCGTCACCGTGCTCGGGGCCTCCACGCTCACGGTCGGCTTCATCGAGGGCATTGCCGAAGCGACCGCCTCGATCACGAAGATCTTCTCCGGTGCATTGTCAGACTGGCTCGGCCGGCGCAAGCTCCTCGCGGCGCTCGGCTACGGGCTGGCCGCGCTGACAAAACCACTGTTCCCGCTTGCCCCCAGCGTCGGTTGGCTGATTGCCGCGCGCTTCATCGACCGCGTCGGCAAGGGTATTCGCGGCGCACCGCGCGATGCGCTGATCGCCGATATCGCACCTGCGGGTCTGCGCGGCGCGAGCTTCGGCCTGCGGCAGTCGCTCGACACCATCGGCGCATTCGTCGGACCGCTCGTGGCGATCGGCCTGATGTGGTGGACGGCGGATAATTTTGCCCTTGTCATCTGGGTAGCGGTGCTGCCGGCCTTCCTGTCTTTCGGCCTGATCGCATTCGCGGTGAGCGAGCCGGAGCCGGACCCAAGCCGGGAGCCCACGAAGAATCCGCTGAACACCTCCGCCATGCGGCAGCTCGGATCCGTGTACTGGCGCGTCGTCGCGGTCGGCGTGGTGTTCACGCTCGCGCGCTTCAGCGAGGCCTTTTTGATCCTTCGCGCGCAGAACATCGGTCTCTCGGCGATGTGGGTGCCGGCGGTGCTGGTGCTGATGAACGTGGTCTATGCGCTGTCGGCCTATCCGGCCGGCGTGCTGTCGGACCGGATCAACCGGACCGGCCTGCTCGCGCTCGGCCTCGTCTGCCTCGCGGCCGCCGACCTCGCGCTCGCGCTGCTGCCGAGCCTCGCGGGCCTCGCGCTCGGCGTCGTGCTGTGGGGGCTGCATATGGGATTGACCCAGGGCCTGCTGTCGGCCCTCGTCGCCGACGCCGCGCCGCCGAACCTGCGCGGCACCGCATTCGGCTATTTCAACCTGTTCACCGGGCTTGCCTTGCTGGCCGCAAGCGTGATCGCCGGCGCGCTATGGGATGCCTACGGTCCGGCGGGCACGTTTTTGGCCGGGCTCGGCTTCGCGCTGGTCGCGCTCGCAGGGCTGCTCGCCGTCGGCAATGGTCTGGCAGCGGAGGACAAATGATCATGGGGGGTTGTTCGTCGTGTTGAGCGGAGTGATCGCAATCGTGGTCGGCAGCGTTCTCGGCGGCTGCGCGCGCTATTTCGTCTCGGGCGCGATCGCGCGGCGGCTGGGCGAGACTTTTCCCTGGGGCACCATGACCATCAACATCACCGGCGCCTTCCTGATCGGCATTTTCGGCGCGCTGGCGACCCATCCCGGCTCGCTCTTCGCCGCGCCCAATCCATGGCTGTTCGCGGTGACCGGGTTCCTCGGCTGCTACACCACGGTGTCCTCGTTCAGCCTGCAGACGCTGACGCTCGCCCGCAACGGCGAGCCGATGCACGCGCTCGGCAATGTCGTGTTCTCGGTCGGGCTGTGCCTTGCCGCCGTCAGTTGCGGCTTTGTCCTCGCTGACGGTCTTGGAGGCTAGAAACGGATGGCCGTTTCCTCCTCCACCGACCGCTGGCGCAGCGCGATGCTCTATGCCTGGGTCTCCTTCGGCAGCGTCCTTGGCGGCCTCGCGCGCTATTTCGTCTCCCTCGCGCTCGACACCGGCCCGGGCTTCCCCGTCGCGACGCTGTTCATCAATGCCACGGGATCGCTGATCATCGGCTTCTACGCAACGCTGACCGGCCCCGACGGCCGCGTGCTGGCGCGGCCCGAGCACCGGCAGTTCATCATGACCGGGTTTTGCGGCGGCTACACCACCTTCTCGGCCTTCAGCCTGGAGACCTTCCGCCTGTTCCACGGGGGCATGAAATACACGGCACTCGCCTATATCGCGGCATCCGTCATCTGCTGGCTGGTGTCCGTGTGGCTCGGCCATATGATGGCAAGCCGCTACAACCGCTTGACGAGGAGCTGACCATGCAAATCCCCAATCAGGCTGTTTCGCTCCGGATCTTCATCGGCGAGAGCGACCATTTCGGCGGCAAGCCGCTTTACGAAGCGATCGTCACGACGGCGCGCGAGCGGCATCTCGCGGGTGCCACCGTGCTGCGCGGCCCGATGGGGTTCGGCAAGTCGAGCCGGCTGCACACCTCTAAGATCCTGCGGCTGTCGGAAGACCTGCCGCTGCTGATCGAGATCGTCGACAGCGAGGACAGCATCAACGCATTCCTGCCCATCCTGGATGGCATGATGTCGAGCGGCCTGATCACCTTGGAGAAGGTGCAGGTCCTGCAATATGGTGAGAGAGCCGCACACTGAGCACCGCGGCTGAACCGAGCCCGCCGTTTCCGGGAGGCGGAATGAACGACACCGTTACCAAGCCGAAAACCAGGACGAAGACCAAGGTCGAGCGGCCCAAACTGCACAAGGTCATCCTGATCAACGACGACTTCACGCCACGCGAATTCGTCACGATGATCCTCAAGGCCGAGTTCCGCATGACCGAGGATCAGGCCTACAAGGTCATGATCACCGCGCACAAGCTGGGCGCCTGCGTGGTCGCCGTGTTCACCAGGGACGTCGCCGAAACCAAGGCCACCCGCGCCACCGACGCCGGCCGCGCCAAGGGCTATCCGCTGCTGTTCACGACGGAGCCCGAGGAATAGGGCTTCATGTTGCGGCGATGAATGATCTTGACCTCATCACGCTTCAGGCCATCGCCACCGGCGTCTCTTCGGCAAGCCCATACACGCGCTGCGCCTTGGAAAATCCAGCGATCGGAAATTCGCCGAGCTCGCGCCAGTCATGGCGGCAGGCGTTCGCGAAGCCTTCCGAGGCGACGACCGTCCGCCCCAGCCGGCCCGTGATCTTCTCAAGTCTTGCTGCGAGATTGACGGCGGGGCCGATGCAGGTGAAGTCGAGGCGATTGCCGCCGCCGATATTGCCGTAGAGGATGTTGCCGACGTGGAGTGCGACGCCGAAGCGGAAGCGCTCGACGACATCGCCGACCGGAAAGGCGAGCGCCTCGACGCTGGCGCGGGATTCGCGCGCGGCCTCCAGCACGCGGGTGCAGACATGCGCGGCATCGCCGATATATTCGTCGATCGGGAACACCGCGAGCAGGCCGTCGCCCATGAATTTCAGCACCTCGCCGCCATGGCCCCGGATCGCGGTGACCTGGCAGTCGAAATACTGGTTGAGGATCTCGACCACGGTCTCGGCCGGCAGTCGGTCCGACAATGCGGTGAAGCCGCGCAGATCCGAGAGCCAGATCGCGGCCTGCATGGTGTCGTTGTGGCCGCGGCGGATCTGGCCGCCGAGGATGCGCGCGCCGGCACGGTTGCCGACATAGGTGTCGAGCAGCATCTCGGCGGTGCGGCGCAGGCTGATGATCTCGCTGACGCGTGCAAGCGGTGCCACGAGGGTCCGGATCGCTGCGATGTCGTCGTCGCTGAAGCCGCCGGGCTGCCGCGTGACCCAGCTCGTCGCGTGGATCGAGCCGTCGAGATAGTGCATCGGCATCGCGAGGTAGTCGGTCACGCCTTCGGCGCGCATGTCGTCGAGGAACGGAAACCGCTTGCTGTCCGGATCGTCCATCCGTCCCCGGACCTCGAGCCCCTCCTCGAACACGATCCGGAGCGGGCTCCGGGCGAACTCGGGCGTGTCCAGGATCTCGAAATCGACCGTGCCGATCTCGACCTTCTGGCCCTGCCGCCAGATGAAGTTGCGGCCGAAGATTTCCGGATGCAACGTGCGGATGAAGATGCCGAACCGCGACAGCGGCAGGCCGGCCGCGACCAGATGCTCGCAGACCTCGGCGATCATCTCGGAAGGGGTCCCGGACGACCTCGCACCGTCGATCAGCCAGTTGGTGATGCGCTGGATCTCGGAGTTTTGCATGTCCGCATTTGCGGACGAAGTTGTGGAGACGTCAAGCTGCGCGGTGGGCTGGTACCGCGACGATAGGACCGTGCGCTAGCGTCCGACCTGCCCGCGATCCCGAATGAAATGATCTGCGAGCACACAGGCCATCATGGCTTCGCCGACCGGGACGGCACGGATGCCGACGCAGGGGTCGTGGCGGCCCTTGGTGAAGATCTCGGTGTCGGCGCCCTTGCGATCGACAGTGAGGCGCGGCTGGAGGATCGACGAGGTCGGCTTCACCGCGAAGCGCACCACCACCGGCTGTCCGGTGGAGATGCCGCCCAGAACACCGCCGGCATGGTTGGAGAGGAAGCGCGTGCCGTCATTGCCGGTGCGCATCTCGTCGGCGTTCTCCTCGCCGGTGAGCTCCGCCGCGCCGAAGCCGGCGCCGATCTCGACGCCCTTCACGGCGTTGATGGTCATCATCGCAGCCGCGAGATCAGAATCGAGTTTTGCGTAGATCGGGGCACCTAAGCCTGCCGGCACGCCTTCGGCGACGACCTCGATCACCGCGCCGATCGACGAGCCGCTCTTGCGGATGCCGTCGAGATAGGTCTCGAAGAACGCGGCCTTGTCCTTGTCCGGACAGAAGAACGGATTTTTCGCAATCTCGTCCCAGTCCCATTTGTCGCGGTCGATCTTGTGCGGGCCGATCTGCACCAGCGCGCCGCGGACCTTGACGTCGGGCAGCACTTTTCGTGCGATCGCACCGGCGGCAACACGCATCGCGGTCTCGCGCGCCGAGGAGCGGCCGCCGCCGCGATAGTCGCGCAGGCCGTATTTGGCCTCGTAGGTGAAGTCGGCGTGGCCGGGCCGAAACTTGTCCTTGATCTCGGAATAGTCCTTCGAGCGCTGGTCGGTGTTCTCGATCAGGAGCCCGATCGGGGTGCCCGTCGTCACCTGCACGCCGGTCTCCGGATGCGCCATCACGCCGGACAGGATTTTCACCTGGTCCGGCTCCTGGCGCTGGGTGGTGAAGCGCGATTGGCCAGGCCGGCGGCGGTCGAGATCCTGCTGGATATCGGCCTCGGTGAGCGGGATCATGGGCGGACAGCCGTCGACCACGCAGCCGATCGCTACCCCATGGCTCTCGCCGAAGGTGGTGACGCGGAACATGTGGCCGAAGGTGTTGAAGGACATCGCTGCTCGCTGGCTGGTAAGTCAGTGCTGACTTAGCTCGCCCTGAAATATGGGTCAAATATCCCCACAGCCGTCATGCCCGGGCATAGTCCGTCCGAAGGACGGCGTCGCTTCCGCTCGCCCATGTCCCAGCCATCCACGTACCACCGCGATCAACGAGAGACGTGGGTGCCGGGACAAGCCCGGGCATGACGGCGGAGAGCGAGGGACGAGCCGGGCTTAGCTAAACTTCTCCAGCCGCCCGTCGCGGAAGACGTAGACGGCGCCCTGCTCGATATAGAGCTCGGCGGCGCTGGTGGGCGTCTCCAGGCCGAGCGAAACCATCAGGGCGCGGCAAGTCCCGCCATGGGCGACCGCAACGGTATCGGTCCGGAGCTCGTCGTACCAGGCCCGCACGCGGACCTGCACATCGGCGTAGGTCTCCCCGTCCGCGGGGCCGACCGTCCATTTGTCGGCGAGGCGCCGGGCGTAGACGTCCGGATCGGCCGCCTCGCTCTCGGCCAGCGTCAGCCCTTCCCAGCTGCCGTAGCCGATCTCGCGCAGGCGATCGTCGAGCGCGTAGTCAGCCGGCGGCAGTTCGAGCTTGCCGCGCGCGAGTTCCATGGTCTGGCGTGCACGCCCGAGCGGGCTCGACACGTAGGGTAACGCCGCCTTGTCCTTGCCGTCGCGCTTGAAGAGATCCGCCAGCACGCCGCCGGCCTGCACGGCCTGACCGCGTCCACGCGCGTTCAGCGGAACGTCCTTGGTGCCCTGAAGCCTCCCGAGCGCATTCCACTCGGTCTCACCGTGGCGAAGATAATAGATCGTGGGCACCGGCATTCCAGACTTATAAGCTAGTCCTTGCCGTCGAACGAGATGTCCGGCGCGTCCGGGCGCTTCATGCCGAGCACGTGATAGCCGGAATCGACGTGATGCACCTCGCCGGTGACGCCGCGCGACAGGTCGGAGAGGAAATACAGCGCGCTGCCGCCGACGTCTTCGATCGAGACGTTGCGACGCATCGGCGCGTTGTTCTCGTTCCACTTCAGGATATAGCGGAAGTCGCCGATGCCGGAGGCCGCGAGCGTCTTGATCGGGCCGGCCGAGATCGCGTTGACGCGGATGTTCTTCTCGCCGAGATCGGCCGCGAGATAGCGCACGCTAGCCTCCAGCGCTGCCTTCGCCACGCCCATCACGTTGTAGTGCGGCATCCACTTCTCGGCGCCGTAATAGCTGAGCGTGATGAGCGAGCCGCCATCGGTCATCAGCTTCTCGGCGCGCTGCGCCACGGCCGTGAACGAGTAGCAGGAGATCAGCATCGACTTGGAGAAATTCTCCGGCGTGGTGTCGACGTAGCGGCCGTCGAGCTGCTCGCCGTAGGCGATCGCATGCACCAGGAAGTCGATCTTGCCCCACTTCTCCTTCAGCACTGCGAAGGCGGCGTCGATGGTGGCGACATCGGTGACGTCGCAATGGCCGAGCACGAGGCCGCCGATCTCGGCTGCGAGCGGCTCGACGCGCTTCTTGAGCGCATCGCCCTGATAGGTGAAGGCGAGCTCGGCGCCGGCTGCGTGGCATGCCTTGGCGATGCCCCAGGCGATCGAGCGATTGTTGGCAAGGCCGAGGATCACCCCGCGCTTGCCCTGCATCAGTCCCTGCATCAGACCTGAATCCTGCGACATTTTTGAGCGTCCCGTCGAGCTCTCGTTGAGGTCTGGAGGTACACCAGCCCTCCTTCGCGGTACAGTCCTAATACGCGGCGTTAACGCTGTTTCGAGCGCCGGAATAGCCGTTCCGTTCGGGTGTTATGATGATTGAGGCGCTCGCGCCGGACACCAGGACGTCAAGACGGCATGAGTGCGTTTCGCCAGAGTGTGGAAGCCATGATCCCGGCGTTGCGCCGCTACGCCCGCGCGCTCACGCGCGATGCGGATGCGGCCGACGACCTGGTGCAGGATACGCTGGTGCGGGCGCTGCGTTCGGAGCGCCTGTTCCTCGGAGGCGATGTCAGGAGCTGGCTCTATACGATCCTGACCAACCTCAACAAGAACCGGCGGCGCTCGCTGGCAAGACGCCCGCAATTCACACAGCTGACGGAGAACAATCCGGATGCCAGCGGGACCGAAGCCGAAGGGCGCGACATCGAAAAGGCGCTGGCGACGCTGGTCGAGGAGCAGCGCTCGGTGCTTCTGCTGGTGATGCTGGAGGGCATGAGCTACCGCGAGGTCGCCGACATCCAGGGCGTGCCGATCGGCACCGTGATGTCGCGCCTGGCGCGGGCGAGAGCCCACGTCAAAGCCTCGCTGGAAGGTGAGCGCCCGGCGCTCAAGCGGGTGAAGTGATGGCAGTGTTGATGCATCGCGCAGGTCGCTTCGCCTGCATGGAGCCGGAAGCAGCGCAGTTGAACTGCGAAAGACATTTTGGGCCGCAGAGCCAGAGACGATCGATATGAACGACCATAATATTCCCATTACCGAAGACGAGCTGCACGCCTATGTCGACGGCGAGTTGCCGGCCGAGCGCCGCGCCGACGTCGAGGCCTGGCTTGCCGCGCACCCTGACGATGCCGGGCGCGTGCAGTCCTGGCGCGCCATGGCCGAGATGCTTCACGCACGTTACGACTCTGTCGTCCAGGAGCCGGTGCCGGCCCGGCTGGAGCTCGAGCGGCTGGAGCGCCGTCCCCGGCAATGGCTCTATGGCGCCGCGGCGGCTGTGCTGGTCGCCTTCGTGGCCGGCGGCACCGCCGGCTGGGTGGCGCATGGCGCCGCCAACGCTCCCTCGACCTTCCAGAGCTTTACGGCGGACGCGCTCGACGCCCACCGCCTCTATGTCGTCGAGGTTCGCCACCCCGTCGAGGTCGGCGGCAACGAGCGCGACCATCTCCAGGCCTGGCTGACCAGGCGCTGCGGCTGGACCGTGTTCGCGCCGAACCTGGAGGCGAGCGGGCTGAAGCTCGTCGGCGGCCGGCTCTTGCCGGGGCCGAACGGTCCGGCGTCGTTCCTGATGTATGAGGGCGCCTCGGGCGAGCGGTACACGATCTACACCGCGAAGACCGAGACCGGCGCGACTCAGATGCGCTACGCCAAGGCCGACAAGGACGGCGCGCTGTTCTGGGCCGAGCGCGGCGTCGGCTACGTCGTCAGCGGCGGCAGCGATCGCGATCGCCTGACCAAGGTCGCGCAGGCGGTCTACGACCAGGCCGAGAAAAACGGTACCTGAGCAACCGCTTGAAGGCGGTGCCTCGATTCCGACATTGAAAATTTGGAATCAAGACATGGGTGCGTCTCATTATCGCACCGGATGCTCACGAGAAAATGAGTAGCGTTCGATCCGCCGATCGACGCGGGCGGCCTCGATTGGGGTTTTTGGTACCGCGCTGGTCCCCCTCTCGAGGCCGCACCTATTTGTCGACTGCCCCGCCGGACAGCCGACACGTCGAACCCCATGGGCCGAACCACATGGGCCGAACCACATGGGCCGAACCACATGGGCCGAGAGGCGCTGTCACGCCTCAGGTATATGACGAGCATCATCCGCCGAGAGATGCTCTGGTCGTTTGGGAGACCCCCCTTCAGTTGCGATCTCGCCCTAAAGCGCGATGGCTCGCGCTTTAGCAATTTTCTCTGCGCATGATCTTTTCGAAGAACCACTGAACGCCCAATGAACGCCTCGCGCTCAATCGGCCCCCCGGGTCCGGATCATGCCTTAACCAAGCCCGCTACGTGGATTGTAGGGGTGTTGGTCCCGCCACTTCTCCATCAATGCCTCAAGCTCGGCGTCGTTCCCGTCCGGTAGCATAATCCTGATGGTGACGAAGAGATCCCCGGTTCCGCCAGTTTTTGGCAATCCCTTGCCCTTGAGGCGGAAGGTCCGGCCGCTGGAGGTGTTTTTCGGGACCGACAGTTCCACGGCATTGCCGAGGGTCGGCACGCGGACCTTGCCGCCGAGCACCGCCTCGTAGAGCGTGACCGGCAGGTCGATCCTGAGGTCGGCACCCTCGATCTTGAAGAACGGGTGCGGCGCGATGCTGATCGTGATCAGGAGATCGCCCGGCGGATGGCCCTGAGCGCTCTCGCCCTGCCCCCGCAACCGGATCTGCTGGCCCTCGGTGACGCCGGCCGGAATCTTGACGTTGAGCTCCTTGCCCGTCGGCAGCCGGACGCGCTTCTCGCCGCCCTTGACCGATTCTTCCAGCGAGACGCTCATCGCAACATTGACGTCGAGATCGAGGCCGATCCCGCCGGTGTCGAATTCGAACTGCCCTGCGCCGCCGGCCCCGGGCCGCGCACCACGCGTCCCGCCGCCGAACATGCTGTTGAGGATGTCCTCGAACGCGCCGCCGCCCTGACCAGGGCCCGCGCCGCCACTGCGGAACGTATAGCTTTCGAACCCGCCGGGACCCGCACGGCCGCGCGGCCCGCCGCCGCCCGGAAAACCCTGAAAGCGCGGCTTGCCGTCGGCGTCGATCTCGCCGCGGTCGAACTGCTTGCGCTTGTCCTCGTCGCCGATGATCTCGTTCGCCGAATTGATCTCGGAGAAGCGCTCGGCGGCCTTCGGGTCATCCTTGTTGCTGTCGGGATGGTGCTTCTTGGCAAGCTTGCGATAGGCGCTCTTGATCGCGGCAGCGTTGGCGCTCCGCGGCACCCCCAAGACCTCATAGGGGTCGCGCATCCGTCACGTCTCCTTCAAGAAATCGAATTGTTCAAAGGGCTCCCCGCCCCATCTGCTGGTCATGTGGGAGGCGAGTGGCATTTTTGCAACTAGCCGCAGAGCCGATTCCTAGCTCCGCCACGGCTTTAGCGTATGAATCTCCCAACGGCCACGGCTGCTTTGGCAGCCGGCGCCCTGGAGCCAGCTTTCGGTGCTGCCGTTGACGTAGCTCGCCAGGAAATCCCGGCACTTGCGGCCGTCCTCGGCGGCGTAGGACTGCGCGATCGGCGTCACCGAGCCGCGCGCTCCGGTTTCCGGATTCTCCCAGTGCTGGCTGGAATCCTTGTCGCCCTTGCTCAGGACGTCAGAGGCGGCGTTACGGGCGAAGGCAAGATCGGTGTCGGTCGGCGGGGCGTCCTTTGCCGGCCGCGCGATCGAGCCGGTCAGGTCGCTGTCGTCGGCCTTGGCGTAGGCGCTGGTGTCATTGCGGGAAAAGCTGCAGCCACCGCAGCCGAGCCCGATCAGAATCATTGTCATGACAAAGCCGGACGGCCGGATCGCCGATAGGCCAACGCGTCCCCATGCCCTATATAGGGCGGTAGCGGACAACAACGCGTTTTGGGCCGCGGGACGCAATTCGGACTCCGGACATGACCGACACGACCTCGATGAAACACCAGACACCCTTAACATCCGGTGATTTCACCGCCGCCGACGAGCCGTTTGCGCTGTTCGAGGCCTGGCTGAACGAGGCGATCAAGAGCGAGCCGAACGATCCGAACGCCATGGCGCTCGCAACCGTCGATCCCGACGGGCTGCCAGACGTGCGCATGGTGCTGATGAAGGGCTTCGACACCGACGGTTTCGTCTTCTACAGCCACATCGCGAGCCAGAAGGGCCGCGAACTCGCCGCAAATCCTAAGGCGGCGTTACTTTTCCACTGGAAGTCGCTGCGCCGTCAGGTCCGCATCCGCGGCAACGTGACGCCGGTGACCGACGCCGAGGCCGACGCCTATTTCGCGACCCGGCCCAAGCAGGCGCAGATCGGCGCCTGGGCGAGCAAGCAGTCCGAGGCGCTGGAAAGCCGCTTCGCCTTTGAGCAAGCCATCGCCAAAGTCGCGGCCAAGCACATCATCGGCGAGGTGCCGCGGCCGCCGGGCTGGAGCGGCTGGCGCATCACGCCCTCGCGTATCGAGTTCTGGCACGACCGCCCGTTCCGCCTGCACGACCGTATCGAATTTCGCCGCGACGCGGCCGGCCAGCCATGGTCCAAGACGCGGATGTATCCTTAGAGCTTAGGCCGACCTGAAAGATGTCCATGCCGCATTCGTCCAATGCGCCCCGCCGCACGCTGCTCCTGACCGGAGCGAGCCGCGGCATCGGCCACGCCACCGTGATCCGCTTCTCGTCGGCGGGCTGGCGCGTCATCACCTGCTCGCGGCATCCGTTCCCCGAGGACTGTCCGTGGGACGCCGGGCCCGAGGATCACATCCAGGTCGACCTCGGCAACCCCCAGGACACCGCGCGCGCGATCACCGAAATCCGCAACCGGCTCGAAGGCGGCATGCTGCATGCACTCGTCAACAACGCCGCGATCTCGCCGAAGGGTCCGGGCGGCTCGCGGCTTGGCTCGGTCGACACCGACCTCGACACCTGGACGCACGTCTTCCACGTCAATTTCTTCGCGCCGATCATGATCGCGCGGGGATTGATCGAGGAGTTGAAGGCGGCCAGGGGCTCGGTCGTGAACGTCACCTCGATCGCGGGCTCGCGCGTGCACCCCTTTGCGGGCGCCGCCTATGCCACATCGAAAGCCGCGCTTGCATCCCTGACGCGCGAAATGGCCTCCGATTTCGGCCGCGTCGGCGTCCGCGTCAACGCGATCGCACCGGGCGAGATCGACACCTCGATCCTGTCGCCGGGCACCGAGAAGATCGTCGACCAGCAGATCCCGATGCACCGGCTCGGCACGCCGGACGAGGTCGCCAAGATCATCTACGTGCTGTGCACGGACACCAGTTCCTACGTCAACGGCGCCGAGATCCACATCAACGGCGGCCAGCACGTGTAAGGCCAGGCAGGCGAAGCATGGGCCGGTTCGCGAGCACTGCGTCACTCTACGAGCATTTGCGGCCGCCCTACCCGAGCGAATTCTTTCGCAGCGTCGCGCACGCGCTTGGTCTCGCCAAACAGAGCAGCCTGATAGACCTCGGCACCGGACCCGGACTCTTGGCGCTCGGTTTCGGCCCCTATGTCGGCCGCGTTGTCGCCGTCGATCCCGAGCCCGAGATGATCGAGGCGGCGCGACGCGCCGCAGCGGGCGCAGGACGGGATATCACGCTGATCGAAGGCAAGGCCGAAACGCTTGCTCCCGATATCGGCAGCTTTGATGTCGTGACGATCGGGCGCGCCCTGCATTGGATGGATCGTGACCTGACGCTTGCACTGCTCGACCGGCTGGTCGCGCACGACGGTGCAATTGCCATCTGCGCCTCATTCTCGGCCACCGACGGCCGCAACCCGTGGCTTGACGGCTACAATGAAGCGCGCCGCCGATGGTCACCGGCCAAGCTGTGGGAGGAGGCCGATCGGGGCACGCGGACTCACCGCGACCTCCCGGCATTCTTTCGCGGCAGTTCGTTTCAGCCCGCTGAACTCGTCTCAATCGAGACCAGCCATCTGGTCGGCCTGCACGACCTTGCGGAACGCACGCTCACCTACTCGTCGTCATCGCCGGAAGCGCTTGGCGAAAATGCTGACGCGATGCTGCGCGATGTCGGGCAGCATCTGGCTCCCTTCAGTCGCGACGGTGCCATCGCCGAGACCGTCGTCTCGACGGCCCAGATCGTGAAGCGCTAGATGATTTTCCCGCTCGAAGGGCGGGAAGCAAGGCGATCCAGACAACGCCGCCGCAGGACCTGGATCGCCTTTACCCTTCCGTTCCTCAATCGACTCGAATCCGACGCGACCGATCGCGCAGCCGCGGAGCGGCCGTGCTGAACGCAGTCGAGCAGTCGTCGTCGTTCTCACCGTCGAGCAGCGGAGCACCACAGTGCCGGCACATGCGTGCCGACATCGACGACGCCTTGCCGCTCGCCAGAACCTGACGATAATTCGCCAGATCGATGACGTTGCGGGGCGACGTTATGTGTTTTTCAACCATGGCTGTTCCTCGCGGCTAACGTGCTGCTTATCGCAGACAAGTTTCGCGCAAACGTTCAGCCCACTGCTCAAATTTTACCGGAGGAATTGGGGCGGCGGGCACACATCACCGCGTGGCCTCAATCCCGCTCTATTCTGCGACACCAACCACCGTGTCTCGTTGAACGGCGTAAGGTCTCGGTAGGTATCAAAGCCACTTCTTCCACTTGAAGAGCCAGTACGGGACGATCGCGGCGGCGAGCATCATCACCAGCGCCATCGGATAGCCGTGGACCCATTCGAGTTCCGGCATCGCCTTGAAATTCATGCCGTAGATCGAGGCGATCAGCGTCGGCGGCATCAGGACAACGGCCATGACCGAAAACAGCTTGATGATGTTGTTCTGCTCGAGATTGACGACGCCGAGCATGGCGTCGAGCACAAAGGTGATCTTGCTGGAGAGATAGGAGGCGTGGTCGGTCAGCGAGGCGACGTCGCGCTGCATGGTCTTGAGCTGCTCGCGCATGTCCTTCGACCATTTCACGCCCTCGACCACCGCGGAGAGGAAGGTGACGACGCGGCCGATCGACACCAGGCTTTCGCGAACCTTCGAGGTCAGATCGCCCTTGCGGCCGATCGAGATCAGGATCTGGGAATATTGCTTGGCGTGGCCGTGGCGCTCGCTCTCGGGCTCGAAGATGTCGTGCGAGACCTGGTCGATCTCCGCGCCGCAGCGCTCAAGGATGTCGGCGCAGCGGTCGATCACGGCGTCCAGCAGTTCCATCAGCACCATCTCGCCGGTGATCGCGGGCGCACAGAACCGGGCCAGCTTGGCCTCGACCAGCGCGAACGGCTTGGGCTGGTCGTAGCGCACCGTCACCAGGCGGTGGTCGCCGAGAATGAAGGTCACAGCCGTGGTCCGGGGCATGTCGGTATCGGACTGGCACATCAGCGTCGCCGTCATGTAGCGCGCGCTGTTCTCGATATAGAGGCGGCTCGAGATCTCGATCTCCTGCATGTCCTCCCGGGTCGGGATCGCAATGCCCGAGAGCCGCTCCACCGCCTTGTCCTCAGCCGCGGTCGGGTTGACCAGGTCGATCCACACGGCGTGCTCGGGAACCGCCGCGAGGTCCTCGACGACCGCTTTCTTGAGGGAGGAGTCGGAGGGAACGAACACAGAAAACATGCACAACTCCAGCAGGGGCCTGCGACAGACTGACAGCCCTTAGCGCGATTCTGACAAGTTGATGATGACAAGCACATTAACGGGGCGTTTGCATTTGTGGCGGCGCCGTGGCCCAGCCGTGACACGGAATCGACAGTCGGGCGTCCTTTGCCCAAAAATCAGCACAAGAGCGCAAAACTTGCGGCAAAAAAGCCACAGCTCGGCTCTTGCAGCGCGGGAAAAGGTCCGAAACGCTGGAATTGTGGCAGATTTCAACGATAATAGGGCCCAACGGAGTCGTGGTTTGGGCGTGTCTCAAGCCCCGGGAAAGCTTGTTGTTGTCGATTGGAACCAAATCATGTCGTCGCTGAAAGTTATGCTGGGTATTTTGGCCGCTGGCCTGATGCTGTCGGGCTGCATGCAGGCCACACATTTTGAAGCGACCGACACCAAGGCCTTCAAACCGAAGGACAAGGAACTCCTCGCCAAGGTCCGGTATGAGAACACCCCGGTCGCCGAGCCGTTCCGCCGCGCCATCGTCGATTACCATCGCAAGGAATCGCCGGGCTCGATCGTGGTCGATTCCGACAACCATTACCTCTACTGGGTCATGGATGGCGGTAAGGCGATCCGCTACGGCATCACCGTCGGCGAAGAAGCCATGGCCTGGTCGGGCATCGCCAAGGTTGGCAGCATGACCGAGTGGCCGGCCTGGCATCCGACCCCGGGCGAGATTTCGCGACTGGGCGTGCCGACCTATGTTGCACCGGGCCCGGACAATCCAATGGGCTCCCGCGCGATGTATCTCTACTCCGGCGGCAAGGACACGCTGTTCCGCATTCACGGTACCAACCAGCCGGAATATATCGGCGCCTCGATCTCGTCGGGCTGCATCCGCCTGACCAACGAGGATGCGATCGACCTCTACAACCGCGTCAAGGTTGGCACCATTGTCGTGGTGCTCGAGCCGAAGCATGGCGACTCGCCCTACAATTCGCGCCTCGCGCTCGGCGGCAGCCAGACGGGCCAGGCGGGCAGCTACTGATCGCCTCCTGCTCTCGGACATTCAAAAGCGCCGGTTTTACCGGCGCTTTTTGTTGCCGGCTTGTGCGGCTCGGCTTTGGTGCCGTTGACAGCCGACTTGTCCGCGGGCGCAGGGGACCTCTGCGCCGCCTCGTCATCAGCTCCATCCTTAGCATTATCCTTGGCTCCATCCTTGGCCTCAGGCCTGGCCGCGACCTCACGCGGCGGCGCCTCCTCGGGCCGTTCCGCCGGCAGCAACGGGGCGACCTGCGGCAGGGGATCCCAGACGTTCCACTGACAAATCCGGTAGTCATTGCGCCGCTGCGCCAGGTCGAGATGGATGTGGTCCTCGTGATACCAGTCCGAGCCCGGACCGAGCACGGTGGAAAAGCGCGCGCAGACCGAATGCAGCACGCGCTCGCGCGCATCGCGCGGCATGCTGCGGTCGGTCAGGCCGATCGACTGCCCGTTGGCGAGCTTGATGGCGCGGACGTCGAGCGCGTTGGCCTTGCCGTGCTCTGACAGCAGAGCGCCGGCGATGCGGTTACGGCCTCGGCATTCGAAGCTGTCGAAATTGTCGAGATCGCTGATCGTCGAGCCGAGGCTCGCCGCCAGCGGCACCATGTCCTTGCGCACCCAGTCGGCGATCGCGGAGGCCATAGTGCAGCGGAGGATCGCCGCCGGCTTGACCGCCACCTTGCGCTTGTCCGGCAGCACGATCGCCTCCAGCCGCACCAGATCCTCGCCGCCGCAGGCGCCGGGGCCGCGGATATCGGGAATGGACGGCGCGACGGCGATCTGCTCGGTCAAGGCGAGCCGGCAGGCCGAGAGCTGCTTCTCGGGCGGCGGCGCGGCCTCGGCGGGCTTGGTCGCGCTCGGCTTGTCTGCGGAAGGCTTCCCCTCCGCCTCCGGCGCGGCCTCGTCCGTTGCTTGCGGGGCCTCCTCCGGGCGGGGCTTTGGTAGCGGTATCCTGGCGGAGTGCACCTTCGCACGTGGCCGTGGTGTCAGGAGGCCAAAGATATCCAGCGGCGCAGCATATTTTCGCGCTTCTGCCCGCTCCGCCAGCACAAGCGATAGCCCGAGCGCAGCGGTAACCATTGCCGCGCCGGCGGACATATAGCCGCGACAAGACCATTTGCGGCGAAAGTCCGGCAGGCTAAAACTCATGACAATTCTTTGGCCCAGCGCTGAGAGCTATAAAAAGTCCAGCCCACCTCGGAGGAATGTCTGAATGCTTGGTTTGATGCAAGATTGGCCCCTGCTCTGCCACCGGATCATCGAACACGCCGCCAAGATTCATGGCAAGCAGGAGGTCGTTACGCGATCGGTCGAGGGACCGATCCATCGCACCACCTACGGCGAAATCCACAAGCGGGCGCTCAAGGTCTCGCAGGTGCTGGAGCGAGACGGCATCAAGCTCGGCGACCGCGTCGCAACGATCGCCTGGAACACCTGGCGCCATCTCGAGGTCTGGTACGGCATCATGGGGATCGGCGCCATCTGCCATACCGTCAATCCCCGCCTTTTCCCCGAGCAGATCGCCTGGATCATCAACCATGCGCAGGATCGCATCGTGATGACCGACCTCACCTTCGTTCCGGTCCTGGAGAAGATCGCCGACAAGCTGCCAAGCGTAGAACGCTACGTCGTGCTCACCGACAAGGCGCATCTGCCTGAGACCACGCTGAAGAATGTGGTCGCCTACGAGGACTGGATCGCGGAGGCCGACGGCAAATTCGAATGGAAGGACTTTGACGAGAACACAGCCGCCGCGATGTGCTACACATCCGGCACCACGGGCGATCCGAAGGGTGTTCTGTATTCGCATCGCTCCAACGTGCTGCACGCTCTGATGGCGAACAATGTCGACGCGCTGGGCACCAGCGCGTCCGAGACAATGCTGCCGGTGGTGCCGCTGTTCCATGCCAATAGCTGGGGCATCGCCTTCTCGGCCCCCTCGCAAGGCACCAAGCTGGTCATGCCCGGCGCCAAGCTCGACGGCGCCTCCGTCTACGAGCTGCTCTCGACCGAGAAGGTGACGCACACGGCGGGCGTGCCCACGGTGTGGCTGATGTTGCTGCAGCACATGGCCGCCAACAATCTGAAGCTGCCCGATTTGAAGATGGTGATCTGTGGCGGCTCGGCGATGCCGCGCTCGATGATCAAGGCCTTCCTCGACATGGGCTCGAACGTGCGCCACGCCTGGGGCATGACCGAGATGAGCCCGATCGGCAGCGTCGCGGCGCTGAAGCCGCCGTTCCAGAATGCGACCGGCGAGGCGCGGCTCGACGTGCTGCAGATGCAGGGCTATGCGCCCTTCGCGGTGGAGATGAAAATCACCGACGATGCCGGCAAGGAGCTGCCCTGGGACGGCAAGACCTTCGGCCGTCTCAAGGTCTCCGGCCCCGCCGTTGCCAAGGCCTATTACCGCGTCGACAGCAACATCCTCGACGAGGAAGGCTTCTTCGACACCGGTGACGTCGCGACCATCGACGAGGCCGGCTACATGCGGATCACCGACCGCTCCAAGGACGTGATCAAGTCCGGCGGCGAGTGGATCTCCTCGATCGACCTCGAAAACCTCGCGGTCGGCCATCCGGCCGTGGCGGAGGCCGCCGTCATCGGCATCTATCATCCCAAATGGGACGAGCGGCCGCTGCTGATCGTGCAGCTCAAGCAGGGCCAGCAGGCCAGCCGCGAGGACATCCTGAAGTTCATGGACGGCAAGATCGCCAAATGGTGGATGCCCGACGACGTCGCCTTCGTCGACGGCATTCCACACACCGCGACCGGCAAGATCCTGAAGACCGCACTGCGCGACCAGTTCAAGGACTACCGTTTCCCGAACGCGGCGGCGTAGGCGTCCTGCCAACCTCCCCTGGAGGGGGAGCGTCGGCTCGCAGCTCGTGAGCGATGTGAGCCGGGGTGGGGTGGCAGTCTCTCTCCAAAAAGCGGTGCCCGTGTGGAGGGATCACCCCACCCCGCTCGCGCGTCGCGCGATCGACCCTCCCCTCCAGGGGAGGGTGAACGACCCTTGAATTTACCCCCGGGCCGTGATCTCAACGGCCCATCGTCGCGCCAAATCGGCCGACATCGCCCAAAACCCCAGCAGAGCTTCACCCGATGGCCCGCAGGTTTTCCGCTCCCTATCAGTCGGAGCCCGTGTCCAGCCTCGCGACCTGGGCGCGTAATCTGGCCGTGTTCGCGGTGGTGGCAGTGGCGGTCTCGATCATCATCGTCCGCTTCGACTTCCTGGAGATGAAACCGGCGCTGATGACGTTCTTCGGCGGGCTCGCGATCGCCGGCCTCTCGATCCTGTTTGGGCTCGCGGGCTTTGCGGCGATCTGGCAGAACGGCTCGCGCGGCATGGGGCGCATCCTGCTCGCCTTCCTCATCAACGGCGCGATCCTCGCTTATCCCGCTTATCTCGCCCTGCAATACCGCAAGCTGCCGCCGATCTACGACATCACAACCAACCCGATCGACCCGCCGCGCTTCGACGCGCTCGCGCACCTGCGCACCGGCGATGGCACCAACACCGCGGTCTATGCCGGCCTCTATTCGGCCGAGCAGCAGCGCCAATTCTACCCGGACATCGAGCCGATCGAGCTGGAGATCCCGGTCGATCGGGCCTATGCGATCGCGCGCCAGCTCGTCATCAAGCGCAAATGGCTCGTCATCGACGAGCGCGAGCCGCAACCGCCGCGCCGTATCGGCCGCATCGAGGCGGTGGCGCGGACGCCGATCATGGGGTTCCGCGAGGACATCTCGATCCGGGTGGTGCCCGACGGGGACGATTCCCGCGTCGATATCCGCTCGGCGTCGCGCTATTTCGACAGTGATCTCGGCAGCAACGCCGCGCGCATCAAAAAATTCATCGACGATCTCAACACCGCCGCCGACGCCGACGCGCTGAAACCGGTGAAGAAGACGCCGGTCGCGCCGCCGAAGGCACCGGCGAAGACGGTGAAGAAGTAGCCCCGCTGTCATTCCGGGGCGATGCGCAGCATCGAGCCCGGAATGACGAGAAGCTAGGCCCCCGCCATTCGATACGTTCCACCGATCACGGGATCGCCGTCCGTCGTCACCACGCCGCGCGCGACCAGATCTTCCAGATGCGCCAGGACCGAATAGCCTGCGGCCGTCGTCAGCCTGGGATCGATGCCGATATAGATCGCGCGCACCATGGTCGGGATATCGGCCTCGCCCTTGGCGAGGCGATGCAGGATCGAGGCTTCGCGCGCCTTGCGGTGGCGGATCAGGAAGCGCACGAAGCGCTGGCCGTCCGGGATCTCCGGGCCGTGGCCGGAGAAATACAGATCTTCCTCGCGCGCGGCGAGGCGGTCGAGCGACTCCATGTAGTCGATCATCGAGCCGTCGGGCGGCGCCACGATCGAGGTCGACCAGCCCATCACGTGATCGCCGACGAAGTTGAATTTCCGTTCGGGCCAGGCGAAGGCGAGATGATTGGCGGTGTGGCCGGGCGTCGCCACGGCCTCCAGACGCCAGCCGGCACCCTCGACGACGTCGCCATGGGCGATCCTGATATCGGGCGCGAAATCGCGGTCGGCGCCGGACTCCGGATTGTGCTTCTCGCTCTCGAAGCGCGGTCGCGAGGCACGGTGCGGGCCTTCGGCATAGACAGGCGCGCCGGTCGCCTGCTTGATCCGCGCGGTGTTCGGCGAATGGTCGCGATGGGTGTGGGTGACGAAGATATGGCTCACCGTCTCGCCGCGCACGGCAGCGAGCAGCGCCGCCGCATGCGCCTCGTCGTCCGGGCCGGGATCGATGATCGCGACGTTGCCTTGGCCCACGATGTAGCTGACCGTGCCGGTGAAGGTGAACGGGCTCGGATTGTTACAGAGCACGCGCCGCACGCCGGGACGGACTTCCTCGACGACACCGGCCTTGAGCGGAAAGTTGCGGTTGAACGGGATGTCGTCGTTCTCGGACATGGCTTGCTCATTCCTTGCTGACTTCGTCATGCCCGGCCTTGTGCCGGGCATCCACGTTCTTCGCGTGGTTTAAGACGTGGATGGCCGGGACAAGCCCGGCCATGACGCAATTGGAGAGTTCAGTCGCATCCCATGCCCATGCCGAGGCGCGCCGGCTCAGAAAAACGCCTGGATGCCCGTGATCGCACGTCCCAGGATCAGGGCGTGGACGTCGTGAGTCCCCTCGTAGGTGTTGACGGTCTCGAGGTTATGGACGTGGCGCATCACGTGGTACTCGGCCGAGATGCCGTTGCCGCCGTGCATGTCGCGCGCGACGCGGGCGATATCGAGCGCCTTGCCGCAATTGTTGCGCTTCATGATCGAGATCATCTCGGGGGCAAACTTGCCTTCGTCCATCAGACGGCCGACGCGAAGCGAACCCTGGAGGCCCAGCGCGATCTCGGTCTCCATATCCGCCAGCTTCTTCTGCACGAGCTGGGTCGCGGCGAGCGGCTTGCCGAACTGCTTGCGATCGAGCGTGTACTGGCGGGCGCGGTGCATGCAGTCCTCGGCGGCGCCCAGCGCGCCCCAGGAGATGCCGTAGCGGGCGCGGTTGAGGCAGCCGAACGGGCCCTTGAGGCCGGACACGTTGGGCAGCAGCGCGTCCTCGGGAACCACGACGCCGTCCATCACGACTTCACCGGTGATCGAGGCGCGCAGCGACAGCTTGCCGCCGATCTTCGGCGCGGAGAGCCCCTTCATGCCCTTTTCCAGCACGAAGCCGCGGATCTGGTTGTCGTGCTCGGCCGACTTGGCCCAGACCACGAACACGTCGGCGATCGG
This sequence comes from Bradyrhizobium japonicum USDA 6, assembly GCF_000284375.1. Lineage (NCBI taxonomy): Bacteria > Pseudomonadati > Pseudomonadota > Alphaproteobacteria > Hyphomicrobiales > Nitrobacteraceae > Bradyrhizobium > Bradyrhizobium japonicum. The sequence continues at coordinate 7,408,443 of NC_017249.1, forward strand.
CGCGTTCGAGATCCACATCTTGCTGCCGGTCAGGCGATAGCCGTCCGAGACCTTCTCGGCGCGGGTCTTCATGCCGGCCGGATCGGAGCCGGCGTCGGGCTCGGTGAGACCGAAGCAGCCGACCCACTCGCCGCTGGCGAGCTTCGGCAGGTACTTCTTGCGCTGGTTCTCGTCGCCATAGGCGTAGATCGGATACATCACCAGCGAGGACTGCACCGAGTTCATCGAGCGATAGCCGGAATCCACCCGCTCGATCTCGCGCGCGACGAGGCCGTAGGCGACGTAGCTCGCATTGGCACAGCCATATTCCTCAGGCAGCGTAATGCCGATCAGGCCGAGCTCGCCCATCTCGTTGAAGATCTCGCGGTCGGTCTTCTCCTCGAGATAGGCCTTGGTGACGCGCGGCAGCAGCTTGTCCTGGGCATAGGCGCGCGCGGTGTCGCGCACCATGCGCTCGTCTTCGGTGAGTTGCTCGTCGAGCAGGAACGGATCGTCCCATTGGAAAGAAGCCGCAGCCGGCTTGTCCTTGGCCTGAGGGCGCACGCTCATGAAACGTCCTTTCGTCTGGTTCCGTCAAATTTGCCCGACAAAGTAAAGCGCCGCGGCAACAAGTGCAATTGCGTTGCAGATGGATGGCTCTGCGCAAATCCCGGGGATGCGCAGCGCGCGCCCCGGAATGACAGCGCTAGCTTTCAAGCTGCTCGTTGGCGACGATCTCGATGCCGAAGCCGGACAGGCCCTTGTAGTCGTGCACCGATGAGGTGAGATGGCGGATCGAGGTGACGCCGAGATCGCGCAGGATCTGTGCGCCGACACCGACCTCGCGCCACTGGCGGTTGCGGTCCGCCTCGGTCGCGCTCTCATCGGGCAGCGGGGCAACGGGGACACCGGCGGCGCCGTCGCGCAGGTAGACCAAGACGCCACGGCCGGACTTCTTGAAGTGCTCGAGCACTGCCGCCATGCGCTTGTGGCCGGTGAAGATGTCCTTGACGATGTTGGGCTTGTGGAAGCGCGTCAGCACGTTCTTGCCGTCGCCGACGCCGTTATAGACGAACGCGACGTGGGCGATGGAATCGAACGGCGAGCGGTAGGCATAGCCCTGGAGCGGGCCGATCGGGCTGTCGGTGACGAAGGTCGAGACCCGCTCGATCAGCTTCTCGCGCACCTGGCGATAGGCGATCATGTCGGCGATGGTGACGTGCTTGAGCTTATGCTGAGCCGCGAAGCGGGCGACCTGCTCGCCCTTCATCACGCTGCCGTCGTCGTTCATCAGTTCGCTGATGACGCCGACCGGCGGCAGGCCGGAGAGCTTGCACAGATCGACCGCGGCCTCGGTATGGCCGGAGCGCAAGAGCACGCCGCCGTCCTTGGCGATCAGCGGGAAGATGTGGCCCGGACGGGCGAAATCGTTGGCGCCGACATTGGGATTGGACAGCGCGCGGCAGCACGAGGCGCGCTCCTCGGCCGAGATGCCGGTACCGCCGTCGGGCTTGTAGTCGATCGAAACCGTGAACGCGGTGGTGTGCGCGGAATCATTGTGGGCCACCATCGGATCGAGCCGGAGGCGGCGCGCGTCCTCGGTGGTCACGGGCGCGCAGACGATGCCGGAGGTATGGCGGATGATGAACGCCATCTTCTCGGCGGTGCAGAGCGAGGCGGCGACGATCAGATCGCCCTCGCCCTCGCGGTCCTCGTCGTCGGTGACGACCACGAGCTCACCCCGGGCAAAGGCCTGCAAGACTTCCTGAACGTTATCGGGCATTTCCCAATCTCTATCGGTTATGGCCGGGAGGCTTAGCCGGACGCCTTAGCCGGACTTGGCCCCAAGCGCTAGTGTCCTGGACGCAACCGCATATGCCTGATGGCGGACCGGCCCACGGGTCTAAGGCTTGCACCGAAGATACCAGGGATATAGGCGCACATGGCCCGGACGGAAAGCGGCCGCGCCGCCTTCAGGGCAGCACTTCGCGCCGCTCGCCGAGCCGGACATCGAGCTCGGTCCGCTTGTCGGCCAACAGCCCGGCCTGGGCCGCTTCGATCACGGTAAACAGCTCATGAGCGTCGCTGAGCCGGGTCACCGTGACGTAGCTGGCGCCGGCCGCGTAGAGCTCGCCCACATCCGACAAAAGATCGGCCGTGGCGACGATCATGGCGGTCGGGTTGAGGGTGCGGACATGGCGGACCAGCTTCTCGTTGCTGGCGCCCTTGAGAAGGGCGTCCGGCACGCTGAGGATGATCATCTCGGACTTGCCGACGCCGGCATGGAGCAGCGTGTCGGCGCTGCTGATGTCGCCATAGATCACGTGCAGGCCGCGCGACAGCAGCGTCTTGTACACATTGGGGTTGAAGTCGATCACGGTGATCTGCTCGAGCAGCACCGGCGCCTGCCGTTCGATCTCGGCCAGCAGCGCGCTCGCCGCACGGAAAAAGCCGAGAATGACGATGCGGCGGGCCTCGCCATGGCCGCCCTCGTGCCCCTCCTCGGCATGGCCGTTGCCATGGTCGAGGTCGCGCAGGCCGATCCGTTTCAGGGGGCCGATCGCCCAGCGGGTGATCTCGTCGCTGCGGGTCATCACGAAGGTCGAGAGCACCGCCAGCACCACGAAGGCGAAGGAGGCTGCGTTCGCCGTTTCGGCCGCGATGTGATGGTCGGCGACGCCGGTCTGGATCACCACCAGCGAGAACTCGGAGATCTGCGCGAGGTTAAGGGCCGGCAGCAGGCTGGCGCGCAGGCCCTGCTTCATCAGGTAGAGCGGGGCGAAGGTGGTGACGAGGCGGCTCACCACCGTGAACGCCGCGATCATCAAGGCAAGCCCGATCACGGAGAGGCCCGGCACGGGAATGGTCATGCCGAGCGCGACAAAGAACAACGTGATGAAGAAGTCGCGGAGCGTGGTGACCTTGGCGGTGACGTCGAGGGCGTAAGGAAAGGTCGACAGCGAAACGCCGGCGATCAACGCACCCATCTCGCGCGAGAGCGAGAGCCGCTCCGCGGTCTCGGCGACGAGGAAGCACCAGGCGAGCGCGCCAAGCAGAATCAGCTCGGGGCGGCGGGCAATCTGATGGAATAGGCGCGGCAGCACGTAGCGGCTGACCAGCAGCGCGGCGGCGACCAGCACCGCGACGCGGCCGATCGACAGCAGGATGACGCTGACCTCGAGATTGGCGAGGCTCGGCTGCACCGCCAGGAACAGGATGGCGAAGATGTCCTGGAGCACCAGCACACCGAGCGTGATGCGGCCGGGCAGCGTGTCGAGCTCGCGCTTCTCGTAGAGCACCTTGACGATGATCACGGTACTCGACAGCGCGCAGGCGACGCAGAGATAGACCGCATCGAAATGCCCACCGCCGAGCGACAAGCCGATGCCGACGAAGAACAGCACCCCGAGCACGCAACCGCCGATGAGCTGGCCGCCCGCCGCGAACAGGATCACCTTTCCCGCCCGCACGATCTTTTTCAGGTCGATCTCGAGCCCGATCATGAACAGCATGAAGATCAGGCCGAGCTCGGAAATGACGCTGATCGATTCCTGTGATTTGACCCAGCCGGCACCGAATGGACCTATGCAGAAGCCGGCGATAAGGTAGGCCAGGATCAGCGGCTGCCGCGAAAAATGGGCGAGCAGGCCCAGCATCCAGGCAAACAGAATACAGAGAGTGATGTCGCGAATGAGTTCGTGCATACCAAATTGGTCCGTTTTGCCGCACCCTAGAGCCAGGTTGCGGGGCGGCAAGCGAGCAATTCGTCACATGCGAGCAGGGCTTTTCGCAGCAATGCTGCTATGTCCCCTCGCCTCTGCCGCGCCCGCAGCCGCGCAATCCAAGGTCAATATCGAACAAAACTTTGCCGATTCGCTCACCACATTGCCGAAGGAGGAACTCGCAGTCTCCGGCGGGTTCTATGTGCCCGCCTATTCCAGCGTCGCGATGAGCCAGGGCAAACTACGTGTCGACTTCTCGGTGACGCTGAGCGTTCACAACGCCTCCGAGACCCAGCCGCTGGTGGTCAAACGCATCGCCTATTTCGACACCGCAGGCAAGCAGGTCGAGACCTACCTGAAGGGCCAGGTAGCGCTGAAGCCTCTGGCCACCGTCTCGATCTTCATTCCGACCGACGACGTGCGCGGGGGGACCGGGGCCAACTTTCTCGTCGACTGGGCCGCAACAGGCGAGATCGCCGAGCCAGTGGTCGAGGCCTTGATGGTTGGCGGCGTCGCCAATGCGCATTACGCTTTCATCAGCCAGGGCCGTCCGACGAGGACGGCCGGCAAGAAGTAAGGTTGGCCGGCGCAAGGCCGGCCGCTCAACAAGAACAAAACGAGGAACGCCCCCATGACGTCCAGCTTCGATTTCGCGCCCCTGTTTCCCGCAGGGCTGCCGGCCCCTTCCGCGCGCTGGACGGGCCTCGCCAAGTACAGTTTCGTCGGCGGCAACAACGATTCCGAGCAGTTGCCGCTCGACGGCCTGATCGAGGCAACCAATTCCGCCCTGCAAAAGGAAGGCCGCTCGCTTGCCACCTATGGGCTGGCGCACGGACCGCAGGGCTACCTGCCCTTGCGCGAATTCCTGGTGACAAAACTGAAGCGCGACGCCGGCATCAACTGCACGGTCGACGATCTCCTGATCGTCTCCGGCTCGCTCCAGGCGCTCGACCTCGTCAACGCGACGCTGCTGACACGCGGCGATACCGTGATCTTCGAGCAGGACAGCTATCAGGGCTCGTTGACCCGCCTGGCGCGGCTCGGGGTCAACGTCGTCGGTATCCCCCTCGACAAGGACGGCATGCGCATGGATGTGCTGGCCTCGACGCTGGCGGATCTCAAGGGCCGCGGCATCCGGCCTAAATACATCTACACCATCCCGACCGTGCAGAACCCGACCGGCAGCATCATGCCGGAAAGTCGGCGCGCTGAACTGGTACGGCTCGCGGCCGAATATGGCGTGCCCATCTTCGAAGACGATTGCTACGCCGATCTCGTCTGGTCGGGACAGCGGCCACCGGCGATCCACGCGATGAGCCCGAACGGCGGCGTGATCCATATCGGCTCGTTCTCGAAATCGATCGCACCGGCGCTGCGCGTCGGCTTCATCGTCGCGCCCTGGGATGTGATGTCGCGCATGCTGGCGCTGAAGACGGACGCAGGCTCCGGCGCGCTGGAGCAGATGGTGCTGGCCGCCTATTGCAAGCCGCATTTCTCGACCCACGTGCCGGCCCTGACCAAGGCGCTGCGCACCAAGCTCGATACGCTGATGGAGGCTCTCAATGAGCAGTTCGGGACGGCGGCCGAGTTCGAGGAGCCCAAGGGCGGCATCTTCCTGTGGGTCAAGCTGCCCGACCAGGTCGATACGCTAAAACTCTATCAGGCCGCGCTCGCTGCCGGCGTCTCGATCAATCCGGGGCCGGAATGGTCGACCAACAAGCCCCATTCCAGCTCGCGGCTCAGGCTGTGCTTTGCGAGCCCCTCGCATCAGCAGATCCGTGAAGGCGTCGCCGTGCTCGCCGAGGTGTGCCGCAAGGAGTTCGGCGTGCCGGCCCGCAGCGCCAATGTGCAGAAGCGGGCCTAAGGCTCGCTTCAAGCCACCTGAGGCTGGCTGCCGTGGATCGCGGAGGCCAGCCGCAGCAGCAGGACGATCGAGACATTGCCCTTGCCCGCCTCGATCTGGGCGATGTAGCGCTCGGAAATCCCGGAGCGGCGGGCCAGCTCCCGGCGCGACAGCTCGCACCGCGCGCGCGAGGACCTCAAGCGCTCGCCCAGCTCGGCCAGGAACGCGGTCTCGGAATAAGGCGGCACGGCACAGCTCCCCGGCAGTACCTCGCCCGCGAAATCCACGACTTGATTCAGCATCGCTCTCACCAACTTCGCCTTCGGGAGCGCCATCCTACCCCTTGATACGACCGGCCTCATTGACGCGGATCAAATTCATGAGTGATTGCCGGCTCGCGTGGACGATCGCGCGCGGGATGCTACACTTGGACTTGTTCGAGGCGGGGTTTTTCAGGACATGACGCGTTGTCTAGGCTGCCGGATCGCGGCGGCGATGCTGTGGATTGCGTTCACGCCAGCGGCCGGCGCCGAGACGCTTGCGGCGACGGTCGAGCAATGGGGCCTGCTCGGCTCATGGGCGGTCGATTGCGCGGCCCGGCCCGACCGCGACAAGGGCTCGCTGTTGACTTACGAGATCAGGAAGGACGGCCGGGTGATGTACCGGCGCGATTTCGGCGAAGCCAGGGACGAGAACGAAGTGGTGTCCGCTACGGTCGAAGCCGAGGGCCTGCTCAATGTGATGGTTTACTTCCGCTCGCTGCACCAGACGCGTGAGTTCGGGCTGCTGCTGGCGAAGGATGGCAGCCTGCGTGCGATCTACAATCGCAGCGAGCGCGGTGTGTACACGATTCGGGACGGCAACTACGTCGCGACAGGCGCGCCGACACCAACGCAGCAACGCTGCGATTGAGCATCACGTTTGAGCATGATCGCTCGGAAAACCGCTTCACACTTTTCCGGATCATGCTCCGTCTGAACATCCATTCAGAATTCTCTTCCAGTTCCTCCGGAACGTTCGCACACATGCGTCGTTCTCATGTGCATTGCATTGGAGGAGGACATCATGAAGAAGCTTGGTTATGTGGTTGCGGCTCTCGGCGCGCTCGCGATCGTTGCACCGACGATGGCGAATGCCGAAACGGTGGTGATCAAGAACGGCTACCATCATGGCTACGGCGCCCGCGCCGAAATGCGCGAGCATCGCGACCACGGCTGGCATCGCGGCTGGCACCATCGCGACCGGGTCGTCGTGGTCAAGCGCGGTCACCGTCACCATTGGGATTGATGCGCAACACATCATGAAAATGGCCCCTCGCGGGGCCATTTCTTTGCGTATTCGCAACGTTCGGCGAGACTAATCCCACACCGGCGCAAAGCCTGGATTGACGCAACGCCTGTCCTTGGGCAACGCCGCGATCTTCTTGCGGTCGGCATCGTCGAGCGTGATCTTCAGCGCATCGAGATTGGCCTGCTGGCTCTCGCGGCGCGAAGCCTTCGGGATCGCAGCGACACCGTCCTGGTCGAGCAGCCATTTCAGCGCGACCTGCGCGGCGGTCGTGTTGTGCCTGGCGCCGATCTCGGCCAGCACCGGATCTGACGCGATGCGTCCTTGCGCGAGCGGACAATAGGCGACCAGCGGGATCGACCTGGCGTTGAGATAGGCCAGCACCTTCGATTGATCGAGCATGGCGTGATATTCGACCTGGTTGCAGGCGATCGGCGCCTTGATGTCCTCGACCGCGATCTTGAGCAGCGCCATGGTGAAATTGGCAACGCCGATCGCCCACGTACGCCCCTCCTCCTTCAGCTTCATCAGGGTCTCGAACACCGCGCCCCAGTTCGCGGATTTCGAGGGCCAGTGCACGAGGTAGAGATCGACATGGTCGAGCCGGAGCTTGGTCAGGCTGGCGTCGAAGGCGCGGCGGATCGCATCGGGGCTGAGATTCTCGTGCCAGACCTTGGTCGTGACATGAAGCTCGCCGCGCGGCAGCCGGGCCGCAGCGAGCGCGGCACCGATCGGTTCTTCATTGGCGTACATCTCGGCAGTGTCGATGTGGCGATAGCCGATCGACAGCGCGCTCTCGACCGCCGCGCGGCAGGCATCGCCCTGCATGCGGAAGGTGCCGAGGCCGAGCTTGGGCATGCTGATGCCCTGTGTCTTCAGATGATCCATGAGCTAGCTCCTGACGTATTTCAGCCGCCGAACACGCGGTGGGGCCGCGAGGGAAGACTCTTCGGTGATGGAAAGAGGTGGCGGGAATGAAGACTATAGCGCAGGAGACGCGAGGCGGCCAATCAAGATCGGGTTAGGAGCGGATAGGTTTGATCCTCGCCGCAAAGAAGGTGAGCTCCCTCTCCCGCCTGCGGGAGAGGGCTGGGGAGAGGGTGCATCCGCATCGGGACAACCCCCAAGCGGAAAAAGCCCTCACCCGGCGCTTCGCGCCGACCTCTACCGCAAGCGGGAGAGGTGAAGAAGCCCGCCACTCACGAATGCTGCGCGACCACGGCCGGGCGCGGCTGCGGCTGCGGCACGATGTCGACCGACCAGAGGTCGCGGTTGTCGACGTCTTTCAAGGTTACGGTCATCACGCCGCTCGCACCGTCGATATCGACCCTGCCGAAGAACTGCAGGCCGAAGCACGGCGCGAGGTTCTCCCCTTGCGCCTCGCCGCAGCCGTTCTGATACATCGCGACGGGCCCAAACGTATTGTCGAGCTCGCCCGGCCCCCAGGTGCCGGCATGGAGCGGGCCGGAGACGAACTCCCAGAACGGCTCAAAATCCCGGAATTGCGCCTTGTTCGGATCGTAATAATGCGCGGCGGTGTAGTGCATGTCGGCGGTGAGCCAGACGATGTTACGCACGCCCGCGCGCTTGATGGAGCCGAGGAGATCAGCGATTTCGTGCTCACGCCGATCGGGCGCTCCGTTGCCGAGCGCGACGGCATCGAGGCTGACGAGGCCGATCGGCAGGTCGGCCGCGATCACCTTCCAGGTCGCACGCGACGCGGCGAGCTCCCGCTTCAGCCATGCGAGCTGCTCGGCACCGAGAATCCAGCCGCGATGGTCCTCGCCCTTGTTCCAGCTGTCGTCACGATAGCTGCGCATGTCGATCATGAAGACGTCGAGCAGCGGACCGTAAGCGATCTTGCGATAGACCCGGCCCTGTCGCTTGCCGACGTCGCGGATCGGCATGAAATCGAAGAAGGCACGGCGGGCGCGCGAGACCAGGCGCGGCGTGCCGTCGTCCTCACGGCCGGCGTCGTCATAGCTGCCGGTCGGCGACCAGTCGTTGGTGACCTCGTGGTCGTCCCACTGCGCGAACATCGGCACCTCCGCGTGGAAGGCACGAAAATGCTCGTCGAGATGGTTGTATTTGTAGTTGCCGCGGAATTGCGCCAGCGTGTGCGCGGCATCGGCTTTCTCCTCGGTCACCAGATTGCGCCAGGTCTCGCCGTTCGGCAGCTTCTGCTCGGAGGGAACCGTGCAGTCGGCGTAGATGTGATCGCCGGAGTGGATGAAGAAGTCCGGGCGGTTCTCGAGCATGGTGCGATAGCTGCGATAGCCGCCGCGCGAGATGTCGATGCCCCAGCCCTGCCCCGCGACGTCGCCCGACCACACGAACTTGATCGACTGCCCCGCGGCCGGCGCGGTACGAAAATGGCCGACGCGGCTTTCGCCGGCAATGCCGGTCGCGATGTCGTCGAAGCGCACGCGATAGAAGATGTCCTGCCCGGACGGCAGGTCGTTCAGCAACAATTTTGCGGTGAAGTCGGCATCAGGCAGCGCGTCGCGCGAGGCTGACGCCATGATCGTCTTGAAACTCTCGACGGTCGCGCATTCCACCTGCATTCGCGCGGGCCGGTCGGCGCGCGCCCAGATCACGGCGGAGCCATCCGAGACATCGCCGGACTGAATGCCACCCGCGATTTGCGGGCGATCGGCGGCGCGGCTGATGGATGGCTTTGCGAGTGTGCCGAGCGCGGCAACGGCGAGACTTGAAGTCGAGCGGACCAGGAACTGCCGCCGGGTCCATGCGCGCGAGGCGCGGAGCGTTGCCATTCAGGAAACCTTCGTCGAATCGCGACGGAAGGTGCCTGCGCCGTTTGACTCCTATCCTGACGGTTTCTTGACTCCGGGCCTACGGTTTTGCGACGCCCGGATGACGCGACAGACCCGGCTAGCGCTTCCAGTTGCAAATGCCGCCGGTGCGGCACGGCCAGGTCTGGATGCGGGTGTCCATCGCCTGCGCGTCCAGCGGATTGCCGCGACGATGTGCGAGCTTGGTGCGCGCTGCGCCGCGTGGCTGGGCGCCCCTGGCATGAACAGCCTTCGGCTCGGCCACGTGCACGCGCTCGGCGGCAACTTTCTTCGGTACGTCCATCGGCTCGGCGCGCGCCTGCGCCTCGTTGCCACCCTTCGCCTCCAACGCGACCGGGGCGAACTGCGTCTCGGGCCCGAGCCGCTTCGGCGACAGCACCGCCTTGGAGAGATCGAGACCGAGATATTCGTCGGGCTTGTAGTCGTCAGCGCGTGCGATGCCGCCCCATGCGAGCACGAGGGCAATGGCAACTGCAAAGGGAATGCTCTTCAGGACCACGGACGCCTCCTGAAATTGCTTATTTCAAGGGTAATTTACCCCTATTTAGGAGGCGTCACGCGCAATTCCAGCGGCCAAGTGCCGCCGTGGTTAAGAAGTTTGGAAGTGTCAGGCGACCTTTCGCACCGCCCCCGTCCCGTCCAGGAATCCCATCAGGCGGCTGCGGATGATCTGTTCCGCCTCATCCATGATGCGATCGACCAGTTCCTTGCAGGAGGGGATGTCGTGGATCAGTCCTGCGACCATGCCGCAGCTCCAGGCGCCCGCGTCCATCTGGCCGTCCAGCATGATCTTGGGATAGACGCCCGCAACCTGGTCGTGGATATCGTCGATGTTCAGCTTGGCGCCCTTCTCGCGCTCGATCTCGAGCAGACGATCGACGTTGGCGTTCTTGAGCACGCGCTCGGTGTTGCGCAGAGCGCGCATGATCAGGCGGGTGTCGAGCTCGGTTGCCGCAACAAGCGCGTTCTTCACGTTCTGATGCACCGGTGCCTCCCTGGTGGCGATGAAGCGCGTGCCCATGTTCATGCCCGCCGCACCCAGCGACAGCGCCGCGACGAGGCTGCGCCCGTCGGCCATGCCGCCGGAGGCCACGAACGGAATCTTCAACGCCTCCGCCGCGCGCGGCAGCAGGATCATGTTGGGGATGTCGTCCTCGCCGGGATGGCCGCCGCACTCAAAGCCGTCGACACTGACGGCGTCGCAGCCGATGCGCTCGGCCTTCAGGGAGTGGCGCACGGACGTGCATTTGTGGATCACCTTGATGCCGGCGGCCTTCAGCGCAGGCATGTATTGCTCCGGGCTGCGCCCCGCGGTCTCGACCGCCTTGATGCCGCCTTCGACGATGGCCGCGATGTATTCCGGATAGGGCGGCGCCGAGAAGGTCGGCAGGAAGGTGAGGTTCACGCCGAACGGCTTGTCCGTCATGTCGCGACAGCGCGCGATTTCTTTCGCGAGCAATTCCGGCGTCTTCTGCGTGAGGCCCGTGATGATGCCGAGCCCCCCGGCATTGGAGACGGCAGCGGCGAGCTCGGCAAAGCCGACAAAATGCATGCCGCCCTGGATGATCGGGTGCTCGATGCCGAACAGTTCGGTGATCGCGGTCTTCACGTAGGGGCCTCCCGGATTTCAGTTTGTATTGGGATCAGTCTAGCCGCAGTCTTGCTCCGCGGTCACCATTTCTCTCCGAAGGGGCGGATCTCCATCTCGAAGGTCCAGGCGCTCTTCGGCTGCTGATAGAGTTGCCAATAGGCATCCGCGACAGACGACGGCGGCATCAGAAGATCGGGATTATCAAGCGCATTCGCCCCGAGCGCTTCGAGCCGGCGCTGCCGCACCCACTCGGTGTCGACGCCGGAATCGATGATGAGATGGGCGACATGGATGTTCTTCGGCCCGAGCTCGCGCGCCATCGCCTGCGCCACCGCGCGCAGTCCGAATTTTGCGCTGGCAAAGGCGGCAAAGCCGCTGCCGCCGCGCAAGCTCGCCGTCGCGCCGGTGAAGAAGATGTTGCCGCCACTGCGCGGCAGCATCAGCCGCGCCGCTTCCCGGCCGGCAAGGAAGCCGGAATAGCAGGCCATCTCCCACACCTTCCGGAACACGCGCTCGGTAGTGTCGAGGATCGGGAAATTGACGTTGGCGCCGACGTTGAAGATGCAGACTTCGAGCGGCGCGTGCTTGTCGGCGTCATTGAGGAAGGAGATGACCTCCTCCTCTTTGCGTGCATCGAGCGAGCGGGCGTGAATCTCGCCGCCGACGGCCTCGATGTCCTTCACCAGCGGCGCCAGCTTGTCGCCGTTGCGGCGCCCGGCGAAGACCGTGAAACCTTCCGCGGCAAATTTCTTGGCGATCTCGGAGCCGATGAAATCGCCGGCCCCGATGACGGCGGCTGTCGCGTTTCGCTTGGGCAAGGTCACCTCCTCCGGTGAGAACGGCATGTGATTGGGCCGGAGGCTATAGTTCTAAAATAGAACTGTCAAACTACAGGGTTGACTGATATTCTTCAGTAGAAATAGCGCTGATCATTCAAGTCAGTTCCTTTTTCTGACTTACTATCCTTATGCCGGAGATCGCTATATGAAGTGGGACACGCTGGACGAAGAGCCCTGCTCTCTCTCCCGCACCGTCGCCGTGGTCGGCGATCGCTGGACGCTGCTGATCCTGCGCGAATGTTTCTTACGCGTGCGCCGGTTCGAGGCGTTTCAGTCATCGCTCCAGATCACGCGGCACCTGCTCTCGGAGCGTCTGAAGAAGCTGGTGCGGTTCGGCATCCTGCGCCGCGTCCCCTATTCCGAGGCGCCCAAGCGCTACGAATACATCCTCACGCAGAAGGGCCTCGACCTCTATCCGATCATCATGGCGATGGTGCATTGGGGCGACACCCACATGGGCGACGAACGCGGCCGCCCGCTGCTGCACCAGCACAAGACTTGCGGTAAGGAGTTCGACCCCGTGATGGTCTGCTCGGAATGCGGTGAGCCGCTGCATGCGAAACAGGTGCACGTGCATGCGGGGCCGGGGCGGAAGGAGGCGGTGGGATAGAGTGGCGCCAAGCAAAAGGTGTCGCGCCCCGGCTTGACCGGGGCATCCAGTACACCGCGGCTTCTGCGTATCCCTCAACCGCTTCTGGAATACCGGATCGCTCACCCCAGCACGCAACTGCGCACAAGGCCGACGATGACAGCGCGGGCACGCTCCCTCAATGCCCCCCGCTGTCGGCGCACTCTTGCTCAGTGCGTCTTGGTCTCTTGCCACGTCTCGAGGTCAGGCTTTGTCTCGCCCGACTTCTGCTCCTTCTCCGGATTGCCCTTCCAGGGCTTGTCGGTCTGGGCGTGCGATCCCCAGTCATTCTGACGCCGGGGATCGTCGGTGGGCCGTTCCTTGCTCATCGGATCTCGCTTTCCATGGGAGCTTACGCGAAGGGAACGCCGTAATACGAGTTGATGCCGCGGACTGCCGCGTCGTCACCCCAGTTCCAGTCGCTGCGTTCGCCGTATTTCGGCGCGCCTTCAAGCGTCTTGGCGGTGATCCCGGTGACATAGCCGCCGAGCTCCGTATCGTATTTCAGCGACTGCCAGGGCAGCGGATAGTGGTCGTTGCCGAGGCCCAGGAAACCGCCAAAGCCGAGCACGGCGTAGGACACCTTGCCGCTGACCTTGTCGATCATCACGCGTTCGATCGAACCGATCTTGTTGCGATCGGCCCCATAGACCGACGTTCCCTCGACCTTGTCGCTGCCGATCAACCTTCCCATCTCGCTGCGGTCCAACTCGCCTTGTTTCAGCATTCCAATTCTCCACTCAGTCAACGTGTGAACCAACCGGGTCGGCGAGCGAACGTTCCGACGCATGCTCCATGCGGTCGCGTCAGGCACGGAGCACGGACGCCAGGTGCGATCAGCGAGCGGCCGCGGCCTCCCGTAGCATCAGGAAATCATGCATCGCGGCAGCGGTCTGAAGCTGATCGATGCGCGCCATGACAGAATCGCGCCGCTGTCCATTGGCAAGCCCGACAGTTCGTGCTCGAGCCGCAGCTGCTCTGCCTTGAGACGTTGTTCGAACGTGTGGGGCTCAGATCGTCTTCGCATCTTCCGTCCTCGGTGGTTGCAGCCCCGAGCTGTTGGCCCAGCGCTCGACTTGCTCGATGACCTTCTGGTGGCTCGGACGCACCGGCTTGGGCGCCTCGGGCTCCTCGGAAAGTTTGCGAGGTAACCTGACTTGCTCCGTCATGGCCTGTTCTCCCTCTCTTCCGAAAGAATGCGCCACTGCCAGAGTCGTTTCAATAATAACTTATTGATTTTATTGACTATTTTTACTCATCTGGCGATTTTTCCGACTCTTGTGGAACTCGCGCCAAACTCGTTCGTTGAGCAAACTACTCAACTTACTCACTTTGCGTGATCGACCATGAATGACCTTCGCGCTGAGCGCCTCCAGGTCATGCTCTCCCCGGAAGAGCTGGCCGCCATCGACGATTTCCGGTTCAAACATCGCATGCCGACGCGAGCGGCAGCGGTCCGCGAGCTCCTCAAGTTCGGACTGGCATCCGTGGGCGTGGATGCGAAAGCCGGCGTCAAATCGAGCAGCTTCGGCGTGTTCGGCCGCGGCCCTGAGGGACACACCCAGGGCGATCCTGAAAACGGCAACGAATCTGATCTGTAGAAGGCCATCCATAAGCAGAGGCCATCCATAAGCAAACGACCCCGGCACGGTGGTGCCAGGGTCGTCCTTGGAGATTGCTTCCGGCTCACCGGGGGTATGACAACCGGAAGCATCCTGTCGACGCTTCGCGCGGGGATTCGTTCCTCGCGACAAATCTTCTACCTTTCGAATACGCTCTACCCACTCGGCGCTGCGCCGGAATCATCCGGCGTCATGCCGGAGCCCGGCGTCTTGCTGTCGTCGTTGAGCTTGGGATCGCGCGTCGCTTCGCGCGACGGCGAGCCCTTCGAATCCGTCTTGTGCACGGTTTGCGCGCGCTGCTTGTCGCGCGGTTGATCTTCCGCCCGCTTGTCCTTGACGATGCCGTGGTCGGAATGCGCCATGATGTCCTCTCGCTTCTCCAGATGTCCTGAAGCGCTTACGCGCCGGCACAACGAATGTTCCAGCGTGCGAGGCCCGCAGCTCTAACTATGCGTGGCGTGGATCGCCGCCGATGCATTCTCCAGATGCACCTGCCGCACTGTCGTCACTGTCGCGAACGCGACCGAGACGCCAAAGGCGAGAATGAGCGAAAGAAGAGCCAGACGTGGAGCCATCGCAAAACCTCCTTCTGGAATCAAAATCAGCGCGATCGACTGTTCGTGGATGATCCTGGATTGGTTGCTTGCATTCCGTGAGCGGTCACACACGCAGATTCACGAAGATGAGAGCGCTCACGCATCCTGCGTTCGAAGGACGCGGACCTTTACGGGCGGGATTTCACCGTCCAGCCAGTCCTGCTCGTTCGCCAATGCCGTCCAGGCATCCGCCATGCGCAAATAGCGCTTGTGGGCGGGCTGCCCTTCCGCGCGCTCGGCGAGCTGAAGGCAGTTGTCGGCGTTATCCCTGAAGACGTCAGACTGTTTCATACAGAAGATCTGGGAACGGAACTCCGGCTCCGCAACCGCCCTTACTGGATGGTAACGTCGGGGAACTTCGCACGGCTTCGGCCATTGGAGATGCATGAGGATTCTTGTCGCGATCATCCTGGCTCTCGTCAGCACCTCGGCGTTCGCCGACAATATGGGCGAGCGAACGGCCGGCGACCGTGTGCCGACCGCAACCGATGTCATCACCGGCCTCTACAGCTTCAGCCGTTTCCAGCAGGGGCTGCTGGAGAGCACCGACCTGAAAGGCAATGCGGAGGTGAAGAATCTCGCGGCCCTGCGCGCCGAGGAGGCAGGCAAGCGCGACAAGACCCTGAAGCAGATTCAGGACGCGATCGGTGCGGAGCCGCACGCCGGCAAGACGACGTCGGTGAGCGCAAGCCTTGTCGAGCCCGAAAACGCGGATGGACCAACTTACGTCAGAAGCTTCTATGCCGCGCAAATCCCCGAATACGACTCCGCCATCAGCCTGCTCGAGCGCTACCTGAAAGCGCCCGACAATCCTGCGCTCGCCGCCTTCGCGCGCGAGCAATTGCCGATGCTGCGCACGCAGGTGAAAGATGCGGAGCGCACCATGGCGGACAAATAGCAGCGCTATTTGTCTTCCGGATGATGCGGCTGGCTCTCCGGCCGCACCGTACGGTTACTCGCGGGCATCTTGTCCCCGCCGGCGTCGCCGTTGTCGTCCTAGCCGCCCGAGGTCGAGGTGCCGCTGCAGCCGGGGTTCGATCTGGTCGCGGTCCCCGCGTGACGTGGCGGAGCTTGCAGCGGGGTCGCCGGTCCTAGCCCCGCGCTGGGGGCGCCAGCCTCCCTCTCCTGGGACGGCTGGGAGCTCTGGTGCCGGCCACAAGGCCAGCGTCCGGCCGGCTTTTTCCTGAACGGGATGGAACCATCGTCACTCCTCACCGTTATTTTGGCCGGGCTGAGCACGGCAGGTTCCAATTCCAAGCGCTGCGACGTTGGCGCTTGATTTCGAATTTGGCTGACGCTCTATTTTGACAACTGCGTCACGCCTTGGATTCGGCCGACGCTGCGGGGGAATCAGTATGAGCGACCTCGATCCCGGAACTGCATCACGCTCCGGTCGTCGCGTCCCAAAGCCAAAAACCAACGGTATGTCGGACCCGGATTCGCGGCCGGAATTGCTGCTCGCCTTGCAGGCCATGCGCAGCGGCGATTTTTCGGTGCGGATGAGCGGGGACTATCTCGGCATCGACGGCAAGATCGCCGACACTTTTAATGAAATCATCGCGGCCAACCAGCGCATGGCGCAGCAGCTCGAGCTGGTCGGTCAGGTCGTGGGGCGCGAGGGCAAGACCCGCCAGCGCGTGAAGTTCGGCCTCGCCAGCGGCTCCTGGGCCGACATGGAAGGCTCCGTCAACACGCTGATCGACGACCTTCTGTGGCCGACGCGCGAAGTGACGCGCGCGGTCGCCGCGGTGGCGCAAGGCGACCTGCTCCAGACCGTCAAGCTCGACGTCGACGGCCGCCCGCTACGCGGCGAATTCCTGCAGTCGGCGACCATCGTCAACACCATGATCAAGCAGCTCGGCGTGTTCACCTCCGAGGTGACGCGCGTGGCGCGCGAGGTCGGCACCGAAGGCAAGCTCGGCGGCCAGGCCCAGGTGCCGGAAGTGACCGGCGTCTGGAAGGATCTGACCGAGAGCGTCAACTCGATGGCGAACAACCTGACCAACCAGGTTCGCAACATCGCCGAGGTCACGATCGCGGTCGCCAACGGCGACTTGTCCAAGAAGATCACCGTCGACGTCCGCGGCGAGATCCTTCAGCTCAAGGAAGCCATCAACACGATGGTGGACCAGCTGCGCTCCTTCGCCTCCGAAGTCACGCGCGTGGCGCGCGAGGTCGGCACCGACGGCAAGCTCGGCGGCCAGGCGATCGTGCCCGGCGTCGCCGGCACCTGGAAGGACCTGACCGACTCCGTGAACGCGATGTGCGGCAACCTCACCGCCCAGGTCCGCAACATCGCCAACGTGACGACCGCCGTGGCGCGCGGCGACCTGTCGCGCAAGATCACGGTGGACGTGCGCGGCGAGATCCTGGAGCTGAAGGACACCATCAACACCATGGTGGACCAGCTCAACTCCTTCGCCTCGGAAGTGACGCGCGTGGCGCGCGAGGTCGGCACCGAGGGCAAGCTCGGCGGCCAGGCCCAAGTGCCCGGTGTCGCCGGCACCTGGAAGGACCTCACCGACAACGTCAACTTCATGGCGTCGAACCTGACCGCGCAGGTCCGCAACATTGCCGACGTCGCGACCGCGATCGCCGGCGGCGACCTGTCGAAGAAGATCACGGTGAACGTCTCGGGCGAGATCCTTCAGCTGAAGGAAACGCTCAACACCTGCGTGGACCAGCTCAATGCCTTCGCCGGCGAAGTCACGCGCGTGGCGCGCGAAGTCGGCACCGAGGGACGGCTCGGCGGCCAGGCCAACGTGCTCGGCGTCGCCGGCACCTGGAAGGACCTGACGGAAAGCGTCAACTCGATGGCGTCGAACCTGACCGCGCAGGTCCGCAACATCGCCGAGGTGACGACGGCGGTCGCCGGCGGCGACTTGTCGAAGAAGATCACCGTGGACGTGCGTGGCGAAATCCTGGAGCTGAAGGACACCATCAACACCATGGTGGACCAGCTCAACGCCTTCGCCGGCGAAGTCACGCGCGTCGCGCGCGAGGTCGGCACCGAAGGCAAGCTCGGCGGCCAGGCCGTCGTGCGCGGCGTCGGCGGCACCTGGAAAGATCTCACTGACTCCGTCAACTCGATGGCCTCGAACCTCACCGGCCAGGTCCGCAATATCGCCGAAGTCGCAACCGCGGTCGCCAAGGGCGACCTGTCCAAGAAGATCACCGTGAACGTGTCGGGCGAAATCCTTCAGCTGAAGGAAACGCTCAACACCATGGTGGACCAGCTCAACGCCTTCGCCGGCGAAGTCACGCGCGTCGCGCGCGAGGTCGGCACCGACGGCAAGCTCGGCGGCCAGGCCGACGTGCCCGGCGTCGCCGGCACCTGGAAGGACTTGACCGACTCCGTGAACTCGATGGCGGGCAACCTCACCGCGCAGGTTCGTAACATCGCGGAGGTCGCGACCGCCATCGCCGGCGGTGACTTGTCACGCAAGATCACGGTGGACGTGCGCGGCGAGATCCTTCAGCTCAAGGACACGCTGAACACGATGGTCGACCAGCTCAACCGCTTCGCGGGCGAGGTGACGCGCGTGGCGCGCGAGGTCGGCACCGAAGGCCGCCTCGGTGGCCAGGCCAACGTGCCCGGCGTCGCCGGCACCTGGAAGGATTTGACCGACAGCGTGAACTCGATGGCGGGCAACCTCACCGCCCAGGTCCGCAACATCGCCGAAGTGACCACCGCCGTGGCGCGCGGCGACTTGTCCCGCAAGATCACGGTGGACGTGAAGGGCGAAATCCTCGAGCTCAAGAACACCATCAACACCATGGTGGACCAGCTCAACGCCTTCGCCGGCGAAGTCACGCGCGTTGCCCGCGAGGTCGGCACCGAAGGCAAGCTCGGCGGTCAGGCCGAGGTGTCCGGCGTCGCCGGCACCTGGAAGGACCTCACCGACAACGTCAACTTCATGGCCTCCAACCTGACGGCCCAGGTCCGCAACATCGCCGAGGTCGCGACCGCGATCGCCGGCGGCGACCTGTCGAAGAAGATCACGGTGGACGTGCGCGGCGAGATCTTGCTGCTCAAGGACACCTTGAACACGATGGTGGAGCAGCTCCGCTCCTTCGCCGCCGAAGTGACGCGCGTGGCGCGCGAGGTCGGCACCGAGGGCCGGCTCGGCGGTCAGGCCGTCGTGCCCGGCGTCGGCGGTACCTGGAAGGATCTCACCGACAACGTCAATTTGCTCGCCGCGAACCTCACGACGCAGGTCCGCAACATCGCCGAAGTCACGACCGCCGTGGCGCGCGGCGACTTGTCCCGCAAGATCACCGTGGACGTGAAGGGCGAAATCCTCGAGCTCAAGAACACCATCAACACCATGGTGGATCAGCTCAACGCGTTTGCGGGTGAAGTCACCCGCGTCGCGCGCGA
Source organism: Bradyrhizobium japonicum USDA 6 (assembly GCF_000284375.1). Taxonomy (NCBI): domain Bacteria; kingdom Pseudomonadati; phylum Pseudomonadota; class Alphaproteobacteria; order Hyphomicrobiales; family Nitrobacteraceae; genus Bradyrhizobium; species Bradyrhizobium japonicum. Next base: position 7,427,744 of record NC_017249.1, read on the forward strand.
AGTCGGCACCGAAGGCGAGCTCGGCGGCCAGGCCCAGGTGCCCGGTGTGGCCGGCACCTGGAAGGACCTCACCGACACCGTCAACTTCATGGCGGCGAACCTGACCGAGCAGGTCCGCGGCATCGTCAAGGTGGTGACCGCGGTTGCGAACGGTGATTTGAAACAAAATCTCACCGTGAAATCCAAGGGCGAAGTCGCGGCGCTCGCCGACACCATCAACAACATGACCGAGACGCTCGCGACCTTCGCCGACCAGGTGTCGTCGGTGGCGCGCGAGGTCGGCGTCGAAGGACGGCTGGGCGGCCAGGCCGACGTGCCTGGCGCGGCCGGCACCTGGAAGGACCTCACCGGGAACGTCAACCTGCTCGCGGCCAACCTCACCTCGCAGGTGCGCGCGATCGCGGAAGTCGCGACCGCGGTGACCAAGGGCGACCTCACCCCGTCGATCCAGGTCGATGCTCGCGGCGAGCTCGCCGAGCTCAAAGACAACATCAACACGATGATCACGAACCTCCGTCTGACGACGGACGTGAACACCGAGCAGGACTGGCTGAAGACCAACCTCGCCAAGTTCACCAACATGCTCCAGGGCCAGCGCGATCTCACCACCGTCGGCCGGCTGCTGCTGACCGAATTGTCGCCCCTGGTGAACGCCCATACCGGCGTGATCTACCAGGTCGAGAACGAGGATAGTCCGCGGCTCCTGCTGCTCGCCTCCTATGCCGGCGACGGCGTCTATCCCTATCAGCGCGTGCTCCCGCTCGGCGACGGCCTGATCGGCCAATGCGCCCTCGACAGACGGCCGCGCGTCATCACCGACATTCCACCCGACGTGGTGCCGATCAACTCGGCGCTGTTCCGCGTCGCACCAAAGAACCTCGTCGTGCTGCCGGTGCTGTTCGAAGGCCAGGTCAAGGCGGTGATCGAGCTCGCCTCGCTGACCTCCTTCACGACCTCGCAGATGACGTTCCTCGAGCAGCTTACCGACTCCATCGGCATCGTGCTCAACTCGATCGAGGCGACGATGCAGACCGAAGGCCTGCTCAAGCAGTCGCAGCAGCTTGCCGGCGAGCTTCAGACCCAGCAGCGCGAATTGCAGCAGACCAACGACCAGCTCGAGCAGAAGGCGCAGCAGCTCGCCGAGCGCAACGTCGAGGTCGAGCGCAAGAACCAGGAAATCGAGCAGGCCCGCCGCGCGCTGGAGGAAAAGGCGACCGAGCTCGCGCTGACCTCGAAGTACAAGTCCGAATTCCTCGCCAATATGAGCCACGAGCTGCGCACGCCGCTGAACTCGATCCTGATCCTGGGACAGCAGCTCACCGACAATCCGGATGGCAACCTCTCGGCCAAGCAGGTCGAGTTCGCCCGCACCATCCATGGCGCCGGCACCGACCTGCTCAACCTCATCAGCGACATCTTGGATCTCTCCAAGATCGAATCCGGCACGGTGACGGTCGACGCCGAGGAGATTCTGACCGCAAACCTGCTTGAGACCGTCGGGCGGCCGTTCCGGCACGAGGCGGAAAACCGCAACCTGTCGTTCAAGATCGACGTCGACCCGAACCTTGCGCGCAGCATCGTCACCGACTCCAAGCGCCTGCAGCAGGTCCTCAAGAACCTGCTTTCCAATGCCTTCAAGTTCACCGCCGAGGGCGAGGTGCGCCTGAAGGTCGTCGCCGCGGTCGGTGGCTGGGGCACGGATCACCCGGTGCTGAACTCCGCGCCGGCCGTGATCGCGTTCGAGGTGACGGACACCGGCATCGGCATTCCCCTCGAGAAGCAGAAGCTGATCTTCGAGGCGTTCCAGCAGGCGGACGCCGGCACCAGCCGCAAATATGGCGGCACCGGTCTCGGACTTGCGATCAGCCGAGAGCTCGCGAGCCTGCTAGGCGGCGAGATCCATCTTCGCAGCGCGCCCGGCAAGGGTTCGTCCTTCACGCTCTATCTGCCGCTGAAATATTCCGGCCCGACGCTGGCGCCGCGTGCGCCCGCGCCGCAGCAGTACAGTCAGCCACCGGCCTTGCAAGCGGCTGCACCGGAACAGCAGCGCGTCATCGAGCAGATTGCCGACGACCGGCTCGATCTCGAGCCCGGCGATACCATCCTGCTCATCGTCGAGGACGATCCGCATTATGCGCGCGTGCTGGTCGATCTCGCCCGCGACAAGGGCTTCAAGGTTCTGGTCGCCGCGCGCGGCGCGGAGGCGCTGGAGCTTGCGAAGCAGTACCAGCCGCGGGCCGTTTCGCTCGACGTGTTCCTGCCTGATATGCTGGGCTGGACGGTGCTGAGCCAGCTCAAGCACAATCCGCTGACCCGCCACATCCCCGTGCAGATCATCACGCTCGACGAGGACCGGCAGCATGCGCTGGCCCGCGGCGCCTTCTCCTTCGTCAACAAGCCGACCACGACCGAGGGCGTCTCGGCCGCGCTGACGCAGATCAAGGAATATGCGCGTCCCAGGCGCAAGCGGCTCCTGATCGTCGAGGACAACGAGGCCGAGCAGCTCTCGATCCGCGAGCTGCTGCATCACGACGACATCGAGATCGTGACGACGGATACCGGCGCCGGCGCGCTCTCGACGCTGCGCGAGGCACCCTGCGATTGCGTGGTGCTCGACCTGCGGCTGCCCGACATGAGCGGCTTCGAGGTGCTGGACCAGATTCGCAACGACGAGAGCCTGTCGAACGTTCCGGTGGTTGTCTTCACCGGCCGCGAGCTCTCGGCGGAGGAAGATGCGGAACTCCACACCATGGCGCGCAGCATCGTGGTCAAGGGTGTGGAATCGCCGGAGCGCCTGCTCGACGAGACCGCCTTGTTCCTGCATCGCGTGATCACGGAACTGCCGGTCGAGAAGCAGCGCATGCTGGAGAAGCTGAACAGTTCCGACGAAGACCTGATCGGCAAGACCGCCCTGCTCGTCGACGACGACGCCCGCAACATCTTCGCGCTGTCGAGCGTCTTGGAACGGCGGGGCATGAAGGTGCTTACGGCCACGACCGGCCGCGAGGCGGTGACGCTGGTCGAATCCAATCCGGAGATTGCCATCGTGCTGATGGACATCATGATGCCGCAGATGGATGGCTATCAGACCATCGGCGTCATTCGCGAAAATCCGGCCTTCGCCCGCCTTCCGATCATCGCGCTGACAGCCAAGGCGATGAAGGGCGACCGAGAGAAATGCCTGGAAGCCGGTGCGTCCGACTACCTCGCCAAACCCGTCAACACCGATCAATTGCTGCTTGCGATCCGCATGTGGCTGCATCGCTGAGTTTGGATCCGCGAATGGACCACGAAAAGGTCAATATCCTCCTCGTCGACGACCAGCCGGCCAAGCTGCTCGCCTACGAGGTGATCCTGAAGGAACTCGGCGAGAACCTCGTGATCGCATCATCGGGCCGCGAGGCGCTGGAGGTGCTGCTCAAGACCGAGATCGCGGTGATCCTGGTCGACGTCTGCATGCCTGAGCTCGACGGCTTCGAGCTGGCCGCGATGATCCGGGAGCATCCGCGTTTCCAGAAGACCGCGATGATCTTCATCTCGGCCATTCAGGTGAGCGACATCGACCGGTTGCGCGGCTACGAGATGGGCGCGGTCGATTACGTGCCGGTGCCTGTGGTGCCGGAGGTGCTGCGCGCCAAGATCAAGGTGTTTGCCGAACTCTACCGCAAGACGCGCGAGCTCGAACGGCTGAACCAGGAGCTCGAAGACCGCGTTCGCGCACGCACGGCCGAGCTGGAGAATTCCACCGCGAAGCTGCGCGAGAGCGAAGAGCGACGCAGCATGGCTATCGCCGCCGGCAAGATGGGATCCTGGGACTGGGACTGGGTCAACGGCGACTGGATGTGGGACGAAGGCCAGTACCGTATCTTCGGCGTGACTCCGGAGACCTTCAATGTCACCTCGGCCAACATCCAGGCGCTGCTGCACCCTGATGACGTCGACCAGTTCGGCCAGGCGATTGCCGCGTTCAATACCGGCGCGCACGCCTATGAAGGCGAATTTCGCGTCAGCCGACCCGATGGCGAGGTGCGCTGGTGCGTCGGCACGGCAGCCGCGACGGTGGACCAGGGCGGCCGCGTAGTGCGCGTGAGCGGCGTCACCGTGGACATCACCGAACGCAAACGCGCGGAAGAGAGACAAAACCTGCTGGCCCGCGAGGTGGATCATCGCGCCAAGAACGCGCTGGCGCTGGCGCAATCGATCGTGCGCCTCACCCGCGCCGACGAAGTCAAGGCTTACGTCAACGCCGTCGAGGGGCGCATCAACGCGCTGGCGCGCGTGCACACGATCCTGTCGCTGTCGAGCTGGCAGGGCGCCGAACTCTCGAGGCTGATCGACGAGGAGCTCGCGCCCTACTCGCTCGGCGGCCAGATCAAGCTGGCCGGTCCGGAAGTTCAGCTGGCGCCGGCGACAGCGCAGACGCTGGCGCTGGCGTTGCATGAGCTCTTCACCAACTCGGCGAAATATGGCGCGCTCTCGACGCGGTCGGGGCGGCTCGCGATCGGCTGGCAGGTCGAGGACGACCACCTCACACTGACCTGGGACGAAACCGGCGGTCCGCTGGTGAGGACGCCGAAATCCCGTGGCTTCGGCACGCGGAGCCTGCTTGCCAGTGTGGAATCGCAACTCGGCGGACAGGCGGAGTTCGACTGGCGCGCCGAAGGCCTGTTGTGCCGGCTCGAAGTGCCGCTGACGCGGAAGACCGTAGCGCCGTCGGCCGCGAGCAAGTTCGATGCGGCTCCGTCCGAACCCCTTCAGCGGGCCTCAGGCTAGAGCGCTTGCGTGCGAGGTGGGCTCCGGTTCGCGCGTGAGGACAAGAACCTGGAGCTTCGGCCCTGATTCACTCAGAACCGATACTGCTCTAGCGCGTCGCGGCGACCCTCATGCGCGGCATCGCCTGCGGTTCGTCAGCGACCCGTCCTTCCAGCCAGGCTTCCGTTTGCGAAAGCTCGCGCAGCGCCCGCGCGTAACGGCGGGCTGCGCTCCGCTCGGCGCCGCGGGGCAGCTTGCGCGCCTTGCGCAGCATGTCCGCAGCCGCGTTGCGATAGGCCAGCGAGCGATAGAGAAAGACGACCTTACCCATATCGAATGTTCCCGTGTTGATGGCATTCATCCTCGCAAGACCGCCATGAACGTCGGATGAAGCGGGGAATGACAAAATCGTCATGACAATGGAACCCGCAATCGTCGCGCGCGTTTTATGCCACACCGCGAGGCGGTTCCATGCGCGGGAAAAAGTCGCCGAGCCTTATCTCTCCGACCGGCGCCATCAAGCTGATGACGCATGCGATGATGGGCGCAGCCCTCGGCCTTGTCTTCGGTCTCGCCCTCGTCCTGTTCAATCCGACAGTCGCAAATCTGCTGAACCACGGCGGACATTCGGCCGCTATAGTCTTCATCATCACACTGGTAACGACGTTCGCGATCGGCGCGACGCTCACGGGCCTCGTGTTCATCCTCGCCGAGGACAAGGAATTTTGAAGCGCGCGTGATGCGCACCGGACGCTTTCGTTCGGAACTCCTGCGGCAAATGACGGTTGGCTGCCTGCGTCAATTTAACTCAGGGAGTTCCCGCGCATGAAAACCACCACGCTCGCTCTCACCGTGATGTTGGCAACCGGCCTCGCCGCCGCTCCGTTCGCCGCGCAGGCCAAGTCGCATAAGGCCAAGCACGGATCCGCGATGTCCTCGTCGCAGACCACGGGCGCCAACACCAAGTCCTCCAAGGGCGCTGATCCCTCCGGTCAAGGTGGTTCTGGCCCCGGCTCCGACCAAGGCGGCACCATGACGAACAACAAGGGCGGCATGAGCAACACCAAGTGAGCTCCGGCGCCGACAATCAAGGCCTCGCGGCGACGCGGGGCCTTTCGCTTTGGAGCTGGATTGGGAATCCTTCCAGCGTCACATCGCTAGAGCGGCCGTCCTGCAGCATTCGCCTTCACGAGATGCTCGAGCTGTGCACGTTTGCGTGCAATCAGGAGCTGGGCTGCGGCATCGTCGAGACCCTCGCGCTGCAATTGCCGGATGGCGGAGCCGAGTTCGAGAATTTCGGCGCGCAGTTTTAGAATCCGGTACGTGTCCGGGTCTTCCTCCACTGCACGCTCCCAAAATTCTCAGCGGCGCGCGATCACGCGCAGCGGATTGCCGGATGTCGTTGCAGGACGAAGGCGTACCCGCTCGCGGACGTCAGGCAAGACATCGCCGCCACCGGCCGCCTTCCATTCGCCGATCAGCAGGTTGATCTTCCGGCGCAGATCCATCTGCGCCAGGGCCTTTTCAGTGCAGTCGCGGTCGCGATCGACGAGGTCGCGCACAGACACCTCGATGTCGGCCATCTCGAGCCTCAAGGCGCTGATTTTGCGTCGAATTTCATTAATTCTGTTGTCCATGACTTGTTAGAACAAAATAAGAACATATAGTCAAGTGACGATTTGGGAACGGAGAGGCCAGATGCAGGTTCAAGGTAAATACGACGCCAGGGTTTTCCTCACGGAGCAGATGACGCGTGCGCAGGGGTTGAGGCTGAAGCGTCTGAGCGAGGAGGCCTATCAGCCCACTCAATACGATCGGGCTCTGTCCTCCGCTGAGGCTGCGCGCCGCATTCGAGCGCTGGAAGACGAGATCGAGTTGGCGAACTCCTTCTGAGGAGCGCGGCCAGCGCATTCGGAACGTTGGGTCAGTGATGCGGTTCTTTCCCCGGGCCAAGGGAGAGAGTTGATGGCACGCAAGGCAAAGAAACGCCGCTACTCACGCAGCGCCAGCAGTGATGTCGAGCGCGAGATGCGCCGTTACAAGAAGGGCACCGCGAAAAGCGGCCCCGGCGGTCGTGGCGGACGCGTGAAGAGTCGCAAGCAGGCGATCGCAATCGGCCTGTCGGAAGCGCGCGCGAAAGGTAAGAAGGTCCCGAAGAAGGCGTCGAAGCGAAAGACCTCCAAGAAGAAGACGGCCAAGAAGACAGCCAAGAAAACGAAGAAGACCTCGAAGCGCAAATCCAGCAAGCGGTAACGCCCGACCCGCGTCAGATCATGCTGCCCGGCATGAAGCAACGGATCGAAATCCCGAATGCAGTCTTCACCGGCCACACCATGGTGTGGCCGGCCCTGTTTGGCTCGGTGATGACGGCCTCATCAGGCACGTCCACCCACTGCCCGTCGAGCCGCACGCGATAGTGCCCATCGTGCGATTCCCAATCGGGGTCGGATACAGCAAAGCCATCTGCATCCGAGCAGCAGGGCCCGAGATGGCTGCGCAAGCTATCGAACCAGGGTTTCAGGGGCGAGTTTGCGTAGCGGCCATCGTCGCGCCCCAGGGCGCTTCCGGTCGTCATGACAAGCGGCGCCAAGAGCAGCGCACACCTCAGCGAGAGCTTCAATCGATCCATGTCGGCACCGATCAAATGCGAACCACCGGTTCCACAAGAAGGCCGGGCGTTCGAAGTTCCACTCCTGCAATTCGCTTGGGCGTCTTCATTGACGCCCAAGCCCAACACGTGATTCTGAACTGTGACGAGCGAACGCGGCTTTTTCGGACGAACCCGTCATCAACGCTGCCGTTAACGAGAATGTTATCGACACCTGTGGGAATCTTCCAGACGCGCACGAAAAAGGCGGCCCGCAGGCCGCCCTTTGAGTTTGCCGCCGGAAGCGCGAGGCTTACGCCAGCGGCACCGCGACGAACCGCGTCGCTTCCGCGCTCTTCACCTGCAACAGCACGCTGTTCTTGCCGGACGATTTGGCCTGCGCCAGCTCGGAACGGACGTCGCCGACATTGGCGACGGCCTTGCCGCCGACATTGAGGATGACGTCGCCGGTCTGGATGCCGCGCTGCGCGGCGGGTCCCTGCGGATCGACATCGGTCACGACGACGCCCTTCTGGCCCGCGCCCTGGACGTCGCCGGCCGGCGCCAGGCTGAGACCGAGGCGCGGCGTGCCGGTGTTCGGCTGCGCCTTGCCCTCGCCGGCCTTGGCCTGCCGCTCGTTCGGCAACTCGCCGAGGGCGAGTGTCACCGTCTTGCTCTCGCCTTTGTGGAAGACGTCGAGCTTCACGGAGGTGCCCGGCGCCAGGGTGGCAATGGTGCGGGCGAGATCGCGGGAGTCCTTGATCGCGGTACCGTTGACGGCGGTGATGACATCGCCAGCCTCGATGCCGGCCTTCGCCGCAGGGCTGCCGTCCTGCGGGTTGTCGACGATCGCGCCGCGCGCCTCCTTGAGGCCGAGGCTGTCGGCGATCTCGGCGCTCACCGGCTGCACCTGCACACCGAGCCAGCCGCGGGTGACCGAGCCCTTGTCCTTCAGCTGCGCGACGACGAGCTTCGCGGTCGAAGCCGGAATGTCGAAGCCGATACCGACCGAACCGCCGGAGGGTGAGAAGATCGCGGTGTTCACGCCGATCACGTTGCCGTTCATGTCGAAGGCCGGACCGCCGGAATTGCCCTTGTTGATCGGCGCGTCGATCTGGATGAAGTCGTCATAGGGACCGTTGCCGATGTCGCGACCGTTGGCCGAGACGATGCCGGCGGTAACGGTGCCGCCGAGGCCGAAGGGATTGCCGACCGCGACCACCCAGTCGCCGATCCGCGGCTTCTGGTCGGAGAATTTGACGAACGGAAAGTCCTTCTTGCCATCGACCTTGATCAGCGCGAGATCGGTCTTCGGATCGGTGCCGACCACCTTCGCGGTGTAGCTCGTGCCGTCGTCCATGGTCACCTGCACCGACTCGGCGTGATCGACGACGTGGTTGTTGGTCACGGCATAGCCGTCGGCGGAGATGAAGAAGCCGGAACCCTCGCCCGTGATCACCTGGTGGCGCTGGCGCGGCATGCCGTTCATGCCACCAGGGCCGCGGAAGCCGAACTGCCGCGAAAACTGGTCGAACGGCGAATCCTCGTCCGAATCCATCCGGTTCTGTTGCAGCATCGCGCTCTTGTCATTGTCCCGGTCGATCTTGACCCGCACCGAGATGACGGCGGGTTTGACCTTGCTGACGAGATCGCCGAAGCCCGGCGGGGTCGCGGCGGCTTCCGCGGCCTGGGCCGGCGCGACGAACGAGTTCAGACCGAACTGCGACGAAGCGGGAGAGGCAGCCAGCACGGCCACGCCAAGCGCGGCCACGGTGCCCAGCAGCGCAAGCCGGCGCGGCTTCAAGATCTTGCGGGACGTGGTGGTGTCGGAATTGACGCGGTCGTTCATGTCGAAATGTCCATGTTGGGTAAGTCGCCTTGCACCCAACATGGACATCGTCACCTTACGGCGTCCCGTCCGCCCGATTAAATCTTGGCAAAGGTCCCGCGAAAATCAGGGCTGCATATTTGATGCGGCTCAACACGGGCCACGTGCGCCGTGATAGGCTGCCGCCACTGGATGATGTCCATCGGAGGCACACCATGTACAAAGACATTCTCGTCCACATCCCGACCGAGCGCCCGATGCACGCGGTGATCGACGGCGCGATCGCGCTCGCGGCGAAACTCAACGCACACGTCGACGCCGTCGCTGTCGGGTACATCGCGAGCAGCACTGCCTACGTCCTGGATGGCGGAGCCGCCGTAGCGGCCGTGTTCGAGATGGAGCGCGAGCGCGCGGTGGAGCGCGCCGAGGCCGCCTTGGCGATATTTCAGAGCGAAGCCAGGAACGCCGGCATCTCCTGCACCTGCCACCCGCTCGGCGCAATCCCGGCGGATGCAGCCGGCTCGCTCGGCGAGATGGCGCGGCTCCACGATCTCAGCATCGTGCTGCAGCCCGATCCGGCGCAAGGCTCATTCGACAATGATATGCCCGGCGAGATCCTGTTCCAGGCGGGCGGACCAGTGCTGTTCCTGCCCTACACCTTTCGCGGTTCATTCAAGGCGAACCGGATCGGCATCTGCTGGGATGGCAGCCGCCTCGCCGCCCGCGCGATGCGCGACGCCGCTCCCCTCCTGGCCCGCGCCGAGGAGATCGTGATCATCACGATCAACGAAGCCGACGCCGTTCGCGACGAGGTCTCGGCAAGCCATCTGGCAAGACACCTCGGCCGGCGCGGGTTGTCGACCCGCACGGTCAGCCTGTCGGCAGCGCGCGCCGACATCCAGCCGACCATCCTGTCGCTGGCCGCCGACGAGGGCCTCGATCTCCTGGTCATGGGCGGCTACGGCCACTCACGGTTGCAGGAACGCTTCCTCGGCGGCGTCACCCGCGCCATGCTGGAGGCCATGACCGTCCCGACGCTGATGTCACATTGATCGAGAGATGATCCGCAACGGACCGACGCCCTCACGCCGCGGCGGGGGTCTCAAATGGCGCGGTGGCGATGGCCTCGTCCTTGGGCTGCGCGTTGCACGCATCGAAATGCGCCTTCAGCGCAATCTCGGCGAGATATTCGAAATGCTCGGCTTGGCCAAGGAGTTGCCAGTTCTGGAGCGGCCGATAGGCCGCCTGCTGACGACAGAGAGACGCCAGCGCCCGGTAGCGACGTACGTTCTCCATGAGACCCTCCCTCGCATTCACTGAGCTTATTGCCCTGATTTACGTCAGGCCGATGGCGGTTATGCAAAACATTTACTGCGTGCGAAGCACCCCGCGCAACCTGGGTTAACGTCTGGGAAACGCGCAGGCCCCCATTGGTTCCTATCGGAGAACTCCACGGGGAACTCATTGGCCAGGCTTAGCGCCGGCGCGCGGCGAAGATGCCGATCAGATCAAGATACCGTTCGATCGATTCCGGCCACCCGATGAGATTGCCCTGCATTTCTGCGCAGAACTCGCGCGAGGAAGGCCCGCTGCGCTGTGCCGCATGCCCTGCAGAACCTCGGACGGAACGGCACGCCATGGCACAGCCAGCGCGACGCCCGCTCTGCCATGCCTGTATGCCGTATTCTACCGGGCGAGCGCGGTCTCGCCGGCCCGGATCGTCTGCGCCGAACCATGTTGCAGCTTCGGAACCCTGCCGGCTTCCGCAGCAGCGCGGATGGCGGCGATGTTGCCCGCATAATCGGCGCTGCTCTTGCCGCGGAACACGGCCGATCCTGCCACGAGGGTGTCGGCGCCCGCGGCAGCCACGGCGGCGGCATTGTCGCGCGTGATGCCGCCATCGACCTCGAGCCGGATCGGCCGGCCGCCGATCATGCTTCGAATGCGCCTGATCTTCTCGATCTGGGAGTCGAGGAAGGACTGGCCGCCGAAGCCGGGATTGACCGTCATCACCAGCACGAGGTCGAGACGATCAAGCACGTATTCGATCGCAGCTTCCGGCGTGGCCGGACACAGGCTGACACCAGCCTTCTTGCCGAGCGCGCGGACGGCCTGGAGCGAGCGGTCCAGATGCGGGCCGGCCTCGGCATGAACCGTGATGACGTCGGCGCCTGCCTTTGCGAACGCCTCCAGATAGGGATCGGTCGGCGCGATCATCAGATGCACGTCAAAGATCTTCGCCGTCGCCGGCCGGATCGCCTTGATGACGTCGGCGCCAAAGCTGATGTTCGGCACGAAATGTCCGTCCATGACGTCGCAGTGGATCCAGTCGGCGCCGGCAGCATCAATAGCCCTGATCTCCTCACCGAGGCGCGCGAAATCTGCGGCCAGGATCGAAGGCGCGATGAGGATTTCTCCCGTCATGGCTTCGCACTCCTCTGCGCGTCCGCACCGCCGCTGAAGACGCGGCTCGCAAGGACGTCCGTCGGATCGATCGTTTCGAGATCGACGACATCGAGCATCCGGTTGAGATCAGACACGAGGCGATCGGCCTGCCGCAGGCGGATGCGGTCGACCGCGTTGCGGATCGAGCGCGCATTGGAGAAGAACGGCTGGGTCCGGCGCAGTTCGATGTACTTCTCGAAGGCCTCGCGCGCGGCGGCCGAGAAGCCGTAGCCGCGCTCCTTCAGCATCAGCTCGGCGATGACCAGCAGCTCGGCTTCGGCATAATCCGGAAATTCGATGTGATGAGCGATGCGCGAACGAAAGCCCGGGTTGGAGGCAAAGAAGCTCGTCATCCGCTCGCCATAACCGGCGAGGATCACGACGAGGTCCTCGCGCTGGTTCTCCATCACCTGGAGCAGGATCTCGATCGCCTCCTGGCCGTAATCGCGCTCGTTGTCGGGCCGGTGCAGATAGTAGGCCTCGTCGATGAACAACACGCCGCCCATCGCCTTCTTCAAGATCTCCTTCGTCTTCGGCGCGGTATGGCCGATATACTGGCCGACGAGATCGTCGCGCGTCACCGAGATCACCTGCCCGCGCCGCACGAAACCGAGACCATGCAGGATCTTCGCCATGCGCAGCGCCACCGTGGTCTTGCCCGTGCCGGGATTACCGGTGAACGACATGTGCAGCGTCGGTGGCGACGATGCCAGGCCTGCACGCTGACGGATGCGCTCGATCAGCAGAAGTGAGGCGATCTGGCGCACGCGGTTCTTGACCGGCCGGAGGCCGATCAGCTCCCGCTCGAGCTGTTGCAGCGTGTCGGTGATCCCGGCCGCCTCGGCCTCCTTGCGGAGATCGAAACTGGTCTCGCTCGTTTCAGCGGTCGTCGCATGAGGGACATCAAGCATCGGCACCTCGAAGAAAAGAGCTTCGCCGCGGGGAGAGCGGCGAAGCAGTGGTCCGCCAAGGAAACGGAGCAGGGAGTGCCCCGCGCGGAGAGGAGTGACTACGTCGACGCGTGCGCGGCCGGCCGGCGCACGGTGGTGTAGCGGATCGCACGTCCGCCCACCTCCTGCCGCACCAGCTCGAACTCGGCTTCCTGCGGCGGGCGGTTGACGAGGAACGAGATCCGCACCGATTCCCAGCCATGGCTGGAGTCGAATCCACTGATGCGGATGTAGCGGTCGCCGTAAACCCTGCGGCATTCGGCGAGCTCCATCATCACGCCGGCGGCGTCCTGGAGGTCGAACATTGGCAGGCCCCACATCTCCCAATAGGTACTGCGGGGATGCGGATCGTCGGTGAACTCGATATTCACCGCCCAGCCGTTGGTCAGGCAATACTGCACCTGCTTATAGATCTGGTCGTCGGTCAGATCAGGCAGGAACGAGAAGCAGCCCTGGGTCAGTTTCATGTCAATACTCCTCAAACGGTTTCCAGCGCGGTCGGCACGAAGTCCGGCGTGTCGGTGGATTCATAGTTGAAGGTGACGTCCTTCCAGACCTCGAGCGCAGCCTTCAGCGGCGTGCAGGTCTCGGCCGCCCTGGCCAGGATCTCCGGACCTTCATGGACGTAGTCGCGCCCCTCGTTGCGGGCGAGGATCATCGCTTCGAGCGCCACGCGGTTGGCGATCGCACCGGCCGCAATGCCCATGGGATGGCCGATGGTGCCGCCGCCGAATTGCAGCACGACGTCCTCGCCGAGGAGGTCGAGCAGCTGGTGCATCTGGCCGGCATGGATGCCGCCGGAGGCGACCGGCATCATCTTGTTGAGGCTCGCCCAGGACTGGTCGAAGAACAGGCCATGCTCGAGCTTGGTCGGGTTGAAGTCTTCGCGGCAGACGTCGTAATAGCCGCGCGTGGTGTTGGGATCGCCTTCGAGCTTGCCGACCACCGTGCCGGCATGGATGTGGTCGACGCCGGCGAGCCGCATCCACTTCGCGATGACGCGGAACGACACGCCGTGGCTCTTCTGCCGCGTATAGGTCGAGTGACCGGCGCGATGCAGATGCAGGATCATGTCGTTGCGCCGCGCCCATTTCGCCATGGACTGGATCGCGGTGTAGCCGATCACGAGATCGATCATCACGATGCACGACCCGAGCTCTTTCGCGAACTCCGCGCGCTCATACATGTCCTCCATCGTCCCCGCGGTGACGTTCAGGTAGGTGCCCTTGACCTCGCCGGACGCCGCCTGCGCGCGGTTCACGGCCTCCATGCAATAGAGGAAGCGGTCACGCCAATGCATGAAGGGCTGCGAGTTGATGTTCTCGTCGTCCTTGGTGAAGTCGAGCCCGCCCTTGAGCGCCTCGTAAACCACGCGGCCATAGTTGCGCCCGGACAAGCCGAGCTTCGGCTTCACCGTCGCGCCCAGCAGCGGCCGCCCGAACTTGTCGAGCCGCTCACGCTCGACCACGATGCCGGTCGCCGGCCCCTGGAACGTCTTCACATAGGCGACCGGGAAGCGCATGTCTTCCAGACGCAGCGCCTTCAGCGGCTTGAAGCCGAACACGTTGCCGATGATCGAGGCCGACAGGTTGGCGATCGAACCCGGCTCGAACAGGTCGAGGTCGTAGGCGATGTAGGCGAAATACGAGCCCGGCGTGCCGGGCACCGGATCGACGCGGTAGCACTTTGCGCGATACTTCTCCGCAGCGGTCAGGCGATCAGTCCACACCACCGTCCAGGTCGCGGTCGAGGATTCTCCGGCAACCGCCGCTGACGCCTCGATGGGGTCCACGCCCTCCTGCGGCGTCACGCGGAACAGCGCGATGACGTCGGTGTCCTTCGGCGTGTAATCGGGCTCCCAATAGCCCATGCGCTTGTATTCCATCACGCCTGATCGATAGCGCTCTTTGCCCCGGACGGTTCCTGCGTGTGCATTCATGGCTCTCTCCTGCTCTTCTCTCTCTGAATGATTAGGCGGCGACCGGTTCGCGGGTGCCAATACGCGGGTCGAGATCGCCGGCGCGATAACGCCGCGCCATCTCGCTCAAGGGAATGACCTTGATCTTGCTGGCGTGGCCCGCTGTACCGAACTGCTCGAAGCGATCGCGGCAGAGCTCGCGCATCGCATCCATCGCAGGCTTGAGGAATTTGCGCGGATCGAACTCCGAGCGCGTTTGCGCGGCGACCTTGCGGAACACCGCGGTCATCGCCAGGCGACAATCGGTGTCGATGTTGACCTTTCGCACGCCGCTCTTGATGCCGCGGACGATCTCCTCCACCGGCACGCCCCAGGTCTGCGGCATCTCACCTCCGAACTGATTGAACATGTCCTGGAGTGGCTGCGGCACCGAAGAGGAGCCGTGCATCACGAGATGCGTGTTCGGCAGGCGGCGGTGAATCTCCTCGACAACCCGCATCGCCAGGATGTCGCCATCAGGCTTGCGGCTGAACTTGTAGGCGCCGTGGGACGTGCCCATCGCGATCGCGAGCGCATCGACCTTGGTGGCGCGGACGAAGTCGACGGCCTGGTCGGGATCGGTGAGGAGCTGGTCGTGGCTGACCTTGCCCTCGACGCCGTGGCCATCCTCCTGCTCGCCGCCGCCATGCTCGAGCGAGCCGAGCACGCCGAGCTCACCTTCGACCGAGGCGCCCACCCAATGCGCGAGATCGACGACGCGGCGGGTAATCGCGACATTGTAGTCGTAATCGGCGGCGGTCTTGGCGTCGGCCTTGAGCGAGCCGTCCATCATGACCGAGGTGAAGCCATGGGCGATTGCGGAGGCGCAGGTCGCCTCGTCATTGCCGTGGTCCTGGTGCATGCAGAGCGGAATGTCCGGATAGGTCCGCTCCAGCGCGTCGATCATGTGCGAGAGCATGAGATCACCGGCATAGCTGCGCGCGCCGCGCGAGGCCTGGATGATCACGGGCGCATCGACCTCGGCCGCGGCCTGCATGATCGCAATACCCTGCTCCATGTTGTTGATGTTGAACGCCGGCACCGCGTAGCCGTGGCTGGCGGCGTGATCGAGCAGCTGACGAAGGGTGATACGGGCCACGAAAGTTCCTCCTGTTATGGCTTGCCGGCGCGGGTGATCGCCCGCCGGGCGGCTTCGGCAACGCTTTGCGGCGTGATGCCGAATTCCCGGTAGAGCACGGGCGCCGGCGCAGAGGCGCCGAAGCCGCGCATGCCGACGAACTCGCCGTCCGCGCCGATCCAGCGATGCCAATCGCCGGCGACTGCGGCCTCGATGCCGACGCGCGGGGCGGTGCCGAGCACGCAGGCGCGGTAGTCCTCCGGCTGCTCCTCGAACAGCGCGAAGCATGGCGCGGAGACCACAGCGGCGCGGATATGTTCCGTCGCGAGCAGGCGCGCGGCTTCCAGCGCGATCGAGACTTCGGAGCCGGTCGCCATCAACGTGACGTCGCGACCGCCGTCCGGCGAGACGATGAGGTAGGCGCCGCGCGCGACACGGTTCCTGCCGCGCACGTCGCTGCGGAATGTCGGCAGCGCCTGACGCGACAGACACAGCACGGAGGGGCGATCCTCCGCCTCGAGCGCGCAGTCCCAGGCTTCCAGCGTCTCGACCGCGTCGGCGGGGCGGAAGACCAGAAGATTCGGGATGACGCGCAGGGCCGCGAGATGCTCGACGGGCTGATGCGTGGGACCGTCCTCGCCAAGACCGATGGAATCGTGGGTCATCACATGGATGACGCGCAGCCGCATCAGGGCCGCAAGACGGATCGCCGGCCGGCTGTAGTCGGAGAAGGCGAGAAAGGTGCCGCCATAGGGGATGAATCCGCCGTGCAACGCGAGGCCATTCATCGCGGCGGCCATGCCGTGCTCGCGAATGCCGTAGTGGATGTAGCCGCCGGCGAACGTCCCACGCGTCACCGGAGTCTGCGCTTTGGCGTGTGTGAGGTTCGAATGCGTCAGGTCCGCCGAGCCGCCGACCAGTCCGGGAATCGTCCCGGCGATGCCGTCGAGCACCTGTTGCGAGGCTTGCCGCGTCGCCAGCTTTGGACGTTCGCTGGCAAAGCGCTCGCGCAATTTCGCCGAGGCCTGGGCATAGGCCTCCGGCAGGGCAACGGCCTTGCCCTCGATGAACAGCTCGCGCTGCGCGGCCGTCGCGCATTCGTAGCGGTCGAGCCAGGCAAGACGCTCGACCTGTCCACGCTGTCCGATCATCCGCCATGCCTTGAGGATCGGGATCGGCACCACGAAGGGCTGATAGTCCCAGCCGAGCGTCCGCCGCGCCGCCGCCGTTTGCTCGGTCCCCAGCGGCGCACCATGCGCCTTCTCGGTACCCTGACGGTCCGGCGCGCCATAGCCGATGATGGTGCGGCAGGCGATCAGCGATGGTTTTGCGCTCTCACGCTCTTCGGCAATCGCCTGCGCAACCGCTTCGGGGTCGTGGCCGTCGACATGGCGGACCGACCAGCCGGAGGCCGCAAAGCGCGCGAGCTGATCATCGGAAGTGGCCAGCGACGTCGGCCCGTCGATGGAGATGCCGTTGTCGTCGAACAGCACGATCAGCCGGCCGAGCTGGAGATGACCGGCGAGCGAGATCGCCTCCTGGCTGATGCCTTCCATCAGGCAACCGTCGCCGGCGATCACATAGGTGAAGTGATCGACCAGACCGTCGCCGTGCCGTGCATTGGCCATGCGCTCGGCGAGCGCGATGCCGACCGCGGTCGCGATCCCCTGCCCCAGCGGGCCGGTCGTGGTCTCGACACCCGGCGTGTGGCCGTATTCCGGATGTCCCGGCGTCTTCGAGCCCCACTGCCGGAACGCCTTGATGTCGTCCAGGCTGACATCGCCGCCGGTGAGATGCAGCAGCGCATAGAGCAGCATCGAACCGTGCCCGGCCGAGAGCACGAAGCGATCGCGGTCCGGCCAATTCGGGTGAGCCGAGTCGAATTTCAGGAACCGCGAGAACAGCACGGTTGCGACATCGGCCATGCCCATGGGCAGGCCGGGATGGCCGGACTGCGAGGTCTCGATGGCGTCGACCGCGAGGAAACGGACTGCGTTGGCGAGATCGCTGTGTGTGACTGCAGTGATGTCGGCTTCGGCGTGGACGGAGATGTTCATCGGATTCTCTCCCAGTTCACTTCAGATTTCGCTTGCGCTCGATCAGCTGCATGATCAGTGGCGTCAGGATCAGTTGCATCGCCAGATCGAGCTTCGCTCCGGGACACACGATGGAGTTCGCGCGGGACATCCAGCTGTGCGGCAGCATCGACAGCAGATAGGGAAAGTCGATGCCGCGCGGGTTCTTGAAGCGGATCACGACCATCGATTCGTCGGGCGTCGGGATCCAGCGCGCGATGAACGGATTGGAAGTATCCACCGTCGGCACGCGCTGGAAGTTGATGTCGGTCTCGGTGAATTGCGGGCAGATGTAATGGATGTAGTCGGGCATCCGCCGCAGGATGGTGTCGGTGACGGCCTCGGTCGAATAGCCGCGGGCGCTGCGGTCGCGGTGCAGCTTCTGGATCCATTCGAGATTGATGACCGGCACGACGCCGATCTTGAGATCGGCGTAGCGCGCGACATTGACCTTGTCGGTGACGACGGCGCCGTGCAGGCCCTCGTAGAACAACAGGTCCGAGTTTTCCGGTAGCTGCTCCCATTCGGTGAAGGTCCCGGGCGCCGCACCGTGCAGTGCGGACTCCTCGGCATCGTGGACATAGTGCCGCGTCGTCGCGGTGCCGGTCTCGCCATAGTCGCGGAAGGCACGCTCCAGTTCCTCGAACAGGTTGGTCTCGGGGCTGAAATGGCTGAAATGCTTGTTGCCGCGTTCGGCCTCCTTCGCCATCTGGGTGCGCATCTCGGCGCGGTCATAGCGATGGAAGGCGTCGCCCTCGATGTAGACGGCGTTGACCTTCTCGCGGAAGAAGATCTGCTCGAACGTCTTTTTGACCGAGGTGGTGCCGGCGCCGGAGGAGCCGGTGATGGAAATGATCGGATGCTTCCTGGACATGGATCGCCTCGCTCACAGCCGGAAGAAGCCGCGCCGCGCGAACAGCGGTGCGGAGATGCTGGCGACCAGCAACGGATCGCAATGCAGTTCCTCGACGCGCCGCACCTCGTTGCTCGAGCCCATGATCAGCGGCACGCGCTGGTGCAGGCTCTGCGCCGATAGCTCGAGGATGCGCTCGCGCCCGGTCGTGGCGGAGCCGCCGGCCTGCTCGATGATCATGGCCATCGGGTGCGCCTCGTAGGTGAGGCGCAGGCGGCCGTCGCCATAGCCGGGGCGCGCGTCCGAGGGATAGAGGAACACGCCGCCGCGGGTGAGGATTCGGTAGGCCTCCGCAACCAGCGAGCCGATCCAGCGCATGTTGAAATTGTGGTTGGCGGGCCCTTCGACGCCGGCAAGACATTCGTCGACGAAGGCGCGGACCGGCGAATCCCAGTGGCGGCGGTTCGACGCATTGATCGCGAATTCTTCGCACGTCTCGGAGATCTGCACGGCGCTGCGCGCGAGGCGGAAGCAGCCCGCCTTGCGGTCGAGAGTGAAGATGTCGACGCCGTCGCCGAGCGTCAGCACCAGTGAGGTCTGCGGCCCATACGTGACGAACCCCGCAGCAAGCTGCGCCGAGCCGCGCTGATGGAAGGCGAGAGTGGGGTCATCCGGCGCGGGCAGGATCGAGAAGATCGTGCCGACGGTCATGTTGATGTCGATGTTGGAGGAGCCGTCGAGCGGATCGATCGCGACGCAGATTTTTGCCTCGCGGTCGCCGATTTGCGGCTCGCGCATCTCCTCCGACGCGAGCGCCGCGATCGGCAGCCTGCTGAGACAGCGGCGCAGGATCGCATCGGCCTGGAGGTCGAGGTCGCGCTGGAGATCGCCGTCGCTGTTGCGGCCGGTGGTCAGGCCCGACGCGTCCGCGAAATCGCCGGTGGCGATGAGGTCGGCGATCTCGATCGCCGCCGCCGCGATGGCGTCGACTGCGGCTGCCACGGCCAGCGCATGCGGCGCCGTCTCGGAATACCGTTGAAGGTGGTCGTCCAACCTGAGTTGCCCGGTCATCTGCGTCCATCCCCTTGCGGGCGCCGCATCCAGTTCCCTCCCCGCTGGAGGTCGGTGCGGTCGGTCCCAACACGAGGAGATTGACAGGGGCGACTTAATAAGGAAAATTTCTATTCATAATGAGCGCCAAAGAATTTTCTTATAATGGCCCCGGCCACGCAGCGGCCCAGCTCCGGCATCTGACGATCCGGCAGCTGCGCTCGCTTGCGGCGCTCTCGGCGAAGGGCAGCGTCACCGCGGCCTCGGGCCAGCTCGGCCTGACCCAGCCAGCCGTCACCCAGCAGCTCCGGCAGCTTCAGGACCTCGCCGGCCTGCCGCTGGTGCAGCGGACCGGCGACGGCATGCTGCTGACGGAGGCAGGCAAGGAGGTGCTGGCCCTCGCCGAACGCGTCGAGGCCGCGATCATGGACTGCCAAGGCGCGCTCGATCTGCTCGCTGGACGGACCGGCGGCACGGTGCATCTCGGCGCGGTCTCGACCGCGAAATATTTCGTGCCGCATGCGATCGCGGCGTTCTCGAAGCGGCATCCGAAGATCGAGATCAAGCTCACGATCGGCAATCGCGAGGAGATCCGCGAGGCCATGCACGGCTATGATCTCGATTTCGCCGTGATGGGTCGGCCACCGGCCGACGTCAGCGTCGACGTGCGTCAGCTCGGGCGCAATCCGCACATCATCGTCGCACGCAAGGGACACTGGCTGGGGAAGGATT
Organism: Bradyrhizobium japonicum USDA 6; assembly: GCF_000284375.1. Lineage (NCBI taxonomy): Bacteria > Pseudomonadati > Pseudomonadota > Alphaproteobacteria > Hyphomicrobiales > Nitrobacteraceae > Bradyrhizobium > Bradyrhizobium japonicum. The sequence continues at coordinate 7,448,051 of NC_017249.1, forward strand.
CCGGCCTCAACCTGACCGACCTCGTGCACGAGACCTTCCTCACCCGCGAGCCGGGGTCAGGGACGCGCACGCTGATGGAAGGCATGTTCCAGAGATCCGATCTCGAGCCGATCATCGGCATGGAGATGAGCAGCAACGAGACCATCAAGCAGGCCGTCATCGCTGGGCTCGGCATCGCCTTCATCTCGGCCCACACGGTGGCGCATGAGCTCGCCGAAGGCCGCCTCATCGTGCTCGATGTCGCCGGTTTGCCGATCGTCCGGCAATGGTACGTGATCCGCCGCAGCGACAAGGTGTTGCTGCCACCGGCGCAGGCGATGTTCGATTTCCTGGGCTCCGAGGGCTCGAACTATTTGCCCGACGTGCCCGAGTTCGGCGGGCAATAGCCCGCTAGAGGCTCACGCCATCAGCTTCATCGCGATCGTCGCGGCCAGAATGACGATGATCTGGAGCAGACGCTCCGTCGTGAAGATGCGGTTGAAGGTGGTCATCGCTTGCCCGGCGTAGGAGATCTCGATCGGTCCGGTGCTAGCACACGCGGGCGCCGAGATAACTCCGTAGTCGCCACGGATGCTGCCGGCGCGCCGAAACATGTGATCGCCTGGAACCCGACAAGTTTCGAACGATTCAAATCATCCTGCGCGGAATGGCCGCGGGGTCGCCGTGTTCATGCACACAGTGACTTCGCGTGCACGGATGCGCCTTGCCCCGCATCCGGCCGCGCAATGGGGAATCCGGGCGAGTTTTGCAGAGTGAAGGGGGCGCGATGAGCCACATCGCCGCCGCGGGAGAGCTGTTGCCTGCCGCAAGCTACATGTCCAAGCGCAATTTTTCGGGTATCGGAGGCGCGTTGACCGCGCTGATGACGTCAGCTGCGTTCTTCGCCAGTCCGCAGGCCCTTGCGCAATCCACGCCCGCACAGGGCGTGACGATTCCATCCGTCACCGTGACCGCGCCGGAAACACAGCGCCGCACCAATCCCGCTTCGGCCGCACGCCGGTCGAGCGGCACGCGGACGCGCCGGACGCAAACGGCACGGCGGCCGGAGACGACCGCCGCGCCACAGCCCTTCGCACCATCGCAGGACTCGCGCACCGGGACGGTCGGCTATTTCGCCAACAGCACCTCCGTCGCCACCAAGTCCAACACGCCCATCGTCGACATCCCACAATCCCTGTCCGTCATCACCCAACAGCAGATCCGCGACCAGAACTACCAGGGCCTGACCGATGTCACCCGCTACGTTCCGAGCGTGGCCGTCCACCAGGGCGAAGGCAATCGCGACGAGCTCGTCATCCGCGGCGTCGATTCCAGCGCGAACTTCTTCGTCAACGGCTTCCGCGATGACGTGCAATATTTCCGCGACATGTACAACGCGCAGAGCATCGAGGTGCTGAAGGGCCCGAGCGCCCTGACCTTTGGCCGCGGCGCCGGCGGTGGCGTGCTCAATCGCACCCTCAAGGAGGCCGACGGCAATCGCATCTACCAGGCCACCGCGCAAACGGGCTCGTGGGGCGACCGCCGCGTCTCGCTCGACGCGGGACAGGCCATCAACGACAACGTCGCCGCGCGGCTCAACGTATTCTACGAGGGCAGCGATGCCTTCCGCGACTTCAATCATCTCGAGCGCTACGGCATCAACCCGACCGTCACGTTGAAGCCGGATGATTTCACCAAGATCAAGCTGTCTTACGAGTATTACCACGACGGCCGCACCGCAGATCGCGGCAATCCCTCGCAGAGCCTTCCCGGCGGCGTCACGCGCTTCAATCCGACGACGCCGTTTGCGCCGAACGGCAATCTCCAGACGTTCTTCGGCAGCCCCAGCCTCAATACCGCGCAAGCGACGGTGCAGACCGGCATGGCGATCATCGAGCACGATTTCCAGAACGGACTATCGGTGCGCAACGGCACGTTCGCGGCCGACTACCAGAAGTTCTATCAGAACGTCTATCCGACCGGCGGGCCGCTCGCCGGCGCCGTCAATGCGGCCGACACCGCGGTCAATCTCGGCGCCTATCAGCACACGACCAACCGCGACAATTTCTTCAACCAGACCGACTTCACCTACAAGGGCTGGACCGGCCCGATCGCGCACACGGTGGGCTTCGGCACCGAATTTGGCCGCCAAACCGGCGTCGACATCCGCAACACCGGCGTCTTCCCGAACGGCACCAACACCATCGTGCAGAATCCGTTCGCGCCGACCTATTTCGGGCCGGTCAACTTCGTTCACCACTTCACCGGCACCAACACCGACGGCGTCACGACACCGGATTCGAACAGTAAATATGCACTGAACGTCGAGTCCGGTTACCTGCGCGACACGATCGAGTTCTCGCGTGCGCTCCAGCTCATCGTGGGAACGCGATTCGACCGCTTCGAGATGTCGGCGCTGGACATGAACACCAACCTCAACCGCAACCGCACCGACAATTTGGTATCGCCGCAGGCGGCCGTGCTCCTCAAGTCGATGGAGACGATGTCGGTCTACACGGCCTACAGCATCTCGTATTTGCCCGCCTCCGGCGACCAGTTCTCCTCGCTCAACGACGGCACGCTGATCCTTCAGCCGCAGAAGTTCGAGAACACCGAGGTCGGGATGAAGTGGAACATCAACCCGAAGCTGTTGTTCTCGACGGCGATCTACAATCTCAACCGCACCAACCAGCCGATCGCCGACGGCAACAATCCCGGCTTCTTCCTGCCCTCCGGCAGCACGCTGACGCGCGGTTTCGAGGCGAGCCTCGTCGGCTACGTCACCGAGCAATGGCAGTCCTTGCTCGGCTACGCCTATACCGATGCGAAGATCACCAGCGCGACGTCCGCGACCGTGGTGCCGGGCAATCGCGTGCAGCTCGTGCCGTACAATCAGTTCGCCTGGTGGAACAAGTACCAGTTTACGCCGATGTGGGCGGCCGCGCTCGGCATCATCTATTTCGGCGACTCCTTTGCGTCGTCGGATGACACGGTGAGACTGCCGGGCTTCGTGCGCTTCGATGCCGGCGTCTACGCCACGATCGACGCCAACTGGCGGGCGCAGCTCACGGTCGAGAACATCTTCAACCGCGGCTATTGGGCGTCCGCCGACGGCAACAACAACATCTCGCCCGGCCAGGGCCGCACCGTGAAGGTCCAGGCGAGCTACCGGTTCTGACGGCTATGGCGCGAACGTCTGCGTCCCATCGCGTGTCGTTCGCGCCGTTCGTCATCGATACGAATACCTGTGATGGTTAACGATCAGGCAGCGCGCTGGACGGCGGCGTAATCCGCGCGCGCGGCGAAATAGGCTTCCAGCTCCGACAGCGCCCGCGCTTCCCACTCGCTCGCCTGCTCCAGAAGCGACCAGCTCTGGCCCGGGCGGAATGCAGCGGTCTGGCGATAGAGCGATGCGATGCCGCGATAGCGGCGCACGTTCTCAAAGATGGCGTGACCGTTCATGTTCAAAACTCCCTCGTCATTCCCGGGGGAGAAATTGCGGCCAAATCTTTTTCGAAAAGTTAGCGGCGCGCACGAAGCTCGCGGATGGTTGCCGGACTGTTGCGCCGGCGCAACGCGCCGCTTCCGCGCGAAGCGGATTTACTGCGAATTCGTTGCCGTGCTCTCGCCCGAGGGCTTCAACCCGCCGCGGCTGATCATGGCCATCGTCTCGCGGCAGAGATCGGCAAGGCCGATCAAGAGCACCGCGAGCAGGCAGAACAGGTTGATGGAATCCGCGCCCGCGCTGGAGAGCGGCATGAACTGGAAGAATGGCGGGATGAACGCCCACCACACCAGCGGGACGGTGAGCAGCGCGGCGAACGCCGCTGCCGGCGCGCCCGCGATGATTCCGAGCACGAACAGGCTGGGCAGGAACGCCGCGAAATAGAGCTTTGCGCCGAACGCGACGCAGACGCCTTGAAGCGCGGCCGACATGGCGACGACGACAAATCCGAGCAGAAACGCCTGCCACGACCATGGCCGTACTCGCGGTACGCCAACCAGTCCCGCACGCCTCATCAGCCTCCCCCTGCCGCCCATTAACCGGGCTCGCTTGCGACCAAAGTACTACAGCCGCAGGGAAACCGCGAGACGGAAATCGCACGGTGCTGCGCTGCGTATCCCGGGCTTGGTAAACGGCCGCGGGCACGATCGTACCGCTACTCTGTCGCCGCATAGAGCAAGCCCGCGACGGGCAGAGCAAGGCCAATGGCCGACGCCAGCGCCCAGCCGCCTTGCGCGAAGGCCCAGGCGCCGACCGCAGAGCCGGCTGCGCCGGCGGCGAAGAACGTCGCCATATAGAGGCCGTTGAGACGGCTGCGGTGCTCATGCCCGAGCACGAAAATGGCGCGGAAGCCGAGCACGACGTTCCCCTGGACACCGATATCGATGGCGATCGCGGCCACGACCAGGCAGGCGAGATTCAGCGTCGAGCCGGCCGCGCCGATATAGGTCACCAGGAAGCCGGCGGCCGCGAGCAGCATGGCGACCAGCGTCGCGATGCGGCTATGGCCGCGATCGGCGAGCCGTCCCGCGATCGGGGCGGCGAACACGCCGGCGACGCCGGCGAGCGCGAACAGCGCGATGCCGCGCTGGGAGAAGCCGAATTCGCTGGCGAGCTGGAGTGGCGCCACCGTCCAGAACAGGGTGAAGGCGCCGAACAGGCTCGCCTGATAGAGCGCGCGGCGCCGGAGCAGCGGCGTGGTCCGGGCCAGATGCGGCATCGACAGCAGCAGCGTGCCGTAATGCATGCGCGCGACCGGCTTGCGCTTGGGCAGCGTCGTCCACAGCACCGCCGCGAGCACGATCATCAGCGCGGCGGAGATGAAGAACACCGCGTGCCATGACAGCGCTGCCGTGACGAAGCTCGACACCGGCCGCGCCAGCATGATGCCCAGCATCAATCCGGTCGAGACGTTGCCGACGACGCGGCCGCGAATGGCTTCCGGCGCAAGGTGCGCCGCGTAGGGAATGATGATCTGCACGGCGACCGAGCCGAGGCCGATGAACAGCGCGGCGATCAGGAACGGCAACGCGTGCGTGGCGAACGCGGCGGCGAGCAGCGAAGCCGCGCCGAGCGTGATGACGGAGCAGATCAGCGCGCGGTTCTCGACGAGGTCGCCGAGCGGCACGATGAAGAGGAGCCCCACGCCGTAGCCGATCTGCGTCATGGTGACGATCAGTCCGGCCGCCGCATGCGAGAGGCCGAGCGCGGCGCTGATCGGGGCGATCAGCGGCTGGGCGTAGTAGATGTTGGCGGCGACCATGCCACAGGCCGCGGCAAGCACGAAGGTCAGTCGCTGCGACACCGCATCCGGCCCGGGTGCGGTCTCGATCGTGGCATTCATCGTCATTCCAACAGACTCCAGATATCGGGAATGATCATTCCCTAATATGACATAAATTCAGGCGAGCAGTTTCATCGCGACGCCGACCAGGCGCTCGCCGTCGAGCGGCAGGCGCGCCTTGCCGACGACGCGCATTCCCTGCGTGATGCAGATCATCAGCCGCGCGGTGTCGTCGGTCGCAACATGGGCGGGAATCGAGCCATCGGCCTGGCCCTCGCGAATGAGGCCGGCGATGAAGGCCTCGTTGGTCTCGAGCTGGGCGTTGACGCGGGCGCGGACGTCCGGATCGAGCGCGGCGAGCTCGACCGCGCCGCCGACCACGATGCAGCCGCGACGGCCCTCGATCCCCTGGGAGTGCTCGACATAGGACAGCAACATATGGCGCAGTCGCTCGCGACCGTTGGCGCCGCGCGCGGCCGCGCTGCGGGTCTGCTCCCGGCGCACCGTGGCATAGCGCTCGAAAGCGGCCAGGAACACGGCCTGCTTGTCGCGAAACGCCTTGTAGACGCTGCCGGTGGCAAGCCGCATCGCGGCGGTCAGGTCGCCGATCGAGGTGGCATGATAACCTCGCTCGCAAAATACGCGTACGGCGCGGTCAAGCGCGGTGTCCATGTCGAATTCCCGGGGACGGCCGGGTGGACGGGCGGCAGGCTCGGGACGGCGCGCGGCTTTTTGCATTGTGGGATAATAGGGAATGATTGTTCCCGAATCAAGGCACGGAGTTGTGATGGGGATAGGCGGGATGAGGGATGTATCGCGGAACGTCCAGCTCTCGTCGCGGCTCTGCAGCGCACCGCCAACGTGGCGCTGCGCTCGCAATGACGGAGCAAGGGTCATCGGCGTCGTCCTCCAAGTACCACTGTCATTCCCCGCGAAGCGGGGAATCCAGTACGCCGCGGCGTCTCGGCTCAATCACAGCCGTCTCTGGAATACTGGATCGCCCGGTCCCGGCTTCGCCAAGGGCTTCGCCGGGCACCTCGGTATTGGGCCGGCGAAGCGTCGGCGAAGACGGCAAGCCGGGCGACGACAGTGAGTGCCTGGTCGCAGACACACCTTCGCATCCTCGCAGCGCATTTCGCCCGAGCTTTGCCTGGTCACTCCACCCTCGAAGCCAAGAGGGCGCAGGGAAGGCCGGGTGCTGACCTCGCACCCGCGGTCCGCTGCGCGAAAGGTAGCGCAAGGAAACCGCACAGCAGCATACAGGTGGTGCCAATCACTCGGCCTTCCCTGCGCAGTGGTTGGACGGCTTATGCCGTGCTCTCCCGGGAGCCGAATTCCCTCTGGCCTCCCTCGTCCTTGCGAAAGTCACCAGCACCGCGCCGGTTGACGCGACTGCCGCATTCGCAAAGCACTTGACCGTAGCAACGACGGCCAGGACCACACGGTTTTGCCGTACGCACGGCCCGCCATTTCGCCGCAGTTTTCCCAGCCCTGTCGACGGAGCCGGAAACTTACAGACGAGACGAAGCCTAGCAGCGCCGCTCATCCGGCACGAAGTCTTGGGCTCACGGAGAGCAATCCGCCCTGCCCCTGACCTCTCGCGCCCGACGCTGCCGCGTCCACCGCAAGCCCGGCTCGCGACGGTGACGACACAAGATCGCCCCTCTTGGTGAGCCGGGATGGGCGACACATACGTCATTTCCGAATTTCGGTAAAGTGGAATATTCTTGCAGGCGCGGCTTGACACCGGCGCAGCTCGGAATGACCCGGTGTTTTGCCCGACGGCCGGGGCCGGCGGCGTGACTGGCGGCACGCCTGTGCGGAGTGGCGGCGGCATGCCCCACCGCATCAACACCATCCTGCGTCTGTGTTGCGGACGACCGGCGCAGGATAGTCGGGAAACACGCCGGCCATCGATGCGAGGTTGCCGACGTATCGGTTGGCGACGCGCAACAGTGCGGCGATCGCTACCTCGCGCACCGGGCAGGATAGATGCCATCAAAACGGTGTCAGCAATGCCGCTTTAGCCACACTTACCGGTGAGGACCTGATCTTGAAACATAGGAGAGTACGTCATGCCGCCGAGCGTTCAGCCGCGAAATCATGTTGGCGAACTGAACGAGAGAAAAAATTGCGAGGAATTCCAAAATCATTTCGAAAAGCCTCCGGGTTCGAAAATTAGCTGTCGTAAAACACGCCCCAGCCCGGAGACCGCAAATCTAAAACTGTTTGTTGCGGCGTAAACGCAAAATGGAACAGTTCAACGATGAAACAATAAATCAGTTGCTTTTCGGCAACAGCATGAGGAGATTGCAGTGTTCTCGAAAACACGCTGTCATTGCCGCCGATCGCCACCGTCGCGCCAGCATCATCCGTACCGTTCATCGAGTGGCGGCTCGCCGCACTTGTCGGTCATCTCCTGACCGACGCGAGCGATTTCGGTGCGCACCTCGAACACGACGCGATCGATGCTGCGACGGATAGCAAGATCGCCGCGCGGCGCACACCGCGAAGGCATGCTCGACAACGCAGTCAGGGTGACGCCAGCGATGGCGTCGACCAGGGCGTCGACATCGATCCGACGCACAAGTTCGCGCTTCTTCTCCATCAGCCGGAGTTGCAGCATCTCGGTCTTGACCCTGACGTGATCGGCATCAGCCTCACTGCGCGGCGATTGCCGCCGCTCGCGCCGCAAGTAGCGGGGGTAGGCAACGCGGCTCTGGTCGAGCGGGAAGCCGTCACCTTGCCGCTGTATCACGCCTTCGGCTTCGAGCTTGTCGATGTAGGCCCGGCTGCAATCGAGGTGCAGCGCCAGTGCCGACGCGCTGACGATCTCGGTCTTTCTGGGTCGCGGTCGAGGGACAGCCTTGGTGGCGGGCGCGACGGTCTCGGTCATCAGCGTCATTCCTATTGCGTCGCGGTAGGATAGCTCACTTCCGCTTTCGGCGGCAGAGCAGACCATGCACGGACTTGCCGCTGGCCAACCCGGTCGCGAATGACCAAAACCGGAGGCTGGGCTCCGCTGCATCACATGAGATGCCACGGCTCAAACCCGCTCAACCATCGGTTTACATGTTTCATGCCAGCGGCTTATCCTTTGGGTGCGCGAAGATGCCTTCCTGCGAAGGGAGGACACCGTAAGGGGTTCGCAACTTGCGCTATCGCTTCGAGGAATTCGCATTTGACATCGACCGACGCGAACTGCATCGCGGGGCAGAGGTCGTTTCCATTACACCGCAGGTGTTCGATCTGCTCGAATACCTGCTCCGAAACAGGGAGCGCGTCGTCAGCAAGGACGACCTTATCAACGCCGTCTGGAGCGGCCGCATCGTATCCGATGCCGCACTTACGACACGCTTGAATGCCGCGCGAAGTGCAATTGGCGACAGTGGAGAGGAGCAGCGCCTCATCAAGACGCTTCCGCGCAAGGGCTTCCGTTTCGTCGGACAGGTGCAGGAGACGCGAGAAGTTGCGGCCTCAAATCCGGGTGAAGTCGCGCCCGAGAGCGCTCCTGCGCTTCCCGACAGGCCCTCCATCGCCGTGTTGCCGTTCGAGAACATGAGCGACGATCCCGAACAGGAGTATTTTGCGGACGGAATGGTTGAGGAGATCATCACCGCGCTTTCGCGGTTCAAATGGCTGTTCGTGATCGCCCGCAATTCCAGCTTTACCTACAAGAGCAAGGCGGTGAACGTGAAGCAGGTCGGGCATGAGCTGGGCGTGCGCTATATCCTTGAGGGGTCTGTGCGCAAGGCCGCGGGGAAAGTTCGCATCGCAGGGCAGTTGATTGACGCGGTGACCGGCGCGCACATCTGGGCGGATCGGTTCGAGCGCGACCTGACAGACGTTTTCGCGCTTCAGGACGAAGTGACGGTCGCCGTTGTCTCAGCTATCGAGCCAAAATTGGTTCAAACGGAAATCGCAATGGCGGCGCGGCGCCGACCGGAGAACCTCACCGCCTATGATTTTTATCTCCGCGCTCTGCCGCTGTCTTACCTGGCGACCCGCGAAGGGTTGGCCGACGCGATCAGGTTGGCTCACCGCGCCTTGGAACTGCACCCTCGGTTCGGCGGTGCCGCGGCTCTCGCAGGTCTCTGTCACATGCGAAACGTCCTTTTCGGCTATGCTGACGATCCCCAATTCGACCGCAGGGAAGCCGTTCGGCTTTCTCGCTTGGCATTGAGCGTCGACGATAGTGATCCAGATACGTTAGCAGCGGCTGCTGTAATCTCGTCGTTCATGATTGGCGATTGTGAAAGTGAGATCGAAATGGCTGACCGGGCAGTCGCGCTCAATCCCAATTCATTTGGCGCATGGTCCGCCAGAGGCTGGGTCTGTAGAGCTGCGGGGTTACCGCAGGAAGCGGTCCAGAGCTTCGAACGTGCCATTCGCGTGAACCCAATAGACCCGCTGCTACATTCGTCGTTTGTCGGGATGGGCATAGCCTTGATCGAGCTTCGCCGCTTTGACGAGGCCATCGTCGCAGGCAAGAAAGCCCAACGCCAGAAATCCTCCTATTGGCCAGCTTACTGCTGTCTCGCGTCCGCTTTCGCCCATCTCGGGCGCGAGGCTGAGGCCCGTGAGTTGGTGGCGCGTCTGCTTGAGTTCGATCCCGCCTTTACAATATCAGCGTTCATCGTGCGGGGCGGGCAATCAAACGCGAAGCTGTTGATCGAGGGCCTTCGGAAAGCGGGCTTGCCCGAATGAACCTTGCTCGCGGCATCACGAATTAGAATGCAACTGCAACCACGGGTTTTCTCGAGCGAGATTGCCTCGAGGGGAGCGGTCGCGCGGTCCCCGCGCTTTGGGGCGCTCTCCAAAGGACCCTGCCGACCGATTGCGGAGGGACCGCTACAACTTCACACGCCCGGATAGCGTCACGCGCCGCACGTCATCACGATCACGAAAACTGCCAAGTTTACCTGTTCCGTTAATTTTTCATTAACCGGGTCCGCGCACCATCGATCCCGTTCTGAGGGGACACTGCGTCGCTTCTTGTCTTGTCGCCACGCATCGTCACCACGACGCGACCGTGCGTCAGCATCAAGCGCACGACCCTCACCAATCCCTCCCGCTGGTTTCCGGCGCGGACTTTGGCCGCCATGGACGCATAGCGGACCATGCCCGGACGAGCCGCTGGCCAACCCGCTCGCGAGTGACCCATCTTCGAGCGGCCTGCACATTCACCGACAAACCAGTACGGGGGTTTTCGCGTAGGTCAGCACCTTGTTTGTCACACTGCCGATCAGAAGCATGGGAAGTCCGCTGAGCCCATGCGATGACATTACAATGAGATCGCAGCCTTTTTCCTCGGCTGTTGCGATGATGGCTTCATGAGGTGGCACGTTCTCCAGCTGAATTGTCTCGCAGGAAACGCCAGCCTCCTTGGCCGCATTTGCCGCGCAATCCAACACGCTCGCAAAGTCGCCCGTCACTGCAAGAAGCGAGTCCACAGCGTAGATTACGGAGACCTTGGCTCCAACGGATTTCGCCAACGCCAACCCATGCGCAACCCCACGCCCCGCTAGCTTCGACCCATCTGTCGGAATGAGAATATGCCGGTACATGCTTCACCTCCCGATTGTCTGGACGTATCGCTGAGCCCGTCACATCGGCGTTGTGCGAGCCACCGCGCGGGCGTGTCACCATTACACCGGGCAGAGCGGCGAACCCCGTGCGCTCCTCGATCTCAGAACGAGAACACCACGATTGCCGCGAGCACCGTCGAGCCGATGCCAGACAGCACGATCAGAGTCACAAACAACCGGTCAGCCACAACACCACCCTACCACTTGCGCGTTTTGCGAGCATACATCCCCTGCGTGAGGCCTGCACTGTCATGAACTGGAACACGGTCGTCAGATCGTGGGGCGGATGTTCCTAAGTAGTGGGCCGCCGATAACTCCCTGCAATTCCCGGCGGCCCCTGTTGGTCACTCCCAATGCCTCTGCCCAATGACAGTAGGCGTGACCGCCCATTGAGGGCGAGCATACTCACCGAGGGGGACGGGGGGATTGATCTCAATCAATCGTCGCCGGAGGCCCTAGGAAGGCCGTCCGGCGCCCCGGGGCGGCAGGGCTGCAGAGCTTAGGTTCGCAATTGCTTTAGTTGAGCTTCGATGATGCACCGCTGGCCGCCATGGTGAACCTCCCGATGGTGGGAGGGGCAGAGGCACGCGACGTCACGGCAAGCCGCCGAGAATTACGCCAAACCGCCGCGCTGAACTTCGGCCATCGAATGACCAATTGCGCGGGCCCCGCCACCGATCTATCAGGTCTGCCTCTTCACGATTTCAAATCCCTTTGCCTGCAATTCCAGAAGTATGCCCTGTGCTAAGTGCGAGCACTCTTCGGGCTTGATCCAGTGCGGACTTCTCCAATCCGGGTCGTCTTCCTTTGGGTAACTGGTGAAGGCGGAGCGAATGGCGGCTTCGATCACGTCGATGGGATTGTCCGACATCTGCATCCCTCACGCATTTGGCGAAATAGATCAAAATCCCGGGAATTAAAGAACAAGCCCAGCCGGACACTCACCCGGCGGCCCTCTCCGTTCAGAAGAACGTCACCGCCATCATTGGTTTGATCTAGGTCAACGTTGTGCCCTTGGGCTCAGGCACGTGAACAGCTTTGTAGAAGAGAGTTAGAGATGAACTGGCTCAGCCCCTTGTTCGGCATTGCAATCGCGTTGTCTGGTCAAGATGCATTCGCCAAGAACCGGTTGACCGACCCCGTTAAGATTGCACGAGAATGCAAAAGCGATGTGGAGCGCTTGTGCAAAGGACTTCGGCCCGGTGGCCATCGCATCATACGCTGCCTCAAGGCGCGAGTTGCCGAATTGTCGCCCGCGTGCTCGGCCGCACTTAGGTCGACGGAATAACGGAGGCCAAGGCGATCCGCGTCTAAACAAGGGAGGGGGGCCCCTCACTGCCATCGCGTCACAAGTGGAGCATGCCGATGTGGGTCCTGATGTACGTCTTCTCCTACTCAGTCAGCCCGGCCGCCACCAACGACAGAGCGGAATGGCGTCTCCTTCCGACTGTGGTGTTTCAAGAGTTCTCGAACGAAGAACGATGCAGGGCGGCGAAGTCGGCGCTTGAAAGAAGTTTAGGGGACGCCGGAGCCAAGCTGAGAAGTGGTCTAGAAGACTTGAAGACCATCGGGAAGGCTGACCCAGCACAGATTATCATTGCCTACAATGTGGAATGTCTTCCCAAATGACGGCGGTAGCCACCGCTATGCCAAGATCCATGGCACCGATCATCGGCCCTGGCTCACTCGATTGTTGGCGCGGCGCCCCACCAAGGTCGCCGCCACCATCGGCGTACCGACCTTTGTATACCGGATCGCACTAAATCATCGCATTGGCAGAACGCCGTCAACGAGTTTGATCCGAACCGTGGCAGGGGCAAAGGGCGGCGACGGCGGAGCCGCGATCAGGCACACGATGCAGGGCAAGTGAACGAGACATTATCGGCCGTCGAGCGGCTTAGGCTGAGTGCCGAAGAGAACTTCCATAATGCTTGAAGAAGTTATCAAGCTTCACTGGTTCGCCGGTATGTCGCCAGAACAGTTTTTACCAAGGCTGGCCGCCACCGCGAGGCGGTGGTGGCCGCCGATTAGAGTATGGTCATCGGATGCTGTGGCGATGATCTCGCCGTCTTCGTCCACGATGATCATTTGCTGCCTCCAATCCAGCGCGCGGTCAGCGCCGCCGCGATGGTGCGCAATCCATCTAACCTCGCGCCGATCCCGGCGTTCCAATCCGCGAAGATCACTGCTTCCGTATTCGACGTCTCGATCATATCTTGCTTCATGCACGCGAGCTACTACGGGCGCTGCACCGGGACGATGAGCGGAGATGAAGACCTATCGACCCACTACGCTCTAGCCAAGCTACTTAGCTGCCCCCGTCGTAACTCCTGGCGCCGGCGTAACTCCGCGCCGCACTTCGCGCGCCTCACGGCGACCCTCGCGGCGCACTTGGCGCGCGTCACGGCGACCCTCGCGGCGTTCGTGGCGCCCCTCACGTCGATCTTGACGCCTTTCCATGCCAACGGTCTGCGCCTCCGCGTCAGGGACCATCAGCACGGTCGGGAACGCGGCAATTGCAGTCGCCAAGCCCAAAGAAGAAAGAAGCTTCCGTCGAGAGATCATGACTGCCTCCCTCACTGGACTGCCCCAAGATTAGAAGTTTACTCGCTCTGCCCGTCCTCGTCTTGATCTATGTCATTGGACGGATGCGCTCACATCGGCCATCCCCGATTGCACGGCATCAGTTCGACCTCGCCCCTGTCATCACACAGGGACATCCATCGACAGCGCCGGGAATGCGAAAGCATCTTGTCGCCGGCGGGGGGACCACTGGCGCGGCCTTCCCGTTGAGGCGATCTATGAGTTGGCACCTCAGCCGCTGACTAAGTCCCAACGCAAAGCTCTAGTTTCACCAGCCCCAGCCGCCGCCGTAGTAGCGCGGAAACAGCGTTGGCCGCCCAGTGACGTAGCTGCGGTTGGCGTAGCCGCCGCCGTAATAGCTGGCAGGGTAGCCAGCGGCGTAAGCGTCGTAGTAGCCGCCAGTGCCATAGCCGCCGTAGTAGCGCGGGAACAGCGTTGGCCGTCCGGTGACGTAGCTGCGGTTGGCGTAGCCGCCGTAATAGCCTGGGTATCCGCCATAACTGCCATAGTAGCTGCCAGGGTAGCCCCAACTAGTGCCTGCGTAAGGGCCGCCGCCGTAGTACGCAGCGGTTCCAATCGCACCGGCGGCCAAGCCAGCACCGACTACACCGGCACCGTATCCATATGCAGCGCGCCGGTATTGTCGTCGCGCAACTCCTGCAACGCTCAGGGGCGTAAACGGGCGACCGACCCGCGCCTGAGCGCTCTCGACAGACAGCGAGACGCCATGCTGTTCAGACCAACCGAACGAGAGCAGTGCTGCGGCCGCGACGGTCGAGGTTGCAATTGCAAGCTTCCCCATATTCATCGGCTTCATGGATTTTCTCCATTACTGCCTGCCCTGATCCTATCCGTGCGCCTTTTGGCTAACGTGACCCTTGCGCCAGATCAAAATTCTCGGGAAAGCTCGCCGGGAGCGGCAGAGCTACAGGACACCGGGCGGGCCGCGCCAGCGCACGGGCGATCCCCCCTTACGTCACACCTTTGTAGGTTGATAGGTAGGCCAACCGCTTGGCCGCCTCAGTGATTTCGGCCGGTGAGTTGATCCCTAGCTTTAGAAGCAACCGGGTTCGCTGCTCTGCAACGCGCTCGCGCGGTCTCCGAACCGCCCAGCTATCTCATGGCAGGACCGGCTGAACCAGGATCACCAATTCGTCGTCTTTTACAATCGTGCGAGCGGACGAGTGTCCTATGGCCTGCGGGCGCGCGCGATCATCTGTCCGAGTGGACCGCCGGTAACTCTCTGCAATTCCCGGCGGCCCCTGTCGGTCACTCCCAATGCCTCTGCCCAATGACAGTAGGCGTGACCGCCCATTGAGGCTCAGCATACCGAGCGAGTATGACGGGTGAAATTGATCTCGATCAATTGTCCCCCAGAGGCGGCAGACGTCAGCACCAAACAGCCCGGCAGGCCTTCGCCCTCGGCCGACGCGCTGGCACTCTCCTTGCTGCTCGTCCGCCAATCCCTCAGACCCGCAGTGGGTCTGTTTCATAGTGAGGCGATCCCATGCAATCGACGTCCCGTTTCGAAGCGACCATCCCGACACAGCTCCACGTCCTGATCTCCGATCTGCGTTGGCGCACGCAAATGCTCGACGCCGACATTCTGGAGGAAGAGCGGAGGGCCGGAATCTCCGATCCAAACAATCTCGCCTACCCGATGCTCGCGCAGAATCTCAGAGCCCGGCGCGACAATATCCAGGTAAGCATCGCGATCCTGGAAAGCCGCATCGAAAAGCGATCAACCGGGTGGCCGAGCGCCGCCTGACGCGGATCGTGCCGGGCCCGGCCAGGCCACGCGACGGCATATGCAGAAGGGCGCGGACAATGGGCGATAGCTCTGTCCGCGCCGGCCAGCGCGCAGGAACCCGCGTTGCCCTTTTGCAACGGTTCCCCACTGTCTGAAGCCGGACAAAACAAACTCCCATTCCAGCCACGAACCCCGCTCACAACGCCGTGAGACTAGCAGGGGAACTACGATGCGTGCACAGCGCGTTTGGAAAGTGAATGGGGCCGCCAGCATCGGGCAGCTCCAATCGAGACTGGACGACCTCAACAAGCGTCTCGGTCAGCTCGAAAGCCAGCGTCCGGAGAGCTGGAAGCTCGAAGAACTGAGATCCAGCGCGCTCAGGCTGTCGCGCGAGATCGACGACATCCGCTGCGCCGAGGCGACGGCGGCATTGAGCGAGCTCTTGCGGAAGTAGAGATTCCGGGCGATTCGAGCGACGCGCTAGGAACCAACCTTCCTCGCCGCCATTGCCATGCAGAGCATGGAGCAAAATCATGACCAGGCACCTGACGCGAGCCCATCTCGCGCGCGGGGTGGCCGGCGCGGTGTCCACGCTGGTCCTGTGCGCGACGGCGGCATTCACCATCGCGCACCACTTCGCGCTGTGAGGGATTTCGCATGACGTCCGATCCCGAGGAATCGGTGAGGCTGCAAGGTTTTGGCGAGATGACGTTGCGCACCGCCGTCGCGACGCTGATGGCGCTCGCGCCGCGCGAGCGATCCGACGCCGCCATCTTCCGCGTCCGCGACGGCGTGCGTTTGGCCTCGAGCGAGATCGCCGAACTTGCCTCCGACTGGGGCATGACAGCAATGGCTGAAGTCAGGTCTCCAAGCCTCGTCCCGGACCAGCACTGGCCGGACATCGTTCGCGGCATGGTGCGCGAGGCGCCACTGCCGGCACTGATGGTGGCGTTCCTGGTGGGCGTGCTGGTGGCGCGGCGGTAGTCCGCCGACCTACCGACCATCGGCCCGCGAATGCAGGGCCATGCCGCACCGGGCGCCGGATTTACATCTGCCAGACGGTCGCCTCTTCGTGAGTCCACGCGGCGTAGAGTGCGCGGATCTCCTTCAGGCGCTCGTGGTAGCCGGGCGGATGACCGGCCTTGACGTACCGGGCCTGAACACGAAGAGACCAGCGGGACATGGAGGCGCCGAGCCGCTGCGCCACCACCCACGCAACCCCGGCGACGACAGCAATGACAATGCCGTAGGCGATTATCTCGGGCAACATTCCAAACCCTTCAATCAAAGGGATGCAACTAATGCGAGTGGAGCGTTGCTGTCTATCGGTACTTGTACGGACCGCTGACCGGCGTCGATAGACTTGCGACAGTGCCGCCCCGCAGCGCGGCCCTTTGTTCTGCGCCTATGGGTACCGCGTTCGAATTCTGCCTGCCGAGCGCCGCCAATGCGGTGAACAGGCTGACCGCCGCAGCGTAGCTGCTGAGCATCTTTGAGAAGCCATTGAAGAGGCGAGCGGACAGACGCTGCGCTTGCGCCCAAACCTCACCTGCGCAACCGGTATAAGTCATTGCGCATTGACGATTCTGTGCTGAGAATCCGCGTTTTTCCTCGCGTCGCATTCGAGGTACCGAGTCCGAGGCCCCCGTCGATGACTTCATCGGCTCAGCACCTGATTTGGCCTTGCTGAATGAGGTCTTCGAAGACCTGAAAGTGCATGCGAGCGAGCAGCGTTGCCCATTAACGGAACGAAGCTGGGTCGGAGTGCGGGACGTCGAAAACGCTCGTTGACGGAAGGCCACAAGTCGATTCGGGCCTACGGACAACTAACTCGAACGCTCTGGGGGGGGATTCGTGCGTCAAAACGTTTGGCGTTTGCGCACCGCGAAGTTCGATGCCAAATAGCGCCGCGAACAATCCACGAACTTTGACACCCGCGCACCCTGCGTAGTACGGAACATCGCGGGACGTAAAAACTAGGGGAAGCGCAAATCCCTGAAATTCTTGGTCGGAGTGGCAGGATTCGAACCTGCGACCCCTGCGTCCCGAACGCAGTGCTCTACCGGGCTGAGCCACACTCCGACAAGAAGGCGGCTTATAGCGTCGGGTTTGACGCACCGCAAGCGGCCGGTATGAGGAATTTTGTCCCTGTGAAAACGGGTCTTGAAACGTCGATTTTACCGGCCGGCGCGGCCGGCGCGGAAGCTGCCGCCCGGATTTTGGCCGCCGGCGGGCTGGTCGCGTTTCCGACCGAGACGGTCTATGGGCTCGGCGCGGACGCCGCCAATGCCACCGCGATCGCCCATCTCTACGCCGCCAAGGGGCGGCCGGCCTTCAACCCGCTGATCGCCCATGTCGCCGACCTCGCCGCCGCGCGGCGGATCGGGCGGTTCGATGCGCGTGCGTTGAGGCTTGCGGAAGCGTTCTGGCCGGGGCCGCTGACGCTGGTGGTGCCGAAGACGGACGACTGCCCGGTGGCCGAGTTGGCCACCGCCGGGCTCGACACGGTCGCGATCCGCATTCCCGCCCATCCGGTGGCGGAGGCGATCCTGCGCGCCTTCGGCGGGGCCGTGGTGGCGCCGTCCGCCAACATCTCCGGCCATGTCTCGCCGACGCTGGCAGCCCATGTCGAAAGCGACCTTGCCGGGCGGATCGACCTGATCGTGGACGGCGGGCCGGTTACGGTCGGCGTCGAATCGACCATTGTCGGCTGCTTCGATGCCCCGATGCTGCTCCGCCCCGGCGGGCTGTCGCGCGAGCGGATCGAGGCCGTGCTCGGCGTAGCCTTGGCGCGGCCACCTGTAGAGGCCGAGAGCGACGACAGCCAGCCGCTGGCGCCGGGCATGCTGGCCTCGCATTACGCGCCGCGCGCCAGCGTGCGGCTCAATGCGCGTGATGTGGCCACGGGCGAAGCACTGCTGGCGTTCGGACCCGATCGCCTGCCGGGCCTGGAGGCCGCCGCCGCCGTCATGAATTTGTCGCCCGCGGCCGATCTCGATGAAGCCGCCACCAATCTGTTCGGCTATCTTCGCGCCCTCGATGCGAAGAGCCCGCGAGCGATCGCAGTGATGGCGGTGCCGGAAGAAGGACTTGGCGAGGCCATCAACGACCGGCTGCGCCGGGCCGCGGTCGCCCGATAGCGCATGATCCGGAAAAGTGTGCAGCGGTTTTCCGATAAGATCATGCGCAAGAGATAAAAGCGAAGAAGAGACAAGAGCATGAACGTCAATAAATCTGCCACCCCGCCGCTTGCGCCCGAGCTGATCGAACAATTCCGCAAGATCGTCGGCGACCGCCACGCGATCACCGACGCGGCCGACATCGAGGCTTACGTCACCGAGGAGCGCAACCTGTTTCATGGCCGCTCGCCGCTGGTGCTGCGCCCGGGCTCGACGGCGGAAGTCTCGGCGATCTGCAAGCTCGCCTCCGCGCACGGAATCGCGCTGGTGCCGCAGGGCGGCAACACCGGGCTCGTCGGCGGCCAGACGCCGCACAACGGCGAGGTGGTGGTGTCGCTGCGCCGGCTCGACAAGATCCGCGAGGTCGACACCGCCTCCAACACCATGACCTGCGAGGCCGGCGTCGTGCTCCAGGTCGCGCAGCAGAAGGCGGCCGACGTGGACCGGCTGTTTCCGCTCTCGCTCGGTGCCGAAGGCAGCTGCACCATCGGCGGCAATCTCTCGACCAATGCCGGCGGCACCGCCGCGCTCGCCTATGGCGTCGCGCGGGAGATGGCGCTGGGGCTGGAGGTCGTGCTCGCCGACGGGCGCGTGCTCAACGTGCTGTCGAAGCTGAAAAAGGACAACACCGGCTACAATCTGCACAACCTCTTCATCGGCGCCGAAGGCACGCTCGGCATCATCACGGCGGCCACGCTCAAACTGTTTCCGAAACCGCGGGCGGTCGAGACCGCCTTCGTCGGGCTGAAATCGCCGGCGGCGGCGCTGAAGCTGCTGACCATCGCGCAAGGCGAAGCCGCGAGCGCGCTGACGAGCTTTGAGCTGCTGTCGGAGATGGCGGTCGACTTTTCGGTCCGCCACGGCATCGACGTGCGCGATCCGCTCGAAGCAAAACATCCCTGGTACGTGCTGATGGAATTGTCCTCGCCCGGCGACGATGCCCGCACGCCGCTGGAGACGATCCTGACGCGCGCCATGGAAGACGAGATCGTCGACGACGCCGTGATCGCGGCCAACCTCACCCAGCGCAACGGCTTCTGGAAGCTGCGCGAGGAGATGTCGTCGGCGCAGAAGCCCGAGGGCGGCTCGATCAAGCATGACATCTCCGTTCCGGTCGCCGCCGTGCCCGCCTTCATCGACGAGGCCAATGCCGCCGTCGTGAAACTGATCCCCGGCGCGCGGCCGGTGCCGTTCGGCCATCTCGGCGACGGCAATCTGCATTACAATGTCAGCGAGCCCATCGGCGCCAACACCGCGGATTACCTGGCGCGCTGGCACGAGATGAACGCGGTCGTGTTCGAGATCGTGCTGCGCATGGGCGGCTCGATCTCGGCCGAGCACGGCATCGGCGTGCTCAAGCGCGACGAACTGCCCGAGGTGAAGGACAAGACCGCGATCGAGCTGATGCGCGCGATCAAGGCGATGCTGGATCCGCACGGCATCATGAATCCGGGGAAGGTGCTGTGAGCGTCTCACTTACGATCGACGCCATCAACGATGCCGATGTCGAGAACGTCGTCGCGCTGTGGCAGCGCTGCGGCCTGACGCGGCCCTGGAACGATCCGCATGCCGACATCGCGCTGGCGCGGCGGCGCGACAATTCGACCGTGCTGATCGGCCGCGACGGCGGCGCGATCATCGCCACCGCCATGGTCGGCCATGACGGCCATCGCGGCTGGGTCTATTACGTCGCGGTCGATCCCGATGGGCGCAAGCGCGGCTATGGCCGCGTCATCATGGCCGCGGCCGAGGACTGGCTGCGCCAGGCCGGCATTTTGAAGCTGCAGCTGCTGGTCCGCCGCGAGAACGCGCAAGCCAATGCGTTCTACCAGTCGCTGGGTTTCGAAGAATCCACCTCGGTGATGTTCCAGAAGTGGCTCGACGGCCGCGCTTCCACAACGTAGCTGGAAAACAGCAATGACCATTTCCGACCGCGTCCGCATCAAGGACGTCCGCGTGCTCTCGGACGGCTGGACCACGCTGAAGACCACGACGTTCGAGTACCGGCGCGCCAATGGCGAGTGGCAGACGCAGCACCGCGAAACCTATGAGCGCGACAACGCCGCCGCCGTGCTGCCGTATAATCGCGCACGGCGTACGGTGATCCTGGTGCGCCAGTTCCGTTTGCCGGCCTTTATCCGCGGCTACGACGATCTCCTGATCGAAGCGGCCGCCGGCGTGCTCGACGATGCCTCCCCCGAGGTGCGCATCCGCGCCGAGGCCGAGGAGGAGACCGGCTATCGCCTGCACCACGTCCACAAGGTGTTCGAGGCCTTCATGAGCCCCGGCGCCATCACCGAGAAGCTGCATTTCTTCGTCGCCGAATACGAGCCGGAGATGCGGGTCAGCGACGGCGGCGGCCTGGAGCATGAGGGCGAGGACATCGAGGTGCTGGAGCTCTCGATCGACGAGGCCTTGGCGATGATCGCGGACGGCCGCATCATCGACGCCAAGGCGATCATGCTGCTGCAATACGCGGCGCTGCACGTGTTCAGGTGAGCGCTCTCTTCACCTCGCCCCGCTTGCGGAGGGGTCGGATTGCATCGAAGATGCAATCTGGGTGAGGGGGACTCTCCACGAGTCTCACCGTCACCTCCCTTGCGGAGACTCCCCCTCTCCCCGCAAGCGGGGCGAGGGAGCGCACCTGCCGCGCGGCGAGCTATTGCGCAATGCAATTCTGCCCTGCGCCGCCCCGCCCCGGTTGAGCAATTCCAAAACTATCTCTAGTCTGGCGCCAACCAAGAACCAGGAGACGCGCCCCATGTCCGCTCCGCGCGACGACGAATTCGGCTTTGCGCCCGACTATGACTCTCCCATCCCCTATATGCAGCGCACGCGCGAATATTACACCGCGATCGGCTACACCACGCCGTATCGTTGGGCGCACTACACTCAGGCGCCGTTCCAGCCGCTGAAGAAACCGCTGGCGCAATCGCGCGTGACGATCATCACCACGGCCGCGCCTTACGATCCCACCAAGGGCGACCAGGGGCCGGGCGCGGCGTATAATGGCGGCGCCAAATTCTACCAGGTCTATGACGGCGACACCTCGAAACAGCACGACCTGCGCATCTCGCATATCGGCTACGACCGCAAGCACACCACGGCGACCGACAACGGCACCTGGTTTCCGCTGCCGCAGCTTTTGACGGCATCCGCCGCAGGTCGCATCGGCGAGGTGAGCCAGCGTTTCTTCGGCGCGCCGACCAATCGCAGCCATCGCGTCACGCTCGACACCGACGCGCCGGAAATCCTGGCGCGCTGCCTCGCCGACAAGGTCGATGTCGCCGTGCTGGTGCCGAACTGCCCGGTCTGCCACCAGACCACCGCGCTGGTGGCGCGGCATCTCGAGGCCAACGGCATTCCGACAGTGGTGATGGGCTGTGCCAAGGACATCATCGAGCATGCCGCCGTGCCGCGCTTCTTGTTCTCGGACTTCCCGCTCGGCAATTCCGCCGGCAAGCCGCACGACGTCGCCTCGCAGGCGCAGACGCTGGAGCTCGCGCTGAAGCTGCTGGAAAGCGCGAGCGGTCCGCAGACCACGATGCAGTCGCCGCTGCGCTGGAGCGAGGACGCCTCCTGGAAGCTCGACTACAACAACGTCGCACAGCTCTCACCCGAGGAGCTCGCGCGCCGCCGCGCCGAATTCGACAAGCAGAAGGAGATCGCGCGCGGCAACCGCGCCGCCTGACGTCCTCCGACAACGACAAACAAAGGGGAGAGCGACGTGACGCGACCGTTCGAGGGCGTGAAGATCCTGGACTTCACGCAGGTGCTGGCCGGCCCCTATGCGAGCTACCAGCTCGCGCTGCTCGGGGCAGATGTCATCAAGGTCGAGCGGCGCGAGGGTGAAGACATGCGCCGCACGCCGCTCAGCCGCGAATGGGCCGAGCGTGGGCTCGCGCCGGCGTTCCAGGCCATCAACGGCAACAAGCGCAGCCTGACGCTCGATTTGCAGAAGCCCGACGCCATCGCGATCGTGAAGAAGCTCGCCGCGCAAGTCGACGTCGTCATGGAGAATTTTCGCCCGGGCGTGATGGACAGGCTCGGGATCGGCTACGAGGCGCTGTCGGCGATCAATCCAAAGCTGATCTATTGCGCCGTGTCCGGCTTCGGCCAGACCGGCCCGGACCGCCTGCGGCCCGGCTATGACGGCAAGATGCAGGCGCTGTCCGGCATCATGGCGATCACCGGCCACCCGGAGACGGGGCCGACGCGCGCGGGCTTTGCGGTGTGCGACGTGCTCTCGGGCGCCACCGCTGCCTTCGGCGTATCGAGCGCGCTGTATCAGCGCGACCGCACCGGCCAGGGACAGCTGATTGACGTCTCGATGCTGGAGGCGACGATGGCGTTTCTCTCGGGACAGATCGCGGACTGGTCGGTCGCCGGGCATCGCCAACAGCTTTCGGGCAACCAGGCCGTGAGCCGCCGGACCACGGCAAATCTGTTCAGATGCGGCGACGGCCACATCCTGCTCGCCGTCAATAACGAGAAGCAGTACCGCGCGCTGATGTCCACGCTCGGCCGCGAGGACACACTGTCGGACCCGCGCTTCGCCGACTGGTTCGCGCGCAACGAGAACGAGAGCGCATTGCGCGCCATCATCGAGGAGGCGCTGGCGGCCAGGCCTGCGCGCGAGTGGGAGACAATCCTGGAAGATGCCGGCGCGCCCTGCGCCAGCATCTGGAAGGTCGAGGAGGTCATCGATCATTCGCAAATCAAGGCCCGCGGCGCGATCCAGGAGCTGGATACACCCTACGGCCGCCTGCGCTTCGCCGGCAGTGGCTTCAAACTCGCCCATGGCGGCGGCAAGCTCGATCGGATGGCGCCGGAATTGGGCGCGGATACGGATGCGGTGCTGGGCGAGCTGGGATTCGATGCAGCGGAGATCGCGGCGCTGAGGGCAAAAGAGATCGTGTGAGAGCGGTGCTACAAACTCCGCTGTCGTAGGGTGGGCAAAGCGAAGCGTGCCCACCATCGTGCATCGCGTGACCGGAGAGAAGGTGGGCACGGCGCTTTGCGCCTTTGCCCACCCTACGGCACTGCGGCTAGAACAACGATCCCTGCCCGTCATCCGGCGAGCTAGCAGCAACCTTCCGGGCCGCCTTCTTCGGTTTCGCAGCCTCTGCCTCGGCCGCCATCTCCTCCACGCTGATCGGCAACACGAGCTGATTGTCGTCATTGGCGACGCGGTTGACGCGGGTGGAGACCGGGTGCCAGGCGAATTCGCCGATGCGCGGGGCCGACATCAGCGGCAACACGGCATCGACATCGTCGCCGCGGCTGTCGAGCCAGCGTTCGAAATCGCGCGGGCTGATGGTGACCGGCACGCGGTCGTGCAGGGCGGCGAGATCCTCGCCCGCCGCCGCCGTGACGATCGCGACGGTGTCGAGCTCCTCACCGTTCGGCCCGACCCAGGTCTCGAATACCGCAGCGAAGCCGAGCGGCTCGCCGTCGGCGCGATGGATGAAGAAGGGCTGCTTGCGGCCGCCCTCCGCCTTCCATTCATAATAGCCGTCGGCGGGAATCAGGCCGCGGCGCCTCCGAATCGCGTTCTTGAAGGCTGGCTTTTCCAGCACCGTCTCGGAGCGCGCGTTGATCAGGAGTGTAAATCCCTTGGGATCCTTGACCCAGCTCGGCAACAATCCCCAGCGCATCAAGCGGAAATGGCGCGCGCCGTTCTCGAGCAGCACGACCGGAATCGGTTGTGTCGGCGCGACATTGTACCGTGACGGGAAATTCGGCTGCTCGACATAGCCGAACAGTTGCCGCAAAGCCGCGGGGGCCGAAGTTATGACGAAGCGTCCACACATCCTTGGATATCTATATAGGGGCCGTTCAGGTCCTTTTAACCCCGAACGTTAACACTGCGGCAGATGAGCTCAACGGCCTCCCAACCCGCGCGGACGCATGTACAGACGGGCCCCGAGGCCGCCGCCTGGGCCGAGCGGCTGCGCGTGGCCAACATCAACCCGCGAACCGGGCTTGCCACCGACTATCTCAACCATTTCAATGAAGCCGTGATGCTGCTGGAAATGGTCCCGGACATGCCGGAATGCGCCGAAGATTTTTTGACCTGGTCGCCGCTGTCCTATGCCGAGCATTTCACCGCGTCGAATTTCAAGGCACGGGATCTGGCCATCGAAGCCTATGAGAAGGCCGATCCGAACGTGCGCGCCCAGTTCGACCACATCACGGATACAATGACCTCGATCCTGACAGCGGTCGGCTCGGCCATGCGCGAGGTCGAGAAGGACACGACCCGCGTCCGCCTCGCCGAGCAGGCCACGCTCTGGGTCAAGCCGCTGATCGCGGCCTGCGGCGGCATCATCAATGGCGGCGCGGAGGCCGACGTCGACACCATCATGGCGAATTGAGCCAAAGGTTGTTGAAGATATGTCCGCGGTCATCCAGCCCACCCACCCCCAGATCGCGGTCAGTGCCGCCATCTTCCGTGACGGCAAGGTGCTTCTGACCCGCCGCGCCCGCTCGCCCGCCAAGGGGTTCTATTCGCTGCCGGGCGGCCGGGTCGAGTTCGGCGAATCGCTGCATCAGGCGCTGGCGCGCGAGGTCGACGAGGAGACCGGGCTCGCCATCGAGATCATTGGCCTCGCCGGCTGGCGCGAGGTGCTGCCGGCCGCCCCCGGCGCCGGCCATTATCTGATCATGTCCTTTGCCGCCCGCTGGGTGGCCAGGGAGCCCGCTCTCAACGACGAGCTCGACGATTACCGCTGGATCGCCCCCGACGCCTTGGCGAGCCTCGGCGACCTCAAGCTGACTGGGGGGCTGGAGGAGGTCATCCAGTCGGCCGCCCGGCTGATCGGGCCCTGACCACCCGTCTTGCGTCAGCCGCCCCGAGGGGGCATACACCCCGCCGATGTCCACGCGATTTCTGGCCATTTTTGCCCTGATTCTCGCCTGCGCCTCCGTGCCCACGAGGGCCCAGGACGTGGCGGCGCCGTTTGACGCCGATTTGCAGCGGCTGGCGGAGATCCTCGGCGGGCTGCATTACCTGCGCGGCATCTGCGGGTCCAACGAGGGCAACAAATGGCGCAACGAGATGCAGGCGCTGATCGATGCCGAAACCCCCTCGGGCGAGCGCCGCACCCGCATGATCGCCGGCTTCAACCGCGGCTATAACGGCTTCCAGCAGACCTACCGGAGTTGCACGCCGGCCGCGACGGTGGCGATCCGCCGCTATATCGAGGAGGGCTCGAAGATCTCGCGCGATCTCACGGCGCGTTACGCGAACTAGCTCTCCGTCATTCCGGGGCTCGACGAAGTCGAGAGCTATGATGCGCAATTGCGCATCATGGCTCTCGCTACGCGCGACCCGGAATGACCGAGTAGCGGAACCCTGTCATCGACTTTGTTCACAGCCGTTAACCGTTCCTAAAGATGTGGCCTAGCGGGCGTTAATACGCGTGCTACACCTTTCGTACAGCGCATCGCCGTGGATCGCGCCCCAGCCCTGATCGAGTTTCATGAGCCATTCAGTGTCCTACGCCCCCGCCCGCGCGCCGCTGCCCGATCACGAGCAGAAACAGGCCGCGCTGAGCTATCTCAACGAGGCCTGGGCCGAGGCGCGGCATGATGGCGTCGACGGCGACTGCCTGGCGCAGGCGAGCCTGTTTGCGGCATTCGCCGAGCTCGTCGGCACCTACGGCGAGGATGCGGTGGCGAAATTCGTAGAGGGCTTTCCGGGCCGCATCCGCAACGGCGAATTTTCGGTCACTCTCGCAAGGCAGTAAGCTTCTTGCGAAAAATGACCCCGCCACACGGGCGGGGCCAGTCTACGGATGAATGACCTGGCGAACGGGCTCTGGCGAACTGGTTCGCGAAGTCTGCCGCGTTTATCGCACGGAAGCCGCCTCCCCCGGACAAGCATTAGTCTCGCGATGACCGGGAGATATTCCCGCTACGATTGGGAATGCACTCCCCCTATCTTCACGGCGCGACCTTGAGCGTCGCTTTCATGTTGGGATGATAGCGGCAGTAGTAGTCGACTGTTCCCGCCTTTTTCAGAACTGACGTCGCCGACTTCTTCGGTGGCAGCATCACGTCGAAATCGCCGTTCTTCGCCGTGGCGGTGTGCGCGAACACGTCGTTGTTGATCCATTCGATGGTATCACCGACCTTCGCGGACGTTTCGGCCGGTGAAACCACGAGATTTTCCATTGTGATCTGAATGGTCGCGGCGCGCGCCGGGACGACGATCGACAGCAAGACGACCGCAAGCGCGATCGAAGCGAGGTGTCCCGGCTTCATCCCACCCCCTATTTCAGCTCGGCCGCGACATGCTCGGCGTGCTGCTGATGGCCCTGAAAGATCTTCAGGCCGGTCTGCAACAGGCTCTTGAGCTCGGCATTTCCAGCGGACGGGATGAGCTGGGTTTCCAGCGCGCCGTTGACCGCCTTGTGGTAGGCGACCTCGTTCGCGACATAGGCCTTGTCGAAGGCCGCGCCGCTCAGCTTGCCGAGCTCAGCCAGCTTGTCGCTCGCCTGCTTCGACAGCGCCTTGCTGGTATCGTTGTCTTCAGGCGTAACGTTCAGCTTCTTGACCAGCGCCAGCGCCTGCTTGTTGACCGCCTCGTGGTCGCGCAGCATGTCCTCGGCAAACGCCTTGACGTCCTTGTTCTTGGCCTTTTTCTGCGCCTGCTTGGCCGCGTTGATGTCGATCACGCCCGCGGTATAGGCGATGTGAGCGATCTGCGGATCGGTGGGCTTGTCGGCTGCGCTCGCGCCTTGCGGCAGCGCCGGGCTCGACAACAGAATTGCCGCGGCCATCGCCGTGCTCCATCGGGTGAACATGTCTGAAACTCCTGTGTTGCCGGACGGTTTGCCGGCGTTGCTTCACAGGCATTGGATGGGATTTTCGCGCAAACGTTCCCGAAAAACTTCAACCGCCACTGCCGAGTCGCCTCAGCACCGATACGGTCAGCCGCTCGCAGCGCCACCCGGCGAACGGGAACGCATCCATCACCACCGGACCGATCTCCTTCTCGACGTTCTCCCGCAGCATGGTGCGCGCACGGTGCAGCCGGGTCTTCACGGTCTCGGGCTTGACGCCGAGCAGATCGGCGGTCTCCTCGATGTTCATCCCCTCCATGACGCGCGCGACGAAGACCATGCGGAAGACATCCGGCAGTTCGTCGATTGCGCGTTCGACGACGCGCTGGATTTCGCGTTGGGCCATGGTCCTTTCCGGATCGCCTGCGGGAGAAACGGGAAATTTTATGATCTGCGCGTCGAGCGCCTCCTCCGGCAGCGCGCCGAGCTCGACATGCGGCTTGCGGCTTCGCGCCCGGCCAAGCGCCTCGTTGATCGCAATGCGCGACAGCCAGGTCGACAGCCCGGACTCGCCGCGAAAGTCGTCCAGATGGGTAAAGGCCCGGACATAGGTTTCCTGCACCACGTCCTCGGCTTCGCTGTCGCTGCGCAGGATACCGCGCGCCAGACGGTAGAGCCTGCGGTTGTTGGCCTGCATGATCTCGCGCAACGCGGCCTCGTCACGGCCCCGCGCGCGGTCGACCAGTTCGGCTTCCGATGCTCTGGCGCCGGCGGACAGGCCGGCTGCGGTCCGCTGCATGGTGGTCGCCTGTTTCCATTCGATCCGGACATTGGATGCGGGGGCAGCGAAAAGGTTCCCGATTTTCTTCCTTACCCTCCCCCTCCAGGGGAGGGTAAGAGCTAGTCCGTCTCGATCGGCAGTGCCGGATCCCTCGCCCATTCGCCCATGGAGGCATCGTACAGCGTCAGCTTGTCGTAGCCGAGCTGTGTCAGCATGAGCAGGTCGATCGTCGCCGAGATGCCGCCGCCGCAATAGCAGATCACATTCTTGTCGCGCGTAACGCCCTGGGCCGCGAATTTCGCTTCGGCATCGGCAAGCGTCGTCAGCGTCTTGTCGGCCTTGGCGAGCGTGGCCGCGGGCACGTTGACGCTGCCGGGCACGCGGCCGGGCCGGCCGTAGCGGCTCGGCTCGAGGCCTTGATGAAATTGCGGCCCGAGCGCGTTGACGATCACGGTCGAGGAATCGCCGATCCGCGCCTTCACAGTGGTCTTGTCGACGAACAAGCCCGCGCGCGGCGCGGCCTTGAAGGTGGTGGCGGGATAGCCCTTCGGCGCGCCCGTCTCGACCGGGCGCCCCTCGTCCTTCCATTTGTCAAAACCGCCGTCGAGCACCTGTGCATCGACACCGAGCGAGCGCAGCATCCACCAGAACCGCGTCGACCACATCATGGTGCCGATGCCGTAGAGCACGATGGTCTTGGATGCGTCAGCGCCGTGGCGGCCGAAGGCGGCTTCTAGCTGGGGCACGCCAGCCATCATGAAGAGCTGTTGCGCGGAGGTGTCGGAGAACTCGCCTTGCAGGTCGAGGAAATCGGCGCCGGGGATGTGGCCGGCCGCGAACGTCTTGTCGCCGGGCACCGCGCGATAGGGCACATCGCTGCCCGGCGGCACCGGCTCGTTGTAGGTCGTGCAGTCGTAGAGGCGGAGGTTGGGATCGCCGAGGTGGGCTGCGAGTTGCGCGGTGGTGATGAGGGGTTGGGTCATGGACTGCTCTCCCTGTCGAGGGATTGTAGCTCTCTCCCCTCGTCATTGCGAGCGAAGCGAAGCAATCCAGACTGCCTCCGCGGAGAGATTCTGGATTGCTTCGTCGCTGCGCTCCTCGCAATGACGAGGCTAAAGAATGCCCCCTACTGCTTCAACGTCTCCAGAAACCGCACCGGCTCGCCCTGCGAGGCCGTCACCAGCTCGCCCTGCCACATCACGCGGCGGCCGCGGATGAAGGTGCCGACGGGCCAGCCGGTAACGCGGACGCCGTCATAGGGGGTCCAGCCGGCTTTGGACGCCACCCATTTGTTGGTGATGGTTTCGCTGCGCTTGAGATCGACGACCGTGAAGTCGGCGTCGTAGCCTGCGGCAATGCGGCCCTTGCAGGCCATGTTGTAGAGACGCGCGGGGCCCGCGCTGGTGAGGTCGACGAAGCGCGCCAGCGACAGGCGGCCGGCGTTGACGTGGTCGAGCATGAGCGGCACCAGCGTTTGCACGCCGGTCATGCCGGAGGGCGAGGCCGGATAGGTCTTCGACTTCTCTTCCAGCGTATGCGGGGCATGGTCGGAGCCGAGCACATCGATGATGCCCTGCTCGATGCCGCGCCAGATGCCGGCGCGGTGATCGGCCCCGCGCACCGGCGGGTTCATCTGCGCCAGCGTGCCGAGCCGCTCGTAGCATTCGGGTGCGACCAGCGTCAGATGATGCGGCGTCGCCTCGCAGGAGGCGACATCCTTGTGGTCGCGCAGGAACTCGATCTCTTCCTTGGTCGAGATGTGCAGCACGTGGATGCGCTTGCCGGTCTCGTGCGCGAGCTTGACCAATCGCTGCGTCGCCATCAGCGCGGCGGTCTCGTCGCGCCAGACCGGATGCGAACGCGGATCGCCCTCGATGCGCAGCGACTTGCGGTCGTTGAGGCGGTATTCATCCTCGGCGTGGAAGGCGGCGCGGCGGCGGATCACCTGGAAGATGCGGCGCAGGCTCTCGTCGTCCTCCACCAGCAGCGCGCCGGTCGACGAGCCGATGAACACCTTGACGCCCGCGCAGCCGGGCGCGCGCTCCAGCACCGGCAGATCCTGCACGTTCTCGCGGGTGCCGCCGATGAAGAACGCGAAATCGCAATGCATGCGATGATGGGCACGCTTCACCTTGTCGGTGAAGGTAGCCTCCGTCACGGTCAATGGCGACGTGTTCGGCATCTCGAACACGGCGGTGACGCCGCCCATCACGGCGCTGCGCGACCCTGTCTCGAGGTCTTCCTTCTGCTCCAGCCCGGGCTCGCGGAAATGCACCTGGGTATCCATCACGCCGGGCAGGATGTGGAGGCCCTTGCAGTCGATCACCTCGGCGGCGGAGGCCTGCGACAGCGGGCCCAGCTCCGCGATGCGGCCGTTGGTGATGCCGATATCGCGAACACCCTCGCCGTCCTGGTTGACGACGGTGCCGCCCTTGAGGATCACATCGAAGCGCTGGGTCATGGCTGAAGGCCTCTCTCATCCCCAAGCGCGGGGCTTGAGGTCTTGTCGTTTATGCCCTGCGGGCTTACGTTCCGGAGCAACATGTCGCAAGAGATTTTCACATGAAATCAGCGTTTCTTCCCGACCGGAGCGTGGTCAAGGTCGCGGGCGAGGACGCGCGCAACTTCCTCAACGGCCTGATCACGACCGATCTCGACAGGCTGAAGCCGGGCCTGGGGCGATTCGGTGCGCTGCTGACGCCGCAGGGCAAGATCATCGTGGATTTCCTGATCACCGAGGTGCCCGCAGGCCATGGCGGCGGGTTCCTGATCGACTGTCCGAAGGCGCTGGCCGAGGGCCTCGCCACCAAGCTGAAATTCTACAAGCTGCGCGCCAAGGTCACGGTGGAAAACCTCGATCTCGGCGTGCTCGCGGCCTGGGACGGCCAGCTCGCGGCGCAGCCGGACCTTGCGTTCGCCGATCCGCGCAATGAAGCGCTCGGCACTCGCATCCTGATCCCCGAAGATCTCAAGCAGAAGCTGTCCGATCTCATCGGCGCCGAGCTGGTCGACGCCGCCGAATACGAGACGCATCGTATCGCGCTCGGCGTGCCGCGCGGCGGGCTCGATTTCATGTACAGCGATGCGTTCCCGCACGAGACCAACATGGACCGCCTTGCCGGCGTCGATTTCGACAAGGGCTGCTATGTCGGCCAGGAGGTCGTCTCGCGCATGCAGCATCGCGGCACCGCGCGCACCCGCAGCGTCAAGGTGCTGCTCGATGACCTCTCGCCGGAGGCCGGCGTCAGTGTTATGGCCGGCGACAAGCCGGTCGGCACGATGGGCTCATCCGCGCAGGGCAAAGGCATCGCGCTGGTGCGTATCGACCGCGTTGCGGACGCGCTCGATGCCGGCCAGCCGCTCACCGCCGGCGGCCTCGCCGTGAGGCTCGCCGAACCCGACGTCGTCCGCATTCCCCTGAAGCAGCCCATCGCATGAGCCGAGCCCCCCGCCTGCATCCCGACGGAAAGACCCGCTGCCCCTGGCCCGGCGAAGACCCGCTCTATGTCGCCTATCACGACACCGAATGGGGCGTGCCGGAATATGACGACCGTGCGCTCTATGAAAAGCTGATCCTCGACGGCTTCCAGGCCGGCCTTTCCTGGATCACGATCCTGCGCAAGCGAGACAATTTCCGCAAAGCCTTCGATGATTTTCAGCCGGAGAAGATCGCGCGCTACAGCGACAAGAAGGTGCACGCGCTGATGAACGATGCCGGCATCGTGCGCAATCGCGCCAAGATCGACGGCGCGATCCTGAGCGCGAAATCGTATCTCGACATCATGGAGAAGGGCCCGGGCTTCTCGAAGCTGTTGTGGGACTTCATGGACGGACGGCCCAAGGTCAACAATTTCAAGACCACTGCGAGCGTGCCGGCCTCGACGCCGCTGTCGATGCAGATCTCCAAGGAACTGTCTTCGCGCGGCTTCAAATTCGTCGGTCCGACCATCGTCTACGCCTTCATGGAGGCGACCGGCATGGTCAACGACCATCTCGTCGACTGCCATTGTCACGCGAGCTGCGGCAAGACGCAGCGCAAGCCGCGCCTCAAGGCCAAATGACCGCGAAGAAAACGGCACGCGATGCGGCATCCCGCGCCTGGCAGCGCATGCTGTCGGGGCGGCGGCTCGATCTGCTCGATCCCTCTCCGCTCGATGTCGAGATCGCCGACATCGCGCATGGGCTCGCGCGCGTGGCGCGCTGGAACGGGCAGACCACCGGCGCGCACATCTTCTCGGTCGCGCAGCACACGCTTCTGGTGGAGACCGTGATGCGGCACGAGATGCCGCGCGTCGATGCGCGCATGCGGCTCGCCGCCCTGCTGCACGATGCGCCCGAATACGTGATCGGCGACATGATCTCGCCGTTCAAGGCCGTGCTCGACGGCCACTACAAGGCGGTGGAGAAGCGCCTGCTCGGCGCCATCCACATCCGCTTCGGCCTGCCGCCGGCGCTCCCCGAGGAGATCACGCAAGCCATCAAGGCGGCCGATCGCGGGGCGGCCTATCTGGAGGCAACCGAGCTTGCCGGCTTCAGCGAAAGCGAGGCGAAGCGCCTGTTCGGCAGGGACCCCGGCCTCTCCGACAGCGTCCGCCGCGACTACCTCACGCCCTGGACCGCGGCGCGGGCCGAGAAGCAGTTTCTGGAGCGGTTCAACGCGGTGTTCGCATAGCATCATCCCTTCGTAGGGTGGGCAAAGCGAAGCGTGCCCACCAAACTAGCCGCGGTGTGCGCGGTGCGAAACGGTGGGCGCGGAGCGATGCGCCTTTGCCCACCCTACGAGCGCTCGCTATAATCAGCGGCAAAAAGGTCCGCCATGATCCACGTCTGTTCCCTCGCCGCCCTTCCCGAAACCGTCCGCCTCACCAGGGCCAGCCATGTGCTGACCGTCATGGCCAATGTCGAGCAGGTGGCACGTCCGGTGTCGGTGCTGCCGGCCAACCATCTCAAGGTGTCGATGGACGACATCACCGAGGAGATGGACGGCTTCACCGCACCGTCCGAAGCTCATATCGACCAGGTGTTGAATTTCGTGCGCGGCTGGGATCGCAGCGCCCCGCTGGTGGTG
Source organism: Bradyrhizobium japonicum USDA 6 (assembly GCF_000284375.1). Lineage (NCBI taxonomy): Bacteria > Pseudomonadati > Pseudomonadota > Alphaproteobacteria > Hyphomicrobiales > Nitrobacteraceae > Bradyrhizobium > Bradyrhizobium japonicum. The sequence goes on from NC_017249.1 coordinate 7,481,056, forward strand.
CATTGCTATGCCGGCATCAGCCGTTCCACCGCGAGCGCCTTTGCGGCCGTCTGCGCCCTCAATCCGGATCGCGACGAGATCGAGATCGCCAAGAAGATCCGCGCGGCTTCCCCGATCGCTTCGCCGAACCGCCGCATCGTCGGCCTTGCCGACCGCGCGCTTGGACGCAACGGCCGCATGCTGCGCGCGCTCGACGAGATGGGCCCGGGCGCCATGATGGTGGAAGGCCGCCCCTTCGTGATCGAGCTCAAATGACCGCTACGCGCCACAATGCAGGTGTTGCCGTCATGGCCGGGCTTGTGGCAGCACCTGCGATCATCATCGCATGAGCGACAAGTTCCTGACGCCGATCGAGATCGGCCTGACCGCGGCGATCGTCGCGATCGAGGACCATGAGCCGCTGATCCTCACCGCACACAGCAGTGATGGGCTGGCGGGCCTGCCGTTCGGCCCCTTCGATGCGCTCAGCCATCGCACGTTCGAAATCGGCCTGCGCGCCTGGGTCGAGGCGCAGGCGGGCTTGCGGCTCGGCTATGTCGAGCAGCTCTACACGTTCGGCGATCGCGGCCGTCACGCGGAGGCCGGCGACACCGGCGCGCATATGGTGTCGATCGGCTATCTCGCGCTGACGCGCGCGGTGGGCGGCGAGCTCGCAGCGACCGGTGCGAGCTTCGAACCGTGGTATCGCTTCCTGCCCTGGGAAGACTGGCGCGAGAAGCCGCCCGCGATCATCGCCCGTGACATCATTCCGGCGCTGACGCTATGGGCCGAGGAGGAGACGCCGGAGACCACACGCGCGCTGCCGCGCCGGGATCGCGTGCGGTTCTATTTCGGTCTCGACGGCGCGCCCTGGGACGAGGAGCGCGTGCTCGACCGCTACGAGCTCTTGTACGAGGCCGGGCTGATCGAGGAGGCGCGGCGCGACGGCCGTCCTGCGGCATTGGCGCGCAAGGAGCTTCCCGCGCTCGGCACCTCCATGCGGTTCGATCACCGCCGGATTCTCGCGACAGCGATCGCGCGGCTGCGTGCAAAACTGAAGTATCGTCCTGTGGTGTTTGAACTTTTGCCCGCGGACTTCACACTCACTGAATTGCAGTACACGGTGGAGGCGATCTCCGGCCGGCACCTGCACAAGCAAAATTTCCGCCGCCTGGTCGAAACCGAAGCCCTGGTCGAACCGACCGGCGTGATGTCGACACAGACCGGCGGACGGCCGGCGGCGCTCTACCGCTTCCGCCGCGACGTGCTCCAGGAACGACCCGCGCCGGGCTTGCGCGTACGGTCCCGGCGCTAGATCCTAGGATTTGCGTGACCGGCCCCTGCCCGCCGGTTGCCTGGAGGCTTCATGTTCGACGGCCCGTTTGACGTCTTTGCGCTGATCATTGCGATCATCGCTGTCCTGATCGCGATCAAGGCCTCCAGCCAGGCGGCCGAGCTGCGCCGCCGGCTGGCCTCGCTCGAAGAGGTGTTTTACGCGCAGCGGCAGGTGCAGCCGCCGCCGCTGATGCCCGCGCAGGTGCAGGCCGAAGCGCCCGCGACGACGGCCGCCGAGCCGCCGCCGCTCGCGCCCGAAGCCGAAGCGGCTCCGCCTCCGCTCGTCACCGAAGAGGTTTCACCGCCGCCGCTCGCAGCGAGCACCGAGGCCGATACGCCGCCGCCCCTGCCCGCGCCGGCGCCCGGCTTCGAGGAGCGGCTCGGCACGCGCTGGGTGGTCTGGATCGGCGGCCTTGCGCTCGCGCTCGGCGGCTTCTTCATGGTGCGCTATTCGATCGAGGCGGGCCTCGTCGGCCCCGGCGTGCGCGTGTTCCTCGGCGGGCTGTTCGCAGCCGCGCTGCTGGGCGCCGGCGAATGGTCGCGGCGCAAGGAGACCATCTCCAACATCGCGGCGCTGCCGATCGCCAACATCCCCGCGATCCTCACCGCGGCCGGAACGGCCGTGGCGTTCGCGACCATCTACGCGGCCTATGCGCTCTATGGCTTCCTCGTGCCCGCCACCGCGTTCGTGCTGCTCGGCCTCGTCGCGCTCGGCACTCTCGCCGCGGCACTGTTGCATGGGCCCGCGCTCGCGGGCCTCGGCGTGGTCGGCGCGTTCGTGACGCCGATCCTCGTCTCCAGCGGCAAGCCGGACTATTGGGCGCTCTATATTTATCTTGCGATCGTCACCGCCGCGAGCTTCGGTCTCGCCCGCATCCGGCTGTGGCGCTGGCTCGCGGTCACGACCATCGCCTTCGCCGTGCTCTGGATCTTCCCGGGGCTCGATACCAGCGAGCTGCAGGTTGCGCCGCACGCCTTCCATGCGATCGCGGGCTTCGTGCTCGCAGCCCTTCTCGTGGTCTGCGGCTTCATGTTCGGTCCGACCATCGAGGACGGCGAGATCGAGCCGGTGTCGTCGAGCTCGCTCGGCGCCTATCTGTTCGGCGCGATGCTGATCGTGCTGTCGAGCGCGCATGCGGACCTTGCGCTGATCGCCTTCACGCTTCTCGTTGGCGGGACGCTGTTCGTCGCCTGGCGCGCGCCGGCGGCGACCGGCGCGCTGGGCGCGGCCGCAGCGACCGTCTTCATCGTGTTCGCCGAATGGGCGGTGCGCGCTAACCCCGACATGCTGGTGCTGCCGGGCGGCCCGATGCCCGGCGTCGGACCAACTGCGATCGACAGCTCGGTGACGTTGCATCTGGTGATGGCCGCGATCTTCGCTGCCGGCTTCGGCATCGCGGGCTTTCTCGCGCAAGGCCGCTCGAACTCGGCGGTCATCCCGGTGGTGTGGTCGGCGGCAGCGGTTGCGACGCCGATCGCTATCCTCGTTGCGCTCTACGCGCGCATCGCCCATCTCGACCGCTCGATCCCGTTCGCGATTCTCGCGGTGCTGCTCGCCGCCGCCTTTGGCGCTGCGACCGAAGCGCTGGCGCGCCGCGAAGATCGGCCGGGCGCTGCGACCTCCGTCGCGCTGTTCGCGACCGGCACGCTCGGCGCGCTGGCGCTGGCGCTGACCTTCGCCCTCGAAAAGGGCTGGCTCACCATCGCGCTGGCGCTGATGTCGCTCGGCACGGCCTGGATCTCGCTGCAGCGGCCGATCCCGGTCCTGCGCCGGCTCGCCGCCATCTTTGCCGCGATCGTGACCGCGCGCATCGGCTATGATCCGCGCATCGTCGGCGATGCCGTCGGCACCACGCCGATCTTCAACTGGCTGTTGTGGGGCTACGGCCTGCCGGCGGCCTCGTTCTGGGGCGCGAGCATCTTCCTGCGCCGCCGCAGTGACGATCCGCCGCTGCGCATCGTGGAGGCTGCCGCGATCCTGTTCACCGCGCTGCTCGCCTTCATGGAGATCCGGCATCTCGCCACCGGCGGCCGCATGACCTCGCCGCCCTCGCTGCTCGAATTTGGCCTGCAAGTCTGCGTCGCGCTCGCCATGGCGATCGGGCTGGAGCGGCTGCGGCTGAGGAGCCACAGCATGGTTCACAATGTCGGCGCGGTCGTGCTCACCGCGATCGCCGGGCTCATCAGCGTGTTCGGCCTGCTGATCCTGGAGAATCCGTGGCTGCTCTCCAGCGTCGATGTCGGCGGTCTCGTCTTCAACCTGCTGCTGCTCGGCTACGCTCTCCCGGCGGTGCTGATGCTGCTGCTGTCCTATGCGGTGGCAGGACATCGCCCCGTCGCCTATGCGAACACGATTGCCGGCGGTGCGCTGGTGTTCGCGCTGACCTATTTGACGCTGGAGATCCGCCGCTTCTATCACGGCCCGGTCCTGCTTTACGGCGCCACAACGGGCGCCGAGCAATACACCTATTCGATCGGCTGGCTCGCCTTCGGCGTGGTGCTGCTCGGCGTCGGCATTCTCGTCAACTCCGAGCGGGCACGGCTGGCGTCGGCCGCGGTGATCGCGCTGACGATCCTGAAGGCCTTCGTGATCGACATGTCGACGCTGACAGGCGTCTATCGCGCGCTGTCGTTCATGTGCCTCGGCATCGTGCTGGTCGCGATCGGCTGGCTCTACCAGCGCATCCTGTTCCGGCGGCAGGTCGCACCGCCGCCGGCTCCGCAGGCGAGCACTTGAGGATCAGGCCGCGCGGACCGACTCCAGGAACTGCGCGACCTCGACCTTGAGCCGCGTGCTGTCGGTTGCCAGCGATTTCGCCGCCGACAGCACCTCCGTCGACGCCGAGCCGGTCTCGATCGCACCACGCTGCACGTCCGTGATGTTCATCGAGACCTCCTGCGTGCCGACCGAGGCCTGCTGCACGTTGCGCGAGATCTCCTGCGTGGCCGCGCCCTGTTCCTCGACGGCGGCTGCGATGGCCGCCGACACCTCGGACAGCCGCTCGATGGTACCGCCGATCTCCTGGATGGCGCTGACGGATTCCTGCGTCGCGGCCTGGATCCCGGAGACCTGCGCCCCGATCTCGCCGGTCGCTTTCGCAGTCTGCTCGGCCAGCGCCTTGACCTCGGAGGCGACGACCGCGAAGCCGCGGCCGGCTTCACCGGCACGCGCCGCCTCGATGGTGGCGTTGAGCGCCAGCAGATTGGTCTGACCGGCGATGGTGTTGATCAGCTCGACCACGTCGCCGATGCGCGATGCCGCCTGCGACAGCGCGTTGACGCGGTCGTTGGTCCGCGTCGCCTGCTCGACGGCCTCCGCGGCCATCCGCGCCGAATCCTGCACGCGGCGGCTGATCTCGGTGATGGAGGATGACAGCTCCTCCGACGCGGACGCAACCGCCTGGACGTTGGTGGAAGCTTCTTCGGACGCCGCGGCGACCACGGTTGCAAGCTCCTGTCCGCGCTGCGCCGTGTTGGTCAGCGTGGTCGCGGACGCCTCGAGCTCGGTCGAGGCCGACGACACGGTGCCGACGACCTCGCCGATCATGGCCTCGAACTTGCGGGTGATGGCGTCGACGCGGCGGCCGCGTTCGATCTTGGCTTCGGCGTCGGCCGCAGCGAGTTCGTCGGCGGCCTTCTTGGCGATCAACGCCTCCTTGAAGATCTGGAGCGCATCCGCCATCGAGCCGATCTCGGTCTTCTCGCCGCGATGCGGCACCTCGGCGGAAAGGTCGCCTTCGCCAAGCGACTGCATCGGACGGATGATCGAGGCAATCCCGCGAGAAACGTCACGCACGAGATAATAGGCGGCACCGATCGCGATGACGACCGAGAACACGATGATGCCGACCAGCACGCGGAAGATCGTGGCGTAGCTGTCGGCCGCCTGCTTCGTCTCCAGCTCGGCGCCCCGATTGTTCATCTCGATGCCCTTCTGGAGCAGCGGGTCGGCGGCCTGGGCCATCTTCGCGACCTTGGTCTGCAACAGCTCGTTGGCATCGGTCGGGAAGCGACCGACGCCCTTGCGCGACAGCGCCATGACGTCCTGCACCCCATTCAGGTACTCGGCCCACGCCTTGCTCCACTGCTCATAGAGCGAACGCTCCTCGGCTGAGGCGATCAGTGGCTCGTAGACCTTGCGGGTCTGGTCGATGCGCCCCTGCAGCGAGGCGAGGCGCTTCTCGGCGGCTTCCTTGCCCTCGGCGGTGTCCTGCATCAGGTGCAGGCGCAGCGCGACGCGCAGCTCGTTGATGTCGGCGCGAAGCGAGCCGAGCGCACGCACGCTCGGCAGCCAACTCTCGGCGATCTCGACGGTGTGGGAATTGATACTCTGCATGGTGCCGATCGCCATCACGCCGACGCCGGCGAGCGACAACACGAGGACCGACAACACGGTCAGAAGCTTGAACACGATCGACAACTTCGACATCACGACAAATCCCGATGATACCTAGCAACGCACAAGTCACCCGCGCCGCTATCGTCGCGACGGACGAGAGGGCGGAGTCATTCCAACAATGCTGGCTGGTTCTTATCCGGTAAGATTGCGCCCATAGTTGCAAACAGGCGTTAACAGGAACCTAGTGAAACTACGGAATTCGCTGTCGCTGCCGTTATATGTTCGGCAATCAAGCGTTGCAGCGCGACAAACATCGCGCAGCGCCACACCGGCACAAAGCGCGATGCGCGGTTCGAACAAGACCGCTGACGACCTCACGCCGCCCGCACCGACTCCAGAAAGCGCGCGACTTCACTCTTCAGCCGGTTGCTCTCCTGAGACAGCGATTGCGCCGCTGAATGGACCTGGGCCGACGCAGCCCCGGTCTCGCCTGCGCCGCGCCGGACGTTACCGATATTGGCGGAGACTTCCGAGGTGCCGTGCGCTGCATGCTGGATGTTGCGGGAGATCTCCTGCGTCGCGGCGCCCTGCTCCTCCACAGCCGCGGCGATGGCCGAGGATATTTCCGACATCCGCGCGATGGTGTCGCCGATCTCCTTGATCGCGCCGACCGAATCCTGCGTCGCGGTCTGGATCGCGCCGATGTGCTGGCCGATCTCGCCGGTGGCCTTCGCGGTCTGCTCGGCGAGCGCCTTCACTTCGGTCGCGACCACCGCAAAGCCCTTGCCCGCCTCGCCCGCACGTGCCGCCTCGATCGTGGCATTCAGCGCCAGCAGATTGGTCTGGCTCGCGATGGTGTTGATCAGCTCGACCACGTCGCCGATGCGCCCTGCCGCCTTGGTCAGCTCGGCGACGCGCGCGTTGGTGCGCTGGGCCTGCTCGACCGCGACGTCAGCGACGCGGGCCGATTCCTGCACCTGGCGGCTGATCTCCGAGATCGATGTGGTCATCTCCTCGCTCGCGGACGACACCGACTGCACGTTCGCGGACGCCTCTTCGGAGGCCGCCGCCACCGCCGTGGCGAGCCCGTTACCGCGCTCGGCGGCCTGGGTCAGCGTGTTGGAGGACGCCTCGAGCTCGGTTGCCGCCGACGACACCGTGTCGATGATCTCGCCGACCGCGCCTTCAAACCCGTCGGCGAGGCGGTGCATATCCGCCTTGCGCCGTTCGCGTCCGCGCGCATCAGCCTCCGCCTGCTCCGCGCGCAGCCGCTCCGCCTCCGCCATGTTGGTCCTGAACACCTCGACCGCGCCGGCCATCTCGCCGATCTCGTCATTGCGCCCCACGCCCGGAACGGTAATCGAGAGCTCGCCGCGCGCGAGCCGCGTCATCGCACCGACCATGCCGGACAGCGCCTTCGAGATCGACCGCCCGAGGAAGAAGCCGACCACGGCGAGCACGACGACAGTGACGGCGAAAGCAATCATCATCCACAGGCGTACGGCATCGCGCGTTGCGACTTCCGCGGCGTCGGCCTGCTTGTACATGGCGTCGACGGCGGTCCGCACCTCGACCATGGAGGGTTCGAGCTCGCGGAATGTTTTCATCATGCTCGCGTCCAGCGCAGCGCTCTGCTGCGCGGTCTCGGCCCAGGCCGCGAACTCGGACTGGTACTTCTGGAGCTTGGCCGTGATGTCGTTCATCACCGCCGTCGGGACTGCGACCACCTCGATCGCCTTGGAGAATTCAACCGCGGCCTTCTTCACTTCGGCAATGTATTTGGGCTCGCGCCGCAGCATGAAGTCCTTCTCGTGCCGGCGCATCATCAGCATCCAGCTCGTCGTCCTGGGATCGTCGATCTCCTTGAGCCTCACCTCGATGTCGTGCACGGCGGCGCGGAGCGAACCGGACAGGCCAAGCGTCTCGTTCAGCCCTATTCTGGTCTCGGCCACGACGAGCGCCTTGAAACGCTCAGCGTAGCGTTTGAAGCCGTCATGCGCCTGCCTGGTCTTGTCGGACAGCGCGCTCATGCCGCCGGCCGCCATCAACCGCCCGACCTCGTCGAAATCGCGGTTGATCGGTCCCATCAGCTCGGCATGGGCCTTGGCGTAGCTTTCGTTGCGGCGCTGCTGAAAATTCTTCTCGTTGCGGCGCGCCTCCAGCATCTCGATCGTGAGCTGATTGTTGAGGTCAGCGATCGCGCGGGCGCGGTTGGCAACGGTGCGGGAGGCGTCCTGAGAGAGGCTGCCGATCTCGTAGATAGCGCCGAAGGCGACGAGACCGACAAGGCCGAAGAGTCCGATCGCCATGACCTTGTGGGTGAGGCGAATGGAAAAGCCGCTCATTGAATGTGCTCCGATACGTTCGATACGCAATACAGGGAGGGCGACTCGGCACCCGAATATTGCGAGATCATGACCGTATCGGTTTTCCGGAAGGTTAACCGTGCAGGCCTTCTCACCGCGGTATCGGCCGCGGACGCATGCGAGCCGCCACGCGTCGTCGCGCGGCGGTTGCAATCGGCGGTTGATCGGGTGCGGACGGCCGCCCTCAGGCGGCGCGCACCGTGGTGAGGAACTTCCCGACCTCGAGCTTGAGGCGGCTGCTGTCGCCGGACAGCGACTGCGCCGCCGAAAGCACCTGCGACGACGCCGAGCCGGTCTCGCTTGCGCCGCGCTGCACGTCGGTGATGTTGGACGACACTTGATGGGTGCCTTCCGCCGCCTGCTGGACGTTGCGGGAGATTTCCTGCGTCGCGGCGCCCTGCTCTTCCACTGCAGCCGCGATCGCCGAAGAGATCTCCGACAGCTTCTCGATGGTGTCGCTGATGTCCCTGATGGCGCCGACCGAATGCTCGGTCGCGGCCTGAATGCTGGCGATCGGCTGGCCGATCTCACCGGTTGCCTTCGCGGTCTGCTCGGCGAGCGCCTTGACCTCGGAGGCGACCACGGCAAAACCGCGGCCCGCTTCGCCGGCACGCGCGGCCTCGATCGTGGCGTTGAGCGCCAGCAGGTTGGTCTGGCCGGCGATGGTGTTGATCAGCTCGACGACGTCGCCGATCCGCGTTGCCGCCCTCGACAGCTCGCTGACACGGTCGGTGGTGGTGCGGGCCTGGCCGACCGCCTCGCTGGCGACGCGCGCAGATTCCTGCACCTGGCGGCTGATCTCGGTGATCGACGACGACAGCTCCTCCGTTGCCGAGGCCACCGACTGCACGTTGGTGGAGGCCTCTTCGGAGGCGGCTGCGACCACGGTGGTGAGCTGCTGCGTGCGCTCCGCGGTCGAGGTGAGCGTGGTGGCGGATGCTTCAAGCTCCGTGGAAGCCGATGACACCGTACCTACGATCTCGCCGACTGCGCCTTCGAAGCTGTCGGCGAGCCTGCGCATCTCGGAGCTGCGCTGCTCGGCCGCGAGCTGATCCTGCCGCGACTTGGCTTCCGCATGCTCCCGCGCCTTCTGTTCGGACACGATCTTGAATTTTTCGACGGCACCGGCGACTTCGCCGACCTCGTCCTTGCGGCCGAGGCCCGGCAGCACCACGGAGAAATCGCCGCCGGCGAGCTTCTCCATCGCCGCCGTCAATGCGCGCATGGGCCGCGCAATGCTGAAGACGGAGAAGATGCATGCCCCGATCAGAACCAGCGCGACCAGCATACCGGTGATGAACGAGGTCCGCGCCACCGACGCCGCCTCTGCTTCGGCCTCGGTGCGGGCTTCGACGCTCTTCTGCTTGGCAAAATTGGTGATCTCGTTGGTCAGCTCCGAGATCTCTTCGTTGATCGGCGCCAGCGTTTCCTTGCGGATGCGGTCGATATCGGACACGAGCTTTGCGTACTGCGCCGCCGCTTCGCCGTCCTTCTTGCCTTCGAGCGCTAGCTCCTGCTTGCGGATAGTTTCGATTTGCTGCTCGCCCTTCTGGTAATTGCCGATCAGCACAGTCAAACGGTCGATTCGTTTGTGGTTCTCCGGCGAGTGCGACAGCTTCGCCATCTCGCCCGAGAACTTCAGCGCCGCCGTCAGGCGATCATTGAAATAGGTGGCGGCCTTCTGCATTTCGGCCGACGAGGATGATGTCAGAATGTCGCGAATGCCGATCTGCATCCCGCGCACCGAGGCTTTCGCTTCTGCAGCGTTCTGCGCGATCGCCTGCTGCGCCGATGCGGCATTGCTGAGCTTCTGAACCTCGGCGCCGCCGCTCATCTGGAGGATGATCATCAGCGTGACGAGCCCGATGGTCAGCGCGGACGTGATGGCGAGCTTGGTGCCAATTCGCAGGTTCTGAATGAACATCATCGACGTAATCCCCGGATATGCATTGCCGCGCCAACGCGCGTGAACAATCCGGGAAGGCTAACCCGCGAGGTTGCTCATTAACGTTAAGGGCGGCAGCGGCAGCCTGGGTAGAAATACTGAAATGGCGCTTTAAACTACTGCAGCAGCGCACTTTTCACGTGCAACGAGATGGATCTCGCGGATTTGCACGCGGTGGCGTCCGTTAACGGTTACCGTTCGCGGGCATCAGCACACTGTCTCACCGACCAGGCTGACGCGGAAGACCGGCTTCTTGTTCTCGTCGAGCAGCTCCATGCTCCATTTCGCATTCGGCTTCAGGTTGCGCGCGATGCTGCCGAGCAGGTTGGCGCAGACCTCGCTCATCTCGGCCCAGACGGCGGCGCGATCCTCGAACTCGTACGGCTGGTCGGCGGCGCCGGAATAACGACCGGTGCTGATGCGGAAGAAATACAGCGACATCGTAGAACCCTTGCCCCCGGCCCTGGGCAAACTGGGACGCGAGTCGCTACCAAGGCATGAAAGCCGCCGTCCGTATGACTACGGCGCGGCGGCCTGGTGACCGATGAATATTTTCAACGACAAAATGCGCGGGCGGCCCCGCGCAGCCAGCTCACTGGGTCGAGCGCCGCAATTCCAGCGGAGCGTCGTTCCTGGCGGGCTCCGATTTGGCTTCGGATTTCACCGGCTCGAGCCGGCTGCTCTCGACACGCGGCGTCTCGACGCGCGCGGCGACTTCAGTGTTGGACGCAGCGACCGAACCGGTGCGCTCCGAAGCGCGCAGCGAACGCGGACGCGCCACGGCGCGGGCCATCAGCATCTGATTGCCGCCCTGGTGGCGGAAGTCGCAATAGGCGAAGCCCATGCCCGACACCGAGCCGCGGAAGCTGCGATCGTCGGTCTTTTCCAGGTTGAAGCACGGCTCGAATGGAATGCCCTTGATCGAGGCGCAGACGTTCTGCCCGCGGATCTGGAGCGTGTTGCCGGGCAGGCGGAGATGCTTCACCGGGCCTGCGCCCGAGAACTGCACCGCGCCGGCGGCGCCGAGATCGTCCAGGATGCGGCCTGCGCCGCGGGTACCGTCGAAGCAGGTGAAGGCGAACACTTTACCGGCAACGAAGCGGCGCGCCTCGTCGGCGTTCATGCTTCCTGCAATAGCCGGAGCAAACGTCGCTGCCGCCGTGACAGCCCCCAACACAATACGCGCAAGCATGCTCAACTCCGAACCAACCCCAGCGCGGGCGATGCCTTATCTCTTTACCCGCTGCTTACCATACTAACCAAGGCAACATTGAAGCAGCTTGGTTGGTAAAGTCTGAACGCCGTTAGAGAATTTTTACCACGATGCGGCCGCGGACCTGGCCGGCCAGGATTTTCGCGCCCCATTCCGAAACTTCCTCGATCGGAATTTCATGAGTAATTTCAGATAGTTTCGTCCGATCTAGATCCGAGGCCAGACGCTGCCAGGCGGCTTTCCGCGGCTCGATCGGGCACATCACGGAATCGATGCCGAGAAGGCACACCCCGCGCAAAATGAAGGGTGCGACAGAAGACGGCAGGTCCATGCCGGCCGCCAGGCCGCACGCCGCGATCGCGCCGCCATACTTCGTCATCGAGAGGAGATTCGCGAGCGTGGTCGAGCCGACGCTGTCGACGCCGCCGGCCCAGCGCTCCTTGGCGAGGGGCTTGGCCGCCGCCGACAATTCATTGCGGTCGATGATCTCGGCCGCACCGATCTCTTTCAAATAGTCGGCTTCCGAGGCGCGGCCGGTGGAGGCGATGACGTGATAACCAAGCTTCGAGAGCACGGCGGTGGCGACCGAGCCGACGCCGCCGGCCGCGCCCGTCACCACCACAGGGCCGCTCTTCGGCGACAGGCCGTGCTTCTCCAGCGCCAGCACCGACAGCATCGCGGTGAAGCCGGCGGTGCCGATCGCCATGGCGTCACGCGCCGACAGGCCCTGCGGCAAGGCGACCAGCCAGTCGCCCTTGACCCGCGCCTTCTCGGCATAGGCGCCGAGATGGGTCTCGCCCATGCCCCAGCCGGTGCAGACGACCTTGTCGCCCGCCTTCCATTGCGGATGGGCGGAGGTTTCAACCGTGCCGGCGAAATCGATGCCGGCGATCATCGGGAAGCGACGCACCACCGGCGCCTTGCCGGTGAGCGCGAGGCCGTCCTTGTAGTTCAGCGTCGACCATTCCACGCGGACCGTGACATCACCGTCCATCAGCTCGGAATCGTCGAACTGCGTGAGTGCGGCGGTGGTGCCCTTGTCCGCCTTGTCGATCCGGATCGCCTTGAATGTGGCCACGACTGAACTCCCTGAACTTGTTTCAGGGGATGTTTAGCCGATCAGGCAGGCTGCGCAACCGCTCGCTGAACCGGTTTCTCCACGATCGGAAGATTGATCAGCGCGGACAGCACGCCGAACAGGATCGACAGCCACCAGATCGGCGTATAGGAACCGAACTTTTCGAACACGATGCCGCCGAGCCAGACGCCGAGGAAGCCGCCGACCTGATGGCTGACGAAGGCGAAGCCATAGAGCGTGGCGAGCCAGCGCGTGCCGAACATCAGCGCCACCAGCGCCGAAGTCGGCGGCACCGTCGACAGCCAGGTCAGGCCGGAGACCGCGCCGAATGCGATCGCCGAGAACGGCGTGATCGGAAACGAGATGAAGGCGAGCGTCGCAAGCGCGCGCGTGAAATAGATCGCGGAGAGGATGTAGCGCTTGGGCAGCGAGTTCTGGAGATAGCCGACGCTCAGCGATCCCATGATGTTGAACAGGCCGATCGCCGCGATCACCCAGCCGCCGGTTTGCGTCGAGATGCCGCGATCGACCAGAAACGCCGGCAGATGCACGGTGATGAAGGCGAGCTGGAAGCCGCAGGTGAAGAAGCCGAGCACCAGCAGCACATAGGAGCGATGGCCGAAGGCTTCGGCGAGCGCTTTCGTGAAGGTTTGCTCATCCTCAGGCGTCGTGTTGGCCGTGGTTGCGACCGGCGGCGTCGAGAGCGCCAGCGACAGCGGGATGATCAGCAGCATCAGGAAGCCGAACACGGTGAGCGCCTGCTGCCAGCCGAAATTGTCGATCAGCGCGACGCCAATGGGCGCGAACAGGAACTGGCCGAACGAGCCCGCCGCGGTGCCGGCGCCGAGCGCGAGCCCGCGCTTCTCCGCCGGCAACAGCTTGGTGAAGGCCGACAGCACCAGGTTGAACGAGCAGCCGGCGAGACCGAATCCCACCATCACGCCCGCGCCGAGATTCAGCGACAGCGGCGTCGAGGAATAGCGCATCAGCAGCAGGCCGCCGGCGTAAAGCAGCGCACCGACGCACATCACCCGGAACAGGCCGAAGCGATCGGCGACCGCGCCGGCAAGGGGCTGGCCCAATCCCCACAGCAGGTTCTGCACGGCGATCGCGAGGCCGAACACGTCGCGGCCCCAGGCGAATTCGTGGCTCATCGGCTGCACGAAGAAGCCGAGCGCCGAGCGCGGGCCGAAGCCGAGCATGCCGATGGCACAGCCGCAGAGAATGATGATGGCTGGGGTACGCCAGGAGGAGGAACGCGAGACCGGACCGAGCTCGCCCGCTTGAGTGGACATGGGTTCCTCATCAGTCGCTGGCGGATCCGGAATAGGCAACCGCGAGCCACGCGTTTAATGCAGATGCATGAAAATCCCAAGCCAAAAATGATTGCGTTCCACGAAGGGCTGCCGCGGGAGCATTGCGTTTCAACGCGGCCTCGCCTGACGCGCCGGGTGCGACTTGACGGTAATGTGTGCGGCTGGGGCTAGCGGCCTGCGCGGGCACGTGTTATCTTTGATTTACTCAGATTGAGTATATGTAAGCTTTGGTGAAGTCCCACCGGCCTCTCGGCCGGAGTTCTCAGGTTCTATATATACTCACATGGAGCATAATTAGCATTCACGGGAGGCTTCGATGCCCATCACTGGAATTTACGGCCCCGACGACTTTGCCAACCAGCCGCAGGGCCAAGTCCCCGCCCCTCCTCGCGCCATAGCAGCGCGAACCGGCCCCGCGCTGCCGAAGCCCTCACTGGAATGGACTGCGGACGTCGAGCGGGCGACTGCGCCGCTCTATGAGCGCGTGAAGCACGTGATCCCCCCGATCGAGTGGCCGCTGATGGCGCCGACGATCAAGGCGATCAACGAGCTGAAGCAGGCCCGGGGCGCGGTCATCCTCGCGCACAACTACCAGGCGCCGGAGATCTTTCATTGCGTCGCCGACATCGGCGGCGACTCGCTTCAGCTCGCGGTCGAAGCGACCAAGGTGAAGGCCGACATCATCGTGCAATGCGGCGTGCACTTCATGGCGGAGACGTCAAAGCTGCTCAACCCGGACAAGATGGTACTGATCCCGGACGCGCGCGCCGGCTGCTCGCTCGCGGACAGCATCACGGGCGCGGACGTTCGCCTGCTCCGCGAAAAATTTCCCGGCGTGCCCGTCGTCGCCTATGTCAACACGTCGGCGGACGTGAAGGCGGAGGTCGACATCTGCTGCACCTCGTCGAACGCGGTGCAAGTGGTCGAGAGCCTGAACGCGCCGACCGTGATCTTCCTGCCCGATCGCTATCTCGCGACGTATGTGGCCTCGAAGACCGACGTGAAGATCATCGCCTGGAAGGGCGCCTGCGAGGTGCACGAGCGCTTTACGGGCGAAGAGCTGCGCGCTTATCGCGAGGCCGACCCCTCCGTGCAGATCATCGCGCATCCCGAATGCCCGCCTGATGTGCTGGCGGAAGCCGATTTCACCGGCTCGACCGCGCACATGATCAACTGGGTGCGCGAGCGGCGGCCGCGGCGGCTCGTCATGATCACGGAATGCTCGATGGCCGACAATGTCCGCGCCGAGCTGCCTGACGTGGAGATGCTTCGCCCCTGCAATCTCTGCCCGCACATGAAGCGCATCACGCTCGCCAACATTCTGGACAGCCTGCTCACGCTTGGCGAGCAGGTCACGATCGATCCCGCGCTCGTGGAACGCGCGCGGCGCTCGGTCGAGCGGATGATCAATCTGAAGAATTGAGAGCGAAGCATGCCAGACAACATCCACAATCTCACCCGCAGCACCGATGACGTCGTCATCGTCGGCGGCGGCCTCGCCGGACTCTTTTGTGCACTGAAGCTCGCACCGCGGCCGGTAACGCTGATCTCCGCCGCACCGCTTGGACAGGGCGCATCATCCGCCTGGGCGCAAGGCGGCATCGCTGCGGCCGTGGCCGAAGGCGATAGCCCGGAAGCGCACGCCGCCGACACCATCGCCGTCGGCGGCGGTCTTGTCGATGAAGCGGTCGCACTCGGCATCGCGCGCGAGGCCGCGCCGCGAATCCATGACCTACTCGCCTATGGCGTGCCGTTCGACCGCGACCTCGAAGGCAAGCTTGCTGTCGGCCGCGAGGCCGCGCATTCGGCGCGGCGCATCGTGCATGTGCGCGGCGACGGGGCCGGAGCCGCGATCATCGCGGCGCTGAGCGAGGCCGTACGCCGCACGCCGTCGATCCGACTGATCGAAGGTCTCGTCGCCGAATCGCTGTTGACCGAGGACGGCGCGGTCACCGGTCTTCAATTGCGCGAGGCCGGCAATCCCGCGGCACGTCCGCTCCTGCTGGCCTCTCGCGCGGTGGTGCTGGCGACCGGCGGCCTCGGCCATCTCTATGCCGTCACCACCAACCCGCTCGAAGCCAGCGGCTCGGGCCTTGCGATCGCAGCACGCGCCGGCGCCGTGATCGCCGATCCTGAATTCGTGCAGTTTCACCCCACCGCCATCATGGCCGGGCGCGACCCGGCGCCGCTCGCAACGGAGGCGCTGCGCGGCGAAGGTGCGACGCTGATCAACGGCGATGGCGAACGTTTCATGCTCGCGCGCCATCCGCTCGCAGAGCTCGCGCCGCGCGACATCGTGGCCCGCGGCGTGTTCGCCGAGATCGCGGCCGGGCGCGGCGCCTTCCTCGATGCGCGGCAGGCGCTGGGTGCGCGCTTCGCCGACAAATTTCCGACCGTGCATGCAAGCTGCATCGCGGCCGGTATCGATCCCGCCACGCAGGCCATCCCGATCGCGCCGGCGGCGCACTACCATATGGGCGGCATCGCGGTGGACGAGCAGGGCCGCAGCTCGATCGACGGGCTCTGGGCCGCGGGCGAAGTGTCATCCACCGGCGCGCATGGCGCCAACCGGCTGGCGTCGAATTCGCTCCTGGAGGCGGTGGTCTACGCCGCCCGCATCGCCGACGACATCGCCCGCCGCGCGATCCCCTCGCCTGCCCGCCTTCCCGATGCGTTGGTCACATCGCGTGGCGGCACGCCGGACGCTGCCGCCGTGAAGCGGTTGCGAACGATGATGAGCGCGCATGTCGGCGTGATCCGAAACGGTGACGGGCTTGCGGAGGCCGTGCGCAGCTTCGCCGCGGTCGAACGCGAAGCCGGCAACTTCGCTGTCCGCAACATGGCAATTTCGGCCCTGCTCGTCGCCGCGTCGGCCTGGACGCGGCGCGAGAGCCGCGGCGCACATTTCCGCTCCGACCATCCGGCGGAAGGCCCCGCGCTGGCGCAGCGAACGATGACGACGCTCACGGAGGCACGTGAGATCGCGGAGAGCCTGAGCGAGCGTCCGCTGCCACGCACCGCCCGACCGATGATCGCCTGATGGAGTCCCCCATGATCACCCCGACGTCACTGCTCTATCCCGACGCCTTCCTGTCGCCGCTTGCGATCGACGCGGCCGTGCATCGCGCGCTCGACGAGGATCTCGGCCGCGCCGGCGACATCACCTCGCTTGCAACGATCCCGGAGGCGACCAAGGCGCAGGCCATCCTGGTCGCGCGCCAGTCCGGCGTTATCGCCGGCTTGCCGCTGGCGCTGGCGACGCTGCAAAAGCTCTCGCCCGATATCGAGGTGCGCGCACATGTCCGCGACGCCGCACGCGTCGCCCGCGGCCAGCGCGTGCTGACGATCACGGGCCCGGCGCGCGCCATCCTCACGGCGGAGCGGGCCGCGCTGAATTTCGTCGGCCGGCTGTCGGGCGTCGCGACGCTCACGGCTGACTACGTCGCACGGACCGAAGGCACGACAATGCGCATCTGCTGCACGCGCAAGACCACGCCGGGGCTCCGGGCGCTGGAGAAATACGCCGTGCGCTGCGGCGGCGGCTTCAACCACCGCTTCGGGCTCGACGATGCGATCCTGATCAAGGACAACCACATCGCGGTCGCCGGCGGCATCCGCCCGGTTCTGGAGCGCGCCCGCGCCCATGCCGGTCATCTCGTCAAGATCGAGATCGAGGTCGATACGCTCGCGCAATTGCGCGAGGTGCTCGGCACCGGGCTCGCCGATGCCGTGCTGCTCGACAACATGGACCTTGCGACGCTGCGCGAGGCTGTCAGGCTCAACGAGGGGCGCCTCCAGCTGGAGGCATCCGGCGGCGTCACGCTGGACTCGATCGCGGCCATCGCGGCGACCGGCGTCGACTACGCCTCATCCGGCGCGCTGACGCATTCGGCGCCGAATTTCGACTGCGCGCTGGATATCGATGCGTGACGCCATCTACTCCCTCTCCCCGTTCCTACGGGGAGAGGGTTGGGGTGAGGGGCCTCTCTCCCCACGCGAGATCTCCGAGAGACCTGTACCCCCTCACCTGACGCGCTTCGCGCGTCGACCTCTCCCCGCAAGCGGGGCGAGGTTAAGAGAGACTACCTTCGCTCGCTGACGCCCATCTCGGCGGAGCTCTTGGCTTCCTGGGCGAGCTCGGCGGAGAGCGCGGCGGTCTGGGCCGGGGTGCCCCAGCTCGGTTCCTCGCTGCCGTCGCCCCAGGCGCGCGGGCGATAGAAGGTGTGAACGCCGGTCTTGTACATCTTCTTCATCTCGGCGACCCAGGACGGACGCACCCAGTAGGCGTGGTAGTGCGTGGACTTGCCGACTTCAGGCAGCCAGATCTGGCCGTCGAGCATCGCCTTCGAAATCTTTTTCGCGCGCTCCCACATCTCGGGCTCGCGGATCACGTCGGCATTGTTGTCGCAGGCGAAGGTGAACTGACACGCCAAATGGCGATGCTTGTTCTGATAGACCGCGCCACACACGGTGTCCGGATATTTGCCGGAGAAGACGCGGTTCATCACGACTTGCGCAACCGCCATCTGGCCACGCACGGCCTCGCCGCGCGATTCGAAATAGACGGCTTCGGCGAGACATTTCTCGGACTTTGCGCGCGACTTGTCGTCGAGCGCGAGCCGCTCCGCCGGCGATCTGGCGCGCTGGTTGTCGGCGTTGACCTCGCCCTTCGGCGCGACGCTCTCGCCGCTTTCGATATCCTTGGCGATCTCGGTCGACGGCGGCGACAGCGAGGCCGTCACCTTCATATCGGGATCGGGCATCACGATCAGCGGCTCGGCGCCGGGCTGCCAGCTCTCGATGCTCTCGAGATTGCCGCCGAGCGAGGAGCTGCCGAAAAACAGGTTCGAGGTCTTGACGCGGAAGGGATCGCGCGGCGCTGCCTCCGGAAGGGTCGCCTGCTTCAGCGCCTCGAGCGGCTGCACCGCGAATGCGCGCGCTGCGTCACTGGCTTGTGGCGGATTGGCATATTGCGGCAGCGGCGGCGCGCGCAGCGCTTCCTGAAGCTCGGGATCGAGCGCGGCCGCGGACTCCGGCGACATGATTTGCGGCAAAGCGGCGGTTTTGGCGCCGAACACCGAGCTGTTCGATGTCGCGGGATCTTGCTGGGCCGGTGCGTCCGATGGCGCGGTCGTCTCGGGCGCCTGCGCGGGCGTGACGCTTGCGAGGCGATCCCCCTTCATGGAGCGATCGACCTTGGGAAAATCGGCGGCCTGGTAGCGCGGCGGCGCCTGAAGCGCGGGATTGCGGCTGATCGCGCCGGTGACGTCGCGACCATCGAGGCTCGCGAGGCGAACCATCGCGCTCTGCGGAAGCGACGTGCCGATCGGACGGGAAAAGCTGTAGGTGGCGAGCTGGATCGAGGACGCGGCAGAAAACACCTGCTTTTGCCAGCGCTCGGCGACGCCGGGCTGACGCGCCAGCAACGACGCGATATCCTGATAGCCGGTCTCTCTCGGCATCAATGCGAAGATGCAGAGACCGATTCCGAAGGACGCGAACCGCGCGCCCTTCGGATGGTTACGCAAGACTGACATCGACACGCTCACGCTACGCTTACGCCAGAAAAATCGAACCGCAGTACGTCCGTACAATTCGATCTTTATCGTAAGTATCCAATTTAGGTTGCCGGGGCGTTAATCGGCGTTGCGCGTGCGGCACACTCAAGCGATTGCAGGTGTTTCCACGGGCAATGATGCACGTTGGTAAACGCCGCCTCTCGTAAAGCGGTAAACATTCGGTCAACGTGAATGGTGAAGGAACTCTTGCGCGGGCGTCTCATTACGGGACGCGTGTGAGTTCCCGGTGTTGGCGTTTTCGCGAACCCCCTCCACACCACAGCTGTCATGCCCCGCGAAGGCGGGGCATCCAGTACGCCGCAGCTTCTCGATTCAATCACGGTTGCCTCGGAATACTGGATCGCCCGGTCGAGCCGGGCGATGACAGTGAGTGTGTGGCGGCACGCGCGTGCAACACACTCGTCATTGCGAGGAGCGCAGCGACGAAGCAATCCAGACTGCTTCAGCGGAAGGGTTCTGGATTGCTTCGCTGCGCTCGCAATGACGGTGGGGAGAGAGCAGTGTACCAAATGAAAGAGGCGGGGTTTGGCCCCGCCTCTTCGCATTCAACACTTCACCGCTTCGCTTACGCCTGGCTCGCGATCGCCTTGCCGAGCGCCGCCTGCGCCGCCGCGAGACGGGCGATCGGCACGCGGTAGGGCGAGCAGGAGACGTAGTCGAGGCCGATGTTGTGGCAGAAGGCGACGGAGGCGGGATCGCCGCCGTGCTCGCCGCAGATGCCGACCTTGAGCTGCGGGCGCGTCTTGCGGCCGCGCGCGACGCCGATCTTGACGAGCTCGCCGACGCCTTCCTGGTCGAGCGCGACGAAGGGATCGACCGACAAGATGCCCTTCGACACGTAGGGACCGAGGAAGCTCGCCGCGTCGTCGCGGCTGATGCCGTAGGTCGTCTGCGTGAGGTCGTTGGTGCCGAACGAGAAGAACTCGGCGCTCTCGGCGATCTCGGCCGCGAGCAGGCAGGCGCGCGGCAGCTCGATCATGGTGCCGACCTGATAGGTCAGCTTGGTGTTGGTGTCGCGCATCACGGCTTTCGCGGTGGCATCGATGCGCGCCTTGACGAGGTCGAGCTCCATCTTGGTGGCGATCAGCGGCACCATCACCTCGAGGCCGACGGCCTTGCCGGTGCGCTTCTCGGCCTCAACTGCGGCTTCGAAGATCGCACGAGCCTGCATCTCGGCGATCTCCGGATAGGCGATCGCGATGCGGCAGCCGCGGAAACCGAGCATCGGATTGAACTCCGAGAGCTCGCGCGCACGGTCGGCCAGGCGCCGCGGGTCGGTGTTCATGGCGCGCGCCACTTCCTCGACCTCG
This sequence comes from Bradyrhizobium japonicum USDA 6, assembly GCF_000284375.1. Taxonomy (NCBI): domain Bacteria; kingdom Pseudomonadati; phylum Pseudomonadota; class Alphaproteobacteria; order Hyphomicrobiales; family Nitrobacteraceae; genus Bradyrhizobium; species Bradyrhizobium japonicum. The sequence continues at coordinate 7,501,516 of NC_017249.1, forward strand.
GCATGGGTGTGCGGCAGGAATTCATGGAGGGGAGGATCCAGAAGCCGGATCGTGACGGGCAGGCCCTTCATGATCTCGAACAGCTCGACGAAGTCGGCGCGCTGCATCGGCAGCAGCTTGGCCAGCGCGGCGCGGCGCGACTGCTCGTCCTCGGAGAGAATCATCTCGCGAACCGTGCGGATGCGCGTCTCCTCGAAGAACATGTGCTCGGTGCGGCAGAGGCCGATGCCTTCCGCGCCGAACTTGATCGCGGTGCGGGCATCATCCGGCGTATCGCCGTTGACTCGGACGCCGATCTTGCGGACCTGGTCGGCCCAGGTCATGAGCGTGCCGAACTCGCCGGACAGCTCCGGCTCGATCATCGGCATGCGGCCGGCGAGCACCTGGCCGAGCGAGCCGTCGATGGTGATGACGTCGCCGGTCTTGAAAGTGCGGGAGCCGATGCTCATGGTGCCGCGGCCGTAATCGACGCGGATGGTGCCGCAGCCGGAGACGCAGGGCTTGCCCATGCCGCGCGCGACCACCGCCGCATGCGAGGTCATGCCGCCGCGGGTGGTCAAGATGCCTTCGGCGGCGTGCATGCCGTGGATGTCTTCCGGGCTGGTCTCGATGCGAACCAGGATCACCTTGCGCCCGTCGGCCTGGAGCTTGGCCGCCTCGTCCGAGGAGAACACGATCTCGCCGGAGGCCGCGCCGGGCGAGGCCGGCAGGCCGGTCGCGATCACGTCGCGCTTGGCGTCGGGATCGATGGTCGGATGCAGCAGCTGGTCGAGCGAGGCGGGATCGATCCGCGTCACCGCTTCCTTCTTCGAGATCAGCCCTTCATTGGCGAGCTCGACCGCGATGCGCAGCGCCGCCTTGGCGGTGCGCTTGCCGCCGCGGGTCTGGAGCATCCACAGCTTGCCCTGCTCGACCGTGAACTCCATGTCCTGCATGTCGCGGTAGTGCTTCTCGAGCAGCGTGTAGATCCGCGTCAGCTCCTTGAAGGCTTCCGGCATCGCCGCTTCCATCGACGCCTTGTCGGAACCGGATTCCTTGCGCGCTTCCTCGGTGATGTCCTGCGGCGTGCGGATGCCCGCCACCACGTCCTCGCCTTGCGCGTTGATCAGGAACTCGCCGTAGAGCTTGCTCTCGCCGGTCGAGGGGTTGCGGGTGAAGGCGACGCCGGTTGCCGACGTCTCGCCCATGTTGCCGAACACCATGGCCTGCACGTTGACCGCGGTGCCCCAGGATTCCGGAATGTCGTGCAGCTTGCGATAGGTCACCGCGCGCGCGTTCATCCAGGATGAGAACACCGCGCCGATCGCGCCCCAGAGCTGGTCGTGCGGATCCTGCGGGAAATCCTTGCCGGTCTCGCGCGCGACCGCGTCCTTGTACTTTCCGACCAGCCCGACCCAGTCCTCGGCGCTGAGGTCCGTGTCGAGCGTATAGCCCTGGCTGTCCTTGAAGGTGTCGAGGATTTCCTCGAAGTGATGATGCTCGAAGCCGAGCACCACGTCCGAATACATGGTGATGAAGCGGCGATAGCTGTCATAGGCGAAGCGACGGTCGCCCGACAGTTCCGACAGCGCTTCCACGGTCTCGTCGTTGAGGCCGAGATTGAGCACCGTGTCCATCATGCCCGGCATCGAGGCACGCGCGCCGGAGCGCACGGAGACGAGCAGCGGGTTTTTGACGTCGCCGAACACCTTGCCGGTCAACTTGCCGACATGGTCGAGCGCCTTCTCAACCTGCGCCTGCAATTCCTTCGGATAGGACTTGTCGTGCGCGTAGAAGTAGGTGCAGACCGAGGTCGGGATGGTGAAGCCGGGAGGCACGGGAAGGCCGAGATTGGCCATCTCGGCGAGGTTGGCGCCCTTGCCGCCAAGCAGATCGCGCATCTCCGTCCGGCCCTCGGCCTTGCCGTCGCCGAACGTGAACACCCATTTGCCGGCCTTGGCCGCGGCTGGCGCCGCCTTGGCGGGCGCGGCCTTCTTGGGGGCGGGCTTCACGGCAACCTTCGGCGCAGCCGCCTTGGTCGTGGCCTTCGCCGCCGGCTTTGGAGCCGCCTTTGCGGCCGTCTTGGCGACCGGCTTCGGGGCGCTCTTCAAGGTGCTCTTGGCGAGCGCCTTGCGAGCCGCCGGCGCGGCTTTCGCCTTGGCGGAGGGCTTTGATTTCGCTGCAGTTTTAGAAGGCTTCGAGGCGGCTTTGGCCATAGCTTGCACACAACCTGCGAGAGGAATGGGAAATCGCGCGCCTTACACCACTTTGGGCAGGCCCGCGCAAGTCGAAGAGTTCCGGAAAATGAAGGCCTAGAGATGGAGCCACTTCAACAATCCGAGCCCGATCGCACCATTTATGATGAGAAAGATCGCGACGATCAGGTTGAGAAGGCGCGGCATGATCAGGATGAGCACACCCGCAAGCAGCGACAGAAGCGGCGAGATGTGGGCGACGGTGATGTGCATGAATTGTCTTTCCGTGACGTGAGGCGAATCGCGGCTGGATCATACCGGACCGGGTTCCGCGGGTAGAGACGCACAAGGCGCGAACAGGTTCCCGGCTTCGCGAAAACTGCCCGAAATTGCCGCTGATGCGGCAGGGCTTTTCCCGGAACATTGCGAAGGGGACATGCATTGGCAACCGGTCGCGCCAGTGGCGCCGGCTGAAATCAGTTCGAAGGAGTTGCCCATGCGGAACAGGATTCTCGCCCTCGCTGCGCTTGGCGCCGCGCTCGGCTCGCCGATCGCAGCGTCTGCGCAATCCGGTCTCACCGTCGGCCGCGCGCCTGTTGTCGTCGACAGCGGTCCGACGATTGCGGTCGAACAGAGGCCGGCATTCCGCGAATATGTCGTCGAGCAACGTGTGCCGGCCTTCCGTGTCCCGGATCGCGTGGTGGTCGGCGCCACCTTACCTGAAAGCGGCGTCACTTATTATGACGTGCCGCAACGTTTCGGCGCCACCACCTATCGCTACACCGTCGTGAACGGCGCAACCGTGCTGGTCGAGCCACGCTCGCGGCGCATCGTCGAGGTGATGGATTAGATTCTCGTCTGAACGCGTTTTCTTCACGCGAACCGGTATCCACTTCGCTTGAAAACGCTTCCGATCAACTCGATGTCCGGCGCGTCACTTCAATCAGGCTGGCGCGCATCGCGTAGTGCGGACATCAGGCCCCGCCCGGTTCTCCCCCGCCGGGCGGGGCTTTTTGTGTGCGTCGTCATTCCGGAGCGCGAGCCCGGAATCCATAACCACGATTGTGAGTATGGATTCCGGGCCCACGCCTTCGGCGTGTCCCGGAATGACAGCGGTGTTTGCCGTGCGACCGCGCCTCAATCCTGGATCTTCGAGAAATCCGCGACCGCACGCGTGGCGCTGCGGATCTCGTTGAGCAGCTTCAGCCTGTTCTCGCGCACCTTCGGATCGTCGTCGTTGACGCGAACCTTCTCGAAGAACGCATCGACCGGCGGACGCAGCTTGGCCATCGCGCTCATCGCGGCGGCAAAGTCTTCCCTGGCGACGGCAGCACTGGCTTCCGCCTGCACCTCGCCGATCGCCTTCGCCAGCGCCTTCTCCTCATCGAGGCCATAGAGCGCGGCATCGGGCGCACCGTCGAAGCTGCGCTTGTCCTTCTTCTCCTCGATGCCGAGGATGTTGCTCGCACGTTTGATGCCGGCGAGCAGGTTCTTGCCGTCATCGCTATCGAGGAACTTGCCGAGTGCCTCGACGCGGCGGACGATCATCAGGAGATCGTCCTGGCCGCCGAGCGCAAACACGGCATCGACGAGATCGTGCCGTGCGCCCTGCTCGCGCAGCTGGACCTTCAGGCGATCGGCGAAGAAGGCGAGGAGATCGCTTGGAAGCTTCCCCACATCGGCCGACTTCACCGACAAGCCGGCGAGTGCAGATGCCACCACCTTCATGAGCGACAGACGCAGGTTGTTCTCAGCGATCAGCCTGATCACACCCAGCGCCGCACGACGCAACGCGTACGGGTCCTTGCTGCCCGTCGGCTTCTCGTCGATCGCCCAGAAGCCGACGAGCGTGTCGATCTTGTCTGCAAGCGCGACCGCAACGCTGACCGGATCGGTCGGCACGCGATCAGCCGGGCCTTGCGGCTTGTAGTGCTCCTCGCACGCGGCAGCGACAGAGGCATCCTCGCCCTGCGCCAGCGCGTAGTACTTGCCCATCAGGCCCTGCACCTCCGGGAATTCGCCGACGACTTCGGTCAGCAAATCGGCCTTGGCGAGATGCGCGGCGCGCTTGGCCTTGGCGACATCGGCACCGACCAGCGGCGCGATTTCGGCAGCGAGACGCTCGATGCGCTTGATGCGCTCAGCCTGCGTCCCGAGCTTCTCGTGGAACACGATCTGCTCGAACTTCGGCAGCCGATCCTCGAGCTTGGTCTTCAGGTCGGTCTCATAGAAGAACTTCGCATCCGACAGGCGCGGACGGATCACGCGCTCGTTGCCTGATACGATGACCTTGCCGCCGTCGGCCGCCTCGATATTGGCGGTGAGGACGAACTTGTTGGTCAGCTTGCCCGTCTTGGAATCCCTGACGACGAAGCACTTCTGGTTGTTGCGGATCGTGGCGCGGATCACCTCTTCCGGAATCGCGAGATATTCCTGCTCGAACGATCCCATCATGACGACGGGCCATTCGACGAGGCCCGAAACCTCGTCCAGCAGCACCTGATCCTCGACCAGCTCGAACCCTTGCGCGAACGTCAGCTCCTTGGCGTCGGCGAAGATGATGTCCTTGCGCGCCTGCGGATCGAGGATGACCTTTGCCGCCTTCAGCTTCGCCTCATAGTCCTCGAAGCGACGCACGTTGATCGCGCTAGGTGCCATGAAGCGATGGCCGTAGGTGGTCTGGCCGGTCTCGATGCCGTCGATCGAGAATTTGACGACATCGGGCTCTTCCGTCTCGGGTCCGAAGGTCGCGGTGATCGCGTGCAGCGGACGCACCCAGCTCAGCGATCCCGGTTTTCCGGAGCGCGCGCCCCAGCGCATCGATTTCGGCCAGGGGAAGGTGCGGATGATGACGGGCAAGATTTCGGCGAGCACGTCGATCGCGTCGCGGCCGGGCTTTTCGATCAGCGCGATGTAGAAGTCGCCCTTCGGGTCGCGCTGGATCTTGGCTTCCTCGAGCGAACTCAAACCGGTCGCTTTCAGAAAGCCCTGCACGGCCGCATCGGGCGCGCCCATTTTCGGACCGCGGCGTTCGGTCTTCAGGTCGGGCTGGCGCGCGGGGATACCGTGCACGGTGAGCGCAAGGCGGCGCGGCGTCGCGAACGCCTTCGCACCCTCGTAGACGAGGCCCTCGGCGACGAGCTTGTCGGTGACCATGCGGCGCAGATCGTCGGCCGCCTTGGCCTGCATGCGCGCGGGGATCTCTTCCGAGAACAGTTCAAGCAAAAGATCGGGCATCAGGCCGCTCCGCCCGCTTCAGTATGGATCCACGCCTCGCCGCAGGCCTTTGCCAGCTCGCGCACACGAAGAATGTAGCTCTGCCGCTCGGTCACGGAGATCACGCCGCGCGCATCGAGCAGGTTGAAGACGTGGCTCGCCTTGATGCACTGGTCATAGGCCGGCAGCGCCATCAGGTGCGCCTCGCGCTTGCCGTCCTTCCAGCCTGCCTCCAAGTACTTTCTGCACGCACCTTCGGCCATCTTGAACTGCTCGAACAGCATCGCGGTGTCCGCGACTTCGAAATTGTGCTTCGAATATTCGCGTTCAGCCTGCAGGAACACGTCGCCATAGGTCACCTTGGCGTCGCCCTCGCGGCCGTTGAAGTTGAGGTCGTAGACACGGTCGACGCCCTGCACATACATCGCGAGGCGCTCGAGCCCGTAGGTGAGCTCGCCGGCAACAGGCGCGCATTCGAAGCCCGCGACCTGCTGGAAATAGGTGAACTGGCTGACTTCCATGCCGTCGCACCAGCACTCCCAGCCGAGCCCCCAGGCGCCCAGCGTCGGGCTTTCCCAGTCGTCCTCGACGAAGCGGATGTCGTGCACGGCGGAATCGATACCGATTGCGGCGAGCGACTTCAGGTACAGTTCCTGAAGGTTCGGCGGCGACGGCTTCATGATCACCTGGAACTGGTAGTAGTGCTGCATCCGGTTCGGATTCTCGCCGTAGCGGCCGTCCTTGGGCCGGCGCGAGGGCTGCACATAGGCCGCGTTCCAGGGTTTTGGCCCGAGCGCGCGGAGCGTGGTGGCCGGATGGAAGGTGCCCGCGCCCATCTCCATGTCGTAGGGCTGCAGGATTACGCAGCCCTGCTCGGCCCAGAACCGCTGGAGCGCGAGGATGAAGCCCTGGAACGAGCGTTCCGGGCGCATATGGGCGGGCAATGAGGCGTCCATCGTCAGATCAGGCTCTCGCGGGGGTTTTGAATCGCGCGGGACCGTATCGACGGCGGGGATGGGAATCAAGGCAAGGGGGCGGTTTCGGGCCGATCAGCCCTTCACCCCGAACGGTGCGGTAGGGTGGGCAAAGCGAAGCGTGCCCACCATCGTCACCACAGTTACAAAGGGAATGGTGGGCACGGCGCATGAGCGCCTTTGCCCACCCTACGGCAGCGCGGCCTAGCCGGGCCGATACGCTCCGGTCACGGGGTCACGTTTCAGCTTCTGAATTTCCCCGGCATGGGCGGCTTCAGCGACGCGCGACAGGCGCATCTCCTCCAGCTCGTGGTTGATCCGGACAGCGGTCTTGTAGGCCCAGCGGACCACGGCAAGCCCGCCCAGGACGCCCGCGAAAGCGACAAACGGCGGCATCGGTCGATCCTTGTCTAGTGCTCAGCCCCCACCGACATTCTTGCGCAGACCGGGCCGCGCCGCAATTGGCTCGGCCCGGACCAAATGGCGCGGGAGGGTGTCGCCTAGAACCCGAATTTCGCCCAGATCGCCCGCGTCTCGACCGCCGAGATCAGCTCATCCGGCAGGCCGGCCATTGTTTCCATGGCCGAAAGCTGGCCCGCACCGGGCGATTTCCGCCCCAGAAGGCCCGAGAGCAGACCGGTCGGCTGGGCGATCACGGGGGTGAGAACCTTCTCGCCGTAGCGGGCACGAAGAGTTGAGCGGAGATCGCCGATGCCGTCGGCGAGCCCGAGCGCGATCGAACTCTCGCCGGCCCAGTATTCGCCGGTGAAGAGGGTGTCGTCGGCGCCCTTCAGCCGCGCGCCGCGGCTCTCCTTCACCAGCGCGATGAAGATCTGGTGGATCTCGCGCTGGAGCGCCTTCAGCCTCGCGACGTCGTCGGGGTTCTCCGGGAGGAACGGATCGAGCATCGCCTTGTGCGCGCCGGCGGTGTAGAGCCGCCGCTCGATGCCGAGCCGCTTGATCGCCTCCTGGAAACCAAAACTGCCGCCGACCACGCCGATCGAGCCGAGGATGGAGGACGGATCGCAGATGATCTCGTCGCCGGCGCAGGCGATCATGTAGCCGCCGGACGCCGCGACGTCCTCGACGAACACCAGCACGGGCAGCTTCTTCTCCGCCGCGAGTTGCTTGATGCGCAGATAGATCTGGCGCGACTGCACCGGCGAGCCGCCGGGCGAATTGATCACCAGCGCCACCGCCTTGGCGTTCCGGTACGAAAACGCCCGCTCCAGCACCCGCGCGACGCCCGCAAGCGTCATGCCCGGGCGCAGCGGCGTCACCGCACCGATCACACCGGACAGCCGCACCACCGGCACCACCGCCGTGCCGGGACGGAAGCGCGCCGGGAGATATTGCATGAGCTTGTCGGCCAGGCCGGAACCCTCGCGATCGTTCAATTGTTCGGCCATGCCGTTACCTCTGATTAACCATTTCTTATCACGCGACTGTCATTGGAAGTGCCCGGAACGTGTTTTGCAGATTCCCCGTTGGGAAGCTGCAATGAGGCAGCGGAGAACACCATGAAAATCTATCTGCTGTTGCTGCTGGTCGGTGCGCTGTTCATGGCGATCCGTCTGACGAGCCCGCAAGAGCAGCAGTCGGAATCGCTTCCGCAGTAAGTCGTCGCGGCTCCGCCAGCGGCAAGAGCGCCCTCCCCTCCAGAATCTCCGTCACCTGATTTTTAGGCACGCCTGACTCGTCGTTGAGCATGAGGCCCGGCAGCAGTCGCGTCGGAGCCCGGCCGCCTTTGACCGCGCGCACCAGCACGCGGATCGCGGGCCGTCCCGCCTCGCCGTGAACCGGCAGGATCGACAGGCTGCCGAAGCCGCGTGACAGCGCAGTCAAAACCTCCGCGATCCCATCGGCGCGCCAGATCAGGGTCAGCGCGCCGTCCGATCGGAGAATGCGCCGCGCCGCATGCACCCATGCATTCAGCGTCTCCTCGCTCGCAACATGCGCGGTGCGGCGCGCCTGATCGGGCGAACCGCGATGGCGTGCGGGATCGTTGAAGGGCGGGTTCATCAGCACCACGTCGACGCTGTCGGGCACGAGGCCATTTGCCGCAAACGCCTGCGCGTCGGTCGTCACGTCGAGCACGATCGTCTCCGCGGCAATTCCGTTCGCCGCCGCATTGGCGCGCGCAAGCTCCGCCAGTTCCGGATCGATCTCGACCAGGCTCAGCCCGATACCGGCGACGCGCCGGCCGAGCGCCAGCCCGGCCGTGCCGATGCCGGCGCCGAGATCGACGACACGGTCGCCCGCCCGGGCCTCTGTCGCCGCCGCGAGCAGGATGGCGTCATGCCCGGCGCGGTGGCCGGACCGCTTCTGCCTCAAGCGCAATTGCCCGCCGAGAAAGGCGTCCTCGGTGAAGTCTGTGACGACGTCAATCATCGCCGCGCAGTTCATGGCTGAGGCCGGCCTCGGTGAGGAGCTCCCTGGCCTCCTGGGCGTCATCCTCATGGACCAGGATCCGCCGCGGCAGGATGCCCAGCGAGCCCTCGATAATGCTCATGTTCTGGTCCAGCACCAGATGATGGATGTTGGCGCCGTCGAGCAGCGCGCCGATCGCCGACACCAGCACCATGTCGTTGGTCCGAACCAGTTCACGCAAAACGCAGGTCTCCTGCCTGAAAGGGGCTAAAGCGGCAAATGTCAATGGTTCCGCGGCACTTGCCGCATCCGCTGCCAGTTTCTATTGTCTTTCCATCAGAATAGCCCTTCCGGGGCAAATATTGGAGACCGGCGTGGCCGTCATCGTACCTTTCGAAACTCCCGGCGCGTCGATCGAAGAGCTGGTTGCCCTTGTCGCCGGTGACATGGAGCGCGTCAACGCCACGATCCTGTCGCGGACCGGATCGGACGTCACCATGATCCCGGAGGTCGCCAACCATCTGATCTCCTCCGGGGGCAAGCGCCTGCGGCCCATGCTGACGCTCGCCATGGCCAACCTCGCCGGCTACACCGGCGACGGTCACATCAAGCTCGCAGCCTCCGTCGAGTTCATGCATACCGCGACCCTGCTCCACGACGACGTGGTCGACGAGAGCGAGATGCGCCGCGGCAAGCTGTCGGCGCGCATGCTCTGGGGCAACGAGGCGAGCGTGCTGGTCGGCGACTTCCTGCTCGGCCAGGCGTTCCGCATGATGGTCGAGGTCGGCTCGCTCCGCGCGCTCGACATCCTCTCCGCGGCCGCCGCCACCATCGCCGAGGGCGAGGTGATGCAGCTTGCCGCCGCCAAGAACACCGCCACCACCGAGGACGAATATCTCGCCGTGATCCGCGGCAAGACCGCCGAGCTGTTCGCCGCCGCCTGCGAGGTCGGCCCCGTCATCGCCAACCGCCCGAAGGCGGAACAGACCGCCTGCCGCTCGGTCGGCATGAATCTCGGCATCGCCTTCCAGCTCGTCGACGACGTGCTCGACTATGGCGGCAAGAGCGCCAAGCTCGGCAAGAACACCGGCGACGATTTCCGCGAGGGGAAGATCACGCTGCCGGTCGTGCTCGCCTTCCGCCGCGGCAACGACACCGAGCGCGCCTTCTGGATCCGGGCGCTGGAGCGCGGCGAGATCGGCGACACCGACCTCGACCATGCCATCGGCCTGATGAACAAGCACCGCGCGCTCGAGGATACGCTCAGCCGCGCCCAGCACTACGGCGCCATGGCCGTCGACGCGCTGGCGCTGTTCCCGTCCTCGCCGATGAAGAGCGCGCTGGAGCAGGTGGTCGCGTTCTGTCTGGCCCGGTCGCACTGAGCGAAACGGCTTAACGCTCCGCTTCCGCACCCCTATTAGCCCCGTCATCCTGCGGCGCTCGCCTAGCGAGCCTCGAAGGATGAATGGCCCGGATGCAGCCGGGCCGCCGCCCTCCGAGGCCTCCGCTACGCTTCGGCGCTTCAGGGTGACGGTGATGGATATGCGCACGCTGCATCAACATCGTCATTGCGAGCGCAGCGAAGCAATCCAGTCTGTCACCGCGGCAAGACTCTGAATTGCTTCGCTGTGCTCGCAATGACGGAGAGCCAGGCAGCGGCGCATTCCCTCTCTTGTCCCGGACGCGCTGCAGCGTGAAACGCTGCTGCGCAGAGCCGGGACCCACGCGACACGCAGCGATCAGCAATATGGGCCCCGGCTCTGCAGCGCACCGCCGAGGCGTTGCGCTGCGTCCGGGGTACGAGAGCATTTGCGCAGGTCCCTGCCGCACATCCCACCACTGACCCGACCGCGGCGTTCTCGCCAAACACTCCTCCACCAGTAACTTGCATTTTGAAAGCTACTCACCTACCTTCCCGCCATGCAGCCCAAATCCCCCTCCATCCTGGAATGCCCGGTCGGCCGCGCCGTGGAGACGGTCGGCGAATGGTGGAGCATCCTGATCTTGCGGGATGCCTTCCAGGGCGCGACGAGGTTCGACGAATTTTCGCAAAGCCTCGGCATCGCACCGAACATCCTGTCGCGGCGCCTTGCCCATCTCACCGAGAGCGGCATGTTCGTGCGCCGCCGTTATCATGAAAGGCCGCCGCGGTACGAATACGTGCTGACGGAGAAGGCGCGGGATTTCTTCCCTGTGGTCGTGGCGCTGCTGGCCTTCGGCAACAGGCATCTCGCGCCCAAGGGCGAATCCATCGTGCTGGCGAATCGGAGCGACGCTCGTCCGTTCGATCCGATCGTGGTCGATGCCGCCGACATGCGCCCGATCACCCTCGCCAATGCGGTCGTCGTCCCGGGTCCCCGCGCCAGCCGCGGGATGCGCAAGCGGCTCGCCTCGCTCAAAGCCATGAACCCGGCCGTCGCGCCGGCTGGAGACTGACATGCGTCGTATCGTCGTGACGGGAATGGGGGCGGTGTCGCCGCTCGGCTGCGGTGTTGAACTCTCCTGGCGCCGGCTGCTGGCCGGCCAGAGCGGGTTGCGCCCTCTGCCGGAATGGTCGCAAGCGCTGCCCGCCCGCATTGCCGGTCTCGTGCCCGACAAGGCCGACGATGCCGAAGGCGGCTTCGACCCCGCGCAAGCCGCCGCACCAAAAGACCAGCGCAAGATGGACCGCTTCATCCTGTTCGCGTTGCTCGCCACCGCCGAGGCGGTCGCGCAGGCCAAATGGGCGCCGCAGGACGCGAGCGCACAGGAACGAACCGCGACGATCATCGCTTCCGGCGTCGGCGGCTTCCCGGCAATGGCGGAGGCGGTGCGCATCACCGAGCAGCGCGGCGCGCGCCGGCTCTCGCCCTTCACCATCCCCTCGTTTCTCGCCAATCTCGCCGCCGGCCACGTCTCGATCAAATACGGCTACAAGGGCGCGCTGGGCACACCGGTCACGGCCTGTGCCGCCGGCGTCCAGGCGATCGGCGATGCCGCGCGCATGATCCGCGCAGGCGAAGCCGATGTCGCGATCTGCGGCGGCGCGGAAGCCTGCATCGATATCGTCAGCATCGGCGGCTTTGCCGCGGCCCGCGCGCTGTCGAGCGGATTCAACGACGCGCCCGCGCGCGCCTCGCGCCCGTTCGATCGCGACCGCGACGGCTTTGTCATGGGCGAAGGCGCGGGCATCCTGGTGATCGAGGAGCTGGAGCATGCACTGGCGCGCGGCGCCTCCCCGATTGCGGAGATCGTGGGCTACGGCACGACGGCGGACGCCTATCACATGACGTCGGGCCCGCCCGACGGCGACGGCGCCCGCCGTGCGATGGAGATCGCGCTCCGCCAGGCGAAGCTTGCGCCCGCGGATTTGCAGCATTTGAACGCGCATGCGACATCGACGCCGGCCGGCGACGAAAGCGAGCTCGGCGCGATCGCCGCGCTGTTCGGCCGCAACCGGAACATCGCGGTGAGCGCGACGAAATCGGCCACCGGCCATCTGCTCGGGGCCGCCGGCGGCCTCGAGGCGATCTTCACCGTCCTTGCCTTGCGCGACCAGGTCGCGCCGCCGACGCGCAATTTCGAGAACGCAGATCCCGGCGCGGACGGCATCGACATCGTCGCAGGCAGCGCGCGGCCGATGCCGATGCTCAACGCCATCTCCAACGGATTTGGCTTTGGCGGGGTGAATGCCAGCGTGATCTTCCGCCGGATGGGCTGAACGAGAGGCCTTGCAATCGCAGCCCGCTTCGTTACCAAAACGGGATGATCGAAACGAATTTCTGGCTGTTCCTGGCCGCAGCGTGTCTCATTGCCGCCATTCCCGGTCCCGGCATCTTCTACGTCGCGGCACGGACCTTGTCTGAAGGGCGCTACAGCGGCTTTGCGTCAACCGCGGGCACGGCGCTGGGCGGGCTGGTTCATGTCGTCGCGGGCAGCCTCGGCATCTCCGCGATCATCCTTGCCAGTGCGGAGCTGTTTGCCGTCGTAAAATTCATCGGCGCGCTCTATCTGGTCTGGCTCGGCATCAAGACCTTCCGCGGCGCCGGCCGCGCGCGCTCGCTGGAGAGCGAGCCCGTCGGCGACAGGCGCGCGTTCCGCGACGGCGTGCTTGTCGAGGCGCTGAACCCGAAGACCGCCGCATTCTTCCTCGCCTTCATTCCGCAGTTCCTCGATCCCGCGGGATCGAGCCCCACGCTGCAATTCATCGTGCTCGGCGCGATCTCGGTGATCCTGAACACGCTCGCCGATGTCGTCGTGGTGCTGATGGCAACTGCAACGCGCACGCAGCTGATTGGCAGGCCGCATCTGATGCGGCGTCTGACCCAGGGCTCTGGCGTCTTCATCGCAGGCCTTGGCCTCTCGCTCGCGCTGGCGCGGCGGCCGGTGCAGGGCTAGCGAAGGTTGGCGGATGCGCTTGCTCCATCTTCCATTGTACAATTGGAAGACGATCCATGGAGCGAGGTCGACGATGACATCACGGGTAGAAACGTTAACTCCACCGAACACGCCAAAACCGATCGGCCCCTATAATCACATCGCCAAGGTCGGCGAACACATCTGGACCGGCGGGACCGCGGGCTTCGATCCGGAGACGGGACAGCTGGCCGGCGCCGATGTCGCCTCCCAGACGCGGCAAATCTTCAGATCGTTCGAGGCGATGCTGGCTGCGGTGGACTCCGACCTCAACCACGTCACCCACATCAATGTATTTCTCAAGCACATGTCGGACTTCGACGCGATGAACGAAGCCTATGTCGAGATGATGGGGGAGCACTGGCCCGCTCGTACCGTGTTTGCGGTGCAGGAGCTTCCGAAACCCGGCGTCATGCTGACCATGAATCTGACGGCTGTGACGAGACAAGCAACTTCGCCGGTGACGCGATAGCCGAAGAAAGAAAGGGGCCGAAGCCCCTTTCTCAGATTTCACCAGTGGTGCCAATGATGCCAGCGGTGCCAGCGAGCCCAATGATGCCAGCGCCAGCCGTCACCCCAATGATGGTGCCAGCCGTAACCACCCCAATAGTGCGGATGGTAGTAGCCTCCGTGGTCATGGCGTTGCCAGCAATGGCCCCATTCATTGCAGACATAGCCGATCGGCACCTCGATCGGTGCTGCTGACGCAGCCCCGCTCGACAGCGTGACCCCGCCAAGTGCGGCAAGGCCGACAAACGCAGATACAAGTTTCATGATGTTTACCTCCTAACATCCGTTGGAGGCGACGAGTGCGTCCTGCGTTCGGCGTCTTACGCAGGTTTAATACCGATGAACGATTTCGATGAGGCCGATCCGCTCGCGATGACGGCGTGCGCGCAACATTGTCGCCATCGGCCCGAAAGACTTTCCGACCGGTAATGACCAAGATGTAACGCGTGGAATTCGAACGACCCATCGCTCGCGGCTCACCCATGGTTGTTGCGATGGAGAGTTCGATGAGGATGATGTCCTGGTCGCGTTATCGCCTCCTGGCAAGGTCGTTGTCGCGCACCGCACGTCGCTGTCACGACGCGAAGATGCGCGAAACCCGGCGGCGCCGACGCGCCATGCGCCGCCTTGCCGGCACGAGCTCGCCGCCGAAGCGCCCATGACCTGCGGCTTGCTTGTGGAATGGCCGGCAGCAGGCTACTCCAGTCGTGCTGTTATCTCGTCCGGCATTTCGAAGGATCGGCGCCCGATGCTTGCCCCGCAAAGTCGCACTTACGAGTCACACGGCCTGCGGCTGCATTATGCCGATTGGGGCAACGAGGGCGCGCCCGTCGCCATCCTGGTCCATGGCGGCCGCGATCATTGCCGGAGCTGGGACGCCATCGCCCGCTCGCTTCAACCGCATTTTCACGTGCTGGCGCCAGATCTGCGCGGTCATGGCGATTCCGACTGGACCAAGGGCGGCAGCTACGCGCTGACCGAGTATGTCTACGACCTCGCGCAGCTCATTCGCAGCATCGCAGCGCCCCAGGTGACTCTGATCGGCCATTCCATGGGCGGCATGGTGAGCCTGATCTTTTCAGGATCGTTCCCCGAACTGGTCACGAAGCTCGTCGTCCTCGACGGCGTCACCATGTTGCCGGACACCCCCAAAGCGCCGACGCATGAGCGCATCAGCAAATGGGTCAGCCAGCTCGACAGGCTGCACGACCGCACGCCGCGCCGCTATTCGACCCTCGAAGACGCGGCCGCGCAGATGGTGCTCCACAACAAGCGCCTCGCCCGCGACCTCGCGCTGCATCTTGCAACGCACGGCTCGCGGCGGAATGAGGACGGCACCTATAGCTGGAAGTTCGATCCCTACCAGCGCGCCTCTGCGCCGCACCGGCTCTGGCCGGACGATCACTTGGCGCTGTGGTCGCGCATCACCAGTCCGACGCTGCTGCTGAATGCCGGAGAAAGCTTTCTGGCGGGCGCCAGGGCCGCCGGCCTGGAGCGCTATTTCCCGCAGGCGCGTGTCGAGACCATCGCCGGCGCGGGGCACTGGCTGCAGCATGACAAGCCGCAAGAGGTGTTGGGTGAGATCCGGCGGTTTCTCGGGCTTGCCGAGGGCTAATCCAGACCGGCCGCGACATCGCTGTGCGCTTCCGCCAGAAACGGCGCCAGCGCCGGATTGAGATTGCCCGGCCGCCATGCGACGACGTGCTCGATGATCGGCGCATCTTCGAGATCGCGGAAGGCCAGGTTTGCAATTCCGAGCTTCGCCATCGACCGCGGTACCAGCGCAATGCCGAGATTCTCCGCCACGAGGCTGACGATGGTCTGCTGCAGTTCGACTTCGAGCCTGAACGTCGGTTCGAACCCGCCCGAACGACAATAGCCGGCGATCGACTGGCGCAGCCTCGGCGCGACTTCGGCCGGCGCGGCGATGAAGGCTTCACCATTGAGCTGCCCCGCAGACACCGTCTTCTGCGCGGCGAGCGGATGACTGACGTACACCGCAAGGCTGAGCGGCTCACGAAAGATGACTTGCGTCGCAAGACCGCGCACGGGACCGGGATCGAACAGGATCGCGGCATCGAAGCGCCCGGTCAGCACCGCGTCGCCGAGGATTCCCGGGATCACCTCGCGCAGCTCGACGCGCACGCCGGGATGGCTCGCCATGTAGCGCCGCGTCAGACCCGGCAGAACCGTGTAGGCCGCGTGCATCATGAAGCCGACCGAGAGTTCGCCGATTTCGCCCCGCTCGGCCATGCGCGCGTTCTGGCAGGCCTGATCGAAACCGATCAGCACCGCCCGCGCGTCCTCCAGGAAGCGCCGGCCCGCTGGCGTCAGCGTCGCACGCCGCGACTGGCGGTCGAACAGGCGAACCCCGAGTTCCTTCTCCAGGGTCGCGATCTGCCGGCTGAGCGGCGGCTGGCTGATGTGGAGGCGCTCGGCAGCGCGGCCGAAATGCAACGTCTCGGCGACGGCCACGAAATAGCGCATCTGTCTGATGTCGATCATTTTATACCGAAAAGGTATGAAGCAGTGCAGCAATCAGTATTGGATGATATCGATTGGATTGGATAGGGCTAATTCGTCCCTCCAATGCCTGGTTTCCCGATGCTCTCCACCCTCGCGGCCGTCCTCCCCATTTTCGCGCTCATCTTCGCCGGCTGGCTGGCCCGGCGGATCGGCGTCCTCGGCCCGCATGCCACCGGCGAGCTGAACCGCTTCGTCGTCTATCTCGCCCTTCCCGCTCTGCTGTTCGACATCGTCGCTCACGCGCAATGGGCCGAGGTCTGGCAACCGCGCTTCATCGCCGCCTTCGGCATCGGCGCGGCGCTGGTGTTCTGCCTGACCATCGCCGTTCGGCTGCGCCGCCCGCGCCATCTCGCCGACGCTGCCATCGACGCGCTCAATGCCGGCTACGCCAACACCGGTTTCGTCGGTTTCCCGCTTGCGCTCGCGGCGCTCGGCCGCGAGGCGCTGGCGCCGACGCTGATTGCCACGATCATCACGGTCTGCGTGCTCTTTGCGATCGCGATCGTGCTGATCGAAACCGGGCTGCAGACCGAGAAGCGGCGCAGGCACCTCGTCACCAAGGTCGGCGGCTCCCTGCTACGCAATCCGCTGCTCGTCGCTCCCGCCGTGGCTGCGATCGTTCCGGTCACCGGTCTCAGCGTGCCCGATGCCGCCGAAAGCTTCCTGAGACTCCTGGGGGGCGCGGCCTCACCCTGCGCCCTTGTTGCACTCGGGTTGTTCCTTGCGACCAGGCGTGAGAGTTCGGAAACGAACGTCGGATCGGCGGCGCTGCTCGTGAGCTTCAAGCTCGTGCTTCAGCCGGCTATCACCTGGGTGATGGCGACCGCCGTGTTCGGCCTCTCCCCGCTACTCACGCATGCAGCGGTGCTGCTGGCCGCGCTCCCGACCGGTACGGGCCCGTTCATGCTGGCGGAGTTTTACAAGCGCGAGGCGGCGATGACGTCCAATGTCATTCTGGCATCGACGGTCACGTCGATCGTGACCATCAGTGGCTATCTGGCGCTGGCAAGGTAGCGATCGCAGCCCGGATGGAGCGAAGTGCAATCCGGGACGCCGCGGCGGAAGAATCCCGGATTGCGCTTCGCTCCATCCGGGCTACGACAGCCTTGTCCCAGGGGAGACCTAGCTCAACGTCCCCGCATGCACCCACCAGGCGGGGTGGTCGCGCCGGATCTTTTCCGCGGCGGCATGCGCCTCGTTCGCTGCGCCGTAGATCGCAAAGCACGTCGCGCCGGAACCGGACATGCGCGCGAGCTTGACGCCGGCGGAGTCACGCAAGGCTTCGAGCACCGCGCCGATCACCGGCTCGATCCGCAGCGCAGGGGCTTCAAGATCGTTGGCCACGGTTTCGAGAACGTCGACCCAATCGGCAATGGAGGCGCCCTCGTCCGGCCAGGCCGGCGCGTCGAGGACGGAAGTGGCGCCCACCAGCAATTCGCCGTTGCGCAGGCCCAACGCCTGGAACACGTCCTTGGTCGCGACCGGCACGCGCGGATTGACCATCACGCAGGGCATGCTCGGCAGCGCGAGCGGCAGCAGCTGCTCGCCGACGCCGGTCATGTCGCAGGCGCGCGAGACCAGGCACACCGGCACATCGGCTCCGGTCGCGAGTGCGACTTTCTGCAAGCGCGGATCATCGAGCGACAAATTGTTGAGACGCGCGAGCAGCCGCAGCGCCGCCGCTGCATCGGCCGAGCCGCCGCCGATGCCGGCCGCGACGGGAAGCACCTTGTCGAGCGCGAAGGCCCCGAGCTTCAGATTCGGCACGGCCTCGGCCAGAAGCCTGGCCGCCTTGACCACGAGATTGTCCGCGGTGTCGCCGCAGGCCGCGGCCAGCGGCCCGGTGGCGACGAGCGTCAGCTCGCCGCCTGGCTCCAGCGTCAGCTGGTCCGCGCAGTCGGCAAACGCGACCACGCTTTCGAGATCATGATAGCCGTCGGCACGACGGCCCACCACGCGAAGGCTCAGATTGACCTTCGCGCGCCCTTCTTCAATCAACGCCGACATTGGCGATCAGCCCCCCAAACGCACTCTTAGCCGCCCTTGCCGTCGTCCTTCTTCTTGTCCGCCTGCGCGGCCGAAGAGTTCGAATCGTCGGTCATGCCGTTGGCGATCTTGGCCTCGATCTTCGGAAGCTCCTCCGGCTCGGGCTTGAGATCACGGGCGTGGGCCCACTGGAATTTCGCTTCCAGCGTGCGGCCGACGCGCCAATAGGCATCGCCGAGGTGATCGTTGATGGTGGGATCCTCGGGCTTCAGGTCGATGGCGCGCTCGAGGTTCTTCACCGCCTCTTCGTAATTGCCGATGCGGTAATAGGCCCAGCCGAGGGAGTCGACGATGTAGCCGTCGTCGGGACGCTGCTCGACGGCGCGCTTGATCATCTTCATGCCTTCGTCGAGATTCACGCCCTGGTCGATCCAGGAATAGCCGAGATAGTTGAGGACATGCGGCTGGTCGGGCTGGAGCTCGAGCGCCTTCTTCATGTCGGCTTCGGCCTTGCTCCACTCCTTGGAGCGCTCCTCGCAAATGCCGCGATAATAATACCAGACGCTGTTGGCCTTGTCGTTGCCGGCCGGCAGCACGTCGATGCCCCGCGAATAGGTCGCGCCGCAATCGCCGAACTTCTTGCGGCCGCGCTCGATATTGCCGAGCGCCATGATGGCTTCGAGATCCTTGGAATCGTCTGATGTGACGCCCTTGAGGATCTTGATCGCCTCGTCGGTGCGGTCGGCGGAATCCAGATCGATCGCGAGCTGGATCTGCGCGTTGCGCTTCAACGGCGAGGTCGCGGGCACCCGCTCATAAACCTTGATCGCCATCTGCGGCCGCTTCACCGATTCATAGAGATCGGCGAGCGAGAGCAGCGCCAGCGGATGGGTCGGCTGGAGATAGAGCGAGAGCTGGAGATAGACCAGCGCCAGATCCTCGCCGCCGCGGCGGGTCAGCGTGGCGCCGATGCCGTAGAGCGCTTCGGCGGCACCGGCTTGTGCGGAGTCGGCCAGCGGCGGCATCTTCTTGCCGGCCTTGGTGTCGCGCAGGCCTTCCACGATCAGCGGATGGCGGGCGAGCTTCTTGTCGAAAGCCTGGTAGACGGCGGTCGCGGCCGCGGAATCCTTGTTGCGCGACAGCCAGCGGGCATAGGCCTCGGTGACCCGCAGCATGGAATCGTCAAGCTTGTAGGCGCGCTCGAAGCGGATGCCGGCGTCCTTCTCCTTGCCGGAGAGCTCGAGGATCATGCCGGCATGGAAGTCCTTGAACAGCGGATACCATTCCGGACCGGCGAGCTTGTCGATGGTGGCGACGCCGCCCTTGGCATCGCCCGCGCCATAGGCGGCCCAGCCCGACAGCAGCGTGGCGACGAGATCGGTGATCGGACCGCGGATCGACTGGTTGATGTTGGTTTGCGCGGACGCGTATTTCTTCATCTTGAGATCGTGCACCCCGACAACGAGACGCGCGACGCGGTTGGTCTTGTCGATGGTCAGGACGCGCTCGGCGAGCTTGACCGCCTCGTCGATGTCACCGTCGGCGACTGACGAGATGAAGGCGCGATCGAGCAGCTCGTTGTTCTTGGGATCGGTGCGGAGCGCCGAGCGGTAGAAGGCGGCGGCCGAGGCCGCATCGCGCTCGACGCTGGCGTGGCGGGCAGCGAGATAGCTGCCGGAGGTCGTCAGCGACTTCAGATCGTTCCGGGTCGGAAATTGCGCCGCCGTGTCGGACGGATGGTCCGGCGTCTGCGCCAGGACCGCACCGGGGACCGTCGCGATCGCGGTGCCCATGAGGGCGATGGCGGCAACAGTCCAGCGGTTGAAACGATTTGAGAACATCAGGGGCTCGCCTTGAGTTGTAGTGCCTGGGTTTGCAGCAGTAGGCCGTATCGCATGCGAACGCGGCCGGTGGCATGGGGACCCGGAACCGTCGGGCCGACAATGCCGCTTTTGGCGCTTCACCGCAAGGATTCGGGCATGCGATCCCCTCCGCACGCCCCAAATCGGCCGACAACGCCCCAAGACGCTGCCAGTATGGCCTTATCGTGGCCGCGGACCGTTCCCCCGGGCCGGTTCTCACGCGAACGTGCGTCACAATGCCGGGGGCACGTCACATTGGCCCCGGCTTGATCGCTTTGGTCCAGTGATCCCGGCTTACATGGCCTAGCTTACATGGCCTCGTAGTTCGGACCGCCGCCGCCCTCCGGGGGAACCCAGGTGATGTTGCCGTTGGGGTCCTTCACGTCGCAGGTTTTGCAGTGGACGCAGTTCTGGGCGTTGATCTGGTAGCGCGGGCTCGCGCCTTCCTCGACCCACTCATAGACCCCGGCCGGGCAATAGCGATTCGAGGGACCGGCGAAGACGTCGTGCTCCGAGGTCTTCTGCAGGTTCATGTCGGCGACCTTGAGATGGACCGGCTGGTCCTCCTCATGATTGGTGTTGGACAGGAACACTGACGAGAGCTTGTCGAACGAGATCTTGCCGTCCGGCTTCGGATAGTTCTTCGGCGCGTGGCTCTTCGCCGGATCGAGCGTGGCGCGATCGGGCTTCGCATGCGACTGCGTGCCGAACAGCGAGGCGCCGAACAGCGTGTTGCACCACATGTCGAAGCCGCCGAGCGCAACGCCGAGCACGGTGCCGAACTTCGACCATAGCGGCTTGACGTTGCGGACCAGGAACAGATCCTTGCCGACCGACGAGGACCGCCAGGTGTTCTCGTAGTCGACGATCTCGTCATTGGCGCGATCGGCAGCGAGCGCCGCCGCGACATGCTCTGCGGCGAGCATGCCGGTGCCCATCGCATTGTGCACGCCCTTGATGCGGGGCACGTTGACGAAGCCGGCCGCACAGCCGACCAGCGCGCCGCCGGGGAAGCTCAGCTTCGGCACCGACTGATAGCCGCCTTCGGTGATGGCGCGCGCGCCATAGGCGAGCCGCTTGGCGCCCTCGAAGGTACCGCGGATCGAGGGATGGGTCTTGAAGCGCTGGAACTCGTCGAACGGCGACAGATAGGGATCGTCGTAGTTCAGATGCACGACGAAGCCGACGGCGACGAGATTGTCGTCGTAATGATAGAGGAACGAGCCGCCGCCGGTCTTCAGGTCGAGCGGCCAGCCGAACGAATGCTGGATCATACCCTTCTGGTGCTTGGCGGGATCGATCTGCCAGACTTCCTTGAGGCCGATGCCGAACTTCGGCGGCTCGCTCTTCGAATCGAGTGCGAACTTCGCGATCAGCTGCTTGGTCAAGCTGCCGCGCGCGCCTTCAGCGAACAGGGTGTACTTGCCGAGCAATTCCATGCCACGGGTAAAGGAGTCCTTCGGCTTGCCATCGCGGCCGATGCCCATGTCGCCGGTGGCGATGCCCTTCACCGCGCCCTGCTCGTCATAGAGCACCTCGGCTGCGGCAAAGCCCGGATAGATCTCGACGCCGAGCGCTTCGGCCTTGCGCGCCAGCCAGCGGCAGACATTGCCGAGCGAGCCGATATAGCAGTGATGGTTGTCCATCAGCGGCGGCATGATGAAGTTCGGCAGCTTGATCGCGCCGCCTCCCGTCATCCAGTAGAAGCGGTCGTCCTTCACCTGCGTCTTCAGCGGGCAGTCGGAATCCTCGCGCCAGTCCGGGATCAGCTTGTCGAGCCCGGCCGGATCGATCACCGCGCCGGAGAGAATGTGCGCACCGACCTCGGAGCCCTTCTCCACCACGACGACGTTGAGATCGGCGTTGAGCTGCTTCAGCCGGATCGCAGCCGCCAGGCCGGACGGGCCGGCGCCGACGATGACGACGTCGAATTCCATGGATTCGCGCGGGGGAAGTTCTTCGGTGCTCATCTGATCTCAGCCCTTGAGACGGTTCCTCGTCATTTGCGCCCCCTTGTTTCCGATTTTTCCGGGTAGGACAACCACGGAAATGCGTTCCACTGGGATGCAAGGCACCCCAAACTGATATAGTAAAAGTCTGACTTTCCAAATGATCCCCGAACCCGCACCCACCGTCCGAGAGCTTCTCGCCTTCTATCTGGAGGCCGGGGTCGACTGCGCGCTCGCGGAGGAACCTGTCGACCGCCTGGCGGAATTGGATGCTCCGCCGCCGGCCCCGCGCGCCGCACCTCGCGTCGAGGCACCACGGCCCGTTGCCGCGCCCACGGTGATGCGCGGCGAGGCCGCACCTGCGCCGGACATTGCGATCGCCTCCGCGCGCGAGGCGGCGCGTACCGCGCCGACGCTCGAGGCACTGCGCGAGCTGATGCAGAATTTTGAAGGCTGCGCGCTGAAACACACCGCGACGCGGCTGGTGTTCGCCGACGGCAATCCGCAGGCGCGCATCATGTTCGTCGGCGAGGCGCCGGGCCGCGACGAGGACATCGAGGGGCTGCCCTTCGTCGGGCGCAGCGGCAAGCTGCTCGACCTCATGATCGGCGCGATCGGGCTCAACCGCACCACCGCCTACATCGCCAACGTGATTCCGTGGCGGCCACCCGGCAACCGCACGCCGACGCCGCAGGAGACGCAGATCTGCCTGCCGTTCATCCAGCGCCAGATCGAGCTGGTGAATCCCGACGTGCTGGTGACGCTCGGCAATCCCTCGACGCAGACGCTGCTGTCGACGCGCGAGGGCATCATGCGCACCCGCGGCCGCTGGTTCGACTACGAGACGGGCGGGCGCACCATCCGCGCGCTGCCGACGTTCCACCCGGCCTATCTCTTGCGCTCGCCATCGTACAAGCGGCTGGCCTGGCAGGATCTGCGCGCGATCGCGAAGGTGCTGGCGGGCGCGTGAGGGACTGAGCGCTCCCTCCCCGTCATTGCGAGGAACGAAGCGACGAAGCAATCCAGACTATTTCCGCGGAAAGATTCTGGATTGCTTCGCTGCGCTCGCAATGACGAACGGAGAGAGTACGCCCGATCTACGTCCCCTTCGGCCGCACGATGGCCCAGCCGATGCGCAGCAGCTGCTGGCGGCCGGTCACCAGCCATTCGAAGGCGCGCGGTACTTCCGGAACGATGCCGGGAAAACGTGCGAGGATTTCCGGCGGCGGGGTGCCGGCGGTATCGGAGGCGCGCCAGACCACGACGCCGCCGGTCTCGCTGAACTTGGCCTGATTGATCCACGGCGTGCGCGCGGGCTGCGCATCGATGAAGAGATGCGGCCGGCCGGAATGCAGCGTGATCAGGCTCGCGAGCTGGGTCTCGCCGGCGACCGCGCGCAGGCGATGATTGGTGCGGCGGGCAAAGCTCTCATCGAAGAAGTCCGAGATCGCGCGCGCTGGCATCGAGGTTCCAATCTCGTTGGCGCCGGTCCAGGGCAGGAACAGCACGGCGAGCACGACGCCGGCTGCGGGCGCCACGACGGCGGCAGCCCACACCGTCCGCAGTACGCGCGCGCGGCGCATTGCGATGAGGTCGCCGGCTGTCACGACCACGGCAAGTCCCGACATGACCAGCACGACGCCGGCGCCGCCGACGACGGCATCGAGCCCGAGCAGGCCGGAGATCAGGACCGCGCCGAGCGCAGGCGCCAGCGCGAAGAAATAGACGAAGTTGTGCGCGAGCGGCTCGACCGGCGGCCGGTAGATGATCGGCGCTTCCTCGCCCTTGGCGACGAAGAGGCTGCTATTGAGAAAGGTCAGCGCCGGGATCGCCGCCGCGCCGAGCACGAGCCCGCCGAGCAGCCAGGCCGCGTGCAGCGCGCGGGCGTTGAGCTCGGCGACCACAGGCAGGGTCGGCATGACAAGCGTCTCGGCGCGCATCAGCCAGACCGCATAGGGCAGCGCCAGCACGGCGACGACGATCAAGGCGAACAGCGGATCGAGCGCGCGCAGGGTGCGGCGACCGCCGGCGGTCGAGACCGCGAAGACGACGAGCAGGAGAAGAAGGAAGATCGCCGCGGGCGTCGTCAGCAGCAGGAGGCCCGCTTCGATCGACCAGGCAAACCAGGCATTGCCGCGGCGCTGGCCGATGATCTGCCAGGAATGCAAGAGAAGAAGCGCCCAGAGCGGCCGCGCCAGCACCAGCGGGCCAAAGTCGAGCGCCGGCGAGGAGAAGGCCAGCACCGTCATGGTCAGCAGCACGGCGAGCACCGCCTGCTGTGAGCCGACCACGGCGCGGGAGAGATGATAGAGCGCGATGAAGGTCGCGACCTCGCAGAGCTGGGCGAGGACATAGACGCCGAACATGTGGCCGCCGGCGGCGCGATAGGCGATGTCGGCGAGCCAGATCGGTAGCGGCGGGCCCAGATCAGTCCCGATCTGGTACTCGCGCCCGAACGCCAGCAGGGTCGCGAGCGTGCCGGGCGGGCTGCGATAGAACACCAGCGCCACGAACAGCCACATCGCGGCCTGGAGCAGCACGGCGATCCACACGATCAGCCGCGGCCGGGCGCGAATGAGCTCGATGACCAGGGAGGTAAACCGCATGCAACGTCCGAAAGATGCAGCCAACCCGTCCAGCCGGCCCTATTCGCTCACATCTGTTTTGATAAAGGGCGCTGCGCGTTGTGGCAACGACCGTCTGCCCTACAGGCCTGCTGACGCATCAATTTCAACGCTTGCTTCCACCTGCACCTCGACCTCGGTCACCGCAAACAAGTCCCGCACCGGCTCGACGGTCCAGAGCATATGCTTGGCACGCGCCGCGGCAACGGGGGCGAAGAAGCTGCGGTGGTGGACGGTGGGGCCGAGGCGGTCGAGCGCGTCGAGGTGCTCCGGGACGGCGTAGCCCTTGTGCTGCTCGAAACCGTAGCCGGGACAGTCCTGCGCCAGCGCGCACATCAGCCGGTCGCGCGTCACCTTGGCGATGATCGAGGCTGCGGCGATCGACAGGACGATACCGTCGCCGCCGATCACGGCCTCGCAGTCGCAGGCGGTGTCGAGCCGATCGCGGCCGTCGACAAACACATGACGCGGCGCGTCGGGCAGCGCCACCACCGCGCGCTTCAGCGCCCACAGCGAGGCACGCAGGATGTTGTCGCGGTCGATCCGGGAGCGCGAGGCGACGGCGACCGAGACCTGCGCGGTGGCGCAGATCTTGTCGAAAAGCTTCTCGCGTTCCTCGGCCGTCAGGCGCTTGGAATCGTCGATGCCGCGGGGAATGCGGTCGGGATCGAGAATCACGGCGGCCGCGACCACGGGCCCGGCGAGCGGTCCGCGGCCGGCCTCGTCGCAGCCGGCAACCGGCCAGACGCCGCGCTTGATCAGCGCGCGCTCACGGCGGAAGCTCGGCGATGCGACGGCGATGATGGCGCCCTGCCTGCCGGCCGGCGCCTTAACGGCCGCTCTCTTGGCCGCCTTCGCGGGCGTTGCCTTCTTGGCGGCATCCTTTTTCGACGCGCCCTTCTCTGGCCCGTCTTTGGCCGGCTTCCTGGTGGACTTGTCCCGAATCATGGCCGGGATCGTGCGCAAGCGGCCCGGCCGGCGCAACCGGGAACCCCGGACAATTCCCGTTATTCAGACCAGCCGCCTACTCCGCCAGATGCACCCGCCGGTCCTCACCGACCTCGATGCCCGGCGCGACCACGACCTCCCAGGGATGGCTGTCGGGGTCGGCGAAATAGCCGGAATAACCGCCGTAGTCGGTCTCATGCCCCGCTTTCAGCAGCGCCGCGCCCTTGCCGACAGCGAAGGCCAGAACCGCATCGACCTCGTCGCGCGTGGCGCAGTTCCAGGCGAGCGTCATGCCGCGGAAGGTCGCCGGCCTCGGATTGTCCGGCAACTTGGCGTCGGCCGCGAGTTTATCCCAGTGAAACAGGGCCAGCACCGGACCACCGGTATCGTAGAAGGCGACGGCCTCGCCGGTCGCCTTCAGCCGACGCGCGAAGCCGAGCGCGTCATAGAAGGCGATGCTGGCACGAATGTCGCTCACACCCAGTGTGATGACGGTGAGCCGCGGCACCGGCGCGGCAAGTTCCTGGCTCATGCTACGCCTCGTCCGTTTCCCGATCAGAACAGGCTGAGTTGATCGCCGTTCCGCTTCGGCCTCGCAAAGTGATCCGTCGTCAGCTTGGAGCGCCGCTTGTTCAACCCAAGCCTGTCGCAGGCGATCTCGAAGCGGCGACCGATGGTCCAGGCCATCGGTCCGGTGCCCTTCATCCGCTCGCCCCATTTCGCGTCGTAGTCGCGGCCGCCGCGCATGTCGCGGATCAGGGTGAAGACGTGGCGGTAGCGGTCCGGATAATTGGCCATCAGCCATTCGCGGAAGAGATCGCGAACCTCCAGCGGCAGCCGCAACAGCACGTAGGAGGCTTCCTTGACGCCGGCATGGGCGGCGGCATCGAGAATGCGCTCGATCTCGGAATCGTTCAGCGCGGGGATCACCGGCGCGACCATCACGGTGGTCGGAATGCCGGCCTCCGAGAGCTGCTTCAGCGCCTCCAGCCGCTTCGGCGGCGTCGCCGCGCGCGGCTCCATGGTGCGCGCCAGTTTCGGATCGAGCGACGTCACCGAGATCGCGACCTTGGCGAGATTGCGCTTGGCCATCCGCGCGAGAATGTCGATGTCGCGCACCACCAGCGCCGACTTGGTGACGATGCCGACGGGATGGCCGGCGCGCTCCAGCACTTCGAGAATGCCGCGCATGATTTTGCGCTCGCGCTCGATCGGTTGATACGGATCGGTGTTGGTGCCGATCGCGATCATCCGCGGCTCGTAGCCGGTCGCGGCCAGCTCCTTCTCGAGCAGCGCCGGCGCATCGGGCTTGGCAAACAGCTTTGACTCGAAGTCGAGCCCCGGCGACAGGCCGAGATAGGCGTGCGTCGGCCGCGCGAAACAATAGACACAGCCGTGCTCGCAGCCGCGATAGGGATTGATCGAGCGGTCGAAGCCGATATCGGGGGATTCGTTGCGGGTGATCACCTTGCGCGAGGTGTCGACGCCGACGCTGGTCTTGAACGGCGGCAGTTCCTCCAGGCTCTGCCAGCCGTCGTCGAAGGCGACGCGGGCCTCGGCCTCGAAGCGGCCGCTGGCATTGGACTGGGCGCCCCGCCCTCGCCTGCGCTGTTTGTCGATGGCGACCGCCAGTTCCGGAAAATCAGAGTCCGCACCCGCCGGCTCGGAGGGCGCCGTGACCGGCGGGTGCTTGAGAGCATGAGAGGATGCTGGACTCATGAAGCCAAGATAGCACGCCGAAGGAACAAATCAAGAACACAAACAAAAAACTGAAAAACAACCCCATGCACAGTAGCCGCCCAAATTTCGGGCGCAGTCCCTTGACCTCGCGCAACACACAAGTCGCGGCGATCCGGTTCGATGCCGGACAGGGATCAATCGCACCGGAACAAAGTTGGTGACGATCGCTGGGTGAAGGTCAGCAGGAACATGACAAATCAACGACAATCGGCCTCAGGGAGCAGCGATCTCGATCTGCTCGATCGCTATTGGCGCGCCGCGAATTACCTCTCCGTCGGGCAAATCTATCTGCTCGACAACCCGCTGCTGCGCGAGCCGTTGCGGCCGGAGCACATCAAGCCGCGCTTGCTCGGCCATTGGGGCACGACGCCCGGTTTGAACTTCATTTATGCCCATCTCAACCGCGTCATCCGCGCGCTCGATGTCAGCGTGCTCTATGTCTGCGGTCCCGGCCATGGCGGTCCGGGCATGGTGGCCAACACCTATCTCGAAGGCAGCTACAGCGAGATCTATCCTGACGTCGCGCGCGATACGGACGGATTGCGAAAACTTTTCAGGCAGTTCTCCTTCCCCGGCGGCATTCCGAGCCACGCGGCGCCGGAAACGCCGGGCTCGATCCACGAAGGCGGCGAGCTCGGCTACGCGCTGGTGCACGCCTATGGCGCCGCATTCGACAATCCGGATCTGATTGTCGCCTGCGTCGTCGGCGATGGCGAGGCCGAATCCGGCCCGCTCGCGGCGTCCTGGCACTCGAACAAGTTCCTCAGTCCCGCGCATGACGGCGCCGTGCTGCCGATCCTGCACCTCAACGGTTACAAGATCGCGAACCCGACCGTGCTCGGACGGATGCGCGACGCGGAGATCCGCGACCTGTTCCGCGGGTTCGGCCACGAGCCGCTGTTCGTCGAGGGCGACGATCCCAGATTGATGCACCAGGCCATGGCGGATGCGCTCGACGTCGCGCTCGCCAGCATCCGCTCGATCCAGCAGCATGCCCGCGACGGCCGCAAGAGCGTCGAACGGCCACGCTGGCCGATGATCGTGCTGCGCAGCCCGAAGGGCTGGACCGGCCCGAAGGAGGTCGACGGCAAGAAGGTCGAGGGCTTTTGGCGCGCGCATCAGGTTCCCGTTGCGAGCTGTCGCGAGAACCCGGCGCATCTGAAAATCCTCGAAGACTGGATGCGCAGCTACGGGCCCGAAAAGCTGTTCGACGGCGGCGGCGCGCTCATTCCCGAGCTCCAGGCTCTCGCGCCCGAAGGCATCCGCCGCATGGGCGCCAATCCGCACGCCAATGGCGGCCTGCTGAAGAAGGAACTGAAGCTGCCGGACTTCCGCAGTTTTGCGTTGGACGTGCCGCAGCCCGGCGGCGTCACCGGCGAAGCAACGCGCGAGCTCGGCAAATTCCTGCGCGACGTCATCCGCCTCAACACCGAGGCGCGCAACTTCCGCATCATGGGCCCGGACGAGACCGCGTCAAACCGGCTCGATGCCGTGTTCGAGGCGACCGAACGGGTCTGGATGGAGCCGACGGAGCCTTACGACGTGCATCTCGCCCAGGATGGCCGCGTGATGGAGGTTCTGAGCGAGCATCTCTGCCAGGGCTGGCTCGAGGGCTATCTGCTCACCGGACGGCACGGCTTGTTCTCCTGCTACGAGGCCTTCATCCACATCGTCGATTCCATGTTCAACCAGCACGCCAAATGGCTGAAGGTGACGCGACATCTGCCCTGGCGGCGACCGATCGCCTCGCTGAA
Organism: Bradyrhizobium japonicum USDA 6; assembly: GCF_000284375.1. Lineage (NCBI taxonomy): Bacteria > Pseudomonadati > Pseudomonadota > Alphaproteobacteria > Hyphomicrobiales > Nitrobacteraceae > Bradyrhizobium > Bradyrhizobium japonicum. The sequence continues at coordinate 7,530,544 of NC_017249.1, forward strand.
CTATCTCCTGACCTCGCATGTCTGGCGGCAGGACCATAACGGCTTCAGCCATCAGGATCCCGGCTTCGTCGATCTCGTCGCCAACAAGAAGGCCGACATCGTCCGCATCTACTTCCCGCCCGACGCCAACACGCTGTTGTGGGTCGCCGATCACTGCCTGCGCACCTACGACCGCATCAACGTGATCGTCGCCGGCAAGCAGCCGGCGCCGCAATGGCTGTCGATGCAGGACGCTGCCACGCATTGCGATGCCGGCATCGGCATCTGGACCTGGGCCGGCACGGAGGATGCGGATGGCGAGCCCGACGTGGTGATGGCCTGCGCCGGCGACGTGCCGACACTGGAGACGCTCGCCGCCGTCGACCTGCTGCGCAAGGCGCTGCCCAACCTGAAGATCCGCGTCGTCAACGTCGTCGACCTCATGACGCTGCAGCCGAAGGACCAGCACCCGCACGGCCTGCCCGACCGTGACTTCGACAGCCTGTTCACGTCGGACAAGCCCGTGATCTTCGCCTATCACGGCTATCCCTATCTCATCCACCGTCTCACCTATAACCGCACCAACCATGCCGGAATGCATGTGCGCGGCTTCGCCGAGGAAGGCACCACGACGACGCCGTTCGACATGGTCGTGCTCAACGGGCTCGACCGCTATCACCTCGCGATCGAGGCGATCGCGCGTGTGCCGGGTCTGGCGACCAGGGCCGCGCAGGTGCAACAGCAGTTCCGCGACAAGCTGATCGAACATTCGCACTATGTGCGCGAACACGGCGAGGACATGCCTGATATCCGCGACTGGATCTGGCCGGGCAAAGCGGGTTGACGTCATGACGGCGTCGGTCCTCGTCCTCAACTCGGGCTCGTCGAGCATCAAGTTCGGCCTGTTCGACATCGCGGCGGCCGAGCCTGCCCTGGTCTGCAAGGGCCTGCTCGACGAGCACGAGGCGAAGCCGCGGCTCGTGGTGAGAAGCCCTGAGGGCGGAGACCTGTTCGAGACGCGGAGGGAAGCATCCGATGCGGACAGCGGCCATCTGTTCGCGGACGTACTCGACTTCATCGAGGAGCGTTTTGCCGACCACCGCCTGCGCGCCGTCGGTCACCGCATCGTTCATGGCGGGCCGGATTATTCGGGCCCGGTTGAGCTGACTGACGACGTCTACGCAAAGCTGGACGCACTGACGCCACTGGCGCCGCTGCACCAGCCGCGGTGCCTTGAACCAGTCCGCACCATCAGGGCAATAAAGCCCGACCTGGCGCAGATCGCCTGTTTCGACACCGCCTTTCATCACAGCATGGCGGCGCCCGCGAGCCGCTTCGCGCTCCCGCGGCGCTATGAAGAGCGCGGTATCCGGCGCTACGGCTTTCACGGCCTCTCGTTCGAATATGTCGCGGGGCGCCTCGCGAAAATCGCGCCACAGTTAGTTGCCAAGCGCACCGTCATCGCGCATCTCGGCAATGGCGCCAGCCTGTGCGCCCTGCGCGATGGCCGCAGCGTCGACACCACGATGGGACTGACGCCGCTCGATGGCCTCGTGATGGGCACCCGGAGCGGCACGATCGATCCCGGCGTGCTGCTCTATCTGCAGCAGCACGAGAACATGTCGGTCGGGGATGTCCAGCACCTCCTCTATCATGAGTCCGGCCTGCTCGGCGTCTCCGGGATCTCGGCAGACATGCGGGTGCTGCTTGCGAGCCGCGAGGCTGCGGCGCGCGAGGCGGTCGATCTGTTCGTCTTCCGCACAGTGCAGGAGATTGCGGTGATGGCGGCCTCGCTTGGGGGACTGGACTGTCTGGTCTTCACCGGCGGCATCGGCGAGCATGCGAAGGAAATCCGCGCTGCGATTGGTGAGCAGCTTGGGTGGCTCGGCGTGCATATTGACGCGGGTGCGAATGACGCGGCACGCGATCGGATCAGCGGCGGTGGCAGCACCGTCAATGTGTTCGTCATTCCGACGAATGAGGAGCTGACGATCGCTCGGCATTGCGCGGCTGTGCTGCGAGCGAAATGAAAGCCCGGTCGACCGCTGCATCTTTCCCTTCTCCCCCATGGGAGAATTTCAGCGGGCTATGACTTGTCGCGGCGCTGCTGCGCCACTGTCGAAATGACCATGGTGCGCAAAGCCAACGATTTCGCCATCGCTTCGAGCACCATGGGCTAACTACGTTGCTCCGCTCAGTACGGAGAGTACCCGCCCGGGCAAACATAGTTTCCGTAAGCGTCATAGCCGCAGCCGCTGCGGTAGTAGGCCCCCGTCGCAGCTGCGCCGACCGCGGCGGCCCCCACTGCCGCCGCACCGACTCCGTAGCGGTATCCGCGATACCCTGCATACGCGCCCCGATAGCCGTAACGCCCGCCGCGGACGGCGACGGCACCGCCCCGGTACCCACGAGCCGCGACCGCGCCCCCGTGGTAGCCTCCTGCGCGCACGCCGCCGCCGCGACCGCCGCGACCGAATGCGTCATCGGGAGTGAAGGCGACAAGCAGCATAGCTGCGGCTGCCGAAGCGATGAGAGCTTGACGCAACATCAGCGTACTCCTTCTTCGAGGGAGGAAGCCGCGGACTCCTGCACATCGCGTTGACCGCGGGTCCGATCGAAGTCTCGTGCGCTGGAGCTTCGCGCCTTTGATTTGGATCAAACCTGAACGTTCATTTTACATGAACAATGGTTCCTTTTTCGCGCCGTCCGCACAGTGGCGTGCAGGCCGATCTAATGCGTGCCCGACAATATCTGGATGCACCCGATCACGACCTCGATCACGATCAGAACCACCACTGCGATTTCGAGGCGCAGCGAGCGCTGGGTGTCGATGATGTCGGTGAGCGCGTTGGCGGTTTCCGACACCGCGGTGAGCTTGCGCTCGAGCGTGTCGAGGCGCTCCTTCAATTCGTACTCGTCTTCGAGACGGGCATAGAGGCGGTCGAGCTCGGGCTTCTCCCAGAGCACGTCCGGTTTCTCGGCCACCGCGACACGGCCGGCGACGCGCTGCTGGACGAGAAGCGCATTGCCGATCAGTTGCAGGATGCCCTTGCGCCGGGGCGGCGTGCGGCCCTGCTCGGCGAGCTTGCGCGCGAAGGGCTCGATCACGTCGAAGACCGCGGCGACGCGCCGCTCGTCGCGGGCGAGCGAGGTGCTCTTGGCGAGCGCATCCGCAATCAGCAGCAGCCGGTCGTCGGAGAATTTTGCGAGGCAGATCGGCCCGCCCGGCTGGATCGCTTCGGTGCTTTCATCCTTGCAGAGCTGCGCCTGCGCGATCTCTTCCTCGAAGGGGCTGAGCTCGCCGGTCACGCGGGATTTCAGGCTGTCGATCAGCACCTTTTCCTCCGAGGGAAGGAGGCCGATCAGCACCACGACGCCGTAGCGGAAGATCACGACGAGGCCGGCATGGACGCGAAAGGCGGCCGGCGTCGAAGAAACCGCCGCACCAAGCTCAAGCCCGGACGGATTGATGCGTTCACCCAGCATCACGGCGCGAATCCGCAGGATCGGCGCGGCTTCCGGCTTCGGCGATGTTGGCGTTATGCCAACGGCAAGTTGATCTGCGTTCACTGGACTATCTCACTTTGCGCGGCGAGCGTTGCACGTTTTTCCCGTCGTAAGGTTTGTGTCAGACTGCCGGTGCAGCCTTGCGGACGTGCCGTCCTCATCCCGATCATATCGGCAGAGAATGCCCCGTTTGAGGCTCACGAAAACGAGATTCGCCGAAACATTCGGCAACAGCGCCACCCCACGCGCGACATATTCGGGTGCGATGGACTGCCCGTGGCTTACCTTTGCGGACCGAGGCGCCGTCCAAAAGTTGCACTCGGCGATGCCGCGTGTTTATGACAATATCATAACGAGCTACGCTTCTCCCGAAGTGCGGACACCGAAGCCTCAATCATGCTGAGCGTCATCATTCCGACCGACGGCGTCGAGCAGACGGCGGTCGCAACCCTCGCCGCGCTGGTGCCCGGCGCCGCCGCGGGCGTCATCCGCGAAGTGCTGCTGGTCGACGGGACCCGCAACGGCGTCATCGAGCGCGTTGCGGACGTTGCAGGCTGCCGTTTCATCGGCTTCGAGGGATCCTCGCAGGGCGCCGCGCTTGCCGCCGGCGCGCTCCAGGCCCGTTCGCCCTGGCTAATGTTCCTCCCCGCCGGCGCGGTGCTGGAAACCGGCTGGATCGAGGAGACCACCCAGTTCATCCAGGCCGTCGCAACCAGCGGCCGGGATCGTGCGGCGGTGTTCCGCTACGCGCGCTCGCCCTACGTCGATACCGGATTCCGCGACATGCTCCGCGCCGTGGTGCGCAAGCTCGTCGGCCCCCTCGGCGATCAGGGACTTTTGATCGCCCGCGATCATTACGACCGGATCGGCGGCTACCCGCCCCAGGCTCGCCGTTCCGAGGCGCGGCTGCTCCGGCGGCTCGGCCGCTCGTCCCGGACCATGCTGCGCAGCCGGATCGTCATGGTCGGCTGAGGTCGCAGATCTGATACTTGCCAAAGTCAAATAATTGTTTGACAATGGCAAGTATCGAGGTGACCCATGCCATCAGCCCTTTCGTCATCCAGCCCTTCGCCATCCGGCCCCGCTTCGACCGAACAGGTCGCTGACGACCAGGTCCAGGCGGTTCGCGCCTTCAACCGCTTCTACACCCAGAAGCTCGGCGTGCTCGACCAGCAGCTCCTGAAGAGCCCGTTCTCGCTAAGCGAAGCGCGCGTGCTCTACGAGCTGGCCCATTGTGGCGAGCAGTCGGCCAAGGAGATCGGCATCGCGCTCGGGCTCGACGCCGGCTATCTCAGCCGTATCGTGCAGAACTTCGATGAAAGCGGCCTGATCGCGCGCAAGCCGCTTCCGAGCGACCGCCGGCAGGTTCAATTGAGCCTGACCGCGAAGGGCCGCCAGGCCTTCGCCAAGCTCGAACGCTCGTCCCAGGACGACGTCGCCGCGATGCTGCGGCCGCTGCCGGGTGAGGAGCGCAGCAAGCTCACCGGCGCGATGGAGACGATCGAGCGGCTGCTCGCCATGCCGCGCACGCCATCCGCGCGCGCGACCCTGCGCGAGCCCCGCCCGGGCGACATGGGCTGGGTGGTGCAGAGCCATGGCGCGCTTTACGCCAGCGAATACGGTTTCGACTCCGGCTTCGAGGCGCTGGTCGCCGAGATCGTCGCCAAATACATGACCTCCTACGATGCCTCGCGCGAGCGCTGCTGGATCGCCGACATCGAGGGCCGGCCGGTCGGCTCGGTGTTTCTGGTCAAGGCCAGCGACGACGTCGCCAAGCTGCGCCTTTTGCTGCTCGATCCGGCCGCACGAGGCCAGGGGCTGGGCCAACGGCTGGTCGCCGAATGCGTCTCCTTCGCGCGCGCCTGCGGCTATCGGCGGATGACACTGTGGACGCAGAGCAATTTGGTCGCCGCGCGAAAAATCTATCAGGACGCAGGCTTCAAGCTGACCGCCACCGAGCCGCACCGCAGCTTTGGCCAGAACCTCACCGGTGAGACCTGGGAGCGCGATCTCTGATGCGGCGTCACGCGCTCATCACGGGAGAGCTCGTCGATCTCTACAAGCGCCGCGCACGACGGCTGCACGCGGAAGCGTGCCGGACTATGTGGCGCGTGGTGTGGAGCTCGCTCGGACTGAAGAGATAGTCACCGGCGCAGCGGGCGCGATGCGCATTGCTGTGCCCTCGCCCCTTGCGGGAGAGGGCCGCGACGCCGGCAAATGCAAGCTCACTTGCGTGAGGGGTATGTCTCCGCGAGTCTGGAATCGTAGGGTGGGCCAAGGCGCTCTTGCGCCGTGCCCACCTATCCAGCATTGCAAACGAAGTCGTGGGCACGCTACGCTTTGCCCACCCTACGATACCTTGTGCTTGGCTTACGAATGATGCGCGCGCACCAGCAACGCCCTCACACCGTCGCGCCCTGCGCCTTCGCCCTTCGCAGATGCTCGTCCAGGCGCGGCATGATCTCGACGAAATTGCAGGGACGCGTGCGGTAGTCGAGCTGGGCGGCGAGGATGCCGTCCCAGCCGTCGCGACAGGCGCCGGGCGAGCCCGGCAGGCAGAAGATGTAGGTGGCGCCGGCGACGCCGGCGGTGGCGCGGCTCTGGATCGTCGACGTCCCGATCTTGGCGTGGCTCAGCATGTGGAAGGCGATCGAGAAGCCGTCCATGCGCTTCTCGAACAGCGGCTCGATCGCCTCCGGCGTGACGTCGCGTCCGGTGAAACCGGTGCCGCCGGTGGTGATGACGACGTCGATGCCGGTATCCGCAATCCAGCGGCGGATCACAGCGCGGATCGCCTCGACGTCGTCGGTGACGATCTCGCGCGCGGCGAGATGATGGCCCGCCGCAGTGAGGCGGTCGGCCAGCGTCTGGCCGGATTTGTCGTCGGCGAGCGCGCGCGTGTCGGAGACGGTGAGCACCGCGATGTTGAGCGGGATGAATTGTTTTGACTCGTCGATCGAGGCCATTGCGCTGCACCTTCTATCCCGCCCACCGCCGTCATCCTGAGGTGCGCGCCCTTGCGCGCCTCGAAGGATGGGCCGGGGACTCCGCCAATCCTTCGAGGCTCGCCAAAAGGCGAGCACCTCAGGATGACGCCACCAATAGCTTACTACGACCCGCTGCCGAACGTGTTGCAGGCCTGGACGGTGCCTTGCTGGTAGCCGGTCATGAACCACTGCTTGCGTTGCGCCGCCGAGCCGTGGGTGAAGGAATCGGGCACGACGCGTCCCGTGGCCTGCCGTTGCAACGTATCGTCGCCGATCGCACTCGCCGTGGTCAGCGCGGCGTCGATGTCACCGGGCTCGAGGAAATTCGGACGCTTCTTCGACTCGCGATTGACCCAGACGCCGGACAGGCAGTCGGCTTGCAATTCGACCCTCACCTGGAGCGCATTGGCCTCGGCCTTGCTGCCGGCCTGCTGCTGCAGCCGCGTCACGCGCGGAATGATGCCGAGCAGGTTCTGGATGTGATGGCCGGCCTCATGCGCGATGATGTAGGCGGTGGTGAAGTTGCAGGCGGACTTGCCGGAGCAGCCGCGGAAGCGCGTCTCGACCTCGCGGAAGAAACTGGTGTCGAGGAAGATGGTACGATCCGGCGGACAGTAGAACGGCCCCATCGCCGACTCGGCCCGGCCGCAGCGGCCGCCATTGGTGACGTTGCGGAACAGCACCACCTTCGGACCGGTGTAGGACTGGCCGCTGGCCTGGAAGATCTCGCTCCAGCGGTCGTCGATCTCGCCGAGGATGCCGGAGATCATGCTGCCCATCTCGTCGGTCGGCGCGCCGCGCTTGGCCGAGCTCGACTGACGATCGGTCTGGTAGGAAGGCGCCTGGCCGCCGCCGGTGAGGATCTCGGCGCCGCCGATCAGGATGCGCGGATCGATGCCGAAGGCATAGCCGACCAGGCCGAGCACGATGATGGTGCCGATGCCTAGACCGCCGCCGCCCATCGGCAGGCCGAACCCGCCTCCACCGCCGCCCATCCCGCCGCCGTCGCCTCGGCGATCCTCAATGTCGTCGCTGCGGCGGAAGTCATCGTAACGCATGGCGGGCTTCCTTCAGTTGGCGCAAGAACCTGGACGCAAAAGCGCGAGAGCTCAACGTGCCACACACGTAAAATTTCCGTTGCATTAATCAATATCGTGGTCGGCAAAAATTGCCTAGTGCGACAGCATGCCGATGCCAGCAATTTTTCCGGGGTCGTGCAACTTTTTCCGAGAGAAATTTGAGGACCCGACTGCTCCCGCAACGCGAAGAAATACGAAATACACTGGAAAACACGACGAATACGCAGAGCGGAACGCGCACCATGCGCGATGCGAGAGCTGCTCACGAAAGCGGCGGGTTAAGTCGATTTTTACTTTGCCGCTCCATTGTAGCGGTCAGTCGGTTGTTTGGTCCCGCGTCGCCGACAGCGTCGCCTGAGTCAGAGTTCTTGAGTCATGGTAGTGTCGCGTCGCGGGGCGTCTGCAAGGGCGCCCCGCACAAATTTTGAGTCCGCTTCGCACAGCATCATCCTCGGTGATTGCGTCGCCGAGATGTCGAAGCTTCAGGCAGGTTCGGTCGACCTCGTGTTCGCCGATCCGCCCTACAATCTCCAGCTCAAGGGCGATCTGAAGCGCCCCGACGAATCCCATGTCGATGCCGTCAACGACGACTGGGACAAGTTCGATTCGTTCTCCGCCTATGACGATTTCACCCGCGCCTGGCTGCTTGCTGCCCGCCGCGCGATGAAGCCGTCGGCGACGATCTGGGTGATCGGCTCCTATCACAACATCTTCCGCGTCGGCGCGATCATGCAGGATCTCGGCTTCTGGCTCCTGAACGACATCGTCTGGCGCAAGTCGAACCCGATGCCGAATTTCCGCGGCCGCCGCTTCACCAACGCGCACGAGACCATGATCTGGGCCGCGCGCGACGAGAAAGCCAAGGGCTACACGTTCAACTACGAGGCGCTGAAGGCGGCGAACGAGGACGTGCAGGCACGGTCCGACTGGCTGATCCCGCTCTGCACCGGCGAGGAGCGTCTCAAGGGCGCCGACGGCAAGAAAGTGCATCCGACGCAGAAGCCGGAAGGCCTGCTCGCGCGCGTGCTGCTGTCGTCATCGAAACCCGGCGATCTCGTGATCGATCCCTTCAACGGCACCGGCACCACCGGCGCGGTCGCCAAGCGTCTCGGCCGCTCCTATATCGGCTTCGAGCGCGACAAGACCTACGCGAAGGCCGCCGAAGCCCGCATTGCCGCGGTCGAGCCGCTGCCGGAAGAAAGCCTCGCTCCGTTCATGACCGCGCGCGAAGCGCCGCGGGTCGCGTTCTCCGAGCTGATCGAGCGCGGGATGATCATGCCCGGCACAAAGCTGTTCGACGCCAAGAAGAAGCTCGGCGCACTCGTCCGCGCCGACGGCGCCATCATGCTGGGCGACAAGGTCGGCTCGATCCACCGCATCGGCGCGGTGGCGCAGGGGGCGCAAGCCTGCAACGGCTGGACCTTCTGGCATGTCGAGACCAAGAAGGGTCTCAAGCTGATCGACGAGCTCCGCGCCGAGATCCGTGCGGGGATGGGGGCGGAGTAGTTTTCTCCGCGATCCCGTAGGGTGGGCAAAGCGAAGCGTGCCCACCACCTAGAATGCCGCAAGCGACTGCGCTTCGCGCCTTTTCCCACCCTACCGCTCCTTGAATGCCGCCACGGCCAGGACTAGATTCGTGGGATCAGCCCCGTCCTGACCGGTCCGGCTCCGATGCGACGACAGTCCGAGACTTTGCTGCTGGTGCCGCTGCTGCCGATCTTCCTGCTCGGCATGTTTCCGATGTTCCTGATCGCCCTGCTCGGCTTTTTCGGCCTCGCCATCTTCGGCGTGCTGGTGGTCTGCGTCGGGCTCGCCAGCAGCAACGAGGCCCACGACAATTTCAATCACGACGTCATCGTGCACGGCTATGCGCGCGGATCGGAGCGCAAGGCGCGGGCCTCGGACATGCATCTCGCCACGCGGCTCGGGCTGCGCCTGGAGGCCGTGGGTGCGGCCATGGTCATTACGGCGGCGATCGGCCTTTGTTACGCCGGCTGATCTGCGCAGCGCGCAGACACCGCCCGGCAAACTCGCCGGTTGCTCTCCCAGGCCATGTTCAGGCAGAGAAAGCCACGACGCTGCAATCATTCTCTAAAAAGGGAATCCGGGAGACAAACATGCTCAAATTCTATTTCAACGGATCGCCGAACCCGACCAAGGTCGCGCTGTTCCTCGAAGAAGCCGGCCTGGCCTTCGAGCCGGTCAAGATCGACACCCGCACGGGCGATCAGTTCGCGCCGGACTATCTGAAGATCAATCCGAACGGCAAGGTGCCGGCGATCGACGACAACGGCACCATCGTGTTCGACTCGAACGCCATCCTGCTCTACCTCGCCGAGAAGACCGGCAAGTTCCTCCCCGCCGCCAACGTCCGCGGCGAGACGCTGTCATGGCTGATGTTCATTGCCACCGGCGTCGGGCCGTATTCGGGCCAGGCCGTGCACTTCAAGCATTTTGCGCCGAAGGACCAGAACCACGATTACGCGCATAACCGCTACCAGTACGAGACCGATCGCCACTACAAGGTCCTGGACGCTCACCTCAAAGGCCGCAGCTACATGGTCGGCGACAGCTATTCGATCGTCGACATGGCGCTGTGGGGCTGGGCGCGGATGGTGCCGTTCAAGCTCGGCGACGATGCCTTTGCGCGCTACCCGAACGTGAAGCGGCTGGTGGACGAGATCTCGGCGCGGCCGGCGGCGGCGCGCGCGATTGCGCTGAAAGACAAGTTCACCTTCAAGGCCGAGATGGACGACGAGGCGCGCGCCAACATGTTCAAGCACATGACGACCAAGGTCGCCTGATCGCGTCACGCCGCGATTTAAAGGCCACGCGCATGCGCGTGGCCTTTTGCGTTTAGGCGGCGTGGACCGAGTTCAGGAACTTCGCGACTTCCTGCTTCAGCCGGTTGCTGTCTGAAGACAGCGAGCGCGCCGCCGAGAGCACCTGCGAGGAGGCCGAGCCGGTCTCGGACGCGCCGCGCTGGACGTCGCCGATATTGGTCGAGACGCGCTGTGTGCCGTGAGCGGCCTGCTGGACGTTGCGGGAGATGTCCTGCGTCGCCGCGCCCTGCTCCTCCACGGCGGCGGCAACCGCCGACGAGATTTCCGACAGCCGCTCGATCGTGCCGCTGATCTCCCGGATGGAGCCGACCGACTGCTCGGTCGCGGCCTGGATGCTCGAAATCTGCTGGCCGATCTCGCCGGTCGCCTTCGCGGTCTGCTCGGCCAGCGCCTTGACCTCGGAGGCGACCACCGCAAAGCCGCGGCCGGCCTCGCCCGCGCGCGCCGCCTCGATAGTGGCGTTCAGCGCCAGGAGGTTGGTCTGGCCGGCAATCGTGCTGATCAGCTCGACCACGTCGCCGATGCGGGCGGCCGCCTTGGACAGCTCGCCGACGCGCTCATTGGTCCTGCTCGCCTGCCCGACGGCCTCGTTGGCGATCCGGGCGGATTCCTGCACCTGGCGGGCGATCTCGGTCACCGAGGAGGACAGCTGCTCGGTCGCGGACGCCACCGCCTGCACATTGGCCGTGGCCTCCTGTGACGCCGACGCCACCTCCGTCGACAGGTTCTGCGCGCGCGTCGCGGTCGCCGTCAGCGTGCCGGCCGAAGCCTCCAGCTCGTTCGATGCCGACGACACGGTGTCGACGATCTCGCCGACCGCCTGCTCGAACTGGTCGGCGAGCCGGACCATGTCGGCCTTGCGGCTCTCCGCCTGCCGCGCCTCGGTCTCGGTCTGCTCCGTGCGCAAGCGTTCGGTGTCGATCATGTTGGTCTTGAACACCTCGATCGCCTTGGCCATGTCGCCGATCTCGTCGGCCTTGCCGCGCCCGGGAATCTCGACCTCGAGATTGCCGCCGGCCAACAACCCCATCGCGCGCGTCATCGACGTCAGGGGACCGACGATGCTGCGCGCGATCAGGAAAGCGACGATCAATCCGAACAGGGTGGCAAGGCAGCCCGCGATCGCCTGCACGGTGGTCGTGCCGTCAATCACGGCTTCGGCCTGGCTGCGCGACTCCTTGTAGTCCTTCTTCAGAGCGGTTTCCGCGACCTTGAGCTTGGCGATGCTGTCGACGATGAGGGGCGCGAGGCTCTTGTGGTAGATCTCGTCGGCCTGGAGCATCGCGGCCGACGTCGTCTCGAACGCGGATTTGTAGATTCCGAGCGAGGTCTTCACCGGCGCGAGCGTGGTTCGCAATTCGGCCGCCTGCGGACTCTTTTCGAGCGCCGAGAGGCGCTGCGACGCCCTGTCCACATTGGTTCTGAAGTTGGCGGGCCCCTTGCTGTCGCGCAGGGCCAGGAAACGCCAGTTCGCGATCTGGACCAGAAGGAGTCTGGATTCGAGGTCCGCGACGAGGGCCCCGGTGTCTTCGTCGACGGCTGCGCGCGCCACATCGACCAGCTTGCCCATCTTGACAGTCAGCTCGTCACCGCTCGGCAGCAGCGTCGCCTTGCCGGTCCGCGCCTCGTTGACGGCGTCGCCGAGATTGTCACGCAGGCTTCGCATTTTCGCGATGTCGGCGATCAGATCGTTGTAGAGCTTCCGCCGCTCCTCGGAGAGCGTTCCCTGCGCCCCGACCTTCAACAGCTCGGTCGCCGCGGTCTCCCGTTCTGCGGCCTCCTTCATTGCGGGCTCGCTGGCGTCGTAGATGTAGCGCAGATTGGCGCGCTGGATCGCCTGAAGATGGGTCGAGACCTCCAGAACCCGCGCCGTGCTGTCCGAAAACGCCGAGGCCTTTGCGACCTGGTCCTGCACGGACCGCAAATTCCAGATGGCGACCACCGCCATCACGAGACCAACCGCCACCAAGGCCATGAAACCTGCGTACAGGCGCCCCCTGATCCGCAAACGAAAGTTCGGCATTCCCACTGTCCACCCAGGTGCATGTGAATTCGGGCGGACGAACGACCCCGGCAATCGTCACGGCCACCCCCGGCAGCCGCGAGTCGCTTTTCGGCACCCACGCTGCACCGCGGTACAATGAGGGACACTCGTTAATTGAACCTTCCGATTTTTCGCGCATCTGTGCGCCGGCCCGCCCAGGACCTGCTGATTTTATCGGCAGTTGCGCCGATTTCGGTGCGAAGCCCGCAGCCGCTTGCAGAGCGCTGCACGCGTCGCCGGGATGGATGTCTATTGGGCGACCGTCCCCTGCAACTTGCCGAGCGCGTTCTCGACGACTTCCAGCGTGTACGGCTTTTGGACCACCGGCGCGGACGCCAGCTCCTCCGGGATCGGCGCGCGCTCGCCATAGCCGGTCGCGAACATGAAGGGCACGCCGATCTCCTTCAGCTTCTGCGCAACCTTGATGCTGCTCTCGTTGCCGAGGTTGAGATCGAGCAGCGCAAAACCCGGACGCGTGCGCTCGATCGCGCGCAACGCCTGGTCGACGCTCGCCGCAGTATCGACATGGCGGGCCCCGAGATCGAGCAGGATGACTTCCGCCGCCATGGCGATGATCAGATTGTCCTCGACGATCAGTGCCGTCTCGGAAATTCGCGGACGGGCGGGCTGCTGCTCCTCGACGCGCATGGCGGCTCCTGCGATTGATGGTACCAGTTCGACGAAATTGGGCGGGATGACGAATTTGGCCTGGACGCCCAGCAGGTCGAAGCGGATTTCGGCTTCGCCCTTGAGGTCGAACGGCACCGAGCGCTCGATGATGGTGGTGCCGAAGCCGCGGCGCGACGGCGGCTGCACCGGCGGCCCGCCGCTCTCCTTCCACTCGATCTCGAGGCTCGAATTCGGATCGAGCCGCCAGACCACCTCGACCTGGCCGGTGGAATCCGCGAGCGCACCGTATTTGGCGGAATTGGTCATCATCTCGTGCACGACCAGCGCCAGCGTCGCGAACGCCTTGGGATCGAGCGCGACGTCGGGCCCGCCCATCTTCACGCGGCCGGCACGCGCGCCGAGATAGGCGCCGGCCTCGGACTCGACCAGCGAGCGCAGCGCAACCGGCGCCCAGTTCAGATTGGTGATCTGGTCGTGGGCACGGGCCAAGGCCTGGACGCGGCCGCCGAGCACGCCGGCGAACTCCTCGACCGAAGTCGCGGTGTCCTTGCTTTGCGCGACCAGCGCGCGGACGAGGCTCAAAATGTTGCGGACGCGGTGATTGAGCTCGGCGATCATCAGCTCCTGCCGCTCCTGTGCGCCGCGACGCTCGCGGGCGGCAAGGTCGGACAGTTGCAGGATCACTTCGAGCAGCGTGACGCGCAGGCTCTCGGCGATGCGGATGTCGGCCGTGGACCACGGTTTCGACTGGCCCGCCACCGTTTCCTGCCAGAGCTCAAAGCTCTTGCGCGGCGTCAGCCGCGGTCCGTTCGGACCCTCGTCATAGACCTTGTCGGGCGCGCCGGCCCAGTTCACCGAGCGCACGACCTCGCGCCGGAAGAAGATCAGGCAATCGCGCGGAGTCCGCGAGATCGGAATGGCGAGAAATCCCGCCGCGCGGTCGCGAAAGGACTGGCCGGCGGCATAGACCTTGGCAATCTCGGCACTGGCGAAAATCCGTCCCGGCGAGGTCCGGTTGATGAAGGCGACCAGCTCCTTCACCTCGTCCTCGGTCGGCGTCTGGCCCTGAAGCGCGATCTTGTTGTCGGACCACACCGCCACGCCGTCGCAATCGATCATCCCGCGATAGTCGCCGAGGAAGTCGACGATCGCGCGCCGGCTGTGCTCGTGCGAGGCCGCGGTCTCGATCAACCGCTCCTGCACCTGGTGAGCGCGCATCTCATAGGCGACATTGCCCTCGCGTTCGCGCCCCTCCACGATCCAGGAGAACATCTGCCCGAACAGCTCGGACGCGGTGCGCTTCTCGAACGAGATGTAGCGCGGCGAATAATGGTGGCAGGCGAACAGGCCCCACAGCTTGCCGTCGCGCAGGATCGACACCGACATCGAGGCCCCGACGCCCATGTTGCGCAAATATTCGATGTGGATCGGGGAGACCGAGCGCAGCACGCTCATGGAGAGATCGAGCAGCCCCGCATTGTGCGTGGCCGTCGAAAACAACGCGGCCGGTGTCGAATTGATATCGGCGATGATGCGCAGCCAGTTGCGCTGATAAAGGATGCGGGCCTGCTTGGGGATGTCGGAGGCCGGATAGTGCAGGCCGAGGAACCGTTCGAGGCCGGCTTCCGCAGCTTCAGCAATCACTTCCCCCGATCCGTCCGGGTGAAACTGATAGACCATGACGCGGTCGAACCCGGTCAGGACCTTGAGCTGGCGCGCTGCCTCGCGGGCGAGCTCGGTCATGCCGCGGGTCTTGCGGATTCGCTCCAGCATCAGGCGGACGAGCTCGCCGGAATTGACGCCGGGCTCGCTGACGCTGGGCTCCGCCTCGATGACCAGATAGGCGCCGGAGAAGTGGATGGAGAGATCGCAAGGCGGCTTGCCGGGCTGGAGCTCGACACCGAACATGCGCTCGGTCGTATCGGGGCCGCTGAGATGATCGACGCGGCTGCGAATGGTCTGGACGGCGGCTTCCGAGATGACGCGCGACAGCGGCTGCTGCAGCAGGTCGGCGACGTCAGTCCCGAGAAAGCTGCCGACATTGTCGGAGGCCATGCAGATCGTGAAATCCGACAGCACCGTCAGCAGGAAGCCGAACGGCTGGACGCTGCCGGGGATGTGGATCGGCTCGCGATCGCAATTGGTGAGATTGACCGCCTCGTTCATGCGCGGTCCGCCGCCTGCTCGAAGGCCGCGAAAGCGACACGTGCCGACTCGATCGCCTCGTCCTCGTCGCATGCCTCGTCGTTTTGAAGCTTCGCCAGAAAGCTCTGCCAGAGCCGTTTGCCCGCGCCATGGCTGAGATAGGCGGTGGCCTCGCCGATGCGCGGATCGCCCGCATCCGCGACCGCCTTCAGCAGAAACTTTGCGCCGAGACGGGAGCCCTCCAGAACATACAACGTGCCGAGCACGCCACTGCGCGTCAGCGGTGGCACGGACACGGTGGATTGCGCGGCGCTGCCGAGCTGCGCGAGATCGGTCGCGATCGCGGCGCTACGCGCCCGCTCCCGCCAATCCGGAAACATCCTGGCGACGCCAGCCTGCACGAGCGCAGCTTCGAGCGGAAGAAGTGCACCGGCGCTGGCTTGCAGGAAGCGGCGGTAACCGGACAGGACTGTGAGGTCGAACGACGAAAGCTGCGCATCGAGCTCCCGGTGCGCATTCGCAGTCGCATCTCTCAATCGCTCGCGGAGTCCGGAAAAGCTGCGGCCCACCTGTGTTGAAACGTCCGAAACCCCAGCCAGCATGAAATTTCCCAAACGCGTGCGATGCCGGGGGCGCGATTGCCCCGGAAACGGGCAAACGCCCGGCGGAACCCGAAGGTTCCGCCGGCTACGATAAAATGGGGCAGGCAGCGCCTGGATCTCGTCCGTTTGTCTAACTCCGTCGCACCGGTCTCCTCAGTTCGTACGCGATCTCCGCCCGGGTCATGCCGCAGTCCTGAAGCTCCCGGTCGCTCATGGCGGCGAGCTGGTACCGGGCTCGCGACCGTTCGCGCCTGACATGGACAATCGCTGCCAGCCTGCGCCAGATCGACACGACCATCGCCGACCGGGGCCGACGACACCGGTCGGCGGACGAGATGGTCCTCAATCCGGTCAGCTCGCGGCCCTCACGGGCGTCTGCGGAAACGGACCGAGCGCCTTCTCGGTCAGGGTCGAGTCGCAATATTCGCGGATCTCCTTGATCTTCCCGTCCTCGAGGCGAAACACCAGGCAGTAGTCGTTGTCATAGCGAACGCCCTCGGACGTGACGTTGTCGCCCTTGGCTTCCACCACGACGACGTCGCCGTCGGCGATGAAACGGTGAGCTACGGTGCGGGTCCGGTCGCGCAAGCGGGTACGCACATAACCGTGCAGATCGCCAAGGATCGCCTCCTTGCCGGTGAAGGTGCGCGACCAGGAATACTGGCCGGTCACGACCCATCTGGCATCGTCGGCAAGGCTCGCGGTGAACAGGGCCCGGTCGCGCGCGGCCGGATCGGGATTGGCGGCGGCGGCAAAGATATCCTGCATCAGTTTCTTGTTGGCGCTCGCGCTCATGGCGGCATCTCCGTTTGGTGGCAACTCGGAGATCATCCCAGCCGGAGTAGAATTCTTCAAATCGATAGTGGATATGATATCTATTCGCCTCATGAATTTGAATTCGCTTGACCTCAATCTCCTGACCGCGCTCGACGCGCTGCTGCGCGAGGCCAATGTCAGCCGGGCCGCGCTTCGGATCGGGCTGTCGCAGCCGGCCGCGAGCCACGCGTTGCAGCGCCTGCGCGACATCTTCGGCGATCCGCTGCTGGTGCGCACCGGCGCCCGCATGGAGCTGACGCCGCGGGCGCAAGCGCTCCGCGCACCGCTGGCCCAGGCACTCGACCAGGTGCGCGGGCTGTTCATGCCCGACGACTTCGACGCCGCGCGCAGCGAGCGACAATTCCGCCTGATGATGCCGGATCTCGCCGTCGAGCTGCTGATGCCGCCCTTGATGGAGAAGGTGACGCGGGCCGCGCCCAACGTCCGCATCGACGTCGTACCGTGGCGGGGCCCCGCGATCTTTCACGCCGAGTTCGCCCGCACCATCGACCTCGTGATCTCGATAGGCAACGCCTTCAAGGGCTTTCACCGCCAGTTGCTCTACACCGACAGCGACGCGCTGGCGGTGCGGCGCGGCCATCCCATGGCTGCGAAGCTGAAGCGGCGCGAGACGTTCCTGGCGGCACGCCATATCGGCGTGATCATCCGCGGCCAACCGGAGGATCTCATCGACACCTGGCTGCGGACCAAGGGCATCGAGCGGCACATTTCGCTGGTGGTGTCAGGCTATCTCGAAGCGCTGCACGTCGCCGCCCGCACCGACCTCGTCGCCTTCGTGCCGCGCCGGCTGATCGCGGCGCTGTCGAAGCAGCTCGGCCTCGTCGCGCTGACGCCGCCGCTCGATCCCGGGATCGACGAGCAGTTCATGTTCCATCCGACCCGCGCACAGATGGATCCGGGCTCGATCTGGCTGCGGCAGCTGATGCTGGAGACGGGGCGGGAATTGGAGCAAGCCAAGCGCAAGCTATCGTAGGGTGGGCAAAGCAAAGCGTGCCCCCACCTCTTCGCACAACTTGGAAAGATGGTGGGCACGGCGCTTTGCGCCTTTGCCCGCCCTACAAGAGCTACGTTCCTACGCCTTCTGCGCGTCCATCACCTTGCACACGGCGGGGCGGTCTGACATGCGCTTGAAGTGATCGGCGATCTTCGGCGTGGCGTTGATGTCGACGCTGTCACCCTCGAGCCAGAGCGAGAGCGTGTGGAGGTAGGGATCGCAGATCGTGAACTGGTCGCCCATCACCCAGGGACCTTTGAACATCTTCTGCTCGATCAAGGCGAAGCAGGCGCCCATGGTCTTCGGCACCATCGCCTTCATGTCGGCGAACGAGCTCTCCTGCGTCGCCCAGCGCGCGCCGCGCATCTTGTGGGCATGGTTGATGTGCGCGGTCGAGCAGAGATAGGAATTGAACGACTGCACCTGGGCGAAGTCGAAGGGATCGTCGAGCGGGGCGAGTTTCGCCTTGGGGAAGGTCTGCGCGATGTAGGCCAGCATCGCAGGCGTCTCGGTCAGCACGCCGCGATCGGTCACCAGCGCCGGCACGCGGCCCTTCGGATTGATCGCGAGGTATTCCGGGCTGTTCTGCTGGTTATCCTTGAAGCTCAGCCGTTCAGCCGTGTAGTCGGCGCCGGCCTCCTCCAGGGTCATGTAGGTGGCGAGCGCGCAGGTGCCGGTGGCGTAGTAGAGCTTGAGCATGTCGGACCTCATGGGAAAATTGGAAACTAACGGCTGCGGGCCGCCAGGTCCATAGCACGGCGTTCTCCGTGCTTTTACTCTTCGCAGTTGCCCACCGCCGCCCGCCTGTGCCAAGACGCCCGCAATCGGAGGGGTTTGTCATGACCGTACTCATCGCCGGTGGCGGCATCGGCGGGCTGACGCTTGCGCTCAGCCTGCACGGAATCGGCGTTCCCGTAAAAGTGTTCGAGAGCGTCGCGGAACTGAAGCCGCTCGGCGTCGGCATCAACGTGCTGCCGCATGCGGTGCGCGAGCTGATCGAGCTCGGGCTGATGGACCGGCTGGACGAAAGCGGCGTGCGCACCCGCGAGCTCGCCTATTTCTCCAAGCACGGCAAGCCGATCTGGAGCGAGCCGCGCGGGCTGGAAGCCGGCTATAAATGGCCGCAATTCTCGATCCATCGCGGCACCCTCCAGCAGCTCCTGCTCGACACCGCGATCGAGCGGCTCGGCCGCGAGAATATCCTGACCAGCCACCATCTGACCGGCTGGACCGAGACGGACAGCGGCGTGCGCGCCGACTTCATCGACAGGGCGACCGGCAAGGCTGCCGGCAGCTACGACGGCACGATCCTGATCGCCGCCGACGGCATCCATTCCGCCGTGCGAGAGAAGCTCTACCCGCAGGAGGGACCGCCGATCTGGAACGGCCGCATCCTCTGGCGCGGCGTCACGCCGTCAAAGGCCTTCCTCACCGGCCGCACCATGATCATGGCCGGACACGAGATCCTGAAATTCGTCTGCTATCCGATTTCGAAGGCGCCGGATGCAGCGGGCAACCATCTGATCAACTGGGTTGCCGAGCGCCACATGCCGCCGACCTATCAGTGGCGGCGCGAGGATTATAACCGCACCGCGCGGCTGGAGGAGTTCTTGCCCTGGTTCGAGAGCTGGCAGTTCGACTGGCTCGACGTGCCCGGCCTGATCAGGAACTGCCCGCACGCCTACGAATATCCGCTGGTCGACCGCGATCCGGTGTCGCAATGGACCTTCGGCCGCGTCACGCTGATGGGCGACGCCGCGCACCCGATGTACCCGATCGGCTCGAACGGCGCCTCTCAGGCGATCCTCGATGCCCGCACCATCACGCGCGAGATCCTGGCGCATGGCCTAACGACCGCGGCGCTGCTCGCCTACGAGGCCGAGCGCAGGCCCGCGACCACCGACCTCGTCCTGCTCAACCGCAAGAACGGCCCCGAGCAGGTGATGCAGCTGGTCGAGGAGCGCGCGCCCGACGGCTACGACGTCGTCACCGACGTGCTGTCGCAGAAAGAGCTCGAGGACATCGCCGCGAACTACAAGCGCGTCGCCGGCTTCCAGGTCGAGGCGCTGAATGCGAAACCGCCGATCGTGAGTGCTGGTGCGCGCGCGGGTGGTTGAGTTCAGCTCAATATCTCTAATGCTCTCGCACGAAGCGAGATGCACGTTGATGCGCCCTCTCCCCTTGCGGGGCTGTTGCGTAATTCGTCAATTGTGATTCCCTAGGGCAAAGCCTTGGAGGGTAGCGATGGCGGTCAAGCGGACGGGACAGCCGAGCTTTGTGGAAGCGCTGATGCCGAAGGGGGCCGGCGCCAATGCGGCGCTGGATCGGCTGGCTGGCCTGGTCAAGTGGTACCGGTTCGAGAAGCTGATCGGCCATTTGCGGGATGAAGGGAGCCCCGGTCGACCAGGCTATCCGGTGTTGGTGCTGTTTCGTGCTGTGCTGTTGCAGTCGCTGTATGGTCTTTCGGAGCGCGAACTCGAGGAAGCGCTGGGCGACCGGTTGTCGTTCAAGCGCTTCGTCGGTTTGAGCCTTGAGGATGCGACGCCCGACCACACGGTCCTGAACCGCTTCCGGAACCAGCTCGTTGAACAGGGCCTGCTGGAGAAGCTGTTTGGCGAATTGGATCGTCAGCTTGAGAATGCTGGCGTGATCCTCAAGCGCGGCACGATGCTGGATGCGACCTTGATCCAGGCAGTCTCGGCTCCGCCCAAGGAGGATCGCCCCTCAAACGACCCTGATGCCCGGTTTGCCAAACGGCAGGGCAAAAGCGGCTCGACCTTCGGTTACAAGGCCCATGTGGGTGTGGACGAAGGATCCGGCTTGATCCGCGCGGTGCTGACCACACCCGCTAACGTCAACGATACGACACCTGCGGACGCTTTGATCCGGGGCGATGAAGCTGCGGTGTGGGCCGATGCGGCTTACGACACCCATGCCCGACGGGCCCGGCTGAAGGCGGAGGGCAAGAAACCCCGCATCGCTCGTCGGCCCAACAGACATCATCCGGAACTGCCGCCCAGGCTCAAACGCTACAACCTCCTCATCGCGCGCCGCCGAGCCCAGGTCGAGACCACCTTCGCTACTCTCAAACGCCGCATGCGGCTGACCTGCATCCGCTACGTCGGTCTGATCAAGGCGACCGGGCAAGTCGTGCTCGCCGCGATCGCCTTCAACATGAGGCGGTGGGCCACAATCGCCGCGTGAGCCACCCTCCGAGGGCGACAACTACAGATCTTGGCAGGCAATTGCCGGGACCAAGGCCTTCGTTCCTGACGTCTTCAGCCTCAAGAGCTGATAACGCAACAGGCCCCTTGTGGGAGAGGGCAGCGACGCTGCCAGACACAAACTCGCTTGGGTGATGGGTCTGTCTCCGCGATCACATCTCTTGCAATTGAATTCGCGGCTAGAGACCCCTCATCCGGCGCCATAGCCGAAGCTTCGCTTCGGCGTTCTCTTAAGAACGGCGCCCCGAAGGCCGCCTATGCCACCTTCTCCTACAAGGGGAGAAGGGATACCACATACGTGGCTCGACTATTTCCCCACCACCCTCGCCGCCTCCAGCAGCCGCTCGCTGGCGCTCGCCGTCGCCAGCACCGTGCCGTCTTCGGCCATCAGCTTCGCCTCGACGAACGCAATCGTCTTGCCGAGCTGCGTCACCCTGGCCTCACCGATGATCGGGCCGGGCCTTGCGGGGCTGAGGAAATTCACGGTCATGCTGATCGTGGTGGTGTAGAGCCGGCCCTCGCTCATCACCAGCACGGCTGGCCCCATGGTGTCGTCGAGCATGGCAGAGAGCATGCCGCCCTGGATGAAGCCCGCCGGATTGCAGAACTCGGGCTTGCCCTCGAAGGCGAGCCTGATCCAGCCCTCCTCCGGACGGGCATCGAGCAGGCGCCATCCGAGCAGCTCGGCGCAGGGCGGCCTTGGAAAATTGTCGAGTGCGGTCTTGACCATCGGCAGCCTCCGTATCGGGCGCTGATAGCGTAGCGCTGCTGCCAGCGTGCTGTCAGGACGGTGAGGCCGTTGAAGGATCGAGCGCGTGCGCGATCACCTTGCGCATGACGTTGGGCAGCGCCTCACCGGCGAGGGTCGCGATCGGCACCCAGCGCATGCCCTCGGGCGCGCGCGAGCGCGCGTCGGCCTTCGCCGTGTAGACCACCAGCTCCAGCGGAAAATGCGTGAAGACGTGGGTGACGACGCCCACCTTGCGCTGCCAGCGCGACAGCCTCTTCAGCTCGGGCGCCTGCTGCTTCGCCGTTGCGTCTTCCTGGCCGGCCAGCCAGTCCGAGCCCGGCACCTCGGTCATGCCGCCAAGGAGGCCTTTTTCGGGCCTCGAGCGGACCAGCAGCTCGCCGCCGCGCGTCACGACGAAGGCAGCACCGCGCCGCAACGTTCCGCTCTTCTTCGGCGCCTTGCGCGGAAACGATTCCTGCGTCGCCAGCGCACGCGCGGTGCAATCCTCGTTGAGCGGACAGAGCGAGCAGGCCGGTTTCTTCGGCGTGCAGATCGAGGCGCCCAGATCCATCAGCGCCTGCGCGCTGTCGCCGGCGCGAGACTTCTCGTCGCCGGCGCGTGAGTCTGCGAGCAGCGTCGCCGCCAGTTGCTGGATCAGCGGCTTGGCCTGCGGCAGCTCCTCCTCGACCGCGAACAGGCGCGACACCACGCGCTCGATATTGCCGTCGACCGGCATGGTGCGGCGGTCGAACGCGATCGCGGCGATCGCGGCCGCCGTATAGGGTCCGATGCCCGGCAGCGCGCGCAGCCCCTCTTCCGTGTCCGGAAACACACCGCCGTGCTCGCGCGTCACGGCCACGGCGCAGGCGTGGAGATTGCGCGCGCGCGAGTAATAGCCGAGCCCGGCCCACATCCGCAGCACGTCATCCAGCGAGGCTCGCCCGAGCGCCGTGACATCCGGCCAGCGCGCGACGAACTTCTCGAAATAGGGGCCGACGGCTTTCACGGTGGTCTGCTGGAGCATGATCTCCGACAGCCAGACGCGGTAAGGGTCCGAGGTCTGGCCGGGCATCGCGCGCCATGGCAGACGGCGGCGATGGCGGTCGTACCAGGCGAGCAGCAATGTGGGACGAGCCGATGCCTCCGGCTGAATTGGTTCCGACTTGGCCTTCAGGGCAGATCTGGGGCTCATGCTCTCACTGTAGCGGCAACGCGGCGGCCTCTCCACGTCATGCCCGCGCTCGTCGCCGGCATCCACGTCTTTCTTCGCGGACCGCTCCCCCAATGGTGAGGCCTGCCCTCCGAAGTGCTATAAGGGTCCATGTCCAAATTCCCTCCCAAACCCGGCCCCATCAGCGCCAAGCCGCTTTCGCTGCTTCTCAACGACGTCTTTGCCGAGGCCTATGCCAAGCAGGGATTTGCCGCGCGCGAGCTGGTGACGCGGTGGGCGCAGATCGCCGGGCCGGAGATCGCAGCCCATGCCGAACCTCTGAAGATGCAATGGCCGCGGCCGGTCGAGGGCCAGCCGCAGGAGCCGGCGACCCTGGTGCTGCGGGTCGAGGGGCCGATGGCGCTGGAGATCCAGCACTCTGCCGACGTGATCCTGGAGCGGGTCAATCGCTTCTTCGGCTGGAGCGCGGTCGGCAAGCTCGCCTTCCGCCAGGCCCCCCTGTCGCGCGCCCGGCGGCCGGTCCGACCCGGCCCGCCGGATCCCAAATCGGTGGCCAAGGTGGCGGAGAGCCTGGGGGACATCGAAGATGAAGAATTGAAGACAGCGCTGGCGCGGCTCGGGGCGGCCATCAAGCGAAATTGAGCCTCATTCCGCCGGTAATCTGGACCCGTCCCTGTCGCTCGCCATTGCCTCAAACTACGTTTCAAGCTAGCGACAGGCCGCCTGAACGGGAACTTCGGGCGAGACCACGCCAATTCGGGAGCCGACCTTGATCATCACCCGCCGCGCCTTCAACACGATGCTGTCGCTGACCGGTCTTGCCGCGCTCGCCGGGCTGTCGCCGCTGCGGTTCATCAACGAAGCCATGGCGCAGTCGGCCGCCGATGTGGCCAAGCCCGTGTCGCTGCCCGACATGGCACTCGGCCCCAAGGACGCCCCCGTCACCATCACCGAATATGCCTCGATGACCTGCCCGCATTGTGCGGCGTTCAACGAGCAGGTGTTCCCCAAGATCAAGTCGGAATACATCGACACCGGCAAGGTGCGTTACATCTTCCGCGAGTTCCCGCTCGACATCAAAGCCGCCGCCGGCTCGATGCTGTCGCGCTGCATCGCCAAGGACGACGCGCCGAAATATTTCGCGGTCACCGACATGCTGTTCCGCCAGCAGAACGACTGGGTGCTGAAGAACACCACCGAGACGCTGACGCGGATCGGCAAGCAGGCCGGCCTCACCCAGCAGCAGGTCGAAGCCTGCCTGAAGGACCAGGCGCTGCTCGACAAGATCGCCGCCGACCAGAAATACGCCAGCGACGTTCTGAAGGTGGATTCGACGCCGACCTTCTTCATCAACGGCGAGAAGATCAAGGGCGAAGCCTCGTTCGATGAATTCGCCAAGAAGATCAATCCGCTGCTGAAGAGCTGATTTTCCCCGCTCGGCACCTGATTCGCATCTCGAAAGCCGTATCTTTCCCGGCATAAATCCCTTGGGAAAAGCGGCTTTCGCCGGTTGCCCTCGCGGCGCACCGCGGCCATTGTCCGACCGCATGAGGCGCCTCGCGCGACTCACCCAGAGAGTGACATTGCCTTCCATGGTATTGTCCCGGCAGGGGGATTCGCGCCTGCCAACAGAGATGCGTGCTTATGAAAATCACCCGCCTGCGCCTTCACGGCTTCAAGTCCTTCGTTGAGCCCACGGACTTCGTCATCGAGCCCGGCCTGACCGGCGTGGTCGGCCCCAACGGCTGCGGCAAGTCGAATCTGGTCGAGGCGCTGCGCTGGGCGATGGGCGAGACGTCCTACAAGTCGCTGCGCGCCGCTGACATGGACGCGGTGATCTTCGCCGGCTCCGGCAACCGTCCTGCGCGCAACCACGCCGAAGTGACGATGACGATCGACAATGCCGATCGCACCGCGCCGGCGGCGATGAACGACAGCCAGCTTCTGGAAATCTCCCGCCGCATCGAGCGCGAGGCCGGCTCGGTCTATCGCATCAACGGCCGCGACGTTCGCGCGCGCGACGTGCAGATCCTGTTCGCGGACGCGGCCACCGGCGCGCGCTCGCCCGCCCTCGTCCACCAGGGCAAGATCGGCGAGATCATCCAGGCCAAGCCCGAGCAGCGCCGCCGTGTGCTGGAAGATGCTGCCGGCGTCGCCGGCCTGCACGCCCGCCGCCACGAGGCCGAACTGCGGCTGAAGGCCGCCGAAACCAACCTCACCCGCGTCGAGGACGTGATCGGCCAGCTCGGCGGCCAGATGGAAGGCCTGAAGAAGCAGGCCCGCCAGGCCGTGCGCTATCGCGAAGTCGCGGCCAAAGTCCGCAAGGCGGAAGCGACGCTGTTCCACCTGCGCTGGATCGGCGCGCATGCCGACGTCAACGAATCCGGCCAGACCCATGATCTCGCGGTTCGCGAGATGGCCGAACGCACCCAGCACCAGGCCGAAGCCGCCCGCATCCAGGCGATCCGCGCTGCCGAAATGCCGGCGCTGCGCGATGCCGAAGCGCGCGCCGCGGCCGGGCTGCAGCGCCTGACCAATGCGCGCGAACTGCTCGACCGCGAGGAAGAGCGCGCCAAGGAGCGCGTCGCCGAGCTCGAGCGGCGCCTCGCCCAGTTCGAGGGCGACATCTCGCGCGCCCAGCAGCAGACCATGGACGCCGACGTCGCGCTCCAGCGGCTCGACACCGAAGACGCCGAGCTGAAGGAAGAGATCAAGTCGCGGGTCGAGAAGCGCTCCGGCGTCGACGAGCGCGTCGGCGAAGCCGAGGCGGTGCTGACCGAAACCGAGCAGCAGTTCGCCGAGCTCACCACGGCGCTTGCCGACCTCACCGCCAAGCGCAACCAGCTCGAGGCCAATGTCCGCACCCACCGCGACAAGCTCGCCCGGCTCGACCAGGAGATTTCGAACGTCGCGGCCGAAGAGCAGAAGCTTGCCGACGAGACCGGCGGCTTCGGCGATCTCGACGAGCTGACCGCAACGGTCGAGACCGCGGAGCAGACCCTTGCTGCTTCGGAAGCCGCGGCCCAGGCGAGCGAGGCTGCGCATGTTGCCGCGCGCCAGACGCTGGAATCCTCGCGCTCGCCGCTCGTCGAAGCCGACAAGCGCGTGCAGCGCCTCGATACCGAAGCGCGTACGATCTCCAAGATCGTCAACGGCGAGACCAAGAATCTGTGGCCGCCGATCATCGACGGCATCACCGTCGACAAGGGTTTTGAGAAGGCGATCGGCGCAGCCCTCGGCGACGATCTCGATGCGCCGGTCGATCCATCCGCGCCGATGCGCTGGACCAATGCCGGCGTCACCGAGGGCGATCCGGAGCTGCCCGAGGGCGTCGTGCCGCTTGCGAGCCACGTTCAGGCGCCCGCCGAGCTGGCGCGCCGCCTGGCGCAGATCGGCGTGGTGCCGCGCGAGCGCGGCGCCGAGCTGGTCTCGCAGCTCAAGACTGGCCAGCGGCTGGTCTCGCCCGAAGGCGACGTCTGGCGCTGGGACGGCTTTGTCGCCGCGGCCCACGCCCCCACCGGCGCCGCACGGCGCCTCGCCGAGCGCGCCCGCCTCGTCGACATCGAGAACGAGCTGGAGCAGGCCCGCATCGACGCGCAGATCAAGCGTCAGGCGCTGGAGAACGCCGAGTCCGAGCTGCAGATGGCCGCCAGCACCGAAGGTGCGAGCCGCGAGGCCTGGCGCGCCGCCCAGCGCGAGCTGAACGTCGCGCGCGAGCGCCATGCCACCGCCGAGCGCGAGATCAGCCGCCGCGCCGCGCGCAAGGCGACGCTGTCGGAAGCCCATAGCCGTCTCGCCGCCGACCGCGCCGAGGCCGAGGCCGCGTACGAATATGCCGCCGCCGGCATCACCGAACTGCCGTCGAGCGAGGACACCGAAACCCGTCTCGCCGCCGTCCGCAGCGATATCGAAGGCCATCGCCGCATGGCCGCCCAGGTCCGCGCCGAGGCGCAGGCGCTGGCGCGCGAGGCGGAACTCGCCGACCGGCGCGTGCAGGCGATCCTCGCCGAGCGCACCGAGTGGCAGAACCGCAAGGAGAGCGCGGCCTCTCACATCGACACCATCCAGACCCGCATCACCGAGGTCTCGATCGAGCGCAGCGATCTCGAAAACGCGCCCGCCGTGTTCGCCGAGAAGCGCAGCGCGCTGATCACCGAGATCGAATACGCGGAAAACGACCGCCGCATGGCCGCCGACGCGCTCGCCTCGGCCGAGACCGCGATGGCCGAAACCGATCGCGTCGCCAAGCTGACACTCGAAGCGCTGTCGAGCTCCCGCGAGGCCACCGCCCGCGCCGAGGAACGCATGGAAGGCGCACGGCGCCGGCTCGAGGACATCGAGCGCGAGATCCGCGACATGCTGGAGGTCGAGCCGCAGGCCGTTGCCGGCCTCGCCGAGATCGAGCCCGGCGCCGAGCTGCCGCCACTGCACGACATCGAGGAAGACCTCGAAAAGATGCGCCGCGACCGCGAGCGTCTGGGCGCCGTCAACCTGCGCGCCGAGGAAGAGCTGCGCGAGGTCGAGACCCAGCATACGGGCCTGGTCACCGAGCGCGACGACCTCGTCGAAGCCATCAAGCGGCTGCGCCAGGGCATCCAGAGCCTCAACAAGGAAGCGCGCGAGCGCCTCCTGACCTCGTTCGAGGTCGTCAACAACCACTTCAAGCGCCTGTTCGTCGAGCTGTTCGGCGGCGGCGAAGCGGCGCTGCACCTGATCGAGAGCGACGATCCGCTGGAAGCCGGTCTCGAGATCATCGCAAAGCCGCCGGGCAAGAAGCCGCAGACGCTGTCGCTGCTTTCGGGCGGCGAGCAGGCGCTGACCGCGATGGCGCTGATCTTCGCGGTGTTCCTCACCAACCCCTCGCCGATCTGCGTGCTGGACGAAGTCGACGCACCGCTCGACGACCACAACGTCGAGCGCTACTGCAACCTGCTGCACGAGATGACCGGCTCGACCGACACCCGCTTCATCATCATCACGCACAACCCGATCACGATGGCGCGGATGAACCGGCTGTTCGGCGTCACCATGGCCGAACGCGGCGTCTCGCAGCTGGTGTCGGTGAGCCTGGCCGAGGCCGTGGACATTCTCGACCAGAACGTGGCTTGAGCCTCCGGTCGTTCCACACCCATTGACGTCATCATCCGCCTTGTGCGCAAATTGCGCGCCGGGGCGGATGATCCAGTGAGCCGCGGCTTCTCGGTTGACGGCACTATCTCGGAGTACTGGATGCCCCGACTTCGCGGGGCATGGCCGCGGATGATGATCTCACCCACCCTCCCCACCGAACTGAAAGCCGCCCTCGACGGCAAGCTCCAGGGCTTCTCCCGCACCGACGCCGCACAGCGCTCGCAAAAAATCTCGACCGCCTATCGCGCAGGTGGCACCTCCGGCACGATCAAGTCCGACGCCGACGCGCTTGCCTATGCGCTGGCGCGGATGCCGGCGACCTATGCGGCCGTGGCGGCCAGCCTGAATGCGCTGACCGAGATGGCGCCGGACCTCGCCCCGGAAACCCTGCTCGACGTCGGCGCGGGCCCGGGCACCGCGAGCTGGGCCGCTGCCGAGGCCTTTCCGTCGCTGCAGGATTTTACCCTGCTCGACGCCAACGCCACACTCAGCCGTCTCGCGCTCGAACTGGCGCGCGACAGCACGCGGCTCGCCGATTGCCGCTATCTGCCTGGCGACGCCGGCGCCAACCTCGCCGAGGTCTCGCAAGCCGATCTCGTCGTCGCGAGCTACGTGATCGGCGAGCTCAGCGAGACCGATCAGCGCAAGCTGGCGGAAACGATGTGGGCGAAAGCACGCCACGCGCTGGTCGTGATCGAGCCCGGCACACCGGCAGGCTACGCGCGCATCCTCGCGCTGCGCCAGCAGCTGATCGCGCTCGGTGCCTATGTCGCCGCGCCCTGCCCGCACGAAAAGCCGTGCCCGCTCACCGCACCCGACTGGTGCCATTTCAGCCAGCGCCTGCCGCGCTCGCAGGCACATCGGCAGATCAAGGGCGCCGACGTGCCGTTCGAGGACGAGCGCTTCATCTACATCGCCCTGACCCGGACAGCGCCCGCAACACGTGCCGCGCGCGTGCTGGCGCCAGCGGATGTCGGCAAGGCCGAGATCACAGCGAAGCTCTGTACGGAGGGCGGCCTCGCCATCACCAAGGTCCCGCGGCGCGACAAGGCCGCCTATGCAAACGCCCGGCGCTGGCGCTGGGGCGACGCGGTCATTGCCGAAAGTTAACTTCGTCGGACGCTTTTGCCTTGAACTCGGATGGTTCCCCATTCGACCAAGTCTTACCTTCCTCTGCGCCGGGCTCTCGTCCTGCGCCAATTTTGGTCTAGGCTGCGCCCGCCTTCTTCCCCCTTCAGGAGTTCTCCATGTCGACCGGCTGGATCGTTCTCGGCGTCATCGTCGTCCTCGTGTTCCTGGCGTTCAGCGCCTACAACCGGCTGGTGGCGCTGGGCCAGCGCGTCGGCCAGGCCTTTGCCGACATCGACGTGCAGCTCAAGCAGCGCCACGATCTGATCCCGAACCTGGTCGAGACGGTGAAGGGCTATGCCTCGCATGAGCGTGGCACGCTCGACGACGTCATCAAGGCGCGCAACTCGGCGATGTCGGCGCAGGGACCGGCACAGGTATCCGCCGCCGAGAACCAGCTCTCCGGCGCGCTCGGCCGGCTGATCGCGCTGTCCGAGGCCTATCCGGACCTCAAGGCCAACGCCAACTTCCAGCAGCTCGCCAGCGAGCTCTCCGACCTCGAGAACAAGATCGCGGCGAGCCGCCGCTTCTTCAACAACGCGGTCCAGGAATACAACACCGGCATCCAGCAGATGCCCGCCGCCCTGTTCGCCGGCATGTTCGGCTTCACCAAGAAGGACTTCTTCGATCTCGGCGCCAGCCGCACCGAGGTCGAGGCAACGCCGCAGGTGAAGTTCTGAGTTGAGCCGATAGGCCGGCAGGGCATCGCGTCATGGCCGCGTATGGTCTCTACACGCACATCGCCTCGAACAAGTTTCGTTCGATGCTGCTGCTCGCCGGCCTGTTCACGCTGGTCTACGTGCTGGTCTATGCCGGCGCGCTGGTCGCGGAAGTCGTCATCAACAGCAATGGCACTGTCGCCTACTATCTGAGCCGCGCTTTCCACGACCTCATCGTCGCCGCGCCGTTCGCGACGATCGCGGCGGCGGCCTGGATCGTCATCGCCTATTTCTTCCACCAGTCGATGATCGATGCCGTGACCGGCGGCCACGACGTCACCCGGCAGGAAGAGCCGCGACTCTACAATCTGCTCGAAAACCTCTGCATCTCGCGCGGCATCACCATGCCGAAGCTGAAGATCATGGAGAGCCCGGCGCTGAACGCGTTCGCGACCGGCCTCAATCCGCGGCAATATTCGATCACCGTGACCACGGGTCTCCTCGATGCGCTTGATGACAAGGAGATCGAGGCGGTGCTGGGCCACGAGCTGACCCACATCAAGAACGGCGACGTCCAGCTCATGGTGGTCGCCGTCATCATCGCCGGCGTGGTCGGCTTCTTCGGCGAGTTGTTCTTCCGTCTGTTCACGAGCTTCAACTGGAGCTCCGGCTCCGGCGGCTCGTGGTCGTCTGGCTCGTCCTCATCGTCGCGATCATCCTCGTCATCGAGCGACAGCAAGAGCTCCGGCGGCGGCGCGGTGATCGTGATCATCATCGCGGTCGTGTTGATCGTGGTGGCGTGGCTGTTGTCGCAGGTGGTGAAGCTCGCGCTGTCTCGTTCGCGCGAATATCTCGCCGACGCAGGCTCCGTCGAGCTGACGAAAGATCCGGACGCCATGATCTCGGCACTGCGCAAGATCGAGAACCGCGGCGAGCTGCCGGGCGCGACCTCGGCGGTGATGGAGCTCTGCGTCGACAATCCGCGCGAGGGCTTTGCCGATTTGTTCGCGACCCATCCCTCGGTGCAATCCCGGGTCGACGCGCTGGTCAAGTTCGCCGGCGGCCATGACCCCGGCCCGCTGCCACCGCCCGACGAGACGGACGGGCCTGAGGCACAGGTGGAGCGGCAGGACGGCCCGCCGCCGTTGCGCCAGGGGCCTTGGGACGATGCAGGCGGCTCGGCCAGTCCGCCGCCCGTGCCCGCCCCCTCCGGAACTGCAGCCGGCAATCCGATGGGTCCTTGGGGCCGTCGTTAAAGGGCGGGATTTTAAGCGACTTGCGAAGGGTTGCGTTGCGATTGGGAAAAACCTCGGAAATTGCCACAACCAGAGGCCGAGGATTTGAATTCTCCCTTGTTTCTGCCATGTTCGCGCCCAACAGCAGACTTGGGACATCCTTGGGGCATCCTTGGGACATCGATTTGGGGCCCGGCCGATTGCGACCTCGCAATCGGAGGGCGCGTTAGGGGACAGCAATGGCAAAGCCGGCAGTGGTTGTGGTGGGCGCGGACAAGGGCGGGGTGGGCAAGACCACGGTGTCGCGCACCTTGCTCGATTATTTTTCCGCCAACAACGTACCGACGCGCGCCTTCGACACGGAGTCGCCGCGTGGAACCCTGAAGCGCTTCCACCCCGAGATCACCGAGATCGTCGACATGATGACGACCGCGGACCAGATGAAGATCTTCGACACGCTCAACGCGGCGAGCCCGTCGGTGACCGTGATCGACGTCCGCGCCGGCCTGCTCTCGCCCGCGCTGGCCTCGCTGCGCGACATCGGCTTCCTCGACGCCGCCAAGGCCGGCCAGATCACCTTTGCGGTGTTCCACATCCTGGGCCCCTCGATCGCGTCGCTCGACGAAATCGCCGAGACCGCGGGCTTCATGGGCGGCGCAAAATATTTCCTGGTCAAGAACTTCATCAACGACACCCAGTTCTTCCAGTGGGACCAGGCGACCTACAATTCCTACTTCCACCGCATCAAGGACGCGACCGAGCTGACCATCCCCAAGCTCAACGAAATGGCCTATGAGCAGGTCGAGGTGTCCTCCGTCCCGTTCCTGAAATTCGTTGCCAACAAGGGTCTCAACGACGAGGCCGCGAACTATTCCTTCGTGCTGCGCGGCTATGTCCGGCACTGGCTGGCGAATGTCTGGAGCGAGTTCGACCGGATCCGGCTGACCGACATCGTCGGATCGAAACCCGCCACGCGCAGCAGCGAAAAATAGTTGCAGAGCCCGGGCTGATACGGCTGGATTGGGCGCTGAGTTCGCCTGATATAGCTGCCGATGCCCGCGACGCCCCTTTACATCATCTGCTCGCCCCGCCCGCAGGTCGGCAAGACGCTGCTGGCGCGGCTGTTGAGCGAATTTTTGCTGCTCAAGAACGGCGACGTCGCGGCCTTCGACGTCAACCTGAAGGAGCCGTCGCTGCTCGACTATCTGCCGAAGGTCACCGAAACGGCTGATGTGATCGACACCTACGGCAAGATGCAGCTGATGGACCGCGTCATCGTCGATGACGGCCTTGCCAAGGTGATCGACCTCGGCTTCCACGCCTTCGACGAGTTCTTCAAGATGACCGACGAGATCGGCCTGTTGAAGGAGGCCGCGCGCAGCCACGTCGCGCCGATGATCCTGTTCGTCGCCGATACCGATCGCGTCTCGGCCCGCGCCCACGAGATGCTGCGCGCGCAGATCCCCCGGGTGAACCTGATCACCGTGGACAATGAGCACGTCGTGCGCGGCGAGCTGCCGGCCGCGATGGCGACCGGGCGGCTGTTCCGCCTGCCCGCGCTGCCCGGCTTCCTCAAGACCTATATCGACCGGCTGAACTTCTCCTTCACCGGCTACCTGCGCCAGGAGAAGGACGCCTCCACCGAGCTGCATCAGTGGACCCGGCGGAATTACCTCGCCTTCCGCGAGCTCGAGCTCAGCCTGATCCTGCAGCGCTCCTGAGGCGATAATTTTACCCGGATAATATTGACTGTGGGCCCGACCAGGCCTATTGAGAGGCGGACATCGGTATCCCTCTCAGCAAGGTCCCACCCCCGTGAGCATCGACCGGAAGGCAGCCATCGCCGCCTACAAGGAGCGCAAGACCATTGCGGGCATCTACGTCGTCCGCTGTGCGGCATCGGGCGAGGCCTGGGTCGGCCAGGCGCCGAACCTGCAGACCATCCAGAACCGCATCTGGTTCTCGCTCCGCCAGGGCAGCCACACCTGCCCTACCCTCCAGGCTGCCTGGAACGCGCATGGCGAGGCAGGCCTGACGTTCGGCGAATGCGAGCGGCTGGACGATGAGGAGACGGACTACGTCAGGAACGCGCTCCTGAAGGAGCGCATGCTGCACTGGCGGTCGGCATTGAACGCCGAGGCGATCTGACGATCGCCGGGCCCGGCGACGCGGCTCAATGCCCTTCGAACGTCATCAGCGTTCGCACCGGCACGTCCATCGCACGCAGCTTGGCGGCGCCGCCGAGATCGGGCAGATCGACGATGAAGCAGGCGGCGACCACATTGGCGCCGATCTGGCGCAGCAGTTTCACCGCGCCCTCCGCAGTGCCGCCGGTGGCGATGAGATCGTCGACCAGGATCACGCGCTCGCCGGGCCGGATCGCGTCGACATGCATCTCCATCTCGTCGATGCCATATTCGAGAGAGTAAGCGATGCGCACGGTGGTGTGCGGCAGCTTGCCTTTCTTGCGGATCGGCACGAAGCCGGCTGAAAGCTGGTGCGCCACCGCGCCGCCGATGATGAAGCCGCGCGCCTCCATGCCGGCGACCTTGTCGATCTTGTTGCCGGCCCAGGGATTGACCAGCTCGTCGACCGCGCGGCGGAACGCGCGCGCATCCGCGAGCAGGGTCGTGATGTCGCGGAACAGGATTCCCGGCTTGGGATAGTCGGGAATGGTGCGGACGCTCGCCTTCAGATCGTGGTCAAAAGTCATTGGTGCCTCTCAATCAACGCGCGCATCCAGCCGGAACGCATTCTCGACAATCCTCAGGCCCACCTCGCCGCTGAGCGACATCAGCGATTCCGGGTGGAACTGCACGCCGGCAACCGGCAGGGTCTTGTGCTCGAGCGCCATGGCGACACCATCCTCGGTGCTGGCGGTGACATCAAGCACCTCCGGCATGCTGTCGCGCTCGACATAGAGCGAGTGATAGCGGCCGATGACGATCTCGTTCGGCAGATTGCGCATCAGGCGTCCGCCCCGGACCTGCACCCGCGAGGGCCGACCGTGGGCGGGATGGGTGAGCTGGCCGAGCTCGCCGCCGAAATATTCGCCGATCGCCTGCACGCCGAGACAGACGCCGAACACCGGCAGCTTGTTCTCCAGCGCCGCGTCGATGGTCTTCTTGATCCCGAAGTCCTCAGGTCTGCCTGGTCCGGGTGACAGCACCAGCAAATCCCACCTCTTCCGCTTGAGCATGTCGAGCGCATGCACATGGCGGACCACGGTGACGTCGGCGCCGACCTGGCGGAAATAATCGGCCAGCATGTGCACGAAGCTGTCGTCGTGATCGATCAGCAGCACCTGCTTGCCCGAGCCGGTCGCATCGGGCGCGAAGGCCGACAGCGGCTTTGGCGGATCGCCGCGCAGCGCCTGGAACAGGGCTGCAGCCTTGACCTGGCACTCGCGGTCTTCGGCCGCGGGATCGGAATCGAACAGGCAGGTGGCACCGACGCGCACCTCGGCCAGACCATCCTTCATGCGGATGGTGCGGATGGTGAGACCGGTGTTGATGCTGCCGTCGAAATTCACCGCGCCGATCGCACCCGCATACCATCGCCGCGGCGAGCGCTCGTGATCCTCGACGAACTGCATCGCCCAGAGTTTGGGCGCGCCGGTTACCGTCACCGCCCAGGCATGGGTGAGGAAGGCATCGAGCGCGTCGAAGCCGGGACGCAGCATGCCCTCGACGTGATCGACGGTGTGGAACAGTTTTGAGTAGGTCTCGATCTGCCGCCGCGCCAAGACCTTGATCGTGCCGGGCACGCAGACGCGCGCCTTGTCGTTGCGGTCGACGTCGGTGCACATGTTGAGCTCGAACTCGTCCTTCTCCGAGTTCAGCAGCTGGCGGATCTGCTCGGCATCGCCGATCGCATCGGTGCCGCGCGCGATCGTGCCCGAGATCGGGCAGGTCTCGACGCGGCGGCCGTCCGAGCGCACGAACATTTCCGGCGAGGCGGAGACGAGGAACTCGCCCTCGCCGAGATTCATCAGGGCGCCGTACGGCGACGGGTTGATGACGCAGAGGCGCTGGAACACTTCCGCCGGCGAGCGATCGCAGGGCTCGGCGAAGAGTTGTCCGGGCACGGCCTCGAACAGATCTCCGCGCGCGAAAGCCGCGCGCGCGGTCTCGACGGTGGCCTGATATTCGCCGGGCGCGTGATCGGCAAAGCCCTGCCGCGGCGTCTTCAGATACGGGCTCTCGACGGTCTCGCGCGGCAGGCCTTCGGTGGACTTGCCCTTCCACGCAAAATCGTAACTCAGCACCACGCCGCGGCCGGTCGCACGGTCATAGGCGAGCAGGCGATCGGGGACATAGAGCACGATGTCGCGCTGGTCCTGCTCGCGTGCGCGCTTCTGCACGAGGTCCTCGATCTGGAACACGAGGTCGTAGGCGAAGGCGCCGAACAGGCCGAGCAGCCCGTCGTCGTTGGCGGAGAAGGCGGCGACGAGATCGCGCACCAGCGACATCACGCTGGCGCGCCGCGTGCGCTGGTCTTCCTCGACCGGCGCATCGCCGCGGATGATGTGGCCGGCAAGCCACGTGGCGCTCTTCTCGGAGATCACGACGCAGGGCTCGCGCAGCACGTCGGCGAGGAAGGCGATCAGCACCTGCCCGCGTTCATTGAGCGCTTCCAGCTTGAAATTGACGCCAGTGGTCTCGAGCTTGACCGGCGGGTCGGAGAAGCCGAGGTCAAAGCTCTCGTAGCGGCCGGGCACGGTCGTGCCCGAGGACAGCACCACGCCGCGGCGGCGATCGAGCAGGTTGATGAGATCGTCGAGCCTGTTGGCGCCGCCGGTGAACTGCTCCGCCACACGCGTGATCGCGAGACCGCCGCGGGTCAAATAGTCGCTTCGAGCCGGGAGGGCAAAGACTGTCCTGTTCATGTCGTCCTCTTACGAAACTTGCCGAGGAAACGCCACACAGGACAAACGATCAGGCCGCCGCACTGCGTGGCGACCTTCGACGATTTTGAGAAATGAAATCGCACCGGCCACCTCTTTAGGAGGTGCGCCACCAAAGACGGGCTGGGCGGACGGCGGTGCTCATGGGGCGGATACTCACCATGGCGCGGGGACGGCGTCAAGGGTGCCCCCGCGACCCGGGAATAGCGATTAGCCCAGGTGCTTTCTGAAAAACTCCGTCGCCCTGCCCCAGGCGAGCTCGGCGGCTTCGCGGTCATGCACGGCCTGGCGCTGCTCGTTGACGAAGGCGTGTTCGGCATCATAGCGGAACAGCTCGAGCGACTTGCCGGCGGCCTTCATGCCGTTTTCAAAACCATCGACCAGTTGCGGCGTGCACCAGTCGTCCTTGTTGGCGAAATGGGCCTGGAGCGGGATCTTGACGTCGGCGGGCTTGGCGGCCTGCTCCGGCGGGATGCCGTAGAACACGACGCCGGCCGCAAGCTCCGGAATCTTGGTCGCGCCGATGATGGTGACGGCGCCGCCGAGGCAGAAGCCTGTCAGCCCTACCTTGGCGCCGTTGCGCGACAGATATTGCGTGGCGCCGCGCACGGTCTGCGTGGTGGCGTCCATGAAGTCCAGCGAGTTCATCTCTTTGCCGGCGGCGTCCATGTCGTGATACGGCACCACCTTGCCCTTGTAGAGATCGGGCGCCAGCGCATCGAAGCCGGCGAGCGCAAAGCGGTCGCACAGGCCCTTGATCTGATCCGACAGGCCCCACCATTCCTGGATCACGACCACGCCCGGCGCGTTGCCGCGCGCGGCGTTGGCGAGATAGCCCGAGGCGTCCTTGCCGTCAGGGCGCTTGAAGGTGATGGCGGTTCCCATGGTGTCCTCCGATGAGTTTCTGGGGGAGCGGTTGGCGGTATTTTGGCCGCTGGGAGCGCGATAGGCAATCGCGCCAAACAACACACTCTCGTGCCCCGGATGCAATGCAGCGCGCCGCCCTTTGCGGCGTGGTGCGTTGCTGATCCGGGGCCCAGCCACAAGCATGCTGGATCCCGGCTCTGCGCAGCAGCGTTGCAAGCTGCAGCGCGTCCGGGACACGGGCAACAAAAAGCCCCCTCGCGGGGGCTTCTTCATGTCTCGTCTTGCACCGCTCAGTGAGAGTCGGCCCAGACCTTTTTCTTCGTGAAGTACATCAGGCCCGCGAAGATGATCAGGAACACGAACACCTGGAAGCCGAGGCGCTTGCGCGCTTCCATGTGGGGTTCGGCGGTCCACATCAGGAACGTGGTGACGTCCTTGGAATATTGCGCGACCGTGGTCGGCGAGCCGTCGTCATAGGTCACCTGGCCGTCGCTGAGCGGCTTCGGCATCTTGATGGCGTGACCCGGGAAGTACTTGTTGTAGTAGGAGCCTTCCGGGATGGTGACGCCCTCAGGCACCTTGTCCTCAAAACCCTGGAGCACCGCCGCGACATAGTCCGGGCCCTGCTCCTGGTACTGGGTGAAGAAGTCGAAGATGAACCAGGGGAAGCCGCGGCCGTAGGAGCGCGCCTTGGTGATCAGCGACAGATCGGGCGGCGCCGCACCGCCGTTCGCCGCACGGGCCGCCTGCTCGTTCGGGAATGGCGAGGGGAAATAGTCCGCCGGCCGGCCCGGGCGCTCGAACATGTCACCCGCATCGTTCGGGCCGTCCTTGACCTTGTACTCGGAGGCAAACGCCGCTGCCTGCGCCACCGAATAGCCGGGGCCGCCGGCTTCCGCGAGGTTGCGGAAGGCGATGAAGGACAGGCCATGGCAGCTCGAGCAGACCTCCTTGTAGACTTTCAGGCCGCGCTGGAGCGCACCGCGGTCGTACTTACCGAAAGGGCCGGAGAACGACCATTTGTTGCCCGGCGGCCTGTCGCTGCCTTCGGAGGCGCGAGCGTCCTGAAGGCTGCCGAAGAACAGCGCGCCGGCGGCAACGAGCGCGATGGCGACCGAGGCCACCGCCTTGCCGCCCTTGGCCAGGATCGCCTCCGAGATCGAGTTCGGCACCGGCCGCGGCGTCTCGATGCGCGAGAGCAGCGGCAGCACGATCAGGAAGTAGGCGAAGTAGCAGACGGTCAGGACCCGGCCGGCGATCACGTAGATGCCTTCCGGCGGCTGCGCGCCGAGATAGCCGAGCAGGATGCAGACCGCGACGAAGATCCAGAAGAACTGCTTGGCCAGCGGCCGGTACTTCGACGACCTGGTCTTGGCGGCATCGAGCCAGGGCAGGAAGCACAGGATGATGATCGCCGAGAACATCCCGATCACGCCCGCGAGCTTGTTCGGGATCGAGCGCAGGATCGCGTAGAACGGCAGGTAATACCATTCCGGCACGATGTGCGGCGGCGTCACGCCCGGGTTCGCCGGGATGTAGTTGTCGGCGTCGCCGAGATAGTTCGGCATGTAGAAGATGAACCAGGCGTAGAGCAGCAGGAAGCAGGCGACGCCGAACCCGTCCTTGATGGTCGCGTGCGGCGTGAACGGCACCGTGTCCTTTTCCGTCTTCGGCTCGACGCCGTCAGGATTGTTCTGGCCGGCGACATGCAGCGCCCAGACGTGGAGCACGACGACGCCCGCGATCAGGAACGGCAGCAGATAGTGCAGCGAGAAGAAGCGGTTCAGCGTCGGGTTGCCGACCGAATAGCCGCCCCACAACAGCGTCACGATGCTCTCGCCGACATAGGGAATGGCGGAGAACAGATTGGTGATGACGGTGGCGCCCCAGAAGCTCATCTGGCCCCACGGCAGCACGTAGCCCATGAAGCCCGTCGCCATCATCAGGAGGTAGATGATGACGCCGAGGATCCACAGCACCTCGCGCGGCTCCTTGTAGGAGCCGTAATAGAGGCCGCGCAGCATGTGGACGTAGACCGCGAAGAAGAACATCGACGCGCCGCAGGCATGCATGTTGCGCAGCAGCCAGCCGTAGTTCACGTCACGGACGATCAGCTCGACCGACTTGAAGGCGAGATCGGCGTGCGGCGTGTAGTGCATCGCCAGGACCACGCCGGTCAGGATCTGCATCCCCAGCATGAAGGAGAGGATGGCGCCGAAGGTCCACCAGTAGTTCAGGTTGCGCGGGGTGGGATAGACGACGAAGGAGGAATGGACGAGACCGATGATCGGCAGACGTCGCTCGATCCATTGCAGGGCCGGATTGCTCGGCTGGTAGTCGGATGGTCCGCTCATGATGCGATCCTGAGGAAATAGTACGACGAGACGGCGCGAAGCTTCGGGCGAAGGCCCGAAGCTCAGCCGATCTGGATTTTGGTGTCGGAAACGAACTGGTACGGCGGCACCGGCAGGTTCGCGGGCGCGGGCCCCTGGCGGATGCGGCCGGACGAATCGTACTGCGAACCATGGCAGGGGCAGAAGAACCCGTCGTAATTGCCCTCATGAGCGATCGGGATGCAGCCGAGATGGGTGCAGATGCCGATCACGACCAGCCACTGCTCGTGGCCGGGCTTGACGCGGGCCTCGTCGGACTGCGGATCGGGCAGGCTCGCCACGTTGACGGCGCGCGCCTCGTCGATCTGCTTCTTGGTGCGGTGGCTGACGTAGATCGGCTTGCCGCGCCAGAACACCTTGATGTCCTGCCCCTCGGCGATCGGGCTGAGATCGACCTCGATCGGCGCACCGGCGGCGATGGTCGACGCATCAGGATTCATTTGAGAGATGAAGGGCCAGAGCGCAGCTGCGCCCCCTACTGCTGCAGCTGCCCCCGTTGCAACGAATAAGAAATCACGGCGTGTCGGATGGTCCGCCGAAGACGCTGTCGTCACGATTCCAACCCTTTCTTCTTATGCTGCCGACGGAACCGTTCCGGGAGCCCCCAAGGTCCCCAAAACAGTGTGCCGGCGCCCGCGGCCCCCGCGGCGGCAGAACTTCACTTGTCCCCACCGAACAGGGCGAAAACAGCAGTCCAGAATCGTTCTATTGGCACCCTTGCCGGGCGAGCGCAAGCCCGCTAACGGCGTGGGGGCGTGCAATGCACGAATTCCGCAGCCAGCGATGTTTTATTGAGACATTTCCGGCCCGCACCGCCCCCGATACAGCCCTTGCACAATCCCATGCAGATAGCGCTTTTCCAACCCGACATCGCCCAGAACACCGGCACGATTCTCAGGCTCTGTGCCTGCCTCGGCATGGCCGCCCATATCATCGAGCCAGCGGGCTTCCCGTTCTCCGACCGCTTGTTCCGCCGGGCGGGAATGGACTACCTCGATCATGTCAGCGTGACCCGCCACGACTCCTGGTCGAAATTCGAGGACTGGCGTGCGACACAGGGCTACCGCCTGCTGCTATTCACCACCAAGGCCGCCACCGATTACCGCGATTTTCATTACCAGACGTCGGACATCCTGCTATTCGGGCGCGAGAGCGCCGGCGTCACCGACGCGGTGGTCGAGGCTGCGGATGCGCGGCTGGTGATCCCGATCACGGCGGGGCTGCGGTCGCTCAATGTCGCCATGACCGCGGCGATGGCCGCAGGCGAGGCGCTGCGGCAGCTCCGGAACCCGCAAGTTTGATATGTTGAGGAGAGACCATTGAGTTACGCGGTCAAGGAAGTCTTCCTGACCCTGCAAGGCGAAGGCGCACATGCCGGGCGCGCGTCCGTGTTCTGCCGTTTTGCCGGCTGCAAC
This sequence comes from Bradyrhizobium japonicum USDA 6, assembly GCF_000284375.1. Classification (NCBI taxonomy): domain Bacteria; kingdom Pseudomonadati; phylum Pseudomonadota; class Alphaproteobacteria; order Hyphomicrobiales; family Nitrobacteraceae; genus Bradyrhizobium; species Bradyrhizobium japonicum. Next base: position 7,571,049 of record NC_017249.1, read on the forward strand.
CTCTGGAGCGGCCGCGAGGCTGACCGCGAGGCCGCGACCTGCAAATTCTGCGACACCGATTTCGTCGGCACCGACGGCACGCTCGGCGGCCGCTATGCCTCGGCCGCGGAACTCGCCGACACCATCGCCGCGCAATGGACCGCTACCGCCGACAACCGTTATGTGGTGCTCACTGGCGGCGAGCCGCTGCTCCAGGTCGATGCCGCCCTGATTGACGCCCTCCACGCCCGCGGCTTCGAGATCGGCGTCGAGACCAATGGCACGATTGCAGCACCTGAGGGGCTCGACTGGATCTGCGTCAGCCCCAAAGGCGGCAGCGAGCTCGTCCAGCGCCGCGGCCACGAGCTGAAGCTGGTCTATCCGCAGGCCCTCGCCACGCCGGAGACCTTCGAGGGCCTCGCCTTCGAGCGCTTCTCGCTGCAGCCGATGGACGGACCCGAGGTTGCCCAAAACACCGTGCGTGCGATCGACTATTGCCTGCATCATCCGCAATGGCGGCTGAGCGTGCAGACGCATAAATCGCTCGGCATCAGATAGGATTGGTTTTCGAACAGATGTGGGAATTGACGAAATCGTTCCGCTTCGAGGCGGCGCACTCATTGTCGGGAACGACCTTTGGCGCCGCGAGCGAAGAGATCCACGGCCACTCCTTCCGCGCCGAGGTGACGTTGCGCGGCACGCCCGACCCCAAGACCGGCATGGTGGTCGATCTCGGCCTCGTCCAGCGCGCGATCGAGGACGTGCGGCTCACGCTGGACCACAAATACCTCAACAAGATCGAGGCGCTGGGCACACCGACGCTGGAAAACCTCTCACGCTTCGTCTGGGAGCGGCTCCAGCATATCGGCAAGCTCACCCGCGTCAGCATCCACCGCGACAGTTGCAACGAGAGCTGCTCCTATTACGGTCCGCAGGGGTGAAATTCGTAGGGTGGGCAAAGCGCAGCGTGCCCACCATTCAGGACGACAATGAAGTTGGTGGGCACGGCGCAAGAGCGCCTTTGCCCACCCTACGAGACCGGTTTTGGAATTGGATATGGACATCTCGACAATCGAAGACCGCAAGACGCGCGCTCGCGCCTGGTTCGAGGCTTTGCGTGACCACATCTGCGCGAGCTTCGAGCGGCTGGAGGATGAGGCGCCGGAAAGCCTTTATCCGGGCGAGGCCGGCCGCTTCAAACGTACGCCCTGGCAGCGCACCGATCATACCGGCGCACCCGGCGGCGGCGGCGTGATGTCGATGATGTCCGGCCGTCTGTTCGAGAAGGTCGGCGTGCATTGCTCGACGGTGCACGGCGAATTCGCGCCCGAGTTTCGCGCCCAGATTCCGGGCGCGGCGGACGACCCCAGGTTCTGGGCCTCCGGCATCTCGCTGATCGCGCATCTGCGCAATCCGCACGTGCCCGCCGTGCACATGAACACCCGCTTCGTCGTCACCACAAAAGCCTGGTTCGGCGGCGGCGCCGATCTCACGCCGGTGCTCGACCGCCGGCGCACGCAGGACGATGCCGACACGCTCGCCTTCCACGCCGCGATGAAGGAGGCTTGCACGGGCCCGAACGGCGTTGCCGACTACGACAAGTACAAGAAATGGTGCGACGAGTATTTCTACCTGCCGCACCGCAAAGAGGCGCGCGGCATCGGCGGCATCTTCTACGACTGGCACGACAGCGGCGACTGGGACGCCGACCTCGCCTTCACCCAGGATGTCGGCCGCGCCTTCCTGAAAATCTACCCCGACATCGTCAGGCGCAATTTCGCGAGCGCCTGGACCGCTGAGGACCGCGAGGAGCAATTGATCCGGCGCGGACGCTATGTCGAGTTCAACCTGCTCTACGACCGCGGCACAATCTTCGGGCTCAAGACCGGCGGCAACGTGGACTCGATCCTGTCGTCGCTGCCGCCGGAGGTGAAATGGCCATGAGCACCGCGATGCCTCCGCTGCCGCGCGCCATGCTGATCGACATGGACGACACCATCCTGTCGGCCTACGGCCGGCCCGAGATCGCCTGGAATACGATCGCAGAAGAATTTGCCGACGAGCTCGCACCGCTGCCGCCGCAGCAGGTCGCGACCGCAGTTTTGGCCTTCGCACGAAACTTCTGGGCCAATGCGGAAGCCGCGTGGCGGATGAAGCTTGGCGAGGCACGGCGGCTTACGGTGCGGGGCGGCTTCGCCGCGCTCGCCGCCGACGGCCACCGCGCCCTCTCCGACGATCTCGCCGATCGCCTCGCCAACCGCTTCACGACCTATCGCGAAGAAGCGATCTTCGTGTTCCCCGGCGCGCATGATGCGATCGACGCGTTCAAGGCACGCGGCGTCAAGCTCGCGCTGGTCACCAACGGCGCCGCCGACATGCAGCGCGCCAAGGTCGAACGCTTCGAGCTCACGCATCGCTTCGACCACATCCAGATCGAGGGCGAGCACGGTTTCGGCAAGCCCGAGGAGCGCGCCTATCTGCACGCGATGGAGGCGCTGGGCGTCACCGCGAAAGACACCTGGATGATCGGCGACAATCTGGAATGGGAAGTCGTGACGCCGCAGCGCCTCGGCATCTACTCGATCTGGATCGACGTGCATGGCGACGGCCTGCCCGAAGGCTCGGCCGTCAAGCCCGACCGCATCATCCGCTCGCTGACCGAGCTCGTGCCGGACCCGACCTAGCCAAGGCGCAAAAACAAAACATCGAAAACAACCCCATGCACAGTAGCCGGCCGCTGCAATTTCAACAGCTTGCCGCAAACCCATTGCATTGCTGATTTTACGAAATCATTTGACGCGTCGGGCAAAACAGGCGCATGATGCCATCATCGCCGCGCCCGGGACGGAATAGCCCCTGGTGACCTCGAGCGATCCCCCACGCGAACCTCTGCCATCGACGTTTCGGCAGCCTGCGCAAGCCGCAGCAAATTCACGGGTCCCCGAGCCCGTGATCGGCCTGTCATGACGGCTTGCTAGCCTCCCCTCTCGTCGATCAACCCCGAAAGGACCATCCATGGAACTGAAAACCGGCGACGTCGTGATGCTGAAATCCGGCGGCCAGCCGCTGACCGTCGCAGAGGTGAAAGGCGACGACATCCTCTGCCTCTGGATGGGCCCGGAAGGCGATCTGTTCCGCGAGACGCTGCCGCTGGCCGCGCTCGATCGACTGGAAGTGGAAGACGACGAGGATGAGGACGACGAAGACGAGGATGACGAGTAGGCCCGCGTAAGGTCGCATCCGAATTAGATCGGAGCATTCTCCTCCGGCGCGTCCGATGTCCGCTTCGCCGCCAAGAACGGCGCGATAGCGGACATCGCCAGGTGCTTCGAACGTCAATCCAGCGGAACGTTCAGACTGGTCCCTTTGGTGATAATGCCGCCACGGTTGCCGATCTCGATCGAGCCATAACGCTGTTTGAAGCAATTGGGCAGCGGCCGGTCGCCTTCCATGCTGAGCCAAAGGCGCAACAAGTGACGCTTCTGGCCCGCGTTAGGCCAATCGCGGAATCCGGTCCGATCATGCAGCAAAGCATGATTGTAAACGAACTGCATGTCACCCGGCTGAAGCCGCATGCCAAAATGCAGCGTGGGGTCATTTGCGAGCGCGTCGAAGAGATCGAGCGCTTCGACGTGAGCCGGCGTCAGTCTTGGCGCATCGGGAAAGCGCTGCGCACTATCGATATACTGGCGCTGATAGAACCCGGTCAGGAACCCCGCATGCCAATTCAGCACCGGGATTTCGAGATATGGCTTTTCGTTCTCCGGCACCTCGCCGCGCCGGTCTGTCGCGATTGGATCGAACAGGAGGGCGGCAAGATCGGGACGTCTGTCGAACATCTCGTTGTAGATGGCCGTCGTACTGACGAGGAGAGAATCGCCTCCCTCCATTGCCTCGCGAATGCATAACAGTCCAACCACGTCGGACGAATCCGTGTGGAATGTTTGCCGTTCCGACGTTTGATAAATGCGGGTGTTCGGATCCCTCGCATCGGCGCCTGTGTCCCGGACGTGACCGAGAATATGACCCGCCGCATTTTGGGACCGCGCCGATCCGAGATGCGCGCCCACCCCGCAAAATATCGTAGCGGCAAACTCCTGGCTATAATTTGCCACCGGCAAACCGCGCATGACTTCGAAGCCAAGGCCGGCCAGAAGCTTTGCCTTGAGTTCTTCCAAGTGCGCGCCGAAGCGGGGAAGCGGAAAGCTTTCCTTCGTGATGTCGGCGATTTTCTTGCTTCTGCCGAGATATGATTGAGCCGCGCTCTCAAGCTCCGCGACCTCGCTGGCGGCAAGCGATATCAACCATCGATCAGGATTGACCTTCATCTCGGCGCCCAGCCAGGCCGATGGGATATCGATCTTCCCCGGAGGGCGATCTATCCCGCCGGGCGCCGAGAGCGCGTTCATATTGTCGGTTCCTGAGAAAATTGGTCGTCAGAATGAGCGTCGGATCATCGACGATATTGCGCCGACCGCTTGTTTGCAACTTGGCCAGGCCAATGCCGCCCGATGTCCGCTTCTCTGCCGGCAACGGCGCAACTCGCGGATATCGCCGGATGCCCGGCACTTTCGAATTTCAGGGCAAGAACCGGAGTTTGATGTGGGGGGACAACGCCTAGACATTGCAGCGATCGAAGGTCGATCCACGATTCCTGCAAATGAAAGGTGTTTTTCGATGAGCAAGCAAGATGAGAACAAGGCCGTCGTCGGTCGTTGGTTCACCGAATTCTGGGGCAAATCCGTCAATCTTGGCGTCATCGACGAGATCGCCGCTCCCGACATGCTGCTCAAATATTCGCTGCATGAACCGCGTCGCGGCCGCGCCGATATCAAGGCGTTCATGACCGACTTCCGCGCCGCGTTTCCCGATCTCAACTTCTGGGGCACCGCGGACCTGATCGCCGAGGGCGACTATGTCGTTGGTCAATGGGACGGCGGCGGCACTCACACTGGCCCGGCGTTCAACGACTTCCTGATCGGCGGCCTCCCGGCTGCGACCGGGCGCAAGATGCGCTTCACGGGCACCACGGCGCTCAAGGTCATCGACGGCAAGATTGTCGAGGAGATCGGTCTTGATGACGGCGTCACCGCACTGACCCAGCTCGGCTTACTCAAGGCGGCGGCCTGATCGGAACGCTACCGCACCATCGGCACATCCGATGCCGTTGAACGAGGCTCGCACGTGGTGGGAGCCTCGTCTGCTCTTACGCACCGGACGTATCATCTTTTTCACATCGTCAATCTGGTTCGCGCGGTCCGATCCTTCGCCAGCCTTCGATTCGAACGGAAGGACCAGAGTTGCCGTCGGAAATCGGGTGGCAACGCCTCCGGCATCGTGGAGACTAGGGCGTGGACTCATAACGGGCAGCCAGCCATAGCCGGATAGATGCGAGTTGGACGAAGGCGAGGTAGTTTCCCGCAAGCCTGTCGTAGCGCGTCGCCACTCGACGACATTGTTTGATCCTGTTGAAGAATCGTTCGACCTGGTTACGAGCGCGATAGAAATACGGACTGAAGCAGATCGGATCGCTGCGGTTGCTTTTCGGCGGGATGTTGGCCCATGCGCCCTTTTTCATGGCAAGCGCTCTTATCCAATCGGCAAGCAGCATTGACCCGAACCTCAGGCGCGAAAGCAATTTTCCGGCAAGTCGAATATCGTGCGCCTCGCCGGGGCTCAGCGCAAGCCGTACCGGTAAGCCATTGCTATCGACCACCGCGTGTATTTTGCTGGTCAGGCCACCGCGTGACCTTCCCATCGATTGGCGCTGGTTTCTTGTGATGCAGGCCCCGTGCTGATGCACGCGGACAATCGAGGTGTCGATCATCTGGACCGCGGCATTATGGGCAGCGGCAAGCGCGACTGGACGGAACAAGAGCGCGCAAAATGACCAGATGAAACTCCAGATTTGGTCAGTGTCACTGACCACTGCGTGGCTCAATTTCCACAACAAGCGGGAAATTGCCCCACCGTTTGTTGTCGGCCACACTTATGGCAAATCCGGTGACGAAACATTTACAGCGTGTAGTGTTGGTCCATTTGCAACCAGCGTCAGTACCTGGGTTTGGCGGCGCTCCGCCGTTCGCGTCCGCGGCAGGGGCGGCCGAACCATCTGACGTGTCCCGACCTTTCATTGTTGCCTTTGCCGATGTGACAACTGTTCTCGGGGGCGGGGATGAAGTTTGGGTTGTGTCGCTTTGCGCGATTTCCTGTCGCACCGCTTGCGATCTGCTGGTTTTCGAAGCCGGCTCGCGCAGGCGCTGTTACCCCAGTGCAAGGATTGCACCGCCGCGCCACGGTGTGGACGGCAGTTATGGGCGTGCTGATCGCGTTCTTGTTCGCCAGCCCGGCGTCTGCGCAGCTGCGCGGGCAGAATGATCCGACGCTTGCCAAGTCGTTCGGGGCGGGGACGATCTCGGTCGGCAGCAGCACGACGCTGACATTCGTCGTCACCGCCGCCAACTTGGGAAACAGCGGCGTAAACTTCACAGACACTCTGCCCGACGGACTTGTTGTCGCTACCCCCAGCGGCCTGACCAACACCTGCGGCGGCAACGCAACCGCTGGCGGCAACAGCATCAGCTTGGCGAACGTCTCCCTGACATCGAACCAGACGTGCACAGTCGTGGTCAACGTGACGGCTACGTCCGCTGGCACGAAGCACAACGGTCCGGTCAAGCTCTTCTCCGATCAGGGGCCCGGCAACGCCGCAAATGCAAATCTGAATGTAATCGCCGCGCCCCCTTCACCCCCATAATCGCCAAGAGCTTCGCGCCTTCGTCGATTCCACTCGGCGGCACATCGGTGCTCACTTTCTCGATCAACAATCCCAATGCTTCGGCAGCGCTCACGGGCGTCGCGTTCACCGATACGTTTCCCGCTGGGCTCACGGTCGTGGCCCTTCTGAGTAACACCTGCGGCGGCACCGCGACCGCAGGCGGCGCCAGCGTCAGCCTTTCTGGCGCAACCCTCGCGGGCTCCGCGTCCTGTACGATCTCGGTCAACGTGACCGGCACCACCATCGGCACGAAGGTCAATGCCAGCTCGAACGTCACCTCGACCAATGGAGGGACCGGCAACAACGCCAGCGCGTCGCTCGAGGTGACCGCACCGGCTCCTCCTGCAATTGCCAAGAGCTACACGCCTACATCGATTATCCCGGGCGGCCTCTCGACACTCAGGTTCACGATCACCAACCCAAATGCTTCGACGGCACTCACGGGGGTCGCGTTCACTGACCCGATTAACCCCCTGCTCACAGTCACGAGCGGCCTGACCAACACCTGCGGCGGCAACGCGACTGTAGGCGGCGGCAGCGTCAGCCTCTCGGGCGCGACCATCGCGGCCGCCTCATCCTGCACGATCTCGCTCACCGTGACCGGCGCCACCCCCGGCAACTATACCAACCTGACCTCAAGCGTCACCTCGACCAACGGAGGGACCGGAAACACTGCAGGTGCGACGCTTACTGTGAGCGGCCCAGGCGTAGTGCGCCCTCCAGGAATTGCCAAAAGCTTCACGCCTGCATCGATTGCCGCCGGCGCCACCTCGACGCTCGCCATCACGCTCGTCAATCCAAATGCTTCGACGGCACTCACGGGGGTCGCGTTCACCGACACTTTTCCCGCGGGGCTCCAGGTCGCGACGCCCAACGGCCTGACCAGCAACTGCCCCGGGATTGTCTCCGCGCCTGCTGGCGGCAGCAGCGTCAGCCTCTCGGGCGCGACCCTCCCGGCCGGACCAACGGCCTGCTTGATCTCGGTCACCGTGACCAGCGCTACCCCCGGCAACTATAACAACACCTCGAGCGTCGCCTCGACCAACGCAGGGACCGGCAACACCGCAAGCGCGACGCTCCAGGTGACCACACTGGCTCCCCCTGGACTGTCCAAGAGCTTCGCGCCTTCGTCGATTGCAGTCGGCGGCACGTCGACGCTCACATTCATGATCAACAATCCCAATCCTTCGACGGCGCTCACGGGCGTCGCGTTCACCGATGCGTTTCCCGGCGGGCTCCTAGTTGCGACACCAAACGGCCTCACGAACTCCTGCGGCGGCACCCTCACCGCGCCTGCCGGCGGCGGCAACCTCAACCTCTCGGGCGCGACCCTCGCGGCCGCCTCGTCCTGCACGATCTCGGTCACCGTGACCGGTACCACCATCGGCCCCAAGATCAATGCCAGCTCACCGGTCAGTTCGACCAATGCAGGGACCGGAGACAACGCCAGCGCGACGCTCACGGTCAACCCCAATACAGCGGTCTCTCCGAGTGTCCAAAAAGCCTTCGGCAGCACCTCGATTTCGGCGGGCGGCACAACCTCGCTAACGTTCACCGTCATCAATCCCAACGCGAGTTTGGCGCTCACGGGCGTCGCGTTCACTGACACGTTCCCGGTGGGGCTCCAGGTTGCTAACCCTACCGGCCTGACCGGGACATGCGGTGGAGGCGCCATCACGGCGGCCGCAGGCGGCGGCAGCGTCAGCCTTTCCGGCGCAACCCTCGCGGGCTCCGCGTCCTGCACATTCTCGGTCAACGTCACGGGAACGACCGTCGGGTCGCTGACCAACGTCACCGACCCCGTCACGTCCACCAACGGCGGAACAGGCAACAGCGCAACCGCCGCCATCACGATCAAGGTGCCGGAGGACAGCCAGCGCTTGCGCGACCTGCAACTCATCGTCACCAAGCTTGAAGCCCAGACCTCGGGCGCCGCGGTCTCCGGCGCGGTCGATGAGGCGATCGGGGATGGCTTTACCGAGTGCGCCGGCCCGCCGATGCCAGTCAAGGCGAACGGTGGCGGCCTGCGCTTCAACTTCGGCTGCGAAGAGCAGACCCGGCCACGACCCCCGGGAATGTCAACCAAGGCGCCCCCGGAGGTCGTGTACGTGCCGAGACCATTGCAGTTCTGGGCCGACGTGCGCGGCAGCGACTGGAACACCAGCCAGCAGACCGGCGACATCCGCGGCGGACAGATCAACGCGCTGTTCGGGGTCACACGTCGCCTCGCGCCCGATCTCCTGATCGGCGCATTCGGCGGCTACGAGAACTTCGACTACACCTCGCAACTCCTCGACGGCCGACTCAAGGGGGACGGCTGGACCGCGGGCGGATATTTTGGCTGGCGTTTCCTGCCGGGGCTGCGCTTTGACGCCAGCCTGGCGCGCTCGGTCATCAATTATAACGGCGTCGCCGGCACGGCGGCTGCGACCTTCCCGGGGCAGCGCTGGCTCGCGACCGCGGCGCTGATCGGAACCTATAAGAACTACGGCTTCGAGCTCGAGCCCTCGCTCAAGGTCTATGCCTTGATGGAGCACGAGAACGGCTACACGGACAATCTGGGCACCACGCAGAGCGAACGCAACTTCTCGAACGGCCGCGCGAGCGCTGGCGCAAAGATCGCGTATCCGTGGCAATGGACGACCACGGTTACCCTCAAACCCTATGTCGGCGTGTACGCCGACTATTATTTCGACCGCGACGACGCGGCGCTGCCGACCGCGACGCCGTTGCCGCCGATCCAGACCCTGCAAGGTTGGTCGGCGCGGGTCACGAGCGGCCTCGGCGCGACGCTGGCAGACGGCCAAAGACTGTCGGTCGATGGCGAACTCGGCGGGCTCGGGAGCAATCAGTTCACCGTATGGTCGCTGCGCGGACGCGCGGCGATACCGTTCGATGCGGCCGGTCTTCCAGCAGGCGCTTATCCCAAGGCCGCCGTTGTGACGTCCCCATTCCATGATTGGAGGAGTGGCTTCTACTTCGGCATCAACGGTGGTGGTGGCTTCGCCCGCAAATGCTGGGATCTTGTTGCGGATGTTTTTGCCAACCTGCCTGGGCCGGAAGGTTGCCATAGCCCGTCCGGCGATACCCTCGGTGGTCAGATTGGTTACCGCTGGCAGTCAGCCAATTGGGTATTCGGAGTCGAGGGCCAGGGCAACTGGGCCAATTTCAGCGGCAGCAATGTGAGCATGCTGTTTGCGCCGGATTTCAATCGTACACGCGTGGATGCGTTTGGTTTGATAACTGGTCAGATCGGCTATGCCTGGAACAACGTCTTGCTCTACATGAAGGGCGGGGCTGCGGTGACCAGCGATAGCTATCACGCCTTCAGTGGCACGACTGGCCTTGCGCTGGCCTCTGCGCGCGAAACCCGTTGGGGCGGCACCGTCGGCGCGGGCGTGGAATTCGGGTTCGCGCCGAACTGGTCGCTCGGCGTCGAATACAACCACCTGTTCATGGGCACTCGCAACGTCAATTTCACGGACCCGACCGGCGCCTTCTTCCAGACAGAAAGTATCAGTCAAGGCGTCGATATCGGTCTGGCGCGCCTGAATTATCGTTTCAGCGAATGGGGCGCGCCCGTCGCGGCCCGCTATTGACCAAGTCTCCTCCTCGTCGAAGAGCGAGCGCCCGACGGTTACAAGGTCGTCACCGACGTGCTGTCGCAGAAGGAGTTGGAAGACATCGCCGCCAACTACAAGCGCTGTCGCCGGTTTCCAGGTCGAGGCGTTGAATGCGAAACCGCCTATCGTTGGCGCCGATGTGAAACGCCCGAGCGCTTGAGACACTGGCACATCCCCCTCTCCCCTTGCGGGAGGCTCGAGCGGACTGCCGTGCCATCGCATTCCGGGCTGGTGATGCGGTCCGATGGTATGCTCCAGGCGGGCCCCAAGTCCGGGATCCGGGCAAATACAGACAGTGTCGGCGGTTGTGGTCGAGCTTCAGCAGCTGTTGCCACCTCGGGCGAGGTGAGGAAGACGTCGGAGCACACGTAGGGTCATCCGGCACACTGCGATTGGCTCATCCCCTGCTCTTCGGCCTGATGGCGTCGACGGTTCCCTGTATCGCTACCAAAATCGCAGCCAAACTGACTGAAAACGGATGCTGGTCGATCACGACGTTAGATCGCACGCGACTCTGCGCCCAAAATGCGTTCGATGCCGCGGGCAAGGTTTAGAAGCCCCCGGTCGCTCCCTAACGGGGCATCCAACTCGAGCCCAATCGGCAGCCCCGCGCGAGACAAGCCAACAGGAAGGCTGACACCGGGCAACCCCACGCTGCTTGCCGACAGGGTGTGGTTCGCCAAAGCGAGGTCGCTGACTTCCTGCCCCGCGATATGGACGGTCGCCTGCTCCTCGATCAAAGGCGCCGTGCGGGGCGTGGTCGGTTGCAGAATGACCAGCGCCCCATGAGAGACGAACGCCGTGTTGAGCCGGCGCTGGATTTCCGGCCGGCTCACGTCGAGCGCCGTCTGATAGGCCTCTGCCGAGGTAGCACCTGCACCACCCGGCAGTACGATGTGCCCCCACGCCTGCCGAAGTTGGGGCTTAAGGCCCTCGTAAATGGCCTCGAACGTGGTCGGGATGTCATGGCGGCGAAGAAACTCCGAAATTTCGCCCATCGTCTCATGAGCGAAGATGCCCCATGTTGCGGTTTGGACGAGGGAATTGAAATCGTCGCCAAGGTCTACTTCAACGATCTCGGCGCCGGCGTCCTGCAAGCGCCGAACCACCTCGCGGAAGCGGGTCTCGACTTCTGAATCCACCAGTTCCAGGAACTGTCGCGGCGCGAAGGCCAGCCGGGCTCCCTTCAGGCCGTAGCCGCCGTCGGAGGACTCCGCAGCCTGTTCGCCGGTCACGACCTGATCCACCAGGATGCAGTCCTCAACGCTTCGGGCGAACACACCCGTCGTGTCGAGCGTATGGGAGATCGGCGCAACGCCGCGGCGCGGCCAACGCCCGGTGGTTGGCTTGAATCCCACGACGCCACAGAACGATGCGGGGACCCGGATGGACCCAACGGTGTCACCGCCCAAGGACGCGGGAACGAGGCCAGCGGCCACGGATGCGGCGGAGCCACTCGAGGAGCCGCCCGACACGCGATCTCGTGCGTGCGGATTCTTCACCTGGCCGTAACGCGCGTTGTGACCGGTCAAGCCGTACGACATCTCGACGAGGTTGTTCTTGCCGAAGACCAAAGCGCCCGCCCCCTTAATGGCCCGGACAGCGTCGGCATCTTCGCGCGGCACGAAGTGAGCGAGACCTTCGACGCCCAGGCTGGTAGGTAGCCCTTTCGTCAAATAACTGTCCTTCACCCCGAGCGGCACGCCAAGGAGCGGGGCCGCCGATCCGGCCGCACGCGATTTGTCTGCGGCCCTTGCGGCCGCCAGCACCCCGGCCTCGTCGATGGTGATGAAGGCGTTCAGTTCGGCAAGCGCTCGGGCGCGCTGTAAAAGCGCCGCGGTGTAGGCCTCCGAGGTGATGTCGCCGTTGCGAACCGCCGCTGCAGCGGCTGCCAGCCCAAGCGAGGCGACATCTGTGGTTGCTCGCGATGCGATGTGGCGTGAAGCCGTGCTCGTCTCGTCCATGAAATCCTCGCTATGAGCTGTTTGGCGGCACGCGGCCGCCGCCCAACCGCGGCATCGGCCTGATGCCATTACGATCATAATATTAAATTACGATCGTAATTCAATAGAAGCTGCGGCCTCGCCGGGGACACATGAGCGTGAGCCTGTCGGCGGCTCCGCAGGGCTATCGCATATGACATCGGACGGCTGCCGGAAAGCTCGGCCTGCATGGTTCGAGACGCCCGCTTTGGCGGGCTCCTCACCATGGGGTTTGATATCTCGCCGTAAAACGCGACCGATCTGAGGGCTCGTGAGGGCTCGCCGCAGGCGGGCGCCTCGAAGGATGGCCGCAGGCGCGCTTTCCAGCCGCGTTGTCTTCATTGCGATAGCCCCGTGCTGCCCCGGACCTCGCGTTCCGTCCACCTTCATTTGAAGGATGACGAGACAATTCGCCGCTGAATGATGGCGAGACAATTCGCCGCAACCACTTTCCACCGAAAGACCCGAATGAGGTCGGGAGAGATGAGCACTTGTCCAGCATGCGGCAGTGGATCAACTGCCAAATTGTTTGAAGTGACCGCAGATCAGGCCTCTCGATCCTTCGTCAGTCCGCGCCAATATCCGGATCGCTCTCGAAAGTTAATAAGCCACCTGTCGCTGCTCTGGGGCCGCGACACCTGCGATATCCGCAAATGCGCGGATTGCGGATTCGGATTTGCAGATCCGTTCGTCGCGGGCGGCGCCGAGTTTTATAACCTGGCGGCGCCGCACCCTTCCTATCCAACCATGAAATGGGAGTATGCGAGGACGATCGAGGAGCTGAACGGCCTCGGCACTTCAGGAAAAACGGCAATCGATGTCGGGGCCGGGTTTGGCTATTTTCTCGATCACATCAAGGACAAACTCTTTCGCGCGTCCGATCTTTACGCGGTCGACTACAACGAAGCAGCGCAACAGGCATTGCGATCGAAAGGCTACAAGACCTTTTCGGTCGACCTTCGGGAGGATGGCTTCACCCCGATGAAGGAGGCCTTCGACGTCATCTTCATGTTCCAGGTGTTCGAGCACATGGACCGGGTGGATGACGTCTTCGCGCGGTTGAAATACCTTCTCAAGGCGCACGGCTCCGTCTTCATCGCCGTGCCGAATGATATCCGAACGCACTACATGGAGGGCCACGGATCGCTCATCGACATGCCGCCGAACCACATCGGCCGCTGGACGAAGGAAGCGTTTGATGCGGTCTGTCGACGACACGGCCTGCAATTGAGCATTTGCGAGCGGGAGCCATTCAACCTCCTGAAGTTTCTCAGGGAAGACATCGTGGACAGCTTTTTGCGCAGGGCGGAGAAACCGGGCAGCGTCAGTGAGTTCGTGCGCGGCCTGCCGCGAAGCAAAGCGCAGCGGATCGGGCAAGCCGTGATCGCACTTGCGCTTTCACCGTCACGCTTGCCGGCATGGGCCTACGCGGCCAGGAACTCCTCGACGCTGGGAAATGCGCTCTGGGTGAAGATCGACAAAGGCGCGTGACGGGCAGCCACGGTCGAACGGGGCCGCTCGCTGCCGCAGCGCCTGCCGGCTGATCACCTGCTCTTCGGTCTGATGGCGTCAACAGTTCCCTGTATGAAGGCCTGGAGTTTCACGACGTCTCCTTCCGTCAACTTGCCGCTGAAATCCGGCATGCCCTGATCGCGGAATGGACCGTGGAAGAGGATATGCCTCAGACTGGTGATCTCTTCGGCGCTGACGTAGCCGAGATTGATGATGTTGCCGCCGCGGCCGACGCCAGGCACACCGTGGCAGGCGACGCAGGCTGCTGCGACATAGATCTCGCCGCCTTCCCTGATGTCCTTCGGATCGTACTTCACGCCCTGCAGCAGACCATCGGTTTGATATTTGACGAACGCTGGCAGCTTCGCCGTGCCGCCGAGTGCGTATGTGTAAATCGTTCCCGGGTTCTGGTACTCGGTCGCGCGGTGCGTCAGGCCGTAGGAGCCGCCCCAGCCGACCGCAATCGAGATGTATTGCCTGTCGTCGACCATGTAGGTTGCGGCGGCCGCCACCGCGCCGGTGCCGGTCGGCATTTCCCACAGCTTGGTTCCGTTTGCCGCATCATAAGCGACGAAGCGGCCATCCGCCGTCCCCTGGAAAACCAGATTGCCGGCGGTGGTCAGCGTCCCGCCGTTCCAACGGCGACACGTGCTCGACGCGCCAGACTTCCTTTTGATGCACCGGATCCCAGGCGAGCAGACGTCCGAATGGGGCCGACTTCGGAGGGTTGAAAACGAAGCCGATATTCCCGCCCAGCAAGCCGCCGAGCTTGCCCGGCGCAGCAGCATTCTGCACGAACGACTTTTCCGGCGACAGATTGACCGGGATGTGCTGCGCCGGAAGGTAGACGAGGCCGGTCAGCGGATTGAACGACATCGGCTGCCAATTGTGAGCCCCGTCCGGTCCCGGAATCGACTCGTATTGATCTGCGTCGCGCGCCGCCGGCAGTTCGATCGGCCGTCCGTTGGCATCGTATCCCGTCGCCCAATTCACATCGACGAAGTTCTTCGCCGAGATGAACTTGCCGTTGGTGCGATCGATGACGAAGAAGAAGCCGTTTTTCGGCGCGTGCAGGATCACCTTGCGCGGCGCACCGTCGATCTTGATGTCGGCGAGGATCATCGGCTGGGTCGATGTATAGTCCCAATTGTCGCCGGGCGTCTCCTGATAGTGCCAGATATATCGGCCCGTGTCGGCGTTGAGCGCGACGATCGAGCCCAGATAGAGATTGTCGCCACCCGACGGACTGCGAAGCTTGCGATTCCAGGGACCGCCGTTTCCCGTGCCGACATAGACCATGTTCAGATCGGGATCGAACGTGATCGAGTCCCATGGCGCGCCACCGCCGCCGTTGATCCAATACTTCCCTGAGGGATCCCAGGTCTTCGCCGCGGCTTCCATCGAGGCGTCTTCAAACGGCTTCGATGGATCGCCGGGCACGGTGAACCAGCGCCAGAGCTGATGACCGGTCTCGCTGTCGTAGGCCGTGACGTAGCCGCGCACACCATATTCGGCACCGCTCTGGCCGATCACGACCTTGCCGTTGAAGACACGCGGCGCGCCGGTGATCGTGTAGGAATGCTCATGGTCGATCAGCGTGTCCGTTTCCCAGAGCTTGGCCCCGGTCGTGGCATCGAGCGCGATCAGGCGTCCGTCATAGGCGGCGACGAAGACCTTGCCCTTGTAGAGTGCGAGGCCACGGCTGACAGCGTCACAGCACCCGCGATAGGTCTTTGACCGGTCAACACCCGGATCGAACGACCAGATTTTTGTACCGGTCCGCGCGTCAATGGCATGGACCACATTCCAGGGGGCCGACTGATACATGATGCCGTCGACGACGAGGGGCGTTGCCTCGATGCCGCGCGATGATTCCAGATTGTAACTCCAGACGAGCCCGAGATCCCTGACGTTGTCGGTGTTGATCTGGTTGAGCTTGCTGAACCGCGTTTCGGCGTAGTCGAGGCCGACGGTCGGCCAATTCCTTGATGTCTTCGTATTGGCTTCAATGAAGTCGCTGTCGACTCTCGAGATAGTCGCCTTGATGCGGTCCGGCTTCGCATCGGTCCCGCTCTGCGCCCATGCACTGGACGGGAGGGAAAGGCCCATAAGGGCAAGAGCGACACTGATCTCGCGGAGGGCAATCTGAATCCTGGACCGGTCGCCCGGCTTTTTTTCAAGCGAATGGCATTCTGCGTTGGATCGTCCCATGCCTCACCTTCCTCCATGCACGCCGAGACCACGATGCGTGCGCATGCTTTCGTTGGATATGAAGCGTCAAACCTGCCTCGACGGTGCTACTGAAGCATTTCAGTCCTGACATGCCCGATTGCAGTTGTAAGAAAGCGTCCTGCGCCGGCGCAGCGGCACGCTCAGGATCAGCATGGAGCCGATCACGATCGCATTTGTGCAGATCGCATCGTGTACTGCTGACAGAATGCTGTCAGCAGGAGGGCGATAGTTTTCCCAGCGCTGAATGCATTAAGAAGGGATTGAGTTGTGAAGTTTGCTTCCACACGTCTGGTCGCCCGCGATATCAAAGCCGTCGTAGGTTTCTACGAAAAGGTAACAGGCAAGAGGGCAGATTGGCTCGCGCCGGTCTTTGCCGAGATCGTCACCCCGGCCGCCACGATCGCCGTTGGAAGCACCGAGACGGTCGCTCTCTTCAAGGAAGGAAGCGCCGAGCCGGCCGCCAACCGGACTGCAATCATCGAATTTGAAGTGACGGACGTGGAGGCCGAGTTTGCGCGATTGAAGGACCACGTCGAAGTGGTGCTCGAACCCAAGATGTTGCCATGGGGCCATTGCGCGGCCCAGTTCCGCGACCCTGAAGGCACGCTGGTTAGTCTGTACACCCCAGTTACCGACGCCGCAAAGCAGCGGCTCGGATCTCGCTGATTGGGGAGTTACGGTGACAGTGCTGGACTGCACCCCTGAAGTGAGACACGCTAATTGCGGTGACAGTTGAGTGCACTGTCACCGTAACTCCAGAGAGATGCCGAGCTCGGGCGCGTTCTGCCAGCCAACGTAACGCTGCCGGCGCAACGCCTCGACGGCTGTGCATCTGTCAGGCAGGGTTTGGCTCGGCAATGAATGGGGCCGTGAAGAGCGATCACGCAACCCATCAACACCTTCGTCCCGGAAGCGCTTGACCCACTCGGCCACCGTCTCCGCTGTCACGTTGAATTGGAGCGCGGCTGCGGCCTTCGTCAGCCCGCCCTCGACAACGCTACGCACCCTGGCCTCTCGCCTTTCGGCGTCTGAGGCGCATTCTTATGGGTGCCCATTTGGTCCTCCGGGGTTGGCTAAAGCTTCGACAACTTCAGCTTCCTCGTTCAGGACCGGATGGACAACTTCCTGAAAGCTCGCATCTAGCCAAGCTACTTAGCTGTCCCCGTCGTAACTCCCGGCGCCGTCGTAACTCCGCGCCGCACTTCGCGCGCGTCACGGCGACCCTCGCGGCGCACCTGGCGCGCGTCGCGGCGATCCTCGCGGCGCTCGCGGCGCCCCTCACGTCGGTCTTGACGCCTTTCCATACCAACGGTCTGCGCCTCCGCGTCAGGGACCATCAGCACGGTCGGGAACGCGGCTATTGCAGTCGCCAAGCCCAAAGAAGAAAGAAGCTTCCGTCGAGAGATCATGACTGTCTCCCTAGCTGGACTGCCCCAAGGCTTAATAGTTTACTCGCTCTGCCCGTCCTCGTCTTGATCTATGTCATCGACCGGATGCACTCACATCCGCCATCCACTTCCGGCCTGGACCTGGAAGGCCATGTTTACGAGTACGAGGCTCGATCCGCGGCCCAGGCGCGAAGGCCCAATCGGGTCGGGATCGTCTACGCGATGAGCTGCCTCGCAGCGGCCGAGATCATCACCAGCCCGCCGGTGATCACCGCGACGTCGAGGATCGCCGTGTGGATATGCAGGGGCATCCGCTCGACGAAGGCCTTGGCCAGGAACGCGCCGGGGATCGCAATTGCGCCGATCAGCAGCGCAAAGGCCAGCACCTGCGCGGTGACGGCGCCGGCTAGGCCAAACACCGAGATCTTGATGAGGCCGGTGCCGAGCGAGATCATCGCATCGGTCGCGATCACGGGGGCGCCTTCGAGGCCCGCGGCCATCAAGAGCGACAGCAGGATCACGCCGGAGCCGGAGGTGCCGCCGACCAGCACGCCGTAACCGACGGAGCCGGCGGCAAGGCCGGTGTCGCCGATCCTGACCTGGCGGCGGCGGAGCACGCGGCGCAGCGGCACGCTCAGGATCAGCATGGAGCCGATCACGAGCGCGGCGCCCGCATTGGTCAGCCGCGTGTAGCCGTAGGCGCCGAGCGCGGTCGTCAGCGCCGCACAGGCCAGCACGATCAGCGCGCGCCGGCGGTCGGCATAGCGCAGATAGGCGAGCGCGCGGCTCGAATTGGTGAAGATCGCGGAGATCGCGATGATCGGCACCACGGGCTCGGCGCCGACCAGTGGCACCAGCACCAGCGGCATCAGGGCGCCGGTGCCGTAGCCGGCGAGACCACCGATGATCGAAGCAAACAACGCCATCAACGCGACCAGCAGGAGCTGAAGGATCGAGATGTCGGCGAAGCCTGAGACGATGGTCACGTTCTCTCATCGCGGCTGACGCGTGCCGCTGCTTGATCGGCGATGGAAGCGAGCGCGGCTTCCTCTAGGGGAAAATCCGCCGCAAGCCAAGCGTCCTCGGCAAGCGTCAGCACGTGCCCGAGCGCGGGTCCTTCCGCCATGCCGCGGGCGATGAAGTCGGCGGCGCGAAGCGGAAATTTCGGCGCAGTCCAGCGCTGCGGCAGCTCGGCGAGCGCACGCCAGCGCGACGATCCGACGTCGCCGCCGGCCCGCGCCCAGCCGAGCAACACGCGATCGTGATAGCGCTCCGCGCCCAGCCGGTAGAGCAACCGCCGCGCATGGGCCTCGTCCTTGGTGGCAAAGCGCCACCAGCGATGCCCCATCGAATCCAGCGCCTTGGCCTCCGCGTTGGAGAGCCGCAGGCGCGTGGCGACGCGCTTGGCATCTTCGGTCACGGCGACCGTCAGGGCGGCGAGCCGCCGCGTGCTGCTTGCCGGCAAGCCAAGCTCTGCCTCGATCGCGATCATGGCCGACAGCGGCCCGGTATAGACGACGCCTCCGCTCAACGCTTGCAGCAACCCGCCATCGGCCATCGCGAGCGCGGCGTCGGAGGCACCGTGAGCGACCAGCAGCTTCAGCATCTCCATGCGCACCCGCTCGGCCGACAGGCTCGCAAGACCCGCGCGTCCCCGGATGCAGGCGAGATAGCCGTCGCGGTCGGGCTCGCCGGCCCCGAAGGCGGCGTGGATGCGGAAGAAGCGCAGGATGCGCAAATAGTCCTCGGCGATGCGCTGGTCGGGATCGCCGATGAAGCGCACGCGCCGCGCGGCCGCATCCGCGATCCCGCCGACATAGTCGTAGACGACACCTCGCGCATCGGCCGACAATCCGTTCATGGTGAAGTCGCGGCGCTCGGCGTCCTTCACCCAGTCGCGGCCGAACGCGACCCTGGCCTTGCGGCCGAAGGTCTCGGTGTCCTCACGCAGCGTCGTGACCTCAAAGGGATGGCCGTCGATGACCAGCGTGATGGTGCCGTGGTCGATGCCGGTCGGCACGCTCTTGATGCCGGCTGCCTTGGCGCGGCGGATCACCTCGTCGGGCAACGCGGTGGTCGCGATGTCGATGTCGCCGGGCACGAGACCGAGCAGCGCATTGCGCACGGCGCCGCCGACCACGCGCGCTTCCTCGCCGTTACCGGTGAGCAGCGCCAGGACGCGCGCCGTCCCGCCGGAGGTCAGCCAGGGCACATTGGCGAGTAGCGGCTCTGCGCTCATGGCCCAGCCCCTATTTTTCCACGCCAGGCACGAGCCTGCCGTTCTCGATATGGGCGGGAACGTAGGTCGAATCCGGTGCGGCGCCGGAGAAATGCGCGAAGCCGATCAACCCCGCGATGACAAGCACGAGCGCGGCCAGGACCAGGCGCGCCACGACGGTGACCGGCCAGGACGATCGCGCGAACAGGCCGGAGCGGGTGGCGGCCAGGAACAGCGCATAGACGGCAAAGGGGATGAGGAAGATTCCGATCTCGGTCAGAACCGGCCGGATCATGATGAGTAGATCCGCTCATACAGCACACGCAGCATCCCGGCCGTCGCACCCCAGATGTAGCGTTCCGCGAACGGCATCGCGTAGTAGAACCGCTCCATGCCGCGGAATTCCTTGCTGTGCACCTGGTGGTTCACCGGGTTCATCAGGAAGGATAGCGGCACCTCGAAGGCATCATCAACCTCCGAATGGTTGATGGTGAGCTCGAAGCCGGGCCGCACCTTGGCGACAGTCGGCAGGATGCGGAAGCCGAAAGCGGTGCCGTAGAGATCGAGATAGCCGATCGGCTCGACGAAGTCTCTGGACAGGCCGACCTCCTCCTCGGCCTCGCGCAAAGCGGCATCGAGCGGCGAGGCGTCGGTCGCGTCGATCTTGCCGCCGGGGAAGGCGATCTGGCCGGCATGGTCGTTGAGATGCGCCGAGCGCTGCGTCAGCAGGATCGTCGGCTCGGGACGGTCGACCACGGCAATCAGGACCGCAGCCGGCCGCACCGGCTGCTCGCGCGCGACGATCTCGAGCATCTTGTCGGTGCCGGGATCGCCCGAGGCGGGGATGATGTTCGGATCGTAGAGGCCGGGCGGCACGTCGAAGCCGAGCCTCGCCTGGGATCGGGCGAAGAAATCGGCCGCGCCGATCACGACCGGACCGCTCTTCAGGATAGGCTTGTTCAAAGTGCGGCCCTCACCTGCTCCGCGTCGGCCATGGCGAAGAATTCGCCGGCCGACTCGACGCCGAACATCGGCTGGCCATCGACCATCCGCTCCTCACCCATGTCAACCAGATCGTAGTAGAGCGCCCGGGTGACCTTGGCCCAGAGATCGGCGCGGACATGCAGGTACGGCGTCAGCCCGCCCTCCCTGGCCTGCTCGAAGCGCAGCCCGTGCGCGGCATCGCAGGTGACCCAGTCGTCGACATTGGTGCGGAAGCGGAGCACGCGATGGTTGTCCTCGCCGTCCTTCTGCATCTCGACCGCCATGAACGGCGCGTCGTCGACGCGAATGCCGACCTTCTCCACAGGGGTGACGAGGAAATGCTTGTCGCCTTCGCGCTTCAGGACCGTCGAGAACAGGCGAACCAGCGCAGGGCGGCCGATTGGCGTGCCCATGTAGAACCAAGTACCGTCGGCAGCGATTCGGATGTCGAGATCGCCGCAAAACGGCGGATTCCACAGATGCACCGGCGGCAGGCCCTTCGTGGCACCTTCGGCATTGGCGGCACTTTTGGCGGCGGCAGTCAGCCCCTCAAGACCTCGATCGGCGCTCTGCCCTTGGTTCGCCATGGTTTACCCTGACTTTGTCCGTTGGCACGATTGGTGCACGTTTTACGTTGTACCCGGGTGCGCGGTTCCACTCCGGATTAGCCCGGTGTGGAGGTCGCCACTTCGTGATGCCCTACATATCCCTAAGCCGATAAGGTGGGGATAGGTTAATTCAACGAATACATGGCCTTCCTGCAAGTCTAGCATAGGGCCCATGTGCGACTTTTGATGACTTGACGACGCAAGCGGGCCGCGTGGCGGACTTAAGGAGCTGACGGATGGCGGAAAGTGTCGAGAAACTGGAAGACGGAATCGTCCGTTCGGCCGAGCAGGTGTCGAGCCAGATCCGCGCGGCGAAAGACGCAATCGCGTCCGTCATCTTCGGCCAGGATCGGGTGATCGAGAACACGCTCGTCACCATCCTCTCCGGCGGTCATGCGCTGCTGATCGGCGTGCCCGGCCTCGCCAAGACCAAGCTGGTCGAGACGCTCGGCGTCACGCTGGGTCTCGACGCCAAGCGCATCCAGTTCACGCCGGATTTGATGCCGTCGGACATTCTCGGTGCTGAAGTGCTCGACGAGAGCACCGCCGGCAAGCGCTCCTTCCGCTTCATCTCCGGTCCCGTGTTCGCGCAGCTCCTGATGGCTGACGAGATCAACCGCGCCAGCCCGCGCACGCAGTCGGCGCTGCTCCAGGCGATGCAGGAGCAGCACATCACCGTCGCCGGCGCGCGTCACGACCTGCCGAAGCCGTTCCACGTGCTCGCCACGCAAAACCCGCTGGAGCAGGAAGGCACCTATCCGCTACCGGAAGCCCAGCTCGACCGCTTCCTGATGGAGATCGACGTCGACTATCCCGATCGCGACGCCGAGCGCCGCATCCTGTTCGAGACCACGGGTGCCGAGGAGACGCTGGCGAGAGGATCGATGAACGCAGAAGCGCTGATCACCGCGCAGCGGCTGATCCGCCGTCTGCCGGTCGGCGATTCCGTGGTGGAGGCGATCCTGTCGCTGGTCCGCTCGGCCCGTCCGGGCGAGGAGAGCGGCGAGACCGGCAAGTTCATCGCCTGGGGTCCCGGCCCGCGCGCCAGCCAATCCTTGATGCTCGCCGTGCGCGCACGCGCGCTGATCGACGGACGCCTGGCGCCCTCGATCGACGACGTGCTCGACCTCGCCGAGCCCATATTGAAGCACCGCATGGCGCTGACGTTCCAGGCGCGCGCCGAAGGCCGCACGATTCCGGACGTGATCAAGCAATTGAAGGCTCGGATCGGTTGATGGCCGCAGACAACGGGCACACAGCGAAGGAGATTATCGCGATCCGACGTGCCGATGGCGAAAGCCGTACGCTCGCCGCTTCGCTGCCACGCCTGGTGCTCGAGGCCCGCCGTATCGCTGCCAACGTCATCCACGGCCTTCACGGGAGGCGCCGTGCCGGTTCCGGTGAGAATTTCTGGCAATACCGCCGCTTCGTCTCCGGCGAGCCGGCGCAGAACGTCGACTGGCGCCGCTCGGCGCGCGACGACCATCTCTATGTCCGCGAGCTTGAATGGGAAGCCTCGCACACGGTGTGGATCTGGCCCGACCGCTCGCCCTCGATGGCGTTCGCCTCCAAGACCGCGCGCGAATCCAAGCTCGAGCGGACGCTGATCGTTGCCTTCGCGCTGGCCGAGCTGCTGGTCTCGGGCGGCGAACGCGTCGGCATTCCCGGACTGATGGCGCCGACCGCGAGCCGCAGCGTCATCGACAAGATGGCGCAGGCGATGCTGCATGACGATACCGACCGGCTGAGCCTGCCGCCGTCCTTCGTGCCTTCCGCGCTCTCCGAGATCATCGTGCTGTCGGATTTCTGGTCGCCGGTCGCGGAGATCAAATCCATGCTCGCGGGCCTGTCCGGCTCCGGCGCGCATGGCACGATGGTGCAAGTGGTCGATCCCGCCGAAGAGTCCTTCCCTTATTCCGGCCGCATCGAGTTCGTCGAGCCCGAGGGCTTCGGCGTGATCACGGCGGGCCGCGCCGAGAGCTGGGCGCAGGACTACACCGCGCGGCTCGCGCTGCACCGCGACCAGATCCGCGCCGAGACCAGCAGGCTAGACTGGCTGTTCACGACCCATGCGACCGACCGCTCCGCCGCCGAGCTCTTGCTGTTCCTGCATGCCGGCATGCAGGTGAGCAAGTCGGGCACCCGCACCACGACGATCAAGGTGGGGCCGGCCGCATGATGGGATTGCCGCTCGCCTTCACCGAACCGCTGCTCCTGATCGGCCTCGTCAGCCTGCCCGTGCTGTGGTGGCTGCTGCGCGTGATGCCGCCGCGGCCGCGCCGGATCGAGTTTCCGCCGACACGCCTGCTGTTCGACATCGCACCTCGCGAAGAGACGCCCTCGCGGACGCCGTGGTGGCTGACCGCGCTGCGGCTCCTGGCTGCAGCCCTCGTCATTTTCGCCGCCGCCGGCCCGATCTGGAATCCGCAAACGGGCGCCGCCGGCAGCAAGGCGCCCCTGATGATCATGTTCGACGACGGCTGGAGCGCCGCATCGCACTGGGATGTCAGGGTCAGGGCCGCCGACGAGCTGATCGCCAACGCCGACAACGACCGCCGCGCCATCGCGCTGGTGCCGCTGTCCGAGCCGAACCGCGACATCACCCTGATGCCGGCGGGTGCGGCGCGCGTCGCACTGCGCCAGCTCGCGCCAAAGCCCTACTCGATCGATCGCGTTGAAACCCTGACCGCGATCGACCGTTTCCTGAAGGCCACCGGCGACTGCGAGATCGCCTGGCTGTCGGATGGCGTCGATACCGGCCGCGGCGAGGACTTCGTGCAAGGCCTTGGCAAGACCATCGGAGATCGCAGCCTGACGGTGTTCGAAGGCGGCACGTCCTCCCCGCTGGCGCTCGTCGCCGCCGAGAACGCCGCCGCCAAGATGACGGTGAAGGTGCTGCGCACCGACAGCGGCATCGCCGTCGGCACCGTGCGCGCG
Organism: Bradyrhizobium japonicum USDA 6; assembly: GCF_000284375.1. Taxonomy (NCBI): domain Bacteria; kingdom Pseudomonadati; phylum Pseudomonadota; class Alphaproteobacteria; order Hyphomicrobiales; family Nitrobacteraceae; genus Bradyrhizobium; species Bradyrhizobium japonicum. The sequence continues at coordinate 7,595,290 of NC_017249.1, forward strand.
CTGGACCAGAAGTCCTCGCCGATCGGCGAAGCGCGTTATTCGTTCGGCCCGCAAGACAAGGAAACCGAAGCCTCGTTCGACCTTCCGGTCGAGCTGCGCAACGACATCACGCGGCTCGACATATCGGGCGAGCGTTCGGCCGGCGCGGTGCAACTGCTCGACAAGCGGTGGCGCCGCCGCGCCATCGGCATCGTCACCGGCACGACCAGCGAGACCGCGCAGCCGCTGCTGGCCCCGACCTTCTACCTGACCCGTGCGCTGGCGCCGTTCGCCGACGTGCGGCTCGCCGACCGAGGCTCGCCGCAGCAGGGCATCACGCAATTCCTCGACCAGAAGCTGCCGATGATCATCCTCGCCGATGTCGGCACCGTCGCTCCTGAAATCCGCGAGCGCCTCAACGCCTGGATCGACCAGGGCGGCGTGCTGGTGCGCTTCGCCGGACCAAGGCTGGCACAGGCCGAGGACGATCTCGTGCCGGTCAAGCTGCGCAAGGGCGGCCGCACGCTCGGCGGCAGCCTGACCTGGGAGAAGCCGCAGCATCTCGCCGCCTTCGCGGCGAACGGCCCGTTTGCCGGCGTCGCAGTCCCCAAGGACGTTACCGTGAACCGCCAGGTGCTGGCCGAGCCCGACGCGGTGCTCGCCACCAAGAGCTGGGCCTCGCTGGAAGACGGCACGCCGCTCGTCACCGGCGAGCATCGCGGCAAGGGCCTGGTCAGCCTGTTCCACGTCAGCGCCGACATGCGCTGGTCTGACTTGCCGATGTCGGGCACCTTCGTCGAAATGCTGCGCCGGGTCGTCGACATGTCCGGCTACACCGCCAAGCCCGGGCCGGGGGTCGCGGCCGAGGCGAGCACCGAGACCGTGGCGCCGCTGCACATCCTCGACGGCTTCGGCGCATTCGGTCCGCCGCCGGCCACCGCAAAGCCGCTGCCCGCGGATTATCGCGACCGCGCTACGCCCGATCATCCGCCCGGCTTCTATGGTCCGGCAGAAGGACCGCTCGCCGTGAACACGCTCGCAGCTTCCGACCGCATCGCAGCGCTAAACACCACAGGCCTGCGCGCCCGGCACGCGACCTACACCAATGCCGAACCGCGCGACCTGCGCGGCTGGCTGCTGTCGACGGCACTCGCGCTGTTCCTGATCGACGCCATCATCGTCGCAGTGCTCGGCGGCGGGATCGCCGCGCTGCTGCGCCGGCGCGCCGCGACAGCCATGATCGTCGTCGGGCTGGCGCTTGCAGGCCTGGTGTCGCTTGCGCCGGCGCCGTCGCGCGCCGATGGCGCCTCCGACGAGTTCGCCATGAAGGCGGTGTCGCAAACCCGCCTCGCCTATGTCGTCACCGGCAATGCCGACGTCGATTCCATCGTCAAGGCCGGCATGTCCGGTCTGACCCAGTTCCTGGCGCAGCGCACCGCGCTGGAGGCCGGCGATCCCGTCGGCATCGATCCCGGCCGCGACGAGCTTGCCTTCTTCCCGCTGATCTACTGGCCGATCGTGCCGGGCGCGCCCAAGCCGCCGCAGGATGCCATCAACAAGATCGACGCCTACATGAAGCAGGGCGGCACCGTGCTGTTCGACACCCGCGACGCGATCGAAGCGCCGCCCGGCGAGAACGGCGCCGCGCAGACCCCGGGCATGCAGACGCTGCGCGAGATCCTGTCGTCGCTCGACGTGCCCGAGCTCGAGCCGGTGCCGCGCGAGCACGTCCTGACCAAGACTTTTTATCTGCTGCGCGACTTCCCGGGCCGTTTCAGCACCGGCCAGACCTGGGTCGAGGCCCTGCCGCGCGATGAAGATGACGACAGCGCGCAGCGGCCGGCCCGCGGCGGCGACGGCGTCTCGCCGATCATTATCACCTCGAATGACCTGGCCGGCGCCTGGGCGCAGCGGCTCGACGGTCAGTTCATGCTGCCGATGTCCGGCGGCGACGCCCGCCAGCGCGAATTCGCCTACCGCGCCGGCGCCAACATCGTGATGTACACCCTGACCGGCAACTACAAGGCCGACCAGGTGCACGCACCGGCCCTGATCGAACGGTTGGGGCAATGAGCATGATCCGGAAAAGTGGGAACCGGTTTTCCGAGGAGATCATGCTCTCACTGAATAGAAGATCGACATGAATTACGGCATTGCGTTCACGCCGCTTGTTCCCGCGATCGTCCTGTGGCTCGCGCTGGCCGCGATCGTCGTCGTTGCGCTCGTGCTGCTGGTGACGCGTGCGCGCGGCGCAGCCGTGCGCGTCGCCGCGCTGGCGCTGTTCCTGCTGGCGCTCGCCAACCCCTCCTTCACCCGCGAGGACCGCGATCCCCTCACCTCGGTCGCCGCCGTCGTGGTCGACAAGAGCCCGAGCCAGAATTTCGGCAACCGGAATCGCGAAGCCGCGCAAGCGCAGGAAGCGCTGGTCGACAGCCTGAAGAAGATCAAGGGCCTCGAGGTCCGCGTTGTCGACGCCGGACAGGCCGATGGCGAGACTGACGGCACAAAACTGTTCGGGGCGCTGGCCACCGCGCTGTCGGACGTGCCGGTCGATCGCGTCGCCGGCGCGTTCCTGATCACCGACGGCCGGGTCCACGACATCCCGGCCAACACCGCCGGGCTCGGCTTCCAGGCGCCGGTGCACGCGCTGATCACCGGGCAGAAGGACGAGCGCGACCGCCGCATCGCGATCACGGCGGCGCCGCGCTTCGGCATCGTCGGACAGACCCAGACCATCACCTACCGCCTCGACGACCAGGGCGTCGCCGGCGAGCGCGCCAAGGTCACGATCCGCAGGGACGGCGAGGTCCTGGGCGAGCGCACGCTATCGAGCGGCCAGAGCGCGAGCGTCGACGTCGACATCAAGCATGCCGGGCCGAACATCGTCGAGATCGAGGCCTCGCCGCTCGAGAAAGAGCTGACGCCGGTGAACAACCGCGCCGTCGTCGCCATCGACGGCGTGCGCGACAAGCTGCGCGTGCTGCTGGTCTCGGGCGAGCCGCATTCCGGCGAGCGCACCTGGCGCAACCTGCTGAAGTCCGACGCCAGCGTCGACCTCGTGCACTTCACCATTCTGCGTCCGCCGGAGAAGCAGGACGGCACGCCAATCAACGAGCTGTCGCTGATCGCGTTTCCGACCCGCGAGCTGTTCCAGCAGAAGATCAACGAATTCCAGCTGATCATCTTCGATCGCTACGCCCGCCAGGGCGTGCTGCCGATCGCCTATTTCGACAACATCGCGCGCTACGTCCGCGCGGGCGGCGCGGTGCTGGTCTCGGCCGGCCCCGACTATGCCTCCAACACCAGCATCTGGCGCACGCCGCTGGATTCGGTGCTGCCGGCAGAACCCGTCGGCGTGACGGAAAAGCCGTTCTATGCGCATCTGTCGGAGATCGGAAAACGCCATCCGGTGACGCGCGGCCTCGAAGGCTCGGCCTCCGAACCGCCGCGCTGGAGCCGCTTCTTCCGCACCGTCGACACCCGCAATGCGGTCAACCCGCCGGTGATGACGGGCGTCGACGGCAAGCCGCTATTGTTCCTGTCGCGCTTCGGCGAGGGCCGCGTCGCGCTCTTGCTTTCCGACCACATCTGGCTGTGGGCGCGCGGCTATGAAGGTGGCGGTCCGCATCTCGATCTCTTGCGGCGGATGTCGCACTGGCTGATGAAGCAGCCTGACCTCGATGAAGAGGCGCTGCGCCTTCAGGTGCAGGGCAAGGACCTCGTCGTGGTGCGCCAGACGATGTCGGACAGCGTCCAGCCGGTCAGCGTGACCTCGCCGTCCGGCGTGTCGCAGGACCTGACGCTCGCGCCTGCCGATCCCGGCGAGTGGCGCGCCAGCCTGCCGGCCAGCGAGCTCGGCCTGTGGCAGGCGACCGACGGCACGCTGAAGGCGCTGATCAATGTCGGCCCGACCAACCCGAAGGAGTTTTCGGAAGTCACCTCGACGACTGAAACCCTGAAGCCGCTGACGCAGGCGACCGGCGGCAACGCCGTACGCGTGGTCGACGGCACCAGCGTCGAGCTGCCGCGCATCGTGCCGGTGCGTTCGGCGAGCGTCTTCGCCGGCGATGGCTGGATGGGCGTGCGGATGCGCGACGCCAGCGTCGTGAAGGGCGTCGGTGTGCTGCCGATCTTCGCCGGCCTGATCGGCCTGCTGCTGCTGCTCGGTGCGTTCGCCGCCACCTGGGTCCGCGAAGGGCGCTAGTTGCCTGAACGACACATCGCGCGGCCACCCGCGTGAGATCGTCTGACTTCCGTTGACATAAGCTGACCGTTCCTGCGATGTTACATTATAACATCGCAGGAAGCCGAGGGGATCGGCGCCTCGCGATGTGGGGTGGCTTTTCCAGATGAAGTGGTTCCGGTCGAATATCAGGCACGGCGCCCGGCTCGCGTTGTTCGCGATGCTGGTGCAGTTCGCGCTGACGTTCGGCCACAGCCATTGGTTCGCCCAGGCCGCTCCCCTCGCCCAGTCCTTGCTCCAGCAGACCGACAGCGGCGAGAGCATCGCTTCGATCGACCGCGCCGCGGTCCAGAAGCAATCGCCCGCCGGCCCCGACCGGGACCAGCCGGGCGAGGACTATTGCGCGATCTGCGCCGTGGTCGCGATGGCGGGTACCGTCGTATCCGCGACGCCGCCTGTGCTCCTGCTGCCGCAGGCGATCGAGCTGCTTCACCTCACCACCGATGCCGAATTCGTCCATCTGAAATCGGCCGGCACAGCGTTCCAGCCCCGCGCCCCTCCCGCGTCCTGACTTCCAACAGCGCTTGATCACACCCGGCTCGCCGCTTTCAGGCGAACGCACGGGAGCAGTTGAAGTCGAATTCCGTCGCGCTGCGACGGCAGGCCGCCTCCGATCAGCACCAAATCTCGCGGACGGCGCCTGACTGGAATCAGGACCATGTCATTTGAATTGCGACGCGTGCAGCGCCTGGGTGGAGCCAGCCTGCTCCTGCTCGGCGCCGCCGCCACATCGGCGCTCGCCCAAGAGCCGGTACAACAGCCGGTACAACAGCCTGCGCAGGATAAATCATCGACCGAGATTCCCTCCGTCACCGTGACGGCGCCGAGCCCGATCGTGCGCAGGGTGGTGCCGACCCGCAGCCCGGTCCATGTCGCGCGCACCGGACGGTCGCGCAGCCAGCAACGCACGGCGGAGGCAACGCCGGCAGCGCCGGCGACGGCCGTCACGCCCCAGCAGGGCGTGCTGCCGATCGTGACCAACCAGTTCGCCACCGTCACCGTGGTGCCGAACGAGGAGATCCGCCGCGAGGGCGGCGGCCAGCTCGGCGATCTGCTGTTCTCCAAGCCGGGCATCACCGGCTCGAGCTTTGCGCCCGGCGCCTCCAGCCGGCCGGTCATCCGGGGTCTCGACGTCAACCGTGTCGGCATCGTCGAGAACGGCACCAATTCGAACGGCGCATCCGATCTCGGCGAGGATCACTTCGTTCCGGTCGATACGCTCGCAACCAACCAGGTCGAAGTGGTGCGCGGGCCGGCTGCCTTGCGCTATGGATCGACCTCGATCGGCGGCGTCGTCAGCGCCACCAACAACCGGATTCCGGATGCGCTGCCGAGCTGCGGCAGTCAGCCGTTCCAGACCTACGGCATGCCGGTCAAGGCACCGCTCGCAAGCGCCGCGACGACGCCTTGCGTTACCGCCGAGACCCGCAGCGCGTTCAGCTCAGTCGATCGCGGTGTCGAGAGCGGCGTGCTGCTCGACACCGGTGCCGGCAACTTCGCGTTCCATGCCGACGTCTATGGCCGCAACACGACGGATTACGGCATCCCGAGCTACCCCTATTTGACCGACCAGACCCGGCCCGTCGTAAACGGGCGCCAGCCCAATTCGGCGACGCGCACGGACGGTGCCTCGATCGGCGGCTCCTACTTCTTCCAGGGCGGCTATATCGGCGCATCGATCACGCAGAACGACTCGCTCTACCACATCCCCGGCATCGACGGTGCCGACCACAACACACGGATTGACGGCCACCAGACCAAGATCAACATCAAGGGCGAGTACCATCCCGACGCCGCCGCGATCGACGCCATCCGCTTCTGGGCTGGCGCCACGGATTATCGACACAACGAGATCGGCCTTGCCGACCCCGCCGATCCCAACACCGACGGTGTGCGGCAGACCTTCACCAACAAGGAGCAGGAGATCCGCACCGAGGTGCAGCTGATGCCGTTCAACGCGCGCTTCGCCGAAGTGACGACGGCGCTGGGCTTCCAGGTCGGGCATCAAGAACTGACCGCGCCGAGCCCCGACAATCCCGGCACACTGTTCAACGGCCTGTGGGACCCCAACAACAACACCCGCGTTGCCGCTTACGCCTTCAACGAATTCAAGTTCACGGATGCGACGCGAGCCCAGATCGCCGGCCGCATCGAGCATGTCGAGCTGCACGGCACGACGCCGAATTTCCCGGCCGACTACCTACCCGACGGCACGCCGCAGGTGGCGATCGCGCGCAATCCCTCCTTCACGCCGAAGAGCGGCAGCATCGGCCTGTTGCAGGACCTGCCGGGCGGCATGGTCGGCAGCATCACCGCGCAATATGTCGAGCGCGCGCCGAAGGCGGCCGAGCTGTTTTCCCGCGGCGCCCATGACGCGACGGCGACGTTCGACATCGGCAATCCGAACCTCACGATCGAGACGGCTGAGTCAGTCGAGGTTGGACTGCGCAAGGCGACGGGGCCGTTCCGATTCGAGGCGACCGTCTACTACACGCATTTCGACAATTTCATCTTTCGCCGCCTCACCGGCGTGATGTGCGACGACAGCTTCGCGTCCTGCGGCACGCCGGGCGCCGAGTTGAACCAGGCTGTCTATTCGCAAGCCAACGCGAATTTCCGCGGCGGCGAATTCCAGTCCCAGCTCGACGTCGGCGCATTCCAGGGCGGCATCTGGGGCATCGAGAACCAGTTCGACGTGGTCCGCGCCACCTTCACCGACGGCACCAACGTGCCGCGCATTCCGCCCTTGCGGTTGGGCGGCGGCGTGTTCTGGCGCGACGACAACTGGCTGATGCGCGTCAACCTGTTGCACGCCTTCGCGCAGAACAACGTCGCCGTCATCGCGGAGACGCCGACGGCGGGCTACAATCTGCTGAAGGCCGAGGTCAGCTACAAGACCAAGCTCGATCCGCGTCTGTTCGGCGCGCGCGAGATGACGGCCGGCATCGTCGGCAACAATCTCCTCAACGAAAACATCCGCAACTCGGTGTCCTACACCAAGGACGAGGTTCTGATGCCCGGCATCGGCGTTCGGGCGTTCGCCAACTTCAAGTTCTAGCCGCGCTTCAGTCGGGGCCCGCGGGCCCCGGCACCCGCGCGTTGAGTGAACCGTAGCCCGGGTGGCGCGGAGCGAAATCCAGGCTACCGGCTGCGCGTCAGCCGCTTCTCGAAGCGCCATTGATCGACGGGGAACGGCCCGTTCGAGGTGTCCGTCATCATCACGAAGGTGCCGGCGTTGCGCCACCCGCTCTTCTCGTAGAACCGCGCAGCGCGCGCGTTGCCGACGGCGCAGGCCAGCCACGCCAGCTCCACGCCGCGCGCGGCTAGGCGGGCCTCTGCGTCGGAGATCAGCGCCGCGGCCACGCCCGCGCCGTGCGCCTTCGGCGATACGAAGAGCTGATACAATTCGTCAGCCCTGACGGCGCAGAAGCCGAGCGGCGCGCCGGCCGGGCCGACGACGCGGATGTCGGGAAGCATGACCGCCAGCCGATCGCGAAAATTCGGGAGCGTGCGGAGGCGGACCAGTTCTGGCGGCGCAAGCGAGGCATGCGACCCATGCCAGGCATCGTGCCACAGCTGAGCGAGATGATCGACTTCACCGGCATCAACGGGCCGCACCTGCATCATGGATACTCCGCAAGAGGTATCGTAGCCAGGATGGAGCGCAGCACAATCCGCGAACGACCCTACCCCGCCCGCGCCTTGCTCCAGTCGGGCGTGACCTGCCCCGACACGTCCTCGAAAGCGCCGTCGACGAGCTCGAACACCAGCACGCGCGCGGCGTCGACCGGGCCCGGCATGGTGACGCGGCCCTTCGGCACCGGCTTGAAGCCGACGCGGCTGTAATAGGGCTCGTCGCCGACCAGCAGCACCAGGCGGTGGCCTTTCTCCTTGGCGTCCTTCAGCGCGCGCTCCATCAGGAGACGGCCGATGCCGCGGTCGCGGAACGGCGGCTCGACGGTGAGCGGCCCGAGCAGCAGGGCCTGCGTCTCGCCGACCAGCACCGGCAATTGCCTGACCGAGCCGACCAGCAGCGTGCCGATGCGGGCCGTGAAGGACACGTCGAGCAGATGGTCGACGTGCTCGCGAATGCGGTAAGCGCTGAGCACGAAACGGCCGGGGCCGAAGGTGCGCTCGTGCAGTCGTTCGATCGCCTGGGCGTCGCCGGCGGCTTCCGGAAGGATGGTGAGCGAGAGATCGGTCATGTCGGCATGCGTCTTCGAGCGAAGTGGTTTCTGGTTCGCGTCAGGAAAACGCGTCAATGCGAGATGCGGGATAACATCTCAGACGGCCGCGGTCCATCGGCCTCGTGGGCGACAAAACCCTGTGCCGGGCCGCGGCTGAGGACGGCCGCGAACAGCAGCGTCCAGAGCGACAGCATCAGGATCGGGATGACGTAATACTGCGTGAAGACCGGATGCGTGGCAAAGAACGCCAGATTCAGCGCGAGATTGCCCGCCACCAGCAACGCGAGTTTCCTGACGCCGCCAAGGCCGGCGAAACGCCACAACAGCGCGGTCCCGACGCAGGCAATCACGATCAACGGGAACTGGGTGTCGCGGAGATAGGCCTGCAGCACGGCCGGGTCGAGGCTCGGCGGGGCCGTATCCTGGCCGCCATAGGCCGAGACCAGCGGATTGCCCGAGTTGACCAGGTTCGCCGCGAACACCGGCAACAGCCCGACGAGGAACGAAAGGCCGAGCACGAGACCCGAGACGAACGTCTCGCGGCTACGCCAGATCAGGAACGACAATCCGAAGAACAGGAAATAGCCGGCCGACAGAACCACGTTCGCGATCCGAAAGCTCGCGGACAGGCCGAGCAGCACGCCGACGGCAGCGACCATCAGCAGGCGGCGCCGGCCTTCATCAACGAACAGTCTTGCGGTCAACAGACCCGCCAGCGCGCAGACGACCATGGTCGGCGCCATCGAATAGCTCGCCTTGGTCGGATTGATCATGAAGTAGATCGAGAGCGCGCCGAGCAATGCGGCTGATGTCAACGACAGCGGCTCCCGCGCACGCCACAGCCCGTACAGTGCAAAGCCGGCGATGATCAGATTCGCGACGACGTAGAGCGGCACGACCTGGAACCCTTCGGGGAACAGCCCGAGCACGAAGCCCGTTCCCGGCGGCGGCGTCATCACCCTTTTGCTGCCGTCCGCGGTCTGCGTGTGACAGGGCGCCAGGGTCGGCTCGTTCCAGTTCGGATAACCGATACTGCGCAGCTTGGCCGCGAGGTAGCCGTCGGTTTCCCGAGCGAGGCTGGTGTCGAGCCCGTGCCAGCCGAAGCGCTGGAACAGATGCGCCTGCCTGAGATAGCAGATGTCGTCATAGACGCCGCGGCTCTCGCTCCAATGCGAGATCAGCCTGATATTGCTGGCCAGAATTGCCAGAAACACAATTGAAAAAAAGACTTTGACAACTCTCATCGACATTCGCCGGGGCGGCCCCGCACAGCTTGAAATGGCTCGCCGCCTGTACAGGAAAAGCATCGGCAAGTATAGCAAGGGTGGGCAGTCAGGAGGTGAGGCGGACGTGGCCGATATGGGCTTGGGTACGGGTATAAATACGGACTTGGCTTCGACCGACACGTGCCGGGATGGTGCCGCCGCACCGCCGGTCGCGGCGTTGCGGATCCTGCTCGTCATTCCCTGCTTCAACGAGGAGGCCTCAATCGGCGCTCTGCTGAGCGAGATCGCGGCAACCGGCCGTGGCTACCACACCCTGGTCGTCGACGACGGCTCGTCGGACGCGACGGCCGCGGTGGCAAGCTGCCGCTCGCCGGTCGCTCGCCTCGCGCAGAATCTCGGCATCGGCGGCGCCGTGCAGACCGGCATCAAATACGCGGCCCGTCAGGATTTCGATTTCTGCATCCAGATCGACGGCGATGGGCAGCATGATCCGCGCGCCATCGAGATGCTTCTGGACGCCCATCGCAAGGACCCGACCAACATCACCATCGGAAGCCGCTTCATCGACCATGCCGGTTTCTGCTCCACGCGCATGCGGCGCGCCGGCATCAGGTTGATCGTGCTTGCGCTCAACAGTCTTTTCAGAGGCGGCGGCCGCATCACCGATCCGACCAGCGGCATGCGCTTGCTCGACCGTTCCGCCATCGCCTTCTTCGCAAAAGCGTATCCGGCGGATTTTCCGGAGCCGATCTCGCTGGCCTGGGCCATGCGCGCAGGCCTCACCGTCAGCGAAGTTCCGGTCGAGATGCGGGCGCGGGAGACCGGCGTCAGCTCGATCGACGGATTGAAGTCGGCGAGCTACATGATCCGCGTCCTCGGTTATATCCTGCTCGCGCGCCTCGTGAGGGCGTCATGACGCCGAGCGTCCCCGTTCCGATTTGTGGTCTCATCATCTCGTCGAACATTCCGAGGAGGCAGCCGTGACAGATGCCCTTCCAAGTCCGGAGACGATCGTCGTCATCTCCGCCTTTGCGCTGATCTACATGCTGGTGCTGCTGCGCAAGACGCTGCAAGGCAAGTTCGATCTCTATGACTTCCTGATGCTGTCCATGGTGGCGATCATCCCCGCGGGCTTCACGCTGTTTCCGACACTGGCCTATCTCGTCAGCCATCTGACCGGCGTCGTGTTTCCGTTCGTCGTGATGTTCGGCGCCCTGTTCCTGGTGGTGTTCGCGTTCATGCACAACATGACGGCGCGCCTGCACAGGCTGGAGCGGCAGAACTGCGCGCTGATCCAGGAGCAGAGCCTGCTGGCGCTGGAGCTGCAGGCGAAGGAGGGCGGGCAGTCGAGCGGTTGAGCGTTCAGCGCCACGTCGCGGTCAGCGGCTGGCCGTCCAGCACTTCCGCGAGCCTTTGCCGCGTGCCTGACGTGGTGCCCTCGGGCAGCGCCGTGATCGCGAAGAATCCGCATTCGACGATCTCGTGGTTGGGCTGAGGGACGCGATCCTGCCTGAACTGCCTGACCACATAGACCGCGACGTGGTCGCGGCGGGAAACGTGGCTGTTGAGGAAGATGCCGTGCAGCACCGCGTCACCGGTGAGATCGATGTCCCCCTCCTCCTTGAGCTCGCGCCGCATCGCCTGCTCCATGGTCTCGCCAAGATCGACGCCGCCGCCGGGCAGATACCAGCCGGTGATGTAGCTGTGCCTGACCAGGAACACACGGTTCTCGGAATCCAGCACCACGGCGCGGACGCCGAGCGTCATGCCGCGGACAAGCAGGAAATAGGCGTGGAAGATTCGCCGCAGCAGCGGTTCGAATGTCCGTCGGACGCTGTTCAGACGATCCCCCATCAGGCTCCCAAAAAAACTCCCGAGAAAACTCCCGAGGAAACTCCCAAGAAAACTGCCATGAAGCCCGGGTCCGGGCCCCGCTTGCACAGTCCTCGCGACCTTGCCATTACAGCGGACGAATAGCGAGGCAATCGCGCGCCATGGCCCCCTTCACGCTCGCCCATCTGTCCGACCCGCATCTGCCGCCGTTGCCGAAGCCACGGCTGATCGAGCTCGCGGGCAAGCGCGCGCTCGGCTACGTCAACTGGACGCGCAACCGCCACAAGTACCAGCGCCGCGAGGTGCTCGACGCGCTCGTCGCCGACGTCCAGGCGCAGACGCCCGACCACATCGCCGTCACAGGCGATCTCGTCAATCTGGCGCTGGAGGCGGAGTTCGCACCGGCGCGTGCCTGGCTCGACGGCGTCGGTCCGCCCGACCGCGTCACCACCATTCCCGGCAATCACGATGCCTATGTCCGCGCCACCTCTCACCGCTTCGGCGAGACCTTTGCACCCTATCTTGCAGGCGACGACGGCAGCATCGGCTTTCCGGGCGTGCGCCGGCGCGGGCCGCTCGCGCTGATCAGCCTGTCCACGGCGGTGCCGACCCTGCCGCTGATGGCGACGGGCACGCTCGGCCGCGATCAGCTCGCATCCCTCGAAGCGGTCCTCGACCGCCTCGCCGCCGAAGACGCCTTCCGCGTGCTGCTGGTGCATCATCCGCTGAAGTCGGGCGCGCGCCAGAAACGGATGACCGATGCGGCTGCGCTGCTGGCACTGATCAAGCGTCACGGCGTCGAGCTGATCCTGCACGGGCACGACCACATTCATTCGACGATGTGGTTCGAGGGCCCCAACGGCAACATCCCCGCGGTCGGCGTGCCGTCGGCCTCCGCGCTCGCCCACGGGCGCTACCCGGCGGCAGCGTATAATTTGTTCACGATCGAGAAAGACAATTCCGGCTGGCGCTGCGAGCAGACCGTGCGGGGCCTCGGATCCGGATTTCAGATCCGGCAGATCAAGCAGGCAAGGTTGATCTAGTTCGCCGTCATTGGTGAATATCGACAGCAATGACGGCGGAGGGCGTCTCACCAGCTCCGCAGGGCCGCCAGCACGGCGAGGCCGAACAAGGCGGCCGCGCCGAAAATGAATCCGAACACGAACGGCCAGACGCGCGAGCGGCGCGGCGGCTCGGCGGCCACGGGCTTCGGCTCGGGCGGGACCACCATGGCGTGCTCGCGTTCGATCATGCGGCGAGCGACGTAGTCGGTCACGGCTTCGACGATCATTGCGGTGTCGTGCGATTCGGCGAGCACGATGCGGCCGAAGCGGGTGTCCTGGACGAAGCGGTACATCCGCTTGTCGCGCCCCATCATGATGTGTGCGACGACATCGATCCAGAGTCTGGGCGTATCGCCCTGGCTGATACCGCGATCGAACAGGTCGATCTGGTCGGGCACCTGCGCGAACAGGGGATCGAGCGCGTCGTTGAGGATCTCCAGCCGCGCCACCTCCGCGTCGCGCAAATCGACGACCACACCGGTCCGGTCGGCGGCCTCGATCCGTGCGCGCAGCAGCGCGTCGCGCAGCCGCACCGGGCGCGGCTGGCTGGGATGGGTCCCGCTGGTCTCAGGCTCTGACATTGTCGGCCTCGTCCTCGACTTTCCCCCATTAACCTATCAGCAACCAAACCCTCCGCAAAGGGTCCACAATTCCAGAGACTTACGGCGCCCACAGCCGATTGACCTGTACCAAAAACAGACGATCCCACCCGGCTTGCGCCGGATGGGACCCTCCGTCCTTGGACGTTTCTTGATCCGATCGTGATGCGATCACGCATCACGGTCTAATTTTGTTTGAGCCTGATCTTCTCGGAAAACCGGTTTCCACTTTTCCGGATCATGCTCTCAGGCAGCCGTCAGGCCGAGACCCGCGACGGCTCTTCCACGATCGAGAAGCGGACACCGGCCTTGTGGCGGTTCTCTTCCGAGACCGAGCGCCAGGCATCCTCGGCTTCCTTGCGGGTCTTGAACGGACCCTGCACCTGGGCCGAGCCTTCCACGAGCTTGTGGAAGTTCATCGAACCGAACTCGCCGCCGATCACCCAGAAATTGCTGCCTTTGGTCATTGTCAGTCTCCTCTTGGATAGCGTGGTGCGTTAGCCGAACTGGTTCATCGTGTTGTGGGCGCCGCCCGCCTTCAGGGCAGCCTCGCCGGCGAAGTATTCCTTGTGGTCGTCGCCGATGTCGGAGCCGGCCATGTTCTGATGCTTGGCGCAGGCGATGCCCTGGCGGATCTCGGCGCGCTGCACGTTCTTCACGTAGCCGAGCATGCCCTGGTCGCCGAAATATTCCTTCGCCAGATTGTCGGTCGAGAGCGCCGCCGTGTGGTAGGTCGGCAACGTGATCAGGTGATGGAAGATGCCGGCGCGCTTGGCTGAATCGGCCTGGAAGGTGCGGATGCGCTCGTCGGCTTCCTTCGCCAGCGGCGTATCGTCGTATTCCGGCTTCATCAGCTCGGCGCGGTTGTACTTGCTGACGTCCTGGCCGGCTTCCTTCATCGCGTCGTAGACCTGCCAACGGAAGTTGATGGTCCAGTTGAACGACGGCGAGTTGTTGTAGGCCAGCTTCGCGTTCGGAACCACCTTGCGGATCCGGTCGACCATCTTGGCGATCTGCTCGATATGCGGCTTCTCGGTCTCGATCCAGAGCAGGTCGGCGCCGTTCTGGAGCGAGGTGATGCTGTCGAGCACGCAGCGGTCTTCGCCGGTGCCCGGGCGGAACTGATAGAGATTGGACGGCAGCCGCTTCGGACGCATCATCTTGCCGTCGCGGTTGATGATGACATCACCGTTGCGGGCGTTCCCGGCCGTGACTTCCTCGCAATCCAGGAAGCTGTTGTAGAGGTCACCGAGGTCGCCGGGCTTGTGGCTGACGGCGATCTGCTGCGTGAGGCCGGCGCCGAGCGAGTCGGTGCGGGTCACGATGACGCCGTCTTCGACGCCGAGCTCGAGGAAGGCGTGGCGGCAGGCGCGGATCTTCGCGATGAACACCTCGTGCGGCACGGTGACCTTGCCGTCCTGGTGACCGCACTGCTTCTCGTCCGAGACCTGGTTCTCGATCTGCAGCGCGCAGGCGCCCGCTTCGATCATCTTCTTGGCGAGCAGATAGGTCGCCTCGGCGTTGCCGAAGCCGGCGTCGATGTCGGCGATAACAGGCACGACATGGGTCTGGAAGTTGTCGATCTTCTCGATCAGCTCCTTCTCCCTGGTCTTGTCGCCTTCCTTGCGCGCCTTGTCGAGGCTGCGGAAGATGTCGTTCAGCTCGCGCGAGTCGGCTTGACGCAGGAAGGTATAGAGCTCCTCGATCAGGGCGGGCACCGAGGTCTTCTCGTGCATCGACTGGTCGGGCAGCGGCCCGAACTCCGAGCGCAGCGCCGCGATCATCCAGCCGGACAGGTACAGATAGGTGCGGTCGGTCTTGCCGCCGAAGTGCTTCTTGACCGAGATCAGCTTCTGCTGGGCGATGAAGCCGTGCCAGCAGCCCAGTGACTGCGTGTACTTGGTCGGATCGTTGTCATAGGCCGCCATGTCGGCCCGCATCAAAGCCGCGGTGTAGCGGGCGATGTCCAGGCCGGTCTTGAAGCGGTTCTGCAGCCGCATGCGCGCGACGGCCTCGGCCGACACCCCGTTCCAGGTCGGCTGGGTCTTGAGGAGCGCCTGCGCCGCCTCAACCTCGCTCTGATACGAGGCCGGGCCCTGAAGGGTGCTGATGCCACGGGGCTGGTAATTCATCTGCTCGATCCTTTCGCTGATGACAACTCAATTTGTCATCGACATTTTTGACAGTGCATTGCGAAATGCGTGTCATGAGCTAAACGCCAGAAAGCGAAGTTCGTACAGAGGCCTTGTATTTGAATGGTGATGTCATGTAACATCAGAACATGTAATAGATGTTATTTTGTAAATCTTGTAAAGAATATAGGTCAATATGACTGTCCTTGATGCGCCTGTAATTCCCTGGGGAGATCTGAAAATGCCCGCCGAGTCCGATTTCTTCTCCCTCTCCCCGTCCTTACAGGGGCGCGACGAGCTTCGTTCGCGCTGGGAGCGTCGGGGTGAGGGGCTCTCTCCGCGCGCGGGGAGAGGCTGATGCCCGCCGCCTCGGGGAAAAAGCTGTTCGTCGGCCCGCGCTTCCGGCGGATCCGGCAGCAATTGGGGCTGTCGCAGACCCAGATCGCCGAGGGGCTCGGGATCTCGCCGAGCTACGTCAACCTGATCGAGCGCAACCAGCGCCCGGTGACGGCACAGATCCTGCTGCGGCTGGCCGAGACCTATGACCTCGACCTGCGCGACCTCGCGACCGCTGACGAGGACCGCTTCTTCGCCGAGCTGAACGAGATCTTCTCCGATCCGCTGTTCCGCCAGATCGACGTTCCCAAGCAGGAACTGCGCGACCTTGCCGAGCTCTGTCCCGGCGTCACCCATGCGCTGCAACGGCTCTATGCCGCCTATGCCGAGGCCCGCCAGGGCGAGACCTTGGCCGCGGCGCAGATGGCCGACCGCGACGTCGGCACGCGCTATGAGGCCAATCCTGTCGAGCGCGTGCGCGAGCTGATCGAGGCCAACCGCAACTATTTTCCGGAGCTGGAGCAGGCCGCGGAGACTCTTCGCGACGAACTGAACGTGCCGGCCGAAGGGCTCTATGCCGCGCTCGCCGCACGCCTTCGCGAAAAGCATTCGATCCAGACCCGCATCATGCCGGTCGACGTGATGCGCGAGACGCTCAGGCGTTTCGACCGCCATCGCCGCCAGCTCTTGATCTCCGAGCTGGTCGATCCGCCCGGCCGCGCGTTCCAGCTCGCCTTCCAGCTGGGCCTCGGTGAATGCGCGCAAGCCCTGGAGACCATCATCGGCCGCGCCGGTCCACTCGACGACGCGCCGCGCCGCCTGTTCCGCATCACGCTCGCCAACTATTTTGCGGCGGCCGTGATGATGCCCTACCCGGCCTTCCTCGCCGCAGCGGAGGCCTTGAACTACGACATCCACGTGCTGGCGCAGCGCTTCAATTCCGGCTTCGAGCAGGTCTGCCATCGCCTCACCACGCTGCAACGGCCGAACGCGCGCGGCATTCCGTTCTTCCTGCTGCGCGTCGACAATGCCGGCAACGTGTCGAAACGCTTTTCCTCCGGCACGTTCCCGTTCTCGAAATTCGGCGGCACCTGTCCGCTATGGAACGTGCACTCGACCTTCGACACGCCGGATCGCCTGTTGAAGCAGGTGATCGAGCTGTCCGACGGCACGCGCTATTTCTCGATCGCGCAGATGGTGCGCCGCCCCGTCGCGCCGCATCCACTGCCGCAGCCGCGCTTCGCGATCGGCCTCGGCTGCGAGATCCGCCACGCCGCCCGCCTCGTCTACGCCTCCGGCCTGGATTTGGAGAAAACGGAAGGCACGCCGATCGGCGTCAACTGCCGCCTCTGCGAACGCGAAAACTGCGCCCAGCGCGCCGAGCCGCCGATCACGCGCACGCTGATTTTGGACGAAACGACAAGGCGGGTGTCGAGTTTCGCGTTCTCGAATGCACGGGAGTTGTGAGGGGGCTCCGCTGTCATGCCCCGCCTAGTGCGCAATTGCGCACGGGGCGGGGCATGACAGTGAAGAATGTGGCCTGACTGACCCGCCTCGCACGTCACGCCAGCGTATGCACGATCACAGGCCCCGCGGCAGCGCTCGCATGCCCTGCAAGCAGCGGCCCCAGATCCTTCTCGATCCAGGCGATCGCACGCCGGTTCGCCTCCTCCGCCTGCTCGAACTTGTCGAAGATGGAGATCGCGGTGACCGTGTCGTCGCCGGCATAGACGACGTAGTAGGCCCTGAAGCCGTCGACGTCGCTGATGATCGGAACGGCGCCGTCCTTGATGCGGCGCGCCAGCTCTTCGGCGCTCCCGCTTTTCGCCTTGGCCTGACGGATGGCGGCATACATGGCATCCTCCTCCGGCTATTGCTGTCGGGCATGTGCCCGGCTTCGATCCTACGCCGAAGCGCGCGACCAATCCACGCTTGGTTAACCCGGCACTAATCCGTCTCCGCGATCTGCAACCAACGGTTAAGCACGCCTCAACATCGGTGCCTTAGTCTCGCCCCACTCACTTTTCGCAAACGGCGACGGCCTATTCTGCCGGGTGAAGTGACATCAGGGGGTTCACCATGCGCGTAGCGCTGCTGCTGACTGCGACCGTTGTGGGCGCGCTCTTCGCCAATCCATCCCATGCCGGATCGCTCGACGCGTCGGCCGGGGCAGCGCAGGCGCTGCCGCCGGGCTTCCAGAGCTACCGCGGCTACATGTTCGACCTGACGGAGAATTCCGAGCGCAAGGACGTCGACAAGCTCACCGACAATCTGAAGCAGCAGATCGACGTCGTCGAAGCTTCCGGCCTGTCGCCGCGCGTGCTGCGCTTCTTCCACACCGTTCCGATCGTCGCGAGCGAGCTCGCCTGCCTCGACGAAGGCGCCGCGACCGCATGCTACGGCCGGGTCACGCCGGACATCCAGCGCACCGCACCCCGGGCGCTGACGGTCTGGGACCCTGACAAGCAGCGCTGGACCAATCCGAACGCCGTCGACCTCGCGGTCGATTCGGGCCTCGGCGTGATCATGCTGCGGCCGGACATGATGCGCTACGAGAAGGAAGCCGTGCTGCTGCACGAACTGCTGCACGCCTATCACGCGCGGCTGCTGCCGGACGGCTACGCCAACAAGGGCGTGATCGGCTATTTCGCCCTTGCCAAGTCCAAGGACCTGTTGCCCAAGGAATCCTATGCGATGAAGAATCCCATGGAATTCTTTGCCGTGACTGCGAGCATCTTCCTGGCTGGCAAGAGCGAATTCCACGACCCGAAGTCGCGCGAGGCGCTCAAGGAGAAGATGCCGGACTATTACAAATATCTGGTCGGCGTGTTCGGCTTCGACCCCGATCCGGCACCGGCGAGCGGTCCGGTTGCCTCGCTGAAATAAGGCGTCTGCGCCAAGCCATCCCAGAAAGCCGCGCAAAAATGCGCGGCTTTTTTGGTTTGGGTACCGGAAGCTGCGGATGACGCACCGCCGGGAATTGCCAAGGCGGGGCCCGATCTGCATAGTCCCGCCCGCATCGATACCGTTTTAAGAGGATAGAACAACATGGCGGACGCCGACCTGGATGTCGTGATCCGGCAACTGGCCAGACAGCTGCATACGGGCCTTTTGACCCGCGCCAAGGAGCGCCGGGATCGCTTCAACGGCCTTGCGGCCAAGGCCAAGGGCAAGGAGACCGGCGACCGCTTCAAGATGATGGCCAAGGCCACCATGGAGCAGGCCACCGCCGCCGCCAAGCGCCTCCAGATGTCCGCCGACAACGTCGCCGACAGCTACGCCCGCTCGATGCGCCTCGCCGCCAGCACGCCGATCCCGACCAAGGTGGAGAAGGCGAAGGAGAAGCTGGTGAAGAAGGCCAAGGCGAAGAAGGCGAAAGCCAAGAAAGCGAAGTAAGCGCGCACTTTCTTCCTTCTCCCCTTGCGGGGCTGTTGCGTAATTCGTCAATTGTGATTCCCTAGGGCAAAGCCTTGGAGGGTAGCGATGGCGGTCAAGCGGACGGGACAGCCGAGCTTTGTGGAAGCGCTGATGCCGAAGGGGGCCGGCGCCAATGCGGCGCTGGATCGGCTGGCTGGCCTGGTCAAGTGGTACCGGTTCGAGAAGCTGATCGGCCATTTGCGGGATGAAGGGAGCCCCGGTCGACCAGGCTATCCGGTGTTGGTGCTGTTTCGTGCTGTGCTGTTGCAGTCGCTGTATGGTCTTTCGGAGCGCGAACTCGAGGAAGCGCTGGGCGACCGGTTGTCGTTCAAGCGCTTCGTCGGTTTGAGCCTTGAGGATGCGACGCCCGACCACACGGTCCTGAACCGCTTCCGGAACCAGCTCGTTGAACAGGGCCTGCTGGAGAAGCTGTTTGGCGAATTGGATCGTCAGCTTGAGAATGCTGGCGTGATCCTCAAGCGCGGCACGATGCTGGATGCGACCTTGATCCAGGCAGTCTCGGCTCCGCCCAAGGAGGATCGCCCCTCAAACGACCCTGATGCCCGGTTTGCCAAACGGCAGGGCAAAAGCGGCTCGACCTTCGGTTACAAGGCCCATGTGGGTGTGGACGAAGGATCCGGCTTGATCCGCGCGGTGCTGACCACACCCGCTAACGTCAACGATACGACACCTGCGGACGCTTTGATCCGGGGCGATGAAGCTGCGGTGTGGGCCGATGCGGCTTACGACACCCATGCCCGACGGGCCCGGCTGAAGGCGGAGGGCAAGAAACCCCGCATCGCTCGTCGGCCCAACAGACATCATCCGGAACTGCCGCCCAGGCTCAAACGCTACAACCTCCTCATCGCGCGCCGCCGAGCCCAGGTCGAGACCACCTTCGCTACTCTCAAACGCCGCATGCGGCTGACCTGCATCCGCTACGTCGGTCTGATCAAGGCGACCGGGCAAGTCGTGCTCGCCGCGATCGCCTTCAACATGAGGCGGTGGGCCACAATCGCCGCGTGAGCCACCCTCCGAGGGCGACAACTACAGATCTTGGCAGGCAATTGCCGGGACCAAGGCCTTCGTTCCTGACGTCTTCAGCCTCAAGAGCTGATAACGCAACAGGCCCCTTGCGGGAGAAGGTGGCATAGGCGGCCTTCGGCCGCCGTTCTTGAGAACGCCGAAGCCAAGCTTCGGCTGTGGCGCCGGATGAGGGGTTGTTTCCGCGCACAACACTGTTCGTGAGGATAGATACCCCTCACCCGTCTCGCCGCTATCGCGGCGAGCCACCCTCTCCCGCAAGAGGAGAGGGTTGCAGCGGCGAATGCGGCTCTAGATATCTCTACCGCCTTGGCGCGGGGGCCTGGTTCGGCTCGGCGCTCGCGAGCTCGGCGAGCTTGGCGCGGGCTGCGTCGCGGGTGCGGCCGTCCTTACCGGCCGGCAGCGCGAGAGCGGCTTCGAAATCGGCGCGTGCGTCGTCGGCCTGGCCGCGGGCGAGGAATGCAAGGCCACGGTCGAGCCGGGCCTGCGCATCCGACGGGTCGAGACGGACCGCTGTGTTGTAGCTCAGGATGGCGCGATCGAGATCGCCGGTAGCGGCGAGCGCAAGACCGCGCTGGTGATAGGGCGCGGCGTGCCTGGGATCATGCGCGATCGCCTCGTCGTAATCCTCGATGGCAAGCTCCAGGTCGCCGTTCTGCCGGCGCGCCTGCGCCCGGTCGCGATACAGCGAGGCGCGGTTGGGATTGAGGTGGATGGCCTCGTCGAAATCCGCGATCGCCCGCTGCCAGTCGCCGTGGCGCAACGCGATCCGCCCGCGCCCTTCATAGGCGAACGCGATCAGCGATCCGCGCAGCGGCGAGAAGCCGATCACCGCCGAGCAGATGTCGGGCTCGTCCTCATCCCCGCAATTGACGACCGTGTGCGTGGACAGGCCAATGAGCACGCCCAGGACGATCAGCAATGGTACCGCAGCTTTGGTCATCTTCGACCGTGGCAGGCAGAGGACCGGCCACGCATCCCCTTTCGAAGGAACAGTCTCGCCATGGTGTTAACACCGGCCGGGACCATTCCTGTGTGCGCCAGGTCACAAAAGCTGGTCACAAAGCCGGGCGCAATTCCGGCCGGTTCCGCGTCAACCCCAAGGTCCACGCGAGGGGCCACGTGAAGGACCGTTCGAGGACGACTGCCCCCATGGGCTCCGCGGCGGATAGTTTTCGTTGGCACCGACCGACGGAGATGCCTGCGCACCGAGCTCGGCCGCGAGCTGCTGGAGCGCCGCGATGCGGTTCTGCGTCGAGGGATGGGTGGCGAACAGATTGTCCACGCCATGGCCCGACAGCGGATTGATGATGAACATGTGCGCGGTCGCGGGATTGCGCTCGGCATCATAGTTCGGGACCTGATGCGCGGCGCCTTCGATCTTCACCAGCGCCGACGCCAGCCACATCGGCTGACCTGCAATGCGCGCGCCGAGATTGTCCGCGGCATATTCGCGGGTGCGACTGATCGCCATCTGCACCAGCATGGCGCCGATCGGGGCGAGGATCATCATCAGGATCGAGCCGACGATGCCGGGGCCGTTGTTGTCGCGATGGCCGCCGAAGAACATGCCGAACTGCGCCAGCATCGAGATCGCGCCGGCGATGGTCGCGGTAATAGTCATCAGCAGCGTGTCGTGATTCTTGATATGGGCGAGCTCGTGCGCGATCACGCCGGCCAGCTCCTCGCGGCTGAGCTGGTTCATCAGGCCGACGGTGACGGCAACAGCGGCATTCTGCGGGTTGCGGCCGGTCGCGAACGCATTGGGCTGCGCCTCGTCCATCACGAACACGCGCGGCATCGGCAAGCCCGCGCGGCCCGCAAGCTCGGCGACGAGCCCGACCAGCTCCGGCGCGCTGGCGCGGTCGACCTCATGGGCCCCGTACATGTTGAGCACCATGCGGTCGGAGTTCCAGTAGGTGAAGAGATTGGTCGCGGCGGCAATGACGAGCGCGATCATGGCGCCGGTGGCGCCGCCGATCAGATAGCCGACGCCCATGAACAGGGCGGTGAGGCCGGCGAGCAGCATTGCGGTACGCAGATAGTTCATGGCCGTCTCCCGGGGCGGCCGCAGGCAAAACCTCTGGCCGGCGCCTTCGAGGTATGAATGCTGCCTGATACTGCAAGGTTCATGCGTCGCGGAGCCGCAGACCCATGGCAGCTACATGGCGGCGCGGCCAGCCTTTCCCGCCTCGCTAAAGCTTGACCGGGATTTGCGCAAAAACACACGCGGACGTTTAGCAACCTGGAAAGCGCAGCTTCGGCTTAATCCGCGTAACCGGGCACACCGCGCGGCCCTCGCGCATTGACCGGTTCCGTTGGCTTCCGTCAGCAAGGTGACCGTCATGGTAGACCGCTCGCGCGCCGCTTCCGTCGACCCGGCATCCGCTCCCTCCCCTCACGACAGCAAGACTGACGCGAAAGGATTGCAGGAGGCGCTGCAGGAACAGCTGTTCGACAATGACGAGTCCGGCCACGCCCCCGAGGCGCCGACGGCATCGGAGTCAGGGCACCGCTGGCCGCATCTGCGGCGCGGCGCCAAGATCGCGATCGGGCTTTCCATCATCGCCGTGTTCGGCTGGCTGCCGCTGCGCGCGATCTGGGAATATTCAAGCGTCGAGGCCGTGCTGAACTCCCGCCTCGTCACCCTGCGCACGCCGATCGGCGGCCGCGTGGCAGCCGCTCAACGTGTCGCCGATCAAGCCAGGCTCGACGCCGGAACCGTGGTCCTGCGCGTCGTGAATTCGCGCGGCGATCGCACCCGGCTCGACGATCTCCGGCGGCAGAAATCGCGGATGGAAAACGAGCGGCCGAGCCTTGCCGCCAAGCTTGCGTCGGCCCAGGCCGCGCAAAAGGACCTGGCGCGGCAGGCCACGCAATTCCGCGAGGGGCGCGTGCTGCAGCTGGAGGCGCGGATCGCCGAGATCCAGACCTCGATCGAGGCGGCAGCCGCGCGGCGGGACGAAGCCAGCGCCGCGGTCGAGCGCGCATCCTCGCTGGCGAAATCCGGCAATGTCTCGACGGTCGAGCTGGCGCGGCTGACGCGGGAGCTGTCCGTGTCGCAGCAAACCGAGCTCGGCGCCCGCAAGCGGCTGGATGCCGCGAAGGTCGAGCTTGCCGCGGCACAGAACGGCTCGTTCCTCGGCGACAGCTATAACGACCGCCCAAGCTCGGTGCAGCGCGAGGAGGAGATGCGCCAGCGCGCCGGCGATCTCGAGGCAGATCTCGCGCGCACCGACACCGAGATCGCCTGGCTCGCCAACGAGATCATCATCGAGGAGGTGCGCTTCGCCGATCTGTCCGAAGCCAACATCACGACACCCGTCGCGGGCCGCGTCTGGGAGATGATGACCTCGCCGGGCGAGGACGTGCAGGCCGGCCAACCCCTGCTCAAGGTGCTCGATTGCAGCGGCGCCGTCATCACGGCCAATGTCACCGAGAGGGTCTACAACCGCCTGCAGCTCGGCGACCGCGCCAGCTTCGAGCCGAACGACGGCGGCGAGCCGATCTCCGGCACCGTGGTCAATCTGACCGGCGCCGCCGGCGCGCCCGCCAATCTCGCCATCAATCCGGATGCGCTCAGCAAGGAGCCCTATCGCGTGACCGTGGCGCCGCGCGATGCCGCCGCCCACGGCTGCACCGTGGGGCGCACCGGCCGCGTCGTGTTTGCCCGGCTCGAGACCGCGCCGTGATGATGGCGTTGACGCCAGGCCTGATTGTGCTCGGCGCCTTCATGGCGGTCGTGCCGCTGCTCAGGCGCGACAGCGCAATGGCGCGCTCGTTCCTGGCCATCGTGTCGCTGGTATTCCTGTTCCGCTATCTCTACTGGCGCGTCACGGCGACGCTCCCGCCGCCGCATCTGACGGCCGATGCCGTGATCGGGTATCCCTTCATGCTGCTGGAGGCGGCCTCGCTCGTCGCGGTCGCGTTGTCCCTGCTGTTTCTGAGCCGGACCATCGACCGCACCGGTGCGGCAAGGATCGACGGCCGCGCCACCGATCCGTACGCGCCGCTGATCGACGTCTTCATCTGCACCTACAACGAGGAACGATCGATCCTCGAGCGCACGATCATCGGCGCGACCGGTATGGAGTATGGCAACTATCGCGTCTGGGTGCTCGACGACGGCCGACGGCCGTGGCTGCGGCGGCTCGCAGGCGAACTCGGCTGCCATTATCTGACGCGGCCCGACAACCACCATGCCAAGGCCGGCAACATCAACCACGCACTCCGGCACGTCGGCAAGCTGCCGGAGTCGCCCGCCTTCGTCGCCATCCTCGACGCGGATTTCGTGCCGCGGCCCGACTTCCTCGCGCGCACCATCTCGCTGATGGACGATGCGTCGGTCGGCGTGGTGCAGACACCGCAGCACTTCATCAATCCCGATCCGATCCAGACCAACCTCGCCGCGACGGACGTGTGGCCCGACGAGCAACGCTTCTTCTTCGACATCCTGATGCCGGCGAAGGACGCCTGGGGCGTCGCCTTCTGCTGCGGCACCTCATCTCTCATCCGCTACCCCGGGCTGATGCGGATCGGCGGCTTTCCGACCGATTCGGTGACGGAAGACTATCTCGTCACGCTGCGCCTGAAGGAGTACGGCCTCACCACGATCTATCTCAACGAGCGGCTGACGATCGGGCTCGCGCCGGAGGGGCTGAAGGAATACATCACCCAGCGCGCCCGCTGGTGCCTCGGCTTCATGCAGATCATCCGCGGCCGCAGCGGACCGTTCTCGCGGGAGTCAAAACTCTCCTTCATCGACCGGCTCTCGCTGGTCGATGCTTTCATGAGCTGGTCGGCGGTCTACACGTCGAAGGTCGCGGGTCTCGTCGTGCCCTGGCTGTTCCTGCTATTCGGCATCAAGGCGGTGCAGGCGGACCTCACTGAGCTCTTACGCTTCTTCCTGCCGTTCTACGTCTGGCACGGGCTCAGCATGGCCTGGCTGTCGCACGGCCGTTCGCTCGCCATGATGACCGACGTCTCGCAACTCATCGCCGCGCCCGCGGTGCTCAGGGCGGTGGTAGCCGGCCTGGCGAAGCCGAAGGGACACAAATTCAAGGTCACGGCAAAGGGCGGCGACCGCGACAGGCGATTCGTCGAATGGCCGCTGCTGCGAATCTATGGCTGCGCGCTTCTCATCACGCTCACGGCCATTGCCTATGCCTTCATCCTGCACCAGCGTGGCGAGAACATCGCCTATGGCGGACTGGCCCTGGCCTGGAGCCTCTACAATGCGCTCATCCTCACCGTGGTCTGCTTCGTCTGCATCGAGCAGCCACGCAAGCGCAAGGCGGAACGCTTCAATCGCAACGAGCCGGTCCTGTTGCGTCAGGACGGCAAGTCACATCTCGCGCGGCTCGCGGACATCTCCATTACCGGCGCCCGGCTGATCGATCCCGATCCGCCGCTCCCCGGCAGCACGATCGAATGCCGGATCTACGGCCGCGCGATCGCGGCCATCGTGGTGCGGCGAACGACGGATGGATTCGCAGTCCGCTTCGAGGAAGGCATGGACACGCGCGTGCATGCGATCCGGGCGTTCTATGCCGGCGAATATGTCCGCGCCTATCGCGGCGTCAGAGCGCTCCCGGTCGGAAAGGCGCTGCTGATGCGCCTGTTCGGCTAGGCCGGCGCGACATCCGCTCGCTCGCAATCCCTCCGCCGGCGTGGCATGGAAAGGATGGCCTGAGGCCGTCACTTCACCTAGACTTCGCGCGAATCCACGCCTGCCCTCCCCGCCGGAACCCCTATGCTCCAGACCCGATTTGCGATCGCAACCGTCGCGCTCCTCGCATGCTCCGCGACCGCCTCCGCCCAGTTCGCGCCACCACCCGCCAAGCCCATCGCGCCCAAAGCCACAGCCCCGTCGTCACGCGCCGCCTCGTGCCACAATGGCGCGAGCTTCGATCGGTTCCTGGCCGACGTGAAGAGCCAGGCGATCGCTGCTGGCGTGTCGCAGCGGACGATATCGGAGGCCTCGCCCTATCTCGTCTATGACCAGGGCATCGTCAATCGCGACCGCGGCCAGCGCGTGTTCGGCCAGCTCTTCACCGAATTTGCCGGCCGCATGGCCGCGCCCTATCGCATGCAGAACGGCCAGCAGCACATCAAGCACCACGCGGCTGCGTTCGCGCGCGCCGAAAAAGAATACGGCGTGCCGCCGGCGGTGATCGCCGCGTTCTGGGGCCTCGAGAGCGATTTCGGCGTCAACATGGGCAACCTGCCGACGCTGAAATCGCTGGTGTCGCTTGCCTATGACTGCCGGCGCTCGGAGATGTTCGTGAACGAGACCATCGCCGCGCTGAAGATCATCGACCGTGGCGATCTCACACCCGACGAGATGGTCGGCTCCTGGGCCGGCGAGCTCGGGCAGACGCAGTTTTTGCCCGTGCATTACGTCAACTACGCCGTCGACTATGACGGCGACGGCCGGCGCGATCTCTTGCGCAGCGAGGACGACGTAATCGGCTCGACCGCGAACTACATCGCCAACGGATTGAAGTGGCGGCGCGGTGAGCCGTGGCTCGAAGAGATCAAGGTGCCGCAGAACCTGCCCTGGGATCAGACCGACCTCACGGTGCAGCAGCCGCGCTCGAAATGGGCGCAGTTGGGAGTCACCTATCCCGACGGCCGTCCGCTGCCGAACGACAATCTCGCGGCGTCCGTGCTGCTGCCGATGGGACGCAACGGACCTGCCTTCATGGCGTATGCGAATTTCGCGGCCTACACCGAGTGGAATAATTCGCTGATCTATTCGACCACGGCGGGTTATCTCGCCACCCGCATCGCCGGCGCGGCTCCGATGCGCAAGCCGGCCCAACCGGTCGCGCAACTGCCGTTCAATGAGCTCAAGCAATTGCAGCAGCTCCTGGTTCAGGCCGGCTTCAATGTCGGCAAGGTCGATGGCGTGCTGGGCCAGCAGAGCCGCGCCGCCGTGAAGGCGATGCAGATCAAATACGGCCTGCCCGCCGATTCCTGGCCGACCGCCGAGCTGCTCGCGCGGATGCGCGGCGGCACGGCCCAGGCGCAGCCGGCGAGCGCAGTCCGCTGAACCCTCCTCCGTCATGCCCCGCCTAGTGCGCAATTGCGCACGGGGGCGGGGCATCCAGTACTCCGCAGCCCCTCGATTGAATCACAGGCGTCTCGGCGTACCGGATCGCCCGGTCAAGCCGGGCGATGATAGCGAGGGTGTGGTTGCGATGACACTGTGGGTGTCGCTCGGTAGAATTTTCGCACCGCACAAGCCGCTCTCGCGATTGTATTTTTCCATGAGGCTCCCATGTCAGTGGCTCAGGTTTCTCCCGAGATTTCCCTCATCGAAGCGAGCATCACATGTCCTTCCACGACGCCGTCGTTCCTGCTTACTTGCAAATGCTGAACAGCCTCACCGGCCTGATCACCAAGGCGGAGGCGCATTGCACGGCCAAAAAGATCGACCCGAGTGTCCTGCTGGGCTCCCGCCTGTTCCCGGACATGCTGCCGCTGTCGAAGCAGATCCAGTTCGTCAGCGAGTTAGCGACCAAGGGCTGCGCGCGGCTGACGCAGAGCGAAGTACCCTCGACGCCCGATACCGAGATCAGTTTCGCCGCATTGAAGCAGCGGCTGGCAAAGACGATCGACTACGTGAATTCGTTCAAGCCCGAGCAGTTCGAAGGCGCCGACGCCAGGGACGTCACCTTCCCGGTCGGCTCTGACAAATCCATCACCATGAAGGGGCAGCAGTTCCTGAGCTCCTTCTCGCTGCCGAACTTGTATTTCCACGCGACGACCGCGTACGACATCCTGCGCCACAACGGCGTCGAGATCGGAAAGCGCGATTTCCTCGGCACGAACTGATTTGCCAAATCGCACGACGCCGTAGCGGAATTCTGCTGCCGCGGCCGGAATTGCACATGAATCATGCTGCGCGGGCCAGGCCGCGTAGCTCGCCTCCACTTTCCGTATGACTCCTCCCTTGCGCCTGATGTCGCGATGCACAAGTGTTCGTGATCTCTCACCGCCTGGAAGCATTCCCATGAGCCGCCCGACCAAATTGCTAGAGACCTACAAGCTCGGTCCGATCACACTGGCCAACCGCCTCGTGATGGCGCCGCTGACGCGCAACCGCGCCGCGCCCGGCACGTTCGTGCCGAGCCCGCTTGCCGCCGATTATTACGGCCAGCGCGCCTCCGCAGGTCTCCTGGTCACCGAAGCGAGCCAGATCTCACAGCAGGGCCAGGGCTACCAGGACACGCCCGGCATCTACAGCAAGGACCAGGTCGCCGGCTGGCGCAAGGTCACCGACCGCGTGCATGAGCGCGGCGGCAAGATCTTCATCCAGCTCTGGCATGTCGGCCGCATTTCGCATGTCGATCTCCAGGCCAATGGCGCAGCCCCGGTGGCGCCGAGCGCGATCCGCGCCAAGGGCAAGACCTTCGTCAACGGCACCTTCGCCGACGTCTCCGAGCCCCGCGCGCTCGAGCTCTCCGAGCTTCCCGGTATCATCGACGACTTCAAGCGCGCCACCAAGAATGCGCTCGAGGCCGGTTTCGACGGCGTCGAGATCCACGGCGCCAACGGCTATCTGCTCGACCAGTTCGCCAGGGACGGCGCCAACAAGCGTACCGATGCTTACGGTGGCTCCATCGAAAACCGCGCGCGGCTGATGCTGGAGGTCTCCAGGGCTGTTGCCGCCGAGGCCGGCGCCGACCGCACCGGCATCCGCATCTCGCCGGTGACGCCGGCCAACGATCTCTCCGATTCCAATCCGCAGGCCTTGTTCGATCACATCGTCGACGGCCTCAGCGCGCTCAAGCTGGTCTATCTGCACGTGGTCGAAGGCGCCACCGGCGGCCCGCGCGACATCGCCCCGTTCGACTATGCGGGCCTGCGCAAGCGCTTCACCGGCGCCTACATCGCCAACAACGGCTACGACTTCGATCTCGCGACCAAGGTGCTGGACGAGAACGCGGCCGATCTCATCGCGTTCGGCAAGCCGTTCATCTCCAACCCCGACCTCGTCGAACGGCTGAAGTCGGGCGCGGCGCTGAACGACTGGGACAAGACCACGTTCTACGGCGGCGGCGCCAAGGGCTACACGGATTATCCGACGCTTGCGGCCGAGCCGGCGGAGTAGGACGACGCCGTCGCTCCATCCTCCGTCATTGCGAGGAGCTCTTGCGACGAAGCAATCCAGACTGCCTCTCTGGAGATATCCTGGATTGCTTCGCTGCGCTCGCAATGACGATGTGGAGGCAGTGCGCTTGACTTACAACAAGAAAAAGGCCGGGATCGCTCCCGGCCTTTCGTGTTTGATGACGCTACGCGCCGCTTACTTCGCTTCCGCGCGCTTGGGCGGGGACGCCGGCCACGACTTGATCAGCGTGTCGTAGTCGACCGTCTCACCCTTCGGCTTCTCGTTGGCGAGCTTGCGCTGCGGCGCGATGGTGCCGTCCTTCTGGGCCTTGGCG
This sequence comes from Bradyrhizobium japonicum USDA 6, assembly GCF_000284375.1. Lineage (NCBI taxonomy): Bacteria > Pseudomonadati > Pseudomonadota > Alphaproteobacteria > Hyphomicrobiales > Nitrobacteraceae > Bradyrhizobium > Bradyrhizobium japonicum. The sequence continues at coordinate 7,624,802 of NC_017249.1, forward strand.
TACCAGTATTCAGCGGTCTCCTTCTTGTGCAGCTTCGGACCGCAGGCGCCCTGCACGCCGGACTTCTCGAGGCGCTCCATGACGGAGTCCTGAGCGGCCGCGAGTGCATCCATCGCGGCTTGCGGCGTCTTCGCACCGGACGACGCATCGCCGATGTTCTGCCACCAGAGCTGCGCGAGCTTCGGATAGTCAGGCACGTTGTTGCCGGTCGGGGTCCACTGCACGCGTGCGGGCGAGCGGTAGAACTCGATCAGGCCGCCGAGCTTCGGTGCACGCTCGGTGAACGACTTGTCCCAGATGTCGGATTCACGGATGAAGGTGAGACCGACATGGCTCTTCTTCAGCGACACCGTCTTGGAGACGATGAACTGGAGATAGAGCCAGGCCGCCTTGCGGCGGTCTGCCGGGGTCGACTTCAACAGCGTGAGCGAGCCGGCGTCCTGGTAGCCGAGCTTCATGCCTTCCTTCCAGTACGAACCGTGCGGCGACGGAGCCATACGCCATTTCGGCGTACCGTCCGCGTTCATCACGGCGATGCCGGGCTTCACCATGTCGGCGGTGAAGGCGGTGTACCAGAACATCTGCTGGGCGATGTTGCCCTGCGCCGGCACGGGACCGGACTCGGAGAAGGTCATGCCCTGGGCCTGCGGCGGGGCATACTTCTTCATCCACTCGAGGTACTTGGTGATCGAGTAGACCGCAGCCGGGCCGTTGGTGTCGCCACCGCGCTCGACCGAGGAGCCGACCGGACGGCAGCCTTCCATGCGGATGCCCCATTCGTCGACCGGCAGACCGTTCGGAATGCCCTTGTCGCCATTGCCGGCCATCGACAGCCAGGCGTCGGTGAAACGCCAGCCGAGCGACGGGTCCTTCTTGCCATAGTCCATATGGCCGTAGACCTTGACGCCGTTGATCTCCTTGATGTCGTTGGTGAAGAACTCGGCGATGTCTTCGTAAGCCGACCAGTTCACGGGCACGCCGAGCTCGTAGCCATACTTGGCCTTGAACTTGGCTTTGTAGTCCGGGTTGGTGAACCAGTCATAGCGGAACCAATAGAGGTTCGCGAACTGCTGGTCGGGCAGCTGGTAGAGCTTGCCGTCCGGCGCGGTGCCGAACGACTTGCCGATGAAGTCGTTGACGTCGAGCTGGGGATCGGTGACGTCCTTGCCCTCGCCGGTCATGTAATCGGACAGTGCGATGGTCTGGCCGTAGCGGAAGTGCGTGCCGATCAGATCGGAATCGTTGATCCAGCCGTCATAGACGTTCTTGCCGGACTGCATCTGGGTCTGCAGCTTCTCGACGACGTCACCTTCCTGGATGATGTCGTGCTTGAGCTTGATGCCGGTGAGCTCGGAGAATGCCTTTGCCAGCGTCTGCGACTCGTATTCGTGGGTCGCGATGGTCTCGGAGACGACGTTGATCTCCATGCCCTTGAAGGGCTCGGCGGCCTTGGCGAACCACTCCAGCTCCTTCTTCTGCTCGTCCTTCGACAGCGTCGAGGGCTGGAATTCCGCAATCCACTTCTGGATCGCGGCGTCGTCGGCGGCGCGGACCGGCGCCGAGACGGCGAACGACACCGCAACGATGGCGGCGGCGCTGGACATGGTCAGAAAGCTATTCTTGGTCAAAGGACCTTTCCTTCTCCTAAACTGTCGCATGTTGTTCCTCCGTTGCAGCGACAAAATTTTATACAGGCCCGGGTTTGCCCCCGGATCTGGCCGTCCCTTCGCGAGCTTCAGACCGTGCGAAAAATGAGCACGGCCGTGGCCAGCGAAATCCCACTTGCGAGCCACAGGCTCGAAATCTCAAAACCTTCCTCGCCGACCGGCAGGGTGGCGAGTGTATCGGTGCCGGCGAAGGCGATCCACAGAAGGTGGATGACCGCCGCCGTGATCAGGGAGATGAACAGGCGGTCGCCCCGCGTCGTCGGAATGCTGAGCACGCCGACGCGCTCGGCCTCGGGATAGACCGCGGCGAGGTAAGTCATGACCGCGAGGGTGCAGGCGAGCGCCACGAAGAAGATCGCGGTCGGCAGCGTCCAGGCCATCCATGCAATAGATTCCATCGATGCCTCCCTAGACCCGACCGAGCGCGAAACCGCTCGCGATGTAATTGCGGACGAACCAGATCACGAGGGCGCCCGGGATGATGGTCAGCACGCCGGCTGCGGCCAGCAGGCCCCAGTCCATGCCCGCAGCCGACACCGTACGCGTCATGATCGCCGCGATCGGTTTTGCCTGCACCGAGGTCAGCGTCCGCGCGAGAAGGAGCTCGACCCAGGAGAACATGAAGCAGAAGAAGGCGGCGACGCCGATGCCGCTCGCGATCAGCGGCACCAGGATCCTGATGAAGAAGCGCGGAAAGGAATAGCCGTCGAGGAAGGCGGTCTCGTCGATCTCGCGCGGCACGCCGGAGACGAAGCCTTCGAGGATCCACACCGCCAGCGGAACGTTGAAGATGCAATGCGCGAGCGCGACCGCCCAGGGCGTATCGAACAGGCCGATCGCCGAATAGAGGTTGAAGAACGGCAGCGCATAGACCGCCGCCGGGGCCATGCGGTTCGACAGCAGCCAGAAGAACAGATGCTTGTCGCCGAGGAAGCGGTAGCGCGAGAACGCGTAGGCCGCCGGCAGCGCCACCGAGATCGAGATGATGGTGTTGAGGACGACGTATTCCAGCGAATTGATGTAGCCGGAATACCAGCTCTCGTCGGTGAAGATGCGCTTGTAATGCTGCAGCGTCGGGGAATGCGGCCACAGCGTCATCGTCGAGACGATCTCGGCGTTGGTCTTGAAGCTCATGTTGACGAGCCAGTAGATCGGCAACAGCAGGAAGATCAGGAACAGCGCCATGATGACGCGACGGCCGGGAATCGAATGCATCAGGCCACTCCTTCCTTCGGCTTGAGCGCGGGCGCAGGCTGGAGCGCGCCAGCTAGCTTGGGCTCCGCCGCCGGCTCCTTCTCCGCCTGTGCCTTACGCTCGACGCCGGCATTGGTCATGACGGTGTAAAAGATCCAGCAGACGATCAGGATGATGAGGTTGTAGACCAGCGACAGCGCTGCCGCCTTGCCCAGGTCGAACTGGCCGAGCGCAATCTTGACGAGCTCGATCGACACGAAGGTGGTCGAGTTGCCGGGACCGCCGCCGGTGACGACGAACGGCTCGGTGTAGATCATGAAACTGTCCATGAAGCGCAGCAGCACCGCGATCAGCAGCACGCGGTTCATCTTGGGCAGCTGGATCGCCTTGAACACGGCCCAGCGCGAGGCGCCGTCGATCTGCGCGGCCTGGTAATAGGCCTCAGGAATCGACTTCAGACCGGCATAGCAGAGCAGCGCGACGAGGCTGGTCCAGTGCCAGACGTCCATCACGATGACGGTGACCCAGGCATCGACGTCGTTGGAGACGTAATTGTAGTCGAAGCCGATGTGGTTGAGCACATAGCCCATCAGACCGATGTCGGGCCGGCCAAAAATCTGCCAGATCGTGCCGACCACGTTCCACGGAATCAGCAGCGGCAGCGCGAGGATGACGAGGCAGGCCGCCACCGTCCAGCCCTGGCGCGGCATCGACAGCGCGATGACGATGCCGAGCGGCACCTCGATCGCGAGGATCACCATCGAGAAGAACAGATTGCGGCCGAGCGAGGCCAGGAAGCGGCCGCCGAGGTCGGTCGAGGGATCGAGCAGTTCCTTGAACCAGCCGACGCCGTTCCAGAAGAACTGGTTGTTGCCGAAGGTGTCCTGCATCGAATAGTTCACGACCGTCATCAGCGGCAGCACCGCCGAGAAGGCCACGACCAGGAACACCGGCAGCACCAGGAACCAGGCTTTTTGGTTGACGGTCTTGTCCATCAGGCGGCTCCCTCCACCAGAAGGCTGTTGGCATAGACGTGGACATGCGCCGGATCGAATCTCAGCCCGGCGGTGCCGTCCGCGCTGGTGAAGCCTGCCGGCGCGCGCGCCGCGATCTTGGCCTCGCCGATGCGGACGCGCGCGAAGCGGATGCGGCCGAGGTCGTCGATGCGGTCGATCTTCGCGGTGAGCAATCCGGGTGCGGGCGCGACGGCATCGACGAACTCCGGACGCACGCCGATCTCGATCTTGGCGCCGGCAGGCAGGTTGTCATAGCTGCGGTTGAGCGCGATGACATTCCCGCCGATGCGCGCCTCGCGCCCCCTCACTTCCGCCGGCAGGATGTTCATGCCGGGCGAGCCGATGAAATAGCCCACGAAGGTGTGCGCCGGCTTGTCGAACAGCTCGGCGGGCGTGCCGCTCTGCACCACGCGGCCGTCATGCATGACGACAACGGTGTCGGCGAAGGTCAGCGCCTCGGTCTGGTCGTGGGTGACGTAGATCATCGTCAGGTCGAGCTCGCGATGCAGCGCCTTCAGCTTGGAGCGGAGCTGCCATTTCAGCTCGGGATCGATCACGGTCAGCGGCTCGTCGAACAGCACCGCGGCGACGTCGGAGCGGACCAAGCCGCGGCCGAGCGAGATTTTTTGCTTGGCATCCGCCGTAAGGCGCGTCGCCTTGCGATTGAGATAGGGCTCAAGGTCGAGCAGGCGGCCGATCTCGGCGACGCGCTTGTCGATCTCGGCCTTCGGCACGCCGCGGTTCTTCAGCGGAAACGCCAGGTTCTGCCCCACCGTCATGGTGTCGTAGATCACCGGAAACTGGAACACCTGGGCGATGTTGCGCTTCTGGGTTGACAGCGGTGTGATGTCCTGGCCGTCGAACAGGATTTTCCCCCGCGACGGCGTGATGATGCCGGAGATGACGTTGAGCAGCGTGGTCTTGCCGCAGCCGGACGGGCCGAGCAGCGCGTAAGCACCGCCCTGCCGCCAGGTCATGGTCACCGGCTTCAGCGCAAAGCTTTCCTGCGGCGCATCATTGCCGCCGTAGGAGTGGGCGAGATCGACGAGGTCAATGCGGGCCATATCGCATCTCCCTCAAGAGCTTTTACTTGTTGACGCGTTTTCTTCACGCGAACCGCTACGCACCTCGCTTGAAAACGCTACGGGTGCGGCGACCAGGCGGTCGGCCGCGTCGAACACGAAAACGTCGTTGGGATCAAGCACGGCATCGATGGTCTGGCCGGGCTCGAACTCGTGCACGCCGTGCAGCACCGCTACCCAGTTCGATCCGTCGCGGGTCAGGTGCACGAAACTCTCCGAACCGGTGATCTCGGTCACCGTCACCGTGGCATGGAACGCGTGGCGGTCGGCCTCGCCATTGGCGAGGGCGAGCTGATGGGCGCGGAAGCCGACGCGATAGGCGCCGTCGGCGAGCGATGAATAGAGACCGGAGGCCGGCGCGGCGATGCCGCCCGCATATTGCACAGAGCCGTTCTTCTTCTCGATACCGACGAGGTTGAGCGGCGGATCGGAGAACACCTGGGCGACACGCAGCGTCTGCGGACGGCGGTAGACGTTCGGCGTCTCGCCGATCTGGAGCGCCTGGCCCTCCCACATGCAGACCGTGTTGCCGCCAAGCAGCAGCGCCTCGGTCGGTTCGGTCGTGGCATAGACGAAGATCGCGCCGGACGCCTCGAAGATGCGCGGCAGCTCGGTACGCAGCTCCTCGCGCAGCTTGTAGTCGAGGTTGGCGAGCGGTTCGTCGAGCAGCACGAGGTCGGCGCCCTTCACCAGCGCGCGCGCCATCGCGGTGCGCTGCTGCTGGCCGCCAGAGAGCTGGAGCGGCGTGCGTTTCAGGAACGGCTCGAGGCGGAGCAGCTTTGCTGCTTCCGCCACGCGCTTCTCGATCTCCTCGCGCGGCTTGCCCTGCACGCGCAAGGGCGAGGCGATGTTCTCGTAGACCGAGAGCGAGGGGTAGTTGATGAACTGCTGATAGACCATCGCGACCGAACGCTGGCGCACGTCGACACCGGTGACGTCCTTGCCGTTGACCAGCACCTTGCCCGAGGTCGGCTTGTCGAGGCCGGCGAGCAGCCGCATGATCGAGGTCTTGCCCGACAGCGTCGGCCCGAGCAGCACGTTGAGCGTGCCGCTCTCGAGCGTCAGCGAGACGTCGCGGATGTGCGGTATCCCCTCGACGGTCCGGGTCACATGATCGAGCGTCACGGTCATGGGCGTCCTCCCGCTTCCAGCAGGGGACTTTGCGGCACAGTGTGGGTTGCAATCCAGTCGTTCAATGCAGCGATCTCGTCGGCAGATAGTCGCAGGCCAAGCTTGGAGCGGCGCCAGACGATGTCTTCCGCCGTGACCGCCCATTCATTGGCCATGAGGTAGCGGACCTCGCGCTCGGTCAGCGTCGCGCCGAAGGCCTGGCCGAGATCGGCCGCCGATTTCGCATCGCCGAGCAGCTTGATGGCGCGGGTGCCGTAAGCGCGGGCGAGACGCCGGGCGTGCTCGAGGCTGAGGAAGGGATAGCCGCGCTGGAGCTCGGCGATCAGGCCGTCGACGTCGGAGACGCCCATGTCGCCGCCGGGCAGCGGCCATTTGCCGGTCCAGCCTTCGCGCGCTTTCGCACTGCGAAGATAGGGCGCGAGCCGTTCCAGCGCCTCTTCGGCGAGCCGGCGGTAGGTCGTGATCTTGCCGCCATAGATCGAGAGCAGCGGCACGCCGCCGGGTGTGTCGAGCTCGAACACGTAGTCGCGCGTCGCGGCCTTGGCTTCGCTGGCGCCGTCGTCATAGAGCGGTCGCACGCCGGAATAGGTCCAGACCACGTCCGCTGAAGTCACCGGCTTGGCCAGATACTCGCTCGCGGCGGCGCAGAGGTACTCGATCTCTTCGGGCGTCGCCTTCACCTTGGCTGGATCGCCGTCGTAGTCGCGGTCGGTGGTGCCGATCAGCGTAAAGTCGTCCTGGTACGGGATCACGAAGATGATGCGGCCGTCCGCGTTCTGGAACATGTAGGCGCGGTCGTGGTCATAGAGTTTCTTGACCACGATGTGCGAGCCCTGCACCAGGCGCACCTTGGCTTTCGTGTTGACGCCGGCGCCGCGGCCGAGCACGTCCTCGACCCAGGGGCCGCCGGCATTGACCAGCGCGCGGGCCTGGATCGAAGAGCGCTCGCCGGTCAGCGTGTTGACCATGCCGACGGTCCAGATGCCGCCGGACTGCTTGATATCCGTCGCGCGGGTGCGGGTGCGGATCTCGGCGCCCTTGTCGGCGGCATCGCGTGCGTTGAGCACGACGAGACGGGCGTCGTCGACGAAACAGTCGGAATATTCGAACGCGCGGCTGTAGCGGTTCGGGATCAGCGGACGGCCAACCTCGTCGCGCCTGAGATCGACCGAACGCGTCGCCGGCAACAGGTGCCGGCCGCCGATATGGTCATAGAGGAAGAGGCCGAGGCGCAGCAGCCAGGCCGGACGCAGGCCGGCGTGATGCGGCAAAACGAAACGCAGGGGACGGATGATATGGGGCGCGATGCCCCAGAGGATCTCGCGCTCGATCAGCGCCTCGCGGACCAGGCGAAACTCGTAATATTCGAGATAGCGCAGGCCGCCATGCACCAGCTTGGTCGACCAGGACGAGGTCCCGCTCGCCAAATCGTTCATTTCGCACAGGAAGACCGTGTTGCCACGGCCCACCGCGTCGCGCGCGATGCCGCAGCCGTTAACACCGCCTCCGATAATGGCGAGGTCGAAAATACGCTCCAACAGACGCATCCCCCGGCGACCGCTCATTCCTTCGAGCGACTACTTTCGTTTTTCATTAGATCACACCGAAAAACGAAAGCAAGATGAAAGAGAGGCGAAAGGAAGTGAAAGAGGAACTTTTTGGTGGGCAATCGGCTGTCGAAACGAGCAATCCGGACGGCAATTCGAGAAGCAATATTGCTCTTGAATAGCCATCCGCAATCATAATAGTCATAATAGTCATATTGGTTATATTCGGCATGACAGACCGCAGCTCCGCTCCCGATTCGCCGCCGACTGACACGTGGACGCTCGCCAATGCCAAGGCACGCCTGTCCGAGGTGGTCGATCGCGCCCAAACTGGTCCCCAGATCATCACCCGACACGGCAGGCCCAATGCCGTGGTCGTTTCCGCGGATGAATGGGCGCGAAAGACGGCGCGCAAAGGCACGCTGGCCGAATTCCTGCTGGCTTCGCCGCTGCGCGGTGCCGACCTCGAACTTGAACGGGTGCAGGATGAACCGCGCGACGAGATGCCGTGAACCTGCTCCTCGACACCAACGTGCTGTCGGAGGTTCAGCGGCCGGCGCCTTCCCCGAAAGTCCTGGCATGGCTCGATACGGTCGATGAGGATCGCGCGTTCATCAGCGTTGCCTCGATCGCCGAGCTTCGCCGCGGCATCGCCCTGCTGGATGATGGCCGTCGCCGCGCCGCACTGGCCGCTTGGCTCGCGCATGACCTGCCGGCTCGGTTCGCGCAGCGCACCCTGCCGATCGACCACGCGGTCGCCGAGCGCTGGGGCGACCTGATGGCGCAGAGCCGTCGCACTGGCGTTGCGTTGTCCGTGATGGACGGCTTCCTTGCGGCCACCGCGTTCGCCAACAATCTCACGCTCGTCACACGCAATGTGACGGATTTCGCGGCCTTCGGCGTTCCGCTGCTCAACCCGTGGAGCGGCGCCTAAGCCGCTATCTCAGTCGCACCACCGGCGCGGCTTCCGGTGCCGCATCCTGAGCATCGGCCGTCGCATCATCGATATCCGCCCCCTTCGGCATCGCCGCCATCACCTCGATGCCCTTGCTGTGGCAGATGGTGGCGAGGCGCTCGGGCAGCTCCTGGTCGGTCACGAAGGTCTGGATCTGGGTGATATGGGCGATGCGCACCGGCGCGCTGCGGCGCAGCTTTGTGGAGTCCGCAACCAGCATGACGCTGCGGGCATTGGCGATGATGGCTTGCGCCACCTGCACCTCGCGATAGTCGAAGTCGAGCAGCGCGCCCTCCTCGTCGATCGCGGACGCCCCGATGATGGCATAGTCGACCTTGAACTGGCCGATGAGCTGCGTCGCGGTCGAGCCGACCACGGCGCCGTCGGCCCGCCGCACCGTGCCGCCGGCGACCACCACCTCGATGCGGGGATGGCGGTAGAGCAGCATCGCGACGTTGAGATTGTTGGTGATGACGAGGAGGTCCTCGTGCGAGGTCAGCGCGCTCGCCACCTCCTCGGTCGTGGTGCCGATATTGATGAAGAGCGAGCAGCCGTTCGGGATCAGCGAGGCGGCCGCAGCCCCGATCGCCTTCTTTTCGTCGGCGGCGACGAACCGCCTCGCCTCGTAGGCGAGGTTTTCGACGCCGGAGGCGATGATGGCGCCGCCGTGGATACGGGTCAGCGAGCGGCGCTCGCAAAGATCGTTGAGATCCTTGCGGATCGTCTGCGCCGAGACCTCGAACCGGCGCGCGAGCTCCTCGACCATGACGCGCCCCGAGGCGCGCGCGATGTTGAGGATTTCGGCTTGGCGATGGGTCAATCCGGTCACGGCGATGGCCTCAAATCAGGAAGGCGCATGGTGCGGCGGTTCGCACGTTCGGTCAATGCGCTCGGCGATCACGGTTAACGGACAAAGCCCCTCACCACGCCATCGCGGCGGCGAGACGCGCGAGCAGTTCCGGATCGTCGAACGCGCTGGCGGAGGCGACCGCGCCGGCGCCAACAAGGTCGGCATGGCTGAGGCTCGTCCGGATGCCGATGGTCGGAATGCCGGCGGCCGTCGCCGACTGCACGCCGGAGCGGGAATCCTCGAACGCTATCGAAGCCGTCGCGCTGCCGCCGGCGAAACGCAGCCCCTCCTGATAGGGCAGCGGGTGCGGCTTGCCGTGCGGCAGCTCGTCGCCGATCACAAGTGCCCTGAAGCGGTGCGTGATGCCGAGACCGGAGAGCAGCAGCTCGGCATTCAGACGCGGCGCGTTGGTCACGGCGACCATGGGAATGCCGGCGGCATCCGCGCGGTCGAGCAGCGCCATCAGACCCGGAAGCGGCTCGATCTGTCCGGCGACGAGTGTGCGGAAGACGACCTCCTTCTCTCCGAGGATCACGGCGCGCCGTTCCACGGTTTCGTCGGGCAGAAAGCGCTCGCCGATCGACGCATTGGCGAAGCCTTGCAGCTCCCTGGAGAAGCGCGCGTGATCGAACACATGGCCGCGCGGCCCAAGCACCTGGTTGAACGCCTTGAGGTGCAGCGGGTCGGTGTTGGCCAGCGTGCCGTCGATGTCGAACAGCAGCGCCCTGCCCGTCACTTGCCCCTGCGCCTGCCCATTGGCCTCGATCATTTCCGTACTTTCCCGAATGCACGATGCATCTATGCGAAACACGTATCAATGCAGCCCCGATCGCGCAATGACGCATCGACATGACCACCACGCGACACTCGACAAAGTCGCGCGCGGCTGCAACACTCGGCGCAAGATCAAAAAGGAGGAAACGATGACGATCAACCGACGCGATCTGGCTCTCTCGACTCTTGCTGTCTCAAGCCTTGCGGTCTCTGCGCTCGCTCTCACACCGGCGCTGGCCGCTTCGGCGGACGAGGAAGCCGTGGCGAAGAAGGTCGAGGCATTCCGCCTTGCCCAGATCGCGGCCGATCCCAAGGCGCTCGGCGCGCTCTGCGCCGACGAGGTGAGCTACAGCCATTCCAACGGCAAGGTCGAGGACAAGGCGACCTTCATTACCAACGCCACCGACGGCAAATCAAAATTCCTGTCGATCGAGTACAAGGACCCGACCATCAAGGTCGTCGGTCCCGCCGCGATCGTGCGCTTCCACTGGATGGGCGAACAGGAAATGGCGGCCGATGGGAAAAAAGTGTCGACCAATCTTCACATCCTGATGAACTGGCAGAAGCAGGGCGACGATTGGAAGCTGCTGTCGCGGGCTGCGACGAAGTTGTGATTGGCGCTCTTACCCTCTCCCCCTGCCTGCGGGAGAGGGTGGCTCGCCGCGCAGCGGCGAGACGGGTGAGGGGTTTCCCTCCGCGAGCAGACCTCTCACGATTGAATTCGCAGATTCAGGCTCCCCTCATCCGACGCTATAGCCGAAGCTTTGCTTCGGCGTTCTCTTAGCAACGGCCGCCGAAGGCGGCCTATGCACTTTCTCCCACATCCGCCTTCGCCAAGGCTTCGGCGGACATGAGGGAGAAGAAAGAAGGCCGCAGCATCAGGGGCTGCAAAAATTCCGACCACGCTTTGCGCGTCAGAGATCGCGCCACCTCTCGCAATGCAGCGTATTGCGACCTGACGCTCGACAAAATCAAGTGCGGCTGCAACAGTGGGCGCAAGATCAAGAACGGAGGACACGATGACACTGAATCGCGATCATGCCGCCATAACGGACCACGAGGCGGTGGCAAGAAACGTCGAGGCATTTCGTCTCGCCCAGATCGCGGCCGACCCGAAAGCGCTCAGCGCGCTATGCGCGGATGATCTGAGCTACAGCCACTCCAACGGCTTCCTCGAGGACAGGGCGGCCTTCGTCGCCAACGCCACCGACGGCAAGACGGAGTTCCTGTCGATTACGTACAAGGACCCGACGATCAAGATCGTCGGCCCCGTCGCGATCGTGCGCTTCCATTGGCTGGCCGAGATGATGACCGGCGGACAGAAAGTGGCAAACAGCCTTCATATCCTGATGAACTGGCTGAAGCAGGGCGACGATTGGAAGCTGTTGTCACGCTCCGCGACGAAGTTGTAACCGCGTTTTCACCCTCTCCCCTTGCGGGAGAGGGTGGCTCGCCGCGCAGCGGCGAGACGAGTGAGGGGTATGCTTCCACGAGCAGACCTCTCACGATCGAATTCCCGGATAGAAACCCCTCATCCGGCGCTTCGCGCCACCTTCTCCCACAAGGGAAGAAGGAAGAAAGCCGCATAGGGGGCTGCAAAAAATTCCGACCACGCTTTGCGCGTCAGAAATCACGAGCGGAAGGCGCCTACGCCGCTTCCTTCACATCGCCGTTAACCAGCTTGCGCGCGGCACGCTCAGCTTCACGCGCGTTGCGGAAAAGCTGGCCTTCAAGGCGATTGAAGCGGTCGGACGAGGCGAAGAAACAATAGCCTCCCTGAGAACGAACGACGATACCTGCGGTTTGCGAGTCGACTTCGATAATGTAGCTGTCCGGCATGGTCCGTAGATTCCTCAGTGCGGGCAAATAACGGCAATCCTGCCCAAAGGTTCCTGAGCATTTGAGGCCGTTTCCACCCCGAATCGACACGCAATTGAGTACGCCGGGACCTCATCCGTTTTATGACTTGTTCTTGGCGAAGCCGCGACGCGATGGCTCAGTCGCGCCGCGTTTGGCGCGCCGCAAGTTTTCGTGAGATGGGGCAGAGCGTCGCGCGCGATTACGTCGCGATCGGCGGATCGTTGCGCTGGATCGCTTGCGGACGGCCGTCATCATCGATCGAGACGTAGGTGAAATGACCGTCGGTGACGAGGATCGGCTTGAGCTCCCTGCGCCGCAGCGCCCAGGCTTCGAGATGCACGGTCATCGAGGTGCGGCCCACGCGGACGAGATTGGCATAGACCGAAACGAGATCGCCGACATAGACCGCTTTGCGAACATTCATCGCCTCAATCGCCACGGTGACCGTGCGCGACCTCGCGAGCTTCGATGCGAACACGCCGCCGCCGACATCCATCTGGCTGAGCAGCCAGCCGCCGAAGATGTCGCCGTTGGCGTTGGTGTCGGCGGGCATTGCCAGCGTGCGAATGCAGAGATCACCGCTCGGCTCGGTGTCGGACGTTTCAGTCATGTCGGTCTCACTTGAAATTGTCCCAGCCCGGATCGGGCGCAAAGCGCCCGCCGAATCGGTCAGCCAGCGCGCGCAGGGTGGATACGACATTTTCCACGCCGCGCGTGCGCGCGTAGTTCAGCGGGCCGCCGCGGAACGGCGCATATCCGGTGCCGAAGATCATGGCGCCGTCGACCCCATCGGCATCGTCGACGATACCTTCGCGGAGTGCCGCGACGCAGACATTGGACATCGGCAGCACCAGGCGGTCGATCATCTGGTCGGTGACGCGCGGACCGGTCTCGGGCAACGGCGCCTTCTCGGCCTTGCCATCCTTCCAGGTGTAGAATCCCTTGCCGGTCTTGCGGCCAAGCTCGCCCTTGGCGACCTTCTCGCGCAACCAGGCCGGCGTCGGCGGGAGCAGATCGCCGAACTTGGTACGCAGCATGTCGCCGACGTCGAGGCAGATGTCGAGTCCGACCTGGTCGGCGAGCTCGATCGGCCCCATCGGCATGCCGAACTGCTCGGCCGCCGCGTCGATCAGGCGTTGGTCGATCTTCTCGTCCAACATCACCATCGCCTCCAGCATGTAGGGCGTCAGCGCACGGTTGACGAGGAAGCCGGGCGAGCTCTTCACGGCAAGCGGCAGACGGTCGATCGCGCCGACGAAGGCGAGCGCCTCCTTCAGCACCTGCGCGTCGTTGCCGTCATGGCTGACGACCTCGACCAGTTGTAGCCGCGACACCGGGTTGAAGAAGTGCAGGCCGACGAGGCGCTCGGGCCGCGCCAGCGTGGTGCGCAGATCCTGGAGCGGAATGCTCGACGTGTTGGTCGCGAGGATCGCGCCCGGCTTCATCTTCGGCTCGAGGCCCGCATAGACCTTCTGCTTCAGCTCGAGCTTTTCTGGCACCGCCTCGATGATGAGATCGGCGTTGCGAACGCCCTCGCCGTCCATGTCGGGGATCAGACGATCCAGCGCATCGCGCACCTCGGTCGGCTTGCGGATGATCTTGCCGTAGAGATCGGCGGCGCGCTTCACCGCGCCGGCGACCGGCTCCGCCTTCATGTCCGCGAGCGAGACGCGCAGCCCCTGTCCCGCACACCAGGCCGCGATATCCCCGCCCATGGCGCCGGCGCCGATGACGTGAACATGTTTGACCGCATTGCCACTGCCCGCCGTCCTCTTCATCTGCTCGCGCAGGAAGAACACGCGGATCAAATTCTGCGCGGTCGGCGTCACCATCAGCCTGGCGAACGAGGCCTGCTCGGCCTTCAGCATCGCGGCCTTGTTGCCGCCATGGGTCTCCCAGAGATCGATCAGCGCGTAAGGCGCCGGATAGTGCTCGCGGGACGCGGCCTTCGCCGCCTCCGAGCGCATGCGCCTGGCCAGCAGCCCGCGCACGGGACCGAAATTCGCCGCGTGAGTCAGAAGGCCCGGACGCGCCCGCTTCAAGCGGCCGAACAGTGCATCCTTCACCGCGTTACGGACGTGCCGCTCCTGCGTCACGGTATCGACGAGGCCGAGCGATCTGGCACGGCGCGCATCGATGGTGCGGCCGGTCAGCATCAGCGCCATCGACTGGGTCGGGTTCACCAGCGCGGTGAAGCGCGCGGTGCCGCCGAGGCCGGGATGCAGGCCGAGCATCACCTCCGGGAAGCCGAAGCGCGCGCCGTCGATCGCAATGCGCGACTGGCAGGCCAGCGCGACCTCCAGCCCGCCGCCGAGACAGAAGCCGTGGATGACCGCGACCGTCGGCAGCTTCAGCGCCTCCAGATGATCAACCACCGCATGCGCCGCGCGGATGCGTGTCTCGACCATCTCGGGATCGCTGGCACCGCGGAATTCGTTGACGTCGGCGCCGGCAATGAAGCCGGACGGCTTTGCCGAGCGGATCACGAGGCCTGCGGGACGTTCGGTCTCGATCGCCGCGAGCACGGCATCGAACTCCTCCATAACGTCCGCGGACAGCGTGTTGGCGCTGGCATCTGCGCGGTCGAACAGCAGCCAGGCGACGCCGTCGGCATCGCGCGTCAGCTTGAAGTGCCTGTAGGGGCTGTCGGTCGCGAGCCCGGGCCCAAGCTCCAGCACGCGATCGCCGAGTGCGGTCATGATCCTGGAATCCATGGTCACACCACCTCGATCAGCATGGCGCCGCCGAGCCCGCCGCCGATGCATTCGGTCGCGACGCCGCGGCGCGTGCCGAGCCGCTTCATCGCGTTGACGAGATGCAGCACGATGCGGTTGCCCGAGGTGCCGACGGGATGGCCGAGCGAGATGGCGCCGCCATCGACGTTGAGCTTGTCACGGTCGATCTCTCCGGCCGCGCCGTCGAGGCCGAGGATATCTCGGCAGAACTTGTCGTCGTTCCAGGCGGCGAGGCAGCCGAGCACCTGGGTCGCGAAGGCCTCGTTCAGCTCCCAGGTCTCGACGTCCTTGACGGTGAGGTCGTTGCGCTGGAGCAGCGGCGTCGCCGACATCACGGGACCCAGCCCCATAATGCTGGGATCGAGCGCGGCCCAGTGGCTGTCGACGATGACGGCCTTCGGCGTCAATTTGTGCTTTGCGACCGCCGCGTCGGAGGCGAGGATCACCCAGGACGCGCCGTCGGTGATCTGCGACGAATTGCCGGCGGTGACCTGGCCCCAGGGGCGTTCGAACACCGGCCGGAGCTTTGCCAGCGTCTCCGCCGTCGAGTCCGGCCGCACGCCGTCGTCGTGGTCGAAGAATTTTCCATCGCGGGAAAACGCGGTCTCGACCTCGCCCTTGAGGAAGCCTTCGGCCTGTGCATGCGTGAGGCGGCGATGACTCTCGGCGGCATAGGCGTCGGACTGTGCCCGCGTGATGCCGAAGAGATGGCCGACGACCTCGGCGGTCTGGCCCATGTTCAGGTCGGTGATGGGATCGGTCAGGCCGCGCTCCAGGCCGATGATCGGCTTGAGATAGCGCGGCCGCAGCTTGAAGGCGGCAGCGAGCTTCGCGGCCACGCCCTTGGCGGTGGCAAGGCCGGCGAACCAGCGCACACCGGAATTCGGCCAGACCAGCGGCGCGTGGCTCAGCGCCTCGGTGCCGCCGGCGAGGACCATGTCGGCGTGGCCCTCGCGGATGTAGCGGTAGGCCGTGTCGATCGACTGCATGCCGGAGCCGCAATTGATCTGCACGGTGAAGGCGACCATGTCCTCGCCCATGCCGAGCCGGAGCGCGGCGACGCGAGCCGGGTTCATCTCATCCGCGATCACGTTGACGCAGCCGAGGATGACCTGGTCGAAATCATCGGGTGAAAACGGCTGACGCGCCAGCAGCGGCCGGCCGCATTGCACGGCGAGATCGACCGGCGTGAACGGCCCCGGCCCCGAACGCGCTTTGAGAAACGGCGTCCGGCTGCCGTCGACGATGAAAACCGGTCGTGCCATCAGCTCGCCGCCCTCTGTTCACCGAGTTCCTGGAAGAACTGATGCACATCTCCGGTTTTCTTGTAAATCGGCGACAGCGCTTCCGGCGCAAAATCATCGACCTCGATCACTTTTGTGACGGCTTCGTGAGCGGCGGCAAGCTGCTCACCCTCGGCCTGCGTGATCACGCCCTTGGTGACGGCGTCCTTCCAGTCGCGGATGTGCGCGGCGCGCATGCGCTTGGCGATGGCATCGGTGCCCGCAACGAGCTTGAATGCGCGCTCCAGCCGGGCAAAGCCGCCGTCGTCGTCGACATGGGCAAGATCCGGCGTGAGACGCTCGCGCGCGGCCGACGGCTCCAGCACAAGACTTGCGCATTGGTGCACGACACGGTCGGAGGGGCCGAGCACCCGCGCGCCGAATGGTTGGACGATGAGCTTGAGGATGACAGCGACAAAGCGATTGGGCAGATTGGCGAGGATCTCGGCAAGCCGATTCTCGATGGTCCTGAAGCCGGTCGCCATGCACCATTCCAGCGCAGCGAAGTCTTCCTTCTGCCGGCCTTCGTCCTGCCAGCGCTTCAGCACGGCCGAGAGCAGATAGAGCTCGGAGAGGATGTCGCCGAACCGCGCCGACAGCATCTCCTTGCGCTTGAGCGCGCCGCCGAGCGTGAGCAGCGCCATGTCGGCGCAGAGCGCAAAGGCCGCGGAATAGCGCGCGAGCTGGCGATAGAATGGCGTGGCATCGCCCGCATCCGGCGCAAGCGCGAAGGCGCCGAAGCTCCAGCTCCGGCCGAACGCACGCAACAGCGTCTGAAAGCTGTGGCTGACATGTTTCCAGAACGCCTTGTCGAAGGCGGCGAGCCCGCGTTCGCGATTCGCGTCCGCAAGCGCGTTCATCTCGTCGAGCAGATAGGGATGCGCGCGGATTGCGCCCTGCCCGAACACGATGAGGTTGCGGGTCAGGATGTTGGCGCCCTCGACCGTGATACCGACAGGCACGGCGCGGTGCAGATTGCCGAGATAGTTTTGCGGACCGTCGATCACGGCCTTGCCGCCATGGATGTCCATGGCGTCGTCGACTGCCGTGCGCATCCGCTCGGTCGCGTGCAGCTTCATGATGCCGGAGATGACGGCAGGATGGACGCCGGCATTCAGCGCCGCGCAGGTCAGCCGCCGCGCCGCGTCGAGCTGGTAGGCGGTGGCGACGATGCGCGCGAGCGGCTCCTCGACGCCCTCGAATTTGGAGATGGAGATGCCGAACTGCTCGCGGATGCGGGCATAGGCGCCGGTGGTACGGGCGGCATAGGCAGCGCCGGCCGCCGACAGCGACGGCAGCGAGATGCCGCGGCCGGCGGCAAGCGCCGTCATCAGCATCTTCCAGCCCTGCCCGAGTCTCTCCTTGCCGCCGATGACATAGTCGAGCGGGATGAAGACGTCGCGGCCCCAGTTGGGGCCATTCTGGAACACCTGCATCGACGGCAGATGACGATGGCCGATCTTGACGCCGGGCAGATTGGTCGGGATCAGCGCGACGGTGATGCCAAGCTCGTCCTGGCTGCCCACGAGATGATCGGGATCGTAGGCCTTGAAGGCGAGCCCGAGCAGCGTCGCGACCGGGCCGAGCGTGATGTAGCGCTTGTGCCAGTTGAGCCTGAGGCCAATGACCTCGCGGCCCTCGAAATCGCCCTTGCAGATGATGCCGGTGTCGACCATCGAGGCGGCGTCGGAGCCGGCTTCGGGACTGGTCAGGCCGAAGCAGGGAATGTCGCGGCCGTCGGCGAGGCGCGGCAACCAGCGCTCCTGCTGCTCTTTCGTGCCGAAGCGCATCAACAGCTCGCCCGGCCCGAGCGAGTTCGGCACCATCACGGTGACGGCCGCGGCGATCGAACGGGTCGAGATCTTGCGCACCACTTCCGAATGCGCATACGGCGAAAAGCCGAGGCCGCCAAACTCCTTCGGAATGATCATGCCGAAGAATTTTTCGCGCTTGACGAAATGCCAGACCTCCTGCGGCAGGTCGCGCCATTCCCAGAAGATCTTCCACTCGTCGAGCATGGCGCAGAGCGCGTCGACGGGGCCGTTGAGGAAGGCCTGCTCCTCGGGGGTGAGCGTCGCCGGAGGCACCTTCAGCAATTTCGACCAGTCGGGGTTGCCGGTGAAGAGGTCGGCATCCCACCAGACGTCACCGGCCTCCAGTGCCTCGCGCTCGGTGTCGGACATCGCCGGCAGCACGCCGCGCGCCCAGGAGAAGATCGGCTTTGTGATTTTGTCGCGGCGGAAGCTCATGGCTGACCTCATGCATCGGCGCGGTTATCGTCATTTTAGCGGAAAGTG
Source organism: Bradyrhizobium japonicum USDA 6 (assembly GCF_000284375.1). Taxonomy (NCBI): domain Bacteria; kingdom Pseudomonadati; phylum Pseudomonadota; class Alphaproteobacteria; order Hyphomicrobiales; family Nitrobacteraceae; genus Bradyrhizobium; species Bradyrhizobium japonicum. The sequence goes on from NC_017249.1 coordinate 7,643,193, forward strand.
GCCGGGGTAAGTGAACACTTCGCGAGCAAAAAGAAGCGAATTGACGCGGCCGGGCGGCCGCCCCGGAGGCCATAACGGCCGGGGCGTGGAGGCAGTTCCGAAAGGGAGAATGGGGCCGAATGCCCCGCTGTCATTCCGGGGCACGCGAAGCCTGAGCCCGGAATCCATAACCACGATCGGGAGTATGGATTCCGGGCTCGACGCTTACGCGTCGCCCCGGAATGACGGTGAGGAGAGAGGCTCGGATCAGTCCGGCCGCACCATCTCGAACATGTTTTCCGGCTTGATCTCGAAATAATCGCCGCGACGGCCGGCGCGGACGATGGGGCGGGCGGCGGCGGTCTGGTAGACGCCGTCCTTGATCATGGCCTTGTCGATATGGACGGCGACGACCTCCCCCAGCGTCAGCCAGGCGTCGGCCTCCTTGCCGTCGGCGCCCTTGAGGCGGACGATGTCGGAGACCTTGCACTCGAAGGCGACGGGGCTCTCAGCCACGCGCGGCACGTTGACGAGCTTGCCCGGCGCGGCGGTCAGCCCTGCGAGCTTGAACTCGTCGACCTCGGGGCCAACATGCGCGGCGGTCGCGTTCATGTGCTTGGCGAGATCCATCGTGGTCAGATTCCAGACGAACTCGCCGGTTTGCTCCATGTTCGAGACCGTGTCCTTCCAGTTGGTGGAGGAGAAGCCGATGATCGGCGGCACGTAGCAGAACGCGTTGAAGAAGCTATAGGGCGCGAGGTTGACGTGGCCCTTGGTGTCGCGGGAGGAGATCCAGCCGATCGGCCGCGGCGCGATGATGGCGTTGAAGGGATCGTGCTTGAGGCCGTGGCCCTTGGAGGGCTCGTAGAAATAGAGGTCTTTGTCGGTCACGCGCTGCTTCCTTTTCGTCATTGCGAGCGCAGCGAAGCAATCCAGAATCCCTCCGGGGAGATAGTCTGGATTGCTTCGCTGCGCTCGCAATGACGGAGTTTGTTGGTCCGTCATTGCCCGCCATCCCCCCGTTAAGGGCGGCGCTAAGCAGTTTATAGGGAAAATTCCAGCGCCCGTCAGTGGCGCGGCGACAGACCCGCGATGACGAAATCGATCATCTGGTCGATGGTCGGGCCCGGCTTGGTGGCGCACTGGGCGATCATCTGGGGGTGAAAAAAGCGGATCATCGCGGTGCAGGCGCACAGCGATGCCAGTTGCAGGTCCGGCGCCTCAAACTCGCCGGAAGCGACACCTTGCGCGATCATCTGGCCGATGACGCCGGCGATGCACTCCATATGGGCGACGCAGACGTCCCAGTCCTCCTCCATCGCGATCGCGACCATCTCGTGCAGCTTGTTATCGCCGACATAGCGCTCGGTGTTCATGCGATGGATGGTGGTGAGCAGCTCACGGAAGCGCGGGAGCACCGGACCGGTCCGGGTCACGATCCGCTGCGCCTCCAGCTCGACCTCGCCCATCAGGCCCCGCGCCACCGCCTGGTGGATCGCCTTCTTCGATTCGAAGAAGCGATAGACGTTGGCGGGGCTCATCCTGAGCTCCTTGGCGATGTCCCCGACCGTGGTCTTCTGATACCCGATCTGGCGGAACAGCCGTTCGGCCACCTCGAGGATACGATCCCGGGTGTCGCCTTCGATATGTTCCGCTACCAGTGTCATCTGTCAGGACTCGTCACTCAGCACTCTTCTCATCTATTCAGCCGCTTCGGCAAGCGGAATTGCGTGCTGGTCATCGCTCCCATGCTGCGGCGCGGCAGGCTGCTCGGGGGTGCCCGCCTCGTCCAGGCTCTTCCTGAACCACAGGGCGTAGAGGCCCGGCAGGTACAGCAGCGTCAGGAAGGTCGCGACAAACAAGCCTCCCATGATCGTGATCGCCATCGGGCCCCAGAAGGCCGAGCGCGACAACGGGATCATGGCCAGGATGGCGGCGAGCGCCGTCAGCACCACCGGCCGGGCGCGGCGGACGGTTGCCTCCACGATCGCCTCACGGCGGGTCAGGCCGTGGGAGACGTCGGTCTCGATCTGGTCGACCAGGATGACGGTATTGCGCATGATCATGCCGGCGAGCGCGATCAGGCCGAGCAGCGCCACGAAGCCGAACGGAGCATTGGCGACGTTGAGGCCGAACGAGGCACCGACGATGCCGAGCGGCGCGGTGAGGAACACCAGGATCAGGCGCGAGAAGCTCTGCAGCTGGAACATCAGCAGCGTCAGCATCACCATGACCATCAGCGGGAAGAGGATGAAGATCGAGGCGTTGCCCTTGGCGGATTCCTCGAACGCCCCGCCCGGCTCGATGCGGTAGGCCGGCTCGAGATTGTCCTTGATCGCCTTCAGCTTCGGCGTGATCTGGCTGGTGACGTCGGGCGCCTGCACGCCGTCGACGACGTCGGAGCGCACGGTGATCGCCATGTCGCGGTTACGCCGCCACATGATCGGCTCCTCGTGGGCATACTCGATCTTGGCGATCTGCTGGAGCGGCACGGCGACGCCGTTCTTCGAGGTGATGGTCAGATCGCCGACGCCGCCGAGATCGAGACGCTCGGACGGGATCGCACGAGCGACCACGGCCACCTTCTCGATGCCGTCGCGAATGGTCGTGACCTGTGCGCCCGAGATCAGCATCGACAGCGCCTGCGAGACGTCCTGCGGCGTCAGGCCCATGGCGCGGGCACGATCCTGGTCGACGACGAGCTTGAGGTAGGGCGACTGCTCGTTCCAGTCGAGCTGGACGTCCTTGACGCTCTTGTTCTGCCGCATGACGTCGCGGACCTGATAGGCGATCTCGCGCACCTTGTTGGCGTCGGGGCCGATCACGCGGAACTGGACGGGGAAGCCGACCGGCGGACCGAAGTTGAAGCGGTCGACGCGCACGCGCGCCTCGGTCAGCATGCCCTCCGCAGCCGCGTTCTCGATCTTGGCCTTGATGCGCTCGCGCGCCTCGACGCCCTTGGCGACGATGACGATCTCGGCAAAGGCCTCGTTCGGAAGCTGCGGATTGAGGCCGAGCCAGAAGCGCGGCGAGCCCTGGCCGACATAGGACGTATAGGTCTCGATGTCCTTGTCGTCCTTGAGCAGCGTCTCGGCCTTCTTCACCGCCTTCTCGGTGACGTTGAAGGCGGTGCCCTCGGGCAGGCGGAGCTGGAGGAACAGCTCGGGCCGCTCCGACAGCGGGAAGAACTGCTGCTGGACATGGCCGAAGCCGACGATCGAGGCGATGAAGACGCCGACGGTCGCGGCCACCACGGTGATACGGTGGTTGACGCACCATTGCACGATGGCGCGCAGGCCGCGGTACATGCGGGTCTCGTAGACCGCGTGCGGATCGTGATTGTGGTGCACCTTGATGTTGGGCAGCAACATGACGCCGATATAGGGCGTGAAGATCACCGCCACGAACCAGGAGGCGACCAGCGCGATCGCCACGATCCAGAAGATGCTGCCGGCATATTCGCCGACCGCGGAATTGGCAAAGCCGATGGGGAGGAAGCCAGCGGCCGTGACCAGCGTTCCCGTGAGCATCGGAAACGCAGTGGATTCCCAGGCAAAGGAGGCCGCACGGAAACGGTCCCAGCCCTGCTCCATCTTCACCACCATCATCTCGACCGCGATGATGGCGTCATCCACCAGCAGGCCGAGCGCGATGATCAACGCGCCGAGCGTGATGCGGTGCAGATCGAGCGACATCGTGTTCATGACGACAAAGACGATGCCGAGCACCAGCGGCACCGACAGCGCGACCACGATGCCGGTGCGCCAGCCGAGCGCCAGGAACGACACGAACAGCACGATGACGAGCGCCTCCATGAAGGAGTGCACGAACTCGCCGACGGCGTGCTCGACCACCTTGGGCTGGTCGGCGATGAGCTTGACGTCGATGCCCTGCGGCACCGCCTTCATGAACTCGGCGGTGGCCTTCTCGACCTCCTTGCCGAGATCGAGGATGTTGGCGCCCTTGGCGGTGACGACACCGATGCCGATCGCGGCCTTGCCTTCCTGGCGCACGACGAAGCTCGGCGGGTCGACATAGCCGTGGGTGACGGTGGCGATATCGCCCAAGCGGAACACGCGGCCGTTGCTCTCGACCGGCGTCTCGGCGACGGCCTTGGCGCCATCGAGCGCGCCGGTGACGCGCAGCGGCACGCGCTGCGACGAGGTCTCGACCGTGCCGGCCGGGGTCACGTTGTTCTGCTTGGCGAGCGAATCGAACAGCGCCTGCGGCGTGATGCCGAGAGTGGCGAGCTTGGCGTGCGAGAATTCGACGAAGATGCGCTCGTCCTGGTTGCCGTAGACGTCGACCTTGGTCACGCCCGGCACCTTCAACAGGCGCTGGCGGAAGCCTTCCGAGACCTTCTTGAGCTGGGCATAGTCGGCGCCGTCGCCGGTCATCATGTAGAGGATGGAATCGACGTCGGAGAACTCGTCGTTGACGACGGGTCCCAGAATGCCCGAAGGCAACTGGCCCTGCACGTCGGCGAGCTTCTTGCGCAGCAGATAAAACAGATACGGCACGTCCTTCGGCGGCGTGGAATCGCGGAAGGTCACCTGGAGCGCGGTGAAGGCCGGCTTGGAATAGGTCTGCACCTTCTCGAAATAAGGCAGTTCCTGGATCTTCTTCTCGATGGGATCGGCGACCTGCGTCTGCATCTCCTGCGCCGTCGCGCCCGGCCAGATCACGGAGACGTTGACCACCTTCACCGTAAAGAACGGATCCTCGGCCCGCCCGAGCTTCTGATAGGAGAAGAAGCCGGCGACGCCGAGTATGATCATCAGGAACAGGACCAGCGTCGGATGGCTGACGGCCCAGGCCGAAAGGTTGAAGCGCTTCATCGCACTCTCCAAAGATGATCCAATTGCAAAAAACCACAGCCGCTCTGTTCAAACCGTCGTCGCGAGGCAGCGAAGCAATCCAGGGGGCTGGGCAGGTTCTGGATCGCTTCGCCGCTTCAGCCCCAGCATTTGCGCTTGGGCCGAAAACTCACCTCACACGACGTGACTCTTATTCTTTGCGCATGATCTTCTCGGAAAACCGCTGCTCACTTTTCCGGATCATGCGCTAAACTCTAGAAAGACAGCGACGAGACGATCCGCACCCGCTGGCTCGGATCGAGCTTCTGCACGCCGAGGGCCACGATCTTGGCGCCCTCTTCGACACCACTGGTGATGATGACGTCGTTGCTCTCGTAGGACTTCACCACGACCGGCTTGAGCGTGACGGCGCCATTGTCGTCGACGACGTAGAAGGAGGGCTTGCCGCCTTCGTTGAACAGCGCCGACAGCGGCAGCCGTGCGACGCGCTCGGTCGCGGCATCCGACAGCGTCAGCGTCGCGGTCATGCCGAGCGAAACCTTGTCGTCGGCCTCGGGCAGCGAGAACTTTGCAAGATAGGTGCGTGTGGCCGGATCGGCCGCCGGCGCGATCTCGCGCAGCTTGGCCGCATACTTCTTGTCCGGCTCCGACCAAAGAGTGACGCTGGCGGCGCCCGACTTGGCACGTCCAACCAGCGTCTCAGGGATCGCGACGACCGCTTCCTTCTCGGCAAAGCGGGCGACGCGGATCGAAGCCTGGCCCGCGGCGACCACCTGGCCGGGCTCGATCAGCGTTGCGGTGACGACGCCACGGGCGTCGGCGTTGAGCGTCGCGTAGGAAAGGGAATTCTTGGTCAGCTCGACCGAGCGCTCGGCCCGGTTCAGGCGGGCGCGGGCCTCGTCGGCGGCGGCACGGCTCGAATCCATCTGGGCATCGGTGGTCCAGCCCTTGGCCTTCAGATCCTTGGCGCGCTGCTCGGCGGCGGCGGCCTGGGCCAGCACGCCGGTCGCGGCGGTCTGCTCGGCGACGGACTGCTCGGCCTGGAGCTTCAGATCGACCTCGTCGAGGGTCGCGAGCGGCTGCCCGACTTCGACGGTCTGGCCGACCTCGACAAGGCGCTTGGCAACCTTGCCGGCCACGCGGAAACCGAGATCGCTCTCGATCCGGGGCCTGACGGTGCCGACGAAGCTGCGCTCTGGAGTCTCGGCATCATAATGGGCGGTCGCGACCAGAACCGGCCGCGGCGGCTCGGCCTTTTCAGCGACGGTGTCATTGCACCCGGCCAGCGCCGCGGCCATAAGGGCCAGCGAGACACCCGCCAAGAGCTTGGAATAGCTGGACAAAACTGACCGAACGAACATCGGAGGACACTCCCGCGACTGCAATGAGAGGAATGTCGACTAATCACTGATAAAAGTCAATAATCGTCAGTCATCAGGAAAGCGTGATCGTTAAGGAGTGGTAAGGATTGCTGCCCATGTGCCGCTGGTAACTAGGGACATTTCTTGATAGGGTTACATGTAACCGGAGAGCACATATGAGCCCTTCAAAGCCCAAGCCGTCTCGTCTGAAGGTGCAGGCCCACCGTGATCGATTGCGCGCACAAGGCCTGCGGCCGATTCAGATTTGGGTGCCGGATATTCGCTCTCCGTCCTTTCGATCGGAAGCCCATCGCCAATCGCTTGCGGTCGCGACCAGTGTACATGCATCCGAAGACCAGGGCTTCATCGACGCCGTATCCGATTGGACGGATGAATGAAGCGAGGTGAGATCTGGACGGTGGCAGGCGGCAAGGACTATGCGGGCAAGCCGCGCCCCGTCGTCATCGTGCAGGACGACAGCTTCGACGCCACGAACTCGATCACTGTCTGCGCTTTCACAACCGACGAAACCGAGGCGCCGCTTTTCCGGCTCAAGGTCGAGCCAAACGACAACAACGGCCTTCGAGTGCCGTCCCGGCTGATGGTCGATAAGATTACCACGGTGCCGAAAGCCAAGGTGGGAACGCTAGTCGGTCGCCTAGACGATGACGACCTCTTGCGTCTCAACCGCGCTGTGCTGGTGTTCCTTGGACTGGCTGGTTCGCAGAGAAGCGCCAGCGCAGATTAGCCCCTAGCCCGGATGGAACGCAGCGCTATCCGGGTCTTTGGGCCGCTGCATAGCGTCGGTCCAACCTACCGCCCCTGCCCGGCGAACTCGTGCTTGCTCTCGTGGCCGCCGACAAACACAAGGATGCCGGCGATCAGAGGCAGCACGGCCAGCACCAGCAAACCGGTCGAGGTCTGGCCGGTGGCTTCCTTGACCCAGCCGATCAGGTAGGGACCGCCGAAGCCGGCGAGGTTGCCGATCGAGTTGATCAGCGCGATGGCGCCGGCCGCGGCCGTGCCGGAGAGCCAGGCGGTCGGCAGCGTCCAGAACACGCCGAAGCAGCAGAACACGCCGATCGCCGCGACGGTCAGCACCACCATCGTCATGGTGGGATCGGTGAGATAGGAGGAGACGCCAAGCGCGACGGCGGTGAGCAGCAATGGCGCGCCGACATGCATCACGCGCTCGCGCGTCGCATCGGAATGCCGCGCCCACAGGATCATGGCGACGGTGCCGAACAGATACGGGATCGCGGTGACGAAGCCGGTCTGCGCGTTGGTGAGGCCGAACGCCTTGACGATCTGCGGCAGCCAGAACTGCATGCCGTAGAGCGCACCGACGAAGCCGAAATAGACCAGGCTCAGCGTGATCACCTTCGGCGACGACAGCGCCTCGCCGAGCGACAGATGCTTCACCGCCTGCTTGGCCGCGATTTCCGAATCGAGCCTGGACTTGAGCCAGGCCTTCTGATCGGCCGAGAGCCAGTCCGCCTTCGCCGGCTTGTCGGTGAGATAGAACCAGGTGACGATGCCGAGCAGCACCGAGGGGATGCCCTCGATGATGAACAGCCACTGCCAGCCCTTCAGCCCCATCGCGCCGTCGAGCCCGAGCAGCAGGCCCGTGATCGGCGCGCCGATCACGGTGGAGACCGGGACGGCGATGGCGAAGGCGGCGAGGAAGCGGGCGCGATACTCGGCCGGGTACCAGTAGGTGAGATAGAGGATGATGCCGGGGAAGAAGCCGGCCTCGGCGACGCCGAGCAGGAAGCGCAGCACGTAGAAGCTCGTCACGCCGCTGACCAGCGCCATCAGCGCCGAGATGATGCCCCAGGTCACCATGATGCGGGCGATCCAGCGGCTCGCGCCGAACTTTTCCAGCGCCAGATTGCTCGGCACCTCGAAGATGAAATAGCCGATGAAGAAGATGCCGGCGCCCCAGGAGAAGATCAGCGGCGTGAACTTCAGCTCCGCGTTCATGGTCAGCGCAGCGAAGCCAAGATTGACTCGGTCGAGATAGGAGAAGAAGTAGGCCAGCACCAGGAATGGAATCAGGCGCCAGGAGATGGCGCGGATCGTCGAGGTCTCGATTTCCGACTTGGCTGAGCCGGCGGAACCGGCATAGGTCGTGGTCTGGCTCATGGCTTTCCCCCGGGGTTGTTGCTTTTATGGGCTGATGGCGGTTTTGAGCATCGCGGGCAAAGAGTCAATGGAGCGAGCAATGCACGGGGCGCAACCGGTCAACACCGTTGCGCCGCGACGGCGATCGCTGATCCGCGCCGCCCTCGCGCTGGTCGTGATCGCCTGCGGGCTGTCCTTGCGCTGGTACGGCTTTCCACTCGGGCTTCCCGCCTTCGTCGTGAAGTATGGCGGCTCGCTGCTGTGGGCGACGATGGTGTTTCTGCTGGTCGGGGCTTTGCTGCCGGGGATGTCGCGGAGCCGACTTGCAGCCATCGCCGCGGCGATCGCGATCGCCGTCGAGTTCTCCCGGCTGGTGCATGCGCCCTGGCTCGATGCGTTCCGGCTTACCACCGCGGGCGCGCTGCTGTTAGGACGGATCTTCTCGCTGTGGAATCTGGTGGCGTATGGGGTGGGGATTGCGTTCGGCGTTTGGATTGATGGTCTTATAGGGTGGGCAAAGGCGCGTTAGCGCCGTGGCGAGCAGCCGTCACTCCGCCAGTTGAAACCGTTCGAAGCGGTCAAGCTCATCCTCGATCACGCGCTTCAGCTCCTTGCGCCCCGCCGTCTTCTTCCCCTGCCCGACCCAGGTCCATTTCTGCATCAAGAGTTTCTTGGCCTGCCTATCGGTCTTGAGGTCAAGCGCCGCGACGATCTCGTCGCCCACCAGCACGGGCAACGCGAAATAGCCGAGTTTGCGCTTGGCCTTCGGCACATAGGCTTCGAACAGATGGTTGTAGCCGAAGAACAGATTGGTGCGCTTGCGCTGGATGATCAGGGGATCGAACGGCGAGAGGATGTGAACCAGATCGGGCGAGGCGCCCTCACCCGGCTCCAGTGCCGCGGGCGCGGCCCAATGCTCCTGCTTGCCCGCGCCCTCGATCGCAACGGGCACGAGCTCACCGCGGCGGACGCGTGAGGCGACCAGCCGAGCGATCGCCTTCTTGCTCGGCGCATCGAGGTGGCAGATCGAATCCAGACTGACCACGCCCTGCGACCGCAGCGCGCGCTCGAGCAGATAGGCCGTGATGTCTCTCGGCGACGCCGGCTTCGGCAGCTTGTCCCAGCCGAAGTGCCGCGTCATCAGCTCATAGGTCTTGAGCATGCCCTGGCGCGCGCTGACGGTCGCGACGCCGGTGTAGAAGGCGAGCTGCAAAGCCCGCTTCGAGGGTTTTCGGCTCTGCCAGAGGTGCTCCTTCTCGGTGAGCACGTCGTCCTCGATGTCGCGGATCGTCAGCGGGCCGGCGCGCAGCAGCCGCATCACCTTGCGCGTATCGGCCGGGGTGACCGAGGTGTACCATTTGTGCCCCTCGCGCCGGTGCTCGCGCATCGCCGGCAGGAAGAAGCGAAAATCGTTCGCCGGCACGTAGGACAGCGCATGGGTCCAGTATTCGAACACGCTCCGGTCGACGCTTTGGGCCTGGCGCAGATCGGCACGCCGGTAGGACGGGATGCGGCTGAACAGGATGTGGTGGTGGCTGCGCTCGATGACGTTGATGGTGTCGATCTGCACATAACCGAGATGGGCGATCGCATCCGCCACGGCGGGTGCCCCCTCCCCGAACGGCGCGCGCTCGTCCAGCCGCTGGGCATGCAGCCAGATCCGCCGGGCCTGTATCGTGGGGATCGGAAAGGGTTTGGGCGCGCGTGACATTGCAGGAGGCAATGTAGCCGGATTCGCGCCGGGAAAAAGAGAGACTGAAGAGAAGAAAAAGCCGCGCTGCCATCTGCTGCCAGCGCGGCCCGGTCACGCCAGATCGGCGCGAGGTTACTTCATCGCCATCGCCTTCTCGGCGTTCATGTAGTGCGTGCAGGCACCGTGCATGTTGCCTTTGCTCATGTCGGAATTGGCCGAGGCCATCGACTTGCGCGCCGCGATCTTGCCCGGCGTGTCTTCACCGCCCAACCCGACAACGAGCTTGGCCATGTTCGCGCTGGTGCATGACATCTTGGCGGCCGACGCGGGAGACAGGGCAAGTGCAGCGAACGCCGCCGCGAGCAACAGGGTCTTCATCAAGTTTCCTCCTCCGGAAAACGAAGCCGGCGTGATGCCGGCCTGCGCGGCATCTATTTTTCCGGGAGAGCGCTTCACAGAGAAGGGATTTCATCGTTCTAGCGTGCGGCCTTTGATCGCTCCCCGACGCTGCCTGTGGCGACATCGGGCTCGCAGGACGCTTTGCCACGCCCCTCCGCCTGGCAGCGATAGACGCTGCCGGTGAGGCGGTCGACCAGCCACATGTTCTCGTCGTTCGGACCGTCGAGGCCGACGTAACGGCTGCTCAGCCCGGTGATCAGCGTAGACAGCAGGATCGCCACCGCGATCATCGCCGCACCGACATAGATGGGCATTGAGCTCAGAAAGACTGTCCGATCCGGCGGGCCGCCACGATAGAACTGGTAATCACTCGGCCTGGGCACTGGACTGAACTCGGCTCCCTTCCTCGGCGGTCATTGGACGCGGAGTCCTGCTAGGCGCCCAACTGGCCGAATTCTTGTTCGCACGCGGGCCATCACGCGACGGCTTTGCGACGGTCGGTGAGCAAGGGTTTCCGGAACAAATTGGCGGCCCGAACCGGGCCGCCTGTTGCTTGCCTGCCGGCTCAGCGGCGGCCGAACAACCCGCCCATCATACCGCCAAACAGACCGCCGGGGCCGACTGGCGGACCGGCACTGCCACCGCCGTAATGGCGCCGGCCGCCACCGCCGGAGGACCGGCGACGCGCCGGCTCGTCGTCTGCCTGTTCGGAGGAGGCCGCGCGGGTCGAGACAATCTCCGACAGCAGGGCCTTGTGCTGGAGCTTGTTGAGAAAACCGGTCGCAGGATAGCCACGGGCAGCCTGCCACCGCCTCACCACGGAACGGGTCTCATCGTCGAACTTGCCCGTTGCCTTGACGTCGAAGCCGAGCCCGGTGAGGCGGCGCTGCACGTCGCGGCGCTGGTTCTTGTCCAGACCGATCTGGTCTTCAGACACCTGGTTGGCTTCTTCCGTAAAGGTCGCGGGATCGATCCCGGCGGAGAGGTTGCGGGTCGTGATGGATGGCCCATCCTGCAACGCCGCGATGCGGGCGAGTGCGATCGATTTGAACGTGCCGTTGGGATAGCTGGTGAGATAGGCGTTGAGCTCCTCGACCTTGTTGGAGTCCCTGATCGAGCGCCAGAACTCGAGCTCGACGTCGGAGCCTTGCTTGCTCGCGGCCAACGCCGGCGCGTTCGACGGATCGGTCGTGGCCGCAGCCGGCGCGCCGACCGGATTGAGATAGACGTTGCCCGTGAGGTTGGTGTGCCCCCAGGGCAATTGCCCCTTGCTGGTCTCGTCACTGACCTGGGCGCGGACCTTGGTCATCGCCTGCTGGATCTCGATCCCGGGCTGGGCAATGTTGGCGACGAGGGCGCGGGTGAACGGGCTGTTGGTGCCGGCCTCGCCGTCGAGCGCGGTCTGACCGGGGCCGGTGGCAAAGGCGATCAGCGTGCCCTCACCCGACTTCATCTCGGCAAGACCGGTTTGGACGTTGACGGAGCGGGTGGCCTTGGCCGAGCGGATCTTCGCCGCGAACGGATTGTCGCGGCAGGCGTCCAGGAACACGAGCTTCACCTTCGCGTCCGACATGGTCTGATCGAGCGTGAGGTCGACATTGATCGCCGCGCCCAGCTTGACGTCCATCTCGGATTTCAGGTCGGCGTCGACCGGCAACAGGTAGTTGACGCCGTTCACGGCAATCCCGTGGCCGGCATAGAAGAACACCGCGACGTCGGCGCCTTCGCTCTTCTTGCCAAACTCCAGAAGCTTCGCGGTCATGGCATCGCGGGTGAGGTTGGCGCCCTCGACGACGTCGAAGCCGACATTGCGCAGCACCCTGGCCATCGCCTTGGAATCGATCGCGGGGTTGGGAAGCTGCGGGACGTTCTTGTAGGCGGCGTTGCCGACCACGAAGGCGACGCGCTTGTCCGCGAAGGCCGCGTTGCCGCTGACGAGAAATACTGCGATTGAAATTGCTGCGATCAAGAAGCGCATGATCATTCTCCCCTGATCCAAACTTCCTCGCTGCTCTCGGTTCGGCCTGAGCCGATCCGATGAGAGCAATCTGATCCAGTTCACAACGATGCACTGTGATCTGGATCACTCGGGGATTTCTGCTGCTCGAACCGAGCTGAGAGTCGCTGCGACGGTCGCGTTTCGGGCTGCTGGCGCAGCTGGCAATACGGCTGGTGACGAACAATGACCGAAAGATTGTACCTGCTCGGGCTGCGAGTCCAGCCGGTTCAGCAAATCCGCTGTCAACGCCGAATGAGACAGCGCTTCCTCCCGGTGGCAGGGCACCGCCGCTGGCGCGACATGCCATGGATGCCGATCCGCGCCGGCGCCAGGATGCACGGGTCATTTCGGTCGTCTGGAATGTGACCCGCATCACATCGAGGCTGTTGAACCTTCCCTACGCTCGCAACATCAAATCGCCATCAGGCGTAACAGCGAGGATACGACAATGACCCGTTTTGATAAGTTTTTTGGACTGAAGGCGATTACTCTCACGGCCGCGCTGTCGATGACGGCGGGCCTGGCTTTCGCCGGCGATAACGTCTCCGCCAACCAGATCCTGGATGCGCTGAAGCCGAAGCCGGCGACCCGCGGCCTGTCCGTCGGTCCGCAGGCCGATCCGACCGCGCAGGCCAAGGAAGCGACGTTCCTGAACACGGTTCGCAACCGCTCGACCCGGTCGCTCTCGATGGGCGAGCGCGAGCAGATCGCCGAGCTCGCTGCGACCAAGCCGAAGATCGATCTGGAGATCCAGTTCGACTACAACTCGGCTGACATCGCCAAGACGTCGGTGCCGTCGGTGCAGGCGCTCGGCAAGGCGTTGTCCGATCCGTCACTGAAGGGCTCGACCTTCGTGGTCGCCGGCCACACCGATGCGATCGGCGGCGAAGAGTACAATCAAGGGCTGTCCGAACGCCGCGCCGACACCATCAAGAAGTACCTGATGCAGAATTATGGTCTCAACGGCACCGATCTCGTCACCGTCGGCTATGGCAAGTCCAAGCTGAAGGACACCGCCAACGGCGCCGACCCGATCAACCGCCGCGTCCAGGTCGTCAACATGGAAGCCAAGACGACGGCGTCCAAGTGAACTTCAAGTCATCGCCGCGTGAGACAAGCCGCCTGCCACGATCATGACAGGCGGCGATTTCATATCCAGCTCTGGAACAGCATCAACCGGTTGAACGTCTGCATGGACGTGCCGATGAAGGCCGCCGAGATCGGCAGCATCACCGCAAAGCCGATCGCCGCGACCCCGACATAGGCCCACAGCAGCCAGCGCGGCAGTCCATCTCGCCGCAGCACATAGACCAGCGCAAGCGACGCCACGGTTGCGGCCGGCAGATAATAGTAGAGGAAGCCGAGCGTGCGCGGCAGCAGAGCCCAGGCGAGCCAGGAGCCGAAATAGAACGCCGCGATCAGCAACGCATCCCAGCGGCGCGCGACGATGAAGTCGCGCAGCACGACGGCGAGCGCGAGCAGCGCCGGCCACGCGACCAGCGGATTGCCGAGGCAGACGATCGCGGAGACATTGTTCTCCGAGGTCTTGTCGAACAGGAACCACACCGGGCGCGCGAGCAGCGGCCAGGATGGCCACGCGCTCATATAGGTATGGCCGGCGATCGCGGTCGTGGTGTTGTCGGCGAATATCCGGCGCTGCGCCTCGATCAGATCCGGCAGCGACGCTCCGTAGAGCGGCACGAAAGCGGCAAGATATGTCAGCGCCGGCAGCACGGCGAAGCAGAGCGCGACATGCTGCACGCGAAGATCGGGCCAGAGATCGGGCCGATACCAGTCGCTCGGCTTCGCGTCGGCGAACAGCGTGTGCCAGCCCTGCAGCAGCCGGATCACCGCAATCATGACGATGCAGATGCCGAGCGGAAACAGGCCGCTCCATTTGCAAGCCGCGGCGAGGCCAAACAAGGCGCCCGCGAACGCGAACAGCGCATGCGGGCGCTCTCTTCGGAAGCCGTGCATGAAGGCGGCAATCGCGAGCAGGCCGAACCCGAGCGCGTAAATGTCGAGCATGGCGATGCGCGCCTGCACGTAAACCATCTGGTTGAAGCCGGCGATCGCCGCGGCGGCGATCGCCGGCCCCTGCGCGGAGAACAGCGCGAGCCCGCACAGATAGATCGCGACGATCGCGAGCGCGCCGAACAAGGTCGACGGATAGCGCCAGCCAAGCGCATTGTCGCCGAAGGCTGCGATCGATGCCGCGATCATCTCCTTGGCCAGCGGCGGATGCATCGGGTTGAGCATCGGTTGCGACATCGTGGGTGCCAGCATCTGTCGCGCCGCCGGCACGTAATGCACCTCGTCGAAGACGAACTTCTCCGGCGCCGTCAGGCCTATCAGCAGCGCGAGATGCGCGACCAGGAAAATCGCGACAGCGATCACTGCGCTCTGCGACACCTTCGGAACCGCGGGCAATTCGAACGGCTGCTGTGGGGCTATTTTGCGTGGCAAATCTGCTTCACCGCGGAGAAAAACAAAGACGGCACTTTTCATTGAACGCATTCTGCCGCAACTGTCACTAAGCATAACGCACGTCCAGCGCCGCTTGTGATAATTTCGCCACATCGGAAGCGCGCGCGATCCGGTACGATCAGGGACATATCGATCGGTTGCGAAATGAATTTGCGTTTCTGGCTTTTCCCAACTCTGTTGTCGGCATTTGTCTGCGCGGCGCCTTGCGCGCAGGCGCAGACGCGCGTTGGCGAAGCCGTCGTGATCCAGAACGACGTGGTGCGCGTGGCGACGACCACGACGCCCATCAATGTCGGCGACAGCATGTTGCGCGACGAGACCGTGCGCACCGGTGCCGACAGCGCAGCGCGCTTCGTCATGGCCGACAGCACCAACCTCTCGCTGGGCCCGAGCGCCACGCTGAAGCTCGACCGCACCGTCTTCAACGACGAGCACAGCTATCGCGACGTCGCGATCCGCATGACCACGGGCGCATTCCGGTTCGTCACCGGACATTCGGAAAAGACCGCCTACAAGATCACGACACCGCTCGCGACCATCGGCGTGCGCGGCACCACGCTCGATATCCTCTCCCAGCGCGGCCGCTCCGTCGTCGTGCTCCAGGACGGCGCCGCCAACGTCTGCACGACCAGCTCCCAGTGCGTGCAGCTCACCCAGCCCGGCGACACTGCAATCATCACCTCGGCCGGCGGCAAGGTCAGCATCACCAAGACCAACACGCCGCCCTGGACCTTTGCCGCCAACTGCGCCGCAAGCGCCGGGCTGTGCTCGGTCAACCAGTATGCGGACGCCTCGCCGACCATCACGCCTGCCGTCCACGACGACGGCATGCTGTGCGGGCGGTGATGATGGCGAAACTCGACGTCAGGCGTTTCGTTCTCGCCGCCGCGCTGACCGCAACCGCTGCGTTTGCGTTCTTCGCGCTCAATGCGCGACCGGCGGCAGCGCAGGCGTCTTGCGAGTCCGAATGCGGTGGGCCGACGCCCTCGCCGTCACCGACCTATTCACCGTCGCCGTCGCCGACACCCACACCGACCCCCTCCCCTTCGCCAAGCCCCTATCCGTCGTCCTCGCCGAGCCCGTATCCGCCGCCTCCACCTTCGGGCCCGACCGGCGCGGACTCCAGCGGCAATTCGATCGGCGGCCTCGCCAACCAGCGCTTCAACCAGATGATCACCAACCGGGTGCTCGGCACGGTGCTGCTCGGCGTCAACGAGCAGGTCAATTGCAGCGACTGCATCAGCGCGTTCGGCTCGGCCGGCTCGTTCTCGGCCGGCATCCACGGCCGCAAGGAGCTGACCAACAACCTGTCGCTGCTCGCCGGCATCGCCTACACGCAATACAGCGAGGGCGGCTACAACATCACCAGCGCGCCGATCGGCGCCTTCGCTCTGCGCTATGATTTCACCGATTGGGGCTCGTCGCGCCCGTTCTTCGACGTCGGCACCATCCTGACGCCGTGGGAGAAGGCGCGCTACACCCGCAGCTACAACACCAGCTTCGGGCCGGTGAGCGTCACGGGCTCGACCAACGCGTCGAACTACGCCGTCTATGGCCGGGCCGGCTGGATGAGCCGCGTGTCCCCGCGCGACGAGGTCGCGGCCTCGATCGAAGTCTGGCAGCTCTGGCAGCGGGTCTCCGGCTATTCGGACAGCGCCGTGGCGTTCAATCCGTTCGACGCCACCATCGCGACCGGCACCGACCGCACCAGCCTGGTCAAGATCGGCGGCCAGTGGACGCACCTCTTCGGCAGCAACATCGAGACCAACGTCAATGGCGGCTGGGTGCAGTCCTTCGCCAGTCGCAGCGGCATCGTCGCCACCGTGACCGGCGACGGCGTAGTGGTGCCGACCATGGGCAACCAGGGCTGGTTCGAATATGGCGGCCGCCTCGGCTTCCGTGTGCAGAAGGGCTGGATCGTAGACCTGTTCGCCAACGGCACGCTGGGTCCACAGCCGGTGGGGAACACCATCCATGGCGGCGTGGGGCTGAGGATTAATTACTAGCAGCGAGACCCCGCCTCAAATTCCGCTGTCATGCCCCGCCTAGTGCGCAATTGCGCACGGGGGCAGGGCATCCAGTACGCCGCGGCCTATCGATTGACCACTAGCGTCTCGGAGTACTGGATCGCCCGATCAAGTCGGGCGATGACAGTGAATATGTGGCCAGAGCATGCCACCTCACGCTGCCGACTTGCCCTCGAACGCGCGACGCAAGACATCCACATCAAGCTTCACCATCTTCATCATGGCCTGCATCGCGCGCGCAGCCGCAGCCTTGTCAGGGCTCGACAGGAATTCGAACATCACCTTCGGCACCACCTGCCAGGATACGCCCCAGCGGTCGCTGATCCAGCCGCACTGCTGCTCCTTGCCGCCATGAGCAAGGAACGCGCTCCAGACGCTGTCGACCTGAGCTTGATCGTCGCAATGGATCATCAGCGAGATTGCGTGGGTATATTCCACCTTCATGCCGCCATTGAGCGCGACCAGGGGCTGCCCGGCCACGGTGAACTCGACGACGAGCACGGAGCCTGTCTTGCCGGACGGACCGTCCGAAACGTTGCGCTGGACGTGCGTGATCTCCGAGTTCGGAACGAGCGACACATAGAACTTCGCGGCTTCCTCGGCATCGCCGTTGAACCACATGCAGGGCACGAGCTTGGACATCGTGAATGCTCCTCTTCAGATGGTCGATGTTCGTTGGCTTCGATCAGGCGTTCGCCATGTCGGACTGCGCGGCGAAGGCTGCCATGTCCATCCAGTTCACGCCCCACATATGGCCATCCGGATCCTCGAAGCTGCGGCCGTACATGAAGCTGTACTCGTCCTTCGGGCTGGGATCGGCCACCCCGCCCGCGGCCTCGGCCTTGCCGACGACGTCATCGACCTCGTCGCGGCTGTCGGCCGAGAGGCAGAGCAGGACCTGGTTCGAGGTCTTGGCATCTGCGATCGGCTTCGGCGTGAACTTGCGGAATTTGTCGTGGGTCAGGAGCATGGCGAAGATGGTCTCGGAGAAGACCATGCAGCTCGCCGTCTCGTCGCTGAATTGCGGGTTCCTGACCGCGCCGACCGCCTCGTAAAAGGCCGTCGCGCGCTTGAGGTCGGTCACCGGCAGATTGACGAAGATCATTTTGGGCATCGGAGGCTCCTTGGGCGGGGTTCTGCCCAAGGACGGATGGCCCAGCGGCCATCCGACACGGCTTCCGGATATTTTTTGAAGGCTGTGCCTGCGTGGTTCTGTCGCACAGAACCAGCAGGCTTTCAGGCCCTTACTTCTTCTCGTTGGGATCCCGGTGCACGGGGTCGATCCACAGCACGGTCTCGGGCTTCTCGACCGGCTCGATGTCGAGGTTGATCGCGACCGCCTCGCCGTCGCTGCGCACCAGCACGCATTCCAGCACCTCGTCCGGGCTGGCGTTGATCTCCTGATGCGGCACGTAGGGCGGGACGAAAATGAAATCGCCGGGGCCGGCCTCCGCGGTGAATTGCAGGCTCTCGCCCCAGCGCATCCGCGCCTTGCCCTTCACCACGTAGATGACGCTTTCGAGATGGCCGTGGTGATGCGCACCAGTCTTGGCGTCCGGCTTGATGCTGACCGTGCCCGCCCACAATTTCTGCGCGCCGACGCGCGCGAAATTGATCGCGGCCGCGCGGTCCATGCCGGCCGTCGATGGCACGTTGGTATCGAGCTGATTGCCGGGAATGACGCGCACGCCGTCATGTTTCCAGCGATCGTCATGATCGTGGTCATGGTGGGAATGCGTGTGGTCATGGCCGGTCATGGGACTTGCTTTCTGTTGGTTCCGTGCGCCGCAAGCTAACCAAAGCGGGCCTATCAAGCCATACCCAAAATCGGAACTCTCGTAGTGGGCAGGCGTTGTTTTCGCGAGCCAACTGGAAGGAGAGTTTCATGGGTAGCACGAGCGACAAGATCAAGGGCACCGCCAACGAGGCCATCGGCAAGGCCAAGCAGGGTATCGGTGAAGCCACCGGTTCCGATCGCCTGAAGGGCGAAGGCGTGGTCCAGGAAGTGAAGGGCAAGGGCCAGCAGGCCATGGGCGACGCCAAGGACGCCGCTAAGGAAGCAATCGATCGCGCCGCGGCTGCGGCAAGGCGCGCGGCCGAGTGACGCGCGTCAATCTGAAAGCGAAAAGACCGGCCGCGAGGCCGGTCTTTTGTTTCCGTATGGACGTGCGGTTCACTTCACCGCGAGCAATTCCACGTCGAACATCAATGTCGCGTTCGGCGGGATCACGCCACCGGCGCCGCGGGCGCCGTAGCCGAGCTGCGGCGGGATGATCAGCGTGCGCTTGCCGCCGACCTTCATCGTGGCAACGCCCTCGTCCCAGCCGGCGATGACACGGCCCTTGCCGATCGGAAACTCGAACGGCTCGTTGCGGTCGACCGACGAGTCGAATTTCTTGCCCTTCTGGCCGTTCTCGTAGAGCCAGCCGGTGTAGTGCATCACGCAGATCTGGCCGGGCGTTGGCGAAGCGCCGGTGCCGACGACGCTGTCGATGGTCTGCAAGCCTGAAGCTGTTGTCATGGGTTTTCCTGCAGTCTGGGCCGATGCCGTGGTGGAGACGAATATCGACACGCTGCCGATCACGGTGATCGCGAGTGCCGACATGATGGCGAGGAGTGCGCGCTGGAAACGCTGCATAGGAGACCTTCCGTTTGAGGCGGAAGGTGTCTAGCGCAACGAAGCAATCGTTTCCAGCCCTCGGGCCCCGCTTAATAGCCCAGCGCGCAGCCGTCCTTGCGCGGATCGGAACCGCCAGTGAGCGTGCCCTTGTCCCAGTCGATCCAGATCGCCTGCGCGCCGCCGAGCGGGCCGACCACGCTGGTGGTCTTGTGGCCGAGCTTCTTCAGCCCTTCGACGATATCGGCAGGCACGCTGTCCTCGAGCTGGTACTGGCCCTCGTAGTGCAGACCGCGCGGCATGTCGATCGCTTCCTGCACGTCGCAGCCATAGTCGAGAATGTTGGTCACCACGTGAGTCTGGCCGACCGGCTGGTATTGTCCGCCCATCACCGCGAACGGCATCACGGAGCGGCCGCCCTTGGTGAGCAGGCTCGGCATGATCGTGTGCAGCGGGCGCTTGCCCCCGGCGATGCAGTTGGGATGGCCGGGCTGGATGCGGAAGCCGCCGGCGCGGTTCTGGAACAGCACGCCGGTCTTGTTCGAGACGATCGCCGAGCCGAAGGAATGCGCGATCGAATTGATGAACGAGCAGACGTTGCGATCCTTGTCCACGACCGTGATGTAGATGGTCGAGGGATTCATCGGCGGCGCGACGTTCGGCAGGTCGAGCATACCGTCCATGCGGATCTTGCTGATGTATTCGTCGGCAAAGCCCTTCGCGAGCATTTCGGCGACGTCGATCTTCATATGTTCGGGATCGGCGACATGCATCTCGCGATTCATGTAGGCGATGCGCGCGGCCTCCGCTTCGAGATGGAAGCGCTCGATGCTGAGCGGCGCGTACTTGGTCAGGTCGAACCGCGACAGGATGTTGAGCATCAAGAGCGCGGTCACGCCCGGGCCGTTCGGCGGGCACTGCCAGACGTCGTAACCCTTGTAATTGGTGCCGATCGGCATCGTCGTCTCGGTGGTGTGGGCGGCGAAATCGTCGAGCGTGTGCAGGCCGCCGATCCCCCTGAGGGTCTCGACCATGTCCTCCGCGATCGCGCCCTTGTAGAAGGCGTCGCGGCCGTCCTTGGCGATCGCGCGCAGGGTCTTGCCGAGCTCGGCCTGGCGGATGACGTCGCCGGCGACCGGCGGCTCGCCGCCCGGCAACAGGTAACGCACGGTGTTGGTGCCACCCTTCAGCTTCTCGAACTGGTTCTTCCAGTCGAAGGCGATGCGGGGGGCAACGACATAGCCCTCTTCCGCGGCCTTGATCGCGGGCTGCAGCAGGCGGTCGAAGCCGAACTTGCCGTGATCGCGCAGCACGGTGGCGAAGGCGTCGATCACGCCGGGGATCGAGACCGCATGCGCCGAGGTCAGCGGCACGGAATTGATCTTGCGCTCGAGATACCAGTCGGCGTTCGCCGCCTTCGGCGCCCGGCCGGAGCCGTTATAGGCGATGATCTTGCCCTCGCCGCGCGGCTGGATCAGCGCAAAGCAGTCGCCGCCGATGCCGGTCGATTGCGGCTCGATCACGCCGAGCAGCGCCGAACCCGCCACCGCCGCGTCCACCGCCGTGCCGCCCTCGCGCAGCACCTCGATCGCGGCCAGGGAGGCCTGCGGATGCGAAGTCGCGACCATCGCGTTGGTGGCGTGGACGGTGGACCTGCCGGGGAAATGGAAGTTTCTCATCGAAGTTCTGCTCTCTCAGGGCTCTCTTTGGGGGCTCTCTTGGACCGTCGACGCGGAGGGCGCGCCGTCTCGGAAAAACCGGGCCTACATGACACATTCAGGCCCGCCGGGGCAATGCTGGCATACCAGCGAAATGGCTGCCATCCGCTGGGCGTATAGACCTTTTGCCGTCCGGGGCCATGCGGGTTTTCTGGGCGGCGGCCGCCTGCTAAACGAGCCGCCATGATCCACAAGGTCGCCGCCTTTTACCAATTCGCCGCCCTGCCCGATTACCGCGCGCTGCGCGAGCCGTTGCGCGCGTTCTGCGCAGGCCTCGCGCTCAAGGGCAGCGTGCTGCTCGCCCAGGAAGGTATCAACGGCACGATCGCGGGTGCGCCCGAGGCGATCGACGTCTTCGTCCACGAGCTCGCGCACGGCGCCCTGTTCGGCGGCCGGCTGAACAATCTCGAGCTGAAATTCTCGACCGCCGAGGCGATGCCGTTCGGCCGGCTCAAGGTGCGGCTGAAGAAGGAGATCGTCACGCTCGGCGACGAGGCCGCCGATCCGACGCGTCAGGTCGGCACTTACGTCAAGGCCGCCGAATGGAACGCGCTGATCGCGGCACCGGACACGCTGGTGCTCGACACCCGCAATGCCTTCGAGGTTGCGATGGGCACGTTCGAGGGTGCGGTCGATCCTGGCATCAGGAGCTTCGGGCAGTTCAAGGATTTTGCCGCCGAGCAGCTCGATCCGGCCAAGCATCGCAGGATCGCGATGTTCTGCACCGGCGGCATCCGCTGCGAGAAGGCGAGCGCGCATCTGCTCGCGCGCGGCTTTGCCGAGGTCTATCACCTCAAGGGCGGTATCCTCAAATATCTGGAAGAGGTGCCGGAGGCGCAGAGCCGCTGGCGCGGCGAATGTTTTGTATTCGACGAGCGCGTCGCACTCGGTCATGGCTTGCGCGAACGGGGCCTGCGCGAACAGGAATTGGGGCACGACCGTGACGAGTGACATCAAGACGCTGGGCGAGCGGATCGACACGCTGGAGACACGCATCGCCTATCAGGATGATACGATCGAGACGCTCAACCAGACGATCACCGCGCAGTGGAAGCAGATCGACGCGCTGACGCGGAAGATCGCGGAGCTCGGCGAGCGACTTCAGGAAGCCGAGACGCATGCGCCGGGCCCCGCCAACGAGCCCCCGCCGCATTATTGAGGATGATGAGCTACAGCCCTGACGCCTTCGGCAGCAGGCTCGCCACCTCGACCGACATCATCAGGCGGTCGCGCCCGCCCTGCTTCGCCGCATAGAGCGCCTGATCGGCGGCCTCGACGAGCGAGCCCACGCCGGCGGTGCGTTCCAGCGCGGGCCGGCAGGCCGCGCCGCCGAGCGAAGCGGTGACGCAGCCCGACGCGTGATTGGTGCTGTGGACGAGGCCCGCCTCGCGGATCGCGCGGCGGATCCGCTCGCCGATCCGCGCGCAGCCGGCGGCATCGGTGCTCGGCAGCAGCATGGCGAATTCCTCACCGCCGTAGCGCGCAGCCAGATCTCCGGCGCGCTGCATCTCGGCCGCGATGACCTTCGCCACCACGCGCAGACAGGCATCGCCTGCGGGGTGGCCGTATTCGTCGTTGTAGGCCTTGAAGTGGTCGACGTCGATCATCAGCAAAGCGAGGCTGGAGCGTTCGCGATAGGCGCGCGCCCATTCCTCCTTCAACCGTTCGTCGAAGCGGCGGCGGTTGGCGAGCCCGGTGAGGCTGTCCTCGATCGCGAGCGTCTCGAGCCTGGTCTCCAGCTTCTTCTGCTCGGTGATATCGCGCGAGATCGCGACCACCCCGTCGACGCTGCCGTTTTCCTTGCGCGTCACCCGCATGGTCGATTCGAGCCAGACTTCCGAGTTTTGCCGGTGCGCGTTGCGATAGGTGACGCGCGCCTCGTCCTTTTCGCCGCGCTTCATGGCATCGACGAGCGCCTGGACTTGCGGCCGATCATCCGCATGAATGCCGGCGAGCGCCGGCGTTCCGATCAGTTGATTGGGCCGCCAGCCGACGACGCGGGCCGACGAGGGCGAGACATAGCGCAGCCGCTCGTCGAGCCCGATGCGGGTCACCATGTCGCTGGAGCCTTCCGCGAGCAGGCGGAAATGCGCCTCCTTCTCGACCAGGGCCGCGGCCATGCGCTGGCCCCGCTGCAACTGCCGCACCAGCACCGCGCCGATGACCGCGATCAGCACGACCAGCGCGACCACGTAGAGCATGCGGGAGATCGCCGCGGCGCGCCAGGGTGCCAGCAGCTCGGCCTTGTCGACCGTGGCAAGCAGGACGAGTGGATAACGGCCGGAGCGCTTGAAGAAGCTGACGCGCTCGGCGCCATCCAGCGGTGATTTGAAGTGATAGGCGCCGGCCGATTTTTGCAGGTTGGCGTCGCGGAACATCGGGGTGTCGGCGACGCTGCGGCCGACGAATTTATCGTTGCCGGGGTTGCGCGCGATGATCAGGCCGTCGGCATACATCAGCGCAACGGAGCTGTTACGGCCGATCTCGAATTGCTCGTAGAAGTGTGAAAGATATTTCGAGCTGATGGCCGCGAGCACGACGCCGCCAAAGCTGCCGTCCAGCTTGTTGAAGCGGCGCGACAAAGTGACCACCCATTCGCCGTCGAGCAGGCTCTTAACGGGGTGGCCGACATAGGGCTCGCGCTTCGGTGAAAGCTGGTGATGACGGAAGAAAGCGTCGTCGCTGAGCGTCGAGCCGATCGTGCCGGGCGAGGTCAGCCAATTGCCCTGGTCGTCGATGATGGCAAGGCTGTGCACGCGCTCCATCGCCTTCTTGCGCGCCTCCAGCAGGTTCCTGAGCTTGGCAATCGTGGCGGGCTCGGCGCCGTCCATCTCCAGCCGGCTGACGACGCCGACGACGCCGGAATCCAGCAGGTCGAGGCTGTCCTCCGCATGCTGCGTCAGCGAGCGCGCGACATTCGCCATCTCGGTCTCGGCGCCCTTGAGCACGGCATCGCGCGCGGCCCATTCACGCCAGCCGCTGACGCCGAGGATGGTCGCGCAAGTGAGCACGACGAACGCCGCCGCGCGCAACGGCAGACGGCTCCATCCGGCTCTTTGTGAGGCGACGGTCATGCGGCAGAAAATCTCCGATCGCCGGAACCTCCACCGCTTCTGTTATTGAACCCTGAAACGCCTGCCGACATTCGCAGCGTTATGCGGGTTTTCCCGTACTCCTACGGAATGGAGCGTCGCTGGATCGCTAACAATGCGTTAGCGACGCTATCGGAAACCGGCGACGCTGGGCTCGCCGAACATCGGCCTTAGCTGAAGATCGACTTAACCTTGTCCCACAGCGAGGGACTGTCGGCGTCCGCATCGGCCTTCGACGGTGTCGGCTGCGCAGCGCTGACCGGATCGGACGCAGGGAAACTGTCCTCCAGCCCGGCTTCAAGCTTGGTATGGCGATCAGCGGCAAGCGCCTTGCCAAGATCATCAGCGTGCTTGTCGTGCGGCGCGGGATTGAATGTCTCAGCCATGGAGTCCTCCTCGATTGGGAGGTCAACGCGGCGCATTTGCGCTGGTTCCACTGTTCCGCTCCGGCTTCCGGCGGTGTATCAGGAACCTCAATCTTGATAGGACCGTCCGTGCCCCAATCTGCGACAAAGCCCTTCATCGACGTGCTCTCCGGCCAGCGCCAGGCCACCCCGCCCATGTGGATGATGCGGCAGGCCGGGCGTTATCTGCCGGAATATCGCGAGGTGCGGGCCAAGGCCGGCGGCTTCCTCGATCTCTGCTTCAACCCGGAGCTCGCCGCCGAAGTGACGCTGCAACCGATCCGCAGGTTCGGCTTCGACGCGGCGATCATCTTCTCCGACATTCTGGTGATCCCCTATGCGCTCGGCCGTTCCGTGCGGTTCGAGGTGGGCGAGGGTCCGCGGCTGGAGCCGCTGGACGATCCCGCGAAGGTCGCGACACTCGCCGCGCACGCCGATTTCAGCAAGCTCAAGCCGGTGTTCGAGGCGCTCAGAATCGTGCGCGGTGCGCTCGATCCCAGGACCGCGCTGATCGGCTTCTGCGGGGCGCCGTGGACGGTGGCGACCTACATGGTCGCAGGCCAGGGCACGCCCGACCAGGCGCCGGCGCGGATGATGGCCTACCGGCATCCGGAGGCGTTTGCGAAAATCATCGACGTGCTCGTGGAGAACTCGATCGAATATCTGCTGGCGCAGCTCGCAGCCGGTGCCGATGCGTTGCAGATCTTCGACACCTGGGCCGGCGTGCTGCCGCCGGCCGAGTTCGCGCGCTGGTCGGTCGAGCCGACCCGGCGCATCGTCGAAGGCGTGCGCGCAAAAGTGCCCGACGCGAAGATCATCGGTTTTCCGCGCGGCGCCGGCGCACAACTGCCCGGTTATGTCGAAGCGACCGGCGTGAATGCCGTCAGCATCGACTGGACCGCCGAGCCGGCCTTCATCCGCGAGCGCGTGCAGAGCCGCGTCGCGGTGCAGGGCAATCTCGATCCGCTGGTGCTGATCACGGGCGGCGCTGCGCTCGACCGCGCGGTGGACAACGTGCTGGCGAACTTTGCGCAAGGGCGCTTCATCTTCAATCTCGGTCACGGCATCCAGCCGGAAACGCCGATCGCCCACGTCGAGCAGATGTTGAAGCGCGTGCGGGGGTAGTTTGTCCCACCGCTGGTGGACGAAAACAAAAACGCGAAAACAACCCCATGCACAGTAGGGAAGTCGTTGGATTTCCTTGATATTTCTTGTAATCCGAACTTCTGCTTGACCCGTCGGGCAAAACAGGGGCAAAGTGGCACCATCCCGCCACTGGCTGCTTCGAGCAAAGCCAGACCTCGCTGAGGCGAGTTGGACGGGGGCACTTCACCCCACCCGTCATTGCGAGCGCAGCGAGGCAATCCAGGCTGTCGCCGCGGAGAGACTCTGGATTGCTTCGCTGCGCTCGCAATGACGGCGGAGATGTCAGCGCGGCCGGCTGCGCTCGATGATCTCGGCGGCGCCCTTCCCCAGCAGATCCAGTCCCACCGCACGGCCGAGCTCGCGCGGGCGGTTGGCGGGGCCCGTATGCGAGGCTTCGATG
Source organism: Bradyrhizobium japonicum USDA 6 (assembly GCF_000284375.1). Taxonomy (NCBI): domain Bacteria; kingdom Pseudomonadati; phylum Pseudomonadota; class Alphaproteobacteria; order Hyphomicrobiales; family Nitrobacteraceae; genus Bradyrhizobium; species Bradyrhizobium japonicum. Next base: position 7,669,456 of record NC_017249.1, read on the forward strand.
ATGGTGTTGCCGGAGAGGTCGAGCACGGACGCCGTCAGCGACATCTGATCGCCTGCGATGGTCGAAAAACCCGCCACCGGCGAATTGCAATGGCCGTTGAGCACCCACAGCACCTCGCGCTCGGCATCGGCAGAAGCGCGCGCAGAGGGATCGTCGATCGATGCCAGGATCTGCCGCGTCTGCCAGTCCTGAGCCGCACATTCCACGGCGACAATACCCTGCCCTGCCGCGGGCAGCATCTCCGCCGCTGAGAATTCATAGGCGATACGGTGAGAGAGGCCGACGCGGTCAAGGCCGGAACGCGCCATGATCAGCGCATCGGCGGGACCAACAGCGCCACCATCCGGCAACTTCTGCTTGTCGCCATTGTCGAGTTTTCGCACGCGGGTGTCGGCGGCGCCGCGGAAGTGGATCACTTCGACATCGGGAAACAGCCGCCGCGCATAGGCGGCGCGACGCACGGCGTTGGTGCCGATCTTGAAACCCTTGCCGCGCGACTGGCGCAGCGCTTCCAGCGTCACGCCATCGCGCAGCACCAGTGCGTCACTCGGGGGATCGCGCGATAGCGTAGCGCCGATGACGAGGCCCGGCGTGTCCTCGTTGCCGGGCATGTCCTTCAGCGAATGCATCGCCGCATGCAATTCGCCGGAGAGCACGGCAGCACGGATCTGCGCCACGAAGGCGCCGCCCTTGCCGCCATGCGGCAGCAGCTTGCTGGTCTGGTCGAGATCGCCCGTGGTGTCGAACTTGACGATCTCGACATCGAGATCGGGCATGGCGGCGGTCAGGCGGCGCGCAATCTCTTCCGTCTGTGCCAGCGCCATCGCGCTCTTGCGTGTGCCGATCTTCAGTCGCGTAGCCAAGTCGAATGTCCTTTCAGCGCAATATTTATCGCGCGTCCTCCAATATCATGTCGGAGGCCTTTTCGGCGATCATGATGATCGGCGCGTTGGTATTCCCCGACACGAGGTCCGGCATGATCGAACCGTCGACGATGCGGAGACCTTCAAGGCCCCTCACCTTCAGCCGCTGGTCCACCACTGCGAGCGCGTCATTGCCCATACGACAGGTCGAGGTCGGATGGTAGATGGTGCTGCCACGCTCGCGGCAATAATCCAGAATCTCGGCATCCGTGGATACCTTCGCCCCGGGATCGTACTCACTGATCACGAACGGCTTCAGCGCCGGCGCATGCAAGATCTTGCGCAGGATCTTGATGCCTTCGACGTTGGTGGTGCGGTCGGTCTCGGTCGACATGTAGTTGATGCGGATTTCCGGCGGCACGGTCGGGTCGGCGCTTTTGATGCGCAGTGACCCGCGGCTCTCGGGCCGGAGCTGGCACACCGAGGCCGTGAAACCGGAAAAATCATGCAGCCTCTCGCCCATCTTGTCGGTCGAGAACGGCAGGAAGTGCACCTGGATATCGGGCGAGGCCAGCCGCGGATTGGTCTTGAAGAAGGCGCCGGCCGTGCCGGCTGCGATCGTCAGCCAACCCTTCCGGAACAGCGCATAGCGCGCACCGGCCAACGTGCGGCGGAACGGATTATTGACGGTGTCGTTGAGCGTGATCTTCTGCGAGCAACGCATCACGATGCGGACCTGCATGTGGTCCTGGAGATCGTGACCGACACCCTGCGCGTCGAGCACGACATCGATGCCGTGCTTGCGCAGGAGATCGGCGGGCCCGACGCCGGAGAGCTGGAGCAATTGCGGCGAGTTGTACGCGCCGCTCGAGAGCACGACCTCTTTTCGCGCCCGCGCGCGACGCACATTTGCGCCCTGCCGGTATTCGACACCGACCGCGCGGCGGCCCTCGAACAGCACGCGCTGGCCGAGCGCCTCGGTCTCGACCTTGAGATTGTCGCGTGCCTTCGCGGGACCGAGATAGGCCACTGCGGTGGAGGCGCGCCGGCCGTTGCGCGTGGTGGTCTGGAACAGGCCGACGCCTTCTTGCGTGGCACCGTTGAAATCCGGATTGTACGGCAGACCGGTCTCGACTGCGGCGTCGATGAAGGCTTTCGACAGCGGATCGGTCACGACCATGTTGGAGACCGGCAGCGGGCCGCCGCTGCCGTGATATTGATCGGCGCCGCGCGTCTGGTTCTCGGCCTTCTTGAAATAGGGCAGCACGTCGTCATAGCCCCAGCCGGCGTTGCCGTGCTGGCGCCAGCGATCGTAATCCTCGTGCTGACCGCGGACATAAAGCAAACCGTTGATCGAGCTCGATCCACCCAGCGTCTTGCCACGCGGCTGGAACACTTGCCGTCCCTTCAGCTCGGGCTCCGGCTCGGTCTGGTACATCCAGTTGACGGACTTTTCCTTGAACAGCTTTCCGTAGCCGAGCGGCACATGGATCCAGATGTTGGAATCCTTTGGGCCGGCCTCGAGCAGCAGCACGCTGTGCTTACCGCTCGCCGACAGGCGGTTGGCGAGCACGCAGCCGGCGGAGCCGGCGCCGACGATGATGTAGTCGAACTCGGGATCGGTCGGCGCGAGAGAGGAAGTTGCGTTCATGCGCTACTGTTCTTCTTGTTGGTGTGGGCGTTTCCAGTTGCGTGATTAGCATAATCATGCCCGCAGACGCAGCGCCTCGACCAGCGACTTGAACGCACGGGCATATTCCGCGCCCGCCCTTGCGATATCCGCGCGTCCGGCGCAGGCGACCGCCGCCTCCGTGACCGCACCGAGCAGCAGCCGCGCCAGCGGCTCGACCGGTTGCCGCGCGATCAGGCCGGCCTCCATCGCCGCCGCGATCGCACGCGGGAGCTTGCCGCCAAAGTGCTTGACGTCGATCTCACGCCAGCGCTCCCAGCCGAGCACGGCCGGGCCGTCGCGCAAAATGATCTGGCCGGTCGGGCCCTTGGCGGTTGCCGCGAAGTAATGCTGCGTGCCGGCAACCATCGCGGCGAGCACGTCCTTCTCGGCGCGCGCGGTGCCGTCGATCTCGGTGACGAGATCGCGCGAGACAGCATCGAACACCGCCTCGAACACCGCCTCCTTGGTCTTGAAGTGATGATAGACCGCGCCCTTGGCGATGCCGGCGCCTTCCGCGATCTCGTCCATGGTGGTGGCGGCAAACCCCTGCGTCCCGAAGAGGCGGCGCGCCGCCGCCAGGATCGCCTCCGTCGTTGCTGCCCGTCGTTCCGCCTGCTTGGCCATGGCTCCCGTCTAGTCCAATTCGTCGCACCCGGCCAGTTGACTTTTCGACTACTGGTCGGTATTTACCGACTATCAGTCGGTTTTAATCGCGAGGTGATCCATGCCGAGCCGTGACGTCGTCGAAGCCTTTGCCAAACGGCTGGAGAACGGGGAGTTTGTCGAAGCGATCGAGCAGTACTACACGCCCGATGCCGCGACCTACGAGAACAACGCCGCCCCGACGGTCGGCCGCGACAAGCTCGTCGCCAAGGAGCGCGGCGTGCTGGCGGCATCCAGGGAGGTCAGGGCCGTCCGCATCGGGCCGAGCCTGATCGAGGGCGATCACGTCGCGACCCGCTGGAACTTCAGCTTCACGAATGCCGATGGCGCGGTCCGAACGTTGGATGAGATCGCGTGGCAGACCTGGCGGGGGGATCAGTTGATCGAGGAGCGGTTCTATTATGATCCGAAGCAACTCGGGCCGTGACCGCGCCGAACACCGGTGTCATAGCCCGGCTTGCGGTCCTCGTTAAAGCTTCGCCGGCCGAGTCCCCTTGCGGGCCCGGCGAAGCCTTGGCGGAGCCGGGTCGCGGGGCATGACAGCGGAGTTAGTGGCGGACGCTCGGCTTCCGTTACAACCGTAACGCGGGGCGCCGCATTTGTATCGATTTGTTATCGATACTGCGTGAGGAACACGCAGAAGTGGTCGCCCCGACCGTGGCAGCCAGGGATAATTCATAGTTCGTCAAAGGTTTGCGGAGAATTCTCCCGATCGAGCCGGACAAACGGCCCATGCTGCTAGGCCCTGGAATGCGGACTCAAACGACCAGCTATTTCGGGCGGCTGTTCGCCGGCGATCTGTCGGCCTTTGGCGGTCCTGCAACCGACGAAGCCGTCGCCGGACATATCCGCGCCGACCAGATGTCACTGGTGCTCGGCTATTCCGTCGGCATCATGCTGGCCAATGCCTGCAACGCGGCCGTACTCGCCATCGCGCTGTGGCATTCGCCGGACTGGAAGCTTGCGCTGGCGTGGGCCGTGATCGTGGCCGGCGCCGCGGTTGCATTCGGCCTGCAATCCCACGCCTCGCGCCGGATCACGAAACCGCAATTCGTTTCGCGCCGGGCCATGCATCGGCTGGTGCGCAACGCCTTCGTGCTCGGCGTTGCCTGGGGCATCGTCCCGGTCGCCTTCTTCGCGAATGCCGCGACCGGCGGCCAGCTCGTCATCACCTGCCTTTGCTCGGGAATGCTGGCCGGCGGCGCACTGGCCTTCGCCACGATCCCGATTGCGGCCATCGCCTTCACGAGCCCCATCTTCGTCGGTATCGCCATCTGCCTCGGCCGCGACGGTGATCCCGCCTATGTGCTGATGGCCATCCTGGTGGTGGTTTACGGCAGCGTGCTGCTGCGCGCGGTGTTCGTCAATTCATTCGCGTTCGCGCGGCGCGTGATCCGGCAGATCGAGGCCGAGCGCACGGTCCGGCAGGATCCCCTCACATTGTTGCCCAACCGCTTCGCCTTCAACGAGACGCTCGAAGCCGCGCTGCGGCGGATGGCCCTGTCCGGCGAGGAATTCGCGGTGCTCCTGCTCGACCTCGACCGCTTCAAGGAGGTCAACGACAAGTTCGGCCACCCCGCCGGCGACGAATTCCTGGTCCAGGTCGCAAGCCGGCTGCAACGCTGCACGCGCGCCGCCGAGCACGCCGCGCGAATTGGCGGCGACGAGTTCGCGCTGGTGATGGCCAATCTGGCGCGGCCGGAGGATGCGCTCGAGATCGCCGAACGCTTCGTCGCGGCCTTCGACGAACCGTTCCAGATCGAGGGCCGCCAGATCGTCGGCGCGACCAGCGTCGGCATCGTGCTGGCGCCGCGCGACGGCACCACGCAGCTCGACATCATGAAGAACGCCGACGCCGCGCTGTATCGCGCCAAGAAGGCAGGTCCCGGCACGGTCTGCTTCTTCGAGGAAGCTGATGACAGGGTGTCACGCGATCGCAAGGCGCTGCAAGCGGACCTCGAAGGCGCCATCGCCAGGGACGAGCTGTTCCTGGTGTTCCAGCCGTTCCTCGATCTCGGCGAGAACCGCATCACCGGCTTCGAGGCGCTGCTGCGCTGGCAGCATCCCCGGCGCGGACTGGTGCCGCCGACCGAATTCATCCCGATCGCCGAGGAGACCGGGCTGATCCACGAGATCGGCGAATGGGTGATCCGGCGTGCCTGCGCGACGCTTTCCGACTGGCCGGAGGACATCAGGGTCGCCGTGAACTTCTCCGCCGCGCAGTTTCACAGCACCGGCATTCTCCAGACCATCGTGCAGGCGCTCGCGGACGCGAAGGTCGCCCCGCACCGGCTCGAGATCGAGATCACGGAATCGATGCTGCTGTCGAAATACGGCTCCGCGGCGTCGATCCTGAACGCGTTGCTCGAGCTCGGCATCACGGTGGCGCTGGACGATTTCGGCACCGGTTTCTCCTCGCTCACCTATCTGCGCAAGCTGCCGTTCAGCCGTATCAAGATCGACCAGTCCTTCATCCGCGACATGCTGGTGCAGCCCGACTGCGCCGCAATCGTGAAGTCGGTGATCTCGCTGGCGCGCGACCTGCGCATCGGCGTGGTTGCCGAAGGCGTCGAAACCGTCGACCAGCTCGAATTTCTGCGCCAGTTCGGTTGCGACGAAGCGCAGGGCTATTTGATCAGCCGGCCGGTGTCGGCCGATGGCGTTCTGGCACTGCTGAACACGAAGAAGCTGCGGGCGACCTACGCGGCGTAGGGCAATACTCGCAAATGTGAGGGGGGCCGCTTCCAGCGGGGACTCGCTGGGCAGAACTTCTTCAAGCCGCCCTTTGCAAATGATCGCCGCACGTTCTGCATCCAGCGCCAGTCTTCGCACTCATAGGGTTGGTCTGCTTCGCTGACCTAAAGCTGCCCGCCGTTCTGAGAGCGTTTTCCGAGTGTTTCGGCGCGCTACCACTCTCAAGACGGCTTGCCGTGTCGGCCCCGTTAAGCAACACTTGCCGCATTTCAGAGTAGATGTTTTTCAAGGGGCATCATCATGCCTGAGATATTGGAAGTCGTATTGTGGTGTGCCGCGCTGGCGACATGGTTGATGCTTCTCTTCGCCCTCGTGAGCAAGACCCTGAAACAGCACTCAAAGAGCATCCGCCGCGCGATAGAGGAAGCTTTCAAGCCCGACTTGAAGTGATGCCGGCTACGATGCTCGATCGAAACTGAACCGGCCCGCCCCGGTGACGAAGATCAACATCGCGCCTCCCATGATCGAGACATTCTTCAAGAAGTGGTTGTATTGACCGATCTGCTGCGCACCCGCGGGATACTCCCAGTAGCGGTGCGCAATAGCCGTTGCCGCCAATACGAACATAAACGTCAGGATTGCGCAGTAGCGCGTACCGACGCCCAATATCAAACCAACGGATATCAATACTTCCAGCACGATGGTCGTCATCGTGAACAGCTCGGGTGCCGGAAGGTTCAGGGACCTGAAATAACCCACAGAGCCGCTGAAGTTGGATATTGCTCCATACGCACTTCCGACGAATACCCACGCGAGGAGAATGCGGCCGATCAAAATCAGCGCGTCAGCTCGCCCTGTGGCGAACGCATCGACTGCCAGCGAGACAGAATTGGATTTCATGGCAGAATCTCCACCCTTGCTGTCAAAGACCGGCTGAACACTTTTACTGCGAGGGCAATCCTATCATGAATGGTGGACCGCACGAAGCGCTCTTGCCGGCCCATTGACGCAGCAACGAGGCCCGCTTCGTCACCGCCCTTAGCTGCCTCGCCAGGACGACTGCACCTATCCGCTCCCGCGAGGAGAGCGGATGCGCATGCGCTCAGGCTGATCGCGTTTTCCGAGTACGTCTTCCAGGCCCGGTCAGACCGCATCCGCCCGCAGCAGCGTGTCCACGGTGATGGTGCCGCGGGCGCGGGAGACGCAGGCGCAGATCTTCTGGTTGCTTTGCTTCTGGTGATCGCTGAAGAAGACGTCGCGATGGTCGATCTCGCCGTCGACCTCGACCACGTCGATGGCGCACAGGCCACATTCGCCGCGCTTGCAATCGTACATCACGTCGTGCCCGCTGGCATTGAGCACATCAAGCATCGAGCGCTCGCGCGGGATTTCAAGCTCGACATCGGTCCCCTTCAGGCGCACGCGAAACGTCTCGGTCGGCAGCGTGCCGCTGGAGCCGAAGGTCTCGTAGCGGAGATCGGGAAGCGGATGGCCGGCGCCGATCCAGGCGTGGCGCGCGGCATCCAGCATCCGCATCGGGCCGCAGAACAGCGCCAGCGCTCCTTGCGGCAATGATCCGAACAGCGCATCGAGGTCGAGCCGCCGGCCCTCCTCGCTCGCGTGAACGACCAGGCGCTCACCGAGCATTTTGGCGAGGTCGTCGAGATAGGCGGCATCGGTTCGCGAGCGCACGGCATAATGCAGCGTGACATCAGCGCCGCGACGCGCCAGCGCCTGTGCGGCGCCAAGGATCGGCGTGATACCGATGCCGCCGGCAATCAGGCAATAGTTTTCGCGGGCCCAGTCGACCGCGAGGAGCGAAGCCGGCCGGGTGATGTCGAGCCGGGCGCCCGGCGCGAGCTGCCACATATAGCGCGAGCCGCCGCGGGAATCCTCGGCGCGGCGCACCGCGATCCTGAAACCGCGCGGGGACGCCTCGCCGACCAGCGAATAGGATCGCGTCTCCGGCAGGCCGTCGATGGTCACGCTGACATTGATGTGGCTGCCGACCGGATAGGCTGTGCCGTCGAACTGATCCGGCAGGATCAGGAATTCGCGGATGCCCGGCGCAAGATCGCGCGTCGCGACGAGCGTTGCCGGAATCCAGGTTTCGATGAAGCGCATGGCAATTGCCCTAGTCGGTTGCGGTCTTGATCAGCGCGAGCGCCGGCAAGAGGTCGAGATGAGTGCGGTTGCGCAGCGCTAGCCGCAAGTTTCGCACCGCGAGGCGCGCGTGCTCGCGCATCACGGCTTCGGCGCGGGCGCCTTCGCGGTTCTCGATGGCGTCGATCACGACGCGATGGTGCTCCTGCCCGATGATCAGAATCTGTTGCGCCTCGGGCAGCGCCGATTGCGCCATCACGAAGCCGCTTGGCGAGGCGAACGGCAGCGCCGAAGCGCGGTCGATCTGCCGGATCAGCGGCGGGCTGCGTGACAATTCGGTGAGCAGTGCGTGGAAGCGCGCGTTCAGCGTGACATAGGAGGAGAAGGCATCGACCGAGATCGGCACCTGGCGCAAGAGCTCGTCGATCGCGGCGAGACATTCCTTGAGCGGCTCGAGCTCGCGCGCGGAAACGCCGCGCTCGGCCGCGAAGCGCGCAGCGAGCCCTTCGAGCGTGCCGCGCAGCTCGATGGAATCGGAGATGTCGCGCTCGGAAAACGCCTTCACCATGAAGCCGCCGGAGGGAATCGCCTCCAGCAGGCCTTCCTCCTCCAGTCGCACCAGCGCCATGCGCACCGGGGTGCGCGAGGCGCCGGTCGTCTCGACCGCCTGGAGCTCGGAGATCCGCTCGCCGGGCCGTAAGCTCCCCGACAGGATCTGGTCGCGCAGCGCGAGCTGCGCCTTCACGGTCTGCGAGACGGAGCGGTCGACCTCTCGCTCGGGCGCTGTTTTCACCTGGCCTACTCCGCGGCCTGGAGCTGCTGCGGCGGGTTTTCCTTCGCCACCATCCTGTCGATCAGCTTGCGCGTCCACATCGCACCGGCATCGATATTGAGGTTGTAGAAGATGCGGTCGGGGTTCTCGTCCATGGCGCGCTGCTGCGCCTCGAGGATCAGCTCGTCCTCGTGGAAGATCCCGGAGACGCCTTCGCGGATCTCGGTGGTGATGCGCTGCTCGCCGATCTGATAGTTGCGGACGAACGCCCAGAAATAGTGGCAGGTCTTCTCGGTCTCCGGCGTGATGGTGTTGAGCACGAAACCGTTGACGCCCTGCGAGCGGTCGCCTTCCGGCGCGCCGGTGCCTGTCGGCGCCACGCCGACATCGATCGCGATCGTGCACGGGGCTTCGAAGCGGATGATCTGCCAGCGGTCGACGAGTCCGGGCTTGCCGAGCTGCTTGGCCCAGAACGGGGGCGCCTCGATGCCGCGCATCCAGCGCGTCACCGTCACCGTCTTCTCGCCATGGGTGACGTCGAACGGCGCCTCGGCGACCGCATCGTTGCCGATCGAGGAGCCGTGCACGAAAGTCTCGTGGGTGAGGTCCATGAGATTGTCGAGCACGAGGCGGTAGTCGCAATTGACGTGGATGGTCTTGCCATCGCCCGCCCAGGCCGGATCGTGATTCCAGTGCATGTCGGGGACGAGCGCGGGATCGGCGAGCGCAGGGTCGCCCATCCATAGCCAGACGTAGCGATGACGTTCGACCACGGGATAGGCGCGGACGCAGGCCGACGGATTGATGGTCTCCTGCGAGGGCATGAAGGTGCAGCGCCCCTGCGCATTGTATTTCAGGCCGTGATAGCCGCAGACGACGGTGTCGCCTTCCAGCCGGCCCTTGGACAGCGGCACCAGCCGGTGCCAGCAGGCATCCTCCAGCGCGGCCACCGAGCCATCGGCCTTACGGTACATCACGACGTGCTTGCCGCAGATCGTCCGCGGCAACAGCGCCGGCTTGACGTCAGCATCCCAGGCCGCGGCGTACCAGGCGTTCATCGGGAAGGGTTTTGTCACGGGTCGCTCTCCCAAGGCTTATGTATGCGTTATGTATACAATAACGAAGGGATGGAATCGTTCAAGGGCAAAATATACCGTAATATATTACCTATATGAGATGTTATGTATACAGAACTAATTCCGCTTTCATTCCCCCGCGAAAGCGGGGAATCCAGTGCGCCGCGGCAGTCATTGGTCCACGCAACTCGCGCCGCGGCGTACTGGATCACCCGCTTTCGCGGGTGATGACACCGGAGAATGCGGAAAACACTTCCTCGAAGCAGCAACCGAAGAGTCGTACTGGGCTCGGTGCCCTACGCCCCGAACACCTTCTTCAACCCCGCCTGGGCCTCTTCCTGAATCCGCCTCAGGTGCTCGGTGCTGCGGAAGCTCTCCGCGTAGATCTTGTAGACGTCCTCGGTCCCTGACGGCCTTGCGGCGAACCAGCCGAAATCGGTTTCGACCTTGATGCCGCCGAACGGCTGGCCGTTGCCCGGCGCCTTGCTCAGGGTGGCGCGGACGGGATCGCCGGCGAGATCCTTCAGGCCGAGCTGCTCGGGCGTGACGGACTTGAGGATGTTCTTCTGGGGCGCGGTGGCGGCGACGTCGATGCGCGCATAGTGCGGCACGCCGAGCTCCGCGGTGAGGTCGTTGAAGAGCTGGCTGGGGTCGCGGCCGGTCTCGGCCATGATCTCGGCTGCGAGCAGGCCGAGGATGATGCCGTCCTTGTCGGTGGTCCACACCCCGCCGTCGCGGCGCAGGAACGAGGCCCCCGCACTCTCCTCGCCGCCGAAGCCGAAGCCGCCCGTGAGGAGGCCGTCGACGAACCATTTGAAGCCGACCGGGGTCTCGACCAGCTTCCGGCCGAGTTTTTTCGCGACGCGGTCGATGATCGAGCTCGACACCACGGTCTTGCCGATCGCGGCATCCTTGCCCCAGTTCGGGCGGTTCGCGAACAGATAGGAGATCGCGGTCGCAAGGTAATGGTTCGGATTCATCAGGCCGCCGGTGCGCGTCACGATGCCGTGGCGGTCTGCGTCGGTGTCGTTGGCAAAGGCGACGTCGAAGCGGTCGCGCATCGCGATCAGGCTCGCCATCGCGTAGGGCGAGGAGCAGTCCATGCGGATCTTGCCGTCCCAGTCGACGGTCATGAAGCGGAAGGTCGGATCGATCGCCTCGTTCACGACGGTGGCCTTCAGGCCGTAGCGCTCGATGATCGGATGCCAGTAATGCACGGCGGCGCCGCCGAGCGGATCGATGCCGATATTGATTCCGGCGGACTTGACGAGATCGAGATCGACGACATTGCCGAGATCGGCGACGTAGGGCGTGATGAAGTCGTAGGCGTGCACGTTCGCGGATTTGCGCGCCTTGTCGTAGTCGATGCGCTTCACCTCCTTCAGGCCGTCGGCGAGATAGGCGTTGGCGCGCTTCTCGACGACGGAGGTCGCGTCGGTGTCGGCCGGGCCGCCATGCGGCGGATTGTATTTGTAGCCGCCGTCCTCGGGGGGATTGTGCGAGGGCGTGACGACGACGCCGTCGGCAAGGCCGCTCGTGCGGCCCTTGTTGTAGGTCAGGATCGCGTGCGAGATGACAGGCGTCGGGCTGTAGCCGCCGTCCTTGTCGATCATGATGTCGACGCCGTTGGCGGCGAACACCTCGACGGCGCTGACCAGCGCCGGCTCGGCCAGCGCATGGGTGTCGATGCCGATGAAGAGCGGGCCGGTCAGGCCCTTTTCTTTCCTGTAGTCACAAATGGCCTGCGTGGTCGCGAGGATATGGCCCTCGTTGAAGCTGTTCTTGAACGACGTGCCGCGATGGCCGGAGGTTCCGAACGCCACCCGCTGCGCGGGATCGCCGACATCGGGCTTGCCGGCGAAATAGGCCGTCACCAGCCGCGGAACGTTGGTGAGCGCGTCCGGCGAGACCAGCTTGCCCGCCGCGGGATGAACATCAGCCACTGAAAGATCCTCGTCCTGTCGTGCAGAGTTTGTGAAATACCATAGCATCGGCCGGGCCCCGCCAAGGGCACAACACGCGCGGCGGGCTGGCCGTTCCTGAGATCATGCTATGGTCCTTGAGATCGGGGCTTTTTCGAGTCGGGGCATGACGCTGTTTCACAGGCTCTTGGTTGTACTGATGGCCTGGCTTGCGACGGCCGGCATCGTGCCCAATGCGATGGCCGCGGAGTTCTACACGGAAGACCTGCGCATCCCGATGACGGAGGCCGGGCCTCAGGGGCTGGAGGCCTTTCTGGTCCGGCCGGCCGGAACGAAGCGCTATCCGCTCGCGCTGCTGAGCCACGGCTCGCCGCGCAGTTTCGACGACCGCGCGACGATGTCGGCGCACAAATATTACGGGATCGCGCTCGAATATGCCCGGCGCGGCTTTGCCGCGCTGATCGTGATGCGGCGCGGCTATGGCACCTCGCCCGGCGGACGCGTCGACAGCGTCCGCGGTTGCGCCAATGCCGCCTATCTGCCGGCGGCGGCGGTTGCGGTCGCGGATTTGCGCGCGGCGATCGATGCGATGGGGCGCAGGGCCGACGTCACGACATCGGGCATGATCGCGGCCGGCCATTCCGCCGGCGGGCTCGCCACCGTCGCGCTGACCGCGCAGGCACCGAGTGGTCTCGTCGCCGCGATCAGCTTTGCCGGCGGCCGCGGCTCGCGCGATGACGACGACGTCTGCAACGAGGATGGGCTGGTGCAAGCCTTCGCCACGTTCGGCAAGACCTCGCGCGTGCCGATGCTGTGGGTCTATGCGGCCAATGATTCGTTCTTCGGTCCCGATCTCGCGCGCCGCCTCTATGACGGGTTTCGCGGCAATGGCGGTCACGCCAAATTCACTGCGGCGCCGCCTTACGGCGACGACGGCCACTATCTCTATTCGGTGGTGGGCCGCCCGCAATGGACGCCCTATCTCGACGCCTTCCTGCGCGAGCGCGGGCTCGGCCATGACATCCTGAGCCTTCCCGATCCGCTGCCGCCGCCGGGCCAGCTCAACGAGGCCGCGCGCGCCGAATTCTCGCGCTATCTCGCCAGCACCATGCCGCACAAGGCTTTTGCGGTGTCGCCGAACGGCGGTTACGGCTGGCGTTCGGGCCGCACGACCGCCGACGACGCCCGGCGCGATTCGCTTAGCGCCTGCATGAAATGGTCGCCGACCTGCACGCTGTATGCGGTCGACGACCAGCTGGCCGGAACGACTAGAGCCGCTCGCTGAGCGCGAGCTTGTAGCCGACGCCGGTGACGGTCGCGATCACGGGCGTGCCGCTGCCGACGAGCTTGCGGCGCAGCCGCGCCACCAGCGCGTCGACCGTGCGGATATCGACCTCGGCCTGGCGGTTGCTGACGACCTCGATCAGATAGTCGCGGCTGAGCGGCCGGCCGTCGGCGCCGACCAGCGCCGCGAGCAGGTCGAACTCGGCGCGCGTCAACGCCACCGGCTTGCCGTCGCTGCCGAGCAGCTCGCGCCGGGTCAGGTCGATGATCCAGTCGCCGAAGGCGATCGAGTTGTGGTTGCGCGCCGCCTTGCGGTCGATCGAGCGCCGCCGCAGCACGCTGCGCGCGCGCGCCAGCAGGTCGCGCAGATTGATCGGCTTGGTGACGTAATGGTCGCCGGCGATCTCGAGGCCGAGAATGCGATCGACGTCGGTGTCGCGGCGCGTCACGAAGATGATGCCGGCATTACTGGTCGCCTGGATCTCCTTGGCGAGCTCGAAGCCGTCGCCGTCAGGCAACTGCACGTCGAGGAAGACGAGATCGGTGCGCGAGCGCAGCGCCTGGCGGCATTCCGCGCAGGAGCCGGCACCGACCACGTCGAAATTGTTCTCGTTGAAATAGCCGACCAGCATCGTCCGCGTCACGGGATCGTCTTCGACGACGATCAGCCGCTCACGGCCGGCAGGCCTCAATTCCTGACGTCCGGAATCAACCACGTTGTTGGATGTCCTGCGTGCTTGTGGCGCGGCTTGAAAGTTCAAGTCGTCGCGCAGCGCACTGTCCTGTGAACGAACATTCACGACTTATTCGAGCCCCCGAAATTGCCTGCTGGAATACTAGGCGTGTTGTGCTGCCCGAACAATATTGGTCATGGTCTTGGCGCATTAAGTATGAATTGCCCCACAATTCTCATCGCGCGCATCATCATGCCGCGTGGCTCGTGCGAGCGCCGACCAGCCTCCTCGACACCGCCGATCCCGTACATTCGGCATCGGACTCAACCGCTGGTTAACGTAAAGAAAGGCTTCGGCTTCGAAACAGCCAGCCGCGCCTCTATGGTCTCCGCTTGCAAATGCGAAACCACGGAGCAGGCGTGATGCAGGGGCAGGCCCGGTTGGCCGCCGAACGAACCGAGCAAGGTGCAACGCCTTTCGGTCGTTCGCACACGCTCGACGTCTTGCGCGGCCTCGCCATCGTCGGCGTGATGGCGATCCACGTCTCACAATCTTTTCCTTCAAGGATCCACGCCGTCGACTTCGCCTTCATGTGCGGCTGGACCGGCGTCAACGTGTTCTACTTCGTCAGCGCCATGACGATGTGCCTGATGTGGACGCAGCGCACCGAAACCGATCCGACGCGCAAATTCTACATCCGGCGCTTCCTGCGCATCGCGCCGCTGTTCTGGCTCGCGATCCCGCTCTACCTGCTCATCAACGGCACGGGTCCCAGCTACAACGCGCCCAACGGCGTCGGGCCGCTCCAGGTGATCCTGACCGCGACCTTCCTGCACGGCTTCTGGCCGGACAGCGTCAACAGCGTCGTGCCGGGCGACTGGTCGATCGCGGCGGAAATGACGTTCTATCTCGTCTTCCCCTTCGTGATCACGGCCTTCGGATCGCGCCGCCATCTCTATCTAGCGCTCGCGATCGTGCTGCATCTCGTCAATGTCTGCCTGTTCAAGCCGTGGGCGTTCGCGCTGTTCTCGGCCTATTACGGGCCCGGCCACGAAGCGTTCGTGTGGAACGCATTGCACATCAGCTTCCTGAACCAGTTGCCGGCCTTCCTCGTGGGCTGCGCGCTGTTCTTCTCGTTGCGCGACGGTTTTGCGAAGTCGGACGCCGCGATCTTCGCCGCCTTCATCGCGCTGTCCTTCATCGCCGACCGCGCGACCGGCTCGCATGAATTCAACTACCTGATGATCAACCTCGTGCTCGGCGCGCTGGTTGCCGGTTGCATCCGCCTCGCGATCCGCTGCCGGCCGATCGAGGCGCTCGGCCGCAACTCCTATTCGATGTACCTGTCGCATTTCGCGGTGATCTACGGCCTGCGCCAGATCTGGCCGCTTGCGGACGGACTGGTGTCGCTGCTGATCGCCTATGCCGTCACCGCCGCGCTCAGCTATCTCGTCGCGCGCGCGACCTGGCATCTGGTCGAGCGGCGCGCGCAGGATTTTGCGCATCGCCTGACCGCTTCGACGGCCAAGACCACGCGCGCGGAGCCCGTCACCGCACCAGGCGTTTTGCTGAACGGCCGCAGCGCCGGCGCGTGAGCCGCCTCAGGACGACCCGACCTCGATCCGGTACGACAGTTCTTCGTTCGCGCCGGGTGCGATGTGCATCAGCCCCGGCTTGTCGCTGAACTCGCCATCGAAACCGACGGGACTGGCATAGCCGCGCCAGGGCTCGATGCACAGGAACGGCGCGCCGGTCGGTTTCGACCAGACGCCGAGCTCGCGAAAACCGCGCCATGACATTTTGAGCCAGGGCCCGGCCCCCTGCCCGGCCGCATAGCGGACCGCATGGCTGTTGACGGGATCGAGGATGACGGCGTCATTGGTGAACAGGGATTCCGACAAAGGAAGCACGGTGCCTCTGACCGGGCTCGGATCCGTTGCCGCAAGCAGGAGTCCGCCCTCGACACGGCGAACCGGAGACGGCTCCTCGTTCGTGAACGTCAGCGCGTAGCTCTCTTTCGACATTCCAGGCTGAAGCGGCCAGTTGAAGGCCGGATGGCCACCGAGCGACACCGGCAATGTCTCCTTGCCGGTATTCGCGACGGTGAGCGAGAGATCGAGACCGGCGGCGTCGATCGCATAGGTGGCCGTCAGGCGAAATGCGAACGGATAGAGTGCGCGCGTTGCCTCGCTGTCTTCGAGCGCTAGCGTGCAACGGTTCTCGCCGCGCTCTACCCACGCGAACCGGCTGTCGCGCGCAAAACCGTGCTGGGTCATCCGGTAGGTCTTGCCCCGGTGCCGCATTTCGTCGTTGGCGAGACGCCCGACGATCGGAAACAGCAGCGGCGCGTGGCGCGGCCAGGCCGGCTCCGCCTGCCAGACAAATTCGACACCGCCGCCGTCCTTCAACGAGCACAGCTCGGCGCCGTGTGCCTTGATGGTCGCGGTGAGCCCGCCACTTCGGATCGTATGCGTGTCGTCGGTCATGACAATCTCCATCGCGGCAACGAGGCCAAACGCGGCGACCTGATCATATCGCATCAGAAACGATTTCGCCCGCCCCAGGATGAGGCGGGCGAAGCCGAACTTCAAACGACTGGCTTAAGCCTGGGACGATCGCCCGATGCTCTCGTAGGTGAAGCCCGCGGCTTGCATCTCTTCGGGCGGGTAGATGTTGCGGAGATCGACCACGATGGGCTGGGTCATGGCCGCCTTCAGCCGGTGGAGATCGAGCGCGCGGAACTGCACCCATTCGGTGACGATGACGAGCGCATCGGCGCCTTGCGCGCAGGAATAGGCGTCCTCGCAATAGGTGATGTGCGGCAGCTCGCCCTTGGCCTGCTCCATGCCGACGGGATCGAAAGCCTTGACCGTCGCGCCCATGTCGATCAGGCCGGTGACGAGCGGGATCGACGGCGCATCACGCATGTCGTCGGTGTCGGGCTTGAAGGTGAGGCCGAGCACGGCGATGGTCTTGCCGCGCAAGCTGCCGCCGAGCGCCTGGCTGACCTTGCGCGCCATCGCGCGCTTACGGTTCTCGTTGACGGCCAGCACGGATTCGACGATGCGCAAGCTCACGTCATAGTCCTGCGCGATCTTGATCAGCGCCTTGGTGTCCTTCGGGAAGCAGGAGCCGCCGAAGCCAGGACCGGCATGCAGGAACTTGGTGCCGATGCGGTTGTCGAGGCCGATGCCGCGCGCGACTTCCTGCACGTTGGCGCCGACCTTTTCCGAGAGATCGGCGATCTCGTTGATGAAGGTGATCTTGGTCGCGAGGAACGCGTTCGCGGCGTATTTGATCATCTCGGCGGTGCGGCGCGCCGTGAACATCAGCGGCGCCTGGTTCAGCGACAGCGGGCGATAGATGTCGCCCATCACCTTGCGGCCGCGCTCGTCGGAGGTGCCGACGACGACGCGATCGGGATACTTGAAGTCGCGGATCGCGGCGCCCTCGCGCAGGAATTCGGGGTTGGAGGCGACGACGACGTCGGCCGCGGGGTTGGTCTCGCGGATGATGCGCTCGACCTCGTCGCCGGTGCCGACCGGGACGGTGGACTTGGTCACGACGACGGTGAAGCCCGACAGCGACTGCGCGATCTCGCGCGCGGCGGCGTAGACATAGGACAGATCAGCGTGACCGTCGCCGCGACGCGAGGGCGTGCCGACCGCGATGAAGACGGCATCGGCGTCCGCGACCGGCTTCGACAAATCGGTGGTGAAGTCGAGCCGCTTGGCCTTCACATTGGTCGCGACCAGTTCGTCGAGGCCGGGCTCGTAGATCGGAATCTCGCCGCGATGAAGCGCCGCGATCTTCTTCTCGTCCTTGTCGACGCAGGTGACGTCGTGACCGAAATCCGCAAAGCAGGCTCCGGACACCAGTCCCACATAGCCCGTTCCGATCATCGCGATTCGCATGAAAAACTCTTTCCGTTGAAGACGGATGTTCCACTGAACACCCTAGACCATTTCTGTATCCGGCCGCACGCCCAACATTAGGGCAGGTTGCTTCGCGAACCGAATAAACCTTAACCGCCGCGCGTGACAGGCGTTGCGGTCATCTCCTGAAATACGCGACATGCATTGGTTGCATTCTACGTATGCGACAGATACGCCTCGTAAGCGCGCCTCACGCCATCCTCGAGCGAGGTTGTGGCGCGCCAGCCGAGCTTGGCGAGCCGGCTGACGTCGAGCAGCTTGCGCGGTGTACCGTCGGGACGCGAGGTGTCGAAACCGATCTCGCCGCCGTAGCCGACGATGGCGGCCACGACGCGCGCGAACTCGGCGATGGTGATGTCCTCGCCGGTGCCGATGTTGACCAGCTCCGCGCTCGAATAGGTCTTCATCAGGTGCACGCAGGCATCCGCCATGTCGTCGACATAGAGGAACTCGCGCCGCGGCGTGCCGGTGCCCCACACGATGACGCTTTTCGCGCCTGCGACTTTTGCCTCGTGGAAGCGCCGGATCAGGGCGGCGACGACGTGGCTCAGCTCGGGGTGATAATTATCGCCGGGGCCGTACAGATTGGTCGGCATCACGCTGATGAAGTCGCTGCCATACTGGCTGCGATAGGCCTCCGCCATCTTGATGCCGGCGATCTTGGCAATCGCATAGGGCTCGTTGGTCGGCTCCAGCGGGCCTGTTAGCACCGAATCCTCGCGCAGCGGCTGCGGCGCCAGCTTCGGATAGATGCAGGACGAGCCCAGAAACATCAGCTTCTCGGCGCCGTTCTGATGCGCGGCCTGGATCACGTTGGCCGCAATCGCGATGTTGTCGTAGATGAACTCGGCGCGCAGCGTGTCGTTGGCGACGATGCCGCCGACCTTGGCCGCGGCGAGGAAGATCACTTGCGGCCGCGTCTTCGCGAACCAGTCGAACACGGCGGCCTGGTTGCAGAGATCGACCTCGCGCCGGTCGACCGTAACGAGATGCACGTCCTCCCGCGCCAGCCGGCGCACCAGCGCGGCGCCGACCATGCCGCGATGGCCGGCGACATAGACGCTCTTGCCCTTCAGCTCAAACGGTGCGTTTGCCACTGCCAGCGTCCCGTTTTGCCTCGGCCAGATCGCTCGCCATCATCTCCTCGACGAGCTGGGCGAAGCTGCGCTTCGGCGTCCAGCCGAGCACCTCGCGCGCCTTGCTGGCGTCGCCGACGAGGAGATCGACCTCGGTCGGACGGAAATAGGTCGGATCGATCTTCACCACAATCTTGCCGCTCGTCTCGTCGACGCCGGTCTCCTCGACGCCCTTGCCGCGCCATACGATGCGGCGGCCGACATGGGCAAAGGACAGCTCGACCATCTCGCGCACCGAGCGCATCTCGCCGGTGGCGAGCACGAAATCGTCGGGCTTGTCGGCCTGCAGGATCCTGTGCATGCCCTCGACATAGTCCCTGGCATGGCCCCAGTCGCGCTTGGCTTCGAGATTGCCGAGATAGAGCGTCTGTTCCAGCCCGACCTCGATACGGGCGACGCCGCGGGTGATCTTGCGGGTCACAAAGGTCTCGCCGCGGATCGGGCTCTCATGGTTGAACAGGATGCCGTTCGACGCGAACATGCCGTAGGCTTCGCGGTAGTTCACCGTGATCCAGTAGCCGTAGAGTTTGGCAACGCCGTAGGGCGAGCGCGGATAGAACGGCGTCGTCTCCTTCTGCGGGATCTCCTGCACCAGGCCGTAGAGCTCGGAGGTCGAGGCCTGGTAGAACCGCGTCTCCTTCTCCATGCCGAGGATGCGGATCGCTTCCAGCAGGCGCAGCACGCCGATGGCGTCGGCGTTGGCGGTGTATTCCGGGCTCTCGAAGCTGACGGCGACGTGGCTCTGGGCGGCGAGATTGTAGATCTCGGTCGGCCGGATCTGCTGCACCAGGCGGATCAGATTGGTCGAATCCGTCATGTCGCCATAGTGCATCAGGAACGGCACGTTGCCGACATGCGGGTCCTGGTAGAGGTGATCGACGCGCGCGGTGTTGAACGAGGACGAGCGCCGCTTGATGCCGTGCACGACATAGCCGAGCGACAGCAAATATTCGGCGAGATAGGCGCCGTCCTGACCGGTCACGCCGGTGATGAGAGCGATCCGCTCAGCCATGATCCGCTCAGCCATGGGCCCGCGCCTGGTTCGGGGTCAAAGAGGTTCAGAGGGACGGGATAACCACCGTTCGCGCCCGCTGACAAGGCCGCCGGCCGTTAAAAGCGCAAGAACCAGCACAAGAAACGGCCCAAGAGCCGGCGTTCCCGGGCGACACGCAGGTGCCGCCGCCCGCGGGATCAGACGCCGTGGTACTTCCGATACCATTCGACGAAGCGGCCGAGGCCATCCGCGATCGACGTCGACGGCGAGAAGCCGACGTCGCGCTGGAGCGCGGAAATGTCGGCGCGCGTCTCCAGGACGTCGCCGGCCTGCATCGGCAACAGCTGGCGGATCGCCGGCTTGCCGATGATCTTCTCGAGCGTCTCGACGAACTCCATCAGGTTGACCGACCTGTTGTTGCCGATGTTGTAGACGCGATACGGCGCATAGCTCGACGAATTTTCCGGCCGCTCGGCATTCCACGCGGGATTCGGCGCCGCAGGCCGATCGAGAGTGCGGATCACCCCTTCGACGATGTCGTCGACATAGGTGAAGTCGCGCCACATGTCGCCTTTATTGAAAATCCTGATCGGCTCATTCGCGAAGATCGCGCGCGTGAACAGATAGGCGGCCATGTCGGGCCGGCCCCACGGGCCGTAGACGGTGAAGAAGCGAAGCCCGGTCACCGGCAGCTTGTGAACATGCGCAAACGTATGCGCCATCAGTTCGTTGGCTTTCTTGCTTGCGGCGTAAAGGCTGACCGGATGGTTCACCGAATGCTCGGTCGAATACGGCAAGGTGCGGTTGGCGCCATACACCGAACTCGACGAGGCGTAGACGAGATGCGCCAGACCATGGCGCCGGCCGGCTTCGAGCACGGTGACAAAGCCGTCACAATTGGCCCGGATACTGGTGATGGGATCGTCGATCGACGCGCGCACGCCGGGCTGCGCCGCCAGATGCACGACGCGATCGGGCGAGACCTCGTCGAAGACACGGGTCACGGCGGCGAAGTCCGCGAGATCGATCTTGTGGAATTTGAACCCTGGATGGTGTTCGAGCGTTGCGAGACGCGCACGCTTCAGCGCGGGATCGTAATACGGAGTGATTGCATCGATGCCGACGACCCGCTCGCCACGTGCCAACAGCCGTTCACAAACATGCATTCCGATAAAGCCGGCAGCGCCGGTAACGATCACTGGCCGCAAGGTTGTCATCTCGTTCATTCCGCGGAGCATTGCCAGACCAGGACATGAGAGGCAAGGTTTGGACAGTCACGACAATCATCAAATCACTCGGCCCATGTAAGCGCATCGAAATGTGTAGGAAACATGATGGCGTCATGCACCATCGCATGCTATCCGCCTGCAAGGATGCTCGGACGATAGCGTCACATGTGCTAGACGTCATAGAACGTATATTCGGCGCCTGATGCTCAGTCTTCGGGCATTGTCCGCGCAAGAACCCGCAAAGAAAAAGATCGACTTTGAAACTCTCCATCAACGGCAGGTTCCTGTCACAATCGCTCACGGGCGTGCAGCGTTACGCCGCCGAGATCGTCAAGGCGATGGACCGCTTGCTCGCGAGCGGAGAGGCTCCGCGGCAACTGCTGGATGCAGAGTGGCAAATCCTTGCGCCGCCGAATGCGCAGACGCTTCCAGGTCTTCGCCGCATCGCCATCAAGCAGATCGGATCATTGCAGGGCCACGCGTGGGACCAGATCGATCTGGCGCGCGCCGCGGCCGGCACCCGTCTCGTCAGCCTCGCCAATTCGGGCCCCGTACTCCACCGCGACCATCTCGTCGTGATTCACGACGCGCAGGTTTTCCGGCGGCCGGACTTCTTCAGCTGGCGCTACCTCGCCCTGCACCGGACGCTCGGCCATCTGCTGGCGCGCACCGCAACGATCGCAACAGTTTCGGCGTTTTCACGCAACGAACTTGCCGAGGTTCTGTCGCTGGATCCGGCTTCGATCCCCGTCATTGCGAACAGCGCGGAACATTTCGCGACCGTCGCGCCCGACTTCTCGATCATCGACAAGCTGCGTCTTGCGCCCCATCAATTCTTCCTCTTCGTCGGCTCGATGACGAAGAACAAGAATGTCGATACGGCCATTCGCGCCGCCGAGCAGCTTGGCCGCGCCGACTTTCCGCTGGTCGTGGTCGGAGGCGATAACAGCAAGGTGTTCGGAGGCGCGGCCACGGAATCGAGGTCCGGCGTCATCATCGCCGGGCGCCTGAAGGACGAGGAGATTGCCGCGCTGTTCTCCCGGGCCGCCGCATTCGTGTTTCCGAGCCTTTATGAGGGATTCGGCGTGCCTCCCCTGGAGGCGATGTTCTTCGCCTGTCCGGTGATCGCGAGTTCCGCCGACGCCGTGCGCGAGACCTGCAACGATGCCGCCGTCTATTTCGAGCCGCTCAACGCGGACCAGCTGTCGGCACGGATGCGCGAAAGAATCGAACTCGGCAGGATCTCGCCGATGGAACAGGAGAAGCAGCGGCAGCGCCTTATGACATATTCCTGGGCCAAGTCTGCCGCAGCGATGCTCGAATTCCTCGCCAAACCGGCATCCCGATCCACATCCGACCGTGCGAAACAATGACGCGGCCCGATTATTGCTGCTTAGCGAGGTTAGACGTGCGTCTGCAAGATCCGGCGTCTCCAGTATCTGGCGCCTTCAAGACAAGGAAGGAATGACCGTTGTCCAGCGGCCTGAAGATTCTGCATGTCGCCGAAACGGTCCGTGGCGGCATCGCGACCTACCTCAACGAGCTGCATCCGCACCAGAGCGCGAGCTTCGGTCCCGGCAACGTCAACTATGTCGTTCCCTCCGACCATCGCAGCGACCTGGTGAACATCGAGGACGACGCGGTCACCACGTTTCCGCGCGACGGACGCAACGCGGTCGGCCTGTTTCGCATGCTGTTTGCGACCATGCGCGCAGTCCGGCAGCTTCGTCCTGACATCATCCACCTGCACTCGTCGTTCGCCGGGCTCGTGGTGCGCCCGGTGCTCTGGCTCACCTATCGGCGCTCGCGCATCGTCTATTGCCCGCACGGCTGGGCCTTCGGCCGCGAGACCGGCCGCCTCAGCCGCGAGGTGACGAAGTTCACCGAGCTGGTGCTGTCGAAATTCACCCATCGCATCGTCTGCATCTCGGAAAGCGAGCAGGCCGACGCCAAGCAGGTCGGAATCGCGGCGAATCGCCTGGTTCTTGTGCACAACGGGATTTCCAAGCAGCGTCCTGCGCTCGACAAGGGCGCAGCGCAATGGCGATCGGAGAAGATCAAGGTCCTCTTCATCGGGCGCCTCGACCGTCAGAAGGGCTACGATCTCCTGATCGAGGCGGCGCGCGCACTCGGAGACAAGCTCGACGTGCGCCTGATCGGCGCCTCGGTCGTCAGCAAATTCCGCAGAAGCGACCTGCCCGCCAACGTCTCGTTTCTGGGCTGGATGAACCGCAACCAGATCGAAGCCGAGCTCGACCAGGCCGACATGGTCGCGATTCCCTCGCGCTGGGAGGCGTTTGGCCTGGTCGCCATCGAGGCGATGCGGGCGGCCAAGCCGATCATTGCCTTCCGCATCGGCGCCCTGCCGGAAATCGTCGAAGACAATGCGACGGGCGTGCTATGCGACGAAGTCTCGGCTGAAAAGCTGGTTGAAGGTTTTCAACGCGCAACCAGGCTCGACCTCGCTGCGGTCGGCCGTGCCGGATATGAGCGTTTCACCCGCCTCTACGACATCGAACAGACCCACCGCACGCTCAGTCAGGTTTATGCCGACGTCGTGCATGTGCGGATGAGCGAATCCGGGCAGCAAGCGAAGTTGCAGTCCGATTTGCCGAACAATCTGCGACCCTAGCAACAGGCCGATCAGGCCAGCCGGCGGACATCGCCCTGCGCGAACTCGCCATCATTCACACGGTTATCGGAGAACGACCACGCAATGGCCGATGCGACGATCATCGCGCAGGTGAGAAAGCCGGCAGCGAACAGCAGTGATCCGGTGTGCAACATCGTCTTCGCCTTCCTTTTGTTTGGCCGACCACTAGCCGGATCAGGATTAGGAAGACCTTACGGGCGCCAGCGTGACGCCAGCTTCCAAATCTAAGCGTTAACGGAGGTGGAATCCCGTTGCAGAAAAATTGGTCCGATGACCCGGCGAGAACGTCCGCTCGGGCGCGATGCCCGCCGCAGGACGACGAAAACACAACGCAGGATCACTCAGGACGGGATCCAATACTTGAAGTTTATGGCGATGTCATCTCGCGACAATGCCGTCGCATCTGCAGTCCGTCGCCGCGCGCTGCTCATTGGTTCGATCGCGATGCCAATCGTGACATCGATCTGACACGTGTATGTCTGGTTTACGAACTGCTTATTTAAGAGGATGTTCCGCACAAATTTTGGACAGAGATTTCGGCGTGTATCCACGTTCACAAGTGGCAATAAGGTCACAGCCACAAGTGCTTTACCATAAAGTCGAAGACGTAGCAGTGACTCCGCAGCACGGGATTTGTACGGTGATTCCGATTTTAGATGAGTGCGAGGGAATAGTGGTGGCTAAGACCGAACGTTTTGATTTTGATTTCGGTATTAGCCGAATCCTGGCCGTTGCTGCGATCAGCCTCTCCTTGTCGGGTTGCGGTAGCTTCATTCCGTTAGACGCTCCTGATGCCGTCGCAACGCAAACAAATGCGGCGCTGATCACCGAACCGAGTGCGCCGCTCGCCTATGCCCTGATGCCGGTCAATCCGGCGATCCTGCAGGCGACCAACGCGTTCACGGACTCCGCCGGAATGGTGTTCTCCCGCCTCCCCGGCGGCAACTACCGCGACGTCACGATCGGCATCGGCGACATCGTCACCGTGACCGTGTACGAAGCGCAGGCAGGCGGCCTGTTCATTCCGCGCGAAGCAGGGGTGCGGCCGGGCAACTTCGTCGACATTCCGCGACAGCAGGTCGACCAGTCCGGCAACATCAACATCCCCTACGCCGGATCGATCAAGGTCGCAGGGCTGACGCCGCGCGCCGTGTCGAACATCATCCGCGAGCGTCTCAAGGACCGCGCCATCGACCCGCAGGCCGTCGTGAGCGTGGCGGAACAGCGCGGCAACCAGATCAGCGTGCTCGGCGAAGTCAACTCGCCGCTCCGCTTCCCGGTCGATCCGGGCGGTATCCGCCTGATGGGCGCGATCGCGCGCGCCGGCGGCCCGAAATATCCGTCCTACGAGAGCACGATCACGATCAAGCGCGAGGGCCGCACCTACAGCGAGACGATGTCCTCGGTCGTGCACAACCCCAACGAGGACGCGCTGCTCGCTCCGGGCGACGTCGTCTTCCTGACCCGCATTCCGCGCGTCTACATGGTGTTCGGTTCGACGCCGTCGCCGGGATCGATCGGCGGCACCAACAACCGTCGTTTCTCGTTCGAGAACGACAACATGTCGCTGGCTGAAGCCATCGCGAAGGCAGGCGGTCTCGACGGCGCCCGTGCGGACTCCAAGTCGATCTACGTCTACCGTTTCGAGCCCAAGCCGCTGCTGGAGAGGATCGGCATCGCCGTATCCCAGTTCCCGACCAAGTCGGTCCCTGCCGTCTACAAGTTCGACATGAGCAAGCCGGACGGCTGGTTCCAGGCGGATACGTTCAGGATGCGCGATCACGACGTGATCTCGGTGGCGGAATCGCCGTCGATCGAATTCATCAAGCTCATGAACCCGCTGAACGCGGCAACCACCAACGCGGACAACATCAGCTCGGTGGTCGTGAACTCCAAATAGCCCAACTCAGCGCGCTCAATGACGAGCGCGCAGACAAGGCGGCCCCACCGCATTGGGGCCACAGAAGAGTATTAGCCTTGTCGGGTTGACGCGAGCAGGAGTGGACACGAGCGTGACCGAGCAAAGCAGGAAACGCGCCCTGCGTCGTTTCCGGATGTTGATGTGCGGGCTCTGCGTCGCGGCCGGCCTCTCATATCCTGCAGACGCGCAGAATGCGCAGCCGCTCGATCAGCGCTTCCTGCTGGGCGTCGGCACGCACCAGGGCCTCGGCGGCGTCACCAGCGCCCGCGGCTATGTGCCCGCGACCGCCATCAAGCAGATGAAGGAGCTGGGGGTCACCTCGTTCCGCGACGACTTCCCCTGGTCGGATTTCGAGCTGCCCGGCAAGCGACTCGGCTTCAATGCCCTGAACGGTCGCCTCGAGACCCAGATCAGATCCGGCGTCGGAATCCCGCTGCTCATTCTCGGGACCGGCCATCATCTCGTCCCGAATTCCGATCCGCCGACGACCGACGAAGCGCGCCAGAGATTCGTCACCTATGCCGCTGCAGCCGCGCAAGCGGTCGCATCACGGCAGCCGATCTTCGAGTTGTGGAACGAGTACAATCTCAGAGCCCGCGCGGAGCCGCTGTTCACCGTCGAAAATTATGTGACGCTCGCCCGATCGGTGCAGCCCGCGGTCAAGCAGGCGGCGCCATCCGCGCCCTTCGTGGTCGGAGCGCTGGGCGACGATCCAGGCTGGAAATGGACCGACGCCCTGCTGAAGACCGACCTGCTTCGTATCGCGGACGGGATGTCCATTCACATCTACAACCATTGCCTGTCACCGGCCGGGCGGACCGCAGCCGAGGCGATCGAACGGCTGCAAAATCTTCATCAACGCGTCGCACAGGCGACCGGCAATCCCGACTATCCGATCTATCTGACCGAAACGGGCTGGCCGACACCAAGCGCGAAATGCGGCGTGACCGAGCAGCTCGCCGCCGACAACATGGCGCAGATCATCCTTTGGGCCTCGACCGCCGGTCCCTGGCTCAAGGGGATATGGCTCTATGAGCTGAAGGACAGTGGGACGAAGCCTGGTGAACTGGAGGACAATTTCGGCATTTATCATTTCGACAATTCGCCGAAGCCTGCCGTGTGTTCCATTCGCGAAAGCTGGGCCTTCATCCGCACCAGCTTGAAGGCAACGCGAACCACGCCGGCGCCCGGCGTCGTGCAGATTCGCAGTGACAGTGGATCGGAAACGAAACTCGCGCTTTGGTCGGAGACTGCGTCGAAGCGCTTCGAAGTTCGATTAAAAAATGCGGAACCTAATGCCGAGATCAGCTATGTATGTCAGCAAGCGCCGGGCCCCGCCGCCGGCGCCTGGACGGCGTTGTCGACAACGCCGTTGCTTGTCAGCGTCAAGGGCACGGCCGTGCCGGATTTCGAGATCCGGCCATCGAACTGACGCTGCGGCGGGCTGCTAATCCGAGGCTATCCTTGAAAATACTGATCGTTAACACGCTCTATCCGCCCGAGATCATCGGGGGCGCCGAAGTGTCTGTGTCGCTGCTCGCGGAGGCGTTCGTCCAGCGCGGCCATCAGGTGTCGGTGGTCTGCCTTCAGAACAAGCAGGAACGTGCGATCGACGAACTCAGGGGCGTGCGCGTATACCGCGTGCCGATGGACAACGATTACTGGCCGTTCGGCAACGACAGGAAGCCCTCCTCGGTCCAGCGCCTGAAGTGGCATCTCAAGGACACATGGAATCGCAAATCCGCGGCGCGGTTCGCCGAAATTCTCGACATCGAGAAGCCCGACGTCGTCCACACCAACAACCTCACGGGCTTCTCGGTTTCGCTGTGGTCGGAAGCCAAACGGCGCAACATCAGGATCGTGCACACCCTGCGCGACTATTCCCTGCTCTGCAAACGCTCGACGCTGTTTCGGGGCGATGCGACATGCGCGCAGCGCTGCACCGTCTGCGCCGCCATGACGTCGCCTTATCTGCTGGCCTCGCGTATGGTCGATGCGGTGGTCTCGAACAGCCAATTTGTGCTCGACCAGCACACCAGGCTGAAATATTTCCCCGGCACCGATGGCCGCGTCATCTTCAATATCGCCGATCCAAGCTCCGTGGTGCCGTCACCGGCTTCGAGCTCGAATGATCTGATATTCGGGTTCATCGGGCGGCTTGAGGCTGAAAAAGGTATCGAGGTAGTCCTCAAGGCGGCCGAGCAGCTTCCGGACGAGGGCTGGCAACTGAAAATTGCCGGAAAGGGGCTTGAGGATTACGTGCGGGGGCTAAAAAGCCGCAGCGGAAAGAAGGTCGAATGGCTTGGCTTTGCCAAGGCAGCTGAATTCTATGCCAGCATCGACGTCTGCCTGGTGAGTTCGGTCTGGCCGGAGCCGCTGCCGCGCACACTGATCGAAAGCATCAACGCCGGCCGGGCGACGATTTGCTCGACGGCCGGCGGGATTCCCGAGATCGCGGGGTTTTCCAATATGGTTGGGTCCTACGAGCCCAGCGATCATAAGCGACTGGGAGAATTGATGCTGAAGGCCGTCAACGAGAGGTCACACTGGAAAGTCTCACGGCCTCCGCAGCCAGGATTTGCCGAGAGGTTTTCGGCCGATTCAGTGACAGGACAATATTTGGACGTCTATTTGAACAACAATCGAACCAACCGGCAATAAGCCGAAACGGAGATTTCAGCAAAGCCATTTGGCAGGATAGCTGGACAGACCTTTTCGATGAAGATCCTTATCACGTCATCCCTCTATCCGACGCCGTTGGCACCGAAAGTGGTCGGGGGCGCGGAAACGTTCGTCCGCCGCCTCGCCGAGACCCTGGTCGGGCAGAACGACGGCGTGGAAGTGATACGAGCCGCGTCCGCATCGAACCAGCAGATGGAGACCTGCAACGGCATCGACGTGTATTCGGCGCCCGTACACAACATCTATTTCCCTTTCGCCAAACAGCATAGCTCACCGGTGCGCGGCATCTGGCACGCGATCGAGGACTGGCAGACAATGTCGGAGCTCGTTGCGGCGCGCATCAAGGCCTTCAAGCCCGACATCCTGCACTCGAACAATCTCTCCGGCCTGACGACCGCGGTGTGGCGGACCGCCGCCGAGCTCGGCATTCCGGTCCTGCACACGCTTCACGACTATTATCTCACCTGCCCGCGCTGCTCGCGCTTCTCGGACGGACATGCCTGCGAGTCGAGCTGCATGAGCTGTCAGATCCTGACCCTTCGCCGTCGCGGGGCGACGCGACATCTGGACGCCGTCGTCGGCGTCAGCCAGCGCATTCTCGACATCCATACCCAGCTCGGCCTGTTCACGCAGACACCGCTGAAGATCGTCATTCGAAACGCCTCGACCGCCGACGTCGGCAACGCAGACGCCGCGATGGTCGACGGCACCGTCACGTTCGGCTTCATCGGACGCCTGACCGAAGAGAAGGGCATCTACAATCTCGTTCGCGCCATCGCGACGATTCCGCCTGACCGGTTTCGGCTCGTCATCGCAGGCCACACAACCGAGAGCCAGCAGAAGCAGCTCAAGGCGCTCGCTCCGAATGCACGGATCGAATTTCTCGGCTTCGTACAGCCGAAGCAGTTTTACGAACAGGTGAACGTCGTGGTCGTACCCTCGGTCTGGGAAGATCCCTGCC
The DNA here is from genome assembly GCF_000284375.1 of Bradyrhizobium japonicum USDA 6. Taxonomy (NCBI): domain Bacteria; kingdom Pseudomonadati; phylum Pseudomonadota; class Alphaproteobacteria; order Hyphomicrobiales; family Nitrobacteraceae; genus Bradyrhizobium; species Bradyrhizobium japonicum. The sequence goes on from NC_017249.1 coordinate 7,698,690, forward strand.
CGCTCGTCGTGGCCGACGCGCAGGCCGCCTGCAAACCCCTGCTCGGCACGCCGTTCGGCGGCATTCAGGAAGCGATCAAGCCCGGCGTGACCGGCTGGCTGACGTCGCCCGATCCCGCCTCGATCGCCAAAAGCATTTCGGCGATCATCGAAGCGCCGCAGCAGATCGTGGAGATGAGGGAGCGATTGAAGTCCGGCATCGACAAATGGGTTTTTGACGACGTCGTCGCCGGCTATCGCAACGTCTACGACGAGCTCACGCGCGGCCGCGGCACGCCTCGCACATAGCCGATTCCGACGCAGATGCCGCCAATGGCCCTCAACCATCCCGCCATGTTCTTTCTCACGCATTGCCTGACATGATCAGCCTGCTCGCATTCGGCAGCTATATCTACCAGAGTGCGTCCGCGATCATTCTGATCTTCGCCGTCAGCCATATCCTCTCGCCGGCCCAGTACACCTCGTTCTCGCTGGCGCTGGCGACGAGCCAGTTGTTCTGCGTCTTCGTGTTCGAATGGCTGCAGCTGGCCGGCGTTCGTTTCCTTGCCGCAGCTTCCGGAGAAGAGGCCGCGCGCCTGCGGTTCTCGCTGTTCAGCGCCGGGCTGCTGAGCGCGCTGGTGCTGCTGCTCGTCGGCGGCGTGGCGGGACTACTGGGCACGCTCGAGACGAGCGTCGTCGCCCTCGCGCTGGCGATGGCCGTGCTGCAAGGCGCCACCGACCTCTATTTCATGATCGTCCGCGTGTCCGACCGGCTGGGGACCGCGTCCATGCTCCTGATCCTGCGTGCCAGCGTGCTTCTGGCCGGCGCCGTCGCGGGCGCGCTGCTCCACGGCACGGCTGCAGCGACGCTGTGCGGCATGGCCGCGAGCTACGGCGCGGTGCTTCTCCTGAGCCTGGTCGTGCATCGCACTTCGCTACGGCGCGCGTCGCGACACGCCATGCTGACCGACTGGGGCAATTTCTGCCGCTACGGCATCATGGCTGCCGCCGCCTCCGTCATTCATCTCTCCGTACCCGTCACCTTGCGCCTGATCGTGATCGCCACGCTCGGCCGGGCATCGACCGGAGCGGCCGGCTTCTCGATGGCGATCGACCTCCTGCAACGACCGTTCTCGGTCCTGGTGGCCGCCATTCACACCGTCTGCTATCCCAATGTCGTGGTCCAGTTCGAGCGCGGCGTCGACGGCGAAGCGCGCAGGGCCACCGCCCGCATGCTCGAATTCATCCTCTGCGCGACGATCGTGATGCTGGGCGGGCTGATCGGCCTCCTGCCCGACGCGGCGCATCTGTTCGTGCCCGCCGATCTGCTGGTCGATTTCCTCAACGCGGCGCCGGTCGCGGCGATCTTCTACTTCCTCCACACCCACCTTCAGGCCACGCTCGCGATCGTGCCGCATCTGACCAAATCGGCGATGAGGCTTGTGGTCGTCGCAGCGTGCCAGCTGCTGCTGGTGTCGGCGGCGTCCTCGATCGGCGCGCTGCTTCACATATCGGTGGCGGGACAGATCGCGAGCGCGGCCTTGGCCACCGCGCTCATCATCCTCTTCGCCAGCGGTCCGCTGATCCGGTTCAGGGCGGCGCCAAAGGCGCTGCTGATCCTGGAAGCGACCGTCGCGGCCGCCGCGATCGCGATGCTCGCGGCAGCTCCGTCGGACTCCCTGACCTGGCTCGCGGGAAAGATCGTCTTTGCCGGCCTCGCCGTCGTTCTGGTGACGTGGCGAGGCGATCTGCTGGCCTCCGCACGCAGTTAAGATTTAGGCCTTCACCGCGTGAGCCAGCGCGTTGCCGCTGGTATCGCCGGTCAAACCGTAGATTCTGAGGGTCTCGTCGACCATCGGCCCGACACCGAAATATTGCTGGGCGCGCGCAAGAGCATTGCGCGACAGCGCGGCGCGCATCGCAGGGTCGGCCACCTTCTCGAGCGCACCGACGAGCGCGTCGACGTCCTCGAACGGCACGATGAAGCCGGTCTGGCCCTGGATGATCTGATCAGTCGCGCCGCCCGCCGGGGTCCGGACCGGAACGAGGCCCGTCGCCATGGCCTCGGCAACGCCGAGCGGAAATCCCTCGAACCGGCTCGGCAGCGCGAACACGTCGGCGGCCCAGAGGATTTCGCGGACGTCACCCATGAACCCGAGGAACTTGAAGGTGTCCTTGTCCTTCTCGCCGGCATAGGCGAACGACTTGATTTCCTTCTCGCGCTCGGCTCCGCCGCTGCCGACAAAGTAGCATTTGATGTCGATCGGCGAAGAACTGGCGCTGTCGCGGATCTTGCGCGCCGCCTTGATGAGGAGATCGTGGCCCTTCACCCAGGCGAGACGGGCCGCCAGCAGACACATGAACTCACCGTCGGCGACGCCGAATTTCGCGCGCGCATCGCGGCGCTCGGCATCCGAGGGCGGGCGGAAGTGAACCGTGTCGACGCCACCATAGACCTTGGCGATCCGGCTCTTGCCGAACAGCACGTAGCGGCGCAGATGCCGGAGCGATTCCTCCGACATCAGGATGAGGGTGTGGGGAAAGAAGAGGTTGAAGAACAGGACCTGGACCGGGCTGAAGGTGGATTGCGGCGCATTCTGGACCTTCTCGATGTTCCCGAGCACCGAGGGATGATAGGTCGCAACGCAGCGCGCGCCGGTGAGCAGCGCCAGCAGCCTGCCCCACATCAGCATGCCCAGCCCGTGGACGTTGATCACGGTGATGTTGTTCTTCCGGATTAGCTTCAACAGCCGCATGAAGATCGACAGCGAGGGCAACTTCCGAAGTCCCGGAACGACGTGCCATTCCTTGACGGCCGCCGCCAGCTTCTGACGCTTGTATTCGGACTTCTCGTCCGAGCGCACGGCGCCTGAGACCAGGTGGATCTGCACGCCCCGGCCATGCAATCCCGTGGCCAGGGTCTCGCAATAGGATGCAATCCCGTCATTGCAATTCACGACCTCAACCAGAAACATGACATTCGGGGCGGGATCTTGCATGGGAATGGCCTTACTCCGTTCAATCGACGACAATTCGGTCAGTGCTTAGCGGCAAATTCCATGCCGTGCCAGCGGTTTGCCCGCAACAGCATTGCGCGCCTAACATATTGACGTTGCGGATCTGCGACACTCCGCCCCGGCACTGCAGACGACGTCCGAAGTCCGCTTCTCGGGTTCGCGCCTTCCGCCCGAAGTCGGCGTTCCCTTCAAATTCCGCAAGCAACTCCCGGTTGAAACGTCCCCCGGCCCCTTGCCCGCCGAGTCCGCGACCGATTGTCCCGCCGTCAATGCACCGATCGCCGCACCTCGTGCACAAAGATTGGACCTCTCATCCGGTCGATGACGTTCGTTCGACTGACCCTGCACCTCGACGAGGCGTTTCTTCATCGGTCAAAGACGGACTCGATATCCTTCTGCACGGACGTCGACACGAATGTCGCAGCGAGGAGAGAAAACAAAACTCCAATAGCGAGTTCCGTAGATGTACTTTCTCGTTTCCCGACTGCACGCGGGAAAATTCGGAAGCACGCTGCAAGCCTTCAACGCCCGAACAACTGTCACATTCGAAGATCAATCGATATTTTTTTCGATCGTGACTCTCAGGCAACTCGATCCGCCCACGCCACAGGCTTAACGGCGCTTAACACAATAGATTCGAAGCAAGAGATTCGAAGCAAGGCTGCTCGCGCGACAAGCAAATGCGTTTCGATTAGGCATCGGCACAACATCGATCGAACATCGTCGTTGCATCGCCATTCGAACGTCACGCTGCAAGCACATTGCCGTGGTCTTCATCGATCAATCTCAGTCCACGCAGATTCGTGCGCTGTGGGCGTCGCGCAGGAAGCGTCGGTGAAAAAATCTCCGGGTGCTTCCATTTTTACCGATCTCACCAACTCGAAAAACAGAGATTGGCCGATACGACAGACGCTGGCGGCACCGAACTCTCGCGTTTCAGAAAAGGCTCCGAAATACCGATGACTACCGCATCACCAGATCAGACGATCCTGTCGGCGAGCACCTTTGTCAGTTCCATCGGCGTCAATGTTCACGTTGGATATTCCTGGGGCGCCTACGACAACCTCGCCCTCGTCGAGGACAATCTCAAATATCTCGGGGTGACGAAACTGCGGGGCGGACTCGCCACGAGCCCGGAAGCGCAACCGATCGTCGAGGGACTTGCGAAGGACGGTTACAAATTCGACCTCGTGGTTCCGTCGGGCGTTCCGGCCGGCGGCGCGGCTGCGCTCCAGTCTTATCTGGAATCCGTCAAGGAGTTCGCGGCCAGCCATCCCGGCAGCGTCATCGCGCTGGAAGGCCTCAACGAGGTCAACATCCAGGGCTTCAGCTATAACGGGAGCTCGAGCGTCTCGGCCGCGGCGCAGTTCCAGGCTGTCTATTATAACGCCATCAAGGCGGACGCCGCGCTCAAGGACATCCCCGTCTACAATTTGTCGATCGGCTATAATGACTCGGCCGACTACGCCAATCTCGGAAACATGTCGGGGTCGACCGACTACGCCAACTCTCACGCCTATGTCAGCACCGGCCTGACACCCGAAACCGCCCTCGAGCAATTGCTCGGTAACGCCACGTCGGTCACCGGCGGCAAACCGGTCGTGATCACCGAGACCGGCTATACGACCAAGAGCGATACCCCGTATGTCGGCGCCAGCGAGAACGTACAGGCGAAATCGATCCTGAACACGCTGGTCGATGCCTACAAGGACGGCGTCAGCACCACCTATCTCTATCAATTGCTCGACGCCTCGGCGAGCAACGACCCTACGGATCCCGAATCGCACTGGGGCCTGTTCAACGCCGACGGAACCCCGAAGCTCGCGGCGACAGCAGTCCACAATCTGACGACGATCCTGGCCGACGACGGCAAGGGCGGCCACACGCCGACTGCCTCGCTCAACTATACGCTCGACAACATGCCGGCGAGCGGGAACAGCATGGTTCTCGGCAAGAGCAACGGCGCCTATGAGCTCGTGGTCTGGGCGGAACCCAAGGTCTGGAACGACGCCACCGACACCGAGATCGCGAATCCAACGACGTCGGTTACCGTCAACCTGGGCAGCGTCCACCACCTGATCAACGTCTATGATCCGCTGAAGGGCAGCTCGCCGATCGCGACCTACACCGATGTCAGCCAGATCGTGGTTCCGATCACGGACCATCCGCTCATCATCGAGATCGACGCTCCCACAGGAGGCGGCTCTGCACCGCCCGCCGTGACCGACGTCAGCGGAACCGCCGCCGACATCGTGTCGCAGATGTCCGACCTGAATGCCTCGGATTCGCTCAAGACCATCACGCTCACCGACACCCACGTGCTTCCGGTCGCCTCCGATGCGACCATGGCGTACATGATCTCGCATTACGGGAAGGCGCTCGCGGCCATCCAGGGCGGCTACCAGTTCTCGATCACCAACTCGACCGACACCTGGAGCGTGACCAGGGTCTACGACTCCTCCGCAAAGCTTCTGTCGACCAGCACGTCCAACTTCACCGACGGCGTCATCACCAGCAAAGTGACCCTCAATACCGACGGCTCGTCGGAGAACATCGCCTATACCGGCGGCAAGATGGTGCGTGACGTCACCGTCTCGGCGATCGGCGACAAGGACACCAAGACCTACGATACGAGCGGCAATCTCATCGCGGACCTCGTCCAGAACAAGGACGGCTCGTCCTCGAACACGCTCTATTCGAACGGCGTCAAGACCAAGGTCTACGTCACCAATGCCGACCGCACCCACGACAACTACTATTACAACATCACCGGCCAGTCCTATACCACCGAGCACGACCAGCTCGACGCGGGCGGGAAGCTTCTATCAGTCGTCCGGATGCATGCCGACGGCTCCATGGCCTACAGCCAGGTCTACAACAGCGACGGCAGCAAGGTCACGACCCAGTACGACGCCACGGGCCACAAGACCTCCGTCGTCACCGTGACGTCGACGGCGACCAGCACCGATTTCTACACCACAGCCGGCTTGATCAAGCAGCAGGTCGTGCAGACGACCTCCGGCAACGTGACCACGACCAACTACAACGGCTCGCTGCTGGCGTCGGTCTACGTGGTCAACGCCGACGGGTCGAAGCAGTCGAAATTGTACGACGCCAAGGGCGTCATCGCGAGCGACCTGGTCCAGAATGCCGACGGCTCGTCGTCGAACACGGTCTATTCGGCGGGTGTCAAGACCAAGACCTACGTCACCAACGCCGACGGCAGCAGCGACAATTACTATTTCAACATCACCGGCCAGTCCTATACCGGTGAGCACGACCATCTCGATGCGAGCGGAAAGCTGGTGTCCGTCAGCCGCACGCATGCCGACGGCACCATGGCCTACAGCCAGGTCTTCAACAGCGACGGCAGCAAGGTCACGACCCAGTACGACTCGACCGGCCACAAGACCTCGGCCATCACCATCACGTCGACGGCCACCACGACCAATTTCTATACCGCCGCGGGCACGCTCAAGCAGCAGGTGGTGCAGACGACCTCCGGCAACGTGACCACGACCAACTACAACGGCTCGCTGCTGGCGTCGGTCTACGTGGTCAACGCCGACGGGTCGAAGCAGTCGAAGCTGTACGATTCCAACGGCATCATCGCGAGCGACCTGATCCAGAACAAGGACAGCTCGTCCTCGAACACGCTCTACACGGCCGGCGTCAAGACCAAGGTCTATGGCACCAATGCCGACGGCAGCCGCGACAACTACTATTACAACATCACCGGCCAGTCCTATACCAACGAGCACGACCACATCGATCCGAGCGGAAAGCTGCTTCTGGTCAGCCGTACCCATGCCGACGGCTCGATGGCCTATAGCCAGGTGATCAACAGCGACGGCAGCAAGGTCACGACCCAGTACGACTCCACCGGTCACAAGACCTCGGTCGTCACTGTCACGTCGTCGAGCACGACGACCGACACCTACGACCCGTCATCCGGAGTACTGAAGCAGGAGATCGTCAAGACGAGCTCCGGCACCACCACGACGAACTACAATGGCACGCTGCTAGCGTCGGTCTACGTGGTCAACGCCGACGGGTCGAAGGATACCAAGCTGTACGATTCCAGCGGCAAGCTCGCCAGCGATCTGGTCCAAAACAAGGACGGCTCGTCCTCGAACACGGTCTATTCGGCCGGCGTCAAGACGAAGCTCTACGTCACCAATGCCGACGGCAGCCATGACAACACCTTCTACAACATCACGGGCCAGAGCTATACGACCGAGATCCAGCACCTCACCGCCGCCGGCGCACTTACGGTCCTGACCCGCCTTCATGCCGATGATACGCTTGCCTACAAGCAGGTGATCAACAGCGACGGCAGCAAGGTCACCGACCTCTACGACAGCACCGGCCACAAGACGAGCGAGATCCACAACAACGCCGATGGATCGACCACGACGGACACGTACAACTCGTCGGGAGCTCTGGTCCAGGACGTTCACAAGACCGCGGGCGGCGACGTGACGACGACGAACTACGTGAATGGTTTGAACTCGTCGATCTACATCGTGAACGCCGACGGCACCAAGGAGACCAAGCTGTTCGACAGCAATGGCAGCCTCACCAGCGACTACGTGCTGAACAAGGACGGCTCGAACTCGACGACCGTGTATGCGTCTGGCGTCAAGTCCGCGGTCTACGTCAACAACGCCGACGGCTCGCACGACAATACGAAGTACAACATCACCGGCCAGAGCTACGTCACGGAGCAGCAGCACATCGACGCGGCGGGCAAGATGACGTCGATCACCCGTTCGCACGCAGACGGCACGCTCGACTATACGCAGGTCGTCAAGTCGGACGGCAGCAAGGTCACCGACGTCTACGACAGCACCGGGGTCAAGACGACCGAAATCCTCAACAACGCCGATGGAACGTCTGACGTCTTCAAGTTCAAGGTCTCCGGCCTGCCGGGCGCCGTCGAGCACGACAGCTACAATACCAGCGGCTCGCTGCTCTCGATCGACGTCCTCAACACCGATGGGACCCACGCCGTCACGGCGGTGACTGCGGGACAGACACTGGCCGGCGGCAGCGGCAACGACATCTTCTCCGCGGCGCCGGGCACGACCACGGTCATGTTCGACGGCGGCAACGACCAGATCAAGAGCTTCCACGCCGGAACCGCGGCGAACCACGACACGATCGAAATCCTGAAATCACTGGTGGCCGACTACAGCCACCTGCAGATTTCGCAATCAGGCTCGGACACGCTGATCCAGCTCACTTCGGCCGATTCCATCCTGTTGAAGAATGTGAACTCGGCCAACCTGGACCACGGCAACTTCCTGTTCGTCTGATGCCGAAACCAGCTGGCAGGCCACCCCTGCCAGCTGATCAGGACGACGGGGGAAGCAAGGTCAGTGCGGCCGCGCGGGTGTGGCCGTACCGATGAAGATGATATCCTCGGCGAGCAGCGGAAGCTGCCGCAGCAGCATCGACTTCAGCTTTCCGGCGCGCATGAAGGTCGCCATCTTCACCTCGACCGGCGCATAGCCGGCATCGATTGCGACCTTGGCGATCGTGTAGGGCGTGAAGAAGAACCGGTGATCGCTGTTGATCGTCTCGACGTTCTTCAAGATGCCCTTGATGTTGCCGCCTCTGAAGGCGTTCGGAACGGTGATCACGATCTGATCGACGACGTCGCCGTAATTCTCCCTGAAGCGCGACAGGAACGAGACCGGATTCGGAATGTGCTCGACGACTTCGCCAAACACGGCGATGTCGAACTTCCGGCCGGATATTGCGTCGACCTTCTGGCCGGACGTCACGTCGCCCGCGACCATGTTGTCGAGCCCGGAAATCCGCGACGCCTCCCGCACCGCATCCGCATCGATGTCGACGCCGACGGTGTATTCGGAACACTCGGTGATCAGGCCGTGCAGCCAGTCCCGGTTGTCGATCTTTCGTTTGATCAGCGGCAGATGGTCACAGCATCCGACATGCAGGACGCGCTTGCCCCGACAAATGTCCACGAGGACGTCGCATCTGTATCTGACGTCGCCGTCGCCCCGATATTGTACGACGATGGTGTCTTTGAACTTCGAGCCGTCGAGATAGGGATAGACCTGCGAAAAATCGGTAATGATCGACGACATGGGCTTGCTTCCTGTGTCTGAGACGTTTCCGGACACAACTATACATGGCAAGCAATCAGAATTGTGACCGGACTGCGCAGGCGGACGAAACGCGGACCGCGCATCGCCGGGAACCCGCGCCGTCGGTTCGCGGTCCGTCAGGCGCGCAGGCGACCTGGCGCTTCCGAGCGCACGATCCGCGCAGGTGCTCCCGCGGCAACGGAATGCGGCGGGACGTCACGCGTCACGACCGCGTTGGCGGCAACGTTTGCTCCCGCGCCAATCGAAGTCGGGCCAACGATCACGGCGCCGGTGTAGATGACGGCGCCGTCGCCGATGGTCGGGCAACCCGGTTCATCCCAGGCACGCCGGCCGAGCGTGACGTTGTGATAAAGCATCACGGAACGACCGATCCGCGCCCCCTCGCCGATCACGACGCCGGTCGGATGCGGCAAGATCAGCCCTGGACCGATCTCCGCGAGAACCGAGATGTAGCAGCCGCGCCGCATCAGCGCCCGCACGAGCAGCCAGGTGATCTGATGTCCCCAGCGTGTCTGGAATCGCAGCATCTTGGCGATGCGCCAGGTCGTGATCACGGCAAAGCCCGGGCTCGTCAGCATGGCGACGAAAGCGGCAGCCACACCGGACCTGCCGGTGTTCGCCATCAGGTCCTCGCGCCACGGAATTCCCGCTTGGGACTTGCCGCTCATTTCCTCAACTGATGACATCAAACGATCTCTACTAACCTGCCGAGGAAACATTCGCCTGTATCGACGGAACCGATCCGCCGAGCAGCGACTGCATGCTGTTCCAGATACGACGCCTGAATATCACGTAGCTGCCAAGCACGATCAGCGCATAGACGCCCGTCGCCAGCAGCCAATGTGACAGGCTTGCGACGTCTCCCTTCGTGGCGACGAGCGCACACAATGCACCGAGCGCGGTGGCGACGGTGGCCGGCATCAGGGCGCCCAACAAAGAAGCATAGGGGATCGCGCAGTTGCGGGCGCCAATCATCAGCATCAGGACGCAAACGAGGATCGATACGATCAGGTACACGACCGCCACGGCCGTGAGCCCGAACGGCAACGCCACGACAAAGGCAAGGATCATGCTGGCACTGTTTGCGGTGCTCACCCAGAACTGGAGCCGGGCCTTGTTGTGAGCCAGCAGAATCGGCCCGGCATAGGCCGCAATCGACTGCGCCGCGCCTGCGGGCGCGAGGATAGCAATCAGCGGCAGGACTTCCTGCCAATGCGCCGAGAGGAACGTCGCAACGGGATATTTCAGCCCGAACGTCAGGTAGATCATTGCCGGGAATGTGATCATCGCGGTCATGCCAAGCACCGCGCAGATCGCCGCCCTGCGCCGCTCCTGTTCCCGCTCGCCGTGCATCCGGCTCAGGGTGGCCATCAGAACGCCGCCGCCCGGCCACGACAGGATCATCAGCGGAAGCGTCATGAACTGGAAGGCGAGACCGAACAGGCCGACCGCCGCCGCGCCGAGCTTGGCGCCGATCATGAGATTGCCGACGTTGCGCGCAGTGAAGTTGAGGACGTTCGAGGCCAGCACCCAACCGCCGAACGACAGCATCAGGGCGACGCCGCGCCATTTGAAGCACAGTTGGATGTGGCGCCTGGTGTTCACATAGAAGGCGACGGCGCGCACCGCCTGCATCAGGACATAGTATGCGATCAGCGCCCAGATTCCCCATCCGAGCAGGGCTCCGGCCACGCCCACCGTCGCGGAAGCCAGAGCCGCGCCGGCTTCGATCAAGGCGATGGTCTGATATTGCAGGGAGCGCTCCAGGACCGCGCGCGGCCCCATCGCGGAAATGGACAAGACGACCGAACCGGACAGAGCAGCCAGCACGGACGGCAGCCCCTGCATGTCGACGGCAGCCCCCAGCGGTTTCGAGGCGGCGGCCAGCACCAGGGCACAACCAATCCCGATCGCGACCATCAGAGTCGTCGCCGCGCCGGCTTCCTCCCTGGTGAGCGACGTCCGCTGGATCATCGCGCTCGACAGACCAAGGTCGGTCAGCATGGAGATGAAGGCGATGAACGGCAGCGAAAACGCCACGAGCCCGAATTCCGTGGGCGTCACGAAATAGGTGATCAGCAGCGTGATGAGGAACTGAACGGCCGACTTCACGACGTTCACGCTCGACATCGAGAGCAGATTCTTGATGATCATGACGTCTCTCGTACGTGATCGGGCTGAAACGATTGCGAAGGGACGCGCTCAGGCGACATAGCGAGCTTCACGGCGCACTCCGAACAACAGGCCCCGCAGCGCCGGATCGAGCAAGCGGCGGAGTCTCACTTCGATCAGCTCGTAACTGACCGTTCCCGCTATCAGTGCGGCAATCAGGCCGAGGCCCGCGAACCCGGCCCAGAGGAGCCAGAGATTGACGCCATGCGCGGCCAGCTTCACTCCGATGACCTGCAACGGAAATAACGCAAAAGGATGGACCAAATAGAGGCTGTAGCTGATCTTTCCGAGGAACTGCAGGAATCTGCCGCTCAAAGCGGCGGCAATTCCGGAGTCCGGAGCAAGGACCATTCCAAACAGCAGCGCGCCCGGCAGCAGCCCGACCAGCGGATGCGCATATTCGATCGACACGTACATCGCGATCCCGCAAAGGACGCCCGCCAGCAATCCGGGCCAGCCGACGACGCGGATCCGCAAATCGATCAGGCTGAACAACAGCCCGACCAGAAAGAACGCGGCGATCGGCCGAAAGGCGATGCCCGCGAGACCGAGCAGGATGAACGGCGCCGCCAGCAGCCAGTTCCTTCGCTGCACCAACATCACGAAGATCACCGCGAACAGAATGTAGAACGCCCATTCGTAGCTCAGTGTCCACGCATTCTGCTGGCCGATCGGCAATCCCAGCGCGTCCGGCAGGAACGCCAGATTGACGAAGAACAGCTTGAGATAGGTCGGCAGATCGATCCCCTTGAAGAACTTGTAGCCAACCAGGGGGCCTGCCGTGAACAGGATCAGGTGCAGGATGACGAACACGGGCAGGATTCGCAGGGCGCGATCGAGAAAGAACTTCCCGACGCTGCGGTGACGCATCAGGCTCGCCGGAATCAGGAAGCCGCTGATCATGAAGAACAGCTCGACCCCGTGCCCGCCCATGTTGACCGTCGCTTCCAGCCACGGCCAGATCGGAGGCAGGAAGCCCGCCAGAAGCGGCATGTCCTGAAGATGGACGATCAGCACGGTGAGCGCGGCGACGCCGCGCAGCCCCTGAATCGCCTCCACGAAATTCTTGCTGTCTGCGCTCACCGCCGCGATCCGATATCAAGATGAAGGAAGGTTGCGGACCAGAGCCCGTGCTGCGCATTGCAGCTCATTGCATGCGGCAACATCGCGATCATGCCGGCCGCGAAACCAGATCGTCGACGTCAGGCGCGAGCGGCGCCGCGTCCGCGACGGACTCGTCGCGTCTCTCTCGGGCGAAGACTTCGCTGAAGGCGACGCCGAGCATGATCAGGCCGCTTGCCGGACCATAGGCCAGAACCGTGATGGTGAAGAGATTCATGGCCACCGCGAAAGACAGCTTGTAGATGTCCCTGGTCCTTGCGACCGCGAGGATGACCATGACCATGAACAACACGAAGATCGGCCCGAACATCAGGTAGGTGCCGAGGTAGAAATTATCCACCGGAACGTAATAGCTGAGCTTGTTCGAGAACAGCAGCTGCGGATAGTTGAAGCAACCGAGGCCGCAACCGACGAAGAAGCCGACCGGCATGAGATCGGCCATGTAGACGAACGGCAACTGCCAGCTGTTGTTGACGCGGTCCTGCAGGCTGAACAGACCGCGCGACATGCTGACAAGCCCGTTGCCGGAGAACAGCGCGATCAGCACCGCAGGCACGAGGATCGACAGGAACGACAGCAGCGCCATGCGCCGGAGCATGGGAAACTTCTCACGCTCGGGAACGAGGCGAACGATGATCAGGCAAGCGATGTAGATCACCATCACGCCGAGCGACGTCTTGTTCGTGGTCAATTTGATGGCGTAGAGACCGATCGGGGCCCAGAACAGGCACCACAGCAGGCTCCGGCGCACCGAGCTGATCGTGAACGAAATGAACACGAAGAATGCGGCCATCGTGCTGTCGGCGGCCAGCCCCGCCAGGCGCGTCTCGGACGCCGACCACCACAGCCGCGTCGCCTGCCGCGTCGTGCCGAAAGTCTCGTACGCATATCCCACCCAGGGCAACTGCATGCGGGACGACAATATGATCCCGACGATCGTCAGGTAGAAGATCGGGTGAAGCCACCGCAGCAGTCGATCGTAGTCGCCGAAATTGCGCCCGCAGAAGCAGAAGCCGACGAACACCGGCGCGATCATCTTGAACGACGACATCATGCCGCTGAAATATCCCAGGAACACGTATCCGAGGTAAAGCGCAAAGCAGATGTAGAACAGCGTGAGGATCGCGACGATGTTACGTCCCATCAGGACGTAGCGCTGCACGAAGGCAAAAATGCAGACCAGCGCGAAAATGTCAGGCAGGAACCATAGCGGGCTGATCTTGAGAACGGCCAGATAATAGCGCAGCGCGCCTGCGAGCGCATCGCGGTAGAAATAGAGCAAGAGCGCGATTGCCTCGAGACTGAAGAATGCACTGCCCTCCTGCTGGTGATGCCGGGGCAAGGCCACCGGATCGACCATGCGCCAGTCCGACCTCGGTAGAGCCGAAGAGCTGCTGGACATGCCCGCTACTCCGCCGCGGCCACAGCGGGAACGGCGCGGCGATTGAAAAGCCGAAGCACGAACCGCGACCCCGGCATCTCGACCCAGAGGTAGGTGAGGTTGGAGAGCACGAGCACGGCGGCCACGAAGACGGCGAGCAGCAGCGAGGCTGCCAGTCCGGGAAGAATGTTGTCCACGATTTGCAGGCGCCCGGTGCCCACGCCACGCGCGAAGTACTGGATGAGGACAAGTATCAGCGCATGCGTCATGTAGATCGAATAGGAGCGCTTGCCCAGCCAGACCAGCGGACGGACGGACAGCAGCTTCGGCAGGAGCCGCTCCGGAAACGCCATCAGCGAGCCCAGCAGGGCGCCGAAAACGATCGGCGCCACGAAGCTGAGCCGTTCGTCGAAGCCGACGATCGAAACCAGCACGATGGCGACGACGGCCGCGCCGATCTGGCAGGCCGACTGAACGAAGGGGCTCACTGAACGACCTTTTCCCGAGACGAAACGAAGCGTGAGCACGCCGACGAAGAAGCCCAGGAAGCATCGGGTGAAGGCGTTGGTCTGGAAATCGAGCGTTTCATTCTTGAGCACGAAGATAATGAGAGCCGCGCCCATCACGGCCAGCACCGCGCTGAAAGCGTAGACGAGCTTGATGTAGCCAAGGCGCTGCGACAGGATGACGACGGCGCCAAACACGAGATAGGTGTAGAACTCCGCACTGATACTCCAGCTCGGGCCGTTCCAGCTCAGATAGTCGAGCACGCCCATAGCATGGAGCAAGAACACATTCGCGACAAACGAGTACACATTGTTAACCTGGAGATCCGCCGTCTCATTGGTCGAGAAGTGCAGCAGGTCCAGTTCGGTGAGCGTGAGCCGCATCAGGCGAAACGCCAGAAACGCGAACAGCATGACGATGTGCAGCGGATAGATGCGCGCGATACGGCGCAAGGTGAAGGTTTTGAAGTCGAACTCGCTGAACTCCGACTGCACGTAGCTCATCGAGATCACGATGCCGCTCAACACGAAGAACAAGTCGACGAAGAGCCAGGAATTGTGAAAAAACGCGACGTCGATCCAGGCGCGATGAGGCAGCGCAGCGGCGAGCGGATCCGATCCGACGAAGTGATGGACGACCACGCAGAGGGCGGCGAGGCCACGAACGCTGTCCAGCGGAACGTAGTGCGCCTTTGTTTGATGAGCTAGCACTTGATAGAGGCTCTACGATTCGACCAAAGCGAAATGCTGCGGTGCAATATAATGCCTCCACCGGGTGGTTTATTCAACTGAAAAGAGCCGCGAAGCGCCGATCTCGACCAGAACAGTGCACGACAGATGCGGCAGCAAGACGCCGGCCGGCATCTTTGCTCCGACGACATGCTCATAAACTTCAATTCAGCTTTCGTGAGGCAACGGGCATTGCGTCTGGAACAGATCAGGGCTGCACGCGCGAACCGCTGCGGTCTTGTTTGCGATGTTGCGAATGGCCATCAACGACTCAGCCTCGCATTAACTTGATCTCGCGCGAAGTTCTGGTAGCTCCATCGCGGCTGAGCTGAACGACAGAGGGGCCTTTGGGCGCGATATCGCGATTTTTCGCCACAGCCGTGTTTGTGCTGGCGCCACTTCCGCTCGGATCCCTCGACCTCGCGTGGATTTGCTTCTGGAATTTTCTGCTCGTCTGCAGCCTGCTGACCGCCGATCTTTCGGCCGTGAGCCGTCGCAATGCCATGCTGCTCATTCCATTGGCAGTGGCGATCGCCGCGGTGGGTGTCATCGTGGCGTTGCAAACGTGGAGCGATCCGTCCAGCGAATCGGCCGCGGTCTGGGAACTGCCGCGGCATTTTTTCGGCCTCGTACTGCCTGACCGTCTCTCGGTCACCGCGCGCGGAACGTGGCTGGCGTTCGGATCGGTCTTGCTGCTGTCGCTCGCCTTCACGCGCGCCGTCATTCTCGCAAGCGACGCGGGAGCCGCACGCTCGCTGCTACGCATACTGGCATGGGCGGGTTGCCTGTATGCATTGTACGGAATTCTGGCGGAGCTGATCGCGCCGGACATGGTGCTGTTCAGGCAGAAAGAAGCCTATCTGGGCTTTGCCACGGGGACCTTCGTCAATCGAAACACGGCGGCGACGTTCTGGGGCAGCTGCGCCCTGCTGTTTCTGGTGCCGCTTCTGCGCACCATGCACCGCCAGGAAGGCGGGCCGCCGGAACAACCGGATTGGCGGTCGCAGCTCGAGCAAATCCTCTCCGCGCCGGTGGCGCTCGGCGCGGGATTCGCGATCTGCACGATCGCGCTTGCCATGACCGGATCGCGCGCGGGTCTGCTGCTGTCGGTCGGCACGTTCGTGCTGGCCATCATCCTTTATCTCGTGCCGCTCGAGCTCGGCAGATCGCGGAAGTGGCTGGTCCTCGGCGGCTCAGCGGCAGCAGGGCTCGTGCTCCTGCAGCTCGTAGGCGGCCTCGTGGCGGGGCGAATCGTCGAACACGGGCTGATCGATCCGCAGCGGCTTGCCGCCTACCAGGCGTCATTAGGGATCATCGCCGATCATCGGCTGCTCGGTGTCGGGCTCGGCAATTTCGAAGCTGTTTTTCCCGCCATCAGACCCGCAACGCTCGGCAGTCTCGGCATCTGGGACCGCGCTCACAGCACGCCGCTGGAAATTGCCGTTGAATTAGGCATTCCCGCCTTCGCCGTCATCGCGCTGGCCTGCCTCTGGTATCTTTACCATCTGTTTACCGGAAGCTTGCGCCGAAAGCGCGACCGCTACATACCCGTGATCGGCGCCAGCGTCGCTGTATTGGGAGTTGCACATAGCTGCATCGATTTCTCGTTGCAAATCCCCGGTTACGGCGTGTTTTTCGCAGCCATCGTCGGGTGCGGCCTCGCGCAATCGCTACCATCACAGATGCGAAAAGAACGTGGCAAATCCGTGCAAGTCGAGCTAAAGTCAAATTAATTGAAGTTTAAAGTCAAATTGATTGATGAAATGGGCAGGGGCTATGAGCTGCAATTCTGGTAGGCGCTTCACCGTGATCGTCGGAGCGCTGGCACTTTTCGCCGGAATGCCGGCTGCATTCGGCGCAACGGGCGTCAGCTCGGGCTGCGTTGCCAACACCGGCGTTGTTTCAGCCGAGCGCGCCACCGACTTTCTGGCCAATCCGGGCGGACTGCTGGACCAGTTCAAGGACGGTCAAGGCGGCCTCGCCTCGGCTGTGCGCGACCTGCTGACCGCACGTCCCGAGACGGTCGATGGCATTGCCTCGTTGGCGAAGGCCAGCAGCGCCGATCAAAGCCGCGCCATTGGCGCCGGCCTCGGCACCGCCGCTTCGGTCTGCGTCCTGTCGCAGCCCGGCGTTGCCCAGCTGATCCAGGAGGCGGTTCTCAAGACCGAGAATCCCGACCTGATCCAATCGTTCACCAGCATCACCGGCGATATCCCGACCGAAGCGACTAACGGCGCCGATCCGACGGGCGAGACCACAGCCGGCGGCGGACCTGGTTCGACCGCGGCGGAGGCACGTGGTGGCGCAGCAACCTCGACCCAACCCACGGTCGTGAATCAGAGCGGGCCCGGTCCGGCGTCACAGACGCTGTTTGCGGCGACATCGACCGCCGTTCTGACCTCGGTAAGCCCGTCGCGCTGACGGCTGGAACCGTTAACCACCCCTCCCAGGCCGGTCCCGTGACCGGCCTATTTAGCTACAATTGTAAATTTCCGCGGAACCAAAGCTCAAATCGTTTGTGAGATACCCGTAGCGTCAAAAAAGAAAACGCGAGACGGGGATGTCATGAGCTGGATTATCAAATCGCTGGTCGCGATCGGGATCGCGTCGACCGGCACCGCCGCCAAGGCCGAGATGTTGAACGACGGTTCGCTCAATCAGGCGAAGGGCGCGTTCATCCGCGAGTACGACAATGCGCTCGCGCCGCTGCAATTCGTCAAGTTCTGCATGAACAACGACGCCGAATGCGCGAGCGACGCCGCCGACCGGACGCTGCCTTCGGGCGACCGGGCGATGAGCATGCTGCGCGAGGTGAACAGCTCGGTGAACGCGTCGATCACACCGATGCAGAAATCGACCAATCCGATGGTCGCGCGCTGGAGCCTTTCGCCGTCCGCCGGCGATTGCAACGACTACGCGGTCACCAAGCGTCATCAACTGATCGAGATGGGCTGGCCCAAGTCGGCACTGCGCCTCGCAGTGGTCCTGACCAATGGCGGCCAGGGCCATCTCGTGCTGGTCGCGCGACTGGCCGACGGCGACTTCGTCCTGGACAACCTTTCCGCTTCGGTGCGCCCCTGGAACGCCGCGGATTACGAGTGGATCTCGATGCAGTCCGGCGGCAATCCGCGCTTCTGGGTCGCGATTGGCGAGCATGGCGAGCGCCTGCGGGCCACGCGTCTCGCGATGTTGCGGACCTCCGAATAGACCGCGCGAAGTTTCGCTTAACCGCTCTCAATCGCAGGTTGCGAAAGGCGCGAGGCGATGGTCTGCCAGACCGTCCCTCGCGCCTTTGCCTTGGCATGGTGCTTTGCCTTGCATGGCGCTTGCCTAAAATTCGTGCTTATCGCATACGAGCGCGTGCAATCGTTCGCCGAATCCGCGCCTGATCGCAGCAAGAATTTCGTTCATGTGAAACGGAGATTGCGGAGCGGGCAAGGATGGCAATTTGGTCCGTACTGGTTTATATTTTGCGCCGCACAAGAATTTGACATAGTTTTGGGTCATCAAGGACCTAGGGCCTAAATCCATACGCCATCACTAGTTTGCAACGAGATATGAGCGCGATCCTAATCAAACTCGATAGCTTGTTGCGTGGCTCCCTGCCGGCCTTACGGATCGCGGCAGTGATCGCCGTTGCCGTGTCTGCGACGCTGTCCGCGCCGGCACAGGCTCAATGCGTCGATCGCGCCGAACGAGCGCCGTCGTCCGCGGTCAGCGCATTCGTCTCGGACCCCTCGGTTTTGTTGCGACAGTCGAAGAACGACAGGGACAAGCTTTCGGGCCGGCTCACCGGATTGCTGGTGACCGACATCGCCGCGCTCGATCCGGTTCGGGACATGCTGCGCGAGGCGAGCCAGGCCGACCGTGTCGCGATCGGCGCCGGTCTTCACCGTGCCGAAGAGCGCTGCATCTCGACCAAGCCCGACGTCGCGCGCCGGATCAGCGAATTCGTTGCCAAGCTGCACGACGGGTCCGTCCTCAAAGGATATCTCACGGATCAGGACGCGGCGGCTGCGCCCGTTCCGGGAAGCCCGGCTCCCGCCACGGCCAGCAATGCACCGGCGGGTCCGGGTGCAAGCGCCGGTCTGATGTCGGGTGAGTGGAAGACCGAACTCGCCGACCCGTTCAAACCCGTTCCCCTTCCCGAGTGACAACCTCAAGATTCCCAGAAATGTTTCAGCCACGAGATCAGTTTCCGCAACGCCCGAGATATGCCATCGAGGTCGGTGGCACGACGCTCAGCGCCGAGCGCGCTCTGGACATCGTACGCCGCCAATGGCCGCTGATCGTCGCCATCGTGGCTGGTACGCTCGCGATCGTTCTCGTCTACCTGATCGTGGCAACGCCGATGTACACGGCAAATGCGCGCATCCTGATGGACACGCGCCAAACCCAGGTGCTGGACAAGGATAGCGGAACCGCCAACGCATTGATCGACCCGGGTTTCGTCGACAGCCAGGTCGAGATTCTCCAGTCGGACGACCTGCTCCTGTCGATCGTCCGTCGCCTGAAGCTCACCGAGGATCCGGAGTTCAACGGCTCGGATCCCGGATTGATTCCGCTGGTCATCGGCAAGGTCGTTGCGATGTTCGGGTCGGACGGCCCTCCGAGCAAGGAGCGGGTCGAGCGCGGCGCCGTCGAACTCATGCAGAAGAACCTGAAGGTCGAGCGCGTGCTGACGACCTATGTCCTCTCCATGAACTTCCGTTCGATCGATCCGAACAAGGCTGCGCAGATCGCCAACGCGATTGCGGACGCCTACATCGTCGGCGCGCTGGAGGCGAAGTATCAGTCGACCAAGCGCGCCGGCGAGTGGCTCCAGCAGCGCAGCGCCGAGCTGCGTGAGCAGGCGACGGCGAGCGACCGCGCCGTGCAGACGTTCAAGGCGCAGAACAACATCGTGGGCACCAGCCGGGGTCTGATGAGCGAGCAACAGCTTGCGGACGTCAACTCCCAGCTGATTGCCGCTCATGCCGCGACCGCCGAGGCCAAGGCCCGCCTCGACCGGATCGAGGCGCTGCTCGACAAGGATCTCGTCCAGCCGACCGTGACGGACGCACTCAACAACACGGTGATCACGCGCCTGCGCGCCCAATATCTCGACCTGGCGGCGCAATATGCCGACTGGTCGAGCCGTTACGGCAAGACCCACCAGGCGGCCGTGAACCTCGCCAACCGCATGGAAGAGCTGCGCAAGGCGATCGCGGACGAGGTCCGTCGTATCGCGGACGCATATCGCAGCGAGTACGAGATCGCCAAGAGCCGCGAGACATCGCTCGAGGACAATCTCAAGAATCTCGTATCCCAGGCCGGCAGCACCAGTCAGGCGCAGGTCAAGCTGCGCGACCTCGAGAGCGCGGCGGACACTTATCGCAACCTCTACAACAACTTCCTCGAGAAGCTGCAGAACGCGACGCAGAACCAGAGCTTCCCGATCAGCGAAGCGCGCATCATCGGCACGGCCGTCAAACCCGACAAGAAGAGCTCGCCCAAGACGCTGCTGGCGCTGGCCGGCGGCCTGCTCGGCGGTCTCTGCTTCGGCTTCGGAGCAGCCTTCACGAAAGAACTGATGAGCGACGTGCTGCGCTCTCCGAGCGACGTCGAGGATCAGCTCGGGGTGAAATGCCTCGGCGTCCTTCCCGACATCCGCTCGGCGAGGGCTTCGGCGGATCATCCGGAAGGAAACATATCCAGCTACGTCGTCGAGCATCCGTTCTCGCGGTTCGCGGAGACGTTGCGGAACATCAAGGTGTCGATCGACGTCGCCCGCCTCTCGCGCGAGGTCAAGGTCATTGGAATCCTGTCGTCCTTGCCGAAAGAGGGAAAAACGACGGTCGCCGCCAATTTCGGTCATCTGACCGCGTTGACCGGACATCGCACGCTGCTGATCGACGGCGACCTCCATACCCGCTCGCTGACGAGGGCGCTGGCTCCGCATTCCAAGACCGGCCTGGTCGAAGCCCTCAAGGATCCGCGCTCGTTCGGCTATCACATCCAGCGCAGCAAGGAGAGCGGGCTCGACTTCCTGCCATCCGTCGTCGCATCGCGCATGGTGAACTCGGCAGACGTCATCGCCTCCAAGGCGATGGCTGACCTGCTCGCGGTGGTGCGCGAGGAATACGAATACATCGTCATCGATCTGGCGCCGGTGATGCCGGTCGCCGACGCCAAGGCTGTCAGCCATCTCGTCGATGCGATGGTTTATGTCATCGAGTGGGGCCGTACGACCCGCAACGCGCTCCAGGAGTCGATGGCGAGTTCCGAAGGCATTCAGAAGAAGCTTCTGGGCGCCGTGCTCAATCGCGCCAATCCGAAGATGCTCAAGAGGATCGAGGCGTATAAGGGCTCGCACTACAACAGCTACTATGTCGAAGGAGCCTAGCGCCACCGAGCCGGCGGCGCAGGCAACGGGGATCGCCTATCGCTGGCTTCTGCGCGGCTCGACCATCGCGCTTGCCGCAGCCGCGCTGGCGTGGATCGCGGCTATCGCCCCGGATGTGACCAATCCCGCGGTTCCGCAGATTGCAGGACGTGTCGCGCGCGGCGAGCGATATGAAGTCGATCGCCTGAGACGGATCGTATCGGACAATTTGCCATCCGCCCGTCGCCTCTGCAGCGCCAAGACGCTGCGCGAGCTTCTGCTGCTGCAGCTCGCGATCGCCGACGAATCGACACGCGCAGGCGACCTGAAGCAGGTCGACCTCGATGCAGACGCCGTCGCGTCGACGAGCCGTGCCTTGCTGGCGTGCGCACCGACTGAAGGACTGGGCTGGTTCGGCAGCTACTGGGCCGAAATTCGCCAGGCCGGCTTTGGGCCGCGAACGGCGGAACTGCTTGGTCTTTCCTATCGCTTCGCGCCACACGAGGCCTGGCTCCAGCTCATCCGCGCGCCACTGGCGCTTCGCGCCTTCAATGCGGCCTCGCCCGAGCTCAGGGATTACGCTACCCAGGACTTCGCGGATATCTTCCAGGCCCGCCTGTTCCCAAGCGCAGCCACGTTCTATCAGGCGGCAGGCGCCGAGGCGCGCGTCGCGCTGCTCGAACGTACCTGCACCGCGCCCGAAGCTGATCGGGAACTGTTCTGGCATTTCGTCGCGGAGAAAGGCCTGCGAATTCGCCATCGCTGCTATCCAGCCGATGGCGATGGCTTTCGCATGAGCCGCTAGGCTATTTCAGCTCGGTTCGCGGCACGCCCTGCGAGGGATTTTCGGGCAGGTATTGCAGGAAGAATTTGGTCAGGCCGCGACGGCTGCGCAGGATCGGCGATTCGAAGTACTTCCAGGAAATGTGCGCGACAGCGCAGGAG
The DNA here is from genome assembly GCF_000284375.1 of Bradyrhizobium japonicum USDA 6. NCBI lineage: Bacteria > Pseudomonadati > Pseudomonadota > Alphaproteobacteria > Hyphomicrobiales > Nitrobacteraceae > Bradyrhizobium > Bradyrhizobium japonicum. Next base: position 7,721,041 of record NC_017249.1, read on the forward strand.
ATCACGAAACCGATGGCTGCGCCCGCGGTGATCTTGACGCTGTCGGGCACCGACATCCCGCCATAGAGCGTCAGCGCCTTGCCGAGCGGGTTCGGGATGAAGTTGTGGACGAGATAGAAGCCGTAGCTGATCTTCCCGAGATGCTTGAGCGGCTTCCATTCCAGCGCCTGGACAAAGACACTGTCCTGGTTGGCGCGTACCCACCAGACCAGCGCGACCAGGCAAAGCCCGATCGCAATGTCGATCGCGGGGGAAAGATACGAAGGGGCCTCGTAGATCACGCCGTTCGAGCACAGCGCGAACGCGACGATAAGGAGACAGGCAAATATGCCGTTGCCGTTCGGGGCCCATCCCTGCCTGCGAAGATGCAGGATCGTGATCGCGCCACCGAAGGCGATCAGGCTGAAATTCCAGGGCGACAAGGTGTGGATGGCGGTGTGATTGAAGCCCGATGAATACATCAGGAAATGGCCGATCAACCCGAGGGCGACGACGCTCATGCAGGTGACGAAATGGCGCTCCAGCGGAAGCAGGATGAACAGGAAGGGCGCGATCACGTAGAACTGCTGCTCGACCGAGAGCGTCCAGAGCACGCCGAACGGACCGGCGGTCCCGCCGATGACGCTGCCGATCCAGTAGTTGGACAGGTACACGACGTGATAGCGGAAGCCGAGATCGGGCCCCGCGTGCTGAAAATAGGACCGGGTCAGGAACAGGATGGCTAGAAGCGCATAATATGCGGGAAAGATGCGCGTCGCCCGCTTGACCCAGAAGGTGACGATTTCCGCCGCGGGCCGGGACGCGGCCGTCTCGGCCTTGCCTCGCTGCCTGTTGAGCTCGCCGATGATCAGGAAGCCGCTCAGGATGAAGAAGATCCAGACGCCGACGCTGCCCGAGTAGAACTGCAGTCCGCACTTGTGATTGAGGTAGACCAGGACCACCGAGAGACCGCGCAGCCCGTTGAAGCCCAAGATGCTGCCCGACTTCTCGGTGTTGACGCGCTCAGATCCAGGTAAAGGCATTGCAGTTTCTTTTCTTCACACGGAGACCGAAAGCTACAGTCCCCTGGTTCTCAACTCAGTCGATTCTTCAGCCGAGAGGCGGCCGCCGGCAAATTCCGAAAGAAGGAAAAGCGCAACCTTGGGCCTGTCGATCTCGTACATCAGCCCGAACCTGTTCTCCGGCGGCTTCTTCTGCGGCTCGTCGAACAGCTCGTAGACCATCACGCTCTCGATCTCGACGTCCTTCTGGTTCTTCAGATATTGGAAGGTGTCCCGCAGCGACCGGAGGCATTGCTCAGTCAGGGGATCGCCGGGCCGATTTCCATAGGCTGGCTTGTAGATCTCGGCGCAATTGACCTCGTTGAACGTCACCGGGCGGTGATAGGACGCCAGCTTCTTGAAGAGGTCGAAGGGCGGATTGCGTCCATTCCAGTGCCGATGCGGGTTCTGCCCCGCCACCTCGTAATAGTGGTAGGAGATCACGTCGTATTTCACGCCGCGGGACTCCATGAAGTCGAGGAAGCCCAGCATCGTCGACGTCGTGTTCAGCACCTTGCGCAGATGACTTCCGGTCTCGCGGTTGATCTGGTCGATGGCATCGGACGCGCCGTGCAACACCTGGGCCCAGTCTTCCATCACCGGCATTTCGAAGTCTGCCGCGGTCATGCCGCGCCCGAACAGCTTCTTCCCGTCGGAATCGACCGCGAACAGGTTGATCTCGTTCTCCAGCTCCCAGTCGGACACATCGTCCTTGAATTGCCGGACGAACGCGTAGGTGCGATCGAAGCCCTGCCGGTAGAGCGCGTCCCGGTCTCCCTTGGGGTACCGGCCCTTGTCGGTGCGGTCACCGTAGCGGAAGGGGAAGTTGATCAGAGGATGAAGCGTGATCGAATATTTTCTGGCGAGCGCAATGGTTTGCCGGAACATCGCAGCTTCGCCCGGCTCGGCATCTTGCGTCAGGTTGAGACCGGTCCTGTATTGCGTGAGCCCGCGCTCCCTCATGAGCTGAAAGATCGGCGCGAGATCCCTGCGCTTTTGCGGCGGTCCGCCGACCCCCCACTCCAACGCGTTCGCATGAGAACAGGCGGCGGCGATCGCCCAGCTGACGAGCAACGGCAAGGCGACGAACTTGGCGAGGCGATGGCTCAATCTGCAAGGCTCGGCGTTTCGGGGGGGCAAATCGTCAAAGGGGCAGCAACGAATCACATGCTACAAAATGCAGGTGCTGCAAAATGCAGGCCGTTTCCCCTCTGCACGGGCGGCGTGCGGGTCGGGCGCGGCAACGCGCGCCCGACGTCGGCCTGGCTCAGTAGGCTTCCTGATGGATCAGCGCCAGTGCGGTCTTCAGGATGATTCTGAAGTCGAGCCAGATGCTCCAATTGCTGACGTACCAGATGTCGTACTCGACCCGCTTTTCCATCAGATCGATGGTCGGCGTCTCGCCGCGGAAGCCGTTGACCTGGGCCCAACCGGTCAGGCCCGGCTTCATGTGATGCCGGTACACGTAGTTGCTGATGATCGGGTCGTAGTAATTGTCGTGCGCGAGCGCATGCGGGCGCGGCCCGACCAGCGACATCTCGCCGCGCAGAACGTTCCAGAGCTGCGGCAGCTCGTCGATGCTGGTCCGCCGCAGCACGCGGCCGACACGGGTCACGCGCGCGTCGCTCTTCGTCGCCTGCGTGACGACATGACCGTTCTCCGCCACCGTCATCGAGCGGAACTTCCAGATATCGAATTGCTTGCCGTTGAAGCCGCGCCGGGCCTGCTTGAAGATCACATTGCCCTTGGAATCGAGCTTGATCATGATCGCAGCCGTGATCAGCAGCGGCGCCAGCAACAGCAGCGCGAACGAGGCAAGGCCGATGTCGAGGCAGCGCTTCTGCGCCTGCTCGAACACGCTGAGCGGCGCGCGCTGGATCTCGATCGCGACCGTGCCGCTGACGGGCTGGAACGGACGCGAGACCAGATCGGCGATCGGGAAATCCGGCAGAAGACGGATCGGCTGGGGAACAACGCGCAGGTGCTGGCTCAGCTTCTGGAGAAGCGGCATCTCGTCCCAGTCGATGACCAGGAGATATTCTTCCACATCCGCCGTGCGCGCCTGACGGGTGATGTCGCGAATCTCACTATCCCAGCCCGCGCCTTCCTCCGACGGATCGAGCACGAAATGCCGCACGACGTTGAAGCCGTGCTTGCGCAGATCCTTGAACCGGGTCGAGGTGAAATCGAGAGGCTTGAGGCTGAGCAGCACGACCTTGCGGTCCACCAGGCGGCCCTTGGCGTAGCTCGAGGTCAGCGCGAGACGCCACAGTACGCGCAGACCGCCCAGGGCGACGCCGCCGGTGGCCGCGAACAGCAGCGTGGTTCCGCGCGACAGGTCCGCGGACGATTTGAGCAGGAACGCCTCGACGGCGAGAATGGTCAGCGAGATCAGCCAGACCACCAGCGCCTTGCGCAGCTGCCAGACCGTGTTCATCAGACGATGGTGATCGTAGACGCCCTGGAAGTAAGCGATCGTCACGAACACCGCGCCGACGACCAGACCTGCTCCGACAGATGAGTCCTGCTCGATCACGAGCACGCGATACAGGCCGCTTGCCGCAAAATAGCTGAGCAGCACGGCGACGAAGTCTCCGGCGATCAAAGCCACTTGCAGGGGTCTTTGGAGGGCACCGCGTCGGTTCGAGATAACCGAATAATAATTTTCCGAACCGTAAGTTGCTACAGCCATCCGAACCTCGCTGCCTCGTCACCTCTCGCAATCAGAATTGCGAGCAAATCGATCTAATTTTTTCGACGTGCGCCGGAGTATATCTTAACTAAACAAAGCGACATTGCGGCACTGCACCGAAAAAATCAAATCGATTTTCATGCAATGCAGCGTCGCACCAAAGCAATGCTCAAACTACTGTCACACACGTGACAATTAAGCGGGCATCACGCCGCGTTTCGCACCAAATCGCGTCATTTTCGCACAGCATTGTCGCGCGCATTTGAACGGCTGTTCAACCATGCCGCTTAAGCCGTTATTAGGCCGCGGCCATTAACACTCGTGACCAATTCGAGGAGTTGCGTCGTGAGTACGGTTGCCATTTTCAGTCTGCTGATCGGATCGTTGCTGGGAGGCCGATTCCGGATCTTCATCCTGCCGCCCGCCATCGTTCTCGGCGCCACGATCCTCGGTGTGGGCTCCGCCTGGCAGGGACATGATTCAGCTCACATCGTTGTGACGATCCTCGTCTTCGCGTCGGTGCTCCAGCTTGGCTATATCTGCGGCGCGGTTCTGGTCCGCGCGCGAGCGGCCTCCTATCGTGGCAAGGCCGCACCATCGTTCGACAGCGGCAACTCGGCCAGCCTCGCGCAAGCTTGGGGACGGGTGATTCGCAGCGCTGGTGAATGATCGGGCGGGCGCAGGCTTGCCGGCGGGGGTGGAAAAAAACCTGTTCGGGCACCCAAATTCGCCGATAGCATATTGACATCTCGGGCGAAGCTCTCTGAAAGAGTTGCACCCCATGTCCATGATTGCGCCCCGAAATTCGCCCCGGCCGAAGCTACCGAACGGCGTGCGCATCTATGCGATCAGCGATATCCACGGCTGCGCGCATCTGCTCGAGCAGATGTTCGCCGTGATCGATGCGGACATGGCCAACAGCCGGCCGTATCGCGCGATCGAGGTCTTCCTCGGTGATTACATCGATCGCGGACCCGACTCGCGCCATACCCTCGATCTCCTGATCAACCGCAGCCGCCGCCGCAACACCGTCTTTCTCAAGGGCAATCACGAGGCCTATTTCACCTCGGTGCTGGAAGATCCCGCCCGCGCCGCAGAATGGTTTCAGTTCGGCGGGCTCCAGACCCTGATGTCGTACGGCGTGTCGGCCGCACCCGGCATTGGCAAGGACGAGTTGCCCGATCTGGTGCGCGAGCTCACATCCGTGATGCCGCCGGAGCACATCGCGTTCCTGCGCCAGTTGCGGCCGACCTTCACATGCGGCGACTTCTTCTTCGTCCATGCAGGGGTGCGTCCGGGAATTCCGCTCTCCGAGCAGCGCGAGCAGGACCTGTTGTGGATCAGGGACGAGTTCCTGCAAAGCAACAGGCGCTTCGGCAAATACGTCGTGCACGGCCACACGCCGGTGAAGCAGGCCGAGCTGCTCGAGAACCGGGCCAACATCGATACCGGGGCCTATGCCACCGGAAACCTGACGCTGCTGTCCATTCAGGGCAACAGCATGCTCGCGATCTAGCGGCCTCGCTCGCGCGCCGTACCAGGCGTCAGTTGGTGGGGCTCGCCGGAGGCCTGTAGTCCGGGAAACGGCTCAGCATCGCCGCCTTCAGGAACTTGAAATGGGCGATCGAGGCGCCGAGCTCCTTGAGCCGGCGCTGGCCGTTCAGGATTTCCTTGTCGAACAGGTCCTGGTGGTGATTGTCGAGCGCCTCGCGCTCGAGATATTCGTCGTCTCCGTTGCCGATCGTCACGGCGGCGCGCGCCAGCACGTCCTCGACCCGGCGGTTGAGACCCGACTGCTCGCGCTCCGCCGCATGCAGGGCGTCATCGATCGCAATCATGATGGCTTCGATGCGGGTGCGATCGGTTGCGGCGTCGCGCTCGGGCGAGCGCGCGCGGAACACCTGCTCACCGCCGAAGCGGTCTTTCAGGAAGTTATGGGTGCGGGCCCGCAGGAAGAGCTGAAACATGCGTGCATTTTCCGGTTCGAGGCGCCAGACCAGAAAATGGGCCTGCGATGGTTAATAAAGGTTGAATCCTTCGCGCCGCTCGGTGCGGCTTTGCGCCATCCAGGCCCTCCAGGCCCCCTCGTGCTTCTCATAGAGCTCGAGCCTGCGCCGCTCGCCGGCATCGGGCGCGACCTGCGCCTGCTCGCTGTCGAGCCGCTCGAACTCGAACGTCTCCTCGGGCGTCAAGCCGATCAGGACGCGGCGACCTCCCCCATCGACGAAATACCGCCGTGGCGCGTTGTACGTCGGGCTCGTCATGGCGTCTCCCCGAAATCCCGTCATGATTCACTCCCTCCGCCACCATGCGAGCCGCAACGCGAGAACCGCACGCCGGTTGTAAATCCTCAGAATGCACGCCGTGCCCTCGCCAATGAACTGTTCTGCCGGAACGCGGTGGGACTGTAGGGACGGTGGAACGGATGACGCTCCGCGCGCTCGCGAGGCCGCAGCGCGCGCGTCGCATAGCCTGCACCAAAGCCAGCGAGGAGCGAGACCAGGATCGCGAGCAGCATCATTCGCAATTCGTTCCAGTGATACTGGCAGTCTCATCCTCGAGTTGTGTCGAGATCATGATCACCGCCGCTGATTTTCTCGTCATGCTAGGGATTTTTGAGCAGCACCCTGCATGCGAAGTGATCGGGCTGGTGCGTCAGCCGAAGAACCAGAGGAACAATCGCACCAGCAGCAGCGTGATGAAATACACCCAGCCCGCCATCGCGATCAGCGCAACGCTGAAAAACGCGCCTTCAAACGCCCGCTCTCTGAGCTTGGTGAGAGGAAGTGCCGCTCGCGCCTTTTGAAGCATCTCGGTCTTCTTGATTTTGTTGATTTTGATTTGTTCGTGCGCGCGCACCATAGCCGAACGAATTCGACGATCTCGTGACGACTCAACCGAGAGAAGCGCAATACTGCTCGTCGGGATTGCTGCCGCATGCATCGCGATTGGATTTTTTCTCGTTCGAAGCCGTTGCGACCAACCGGCGCCGATTCAATTCAAGTTGATCGCTCGAATCTGCGTCGTGATTTCAAAACAAATCATGTCGCGATCCCGAAGCATTTGATTTCCAATCGCGCACAAGTTCTGACGCCGCAGCGCCGTGCCATCCATTATCGAGGGAACGCTGCCGGCCCGAGCTTGGAGGACATTGAGGGCGCAGGGAACGGGTTCCCCTGCTCTCCTCAATCTCCAACGCGGGCGTCTAACTCGCGCCTTTCTTCGGCAAGTCGATGATCCCGTGCCTGCGTCCATCCTGACGCTCGCCGGCATCAGCAACATCTTCATCGCCACCACGTCGAAGGACCGGTCGCTGTTTCGACGGCTGCGCGACGACGGCTCGGGGATCGGCACTTCTTCCATGCTCATCAGAACAGTCCGCGCGGATTGGCGGAGCTTCCGAGTCTTGCCGCAGCGTCGAGACGCGGAGTCGGGTCTCGACTATCGGCTGGCGCCCCCGCGAGGATTTAGAGCGCGGACTTGCGAAGACCGGGCGCCGGTTCTCCGACAACCGGACGTGGTGCCAGTACATCCGCGATCCCACCATCACAGCGTGCAGATCGATCTTGGTTAGCGAAACTCCGTGGTTATACGGAGCACAACGCGCCGATTTCATCGCGGTAAGGTTGAGCAGTTAGCTTAATCCGCGTTGTTTGTTGCGAACCTTAGCGGATCGCATATCCATCTTCGCACCGGGCTCCCCCAGGCCCGGCCCCACCCAAGCAAAGCCGTCGAGCGAACGTGGGTCCGCTTGGCGGCTTTGTCTTTGTGTCGACGAGAGGATGATTTCGGTTATGGCGCGCAGGCCCTGGTCGTTCAAGGAAGACCGCCGGCTGATGGAATTGGCCAAGTCTTCGACTTCGCTGGAAGAGGCAGCAAAACTTCTCGGGCGCTCGCCCGATGCGATCAAGCGTATGGCCTTGCGCCTCGGCCTGTCGCTCAAATCCAAGGGCACCAAGAAGGGCTAGCGTCGGCCGCGCGCGACACGTCATGGACGGGTGCGTCCGCCTCATCAATCGATCAATGGCAGCCGCCAATCGACATGGGCCGATCGCTTTCAGCGCTCTCGATCTCTCCGTGCCCGGATGTTACACTGTCCAACGATGAAGATTGAACATCGTCCCTTTTCGGCGCAGAACGGTCGCCGGGCCGGCTTCGGTCTCAGTTTGATAGATTGTTGGAGGAATGCACCATGTTGTCCCGCGCGCTCGCCGTAGCTCTGCTCCTGGCTCTGCCCTCAGTAGCGTCGGCGCAAGTCCCCGTGGGGTTCGGATTTCCAAACGGCGCGCCGTGGTGCGCCTTCGGTTTCGACTGCCGATTCCTGAATTACCGGGAATGCGCCGACTGGATTTTCGATCCCGCGCGCAACTGCCTCAAGAATCCGTACTTCGCAGCCCACTACCCGACCAATGTCGACAAGGGCTGGTCCTACAATCGGCGTTGAACGTCGGTCCCTGCGAACGGCTTGGCCATGCGGTCAGGCACGTAGCTACAGGTCTGACCGGGGGCTTGGCTTGTCGGTGACGAGAATTTGGGCAGGGACGATCGCCTGCCCGTTCCCTTGAAGACGGAACTCTCAGCCGCGCTCCGCATTGCTTTCGAAAGAAAAGCGGGAGGCCGAGCCGTCATGGCAAGCTCTTTCCTTATCGTGATGTCGATCTGGTTCGGCATCAACATCCTGTTCTTGGCAGTCCGGCTTTGGGTCACCAGGCCGAAGAACTGGCAGATGAATGCCTGCCCTCGCCAACTCAGCGCCGTCCGCGTGACATCGCAACAGCACCGCCGCGGCTGACGTCAACTGAATGCATGCGGAATGGGCCGTAGCCACGGCTCCGCAGTTCGCCCGTGAACCTTGGTTCATGCCCTCGAGGGTTTGTGAACCTTAACGATGTTCTTGGCTTTCGAAAGCGGCCAGCCGGTCGACCGGCTATGTTGGCGCAATGCGCCGCAATCATCTCATCGCAGCCGCGGTTATCTGTCTCGTGCTCATCGTCTATGCGACGCTGGCCAAGCTCGCGGGCCGGCCGGCACTCATGGGCCACGCGGAGGCCTACTGGGTCGTCGTGATTGAGCGCTTCAGCGCCTACGGTCTGTTGGGCTTCCTGCTGTCCTTCCTGCTACCGGGACGCGTCAAGCTGGCTTGCGCGTTCGTGATCGCCGTCGCAGTCGGGCTAGAGGTCTTGCAGGCGGTAACGCCGGATCGTGATCCACGATTCATCGATGTGCTGCAAAAGGCCGCCGGCGGCACCGTCGGCGTCCTTCTGGCCCAGACCATCCTGGCTTTCCTGCCGAGGCCGCCGTCCTGAGGCGGCCGCCGGCGCCGCGAACTTACGCCACTCCGCGCCGCAGGCTCGGCTGATTGGCCGAAAGAACCCCGGACATCTGGCGATGGGCATCGCGCAGCGCAGTGATCGCGTCATCGAGGTCGAATTCGGCTTCGCGAACGGTCTCGAAGAATCGGGCCATCAAGGCGAGGTTCAGCTTGACGCGGGTGTTCCCGTCGCGGCTCTTGCGGCGATCGAGCGACAGATGCATCGCCTGCATCCTGGCCTCGTCAGCGCTGCAGCCGTTGAGGGTCGCGAGTTCGTCATATGTCATCCAGATCTGAGGCATGTCCCTGTCCGCCTTTTGTTATGGGCCTCAACCTAGATTTTGCCTCTAAAACTAGTGTTGCCGCAGTCCGGTCGCGCCGTGTTTTCGCGACAACAGCGTCAATGCAAAGCTAAAACCCCGCGCCCTACGATACAGGCGCCTTGGGCGGCGTGAACGGATGACGCGGCCGGGAACGGTTGTCGAGGCCCTTGGGCAGCTTGTCGGCGTTGAGCTTCACGACCGCGCATTTGGCGTCGGCTGCCGGCGCATCTTCCTGGCTGTAGATCAGCGTCGCCTCGAACTTCACGTCGGGTGCCTCCTTGGCCGTTCCCGAACAGCTCGCCACCAGGCCGTTGCACACACCCGAGAGTTTGACCTCGACCTCGTCAGGCCCAAACACGCTCAGCGGACCGTCAGCATGCCGGTTCACGGTCAGGACGGCCGAGAAGTGCTGCTCATCGACCCGGTACGAGCCACCATAAGTAAAGAAGCTGTCGCGGCCCGAGATCCGGCCCTCGGCCAGATCCACGATGCCGGTGCCCTGACCTCGTGAGGTCCTGAACCAGGCAGCGTATTTACCGTCTCTCAGCATGGCGAATTTTCCGAGGTGAAGATCGCCCTGTATTTGCGACCAACTCTGGGGCGCGACAATGACCTAACGGCCGGCCCTTCGGGCAAGGTTAACGCTCCGAAAACCCAATCCGTCGAATTGCCGCCGACGCGCGACGCCGGCGGCGAACATCAGAACAACTCTATGCCGTCGTCCGCGGTCTCGACCGCTTCGACGCGGCGCGTGGCGGCGATCGACGCAAGGCCAAGCGTTTGCAG